>CAVTYB010000013.1:0-490460 GCA_963738825.1 uncultured Alphaproteobacteria bacterium | reverse complement strand
CCTGATCGCTCCGCGCGACCAGATCACGCTGATGGACGTGTCGCCCAAGCAGCTCGTGTCGGTCGCCGCCTCGCTCATTCCGTTCCTCGAGAACGACGACGCCAACCGCGCGCTGATGGGCTCGAACATGCAGCGCCAGGCGGTGCCGCTGATCCAGGCCGAGGCGCCGCTCGTCGGCACCGGCATGGAAGAGACCGTCGCGCGCGATTCCGGCGCGGCGATCGCCGCCCGCCGCTCGGGCATCGTCGACCAGGTCGACGCGGCGCGTATCGTCGTTCGCGTCACCGGCGAGCTCGAAGCCGGGCGAATCCGGCGTCGACATCTACACGCTGATGAAGTTCCAGCGCTCGAACCAGAACACCTGCATCAACCAGCGCCCGCTGGTGAAGGTCGGTGACACGGTCGAGGCCGGCGAGATCATCGCCGACGGTCCGTCGACCGAATATGGCGAGCTCGCGCTCGGCCGGAACGTGCTCGTCGCGTTCATGCCGTGGAACGGGTACAATTATGAGGACTCGATCCTGATCTCCGAGCGGATCGTGAAGGACGACGTCTTCACCTCGATCCACATCGAAGAGTTCGAGGTCATGGCCCGCGACACCAAGCTCGGGCCGGAGGACATCACCCGCGACATCCCGAACGTCGGCGAGGAAGCGCTGCGCAACCTCGACGAGGCGGGCATCGTCTACATCGGCGCCGAGGTCGAGCCGGGCGACATCCTGGTCGGCAAGATCACGCCGAAGGGCGAAAGCCCGATGACGCCGGAAGAGAAGCTCCTCCGCGCCATCTTCGGCGAGAAGGCGTCCGACGTGCGCGACACCTCGCTTCGGCTGCCGCCGGGCGTGTCCGGCACGGTCGTCGAGGTCCGCGTGTTCAACCGCCACGGCATCGACATCGATGACCGTACGCGGGCGATCCAGACCGAGGAGAAGGAGCGGCTGAAGAAGGACGCCGACGACGAGCGCGCGATCCTCAACCGCGCGACCTTCTCGCGCCTGCAAGGAAATGCTGCTCGGCCAGGTCGCGACCGCGGCTCCGAAGGGCATCAAGAAGGGCTCGACCCTCGACGAGGCGACGCTCGAGAGCGCCGAGCGCCACGACTGGTGGAAGATCGCCGTCAAGGACGACAAGCGCCAGGCCGACATCGAGGCGCTGAAGGCGCAGTATGACGAGGCCGTCGAACGTCATCAACCGGCCGCTTCGAGGACCGCGTCGAGAAGCTCGAGCGCGGCGACGAGCTGCCGCCGGGCGTGCTCAAGATGGTCAAGGTGTTCGTCGCGGTGAAGCGCAAGCTTCAGCCGGGCGACAAGATGGCCGGCCGTCACGGCAACAAGGGCGTCATCAGCCGCATCCTGCCGATCGAGGACATGCCGTTCCTCGAGGACGGGACGCAGGTCGACATCGTGCTCAACCCGCTCGGCGTGCCGTCGCGCATGAACGTCGGGCAGATCTTCGAGACGCACCTCGGCTGGGCCTCGCGCGGCCTCGGCCGGCAGATCCAGGAGATGCTCGAGGGCATCCACGAGCGCGGCAAGGACGTCGCCGGCAAGGACGTCAAGGCGATCCGCGCCAAGCTCAAGGACGTCTACGGCGACAGCTACGCCAAGGACATCGACGCCCGCGACGACGATGCGGTGATGGAGCTTGCCTCCAACCTCACCGCCGGCGTTCCGATGGGCACTCCGGTGTTCGACGGCGCCCGCGAGCCGGACGTCAGCGCGATGCTGGAGAAGGCGGGGCTCGACACGTCGGGCCAGGTCACCCTGTTCGACGGCCGCACCGGCGATCCGTTCGATCGCAAGGTGACCGTGGGCTACATCTACATGCTGAAGCTCCACCACCTCGTGGACGACAAGATCCACGCGCGTTCGATCGGCCCGTACAGCCTCGTCACCCAGCAGCCGCTGGGCGGCAAGGCGCAGTTCGGCGGACAGCGCTTCGGCGAAATGGAGGTGTGGGCGCTGCAGGCTTACGGCGCCGCCTACACGCTTCAGGAAATGCTGACGGTGAAGTCGGACGACGTGATCGGCCGCACCAAGGTCTACGAGGCGATCGTCAAGGGCGACGACACGTTCGAGGCCGGCATTCCGGAGAGCTTCAACGTGCTCGTCAAGGAAATGCGCTCGCTCGGCCTCAACGTCGAGCTCGACAGCGTCGAGGACCGAGGACGACGAGCCGACCGCCCTCGCCGCCGAATAATCACAGGAACAACCCAACCCCTCCCGCTGCGCGGGAGGGGTCAGGAGCTAAGAAATGAACGAACTGACGAACTTCGCGAACCCGATCGCCAAGCCGGAGACCTTCGACGAGATCCAGCATCGGCATCGCGTCGCCCGACAAGATCCGCAGCTGGTCCTTCGGCGAGATCAAGAAGCCGGAGACGATCAACTACCGCACGTTCAAGCCCGAGCGTGACGGCCTGTTCTGCGCGCGCATCTTCGGCCCGATCAAGGACTACGAATGCCTGTGCGGCAAGTACAAGCGCATGAAGTACAAGGGCATCGTCTGCGAAAAGTGCGGCGTCGAGGTCACCGTCTCGAAGGTCCGCCGCGAGCGCATGGGCCATATCGAGCTCGCCGCGCCGGTCGCGCACATCTGGTTCCTGAAGTCGCTGCCGAGCCGCATCGGCCTGCTGCTCGACATGCAGCTGAAGCAGCTCGAGCGCATCCTCTATTTCGAGAGCTATGTCGTGATCGAGCCGGGCCTGACCGCGCTCGAGAAGTACCAGCTCCTGACCGAGGACGAGCTGCTCGTCGGCGCAGGACGAATATGGCGAGGACGCCTTCTCCGCCGGGATCGGCGCCGAGGCGGTCAAGCAGATGCTGATCGACCTCGACCTCGAGGGCGAGAAGGAAGCGCTGCTCGAGGAGCTCGCCGAGACCAAGTCCGAGCTGAAGCCCAAGAAGATCATCAAGCGCCTGAAGGTCGTCGAGAGCTTCCTCGAGTCCGGCAACCGGCCGGAGTGGATGATCCTCGAAGTCGTTCCGGTCATTCCGCCCGAGCTTCGCCCGCTGGTGCCGCTCGACGGCGGCCGCTTCGCGACGTCGGACCTCAACGACCTCTATCGCCGCGTGATCAACCGCAACAACCGCCTGAAGCGGCTGATGGAGCTGCGCGCGCCGGACATCATCGTCCGCAACGAAAAGCGCATGCTTCAGGAAGCGGTCGACGCTCTGTTCGACAACGGCCGCCGCGGCCGCACGATCACCGGCGCCAACAAGCGTCCGCTGAAGTCGCTGTCCGACATGCTCAAGGGCAAGCAGGGCCGCTTCCGCCAGAACCTGCTCGGCAAGCGCGTCGACTATTCGGGCCGTTCGGTCATCGTCACCGGTCCGGAGCTCAAGCTCCACCAGTGCGGCCTGCCGAAGAAGATGGCGCTCGAGCTGTTCAAGCCGTTCATCTACTCGCGCCTCGACGCCAAGGGTCTCTCGATGACCCTCAAGCAGGCGAAGAAGTGGGTCGAGAAGGAGCGCAAGGAAGTCTGGGACATCCTCGACGAGGTGATCCGCGAGCATCCGGTGCTCCTGAACCGCGCGCCGACGCTCCACCGCCTCGGCATCCAGGCGTTCGAGCCGGTGCTGATCGAGGGCAAGGCGATCCAGCTTCACCCGCTGGTCTGCGCCGCGTTCAACGCCGACTTCGACGGCGACCAGATGGCCGTGCACGTCCCGCTGAGCCTCGAGGCCCAGCTGGAAGCGCGCGTGCTGATGATGTCGACCAACAACATCCTCTCGCCCGCCAACGGCAAGCCGATCATCGTTCCGTCGCAGGACATGGTGCTCGGCCTCTATTACCTCAGCCTCGAGAAGGAGGATGAGCCGGGCCAGGGCATGATGCTCAGCGACATGGCCGAGGTCCACCAGGCGCTCGCCGCCGGCGCGGTCACGCTTCACTCGAAGATCATCAGCCGCGTCCCGCAGACCGACGAGCAGGGCAACACCTACATGAAGCGGTTCGAGACGACCGCCGGGCCGCATGCTGCTCGGCGAGACGCTGCCGAAGAGCCACAAGGTGCCGTTCGAGACCGTCAACCGCGTCCTGACCAAGAAGGAGATCGGCGACGTCATCGACATCGTCTATCGCCACACCGGCCAGAAGGAGACGGTGCTGTTCGCCGACGCGATCATGCAGCTCGGCTTCCGCCACGCGTTCGCGGCCGGCATTTCGTTCGGCAAGGACGACATGGTCATCCCGGCAGGCGAAGGAGAAGCTGGTCGAGGAGACCCGCGCGCTCGTGAAGGATTACGAGCAGCAGTATCAGGACGGCCTGATCACCCAGCAGGAAAAGTACAACAAGGTGATCGACGCCTGGTCGCGTTGCGGCGACCAGGTCGCAAGCGCGATGATGAAGGAGATTTCGGCGACGCCGAAGCGTCCGGACGGGCGCCAGGCGCGACCTGAACTCGATCTACATGATGGCCCACTCCGGCGCCCGCGGTTCGCAGGCGCAGATCAAGCAGCTCGCCGGCATGCGCGGCCTGATGGCCAAGCCGTCGGGCGAGATCATCGAAACGCCGATCATCTCGAACTTCAAGGAAGGCCTGACCGTCCTTGAATATTTCAACTCGACCCACGGCGCCCGCAAGGGCCTCGCGGACACGGCGCTCAAGACGGCGAACTCGGGTTACCTGACCCGCCGTCTCGTCGACGTGTCGCAGGACGCCGTGATCATCGAGGAGGATTGCGGCACCGACCGTGCGCTCGAGATGCGCGCGATCGTCCAGGGCGGCGCGGTCATCGCCTCGCTCGCCGAGCGCGTGCTCGGCCGCACCACGGCCGAGGACATCGTCGATGCCAAGATCGGGCGAGGTCGATCATCGCCGAGGGCGAGCTGCTCGACGAGGCGATGGTCGCCCAGATCGAGGAGATCGGCCTGCAGGGCGTGAAGATCCGCTCGCCGCTGGTCTGCGCGTCCAAGCAGGGCGTCTGCGCCAAGTGCTACGGGCGCGACCTCGCCCGCGGCACGCCGGTCAACATCGGCGAGGCGGTCGGCGTCATCGCCGCCCAGTCGATCGGCGAGCCGGGCACGCAGCTGACGATGCGGACCTTCCACATCGGCGGCGCGGCGCAGCTCAACGAGCAGTCGAACCTCGAAGCGCCGGTCGACGGCACGATCGAGTTTCGCGACATGCCGACGATCGTCGACCCGCGCGGCCGGCACCTGTCGCTGTCGCGCTCGGGCGAGATCGCGATCCTCGACATGGACGGCCGCGAGCTTTCGACGCACCGCGTGCCTTACGGCGCGCACCTGCTGTGCGAGAGCGGCCACATCGTCAGCCGCGGCGACCGCATCGCCGAGTGGGACCCGTCGTTCAGCCCGGTGATCACCGAGAAGGCCGGTACCGTG
This sequence comes from uncultured Alphaproteobacteria bacterium, assembly GCA_963738825.1. GTDB lineage: Bacteria > Pseudomonadota > Alphaproteobacteria > Sphingomonadales > Sphingomonadaceae > Sphingomicrobium. Next base: position 485,113 of record CAVTYB010000013.1, on the reverse strand, counting down.
AAGTACCAGGACCTGATCGAGAACCGGACGATGACCGAGCAGGTCGACGAATCGACCGGCATCACCCAGCGCGTGGTCACCGACGACACGGCCAAGTCGAAGAAGGAGACGCTTCACCCGCGCCTGACCCTGACCGGCGAGAAGGCGAAGGAAGCGGGCGTCTACCGCCTCGCTGCCGGGCGCGATCGTCGCGGTCGAGGACGGCCAGCAGGTCGAGGCCGGCGAAGTGCTGGCGCGCATGCCGCGGGAAGCCGCGCGTACGCGCGACATCACCGGCGGTCTGCCGCGCGTCGCCGAGCTGTTCGAGGCGCGCAAGCCGAAGGAGAATGCGATCATCGCCAAGGTCTCCGGCAAGGTCACCTTCATGCGCGACTACAAGGCCAAGCGTAAGATCGCGATCGTTCCCGACGACGGGTCGGAGCCGGTCGAGTATCTGGTGCCGAAGTCGAAGATGATCGAGGTCCAGGAAGGCGACTTCGTGAAGCGCGGCGACAATCTCGTCGGCGGTTCACCCGATCCGCACGACATCCTCGAAGTGCTCGGCGTCGAGGCGCTCGCCGAATATCTCGTGAGCGAGATCCAGGAAGTCTATCGACTGCAGGGCGTGAAGATCAACGACAAGCACATCGAGGTGATCGTTCGCCAGATGCTGCAGAAGGTCGAGATCACCGACGGCGGCGACACCACGCTGCTCGCCGGCGAGCAGGTCGATCGCGAGGAGATGGACGAGACCAACGCCAAGCTCGAGAAGAAGCAGAAGCCGGCCGAGGGCAAGCCGGTGCTGCTCGGCATCACCAAGGCGTCGCTGCAGACCCGCAGCTTCATCTCGGCGGCGTCGTTCCAGGAGACGACGCGCGTGCTCACCGAGGCGGCGGTCCAGGGCAAGGTCGACACGCTCGAGGGCCTCAAGGAGAACGTCATCGTCGGCCGCCTGATCCCGGCGGGCACGGGCGCGGGCATGAACCGCCTGCGCGTTGCGGCCTCGTCGCGCGACACGGCGCTTCGTGCGGCTCAGCGCCGGATGCAGGAAGCGCTGATCGCGCCGGATTCGGCCGAGGAGCTTCGTGCCGCCGAGCTTGCGCGCACGCCGCGTGACGACACTGCCGGCATCGGCGACGATCCGCTGGCCGAGGTCGTTCCGAGCGGTCACGGCCTCGACGCCGACGCCGGCGATTATCTGCAAGACTAACTAGTCCGCTCCCGTCGCGAGAGCGGCAAAACAAAAACCCCGCCGGAGCGCTCCGGCGGGGTTTTTTTTTGCGTACGTTGCAGCCGGGGCTTAGCAGCGGCCGCCGTGCATCGCGTTCTCGGTGCAGTTCGCGGCCGAGCCGACGTCCGCCGCCGCGCCGCGCACCGTGTTGCACGCCGCAATCGCCAGGCACGCGCCCACCAACGCAACCGCCACCAGCTTCTGAACCATTGTCGCTCCTCCGTTAACGTCCGGAACGACAATGAATCACCGAAACGGCTGTCTGTCTACTGAACTTAGTGGCAGCTGTTGCCGTTCATCGTGTTCTCGGTGCAGTTCGCGACCGAATTGACGTCCCGCGCGGCGCCGCGGACGGTGTTGCAGGCGGCGACCGCAAGCGCGGTGCCCGATCAGACCACAGTCGTGACCTTCTGGAACATGCTTGTCTTCTCCCTTCTGACGGGGCAATCGTAACGCGGCGTCGCCGGAACGGCTCCATCGCCGCATCGGGATTATCGGCTGCCTCAGACCGCGACCGGCGCCGAGATGTGCGGGTGCGGCTCGTAATTCTCGAACACGAAATCCTCGGGCTCATAGTCGAACAGCCCCTGCCCCCGGTCCTTGATGACCAGCCGCGGAAGCGGCCGCGGCTCGCGCGTCAGCTGCAGCCGCGCCTGCTCGAGATGGTTCGAATAGAGGTGGCAGTCGCCGCCGGTCCAGACGAACACGCCGGGCTCGAGCCCGCATTCGCGCGCCAGCATGTGGGTCAGCAGCGCATAGGAGGCGATGTTGAACGGCACGCCGAGGAAGATGTCGGCGCTGCGCTGGTAGAGCTGCAGGTTGAGCCGCCCCGCCGCGACCTGCGTCTGGAACAGGCAATGGCAGGGCGCGAGCGCCATCTTCGAAATCTCGCCGGGGTTCCAGGCGGTGACGATCTGGCGGCGCGAATAGGGATCGCGGCGGATCAGCTCGACGAGGTTTGCGATCTGGTCGATGTGGCGGCCGTCCGCCGTCTCCCAGTCGCGCCACTGCTTGCCGTAGACCGGGCCGAGGTCGCCGTTCTCGTCCGCCCATTCGTCCCAGATGCTGACCTTGCGCTCGTTGAGCCAGCGGACGTTGGTGTCGCCGCGAAGGAACCACAGCAGCTCGACGATGATCGAGCGCAGGTGCAGCTTCTTGGTCGTCAGCAGCGGGAATCCGTCGGCGAGGTCGAAGCGCATCTGCGCGCCGAACCACGACAAGGTGCCGGTTCCGGTGCGGTCCTGCTGCTCGACTCCGCGGTCGAGGATCAGCTGCATGAGGTCGAGATATTGGCGCATCCTGACTCACCCTAATCGGCAGTTTCGCGAACGGGAAGAAGTGGATTGCGGTGACCTTCTTGTGACGGAGGCAGCTCAGCCTGTAGCAGGGGACAATGAGCATGGACACTGGGGAGGGAGATAGGCGGTATCGGGATGGTCTTCTGATCGTCGCCGACGGCCTTCGACTGCATTACCGCGATTATCCGGGACCGAAGGACAAGCCGCCGTTGCTCTGTCTTCACGGGTTGACCCGTAACGCGCGCGACTTTGCCACTTTCGCCGAGCGGTATTCGCCGCAGTGGCGCGTGATTGCGCTCGACTTTCGCGGGCGCGGCGCGAGCGATTATGATCCTCTGCCGGCGCGGTACAATCCGCTGACTTATGCGCGCGACGTACTCGAACTGCTCGACGCATTGGCGGCGCCCGAGGCGGTCTTCGTCGGGACCTCGCTCGGCGGCCTGGTCACAATGACGATCGCCGCGACGGCCCCGAAGCGCATCGCGGCCTCCATTCTCAACGATGTCGGACCCGAACTCGCCGATGCGGGGCTCGAGCGGATTCGATCCTACGTCGGGAAGGATATTCGCTTCGCGAGCTGGGATGAGGCTGCCCACGCGATCGCCGCCAACCAAGGACCGGCCTTCCCGAGCTATAGCCACGCCGACTGGGTCGCGATGGCGCGTAGGAATTGCCGCGAGCGGGATGGAGAGATTGTATTCGACTATGACATGGCCATCGCTTTGCCTTTCGAGACGCAGGGGCCGAAGCCGAAAGTGGACCTGTGGCCGATATTCAAAACGCTGGGGCAAAATCCGCTCCTGGTCGTTCGCGGCGAATTCAGCGACCTGCTGAGCGCCGCGACGCTCGAGAAAATGCATGAAGCTGTGCCGGACATGAAGTCGGTGACGGTGCCTGGGATCGGCCACGCGCCGATGCTCGACGAGTCCGAAGCGGCCACTGCGATCGACCAATTTCTCTCGGACCTCACCGCTTAGCTTCGCGACAATTTGCGACAATTTTCCCGCTCGCCCGAGATAATTGTGCGACAGAAGGGGCCCATTTCCACATCAACGCCAAGGCGGCGTTTGAATGAATGGAGATGGAAATGAAAAAGATTGTTCTCGCACTTGCAGGCGCTTCGGTCGCGATCACGGGCCTTGCCGCCACCCCTGCAGCCGCTGCGGATTTCGGCCGTCACAACGACCGCGGACGCTACGAGCAGGTCCAGAACCGCAACTTCCAGAGGGGGAGGTTCGTCCAGAATAACCGCTTCGTGACCCAGAACCGCTTCCAGAATCATCGCTGGAATGGTGGTGACCGGTTCGACCGTAGATATGCGTCCAATTACATGGTGATCTCGAACCCCGCCTACTACCGCCTGCGGCCAGCGCCGTACGGCTACCACTGGGTGCGGTCGGGTAACGATGCAGTGCTGGTTGCACTCGCCAGCGGCATCATCGGCGCTCTTGTCGCCAACGCGTTCTAAGCGAACGCAGATCAAGGCTCCGGGGCTTCGCGGCCCCGGAGCTTTTCGCATTCCAGAAACTCTCGCTAGAGGAAGCCATGGCCGGCGAACCGCACGTCCTCATCGTCGACGACGAGCGCGACATCCTCGATCCGCTCGCGACTTATCTGTCGAAGAACGGCTATCGCGCCTCCAAGGCACGGGATGCTTCGGCAGCGCGGGAAATCCTGGCCGCGCACGCGGTCGACATTGCGCTCATCGACATCATGATGCCGGGCGAGGACGGCTTGTCTCTGACAGGCTTCATCCGCGCGACTAGTAAGGTGCCGGTAATCCTGTTGACCGCCAAGGCCGAGGAGACTGACCGGATCGTGGGACTCGAACTCGGCGCCGACGATTACGTAACCAAGCCCTTCAGTCCGCGCGAACTCGTGGCCCGGATCAAGGCGGTGCTCCGTCGGACATCCGATTCGGGAGTGAATCCTCCGGATGCCGACGCCTACGCCTTTGGCGACTGGGTGCTCCGCACCGGCGAGCGCGAGCTGGTCGACAAGGACGGAGAAGCGACCGCCCTTTCGACCGGCGAGTACAATCTCCTCCTCGCCTTCGTCACCCACCCCAAGCGGGTGCTCACCCGCGACCAGCTGCTCGACCTGACGCAGCACCGCGAACTCGGTGCGTTCGAGCGCAGCGTCGACAATCACATCAGCCGCCTCCGCAAGAAGCTCGAGGCGGATCCAAAGGACCCGAAGCTGATCAAGACCGTCTGGGGTGGCGGCTACACGCTTTCTTCGGACGTGCGGCGGCTGTGAAGCGCTTCCTCCCGAGGAGCCTCGTCGGCCAGATGGCGGTGTTGATCGGAATCGCGCTGCTGCTCGCTCAACTCGCGAGCTTCGTCTTCGTCCTTGCGGAGCGGCAGCAGTTCAACCGCGCCGAGATCGACACACCCGCCGTGACCCGCTTCACATCGACCGCCGAGAACTTCGTCCAGGCGGCGCCCGAATTCAAAACGCTTGTCCTCAGCGACGCATCGCGCCGCGGCTCGCACTACGAGCTCGGAGCACAGACATCCGTATCGGACAGCATGCACCGCCGCGACGACACCGAGGATAGGCTGAAGCAGGCGCTCAACTCCTCCGGAGTCAGAACCCGCAACGTCCGCGCGGCTATCGATCCTCACCCGCCGGAGCAGCGGTCCGACGGTCGCCGCCGTTCGTCTCAGTCGATGCTTTTCTCGATCCAGCTGTCGGATGGGCGCTGGCTCAACGCACGCCTCGGCGTCCCCGGGCAACCGCCGCTCGTCACGCCCGAGCTCGCGCTGGCAACGCTGCTTCTCTACCTGTTCGTCCTCTCCGCCGCGGTCTTCATCGCGTTGAGGCTGGCGCGTCCGCTGGGCGATCTGACTCGGGCCGCCGAGGCGTTCGGCGGCCGCAATGAGCCGGTGACGGTGGAACCGCGCGGTCCGGCCGACCTGCTCAACGCAATCCAGGCGTTCAACTCCATGAACCGCCGCGTCGTCGACCTGCTCGAAGAAAAGGACCGGACTTTGGGCGCCATCGGCCACGACCTCCGAACGCCGCTCGCCTCGCTGCGCATCCGCGCCGAATCCGTCGAGCCCGAGGAAGACCGCGAGCGAATGATCGCGACCATCGAGGAGATGACGGCAACGCTTGAGGACATACTGACGCTGGCCCGCGTCGGCCGCTCGCGCGAGCAGTTCGAGCGCGTCGACCTTTCCGCCATCGCCGGGTCGATCGCCGAGGAATATCGCGATCTCGGAAGCAAGGTGGATTTCTCCGCCGATGCTCCGCACGCGATCCACCTCCAGCCCAACCTCATCCGGCGAGCGATCCGCAACCTTGTCGACAATGCGCTCAAATATGCCGGCGCAGCGGAGATCGAGGTCACCGGGACCGCTGACTTCGTCACAATAGCCGTGCTCGATCACGGACCCGGCCTTGCGCCCGACGAGCTCGGGCGCGTGAGCGGCGCCTTCTATCGCGCCGAGCCGTCACGAAACCGCGAGACAGGCGGCGCGGGCCTCGGTCTTAGCATCGCCAAGGCCATCGTCGACGCACACGGCGGAACGCTGGCACTGGCGAACCGCGAAGGCGGAGGATTGGCAGCGCTCATCACTCTTGCGGCCCGCGTATAAGAAAAGGGCGACCCCGGCGGGGCCGCCCTTCCTTTTTTGTTCCCCGGCGAACGCCGGGGTAGCTCTACGCAGCCCTTTCGGGCTGCTCGGTTACTTCAGCTCAACAGTGCCGCCGGCATCCTCGATCTGCTTCTTGATCTTTTCGGCCTCTTCCTTGTTGACGCCTTCCTTGACGGCCTTCGGAGCGCCCTCGACCAGCGCCTTCGCCTCGCCGAGGCCAAGACCGGTGATCGCGCGGACTTCCTTGATGACGTTGATCTTCTTGCCACCGTCGCCGGTGAGGATCACGTCGAACTCGGTCTTCTCTTCGGCAGCCGGAGCGTCGGCCGCACCGGCGGCCGGGCCCGCAACCGCGACCGCAGCCGCGGCGGAAACGCCCCACTTCTCTTCGAGCGCCTTGGCGAGATCCGCAGCCTCGAGGACGGTCAGTTCGGAAAGCTGGTCGACCAGCTTGGTGATGTCAGCCATTTAATACTCCTTGGTGGGCCGTCGGCCCTTGTTGTCGTGCGTTGATAAAAAGAGGTTCGCCTAAGCGGCTTGAGCCGCATAGGCGCCGAAGACCCGGGCCAGCTGAGCGCCAGGCTCGTTGATCGTGCGGGCGATCTTGCTCGCGGGTGCCTGGATAAGGCCCACGATGGTCGCGCGCAGTTCGTCGAGCGAGGGCAGCGCAGCAAGCGCCTTGATTCCCTCAACGTCGAGGACCGTGTCACCCATCGCTCCGCCGACGATCTCGAGCTTGTCGTGCGTCTTGGCGAAATCGACGGCCACCTTGGCCGCCGCGACGGGGTCTCCGGACGTCGCAAGCGCGGTCGGGCCTTTAAGAAGGTCGCCGATGGGCTTGTAGCGCGTGTCCTCGAGCGCAATCAGGGCAAGTCGGTTCTTCGCAACTTTGAACTGGGCGCCTGCGTCGCGCATCTTCAGGCGCAGCTCCGTCGATTGCGCGACGGAGAGACCGAGATTGCGGGTGATGACCACCACGCTCGTCTCGTTGAAGACCTGCTTCAGCTCGGCGACCAGATCGGCTTTTTGCGAACGATCCATGCCAACTCCAAAAATTCGTCCGGAATCCCTCCCGAACGAGCTTCAACAAAAGCCCGAGGCGAACCTCGAGCAACTATTGTCCGTGGGGCATTGGATCGATGGCGTTGCGCAAAAAACCATTGGGCAACGCACGACGGAGCGCCGACAGACGCTCCGAATAATTCCTGTCCCCGTCTAGGCTGCAAATTAAGGGGCGAAGCCCCGGCAGCTGTCTCGGACGGTTGCGGAAGCCGAAACTCCCGCGAACGCGGGCGTATAGCGGATTTGCGTGCGTAATCAACCGCGTTAGGTCTGCGCGCGGCGCCCTCGCCGATCCTGGGTGCGCCGCTAGCCAAGACTTTGTCTCCGACTTGATCCTCGGCTGGTTCGCGAGGCGGACGCGGATGACGTCGATGGCTTGGTCGATCGGCTTCCGGTCGGTCGCCGCAATGTTCGTCTTCGCATAGCCTTCGAGCTTAGCGATTGTCGCTTCATTGTGGCTGCCCGAGGCGATGCGGCCGATGAACCTCGACTTCGCCGACAGGTCGACGAACTTCTCAACCTGCGACCAGTGCGCCAGCACGAAGTCCAGTGCGAGGTCGGGATGGCGGCGGGCCACTGTGCCGATCATGCCGGCACTAACCGTTTTTCCGGGCTCGTCGGTGATTGAAAGATCGAGCGTGCGGCGCGCCAGCGCCTCGTCCTTTGCTGCTCCCAGCAGCGAGTAAAGGTTCTGCCGCTCGGTCGCGCTCGATGCATTGCGCGCCATCGCATGGAGCTTATCCCAGGTTGCCGCGTCGGCGTTTGCGGCGATGATGCCTAGCCAGGTCTGCTTGAGGCCGCCCGGGACTGCGTTTGGATCCGTCTGCATCGCCGCGAACAAGTGCCGCGCTTCCGCATTCACCTGCGGATCTCCGACGTAGCCGAGCGTCTGGATCAGCTCCGGGCGGAGCGTGGTGATCGGTCGGCTGTTCGCCAGCAGCGGGGACAAGCCCGATCTCCGCTGAGCACCGGAGCGTAACGCTGCTCGATCGAGCGCGGCGATCAGATGCTGCGTCGCCAGTATCCCCATCGAACGTCACGATACAGCCCGGCCCAGTAGCCGACGCCGAGCGACTGAAGCTCGGGTCGCGCGGAGGTCTGGGATTGCAGCAGCGAAGTCGAGGCCGATTCCCATCGGCTGATAGCCGGCTTCGGAAAGCGCGAGTCTGATCGTCGACCAGGCCATATTCGTCGAGCGGATCGATGCGGCTGAAGTTCGGCGCCCAGCTGCTCCGCAGCGGCAGCCGGATAGAGCGTGCGGTAATAGCCCGTCTGGCCCGCATTCACGAGCAGCGGCCCGCATCCGGGCACGGTCACTTGAGTTTCGCGACCTGAAGTCACGGCGGTGACCGGCTGGCCGCCAACGTCAGCAACGCGGAGCGGCACATGCCAGCTGAGCGGCGCTGAAAGAGCCAGGCTTCCGGTCGGCCGAAAATTCGTCCTGTATCGAGCGTTACATGGCTCTGGCCGGCATCGCAGGTGACCGCGCCGACGCGGATCAGCGGAACGCCGGGCTGGAGCGTAAAATCGTGCGCGATCTGCGTCAGGCCCTTCGCTCCAGCCGCCTCGACCGCCTGCCAAAGATCGTCGGTGCGCGTGTTTTGATAGGAATGTGCGCGGATATAGGCCTGGATGCCACGCTGCCAGGTGTCCGCCCCGGCATAGCCTTCGAGCATGTTCAGGACGGATTCGCCCTTCGAATAGGTGATTGCGTCGAACGCCTGGTTCGCCTGCTCGACGGTGCGGACGTGCTGGACGATCGGGTGCGTCGTTGCGAGCGAGTCCTGTCCCATCGCGCCTTCGCGCGAGCCCACCGCGTCGAACTCGGCGCCCCAGTCAGGATGGAAATGCTCGGTCGCCTTGCTCGCCATCCAGCTCGCGAAGCCCTCGTTGAGCCAGAGGTCGTCCCACCAGGCCATGGTCACGAGGTCGCCGAACCACTGGTGCGCCATCTCGTGCGCCTCGACCCCGAATATCTCCTGGCGCTCGCGCTCGGTGGTCACGGAGGGGTCGTCGAGCAGCACGCGCTCGAAGGTGAAGATCGCGCCCCAATTCTCCATCGCGCTGAAGAATTGCGACTGGCCCGGGCCGGCGACGTTGTCGAGCTTCGGGAGCGGGAAGGGCGTGCCGAAATATTCGTTGTAGTAGGGAAGGATCTGCGCCTCGGCGTCGAGGGCGGTTCGCGCCTTTGACTCGTTGCCGCGGCCCATGACGATACCGGTTTCGGTATTACCAGCCATCTTGGTGATCCGCCCAAACTCACCGGTGCCGAAGAACAGCAAGTAGGAGGACATGGTCGGCGTCGTCCGGAAGGTCACTTCCTTGAGGCCGTCGCCGATGTCCCTGCTCGACGCGGCGGGCATGTTGCTGACCGCCATCTGATCGGCCGGAACCCGCGCCGTGAGGTCGAACGTCGCCTTGTAATCCGGCTCGTCCCAACTGGGGAAAAAGCGGCGCGCATCGGCTGGCTCGAACTGAGTGAAGATCGCGCGCTTCTGCGCGCCCGAGGGGTTCTTGTAGTCGAGTGCGAAGAGGCCGTTGGCCTGCGTATTGATCTTGCCCGAATAAGCGATGTTGAGCCGATACTGTCCCGGTGCGATCGTCCGGCCGAAGTCGAACGTCGCCGTCTGCGCCTTTTCGTCGGTCGAGACTTTCGCCGTCAGCGGCGCGCCCTGACCGGCCAGCGCAACCTTCGCAAAGCTGAGATTGGCCGCGCTGAGGACCAGGCTCGTGGTCGGCTCGGTGACGTCAACGTCGATCGCCACCGTGCCGTTGAACGTCAATGCATCCTCGTGCGGCGTGATGGTGATCGCGTAATGGTGTGGAACCGCAGTGCGCGGCAGCTGGGTCGGTAGGCTCGTATCGACCGTATCTTGCTGCTGCACGGCGTAGGCGGCGGATGGAATTGCAACGGCAAGCGCAGCCGACGCGAAAAGAGACGCAACCGATTTCATGAAACCTCCAGAGGACGCACTTGCCGGAAGGTTAAGCGTCAATTGTCGAGCTTGCGGGGAAGCGGTTCGATGGAAAGCCTTGAAGTCTCGACGAAAAGAGGCCCGGGCGAACGCTGGTGCGCTCGCCCGGGCCCTTTGCTCGGCTTCAGGAAGCGGAAGATACTTTAGTTACTGACCGCGCTCGCCGCGCTCGACCGGCGGCGGTGGAGGCGGTGGCGGCGGCGCCGGGCAGGTCTCCGTCGCTGCGATCACCGATCCGTCCGGGCACGTCTGCGTCGCCGGAGGAGGCGGCGGAGGAGGCGGCGGCGGAGGCGGCGGAGGCGGCGGCGGAGGCGGGGCCGCGAAATTGTAGGTCAGCCCGATCAGAAGGCTGTGCGAACGATACTTGCCGTTTGCATCAAACGGGAAGACGCCCGCCGCGCCGAAGTCGAACGCATCGTTGAAATCCAGATTGCCCGTCTGGAAGTAGCGATATTTGAGGCTGAGATCGATGTTCGGGCTGATACCGTAGCGGAGCCCGGCGATTCCCTGCCACGCGAATTTGCTCGAGCTGTCGCCAAGCAGGTGGACGTTGGCGATGCCGACACCAGCACCGGCAAAGCCGCCCCACGTATCGTCGCCGAAGTCGAGCAGTGCATTGATCATGCCCGACAGCACGTTGACATGGTCGTTGAGATCGAGCGGGAAGTTCTCGTTCGTGAACGGCGTGTTAGAACCGCTGGCATTCGTGAGGTTGCCGAGAAGAGCCTCGTCAACGCGCACGCCGTCGGTGCTCGCGTGCTTGTAGGCGACTTCGCCTTCAACACGGAACATTCCGAAATCGTACCCGCCGTTCAGATCGATGTCGTATCCCATCTTGTGGTTGACGACCAAGCCCGGGTCAGCAGACCGTGTTCCTATCGTGCCGCCGAAATCGACGTCGGTTTGCAACTGGGTATCCTGCGGCTTCATGATGCCGAGGTCGACGCCGACGTAGGGCGACCCGTCGTGGGCGGCCGCCGGCGATGCAATCGCTGCTGCGGCAACCGCAGCAAGCAGGTAATTGCGCATGTTACTGAACCCCTTTCGTACCCTGATCTGCGGCACAAACTTAACGGGGCTAGAGAGGTTTCGCTAGTGGACGCCATTTAGAAAATAGGTTGGAACTGTTGCGGACGCGCCACACGGAATCGCGCGAGAAATGGCCCGGGCGAAGCCTAGCTCCACCCGGGCCATCGAACGAGGAATGTACCTTTCCTATCTGCCGCGTTCGCCCTGCGGAGCGGGTGCAGGTGGCGGCGGCGGCGGCGGAGGCGGCGCCGGGCAAGTGTCCGTCGCCGCGATCACCGAACCGTCCGGGCAGGTCTGCGTCGCGGGAGCCGGCGGCGGTGGCGGCGGAGGCGGCGGGGGCGGGGGCGGCGGCGCAGCTGCCGCGCTGCCAAAGCTGTAGATCAGGCTTGCGAGCAGGCTATGCGAGCTGAAGCGGCTATCATTGAAGAATGTCGCCGTTCCCCCCGAGCAGGTGAATGGAGAAGCCGCCGTTCCGCAGGCCGCGGTTCCGGCCGGGAACACGAACGTCTCCGACGCACTGCTCGAAGGCCCGCGGAAGAAGCGGTACTTGAGGCCGATATCGACATTGCTGCTGACCGGCGCGTAGGCGCCGGCGATGAGCTGCCACGCGAGCCGCCATGGCTGTCGCCGAACTGCTTGACGTTGGCGTAGCCGGCGCCGGCGCCGACATAGCCGCCGATCCCCCCGTTACCGCCGAAGTCGAGCAATGCATTGACCATTCCGGAATAGACACTTGCCGAGTCAGCGAGCCCGAAGTCGTCAGTCGACACGAACGTGGTGCCTGCGCCGGTATTGATCGCCGTTACGAACGCATTGCTCGGTCCGAAGCTCTTTACCTTGGCGTGCTTGTAGCCGAGCTCACCTTCGAGCCGGAACATGCCGAAGTCGTATCCGCCGACGAAATCGAGATCCAAGCCCTTCTTGTAACTCTGATTGCCGATGCTCGTCGTGGTGAAGTTCGTCGGACCACCGGTGGCAGGCGTGGTGAAAACGACGTCGCCGGAAACTGACTGCGATCTCGGGAACAATATTCCCCCCTCGAGACCGACGTAGCCGGAGTTGTCGTTCGTCGCCGCCGCCGGCGCCGCGATCACAAGCGCTGCCGCGCCTGCCATCAGATATTTACGCATTGGGTATGCCCTTCGTTTTATGAGTGCCCGGGCGCCGAACATGCGCGTTCCACCGATGTTTCATTAATTCCGACAACGGCAGAAGGCCGTGGATAAGTGTTGCGATCGCGACACAGACCACGCGTTGCTGCACTGCGGCAAAGTGAAAAAAAAGGCCGGAGCAGCAGCCCCGGCCTTCCTAGAGTGTCGGAATTTGCAAAGCCGCTAGGCGCCGGCGATCTGCTCCAGATCGACCTTGATGCCCGGGCCCATCGTCGAGGTCACGGAAACCTTCTTGACGAACTTGCCCTTCGCGCCCGACGGCTTGTTCTTGATGATCGCGTCCATGAAGGCGCGGAAGTTCTCGGTGAGGTCGGCCTCGGAGAAGATCGCCTTGCCGATTCCGGCGTGGACGATGCCCGCCTTCTCGACGCGGAACTCGACCTGGCCGCCCTTGGCGTCGGTGACCGCCTTGGCGACGTCCATGGTGACGGTGCCGAGCTTCGGGTTCGGCATCAGCCCCTTGGGGCCGAGCACCTTGCCGAGGCGGCCGACGATGCCCATCATGTCGGGCGTCGCGATGACTCGGTCGAAATCGATCTGACCGCCCTGAATGGTTTCCATCAGGTCCTCGGCGCCGACGATGTCGGCGCCCGCCGCGGTCGCCTCGTCGGCCTTGCCGCCCTTGGCGAACACCGCGACGCGGACGGTCTTGCCGGTGCCCTTGGGGAGATTGACGACGCCGCGGACCATCTGGTCGGCGTGGCGCGGGTCGACGCCGAGGTTGAGCGCCACCTCGACCGTCTCGTCGAACTTCGCGGTCGCGTTCCACTTCACGAGGCGAGATCGCCTCATCGACGCCATAGAACTTCTCGCGGTCGACCGCGGTGAAGGCCTTCTGCTGCTTGGTGAGCTTCGCCATCGGTTAGCCCTCCACCACGTTGAGGCCCATCGCGCGGGCGGAGCCTTCGATGATCTTCGTCGCCGCGTCGAGGTCGTTGGCGTTCAGATCCTTCATCTTCGGCTCGGCGATGTCGCGCAGCTGCGAGCGGCGGATCGTCCCGGCGCGTCGCCTTGCCGGTCTCCGACGAGCCCTTCTGGATCCGCGCCGCCTTCTTCAGGAGGAACGAGGCCGGCGGAGTCTTGGTGATGAAGGAGAAGCTTCGATCCGCATAGACGGTGATCACCGTCGGGATCGGAGCGCCCTTCTCGAGCTCCTGCGTGGCCGCGTTGAACGCCTTGCAGAACTCCATGATGTTGACGCCGCGCTGACCGAGCGCCGGGCCGATCGGAGGGGCGGGGTTCGCGGTGCCCGCAGGCACCTGCAGCTTGATATAGCCGGTGATTTTCTTTGCCATGGTCTCACTCTGTAGTGCCCGTCGTCGCCGGAAGGCGGAGAAGGGCGGTTCAAGTTTAGCGGTCCAAGCGGCACGCCGAAGCGAGCCTCCCGCAGATGTCCCAGTTTTCGCTGGAGCGGCGCCCTTAGCGGAAGTGGGTCGCGGTAGCAACTTGTGGTAACAGCGGCGGGGGAAGGTGGCGAACGGGGAGAGCTCGTCATGAAGCGTTTGATGTTCCTGGCACTTTCGGCACTCGTCGTGGCTGCACCGGTGCAGGCCAAGTCGAAAGCCGCCGACGCGAAGCCGAAGGCGACTCCGGCCGAGCTCGAGTGGGCCGACGTTCCGCCGATGCTTCCGCCCGGGGCGCAGATGGCGGTGGTTTCGGGCGATCCGATGAAGGCCGGCAAGTTCGTCCTCCGGCTCAAGATGCCGTCCAACTATGCGGTCCCGGCGCACTGGCACCCGACGGACGAGAAGGTGAGCTCTGATCGAAGGCAAGCTCGCCTATGGGATGAGCGACCGGCTCGACAAGGCGAGCGCGCAGATGCTGGCGCCCGGCGATAGCGTCACCATGAAGGCGAAGATGCACCATTGGGTGTTGACCGGCGACGGAGCCACCGTGGAGGTCAGCGCAATGGGCCCGTTCCAGATCAACTATGTCGACCCGAACGACCGACCCGCGCAGAGCGGCGAAGCCGAAGCCGTAGGCGACCCGTTCGGTTCATTGCTTGGCTGGACCCCGGCCTGCGCCGGTGTAGGTGATGTGCTCACGACTGCCCGGGTAGTCGCTCAGCGCATCATTTCACCCTTTCGACCTGCTCGAACTCCAGCTCGACCGGCGTCGCGCGCCCGAAGATCGACACGCCGACCTTCACCCGGCCGCGGTCGAAATCGAGCTCCTCGACGACGCCGTTGAAGCTTGCGAACGGGCCGTCGAGGACCTTGACCGCGTCGCCGATCTCATAGTCGACGTTGATCTTCTGCTTGGGCGCGCTGGCGGCTTCCTGCTTCGCTCGAGAGCATGCGCGCGGCCTGGGCGTCGGGGATCGGCTGGGGCTTGCCGCCGGGGCCGAGGAAGCCGGTCACCTTGGGCGTGTTCTTGACGAGGTGGTAGACCTGGTCGTTCATCTCGAGCTTGGCGAGGACGTAGCCGGGCATGAACTTGCGCTCGGACTGGACCTTCTTGCCGCGCTTGATCTCGGTCACGGTCTCGGTCGGGACCTCGATCTGCTCGACGAAGCGCTCGAGGCCCATGCGGGTGCGCCTCGCTGTTGATCGCGTCGCGGACCTTGTTCTCGAAGCCGGAATAAGCGTGGATGATGTACCAGCGGGACATGGGATTACCTGTCTTATTCGTTCAAACATTCCCACCCGGCCCTCCCCGCAAGGGGAGAGGGGGATGGAGCTAGCCGAGGAAGCTCAGCAGATATTTGACGACCGTCGAGAAAGAAGGCGTCGACGCGCGAAGAAGAAAGCGAGCAGCAGAGCGTCATGATCATCACCATGATCGCGGTCGCGACCGTCTCCTTGCGGGTCGGCCAGATGGACCTTGGCGGTCTCGGCGCGGACCTGACGGATGAATTCGCCGGGGGAGACTTTGGCCACTTGCTCGCTTGCTTCTCGTTGCGGATAGAAAAGCGCCCCGCGGGCCTGAGCGGCCGGCGGGGCTGCGGGTCACTTAGCGCGCGCGGCCGAGTCTTCAAGGTTGCGGTCCAGCACGCGTGCCCAACTTCGAGCGCATGGCGCTAGGATAGCTACGATAGCGCCTTCTCAAAACCGAGACTGTCTCGCCCGAGTCCTCGGCGGCGCCGAGCTGCGAGGTTGCGCGGCCCGCGTTGCTGAGGAATGGCAGGAGTGGAGGGACTTCGAACCCCCGGCCCTCGGTTTTGGAGACCGATGCTCTACCAACTGAGCTACACTCCTAGGCTGACGCGCGAGGTAGCTAGCGACAGCGTTGGCGCAAGCTTGGCACGCCCTCCCCAACCCTCTCCCGAGAGCGGAGAGGCTAGTTGACGACCGGCAGGCCGATCCAGCTGCCGTCGCTTCCGGTGAACACCTTTTGCGTCGCGGCGCGATAGTCGCTGGCTTTCGCGAAGAAGATGTTGGGGACGAAGGTCTGCGGGTTGCGGTCGTAGAGCGGGAACCAGCTCGACTGGACCTGGACCATCAGGCGGTGGCCGGGCTCGACCACATAATCGACGTTCGGCAGCGCGAATCTCGTAGGTCACCGGCTGGTTCGGCCGGGAGCGGCTGCGGGTTGCGCGGGATCGGCGCGGTAGCGGCCGCGCATCACGTCCATCGCGATCGCGAGCTCGTAGCCGCCCATCTCCGGCTTTTGCGGATATTGAGGCGGGATAGACGTCGATCAGCTTCACGACCCAGTCGCTGTCGGTGCCGCTGGTCGAGGCGACGAGATGGACGAGCGGCACGCCCGTGAGGCTGAGCGGCTGTGTCAGCGGCGCGGTCTCGTAGGTGAGGACGTCGGGGCGCGCCTCGGCGAAGCGCTGGTCGTCCTCGAGCCAGTAGCGCCAGGTCGAGCCCGTCGCCCAGGGCGAGATGTTGGGCCGCTGGCGGTAGGTGACCGGCTGGGCCGGATCGGAGACATAGGAATCGGAAGGCCGCGCCGGCGGCGCGGTGAAGCTGAGCTCGTTGCCGGGCGCGAGATAGAGCGGGGTCAGGCCCGCGGAGCAGCCGCTGGCGCAGGCATGCGGCCAGTCGGGCAGGCGCTGCCACTGGTTGGGCCCGACCTCGAACGCGGTCACGCGCGCGATGTTCGGCGGGCGGACCGCCCTTCAGATGCTCGTTGAGGAACGGGAGCAGGACGTTCTGCCGGAACCATTTGCCGGTGTCGGAGCCCCAGTCGAGCGGGCCGAGCGTGCTCGCGGCGCCGTTGGCCTCGCCGTGGTGCCAGGGGCCGAGGACGAGGTGGGCGTTGCCATTGTCGCTCCCCTTGACGGCGTTGAACACGGCCGGCGCGCCGTAGATGTCCTCCTGGTCCCACTCGCTGTCGACGAGCAGGGTGGGGACGGTGAGCGGCTTCGAGCCGAGGATCCGGTCGACGGCCTGGTCCTGCCAATATTCGTCATAGGCCGGGTGCTCGGTCAGCCGCCGCCAGAAGGGCAGCTGCTCCATGCCCATCGCGTGGCCGTAGGCGCCGGCCGAGCCGTAGCGCAGGTAGGTCGAATAATCGTCGTAGCCGCGCGCTGAACCATTCCTCGTCGGACTTCTTGGTCGCGGTCTGGCCGTAGATGTAGCTGATCATCTCCTGGCGGAAGGCGCCGTTGTGGAACCAGTCGTCGCCCTTCCACACGTCGACCATCGGGTTGATCGGCACGCTGGCCTTCAGCGCCGGGTGCGGGTTCGACCAGGCTCATCAGCGTGGTGAAGCCGTCGTAGCTGGTGCCGATCGTGCCGACGCGGCCGTTGCTCTCGGGCACGTTCTTCACCAGCCAGTCGATCGTGTCGTAGGCGTCGGTCGAATGGTCGACGGCGGTCGGGTTGAGCGGCCCGCGGAGCGGGCGGTTCATGACATAATCGCCGTCCGACTTGTACTTGCCGCGCACGTCCTCGAAGGCGACGATATAGCCGGCGCGGACGAGCTCGGCGGAGAGCGGCGAGAGGATGTTCTCGGGCAGCGGCCCGAAGCTGCCGCGCGAAGTCGCCTTGTCCGCCGAGTAAGGCGTGCGGTCGAGCATGATCGGGAACTTGCCGGCGCCTCTCGGGATGATCAGCACGGCGTAGAGCTTCACGCCGTCGCGCATCGGGATCATCACTTCGCGGCGGACGTACTGGAACTCAGCGCGGGGGGGCGTGAAGCTCTGCGGAATGTCGCCGCCCTTCGGGATCGGCGGCGACCGCCGGTGGAAAGCCTTGGGAATGTCGCCGCCGGGCTTGACGGCGGGCTGGACGTGGGATTCTGCGGTCAGTGGAGCCGAAAGCGTGAGCGCACCGGCAACCAACGCGAACTTCCTAAGCTGCATGCGACTCCCTCGTAAGCGAGTGCGGAATGGCACACAGAGCCGGAGCGGAGCAAGCGCCGAAGCTTATCAAGTATCCCGCCGAAGCATCGGCCCTCTTCATCGAAATCGGCGTGATTGGCGATGTTCCTAGCACCGCAATCGCGCCGGGCTTCACGTGAGGAGTTGGCTTGATGCAGGCGATCATATTCGGAGCGGTCGCGTCGCTTGCTGCGCCCGCTTTCTGGACCCCTAATGATCCGTTCGTCGGCAAGTGGCGGCTCGACCTCTCGCGCAGCACGATCGTCGATGGAATGCAGGTCGAAACCCTCGGCCCAAGCACGTATCGCTTCAGCTTCGAGGGCGCTCCCGCCGAAACCATCATCGCGGACGGGACCGACCAACCCGGTCTGCCCGGAACAACGCTGTCGGTGAGGTCCGAAGACGCGCGCACCCTCACAGTCGTTCGCAAACAGGCCGGCCAGGTCATCGTTTCGGCTAGCTGGAAGCTTTCGACGGATGGAAAGTCGATGCACGACGCCTTCACGAGTCTCCAGCCCGACGGATCGATGCTGACCGTGGACTATCTCTACAAGCGCGTGTCGGGAGGCTCGGGCTTTCGCGGTTCGTGGGAAAGCACGACAAAGCCGGTCGGTCTGAAACTCGAACTCGCGATCTCGCCCTACGCTAATAAAGGCCTTTCGTTCGTCGGCCCAGGTTCCGAAAAGAGCGTCGTCTTCGACGGGCACCCCCATCCACTCGCCGGCGACAAAAGCGAAGTGACCGTGTCTGGCCGGCGCCGCGGACCGCGCACCATGGAATATGCTGAGCGAAAGGGAGCCGAGATCGTACGAGCCCGCCATTTCAAACTTTCGCGCGACGGTCGTACCTTGACTGAAATCGTCAGCACCAACGGGCGAACGATTCCAGATGTGCTTGTCTTCGATCGGAAATAATCGAGCTCGCGCGTGAAAAGCTTGAAACTCCGGTCGCTGTTGTACGCATTGCGAGCCCGGTCGCCCGAGACCTCGGACAAGATTTGGCGAAATCGAAGGGCGGACCGGCATCCTTAACTGGCGTGGACCACAGCAACTGCAGTATAAGCGGCAGGCTCGGGGTTATTGGGGGCACGCCTGGGGATCGTACATCGCCTGCAGGCTCGGCAAGCCAAGCGCAATTCCGCTTTCAGGGCGAAGTGCGTCATTTGCGTAATCACATGCGCTACTTTCGCGACTTTTTCCGAGCAGCCAACGGCGGCGCAGCAGACACCTGTTTCCGACGAAGGCGAGGCGATCGTGGTGACGGCACAGCGCCGTCCCGAGCACGCCGAGGATGTTCCGATCTCGCTGACCGCGTTGTTGGGCAAGGAGCTCGAGCGGATGAGCGGGGCGGACATGCCGAGCCTCGACAAGGTCGTCCCAAGCCTGGTGATGACGCGCACGGGGGCATTCACGCAGCCCTATTTGCGAGGCGTCGGCAAAAGGTCGACGCTGGGGGTCGAAAATGGCGTCGCGACCTATGTCGACGGCGTCTATCTGGCTTCGCCGATCAGCGCACTCCTCGACCTTCGCGGGATCGACAGGATCGAGGTGCTGAACGGTCCGCAAGGCACCCTGTTCGGTCGCAACGCAACCGGCGGCGTGATCCAGGTCATCACTCGCGATCCGGCTCCGCACACGTCCGAGGAAGTCGAAGTGGGAGCCGGAGAGTACGGCTTCCTTCGGAGCGACATCTATCTGACCTCGGGAAGTGACCGAATTGCCGGGAACATTGCTGCCAGCCTTTCGACGAACGGTGGCTACGGGACCAACCTGTTCACCGGCAAGACCGATCAGGGAGAGGTTCGCCACAGCCTGGTCGCGCGCAGCAAATGGATCTGGCGGCCCGGTCCCTCGCTCAAGCTGACCTTCGCTGCGGACTATCAAGATATCGACGAGGACTTCGCCTATCGGCCGGTGCCCGGATTCAATCCGATCGGCGAGCCGCGCTCCGAAGGCTTTCGCGATGGCGATCAGGACGCGCCGGCTCGCTATCGCTTTCACTACGGCGGCATTTCCGTGAGGGCCGATGCGGCGATCGGAAGCCTGAGCTTCATGAGCCTCAGTGCGCTCCGCAGAATGCATGCCGAATATGGCGCGGACCTCGATTTGGGGCCGGAGCCTTTGCTAGCCGCCGAGCCCAAAGCGCGGCAGGACCAGTTCAGTCAGGAATTCCAGCTTCAATCGAATGCTTTGTCCCGCCTGCAATGGTTGGCGGGTCTCTATTTCATCCACCTCAAGGAACAGTACGATCCTCAACCGTTCAGCTACGGCGGAAGCTATTCGCAGCAGCTCGGCGGACGCATTTCGCAGACGCTCTTCGACACGGGAAACACGACGTCATACGCGGCTTACGGACAGGCGACAGCCCCCCTTGGAGAAGCGGCATTACTGACGCTGGGCGTCCGCTACACGAACGAACGGAGATCGGTTCTCGCGAATGGCGAGCGGCTGTTTGACAATCCGCCGTTTGTAAGGCCGATACCGGGCGTCCCCCTTCTCGACGAAGAACCGCTGCGCGAGAGCGTCAAATTCGGCGAGGCGACCTGGCGAGCGTCGCTGGACAGGCACTTTTCCGACACGCTGATGGGTTATGTGTCGGCCAGCCGCGGATTCCAGAGCGGCGGCTGGAACCTGCAGACGCCGCAGAACCCCGCATACGCGCCTGAAACCATCAGCGATTTCGAAGCGGGGCTGAAATATTCGAGCCGCTCACACCGAATCAGCGCGGACGTGAACCTCTTCTATTCGCGCTATTCGAACCTCCAGGTCACCGCGGTGACGCCGATCGGGTCCGTCACCGCCAACGCCGCTTCGGCCAGAATCAACGGGGCCGAGTTTCAGTTGAGCGGACAACCGGATGGCGAAACCAATCTCACCCTGGGGGTGCAGCTGCTGAACACCCGGTTCGATCGGTTTTCCAATGCCTCGTGCGTCGATTACGATCAGAATGCGGCAACTCCCTATGCGGCGATAACTTGCGATGCGACCGGCAATCGGCTCCCGTACGCCCCGAAGCTCAAATTCAATTTCGGGGCGGACCGTCATGTTTTGCTGAAGAGCGCAGGAAGCTTGGTGCTGAGCAGCAACCTTGCCTACAATTCCGGCTATTTCTCGGAGCCGGACAACGTGCTTCGACAGAAGGCTTTTGCAACCGTCGATGCGCGAGCGGAATGGCGGCCCAACTGGCGGGGGCCCTCCATCCAGCTATGGGCGCTCAACCTCACCAACGTGCATTATTTCAATGGCCTGACGGCGGTCGCCACGGCCGGCGCCCTTCAGATTCCGGCTCCGCCACGGCGACTTGGCGCGACGCTCTCCTACGCGTTCTAGCAGCGCGCCCACGCGCCGCAGGTCAGGGTTTTTCCTGATCCAGCTTGGATGCCCGAGGCGCTAGCGAAATCAACTGCTGGTATCTCGACAATAAATTGAAGAATCTGAACTTCTGGGAGAGTTGTGTCCGCAAGCGGCCTCGGAATTTTCGATACGGCGCCGGACCGGAGAGAAATCCGGCTCGGACTGATCGTGGTCGCCCTGCTATTCGCGGCATTCCTCATCATCTTGCCGATCCGCGACGTTCGATTTCGGGAGGTCAGCGCTTTCGTCCCGACAATCGACTCCATCATGTTCATCGGGGATTTGATTGCAGCCACCCTGCTTTACGGTCAGGGTTCGCTGTTCCAGTCGCGAGCGCTCATCGTGCTTGCCACCGGATACCTAATATCCGCGCAGCTCCTTCTTGCGCATGCTCTCACATTCCCGGGCGCGTTCTCACCGAACGGATTGTTCCATGCCGGTGTCAACACCAGCGCGTGGATCGCGACCGCTCAGAGGAACATCTTTCCCATTGCCATCATTTTCTACGTGAGCCTAAGGCGGATGGAAGCGCCTCCACGGATCGATCACGACCGGTCCGTGGTGCACATCGCGACTTGGGTGTTCGCGGCCCTCGTCATAGCGGGCGCGCTGGAGTCCTTGGCGACGTTAGGACAAGGCCTGCTTCCGGCCTTCTACGCCAATCGGGCCGACCTGGTGTATTCGAACGCGGTCGCCTATCAATTCGTCACCTTCACGCTTCTCCTGATCGCCGGCGGAATGCTGTTCCGAAATCGCAGTTCGGTTCTCGATCTGTGGTTGCTTGTTGCCCTTTCGGGCTGGCTTATCCAGTCGGCGCTCATCATCACGTTGCACGCCCGGTTTACGGCCGGTTTCTACTATCTCTACGGCCTTCTTCTGGCATCGCATCTCATCGTGTTGATCGCCCTGATTGCCGAGTCTCAGCGGCTCTATGCGCGCCTTGCGCTCTCAATGGCTGCGCAAAACATGGAGCGCGACGCCCGTTTGATGTCGATGGACGCCGTCGCGGCCGCGATCGCGCACGAAGTCGGCCAGCCGATCGCAGCTATCTCGATCAATGCGTCGCTCGGCCTGAAAAGCCTCACCCGGCGCTCCATCCCGAATGTTGAAGGCGGGGTCGAGGCGCTCCGCGCCATCAGTGACTTCCGCAGAGCGCAGCTTCGAAATCATCAAGAGCATCCGCGCGATTTTTGCGAAGGAGCCGCATTGGGCGATCCAATTCAGCATCAACGACATGATTCGCGAGACGGCCGCATTGCTCGACCGGGACCTTGCCGCTGCCAAGATCTCGCTAAAGCTTTCCCTGGACGAGACGATCCCGCTCATTGCCGCCAACCGAGTCCAGCTCCAGCAGGTGCTGGTCAATCTGCTCAAGAATGCAATTGAAGCGTCCGTTTCTGCGCATGGGAGGCACCGGACCGTAGCAGTGCGATCGCGGGTCGAGGACGAGAGAATGCTGATCGAGGTCGCCGACGACGGTATCGGCATCGCCGCGAGCGAAATGCTGCATATCTTCGACCCCTTCCACACGACGAAGACCGACGGCACCGGGATCGGCCTCTGCTTGTGCAGGACCATCGTAGAGGACCATGGCGGCCGCATCTGGGCATCGAACGCCAAGAAGCGCGGAGCCACGATCCACGTTGCGCTTCCACGCCATCTCTTTGTGGGGAACGTGCAGCTCAGGCGGGGTGGGCATTTGGCGGCCGGCAAACTGCACTAAGCGATCACTCGACCACGCGCCGGCATCGAAAACGCGAGATCAGGAATTTCGCTGATTGCGCCAATCCGCAACGTGGTGAAATCGTCTGGCCTTCGGAGGGAATGGCGATGCGTGCTCTTGCGCTTGCACCGGTCCTGCTCTTGCTGACGGCGCTTTATTCAACGCCTGACTTCGGCGGGATCGGCCGGATCAAGTCTCGTCTTGGGACTGCGACGGTGGAACGGGGAACGACCTCGGTCCCCGCGTCGGTCGGGCAGGAGCTCATGCCGGCGGACTGGCTGGTGACCGGCAGCGACGGGCGGATGACGCTCACCTTCGTCGACGACACGCGCTTCTCGGTCGGGCCGAACAGCCGCATCGGTCTCAAGAAGTTCGAATTTGATCCGACCACTCAGAAGGGCTCGTTCATCGCCAGGATCGAGCGCGGATCGATCGCGGTCGTATCGGGGCGGATCACCAAGTCGAACCATGACGGCGAGCAGATCGAGACGCCGGACTCCGTCCTCGACGTCAACGGCACTCGGTTCGTCGTGGTGGTGCGCAAATGAGCGGCCGCGCTCTTGCCCTTGGGGCGGCCGTCGCGCTCGCCGGCTGCGCGCACTCGTCGATGGTCCTGCTGCCCGATGAGGACGGCGGCCACGGAGAAGTTACGATCCTGAAGGCGGACCGGTCGGGAACGGGGACGATCGTCGACCAGCCGAACACCCGCGCAACGCTCCACGGTTCGAAGCCATCCGTTCGGCCGTTGGGCGCGAACGGTCTCAAGCCGGAAGAAGCGGCCCTGGTCAACGCGCTTCCGCCGCCGCCGAAGAGCTTCACCTTGTACTTCCTCGAGGGAACGACGGAGATGACTCCGGAATTGGCTCCGGCGCTCGAAGAGCTGCGTGCCGAGATCGCGAGTCGCCCGGGCGCCGAAGTCCAGGTTACCGGTCACACCGACACGGTTGGCAGCGATGCCGACAACGATTCCCTCTCGCTCCGGCGGGCTCAGGAAATCCTTAACCTGCTGGCGAGCAAGGGGTTCGACCGCTCGATCATGACTGCCGTGGGGCGTGGGGAGCGGGAGCTGAAGGTGCAGACCGGCGACAATGTCAGCAGCCCGGTCAACCGCCGAGTGGAAGTGATTGTTCGCTGAGCTTGGGTACCGATTGCCTGACCCCTGACCGGCCATTAGGTTCAGCTTCGGTATCGATTCCGGTGCTTAGGCGTTTCTGCCAAGTGTCGCAGGTTGGATAGGTGCAGGTTGTCAGCCCGGATTTGCCTCGAACCCGTGCCCATAATCGCCGATTAAGAGCGATCGCGTTCCGCCGTCATGAACTTCCGCAACATCTCGTCGTGGTGCATTCGGAACCCGGTGGCGCCGATCGTCCTATTCGTCGGGCTGATGCTCGCCGGACTGATCGCGTTCAGCCAGATGACGGTCACGCAGAATCCGGACATCGACTTCCCGGTCGTGCTGGTCGGCGTGAGCCAGCCCGGAGCGGCGCCTGCCGAGATGGAAAAGCAGGTGACGCAGCAGATCGAAGCGGCCGTCCGCGGGGTCAACGGAGTCGACGAGATCGATAGCTCGGTCAGCGAAGGCTACAGCCAGACCGTCGTTCAATTGCAAATCGGAACGCCGATCGACAGAGCCGTCAACGACGTCCGGAACGCGGTCTCTCAGGTGCGCGGCAATCTGCCGGAGGGAATCCTCGAGCCGACCGTGCAGCGCATCGATACGTCGGGCAATCCGATCTTATTCGTCGCCGCTGAGACTACGGACATGACGCTGGAGCAGCTAAGCTGGTACGTCGACAACGACGTCGCGAAGAAGCTGCGCGGCCTCGAGGGCGTTGCCGCCGTTTCACGCGAAGGCGGAGTGGACCGCGAGATCCGGGTGATCCTCGATCCGGCGGCGCTTCAGGCGCAGGGCCTCACTGCTGCACAGGTCAACCAGCAGCTTCTCCAGTCGAACATGAACGGCGCAGGCGGCAGGGCGGAGATCGCTGGATCGGAGCAGTCGGTCCGAGTGCTCGGGAATGCGCGGACCGCTTACGATCTGTCGCAGACCATGTTGCTCGCTTCCGGCCGGACGGATGGTGAAGCTGGCAGACATCGCGACGGTGAAAGACGCTTATTCCGAGCAGCGGACGCTCGCCAAGCTCGATGGCCGGCAGGTCATCAGCTTCAACGTCACCCGCGCGAAGGGCGCGTCGGACGTATCTGTCTACGACGAGGTTTGGAAACAGCTGCACCAGATCGAGAAGAGCGACCATCGGATCAAATTCTCCGAGATCAACAACTCCGTCGATTACACGAAGAACCAGTACAAATCGGCGATGGAGGGCCTGCTCGAAGGCGCTGTTCTGGCGGTCCTCGTGGTGCTGCTCTTCCTTCGCGACCTTCGCGCGACGGCGATCTCGGCGCTTGCGATCCCGATGTCGGCGATCCCGGCCTTCTGGTTCATGAACATGCTCGAGATCAACCTCAACGGCCTGTCCCTCCTGGCGATGAGCCTGGTCGCGGGCGTGCTGGTCGACGATGCGATCGTCGAGATCGAGAATATCGTTCGACACATGCGCATGGGGAAATCGGCCTACCAGGCCGCGCTGGATGCCGCGGACGAGATCGGGCTCGCCGTGCTGGCGACCACCATGTCGATCGTGGCCGTGTTCCTTCCGGTCGCGCTGATGCCGGGAATTTCGGGACAGTTCTTCAAGGCGTTCGGCTTCACCGTGGTGGTCGCGGTGCTGATGAGCTTGCTCGTCGCGCGCATGATCACACCGCTGATCGCGGCCTATTTCCTGCGCAGCAAAGGCGTGCAGCCGCACGCGGCGGGCCGCGCGATGGACAAATATCTCGGCGTTCTCGACTGGTCGCTGAACACCCAGAAGGCGCACGCTTATGCTTCGAAGCACCCCGGCAAGTGGGGCAAGATCAAGAGCCTGCGGTTCGATCACAGGCTGGTGATGGTCGGCGCCGGGTTCGCTGCGCTGTTCCTGACCGTCGTGCTAATCGCGACGCTGCCGATGACGTTCCAGCCGTCGATCAACCAAGACACTTCAGAGGTGCAGGTCAGCCTGCCGCCCGGAACGACGCTTCAGCAGACCGAAGCCGTGATCGACAAGGTCGCCGATATGGTTCGGCACAACCCGGCGGTCGAAAGCGCGTTCGAGCGGATCAATGTCGGGAGCGGCTCGGTCGAGCTGAAGCTGAAGAAGGACCGCAAGGTCACCAGCATCCAGTTCGAGCGTTCGGTGGCGCCCACAGTTTGCCGCGATTCCCGATGCGCGCGTCAATTTCGCAGAGCCAGAACGGCGGCGGGCCGGGCGGCACATCGCGCGACCTCACGCTCTTCCTCGGCGGCGAGGATCCGGTGAAGCTGCAGGCGGCCGCCAACAAGATCGCGCAGCAGATGGAAGGGCTTCCGGAGCTGAGGGCGCCGCGCGTGGCGGGCGATATGGCGACGCCGGAGATCGTGATCAAACCAAGACTTCGATCTGGCTGCCGACCTCGGCGTGACGACGGCCGCGCTCAGCCAGACGATCCGAATCGCGACGCTTGGCGATATCGAGCAGAACAGCGCGAAGTTTTCGCTGTCCGACCGCCAAATCCCGATCCAGGTCTCGCTCGCGGAGAGCGAGCGGGAGGACATCTCAACGCTCGAGAACCTGCCGGTTCCGACATCGGACGGTGGGTCGGTGCCGCTGAAGTCCGTTGCCGACATCACCTTCGGGGCGGGTCCAGTCAGCATCCAGCGTACGGGCCAGCAGCGCCGGATCGCAATCGGAGCGGACCTCGCGCCGGGCTTCGTGACCGGCGAGGCGTGGAAGAAGGTCGAAGCGCTGCCGGCGCTGAAGCATCTTCCGGAAGGAGTCTCGCGCCTGAACCTCGGCCAGACGAAGTGGCAGAGCGAGATGATCCGCAACTTCATCGTCGCTTTGTTCGCCGGCGTGCTGCTCGTCTTCGCGGTGCTGGTCCTTCTCTACCGGCGGTTCCTGTCGCCCTTCGTCAACATGGGATCGCTCTGGCTATGCCCGCTCGGCGCTGCGCTCGCGTTGCACATCGCGGGGCAGCCGCTCTCGCTGCCGGTGTTTATCGGTCTTCTCATGCTGTTCGGGATCGTGGCGAAGAATTCGATCCTGCTCGTGGATTTCGCGGTCGAGATGATGAACCACGGGATGGAGAAGGACGAGGCCATCCGCGAAGCGGGCCACAAGCGCGCCCAGCCGATCGTGATGACGACGGTCGCGATGGTCGCCGGCATGCTTCCGATTGCTCTATCCATCACCGGCGATTCCAGCTGGCGAGCGCCGATGGGGGTGACGGTGATCGGTGGCCTCATCTTCTCGACGATTCTGACTCTGCTCCTCGTGCCCGCCTATTTCTCGATCGCGATCTCGATGGAAAGTCGGATCGGCCGGTTGTTCCACCGTTTCGTGGGCCAGGAAGCGCACGCGGTCACTCCTCCAGTCCCGGCAGAATGATCGCTCGGCGGCCGTTGGAACCCATTGCGTTCAGCGGGATTGCAGAAAGCTCAACCTAACGGAGCCAGGATGGCAGACCGAGATGCATTCGATACAGCGACGCGCATCGCCGCGGGGGACGCCAAGAGCAATTACGACAATGTCGCGATCACGCTTCACTGGCTGACGGCGCTGCTCGTCATCATCCAGTTCGTGCTGGCGGTGACCTGGGACTATTTCTCTCACGACACGCGAGAGAGTCTGCAGAGCGTGCACGTTTCGTTCGGGGTGCTTCTGACCGCGGTGGTAGTCGCTCGGATCCTGTGGAAGTCGGGACATAACCGTTCGCCGATCGTCAGCGGATGGCAGAGGAGCGCTTCGACCTTCGTCCACTATCTCCTTTACGTCCTGCTCGTCGTGCAGGCGGGACTGGGCTGGACATGGCGCTGGGCGCAGGGGCACGGCGTCGGCTTCTTCGGCTTGTTCGCCATTCCGGGTCCATATGCGCAGCTTGCGCGGCCGACGCGGCACTTGCTTGCGGAGTTCCACGAGAAGATCGGCTGGGCGATCGTGATCATCGCGTTCGGTCACGCGCTCGCCGCGCTCTATCATCATTATGGGCTTCACGACCGGGTGCTGGGCCGGATGCTTCCGCCGGCGCGGAAGTCGGAAGCCTGATCTTCATTCCAGGAATGCGCTGACGAACTCGCTGGCCGGTTGCGCGCTGGATTTCGGCCGGCGTCGCGAATTGCTCGATCTGCCCGTGGTTGAGCAGGGCGACGCGGTCGGCGAGGGCGAAGGCTTCCTCCTGGTCGTGAGTGACGAAGATCGAGGTGAGGCCGAGCTCGTCGTGGATCTGCCGGAGCGCGCCGCGAAGCTCGCGGCGGACCTTCGCGTCGAGCGCTCCGAACGGCTCGTCGAGGAGGAGGATGCGCGGATCGCGGGCGAGGGCTCGGGCGAGCGCGACGCGCTGGCGCTGGCCGCCGGAAAGCTGGCTCGGGTAGCGCTTGCCGAGGCCCTTCAGTTGAACGAGTTCGAGCAGCTGATCGACGCGGCTGGCGATGTCGCGCTTCGACGGCCGCGAGCTCGCCGCATGACGTCGAGCCCGAAGGCGATGTTCCGTTCGACGGTCATATGGCCGAACAATGCATAATGCTGGAAGACGAAGCCGATGCCGCGCGAGGCGGGCTTGTCGTCGGTGACGTCGCGCTTGCCGAACCAGACCTTGCCCGCTTCCGGCGCTTCGAGGCCGGCGAGGATGCGCAGCAGCGTCGTCTTTCCTGAGCCCGAGGGGCCGAGCAGCGCGACGAACTCGCGGTCGCGCATCGTCAGCGAGACGTCGTTCAGCGCCGGGATATGCGGAAAAGCTCTTCGAGACATGCTCGACCTTGATCGACATGTCAGTGAATGGCTGCGAGCTCGTCGCTGTATCGCCACTCGAGCGCGGATTTGAGCGCGAGGGTGACGAGGGCGAGAAGAGCAAGGAGCGACGCAACGGCGAAGGCGGCGACAAAGTCGTAGTCATTGTAGAGTGCCTCGACTTGCAGCGGCATGGTGTTGGTCTCGCCGCGGATGTGACCGGAAACTACGCTGACTGCACCAAACTCGCCCATCGCGCGGGCGTTGCATAGCAGGACTCCGTAGAGGAGTCCGAAGCGGATGTTTGGAAGAGTCACGCGCAAGAACGTCTGCCAAGCCCGACGCGCCGAGCGTCAGCGCGGCTTCCTCGTCCGCGCGGCCCTGGGCGCTCATCAGCGGAATGAGCTGGCGAGCGACGAAGGGAAAGGTGACGAACATCGTGGCGAGAACGAGCCCCGGAAGCGCGAAGATGATGCGGATGTCATGCGCGTCGAGCCATGGCCCGAACCAGCCCTGGGCGCCGAACAGCAGAACGAAGACGAGGCCAGAGACGACCGGCGAGACGGAGAAGGGCAGCTCGATCAGCGCGACGAGCGCCGTCTTGCCGCGGAAGTCGAACTTGGCGATCGCCCAGGCGGCGGCGATGCCGAAGATCGTGTTCAGCGGAACCGCGATCGCGGCGACGATCAGCGTCAGCCGGATCGACGCCCGAGCGTCCGGCTCGCTGACCGCGGCGAGCCACATCTCCCAGCCCTTGCGCAGCGCTTCGTACAGTAACGGCGCCGAGCGGCAGAAGAAGCATCAGCGCGACGTAAGCAAGCGCGACCGAGGATCAGCAGCGCCTTGGCCGCAGGCAGGTTCGCGAAGACCGGCGGCTGTCATGCCACCCTCCGCTGCTGCCAATGCTGCAGCAGATTGAGGAGGAGCAGCAGCGCGAAGGAGATGACCAGCATCACGCAGGCGATCGCCGCCGCGCCGGCGTAATTATATTCCTCGAGCTGGGTGATGATCGAGCAGCGGCGCGATCTCCGACTTGAAGGGCACGTTGCCGGCGATGAAGATCACCGACCCATATTCGCCCGCGCCGCGCGCGAAAGCGAGCGCGAAGCCCGTCGCGAGCGCAGGCGCGATCGTCGGGCAGGATCACGCGCGAAAATGTCTGAAGACGCGTCGCGCCAAGCGTCAGCGCAGCTTCCTCGACCTCGCTCGAGGCTTCGGCGAGCACCGGCTCGACCGTGCGGACGACGAACGGCAGGCCGATGAAGGTCAGAGCGACCACCACGCCCACGGGCCTGTAGGCGACTGGGAGACCGGCCGGCTCGAGCAGGCGGCCGATGATCCCGGTGTCGGCGTAGAGGGCGGTTAGCGCGATGCCCGCGACCGCGGTGGGGAGCGCGAAGGGCAGATCGATCAATGCGCTCGAGCAGCCGTCGCCCGGCGAAGCGATAGCGGACCAGCACCCAGGCAACGAGCAGGCCGAACACGCAGTTCACTGCAGCGCCGCGAGCGCCGCTGCGCCAAACGACAGCCGGTAGGCGGCAAGCGCCCGCGGCGAGAAGGCGGCGCTCGAGAATGTGTGCCAGCCTTCGCTGCCGCTCTTCACGAACACCGCCGAGAGCGGGATCAGCACGATCAGCGACAGCCAAAGGATCGTGATGCCCAGCGACAGTCCGAACCCGGGGAGTGGGGAAGTACGGTTTCGGGAAACGCCGGGCATCACGAACTCGTCAGAAGTCCAGGTGGAGACGCGTTGCGAACGCGTCGCCCTTGGTCTTGATCGCCGACGGGGTCGAGCGGGCGTATTGTCGCCCCAGAACCGGACCCAGTTGAACATCAGCTTGGCGTAGGGATTGAAGTACCAGTTGAGCGCCCGCGGTCACGCTCGAGGCTTCGTTGCCGGCGCGCGCGAGGACCGGTGTGTTCGAGAGGTCGAGATGGTCGTAGCGAAGCGCGACTTCGAAGGCGCCGAGGCCGCCGTTGCCGAGCTCCTTGAACGGGCGGATCCGGTCGAAATTGCCACCTTTGAACGGGCGCGTTTCCCCGGTGAGCATATAGGCGGCATATCCGTAGTAGCCGGTGAAATGCTCGTTACCGGCGTCGAAACGATCGAGCCATAAGCGGCCGGCCTCGCCTGCGACGGTAAGTGGCCCGAACACGCCAGCCGCCTCGACGCCGCGCATAATGCATCGAATTGACATTGGTGATCACGCCGCTGTCGGCGATGTTGCCGCCGTCGATGCGGATGTTCGGGCGGTCGTTGAGGCGCACCGCGTCGGGCGTGTCGCCAGACTTCAGATGGCTCGCGGTAATAGCCCGAGATGCCGAGGTGGATGATCTTGCCGGCGTCGAACACCGGCTCCCAGGTCGCGCGGCCGTTGACGCCCCAGCTTTCGCCGGGTGCCGCGCCGCTTCCGCGGCTGATGCTTTCATTGTCGCCGAACAGGCCGCCGGCGATGTTGATGTTCTCCTTCGGCGCCCAGGCGGCACCGACATGCCGATGCGCCGCTCCGCCCCGGCGTTGCCGAACGCGTTGGTGAACATGCCGCGCTCGAGGAAGGTGTTGTAATTGTCGCTGTTGTTGGACTCGAGCCCGAACGGCGCCTTGAACTGGCCGACGCGTCAGCACCGTCTTCGGAATCTTGGTGTACTGCAGATAGAGCGTCGGTGATGTTCACCGCATTGCCGGCGAAATCGACCTCGGCGCGGTAGTTCCACCATTTGAAGCGCCGTGCCTTCGAAGCCGAGGCGGGCGCGGCGAATTGCGGTGCCGTCGCTGTAATTGTAGCCGCCCTCGCGCTCGCTGAAGACGCCGGCGTCCGCCTCGATCACGCCGCGCGGCTTGAAGGTGAAATTGCCGCTCGGATCGGAGATGGTCGGCGCCCAGCCGAACTGCACGTTCTTGGCTGCGCGGGTTTCGACCGTTCTCAAGCGGCCCTCGTTTAGCTCGGCCTGCTGCTTAAGCTCGGCGTTCTCCGCCTCGAGCTGCTGGACCCGGGCTTCGAGCGCATTGAGGCGATCGATGCACAGCGTCGCCGGTCGGCTTCGGCGCCGGCTCGGCCGGGTTGGTCCTCGGCTGGTTCGAGCGTGTCGAGCTGACCGGAATCTCGTCGGTTCAGCGCCGGTTCGGTTTGCTGCGCAAGCGCGGGCGAAGCGAGCGCGAGGAGGGAGGCTCCCGCGAGAAGCAGGATACGCATTGTTCGATTTCCCTTTTGGCTAGAGGATCAGCGCTTGGCGGCTTCGTATTCCTGGTCGAACAAGCCGCCGTCGTTGAAGTGCAGCGCCTGCGCTTTCGCCCAGCCGCCGAAGTTGCGGTCGATGGTGAACAGTTTCATGTTCGGGAACTGCGCCTTGTACTTGGCGGCGACCTGCGCGTTGCGCGGCCGGAAGTAGTTCCGGGCGATGATGTCCTGCGCTTCGGGCGTGTAGAGGAATTTGAGATACGCCTCGGCGGCCTGCGCGGGTGCCGTGCTTGTCGACCACCTTGTCGACGACAGCGACCGGCGGCTCGGCGAGGATCGAGACCGATGGAACGACGATGTCGAACTTGCCGCGGCCGAGCTTGTTGGTCGCGAGGAGCGCCTCGTTCTCCCAGGCGATCAGCACGTCGCCCTGGCCGCGCTCGACGAAGGTGGTCGTCGCTCCGCGAGCGCCGGAGTCGAGCACCGGCACGTTGCGGAACAGCTTGGCCATGAACAGCTTCGCCTTCTCCGGCGAGCCGTATTTCTTCTGCGCGTAGCCCCAGGCGGCGAGATAGTTCCAGCGCGCGCCGCCGCTGGTCTTCGGGTTGGGCGTGATGACCTTCACGTCGGGGCGAATGAGGTCGTCCCAGTCCTGGATGTGCTTCGGGTTGCCGTGGCGGACCAGCAGCACGATCGTCGAATAATAAGGCGTGCTGTTGTTGGGCAGCCGCGCCTGCCAGTTGGTTGAGATCAGGCCTTTCTTGGCGATCTCGTCGATGTCGTAGGCGAGCGCGAGCGTGACCACGTCGGCGGGAAGACCGTCGATTACCGCGCGGGCCTGCTTGCCGGAGCCGCCGTGGCTCTGCTTGATCGTGATCGGCTGCTGTCCACGCCTGTCGCGAAGGCCGCGTTGATCTGCTGATAAAGCTCGCGCGTCGGATCGTACGAGACGTTGAGAAGCTCGCTCGGCGCGGCCGGCGCCGCGGCCGGAACGAGCAGGGCGCCAAGCGCAATCGAAAGTCCGATTCGTCGAAGTAACCTCATCACCCAACTCCCCCTGTTCAAGTCAGGAGAACGTCTAATCTCTAGTTCTCTACTAGGAAATAGGGGTATAACTTCAACTTGGCGCAAATTAGCGGCGGTTGGACGCCGCGGGCGCTAGCGAAAGTTAAAACGCTTACCGGGAGCTGGGCCTCGCCAAAAAGAAGGGCGGCACCTGCACGCCGCCCCTTATAATCGATTCCCCAACGCGAGTCTCGCAACCCGAGCACCTTACTTATCTCGACTGCATGGATTTCGACTTTGCCGAACAATTCCGTCCGCAGCAGGTGCGGGCAGCGCTTTGCACGAGCGACGCAGCCGAGGCGGAGCGGTTGCTTCGGGCCCGGGTCCGCGGGGCGCCCGGCAACATCGACGTGTAGCCTGGCGCGGTACATATGAGCAGTGGCTGGGACGGCTGCGCGAAACGCTCGGTGAATCGCTGGAAAACTGCCAGGGTTATCCAGCCTGACTCCGGTCAATTCGGCGGTGCGAATCGCGCCGGAACAGTTGCCTGAACTCCGGAATGGTGATTGATTCGCAATTCTCTGAACAGGAGGGGCTCATCATGCGCAATTCATTGTCCCTGGCGCTGCTCGGCGTCGCTTCGATGTCGCTGACGCTAGGCGGTTGCGGCAAGTCCGCGAGCGGAAATGGCGCAGCCAGCGCCGATAGCGTGAAGCAGGCGATCAAGGCCGACGAGGACAAGTGGAACAAGGACTTCAAGACCAAGGACACCGAGGGGCTCGCCGACCATTATGCCGATGACGCCTATTTCGTCGCCCCGGGACTGGCCCCCGCGGACGGAACGACAGCAATCCGGAAGATCTACGCGACCGGTTCGACGGACCCGGCCTTCGAAGTCCATTTCAGCAGCGACAAGATCGACGTCGCCGGGTCCGCGGACATGGCTTACGCCCGCGGCAAGTTCACCGAGAAATATACGGACCAGAAGACTGCGAAAGTGATGACGACGAGCGGCTCGTATCTGGCCGTCTACAAGAAGCAGGACGACGGTACGTGGAAGGTTGTCGAGGACTTCGTCAGCTCCGATCCGGACGCGACGAAGCCGGTCCCGCCTGAGAAGCCGGCGACCCGCGCGAAGATGACGTCGTTCTGATCATTTGGAAGGCGAGGCGCGATTCTCCATGATCGCGCCGACTTCGCGGATCTGGCGCAAATAGCTGTCGGCGACGCATGAGTCCGACCGGCAGGAAGCACGCTGGTATGTTTCGCGGACACGAACGTTGAGCAGCTGTTGCTTCTTCGCTGTGTCTGCGTTCTGCAGCGACTGATCATAAAAGCCCGAAGAAATGCGCTGCAAAGAGGCCACCCTTGCGGCGTCTGCGGGGGTCGGAGTGGGGCCTGCGGGAGCGACCTTCGAGGTTTCCGCGATTGCTTTCGGCGTTGCCGCGGTCGCTGCGGCCGCTGGCTTCGCCTTTGCGAATGGCTTCGTTGCAACAGCTGGCGAGGCCGGAACTCTTCTCGTCTCGGCGATTTGGGGCTTGGAGGGCTTTGCCGACCCTTGCTTCTGCAGGGGGCTTGGCCCGCTGATGGTTTTCGCCGGGACAGGTAGCGGCTCCATGGCGAGTTCGTCGGTCGGCTCTGGCGGTGGGGCGGTCGAGGGGGACTTGGAGCTTCCGCTGAGGTCGGCCAGGCGGTCCCTTTCGGGTTCCAGCTCGACCGGGGACCGACTCGGTGCAGGTGAAATCTCCGACGGCTTGTGAATCACATCGGCCGGTTGCGTCTCGGAAACGGATTGTTTCCTCAGCGGCAACACGAGGACGGCACCGACGATGAGAACGGCGAGCACCGACGCGGCAATTCCGGTGCTGCGCGCGGCCGGCGGTCGAACCGATTGCGCAGGCAGCCGGACCCAGCGCCAAATATCAGCCTCGCGTCGTTCCTCGTCATAGCTTGCTCGTTTGGCGGGATCGCGAAGCACCGAATAAGCCAGTGTGATCGCCTGCGCGCGCCCGTGAGCTCGAGGATTCGGGTTCGCGTCAGGATGATAACGCCGCATGAGCGCGCGATAAGCAGCGCGGATAGCGGCACCTTCGGCCGAGGGCGAAACCCCTAATGTCGTATAATGGTCCGAGCTCACGACAATTGCGCCAACCCGCTGCTTCAGGTGGCCGATTTATCCCTAAGAAAACTCAAAACACAATCGGTGCTTGCTGAAACGAAGCGGACGGTCAGGCGGCGATGTCGTAGGGCTGGATCTCGCCTGAGAGGTAAAGGTTGCGGGCCTTGGTCCGCGACAGCTTGCCGGAGCTGGTGCGCGGCAGGGTGCGCGGAGGCACGAGTTCGACGACTGGCGTGATTCCGGTGATGGCGCGAACGCGCTCGCGGATTTCATCACGGAGGCGGCCTCGCTCCTTGGCGTCCGACACGCGGCAATGGACGAGCACGGCCGGAGTTTCCTCGCCGGACGGGCCAGTGATCGCGAAGGCGGCGATATCGCCGGACTTGAACCCGGGCAGCTGCTCGACCGCCCATTCGATGTCCTGCGGCCAGTGGTTGCGCCCGTTGATGATGATCATGTCCTTGGCGCGGCCGACGATGAAGATATAGCCTTTCGACATATAGCCCATGTCGCCGGTGTCGAGCCAACCCTCGTCGCTGAGCACCGCCTTGGTCAATTCCTCGTCGCGGAAGTAACTGTGCATAACGCTGGCGCCGCGGACGAACACCTTGCCGATGCCGCGGTCCGGCATGATCTCGCCCGCATCGCCGCGGATCTCGACCTCCATGCCGGTGACCGGACGGCCGCAGTTGACGACGGCGCGGTAGCGGCGCGGCTGGTCGCCTTCGCCGGGGGCGCCGCCCGAAAGCTCATGCTCCTCGACCAGCTCGACGCGAATACCCTCGCCGGGCGGCATCAGCGAAACCGCAAGCGTCGCTTCCGCAAGGCCGTAGCTCGGGCAGAAGGCAGTGGCGTTGAAGCCGGCGGGAGCGAAGCAGTCGACGAACGACTGCATGACGTCCGGACGGATCATGTCCGCGCCATTGCCGGCAATCCGCCAGCGCGACAGGTCGAAGCGGTCCTCCGCTCTCGTCTGCGAGCTCATCCGCCGGGAGCAGATGTCGTAGCCGAAGGTCGGGGAATAGCTGACGGTCGTGCCGGGATTGCGGGTGATCATGTCGAGCCAGGCCAGCGGCCGCCGCGCAAAGTCCTCGGTTTTCAGATAATCGACCGATAACTGCAGCGACATGGGCGACAGGAAGCAGCCGACAAGTCCCATGTCGTGATACCAGGGCAGCCATGAAATGCAGCGGTCACCCGGTTCCACTTGGAGGCCGATGCCGTGGGCCCGGAGGTTGTCGAGCAGCGCGCGGTGAGTGACGGCGACACCGTGCGGGAAGCGCGTCGATCCGCTCGAATATTGAAGATAGGCGATATCGTCCGGCCGCGTTTTCGGCAGCTCGGTTGCCGCCGGCTCGAAGCTGCCGAGCGTTTCCCAGACGCGAGAAGACACGCCCGCCTTCTCGGCTGCGGTTTCGCCATATTCGGCGAGCTCTTCCGGGTAGAGGAAGAGCGAGGCGTCGCAGCTCTTCAACTGGATGGCGAGCTGATCGACATAAGCGGAACGGCCCCCAAAGCTCGTCGGGAGGGGCAGCGGCACAGGCCAGGCCCCGGCGTAGACCGCGCCAAAGAAGCAAGCCGCGAAGTCGGGGCCGGTCTCCGCCACCATGGCGATCCGGTCTCCGCCCTTGACGCCTAGCGCGAGGAAGCGGTGCGCATGCACAAGCGCGTCCCGCCGAAGCTCGGCGTAGGTGTAGGTTTGCTCGAGCGTACCGCGAGCATCGTGGAAGTTGAGACCACGCCGGCCTTCCGCTGCATAGTCGAGCGCTTCGCCGATCGTATCGAAATCGGCGAGACGTCGCGGCTGGCTGTCGACGGTTGGAGTAGCGCCCGGCGGGGCAAGCTCGTTTGTCACAGAGGCGTTGCGTTCGAGCACGCCGTCCCTTCCTTGACTGTTCAATCCCGATCGCCTGCGTTTCTGCGCCGCGGGCGTGTTCCTGATGGGGACGGACTGTGGCACAAAAACGGCGCTATGGCACGTCCCGGGTCCCGAAAGCCGCGTCCTCCGCTCGATGACAAGCGGCTGGAGGAGCTCGCTTTGCACTATGTAGGCAAATATGCGACGAGCCGCGCGAAGCTCATTGGCTATCTCTCTCGAAAGGTCCGCGAGCGTGGATGGGAGGGGCCGTTCGAACCCCCTCTCGACGAGCTTGCGGAGCGCTTTTGCGAGCTCGGTTATGTCGATGACGCGGCCTATGCGCTCGCGAAGTCGCGGTCGCTGAGTAGACGCGGCTACGGCAAGCGCAGGCTCGAGCAGAAGCTGCGGATGTCAGGCATCGGCGAAGAAGATGCCTCTGCCGCGCGGGAGCATTCGGAGCGAGAGGCCGTGGATTCGGCGGTGCGCTATGCCGAGCGCCGCAGAATCGGTCCTTTTGGGACAACAGCAACCGCCGATCCGAATCGCCGCGAGAAGGCCCTCGCCGCAATGATCCGAGCGGGTCATTCGTTCGAACTCGCTAGAATCATCGTGGAATGGCCTGCCGGAACCCCGCTCGACCTACGGGAAATTGCTGATCGCGCTGGGTTTACCCTTAGCTAAAGTCGGTTTGCCGACACAGGCACACATGGTAATGAGGCCAGATGGTAGTCGCGTCTGTCAGTCTGGCCGAGGGAGTACGGCCCATCGCCGAGTCGAAGAATGCTGCGCCCGAGGCTGACCTGCCCGCGGTCACCGGACGTGTTAAATGGTTCGATGCAACCCGCGGGTTCGGGTTCCTCGTCAGCGACGAGCTGGACGGCGACGTGCTGTTGCACTTCAGCGTGCTGCGCGAGCATGGCCGCCGGAGCGTTCCCGAAGGCGCCGTCATCGAATGCATCCCCGTTCGCCTCGAGCGGGGGCTGCAGGCGAAACGGATCATCTCGATCGACCTTAGCTCGGCCTTGCCCCAGCAGCAGCGCTCGTCCATGCCGGTGTCGGAACGCGCCGACCGCAAGGCTCTTGCCGATGCGGCCGGTGAGTACGAGCCCGTGGAGGTCAAATGGTTCAACCGCGTTCGCGGCTATGGCTTCGTGAAGCGCCCGGACGAGCTGGGCGGCGAGGACGTGTTCGTCCACATGGAGACTGTGCGCAGCGCCCACCTCGGCGAGCTCCAGCCTGGCCAGAAGCTGGAGGCGCGGATCGCGCCGAGCTCCAAGGGCCTGACGGCCATCGAGCTTCGCGACTTCGGGTCGCCGGACTAACGCTCGCTCTCGTCGCGTTCGCGGCTTGCGGCCGGCAGGCGCCGGCGCAGAATCCTCCGCCTACGCAGGCGAATCCGGCGAATATTCCCGCCGACCAGGGAACTCCACAAAGGCTGAGACAAGTGCCGCTGACCATCCGCTCGGCGACGGGGACGCACAAGTTCAACGTCCAGGTCGCCGCAACTCCCGAGCAGCAGGAACAGGGCCTCATGTTCTACCGTTCGCTCGGGCCCGACGAAGGCATGATCTTCCCGTATGACCCGCCGCAGAACGTGGCCTTCTGGATGAAGAATACGCTCATCCCGCTCGACATGGTCTTCATCCGCGCCGACGGAACCATCGCCCGAATCGCGACCGCCAAGCCGCTCGATCGAGACTCCGGTGCCGGCAAACGAGCCGATCATCGCGGTGCTCGAGATTCGTGGCGGAAGAGCCGCCGAGCTTGGCATTCGCGCCAACGACAAGGTGGACTGGAAGCCCTGAATTCCGGTCCCTTGCAGCGAGGGGACGTTTCCGGCAATGCCGCATGCCCATGGGTTTCTGGTCTAGAACATTCACTTGGTGGAACGGCGCGACGTGGGGAACGGCGCTGTTCACGCGGCGCTTCGGCAGCGAGGTCGGCCGCGACGCGGAGGGCAACGTCTATTACCAGTACAAGAAGAGGCCATGGCGCCGCTGGGTGATCTACAACGGCAGCAATGACGGCAGCCGGGTCCCACCCGACTGGCAGCTGTGGCTTCGCGGGACGATCGCTGACTTGCCCGAAAAGGCACTTCCGCCGATCCGCAAGTTCCAGACGAAGCCGACCGGCAACCTCACCGGCACGATGGAGGCCTTCCGCCCCGACGGAGCGCTTGGCTCTGGCAGGATCAGGCCTGCGTCGACCGGCGACTATGAGCCTTGGATTCCCGAATAAGCGTGAGGAAGACCGCCGCTCCGCTGCTGATCCTGCTCGCGCTCGCTGCGTGCTCTCGTGGCGCGCAGCAGAAGAACGCCAGCGTCAGCAGCACGACAAGAGTCCCCGCGACCGCCGGCGGTCAGGGCGGAGTCACGCCGATGGCCCAGCGCGTTGCGGTTATCGGGATCCTCAACAAGCGCAATGGAATCGTCCAGAACGTCACTCTGCGGCCGGGTCAGTCGGCGCGCTGGAAGGACGTGATCGTACGCTTGCGCGCGTGCGAGAAGACCGCGCCGTGGGAGGAAGAGCAGCTGACTGGCGCCTTCGTCCAGGTCGATGTCCAGAAGCCGGACAGGACGTGGAATCGCGTGTTCTCGGGCTGGCTGTACAAGGAATCGCCGTCGCTCAACGTCGTCGAGCACCCGGTCTACGACGTCTGGCCCAAGAGCTGCGCGATGACATATCCGGCTGGGCCGCCAGTGCCCAAGGCGCCGGCGAGCTCGAGCAACCTATCGAGCGCCAAGAAGTCGGGTGGGGCATCGAATGCCGCCGCGACTCCTTCGACCAATGAAGTGGCACCGCCAGCAACCGCGGCTCCGCCGCCAAGCGCCGCTGAGAGCAACGCGACGTAAGTCTCGCGGGGAATGCTGACAGCGCCCAGCGAGGAAAGGTGCTCGGTCATGAACTGGCAGTCGAGAAGCGTGAAATTGCCGACTTTCAGCCGCGCGACGAGCCACGCCAGCGCGACCTTCGACGCATCGGTTCGGCGACTGAACATGCTTTCGCCGAAGAAGGCGCGCCCGAGTTTCACCCCATAAAGGCCACCGACGAGCTCACCGGCATCCCAGACCTCGATTGAATGGGCATGGCCCGAGCCGTGGAGTGCGATCATCGCGCGCTCGAGTTCGTCGTTGATCCAGGTTTCCTCGCGGTCGGCGCAGGCGGCGATGACGGCCGGGAAGTCGCGGTCGTGAGTGACGGCAAATTTTCCGGCGCGCAGTGTGCGGCGGAGCGAGCGCGAGAGATGGAAACGATCGAGCGGGATGATGGCGCGATTGCGCGGCTCGACCCAGAACAGCTCATCGGCCTCGCGGCTGTCGGCCATCGGGAAAATGCCGGTGGCATAGCCCTGAAGCAGCAATCGAGGGTCGAGTCCGAACTTCATCGGGTCGAAATTTACAGAATCTCCCGGACCTTGTCCTGCGGGCGGCAAAGGCGGACGCCGTTGGGTGTCTCCACGATTGGACGCTCGATCAGGATCGGGTGCTCGACCATCGCATCGAGGATCTCATCGTTAGTCGCTTCGGGACGGTCGAGGCCCAGTTCGGCAGCCATCGGCTCCTTCGCACGAAGACCTTCTCGCGGGCTGATCCCCGCCTTGTCGTACAGACGTTTCAACTCGTCGCGCGTCGGAGGGTTTTTAAGATATTCCTCGATCCACACATCGCAGCCGGAATCGCGCAGAATCTCCAAAGTCTTGCGCGAAGTTCCGCACATCGGGTTGTGGTAAATGGTTGCTTTCATTCTATTTTTCTTTCCATCTCCAATTCAGTTACTTAGCCAAGTCCGTTGCATCAGCGAAACAATATCTCTAGCCGGCCTTTGTCGCGGTTGCGGAACGATGAGCCGCAATCGTCGTTCCTGCGACTGTAACATGCACCGCCGTGCGGCGGGCTTGCTGCGCGTGGCGCATGTTAAGGCAGCTCAACAAGACGGGAGAAAGAGCGATGCGTAAATCAATTATGGCACTGGCGATTGCAGGTACTGCAGCGCTCGGCGCGTGCACGTCCAACCCGCACACCAATGCGGACATCGCTACCGGCGCGGCGGTCGGCGCTGCGGGCGGCGCCGCGATCGGTGCGGTCGCACCGGGCATCAGCACGATCACCGGCGCCGCGGTCGGCGCAGCGATCGGCGGCCTTGCCGGCGCGGTCTGGGCCGACAACAACAATGACGGCTATGTCGACGGCTATGTGTACAACGGCCAATATTATTCCGGCCCGCCTGCTGGCTATGACCCAACGACCCATGCGGTCGTGACCGGCGCCCTCGGCGGCGCGGCGGTCGGCGCGGTCGCCGGCGCTGTCCTTCCGGGCGTCAGTGTCCCTGCGGGCGCGGTGATCGGCGCTGCGGTGGGCGGCCTTGCCGGCGCGATCTGGGCCGATCGGAACAACGACGGCATGGTGGACGGATACGTCTATAATGGGCAATATTATGCGGGTGGCCCGGCTGCCGCTCCGGCCCCAGCACCGGCTCCGACATATTCGGCGCCCACCCGGAGTGGCGAACGCGGCTAAGCGCGAAGCCAATATCGGGAGAAAAGGTGGAAAGTTTGCGTAACACGTGCACCGGCCGATGGCCGGTGCACTCTTTTCAGAAGAGGCAGATGGTCGCCGCGGCGCTGATCGGCGCGGCGATCTTGCTTGCACCTGTGTCCGCCGCCGCTCAATCGACGTTCGTCCCCGCGGCATCGACAATTGCTGCAGCGCCGGCGCAATCAGGGCAGGGCGTCGCGGATTTCTACAAGGCCCGGCAGGGCGCACCACTGTGGCTTGCACCTCAGTCGGGAGATGCAGCGCTGAAACTGCTGACCCTGCTCAATACGTCGAGCATCGATGGACTGAGCCCGACAAAATACGACGTTCCCGAGCTCCAGAAGCTGCTCGACCGAGCGCATGCGAAGAACAAGCGGAAGGACGTCGAACGTGCGGACGAGGCGCTTGTCGGACGCCTTCGTCGCTTATGTCGACGATCTCCGCCAGGACCCCG
Organism: uncultured Alphaproteobacteria bacterium; assembly: GCA_963738825.1. GTDB lineage: Bacteria > Pseudomonadota > Alphaproteobacteria > Sphingomonadales > Sphingomonadaceae > Sphingomicrobium. The sequence goes on along the minus strand of CAVTYB010000013.1, from coordinate 443,463 downwards.
GCGTCGGAATCACCTAGGTCGATCCGGACCTCAGACCGAAGCCGCCGACTCCGCTCGCTGCGCTGCTCCAGGCGGCCGCCGCTCCGTCTCTGTCGGATTATGTGGCGGACCTTGGCTGGATGCACCCGTTTTACGGCGAACTCCGCGATGCGATCGCCCAGCACAAATATAGCGACGACCACCAGCGCGAGATCCTCGGGCTCAACCTCGAACGCGTGCGCGTGCTTCCTTCGACCAAGCAGCGCTACGTTCTCGTCAACGCCGCGCAGCAGCGGCTCTTCATGTATGAAGACGGCAAGCGGTCGACAACATGGTCGTGGTCGTCGGCCAGACCAAATAGCCGACGCCCATGCTCGCCGCCTACATCCGCTACGCCGCACTCAACCCTTATTGGTACGTGCCGCCTGACCTCGCCTGGGAGGACGTGGGCAGTGGGTCATGAATACGGCTCCCGCTTATTTCCACCGCATGGGCTACGAGCAGGTGTCCGACTGGACCCGCGACGCGCAGGTGCTCGACGCGACCAAGATCGACTGGGACGCGGTCAAGGACGGTCAAGGAGGAGGTCCTGCTCCGCCAGAACCCCGGGCCGGAAAACTTCATGGGGCGTATCAAGTTCATGTTCCCCAACCAATTCGGCGTCTATCTGCACGACAATCCGCGGCGGAACCTGTTCAAGGAATCGGTCCGCTATTTCAGCGGCGGCTGCGTGCGGCTGGAGGACGCTTGGCGGCTTGAGCCGCTGGCTGTTCCATCGCGAGCTGACCTGGGAGGGCCATGGCACCGAGGAGCCGGTGCCGCTGGAGCAGCCGGTGCCGGTCTATATCACCTATCTGACCGCGGTGCCGGACGGCCAGTCGATCGCTTATTACGACGACGCCTACGGCCGCGACAAAGCGATGCTGGCCAAGATCGACGCGAGCAGCGGCACCGCCACGGGCCGCTCGCCAGCGCGAATTCGCTAGCGCCGGCGCCAGTTGGGAAAATAGGTGATCTCCTGCGCGACCGGGCGGCCGCTCGGGTCGCGCGCGGGCGAGAAGCGGACGATATGCGCCGTCAGCTGACACATGAGATTGTCGACGTAAATTGCCGCTGATCGCGCATCACGCGGCAGTTGAGACTCGCGCCGTCGGGGCCACGCGGATGGACATGCCGACGAGCCCACTCGGTCCCGGTCGCGGCGAAGCGGCGATATTCGGATTGGGGATGTTGCTGACCAGCTCGCGCCGGCGTGAAGCGCGATAGTCGCCTTGCCGCCCCCGCCGCGCCGTTGCCGGCGCCGCCCGCGCCCGTGCCGTTCCCCGCGCTGCGGCGCCCGAAGTCGACGCGCTGCCGCTACCCGCAACTTTTGCAGCAGGAAGCGGCGAGCGGAACCGGAAGCGGCGTCGGCGGAGCGACGATCGGAGAGGCCTCGGCTTCTTCGCCGGCGCCCCGGTGGTTTGCTTACTTCATCTGCGGCTCCGGCCGCTGTTGGGCTGCGGCGGCAATGGGCGGGGGAGGCGGGGGCTGCTCGAGGTTGAAGGTTTTCAGGCCTGGACCGCTTCGTTCACGTCCGAACGTTGAGGCCCGAAAGGATGACGAACGCGAGTGCCGCGTGAACCGCCACGACCGCGGCGATCGCCTTGGCCCGGTCGGGCCGGTCGGCGAGTTCCCTGATAGCTCGACATGGGTTTCGTCTTTCGCCCGACCAACGCGCTTCGACCGCGGAAGTTTGCGTGGACGCTATTCGTGCGACGTTCTCGCATCGGCCATGAAGTCGGTATTCTTTCGTTCCGGCCCGATCGCGGTCCAGATCGCGATGACGACAGCCATGGCGCCTCCGAAAATCGCGAGCGCGAGGCCGTAATTGTTGCCGTGGCTCTCGGCGATCTGCGCCTGGAACACGCCGTTCTTGCGACATGAGGAGATTGCCGAGCTGGTAGGCGAAGCCGGGGAACAGGGCGCGCGCAGCGGCCGGCGACAGCTCGTTGAGATGGACCGGAACGATGCCCCACGCGCCCTGGACCGCGACCTGCATCAGGAAGCGCCGACGCCGAGCAGCAGCGGAGTGCGCGAGAACGCCCACAAGCGGAATAATCGGAAGCGCGAGCAGGCAGGCGATGATGATCGCACGCTTGCTGCCGATCCTTTCCGACCATATCCCGAAGCGAGATTCCGCCGACGATCGCGCCGACATTCATGATGGCGGCGAGAATGCCTGTGAGGTGCGTATCGAAGTGATGCTGGACCTGGAGGAAGGTCGGATAGAGGTCCTGGGTGCCGTGGCTGAACGCGTTGAAGGCCGCCATCAGCACAATCATGTAGAGCGCGATCTTCCAGTTGCGGGCCAGCTCGGCGATGGGATTGGCGCGCGGCTTTTCCTTCCTCGCGACGTAAGCCGGACTTTCCTTCACGTGCATCCGGATGAGGAGGACGAGGAGCGCGGGAGCGACTCCGACGAAGAACATGCCGCGCCAGCCAATGGCGTCGAACAAGGCGAAATAGACGATGCTGGCGATGAAATAGCCGGACGGGTAGCCGCTCTGGAGCAGGCCCGAGACCGGCCCGCGAAGCCTCGCGGGGATCGATTCCATGACCAGGCTGGCGCCGATTCCCCACTCGCCGCCCATGGCGAAGCCGAACAGGGTGCGGATGACGAGCAGCTGGGTCAGCGAGCGCGCTAGGCCTGACAGCGACCGAGAAGACCGAGAAGGCAAGGACCACAATCATGAGGATGGGCCGTCGGCCGAAGCGGTCGGCCAGCAGCCCGAAGAAAAAGGCGCCGAACGGCCGCGCCGCGAGAGTCAGCATGATCGCGACGGTCACCGCCTTGACGTCTGTGCCGAACTCCTTGGCGATCGCCGCCAGCATGAATGTCAGAAGGAAGTAATCGAAGGCGTCGAGCGTCCAGCCGAGATAGCTCGCCCAGATCGCGCTTCGCTGCGACGGCTCGAGCGATTTCAGGTCGGCAATGAGGCTCATTTCTTCTCCTTGCTCCATTCGGCGAGGGCGTCTCGATATTCGTCGGAGGCTCTCAAACGGGCGAGATAACGGATCGGGCGCTTGCTCGAATATGGAACGCTGATGTTGCTCAGCGAGCCGCGGGCGCCGCAGTAGCCGGAGCAGGTGCCGCCGTCGTCGTCGATCGAGAGATTGCGGCCGTCCCGTTTGAGGTGGAGCGTGCACGTCCTCCCATCATATTGAGGTGTCGGATCGCGGTAGACGAGTGCGGCGGATTGCGACTGCGCGACGCCGAAGATGCCGCAGCTGTGACCGTTGTAATAATCGAGGTGGATGCGGACGTAGGCGGCGCCGGGCCGTACAGGCACGATCTCGACGATGTCCTCACCAATATATTTCTCGCCGGTGACGAAGCCGTTCTGGAACTGGTCGTAATAGCGTCCGGCGAGGGCCTGGGTCGGATCGGTCGAGGCGCTGGTGGAAGCGAGGGTCAAAGGCACGAGCGACAGCAACGAGACGCCGCGCGCCAGCAATTTCAAACCGGGCTCGATCATCCGCGGCTCCCCTTCAGGCACCGTAGTGCCCGCGGGCTGGGCAGGCCGCAACCCGCGCGCGGCTGACAAGGAAAAGGCTCACCCAGGCATGAAGCCTGAGTGAGCCCGTCAGTAATCGCGAGTTTGACTAACCGGCCAACAGGGGAAAGGCCGGCGTATCGCTTAGTTCGGTGTCGGCGATCCGCCATTCAAGGGGTGTGACTTGCCGAAAAACGATATGTATATTATTGTTTATCGATAATTCGATTCGCTGGAGTTGAAACAATGTCCGGAAGCAAGTCTGCAGCACTGCCAATCGCTTATATCGTGCTTCGAGTCCTGATCGTCCTCAACTGGATCTACGGAGCGATGCTCGTGGCGATCCTCGGATGGTCGCTCGCGAACGAGGAATGGACGTTCCGCGCGCTTGGAGTGCCACTTTCCGATCAGACAAGCGCCTTGGTTATGGGCATGCGCGCAATCGCGGGTCTCGGGATCCTCACGGTGCCGATCAACCTCGCCATGCTCAGGCGGATGCTGTCGATGGTCGGGACGGTGCGCGCCGGCGATCCGTTCGTCGCCGCCAACGCGTACCGGCTCAACACGATCGCCTGGCTGCTCCTTGGACTGCAGGTCGTCGGGCTCGCGATCTGGGCAATCGGTAAGGTCGTCTCGACCGCTCAGCATCCGCTTCACCTCAATGCGGGCTTCTCCCCTGCCGGGTGGCTCGCGGTGATCCTGACGTTCGTGCTCGCCCGCGTATTCGCCGAAGGCACGCTGATGCGGGAAGACCTGGAAGGGACGGTCTGATGGCGATCGTCGTCAAGCTCGACGAGCTCCTTCACCAGCGCCGAATGACTTTGACCGAGCTCGCCGACCGAATCGACATCACGCTCGCAAACCTCTCGATCCTCAAGACCGGCAAGGCACGGGCCATCCGGTTTTCGACGCTCGAGGCGATCTGCGACGTGATGAGCTGCCAGCCGGGGGACCTGCTCGAATACGAACTCGAGTCCGGAGCGAGCCAACGCGCCCGCGCCGGGTGAGACTGCTGGACGGCTAGGCCACCTTCACCGCGATCAGCGAAACATTGTCGGGAGCGCCGCGGGCCAGCACTGTTTCGATAAGAACATCGGCGGCTTGCGCCAGCGCTGAACGCTGGAGCTCAACGGCGATCTCCTCGTCGGAAACGACGCGAGTGAGACCATCGCTTGCAAGAAGAAAGAGGTCGCCAGTTCTCACATCGCCGCGCACCACGTCCACCTCGGCGGCCTCCGCGACGCCGACCGCACGGGTGATAAGGTTCGCATTTTCGTGCGATTCCGCTTCCTCCGGCTTGAGCATTCCGGCGTCGACTAAGTTCTGGACGAGACTATGGTCGTGGGACAGGCGACTGATCTCGCCGTCGCGAAGCAAATAAGCGCGGCTATCGCCCATCCAAAAGCAGCGATACGAGCCATCCGCGATCGCGAGGCCAACCACTGTCGTGCCGATCGTTTGCTTGCGCTCGCTCGAGCGAGCGAGATCGATCAGCTCGCCGTTGACGCTTCGCAGCGCCTCAACCGCATTGTCGGCAAGCGCGTCCAGGTCGGATGTGACGGGGAGGCAGCGGAGAGCATCCGTAACCATCGCGCTCGCGACCTCGCCGGCGTCGTGGCCGCCCATGCCGTCCGCGACGACCCAGAGCCCACGGTCGGTCGCCGCAAGGATCGAATCTTCGTTGATCTTGCGCTTCAGGCCGACATTCGTCCGGCTTGCGCACTCGAAGCGCATCAGTGCCCCCGTTTCGTTCGAGCGTCGACTAGCATTCGCCGGAGCTTTCTGCGATTTACTTTTTAATAATGCGGTCGAGAAGGGGCACTCGGCGATGAACAAGGCTTACAGCAACAAGGCGCTCCCGATGGGAACGGTGCTGCGCGAGTGGCGCATCGAGGAGGTCCTCGGCGTTGGCGGCTTCGGCATCGTGTACAAGGCAAAGGGGATCTACTTCAACGAACTCGTCGCAATCAAAGAATATTTCCCGAGCTCGATCAGCGAGCGCGATTCTGAAGACACCGTAGTCCCGATTGATTCCGAGGCCGAGGAGGTTCACGCCCTAGGTCTCAAGAAGTTCGTCGAGGAGGCCAAGCTCCTCTGGAACCTTTCGACGCCGACGCGGCATCCGAACATCGTTAGCGTCCGCAGCCTCTTCGAGATTCACGGCACCGCCTACATGGTGATGGATTTCGAGGACGGGCTTTCGCTCTCCAGGATGCTGAAGCAGGGCAGGCGCTTCAACGAGCGCAGCCTGTGGAACATCCTGCAGCCGATCGCTGAGGGGTTGGAGAGGGCGCACCGGGTCGGCGTGCTCCATCGCGACATCAAGCCGCCGAACATCCTCATCAACGAGGACAACCGACCGGTCCTCATTGATTTCGGCTCGGCGCGCTTCGAGGCCGCGGAAGCAACCAGCACAAAGGTCACCTTCCACACGCCGCCCTATGCCGCGATCGAGCAATATGTGAAAACCTATCCGCAGGGCCCGTGGACCGACATCTATGCGCTCGGCGTGGTGATGTACGAGTGCATCACGGGCGAGAAGCCGCCCGAGGTTCTCGAGCGCCTTCACGCCGGCCTCGGCAAGCCGCTCGCGGCGGGCAAATGGCCTGGATATGGGAAGAGGTTCCTTGCGGCGGTCGATGCCGCAATGATCGTGAAGCCCGACGAACGCCCGCAGTCGCTCAGCGACTGGCTGAAGACGTTCGGGAAAATCGAGGCGACCGACACGGCTGATGACGAAGCGACGCGCTTCTATTCGAAGCAGGTCGAGAGCGAAGAAATCGTCCCTGTGCCTCCGACGCCGAATGTCGATCCCAAGGCGCCGGTCTCGACGGGCGTCCCCAAGGATCCGAAGGCCGCCAGTTTCAAGCGCGCCGGGGAGGAAACGGGCGCGAAGAAGAAGGTCGTCGCCGAACCGAAGGCGGCCGAGCCTGAGAAAGAAGCAAGCCCGAAGCCTGCTGCTGGCGACGGCAAGGCGACGGCTGCTGCAGCGACTGCGGCGGCGGCGGAAGAGGCTTCCGTAGCAGAGAAGCCGAAGCCGAAGACCCCTCCGCCAACAGCTTCGAAAGAGGCTCGAAAGAAGCCCAGTCCGATGATGATGGCGGCAGCCGCGGCGGGCCTGATCGCGGTGGTCGGCGTGGGTGCGCTCGCGCTTCGCGGCGGAGGATCGCAAGCGGACGCCAATGCCGCGTCGGTCGCGGCGACCGCGACCGACAATTCGAGCAGCACGCTGGCGGCGGTCGGCCCGGCTGACGGGACGACGGACGTCAATGCAGCCGCGACCACTACGCCAACCGAAACGATGCCTGTCGCAACCACCCAGCCGACTGAGCAGGCCAATTCGACGCAAGAGCTCGCTGCGGAGAAGGCGAAAACCGCGGCCGCGCAGGCGCAGCTCGCAGCATTGAAGAAGGCGCAGAAGGCGAATGCGACCGAGCTCGCAAGCGCGACACCGAGCCTTCCGTCCAAGAAGAATGGCAAGACGGCCATCGCCGAAATCACTTCAACGCCCGATGCAGGAGTATCTTCGTCCACGGTGTCGCAATTCAATGCGGCGATCTCCGACGCGCGGTCGATGGCCAAGCAGGTCATGCGCTCGGGCAGCGGCCAGAATGTGCAGCTGGCGAAGAATTACGATTCCTATCTGAAGACGCTGCAGGAACTCGATGCGCGGCATTCAGAGCGAGAAGGAAGCCCAGAAGCTGCTCAAGCAGGCCAATCAGACGCGCCAGTATATCGTTTTCCTGCAGAAGCAGACCGCTTCGCAGTAGATCAGGCGCAGTCGCTCGCCGCTTCTTCCACTCGTCGTTCGGGCGCGGGGCCGAGCCTGAATGCCCCGCGCAGAACGCGGCTGTAAAGCTCCGCATCGTGAAGCGATCCTGGATGGGCCGCGTCGCCGAGAAGCGCGCGGACCTGAATCTCGTCCGAATCGTGGCTCACTTCGATGTGGATCACAGGCACTGACTGTTGCAGCGCTAGAGCGACGACGTGTCCGGTGCCTCCCGGGCCTCTCGCTTGCTCCCCGTCCCAGATCGCGATCATGACGTCGGCATTCTGGACGAGGGACTTGCCGACCAGCACATAAGCCGCCTGACGGTCATTGCCGTGGCCCGGAAGGGCCACGATCTCGTCGGCCGCCTCGAGCGCCTGCTCGAAGCTGTCGAGTTCCTCGCCGGCCGCGAAGTCCTCGCGATAGTCTTGCGGCTCGAGGGGAAGCAGCGCGCGGACGAAATAGCCGCTCGAGCGCGCACAGACTGCGGCGATCTGGTCGGCACCGCTCGCCAGCGCTGTGTGAAGAAGAAGCTGCGCCTCAGTGTCGCTGCAAAGCGCATCCTCGGATTCCTGGAGCTTCAGGGTCGCTTCGCGAAGCTGGCGGAAGATCGCGTAGACGGTGGGCCGCAAGTTGCGGATGACGGGTGCGGTCAGCGCTCCGGCACGATGTCCGGTAATGCCGACATTCAGGACGACGGGCCTTGGTGCGGCGCGCTCGGGCAACGTCAGGACGAGGCTGCAGCCCGCGCCGGCTGGAACCAAGTCCGTTCGCGTGGGCCCGCTTCGGCCTTCGTCATGATGACATGGCGAAGCGAAACCTGACCCAGGCGAAGGACCGAACCGACGGGAAGAACGGTCGCGCGGTGAATGCGAACATCGTCGATATAGGTGCCATTCGTCGAATTGAGATCGGTGACGAGCAGTTCGTCATTGGCGACGCCGACGATGCAATGTTCGCGCGACACGCTCCTGTGCGAGAGGACGATGTCCGCAGGTGGCGCGCGCCCGATCTTCACGCCGGATGTTTCGACGACAATCAGCTCGTCCTCGACCTCGGCACCCTTGATCTCGAGGCAGTGGACCTCGCTTGGACCAACCGGTTCATCGGCTGGCATTCGAACGGTGGGCTCGCTGCGGTACTGGTCGGCAGAGATGACCTGCTCGCTTCCCGGGTGAAGCGCGTGACGTGCAGCCGGTGGAGGTGGGCTCGGTGCCGCGGCGGCGGGCGCATGAGCCTGCTCAGGCTGCTCTTCCAGGTCCGCATGAACGAGGCGCTTCAAGTCGTCGACGAATGAGCGCCAGCGCAGGTCCGAGCGGTCTCCTTCCCAGTCGGCGAGCTCGGTGGTGTGGGTCAGTTCGAAGGCGATCGGGCGGTCGCACGCTTCGATGATCACTGGGACGAGCTTGTTGCGGCGGTCGGCAAGCGTGGCCTCCGCGCGAACCCAGCGGGACGCGACCGAGCGTGGCGACCAGAGCACCACGACTGCCTTTGCGTCCCTCAGCTTCTGCTCAATGACTTCGTCGAACGTCTCGCCCGAATGAAGCGAGGCATCCCACCAGACCTTGAACTCCTCGGCCGCAAGCGATTCGGCAAAGAGACGAGCGGCCGGGCGGTCCGTGCGTGCATAAGACAGAAAGATGTCAGTTCCGGACAAGCGGCCCCTTTCGCTGACGACGACCGACACTTGGTACGCTTGCAGGGTGCGCCAGTTCTCCCCCGTGGAGACCCGTCACACCGGTTACCTGCGACTCACATGGAGCCGTAAGGTGAATCTCCGTTAACTAGAGGCGAAAGTCGAGGCTCAATTGACAAGTGTCGCGGAACGGGACTGATCCGGCCCGATCAGAAGCCGTTCTATTCGACGGGTTCCCGACTCCGTTCCAGCCACTGCTCGAGCCACTTGATCGTGTAATTGCCGTTCAGAAAATCGGAATCGCGGACCAGCTTCTGATGGAGCGGGATGGTCGTTTTCATCCCTTCGACGACAAATTCCTCGAGCGCCCGGCGGAGGCGGCGGATGCAGCTGTCGCGATTGGAACCGTAGACGATCAGCTTGCCGATCATGCTGTCGTAATAGGGCGGGACCTTATAGCCTGTGTAGAGCCCGCTATCGACGCGGACATGCATGCCGCCAGGAGCGACGTAATTCTTCACGAGGCCCGGCGACGGCGCGAAGGTCTCGGGATCCTCGGCATTGATTCGGCATTCGATGGCGTGGCCGTGGAGGTGGATCTGCTCCTGAGTAAAGGACAGGCCCTCTCCGGACGCCACGCGGATTTGCTCGCGCACCAGGTCGATGCCGCTGATCATCTCGGTCACCGGATGCTCGACCTGCAGCCGGGTGTTCATCTCAATGAAGTAGAATTCGCCATTCTCATAGAGAAACTCGATCGTGCCAGCGCCGCGATAGCCCATCTCGCTCATCGCTTTGCGGACGGTCTCGCCCATGCGATGGCGCTCTTTCGGCTTGATGATCGGGGATGGAGCTTCCTCAAGTACTTTCTGGTGGCGCCGTTGGAGTGAGCAATCGCGCTCGCCGAGGTGAATCGCTCCGCCCCTCCCGTCGCCGAACACCTGGAACTCGATGTGGCGTGGGTCGTCCAGGTATTTTTCCATGTAAACGGTGTCGTCGCCGAAGGCGGAACGCGCCTCTGACGCCGCTTGGCTCATCAGGCTTTCGAGCTGATCCTCGCTCGGCACGACCTTCATTCCGCGCCCGCCGCCGCCCGAAGCGGCTTTGATGAGAACCGGATAGCCGATCTCGGCGGCAAGCTGCTTGGCCTGGCTGACGCTGGTGAGCGGGCCTGGAGAGCCGGGTACGAGCGGGAGCCCGAGCTTGGCGGCTGTGCGCTTCGCCTCGATCTTGTCGCCCATCGTCCGGATGTGTTCCGGCTTGGGCCCGACCCAGATGATGTTGTGCGATTCGACGATCTCGGCGAACTGGGCGTTCTCGGACAGAAAGCCGTAGCCTGGGTGGATCGCGTCGGCGTGGACGATCTCGGCCGCCGAGATGATGTTCGGTATGTTGAGGTAGGATTCGATCGCTGGCGGCGGCCCGATGCAGACGGTTTCGTCGGCGAGACGGACGTGCATCGCGTCGGCATCGGCGGTCGAATGAACCGCGACCGTTCGAATCCCCATTTCGTGACATGCGCGGTGGATCCGAAGGGCAATCTCGCCGCGGTTGGCGATCAGCAGCTTCTCGATGTTCGCCACTGCTTTAGTCAGCCGATCACCACGAGCGGCTGATCGAACTCGACCGGCTGCGCGTCGGCGACCATGATCTTCTTGATGGTGCCGGCCTCCGGCGAAGTGATCGGATTCATCACCTTCATCGCTTCGACGATGCACAATGTGTCGCCCGCCTTCACGGACTGGCCTACCTCGATGAACGGCTTGGAGCCGGGTTCGGGCGACAGATAGGCAGTGCCGACCATCGGCGATTTGACCGTGTTTCCTGCAACCTCGTCTTCCTGCGCGCCGATATCTTCCTTGGCATGCATCGGCGGAGCGGTGAGGGCAGGCGCGGCCGACGCCGCCATGGCCGGAGCCATGTGCGCGGCTGCAATCATCGCGGGTACTTCGCGCTTGACCTTGATGCGCCGTTCGCCATCCGCGACCTCGATCTCGGTCAGCTCGTTGTCCGTCAGGAGTTCGGCGAGCTCGCGGACCAGGGCCGGGTCGATTCTCATCGCGCCGCCATTGTTTGTACTCTTGGGGGCGCCAGGCTTGGACGCTTGGGCCATTTACTCTTCCCCTATTGAATCTGGCTCTTCGCCTGGTTAGCGGCTGCTCCCTTGCAGAGGTGCGCCGCCGCGTCCAGTGCAAGGACGTAGCCGAGCGGTCCGAAACCGATGATCGAACCGCGCGTCACCTGGCCGAGCAGGCTGGTGCGGCGGAAGCCCTCGCGGGCGTAGATGTTGGTGAGGTGAACCTCGATGACCGGAATCGGCAACGCGGCCACGGCGTCGCGGATGGCCACCGATGTGTGCGCGTAGGAGCCGGCGTTGAAAATGACCGCAGAGGCCTTTGCAAGCGCCTCGTGAAGCCAGTCGACGAGCACGCCTTCGTGGTTGGACTGCCGGACGTCGAGCTTCAGCTTCAGCGCCTTCGCTCGCTCCTCGAGCGTGACCTGGATATCGGCGAGCGTTTGGGTTCCGTAGATCCGCGGCTCGCGGGTTCCGAGTAGGTTGAGGTTGGGTCCATTGAGGACGAAGATCGTATCGGTCATTTGCGCAGCCGCGTGGACCTTCCTATCTGCGCTTTGTCAATGAGTATCGACGGCTCACTTTCGGTCCGTGTGAACGGCGAGCACCGACGCGTTCCGGGCGGAACGACCGTGGAGGAAATGGTCAATCTGCTCGGCCTCGATCCGTTGCGGGTTGCGGTCGAGCGCAACCTCGAGGTGATCCCGCGCTCAACGCTCGCCCAGGTCTGCGTCGAAGACGGCGACGACTATGAAATCGTGCATTTCGTGGGAGGTGGGTGAGTGAACGCTCCGCAATCGTTCAATTCCGACACGTGGACCGTCGCAGGGCGGACCTTCACTTCGCGCCTGATCGTCGGGACCGGCAAGTACAAGAGCTTCGAGGAGAATGCGGCGGCGGTCGAGGCTTCGGGCGCGGAGATCATCACAGTGGCGGTGAGACGGGTGAACATCGCCGATCCTAAGCAACCGATGCTGACCGACTTCATCGATCCGAATAAGGTCATTTATCTTCCGAATACGGCGGGCTGTTTCACCGCGGACGATGCGATCCGGACCCTGCGGCTGGCTCGCGAGGCGGGCGGTTGGAGCCTCGTGAAGCTTGAGGTGCTGGGCGAAGCGAAGACGCTCTACCCAGACATGCGCGAGACGCTTCGGGCGACCGAAGTGCTGGTCAGGGAAGGCTTCGAGCCGATGGTCTATTGCGTCGACGATCCGATCGCGGCGAAGCAGCTCGAGGAAGCGGGTGCGGTCGCGATCATGCCTTTAGGCGCGCCGATCGGGTCGGGTCTGGGGATTCAGAACCGCGTCACGATCCGCCTAATCGTCGAGGGAGCTAACGTCCCGGTGCTCGTCGATGCGGGGGTCGGCACGGCTAGCGACGCGGCGGTGGCGATGGAGCTCGGCTGCGACGGCGTGCTGATGAATACGGCCATCGCCGAGGCGAAAGACCCGGTGTTGATGGCGCGGGCGATGAAGGCGGCGGTCGAGGCGGGGCGGTTCTCCTATCTCGCCGGTCGAATGCAGAAGCGCCGCTACGCCGATCCGTCGAGCCCGCTTGCCGGGCTGATCTAAGCCGCCGGGACTTCCGCCCTCCGATCGGCGGCGGTGCCCGAAAGCAGCCGCTCAACCTCATTCCCGACTGCCTTGGTCATGACTCGGACGCCGTCGGCGTCGCAGTGAAATTCATCGATAAACGTCAGTTCGTCCTGCTTGCCCCATCCGGCCAACGGGACCCCGAGCCGGTCGGCGATCGCCTTGCGTTCGGCGTAGAAGGGCTCGTCGAACTTGCGGAAATTGGCGAACGAGCGCTCCTGGCTCGGGTGGAAGGCGTTCCCCAGACCGCATTCGAGCTCGGTCGCGGTTGGCTTCGTCTTCTCGAAGAAGGTCGATTGATGGATGAGGACCAGGGGCGTCTTGTAAACGCGGCACACGGACGAGATCGCTGAGGTCCACAGGCTTGTGAAAGCCTTCAGACGATAGAAACTGCGGTCGGGATCAGTATCGATGGGGCCGCTGCTACCCATCGCGCCGCTCGTTTGGGCGCGGTTGGGAGAGCCGAAGATCGGGTCGGCAATTCCGCTTTCGCAGAAACCGGCAAGATCACCTCCGTTCGAGAAGACCACCGCTGCCGGCGCATGGCCGGCGCCAGCAATAAGGCCGAGAAGAAGGGCTTCGAGATTGCGACTGTTTCCGCCTGGCATGGTCGCATTGGCGAACGGGAATCCGAAGCGTTCGGCGAGAAGCGATGGCAGGCAATTCTCGTTGCCGGCCACCCCAAATCCGAACAGGTTGCTCGCTCCGAGCGCAATTCCGTAGCGCTCGCTACGCAGGCAGTCAGCGACCGAATATTCCTTTCCTTCAAGCGTGCTGTGGCGGAAGCCGGCGGCGTCGGTCGAATAGCTGTCGCAGCGCTGGTTCGCCCAATAGGTCAGGACGTCGCCGCGGAAGCCGATCTTCTTCCGGTTCTCGAAGAACTCCCGCATTTCGGGCTGAAGCTCGATGATCTTCTGATAGTTTGCCATCGGCCTAGGATATCCTGCTGGACCAGTCCGTCATCAGCTATTTCGTGGCGACCACGATGTGCGCCGCCATCGGCGCATCGATGCCGTTGGGGCCTTCGAAAGCTCGGAGCGCTTCCTCCACCTGTTCGAACACGCGCTCCAGGCTTCCCGGTTCGCGCTCGTCGAGCTCCGTTCCCATCGGAGTTCCGTAGCAAAGCGCGGTCGCCGCCTCATGCGCGGATGCGCTTCTGCTTCTCAGCTCGACAGTCTCGATGTCGACCGTGTCGAAGCCAGCATCATGCAGGTCCTGCTCGATCCGGTGAGTGTCAGAATATCCGAACGGGCCCTCGGTCATGAACATGGGCGGATCGTCGGGGAAGCTGTCGATCAGCACCTTCTGCGCTGCGTTGGTCAGATCGTTGCGTTCGATCCGGTCCCAGATCGCGAGCAAATAATGGCCGCCGTCGGCAAGCACGCGGCGTGCTTCGGCGTGACCACGCACCTTGTCCGGGAAGAACATCGAGCCGAACTGGCAGACCACTAGGTCGAAGGCGCCGTCGTCGAATGGGAGTTCCTGTGCATCGGCCTGCGCGAAAGTGACGCGATCCGAGTTGACCCGCTCTTCCGCCATATCGAGCATCGGCTGGTTGAGGTCGGTTGCCATGATCTCGATATCGGGCAGCGCTTCGTGGAGCGCCCGCGTAACGGCTCCGGTGCCGGCGGCAGTTTCGAGGATTCTCCACGGCCGTAGATCCGCTGCTCGACAAGCGAGCTCTTCCGCGTAGGGGCCGAAGATCAGCGGAACCATCAGTCGGTCGTATTTCGCCGGGACCGAGCCCGAGAATCGCAGCTCCTGATCTTTCACCGGAACGGCCTCCTCTCCTCGCGGGTTTCGCCAAAGTCCGGGAGATGGACCATGGTAGCAACCATGACAGACTTCACCGCCGAGCGCGAGGCAATGGTGGAGCGCCAACTGCGCCGCCGCGGGATAAATGATCCGAAGATTCTCGGCGCCTTCCTCGCGGTTCCGCGCGAGATGTTCGTAAGCCCCGATTACGCGCATCTCGCTTACGGTGATCACCCGCTGCCAATCGAGGCCGGGCAGACGATCTCCCAGCCATTCATCGTTGCGCTGATGGTCCAGGCAGCTGGAATCGGCGAGAACGACAAGGTGCTCGAGGTGGGAGCGGGCTCTGGATACGCAGCGGCCGTTGTCAGCCGGCTCGCAGCAAAGGTCATCGGCATCGAACGCCAGCACGATTTGATCGGGATTGCCCGCGACCGACTGCAGCAGCTCGGCTACGATAATATCGAGATCCTCGAGGGCGATGGGACCAAGGGCTGCCCCGATCAAGCGCCGTTCGACGCGATCCTTGCAGCCGCGAGCGGAAGCCATGTTCCCCAGCCGCTGATCGACCAGATCGCCGAAGGTGGATGCATCGTCATGCCGATCGGCCAGCCCGGCTGGCCGCAGGAGCTCGTCAAGGTGACGAAGCGAGCTGACGGGACGGTCGAGCGGCAGAACCTGGGCGGCGTCCGCTTCGTTCCCCTGATTGGGGAAGAAGGCTGGAGAGATGGTTGATCCCGAACACGAAACCTTACCGCAGCTGATCGCGGGCGCTGCCGAGCAAATTGCCCAATATCGACGATCCCGCGTGGGCGAGCATCGCGCGGTGGAGGAAACCTACCCCTTCGGGCTATAGAGCCAGCATGGACGACGACGATCGCGCGATCCACCAGCTGGTCGATCGCTGGATCAAGGCAACCAAGGCCGGCGACACAGACGCCGTGCTCGAACTGATCGCCGAGGACGCTTTGTTCATGGTCGGAAGCGGAATGTTCGGGAAGGAAGCGTTTCGCGCTGGCTCGGAATCGCTGCGAGACAGCAAGATCGAGGGCACAGCCGAAATTCGCGAGATCCACGTCGAGGGCAATTGGGCATGGATTCGCAATCACATCGACCTGATCGTCACGCCAGCGGGCGGTGAACCGGTGAAGCGCACGGGGCCCGCACTTACCATCCTGAAGAAGGGTGAAGACGGCCGCTGGCGACTGTTCCGAGACGCCAATCTCGTCACATAGCGGGACAAGAGTTCATTTCGGACCGTCTTCTCGGGACCGAATCTGGGGACTCGCGCGTATGCCCCTCCGAGCTCGGCATTTTTCGTACGCGGAGGAGGGTCATGCCGCACCGTCGCCGGGTGCAAAGGGGTAGTTTTGGCGGTCATTTCGATGAGCTGGTTAAGCATTTCCCACCCGAGAACCGCCAACGGCCTGCCAAGGATCCAGCCCTGCGCTCGCGGGAACTGCAGGATAGGATCGATCTGCATGCCCAGCTGTTCGACTGGGCCTGGAAGCTCGACGAGGAGCGCTAGCGCTTCGCTTTTTCGCGCAGCTTCGCGATCGTCGTCGCGTTGCTGATCTGCTCGACGTCGGTCTTGCAGTGGAGCAGGCGGATGCCCTTGCGCTTCAGCGCCTGCGTCGAGCGCGGGCGCGAAATCCTCGGTCGTCTCGACCGTCTCGGCCCAGCCGCCATAGGCGCGGGCGAGCGCCGCGAAATCGGGGTTCTTGAGCTCGGTCGCGCTGATCCGCTCGGGATATTCGCGCTCCTGGTGCATTCGGATGGTGCCGTAGGCTGCCATTGTCGACCAGGATGACGAGCAGGTCGGCGCCATATTGCGCGGCGGTCGCCAGCTCCTGCCCGTTCATCAGGAAATCGCCGTCGCCGGCGACGCAGACCACCGGACGGTCCTTGAAGCGGAGCGCGGCCGCAACCGCGGCGGGAAGGCCGTAGCCCATGGTCCCGCTGGTCGGCGCGAGCTGGGTCGGCATCGGGCCGTAGCGCCAGTAGCGATGCCACCAGCCCGAGAAATTGCCGGCGCCGTTGCAGATGATCGTGTTCGTCGGGGAGCCGCTCGCGCATCGCGGCGACGCATGGGCCGAGGTCGAGCTTCACGCCGTCGCGCGGCTTGGGCTCGGACCATTCGAGCCATTCCTTGTGCGCGTCCTCGCCGCAGGAGAAGCGGACGAGGTCGGGGTCGATCCACTCGTCGACCATCTCGGCGAACTCGCCCATGTCGGCGCAGATCGGCAGGTCGGCGTGATAGACGCGGCCGAGCTCGTTGGGGTCGGGATGGACGTGGACGAGCGTCTGGCCGGGATGATCGGGCGTGATCAGCGTGTAGCCGTCGGTGGTCGCCTCGCCGAGGCGCGGGCCGACGGCGAGGATCAGGTCGGCATCGCGGATGCGCTGCTGGAGCTTGGGATTGGGGCCGTAGCCGAGCTGGCCGGCATAGACCTGCACGTGTTGCAGATCGCGTCCTGGCGGCGGAACGCGGCGGCGACCGGGAATTCCGTAGCGGAAGGCGAAGTTTGCGAAATGATGCGAGGCGCGCGGGCTCCAGTCGGCGCCGCCGACGATCGCCACCGGCGAAGCGGCTTCCTTGAGGAGCTCGAACAGCGCCTGGACGGCGCCGGGATCGGGCTCTTCGGCGAGCGGCGGAACGCAGGGGCGGTCGGCGACCTCGACCTCGTCGCGCAGCATGTCTTCGGGCAGCGCGAGCACGACCGGGCCCGGGTCGGCCGGCGGTCGCGACGCGATAGGCGCGGGCGACATATTCGGGGATGCGCCGGGCATCCTCGATCCGCGCCGCCCATTTGGCGATCGGGCGCGAAGAAGGCCGGGAAGTCGATCTCCTGGAAGCCCTCGCGGTCGCGGTCGCCGCGCGCGACGTCGCCGATGAACAGGATCATCGGCGTCGAATCCTGGAAGGCGACGTGGACGCCGGCGCTGGCATTGGTCGCGCCGGGGCCGCGGGTGACGAAGGCGATGCCGGGGCGGCCGGTCATCTTGCCGTCGGCGTCGGCCATGTAGGCGACTCCGCCCTCCTGCCGGCAGACGATCGTCTCGATCTCCGGCGTGTCGTGGAGCGCGTCGAGCACGGCGAGAAAGCTCTCGCCCGGCACGGTGAAGATGCGGTCGCAGCCCTGGATCTTGAGCTGGTCGACGAGGATGCGGCCGCCGGTGCGCTTGGTCATGAGCGGCGCTCTAGCGGCTCGAGCGCCCTCATGCGCGCTGGCCGACGCCCGGCTAGCGATACGACAGACGTCGCTCACCATCGCACGTATCCGATGTCGATCAGACTGCGAGCGCTTCGACATTGTGAGCGATGCTTCCGGAGCGCAAGCACTTCCGCGAATGACCTCGGTGCAACGTCGCTTGGCGAACACCGCTCGGTCCATCAGCTATCGGCTAGTCGATATGGTCCGCGGCGAGCGCGAGCTCGACCCAAGGATGTCGGCGATCTCGAATGATCTGAAGTGACCACGTCACCATGCTTGCCGATTCGGGCGCTCGCTGCTCGGAAGCGGCAGTGACGTGCGCAAATCTGGCGCAGCGCCGCCGATATCGCGATCTTCGACGTCGCGGCTGTTCGCGAGCGGTTCAACGAACGCTGATCGACTGGACCTCCTGGATCGCTCAAGCCTGGTGGACCGCCTTCACGACCTGATAGCTCTCGAGCCCCTCTTTCCCGCCCTCGCTGCCGAAGCCCGAATCCTTCACGCCGCCGAACGGCGTGTCGGCGCCGCTGATCGCGAAGGTGTTGATCCCGACCATGCCGCTTTCGACGAGGTCGCCGATGAGGTTCGCGCGGCGGCCGTTCTCGGTGAAGGCGAAGGCGGCGAGGCCGAAGGGCAGGCGGTTGGCCTGCTCGATCACTTCCTCGAACGTGTCGAACGGGCGCGACACGGCGACCGGACCGAACGGCTCGTCGTTCATGATGCTCGGCTTCGTTGGGAACGTCGGCGAGGAGGGTCGGCTGGAAGAAGAAGCCGCCTTCGCCGCGTTCGCCGCCGGCGAGGACGCGCGCGCCCTTCGCCTTGGCGTCCTCGACCAGGCTGCTCGATCGCGTCGGGGCGGCGCGCGTTGGCGAGCGGGCCCATCTTCGTGCCTTCTTCGAGGCCGTTGCCGACCTTCACCTTGGCGGTGCGCTCGGCGAAGCCCTTGACGAAGGCGTCGTAGATGCCGCGCTGGACGTAGAAGCGGGTCGGCGAGACGCAGACCTGGCCGGCGTTCCGGAATTTCTGCGGAACGACCATGTCGAGCGTCTTTTCGAGATCGCAATCGTCGAAGATCAGCACCGGCGCGTGGCCGCCAAGCTCCATCGTCACGCGGGTCATGCTGTCGGCGCACAGGCGCATCAGATGCTTGCCGACGGCGGTCGAGCCGGTGAAGCTGACCTTGCGGATGACGCGGCTGGCGATGAGCGTCTCGGCTGACGAGGTCGGCATCGCCGTGGACGAGCTGGGCGACGCCGGTCGGGAATGCCGGCGTCGGCGAGCGCGCGGAACAGCTCGGTGCGCGCAGCCCGGCGTCTCGTGCGGCGGGCGCGAAATCACGGTGCAGCCGGCGGCGAGCGCTGGCGCTGACCTTCTTCGCCAGCAGATAGATCGGGAAATTCCACGGCGTGAACGTCGCGGTCGGCCCGACCGGCTGGCGGATCACGCGGCTGAGCTGGCCGGCGGGGCGGACGAGCGTGCGGCCATAGTCGCGCTTGGCCTCCTCGGCATACCAGTCGAACAGCTGGGCCGACGCCAAGCACTTCGAGCTTGGCTTCGGCGAGCGGCTTGCCCTGCTCCTGGGTCATGGTCGCGGCGATCGCGTCGGCGCGTTCGCGCAGCAGCTGCGCCGCCTTGTGGAGGATCGCGCCGCGCTTCTCGACGTCGATCGCGCGCCATTCGGGCCACGCGCGCTCGGAGGCGGCGAGCGCCTCGTCGAGGTCGGCCTTGGTCGCGTAGGGGACCTCGGCGATCGGCTGTGCGTCGACCGGGTTGACGACGGTGTGGCGCGTCGCGGCCTTCGCCCGATTTCCACACGCCGTCGATGAAGAGCTTGAGGTCGGTTTCGTATCCCATGGCGCGGCCAGATAGGCTTTGCCGTCGGCCGCGCCGCCAAGTGGCCGTAGACTTCGTAGCCCATCCGTTTGGCCCACGGCTCGAGCATCGGAAGGACCGGTTTCATCTGCTCACGGTAGCGTTCCCAGCGGCCGATCGAGCGGTCGTAGAGCGGCTCGACAACCTGCGAATAGCTCGGCGTGTTGATGAAGCCGCGGCCCTTCGCGAGCGTGCGGTTGTCGAGGACATTGCTCGGTCCATTCGAGGCCGAGGAAAGCGATCAGCGCGCGCATCTCTGTCTCTGCATCGTCGACGAGCCGCTCGTAGCGGATGAGATGGACGATCATGGGCATGATCGAACGGCACTGGCTATAGAATTTCCGGAGCTCGCCGTAGAGGCGCGCCGTACCCTCCAGCGTCACGAAATTCGCGAGCGCGGCGCTCGGGTCGAAACGGGTGATGAAGCAGCTCAGTACGCAATCGCAGGGGTGGCGCTGGACGAACAGGATCTTCGCATTCGGGAAAGATGCGGTAGATCAGCGGCGCGTCGACCATCGCAAACGGCTGCTTGTCGACCAGGATCCGGTCACCGAGCTCGGGCACGTGCTTTGTCGCTTCGTCTAGATAGAGATCGCGAAGATCGGCGAGCTGGCTCTCGGTTAGGTCCGGGATATGCTCGTAGCCGCCGAGCTTGCGGGCAACGGCGTTGAGCATCGGCTTTTCCTCAGTCACGCAAAGCCGCGGATGGCCCATCAGCAACGTATCGAGCAGCGTCGTTCCGGAACGGGGGAAGCCGACGATGAAGATTGGATCGGGGCGATCGTCTGACGGCCTCACCTTGCGCCAGCTACTGATCCATTTGCGAGTCGCGAGCCGCGACCGCCGCTCGATCATGCCGCGGTAGGCGTCGCCGCGCGCCGCAGCCACGTCGCAAGAGACGCCCGTCGCAGCGTTCATTTCGCTGAAGGCCTCGAAGGCTTCGGACGATCGTCCCATGCGATCGTAGATCTGCCCGATGAGGTGCGCGCGGTCGCCGGCGTCGAGCGCCGTCGGGATCTTCTGTGCGAGCGTGAGCGCCCGGTCGAGCTCGCCGTGCCGGAAAGCGAGACGAGCCTCGAGCAGCGGGAGCTCGGGGGGTGAGGGATCCAGCGCTTCCAGACGCACAACAGCCCGTGCGAATTCGTCGATCCGATTCTGCCGCTCGTGCAATTGAGCAAGAGCGAGCAGAGCGGGGGCGTGCTGAGGGTCGATGCGAAGCGCTTCCTCGAGCGTTTCCAGCGCGCTTTCGGGCCTTCCGAGAAGATCATGAAGGCGCGCGATCGAGACTCGGGCAAGGACATCGTCTGGGTGCGTGCCGACAAAATCGGCCGCGAGCTTGATGCCCTCCTCTCCAGTTCCCGCGGCGATATGCGCTTCGGCCCATTTGTCGCGGAATCTCTGCTGATCGCGGCGCAGGCGAAGCGACGACCTCAGTGCCTCCACGGCACCGGACGCGTCCCCGGCGGCGAGCAGCGCGACTCCCAAATTGCCCCAGCTTTCGAAGTCGCACGGGTCCTCGGCGACGATCTCCCGATATACGCGGACGGCTTTTTCGGCCTCACCGCGGCGGATCGCGATCAGTCCGAACAGCCGCTTCTTCTGCGAACCGACGAACGATTAGTCGCAGCATTGAACCGGCTCGAGCCGTTCGCTACCCCTGCTGACAAAGGAGAAAGTAGCACATGACCAAGCAGGAGCTCGTGGACCGCATGCAGCAGGGGCAGGCGTGGATTCCCGGCAAGAGGGTCAAAATCGACTTCGGCGGCGACCAAGGGACGATCATGCTCGACGGCGCCGCGCAGAAGGTGAGCGAGGAAGACGGAGCCGCGGACACGACGATCAGGGTCGGCTGGGATGATTGGCAGCAACTCGCTTCGGGCCAGCTCGACGGGATGACCGCATTCATGATGGGCAAGCTGCGGATCGAAGGGGACATGTCGAACGCGATGCAGCTCCAGGGCGTCCTGGCGAAGCTGAAGAGCTAGATCGTCGAACAGCGATTGATCATCCGAAGTGGAATGAAGTTCAAGCCGCGACGGAGGACGGCAATGCTAAGACTGAATGCGGTCACCGGAATGCTGGCGATCTCGTCCGCTGCGGCGATCGCGCACCAGTCGTCGACTCCATCAATTCCGACTGCCGCCCCGTGCGCAGCGCCGGAATTTCACCAGCTCGATTTCTGGGTGGGTCGCTGGGATGTTTATCCTACCGGAAAGGACAAACTGGTCGCGCACAGCGTAATCGAGCCGGTCTACGGCTGCGGTATCCGCGAGAACTGGATGCCGCTCAGCAACCAGCCAGGTGGCTCATTGAGCATCTACGTGCCCGCTGAAAAGCATTGGGAGCAGTTCTGGATCGATTCCAGCGGCTCGCGTGCATTCTTTACCGGCGGCTGGGACGGCAAGGCCATGGTGATCACGGGAAAGTGGGGCGGCCCGCTCGTCCGGATGTCCTACAACAGGAATGAGGACGGTTCAGTGCGCCAGCATGGCGAGCAGTCGACCGACGATGGAAAGACATGGTCGCCATCGTTCGATTTTACCTACCGGGCTGCGAAGGATCGGCACTAAGCGATTCAGCCGTTCTGGAGGAGCCGGACGAGCGTTCCATCCGGGTCGACCATGTACGCGATCCGCATGCCCGACTGCTCGACCGCGGGTGGATGCAGTCGCGGATGGCCGGTCTTTTTCTCGAGCAAGCCCGCGGACTTGCAAGCCGAGTAAAAGCGCTCGAGCTCATCCAGGCGAAGGCAGCAGCTGAACGAGCTCGTCAGCGGGTCGAGATCGGGGTAGGGGAAGAACTCGAGGATCAGCGGCCCGCGGCGCAGGATCATCCACCCTGAGTTGCGCCAGCTCTCGACGAAACCGAGTGCTCCGTAGAAGCGCGAAGTCGCTTCGAAATCACGCGATGGAAGGTTCGGCGTTGCGTGATCGGTCATCCTGCCACGCCCGCTAGCCGAGGCACTCACGCTTGACCACTGCTGCGGCCTTTCTATTGGCGAGCCATGCAGAAAATCTATCCCAACGCAGAGAGCGCGCTCGAAGGGCTGCTATTCGACGGCATGACGATGGCGGCCGGCGGGTTCGGACTGTGCGGAATTCCAGAGCGGCTGATCGATGCGATTGTCGCGAGCGGCGTCACGAACCTCACCATCGCCTCGAACAATGCCGGCATCGACAATGAGGGGCTCGGCAAGCTGCTCCGCACCCGGCAAGTGAAGAAGATGATCTCGTCCTATGTGGGTGAGAACAAGGAGTTCGAGCGGCAATTCCTGGCGGGGGAGATCGAGGTCGAGTTCACGCCGCAGGGCACGCTTGCCGAGCGGATGCGGGCAGGGGGCGCGGGAATTCCCGGCTTCTATACCAAGACCGGCGTCGGGACGCAGGTCGCGGAGGGCAAGGAGCATAAGGAATTCGACTGCGAGACCTACATCCTTGAACGCGGCATCCGCGCCGATGTGTCGATCGTGAAGGGCTGGAAGGCCGACGAGACCGGCAACCTCATGTTCCGCAAGACGACGCGGAACTTCAACCTGCCGGCAGCCACGTGCGGGAAGGTTTGCATCGCCGAGGTCGAGGAGATTGTGAAAGTCGGCTCGCTCGATCCCGACTGCATCCATCTGCCGTCGATCTACGTGAACCGGCTCATCCTCGGGGGACCGTACGACAAGAAGATCGAGTTCCGCACGATTCGCGAACGCGAGGCCGCGTGAGGGAAGAATTACTGACCATCCCGCTTCCCCTGATTCCGGCTGACGGATCGGTCGACATCGATCCTGGTCCCCAATACGGGTCGCTGGTCAGTGAGCTAGTCGGAGAGATACGCACCGTCTTCGAGACATTCGATGTCCCGGTCTGGCCGAGCAGCGAGATGGTCGAGCCGCGGGTCAAGTGCGACATTGATGAAATGGTGGGGCTCCTTGGCACGAAGTCCGGTGATGATGGCGACCTCCTGAGGACCTTCATGTCCATCAGCAACGAGCCGTACAAAGTCGCGAAATTCCCCATTCATGTCGGCCAAGAGCCGGATCAGTCTTTTGAGCGAATAACCCCGGACATGAGCCCGGGCTTTGCATTCCTCATGCAGCAACTCGATGGACGACGGACCACAACGCTCGAAGAGCTCCGGGCGATACCGGCGAAGTGGAAGAATAAGTGATTGGGGCCATTACGATCGCTGCCGCGGTGGCAGCCACACAGCCGAGTAAGGCCGATCTCGCCAGCATCGATGCTGCTATCCGGGGCGTCTACGATGTGATCTCCGGCCCCCCAGGGCAGAAGCGGGACTTCGACAAAATGCGCTTGATGTTCGCGACTGGCGCGACGCTGAAGGCCATCGGGCCTAAGGGGCTGCGCGGAGGCACGCTCGAGGATTATATCTCGCGCAACAAGGACGTGCTCGAGAAGGAAGGCTTCACCGAGCGCGAGCTCGGGCGGCGGCTCGAGGTTTGGGGTGGGCTTGCGACAGCCTGGTCAGCCTATGACGGCCGCACGGCAAGTGGCAGCTTCCACGAGCGCGGGATCAATAGCTTCCAGCTCGTAAAAGTGGACGGAAAATGGCTGGTGGCGTCGATCCTCTGGCAGGAAGCGACGCCCGACAATCCGCTCCCGGCGAACCTTATCAAGGGAATCAAGAAATGAGCACCGAAACGCTGACGAAGGGCTGGACCCGCGACCAGATGGCGCAGCGTGCGGCGAAGGAGCTGCGCGATGGCTATTATGTGAACCTGGGCATTGGGATTCCGACGCTGGTCGCCAACCATGTTCCCGAGGGCATGACGGTGACCCTCCAGAGCGAGAACGGGATGCTGGGCATCGGGCCGTTCCCCTATGACGACGAGGTCGATCCCGATCTCATCAACGCGGGCAAGCAGACTGTCAGCCAGCTTCCGCAGACCAGCTTTTTCGACAGCGCGACCAGCTTTGCGATGATCCGCGGCGGGCACATCGATCTGGCCGTGCTCGGCGGCATGGAGGTGAGCGAAAAGGGCGATCTCGCCAACTGGATGGTGCCCGGCAAGATGATCAAGGGCATGGGCGGGGCGATGGATCTTGTTGCCGGGGTGAAGAAGATCATCGTCGTCATGGAGCATGTCTCCAAGAACGGCGATCCGAAGTTCATCCCCGAATGCACGCTTCCGCTGACGGGCAAGAACGTGGTCGACATGATCATCACCGACCTTGCCGTGTTCCAGCGGCCGGACCACGACAGCGAGTTCAAGCTGATCGAGCTGGCGCCCGGCGTGACCAGCGAAGAAGTTCGCGAAAAAACCGCGGCGCACTACGCCGAGTGAAGTTCATCGAAGACTATGCCGGCAGGCGGCTGCACCGGCTGCTCTTCTGGGCGGCGGCGCTCTTCGCGCTCGTCATGGCGCTCCTTCCGCACCGAGCCAGGAACGTCACTCATTCCCGACAAGATCCAGCACGCTGTTGCTTTCGGAGTTCTGGGGCTGCTCGGCAGTTTCGCCTATCCGCGCCTCTCTCCGGCCTGGCTCGTGGCGGGGCTGTCGCTGTTCGGCGCTCTGATCGAGCTGGCGCAGGGCACTTCTTTGATCCACCGGGACTGCGACCCGCTCGACTGGCTCACTGATACGGTCGCGTGTTTCGTGGCGGTGCTTGCCGTGCATTGGTGGTGGAAAGGCAGACGTTCGTCCTGAACCCCCTGACTTTGGCTCGTTGCCAGCCAAGCCGGTCCGCCCTATCTCCCGCTGCTAAGAGCCAAGGGGAACGCATGACCCAATTCGACGATCGAGAGCGCGCGTTTGAAACCAAGTTCGCGCATGACGAAGAGATGAGATTCCGGATCACTGCCAGGAGCAACCGCCTGCTCGGCGAATGGGCGGCGCGGCAGATGGGCCTCTCCGAAGCCGAGACCGAATCCTATGCCAAGGACGTGGTTCGCTCCGACTTCGAGGAAGCGGGCGATCATGACGTGATCCGCAAAGTGCTCGGCGACCTCACCGCAGCCGGAGTCGAGATTGCGACGAGGACGCCGTGTCCGGCGAGCGCTCCGCAACAAGGAGATCGAGGCGCGGCGCCAGATCATCGAGAGCACCAACCTCTGATGCCGATGGCCGCGGACGAGATCGAACGGCTGATCAAGGCGTCGCATTCCGGATGCCGAGGTGACGATTCGCGATCTCGTCGGCGACGGAGACCATTATTCGGCGCGGGTGGTAAGCAGGACGTTTGAGGGCCTCAGCCGGATCAAGCAGCACCAGGCCGTCTATTCAGCGCTCGGGGGGCGAGTAGGGGGAGAGCTTCACGCACTGCAGCTCGAAACCGCAGTGCCAACGGAGATGACCAGTGACTGACGCGAATTCCCGCATCGACGACATCGTGAAGAGCAACGAAATCGTGCTTTTCATGAAAGGCACCCCGCTCTTTCCCCAATGCGGCTTTTCTAGCCGCGCCGTCGCGATCCTGGACCGTCTGGGCGCGACCTATGAGACGGTCGACGTCCTGCAGGACACCGAGATCCGTCAGGGCATCAAGCGAATATTCGCGAATGGCCGACTATCCCCCAGCTTTACGTCAAAGGCGAATTCGTCGGAGGCTCCGACATCATGATGGAGATGTTCGAAAGCGGCGAGCTCCAGCAGCTGCTCGGCGCCGAAGCCTGAATTGGTGGTCTGAATAGAGAAAGGGGCGGTGCAGGGGACCAGAGAACCGCTGCGACCGCCCCTTTTTTGGCGTGGAACCAAGTGGACGCGATAATAGTAGCAACGCGCGTGCCAATTTGAAGAAACGGCTAGATTTCAGCGATATTCTGAAATCGTCGGCTCGGCCGTCGCCGTGCGATCCGTAAGAAATTCCGACACTTTGACCGCTCGTGCGGATTTTCCCGCTCGGCTGATGTTTACAAACGTAATCGATACGTCTACAGCTGTAGTCGAAAGGTTGCAGCATGGACGCGCGAATCAGCGACGCCGAGCTCGAAGTGATGGAGGTGCTCTGGGCGAGCCGCCATCCACTGACGGCGACCGAAGTAGCCGAGCGGATCCCAGCTGAGCGGGGTTGGTCGCTCGCGACCGTCAAGACGATGCTGTCCCGACTCTCGGCGAAGGGCGCGATACGCTTTACGGAAGAAGGTCGCCGCTATCTCTATACTGCGGCGATCGCCCGGAACTCCTACGTCGGGCGTGAGTCCCGGCGTTTCGTCGATCAATTGTTCGGCGGCCGCCTGTCGCCGCTTGTCGCCCGTCTCGCCGAGGAGCACGCGCTCGATGAGGACGACATCGCCGCGATCGAAAAGATCCTCAAGGAGCTCAAGCAATGACCGACTGGCTGTTGCACACCTTGGTCTGCCACGTCTGCGCTGATCCTGCTGGTGCTGATCGTTCGCGAGCCGGTCAGGATGCGGTTCGGTTCGCGAGTCACCTACGGGCTGTGGCTGATCCCGGCGGCGCGCCTGTTCATGCCGACCCTGACTCGGACCGTTGAACGCACCGGTCCCGCGCCTGACTGCCGGGGGCGAGCCGCTCGCCATCGCCGCTGTCGCTTTGCTCCGAAACCTTCGCTGGTCGACGCTGTGGGCGGATGGCCGAGCCTTTTGCTTATCCTCTGGCTCGCCGTCGCAGCAGCGCTCTTCCTGAGCCGGATGATCGCTTTCCAGCGCGACCGCCGCGCAATCCTCGAATCACCGGCAGGCGTTACGCGCCTCGGTGCTCGTGCGGCTCGTCCGAACTCGCCGAGATCCGCAGCCCCGTGGCACTTGGCATTTTCAGGCCGATCATCGCCGTGCCCTCGGACTTCGAGCGCATGTACGGAAAGCGCGAGCGCCGGCTCGTGCTCGAACATGAGCTCGCGCACCATCGTTCCGGCGACCTCGTCGCCAATCTATTTCGCCTTCGTCCTCCTTTGCCTCCAGTGGTTCAACCCACTCGCCTGGGTCGCTCACGCCGCTTTTCGCTTCGACCAGGAAGCCGCGTGCGATGCCCGGGTGCTGGACAAGGCGCCGGCCGCCGACCGCGCGAGCTACGGCCGCGCGATCGCCAAGGCCGCTTCGGGGCGCGCGCTGCTTTTCGCGAGCGCGCTCGATCGTCCAACCAGCCTGCAAAGGAGGCTTCAGTCCATGCTCCATAATCCCAGCCAATCACGGCGCATTGCCGGGCGTCTGCTAATCGTCACGGCGGTCGTCGTGGCGCTTCCGCTCACGGCCGGCCGCGCAATCGCTTACGTCGACGTACCTGCACCGATCCTCGCGCCCATTCCCTCTGCTGTGCAGCCGCCCGCGGCCGCAGCGGTATTGGCCGCGCAATCCTCAGCGGCGCCGGCGCCTGTCACCCGTCAGCCCGAACGTAGTACCGAATTCGATGGCGACCTCACCATCAACGACGATCGAGTCACCATCGACGGCCAGACGAAGCGGTGGGAGGATCTAACGCCCGCGGAGAGATCGAGGATCGCGGCCGCGGTTTCCAAGGCCCGAAGCTCGCTCGCGAACGTCCATCTCGACCAGGAGAAATTGGCGAGGGATCTCGCCAACATCCCCGACGAGGCGCGCATGGAGCAGATTCAGCGCGACGTGGCCGGCACTAAAGCGCAGATCGCCGACAGCATGCCCAAGATGGACGAGGCCGCCGCGAGGGATCGCGCTGCCGGCCGAGCACCGGACTCGCTCAACGCGGCAATCCGCGAAAAGCTCGCGTCAGTTCAGAACATCGATCTGACTGAAGCTTCGCGCGCGCTCGCGAACATCGACCGCGACAAGATCGCTGCAGAGGTTTCCGGCGCTGGTCAGGCGATGGAAAAAGCGAAGGCCGAGCTCGAGAGCATCCAGGCTCGAATCGACGCCGATCAGCGACACTAAGCTCGAAGCGTGAGGCACTGCCTCACGTGGCCAAGGCGTCCGCGGCTGGGAGGCAGCAGCGGACGCCTTTTTGTTCCGTGACCGCATCGGCTTGAATGGAAGTCGCCCTGGCTCTACCGGGGCCGGATGATCGTGTCCCCTGGCACTTTACTTGCCCGTCCTAAGTTGAGGCCGATGTGAACCACTACGATCCTCATTTTAGCCGCGCCTCGGGGAGCAAACTCTTCTGTGACATGACGCAAAGTTGGTCGGATGTGGGCGGCGGCGTGCGGACATACCTCCTGCACAAACGGCGCCACATCATCAAATCGACGCCGCACAGTCATTTGATGATCGTGCCCGGCCCGCGCGACGAGGTCATCGAGGAAGAGCGCGCCATCACCGTGACGATCGCTTCGCCGCGCGTTCCCGGAAGCCCGCATTACCGGCTGATGCTGCGCAACGGCGCCGTCCGCGCGGTCGCTGGAGCGCTTCAGGCCCGACCTGATCGAGTGCCAGGACGCCTACAACTTGCCGTGGGCGGCGATCGGCTATCGCAAGCGCAAGCCGGACGACCGCGCTGGTTGCCGCCTACATGACCGATTTTCCGACCGTCTATGTCGAACGGCCCTTGTCGAAGTTCCTGACCAAGCCCCGTCGCCGGAGCGCTCGGCGCGCGTCTGCTACGGCTATTGCGGGCTCCTCTATCGGCGGTTCGATGCGGTCTTCGCGCTCAGCGAGAATGGCGGCGCGGCCAAGCTTCGCTCGCTCGGAATCCGACGGCGTTGACGTGGTTCCGCTCGGAGTCGAGCTCGGCGAGTTTGGGCCGAGCAAGCGCGATGCGCGGCTGCGCGAAAAGCTCGGGCTCAGCCGACTGAACAGCCGCTGCTTGTCTACGTCGGCCGGCTCGACGGCGAGAAGAAGCCCGACCTCGTTGTCGACGCCTTCCGCCGGCTTCCCGCCGCGCTCGGCGCCAAGCTGGTCCTGATCGGCGAGGGGCCGCTCAAGGCCGAGATCGAAGCGCTCGGCGACGAGCGCATCATGCTTCCGGGCTACGTGAAAAGCCGCGCCGAGCTCGCGCGCTGGCTGGCGAGCGCCGACATCTATGTTTCGGGAATGGCCGACGAGACGTTCGGCGTTTCCATCGTCGAGGCGCAGGCGTCGGGTCTTCCGGTTGTCGGAGTGGCAGCGGGCGCGATGATCGACCGGGTGACCGACAGCCTCGGCCGGCTCGGCCCGGTCGGCGATGCCGCCGCAATGGCGGGAAATATCCTCTCGGTATGGAACGGCGACCGCGCGCGAGATGATCGGAGCGGGCGCGCGCCTGCGCACTCGAATTCAGCTGGGACAGCAGCATGGAGGCGCTGTTCGGCCGCCTCTATCCCGCCGCTTTCGCGCACCGCGCCGAGCAGCTTCGCATTGCGCCCGCCGGCGCAGTCCTTGCCGCCTGACGGTTCAACGGCGCATTCACCTCGACATTGGAACAAGGACGTGATGGTGAAGGGGCGAATTCGCATTGACCGGAGCGGCTCTTGGCGCCGCGTTGGCTTCGGCAACGAGCTGGGGCGGCGCCCGCGAAAAAGACTGCTCCCGCGGCGGCCAGCCACTCAGATGCGAAGGCGCAGCAGCTGCTGCAGAACTGCGACGCCCACAAGTTCGAGACCGACAGTGCACGATGTCGTCGACGGGCAGCCGCAGCAGTCGAAGGTCAAGCTTTGCGGCAAGGAAGGCCAGAGCGACGCCGACTGGATCGGAACGCTGAAGGACGCCGTCGCAAAGCTCGGGGCCAACAAGGAGATGCCGGCGGCGGTCCGCGACCAGATCGTGACGGCGCTCAAGACGGAGATCTCGCGGCTCGAATTTCAAGGAGCGAAGACCGCGCTTTCCAGCCACTCGGCCGGTGGGCAAGATCTGGCGCTCGACGGATGCTCAGCGCTACCGCCGCTTCCGCAAGCGAAGCGCGCAGCGCGTGCGTCGCTTCCGCCGCCCGCGCGGCAGATTGCGCAAGCAGCGCCGACGACGATTATGCAGCACTTCCGCCGCTCCCCACGTCGCCCGCCGGCGCCGTCCTCACGTGCTCGCCGCCGGTGCCTCCACAAGCGTCGCTATTCCTGCCGCGGCCGAAGATGAGCCTCAGCTGCTTCACGCCGGGCGAGGGTGCCGACGGGCCCTGCACCGGCTTTACGCGCGACACCTTGATGACGGTGCAAGCCGGCGAGGATCTGCCGGCAGGCACTGCGCTCCGCTTCGTGCGCGACGGCGATCCCAAGGCCGATATCGAACTTGCGCAGCTCAAGAAGGGCAAGTCGGCGCAGTTTGCGATGCCGACCGATGTTGCAGGCATGCCGTTGGAGCGGCAGGCTCGAGCTCGAGGATCGTTCGGCTCGGGCCAGGAAGTCGGGCACCGACGGACCCTACAACCTCAACTGCTAGCCAAGAGCGGCGCGCGCTCGTGCGCACAGCGGCGACCGTGGACGCGCCCTATGCGAAACTTGAGCACATTGGAGCCGGGAATTGCGCGCGTGCTCGCGCACAATCCGTCGGCATTCACCTATTACGGAACCCAGACCTATCTGGTCGGCGACGAGCGAAGTCGCGGTGATCGATCCCGGGCCCGACCTGCCGGAACATCTCGACGCGCTCGCCGATGCGATCGGCGCGCCGGCCGGTCGTCGGCGATCATGTGCACGCACACCCACCGGGATCACAGCCCTGCCGCTCGGCCGCTCGCCGAGCGCACCGGATGCGCCGATCATCGGCTGCGCAGCGCTGGCGCTGGAGACGGTCGGGCCGCGCGCCGATGCTTCGTTCGACGGCGATTATGTCCCCAGACCGAGTGCTCGAAGATGGCGAGGCGATCGAGGTCGACGGGAAGCCGATCGTCGCGGTGGCGACGCCCGGGCACACATCCAACCACCTCTGCTTCGCTTATGGCGATGCGCTTTTCACCGGCGACCATGTGATGGGCTGGTCGACGACGGTCGTCGTCCCTCCCGATGGCGACATGGCCGCTTACATGCAGAGCCTCGACAAGCTCCGCTCGCGCGACGACCGCATCTATTATCCTGCGCACGGGCCAGCGGTGACCAACCCGCAGCAATATGTGCGCCACCTGACCGGCCACCGCATGCACCGTGAGAAGCAGATTCTGTAGAACTGGTCGGCGAGCGACCGCATCCGATTCCGGACATTGTCGCCAACGCCTATCCCGGCCTCGATCCCGCGGCTCGTGACCGCGGCGGGCGGCTCGGTGCTCGCGCATCTTGCTGGACCTCGAGCGCCGCGGCCTCGTTGAACGACAGGGAGACAATGGACAGCCGCCTGAGGAATTTGGCTGCACTCGCTGCAATCGTCGTCGCGCTGATCCTCGGCGTGCTGCTCGGCGTTACGACCGGGATCGCCGACCGTATCTTTGGCGGGCCCAATCCGAAGACGATCGCAAGCGCGAGCCTCGAATCCATGCGCGCGCAGAACCGACTGACAGTATTCGCCGCCCGCTATGTGTCGGTCGTCACCAGCCAGCAGCAGCGGCTCGGCGGTCTGATCAACTCGGAGCGGACTCTGATCCTTCCGGGCGACGTCCGCTATGAGCTCGACCTGGCGCAGTTGCAGCCGAAGGACGTGAGCTGGGACGGCTCGAGCCATACGCTCACGGTGAAGCTTCCGGAGATCGAGGTCGCCGGACCCGACATCGATATCAATTCGGTGAAGGAATATGGCGGCGGTGGCGTGCTGTCGGCGCTGACCGACGCCAACGAGCAGCTCGACCAGACCAACCGCGACCGCGCGGTCGCACGACCTTCGCAAACAGGCCACGGCGGGGGTCCCGATGCAACTCGCGCGGCAATCGGCGCGCCAGGCAGTCGAACGGAGCTTCGCGATGCCGCTCATGGCGGCGGGGTTCAAGGACGTGAAGGTGGTCGCTCGCTTCCCGGCCGACGGCACCGATGAGCCTTCATATATCGACACTTCGACGCCATATGAGGAGGCGATCAAGGAGGCGGAGCGCCGCCGCGCAGCCGAAGGGCAGAAATGACCGTTCAGACCACCAGTTTGCGAGGGCTCGACCTGCTCGGTGAAATCGAGCGGCTGAAGCACGAGCGCAATGCCGTGATCCTCGCCCATTATTACCAGAAGCCGGAGATCCAGGATCTCGCGGACTTCGTCGGCGACAGCCTCGACCTGTCACGGAAGGCAGCCGAGACCGACGCCGACGTCATCGCCTTCTGCGGCGTGCGCTTCATGGCGGAGACGGCGAAGATCCTCAGCCCCGAGAAGACAGTGATCCTGCCCGACATGGACGCAGGATGCTCGCTGGAGGACAGCTGCCCGCCGGACCAGTTCGCGGCGTTCCGGGCCGCGCATCCGGATCACATCGCGCTGACCTACATCAACTGCTCTGCGGCGGTGAAAGCCCTGTCGGACATTATCGTCACGTCGAGCAGCGCCGAAATCATCCTCGATCAGATTCCGAAAGAGCAGAAGATTATCTTCGGTCCCGACCGCCACCTCGGCGGCTACCTGGCGCGCAAGACCGGGCGCGACATGCTTCTGTGGCCCGGGATCTGCATCGTCCATCAGGCCTTCAGCGAGACCGAGCTGCTAAAGCTCAAGGCCGAGCATCCGGACGCGTTGGTCGCGGCGCATCCCGAATGCCCGCCGCACATCATCGACCATGCCGACCATGTCGGCTCGACCAAGTCGATCCTCGATTTCGCGCTGAACAGCCCGGCGGAGACCATCCTGGTCGCGACGGAACCGCACATCATCCATCAGATGCAGAAGGCTGCGCCCGACAAGACGTTCATCGGGGTCCCGGGTGGCGACGGGAACTGCAATTGCAACATGTGTCCGTACATGGCGCTCAACACGCTCGAGAAGCTCTACGTCGCGCTCCGCGACATGGAGCCGAGGATCGATCTAAGCCCGGAGATCCTCGAGCGCGCGCGAGTGCCGCTCGAGCGGATGCTCGAAATGGCCGGCCGCACGGTAGGGCAGGGCGACGTCGGCAAACCGATCCTTCCGATCGTCGATCATCCCGAAGAGATCGACCCCACGATCAGCGGCGACTGACGGCCGGCGAGGGCCGGCCGCACAATCAATAAGCCGAGGTGTTGGGCTGGCCGCCGTCGGCCGAAGGCGCCTTCTGGCTATTCCTGGCCGCCTGATCAGGCTGCGCCGGCACCATCACCGTCCTGCAGGTGCGGTGGATGGTCGTCGCCGGATTGTCGTTTTCCTCGCAAATCCGCTTCTTGACCATCTGCGGCTGAGCCGGCTGCGTCTGGTTTAGCACAGGCGCCGGTTGGGCCGTCTGAGCTACGGCTGGTGCAGTCACGGCGCCGACAATGGCGAGCGCCGCCAGAGACTTGAACATCGTTAACTCCTGATTCGGGGATACGGCTGTTAGAGCAGTAAATCGCCTGTCCGAACAGCCCTGAACGTAACCTTACGGGCATATCCCTACGGATCGTTGAATAACCCTTAGGTAACCGTGCCTGGTGCAGGTTCACGCCATGACGAGTCATTGTCGCGATGAATCGAGTTGGGCGGCCGAGTTAAAGCCTTGTGACTCAATAGGAATAGCGCATCTTCCTAGGGAAGTTCCTCGTGGGAGGGGGAGGGTCATGTCACGCATTGCGGCGCCGCTTGTTGCGGTGCTTTTCGGCGCCAGCCTTGGAGCGCCTGTTACCGCCGCGTCCAACATTGCACCGAGCGAGATGCCGGCGCGCATTCTGGCCGCGCATAATGCCGTACGCGCCCAGGCAGGAGTTCCGCCGCTGAGCTGGGATGCTTCGCTCGGTAACGCCGCTGCCAGCTATGCCGTGTTTCTCGCGGTCACCAACAGCTTTCAGCATTCGGACCGAAATCAGCGGGGCGGGACCGGCGAGAACCTGTGGATGGGTACGCGGGGCGCGTACAGCTATGAATCGATGATCGGCGGCTGGACTTCCGAGCAACGCTATTTCCGGCCCGGTGTCTTCCCGTCGGTGAGCAGCAGCGGCAACTGGGAAGACGTCGGCCATTATACACAGATGGTCTGGCCGACGACGACCCGTGTCGGCTGCGCGATCGCGTCCAATGCGCACAATGACTTCCTCGTCTGCCGCTACTCTCCCGCCGGAAACGTCATGGGCCGGCCAATTCCCTACGTCGCTTACGCTTCGCGCGTCGGGCGCTGAGCGCTCTTACGGCACCGGCGGCGTGCCTCTGGCGAGCAACTTACTGCCGTTATCGGCTTGCACCGGGAAACCTGCTGCGGTCACAATCGTTGATGAGCCGAAACAGAGGAATTGCACCATGAGATCAGTATCGAAACTCACGATGGCCGCCGCTCTCGGAGCTGTTGCCTTAACCCCGGTCGGTCCGGCCATCGCTGCAACGACCCACCATCATCACCATTATCACAGCCACACCACTTATCGTCACAAGGTGTGCCGCCGGTCCTCTGCGACGACGGGCACGGTCGCAGGCGGCGTTGCGGGTGCGGTCGTGGGGCATAGCTTGCTCGGCCACGGACTTCTCGGCACGGCAGCCGGTGCAGTCGGCGGAGCGGTCGCTGGCGGCGCGGTCGACCGCAGCATGACCGCCCACTACCGCTGCTACTACACGCACTAAGCGCCGGCGCGGGCAATGCCCGCTTCAGCGGAAGTCGGACCGCGCGAGCGCGTCGCAGCGCTCGTCGCGGTCGCATTCGTGCAGCTCGTGCTCGGCCTGGCGCTCCTGAACGGGCTGCGCGTCGATGTCAGGCGGTCGGGCGAACTGAGTCGAGCGGCTCGTCGAGATCGCATTGCCGCCGAAACCGCCGGCACCCATTGCTACACCCAAACCAAAGTTCAGGCCCGAACGCCGGTCTGCGCCGGCGCCACGGGCTCCGCCGAAGCCGCTCGGTGGCTCGCCGGGACTTCGGCCCGCGCACGCTCCGCAGTCGGTAACGCCGGCAATTGCATTGCGGCCCACATTAGCAACCGGCGGGGGAGGAACCGGAGCCGGACCGGCGCTGGGGACGGGTGCAGGTGGAGGATCGGGCGGCGAGGGCTATGGAAGTGACGAGGGCGGCGCGGATCTCGAGAAGATCGCGGGCGACATCGAGCCGTCGGACTATCCGCGAGCGCTCGGCAATCGCGGGATCGGCGGGCGAGTCAGCGTCACCTTCACCGTCGAAACAAACGGTCGGGTGACGAACTGCCGGATCACGCGTTCGAGCGGAATCTCCGAGCTCGACGCGCTGACCTGCAGGTTGATGGAGGAGCGATTTCGCTTCCGCCCGAGCACCGACCGCTAC
This sequence comes from uncultured Alphaproteobacteria bacterium, assembly GCA_963738825.1. GTDB lineage: Bacteria > Pseudomonadota > Alphaproteobacteria > Sphingomonadales > Sphingomonadaceae > Sphingomicrobium. Next base: position 407,963 of record CAVTYB010000013.1, on the reverse strand, counting down.
GGCCGACCAATTCGCGACGAAGTCGACTGGGACCATGACTGGATCGCGCCTCGCGGCGGCTAAGGGAGCGGCTTTGCCTCGACTTCGATCGTGCGCGTGCCTGGATGATGCTTGTCGAGGTGGCGCTTGATCGCCTTGAGGTTGCGGGTGTTGGAGCGAAAGAAGAAATCGGGGATTGCTCCGACCCATGGAATCAGTCCGAGCAGCCAGTCGAATCCGACGTTTCCGGCCATCCGCGTTAGCTGCCATTTCGACATGCCGACATTCTTTCCTTCCCAAACGATGTAGGCGCCGAGCGCCGCGGCAGCGATATCGCCGACGACCGGAACCACGTCGAGAATGACGTCGAGGCCAATCGGGCGGTTGATCCCGGGGATCACGAACAACCGTTCCATGACCTTTTCCATCGCCTCGACCCGCTGGCGGACCGACTGCGGGTCGGTTCCCACGGAGGGGAAGGAGAGCTTCTCTTCAATGCGCATCGCCTCAGCCTCCGGGTGACGTCCGTGCCTCGAGGTCGGTGAGCGTGTGGCGGGCGTAACGGTTCCCGGCGAAGTTCTGGATTCGGGCGGAGACGAGCGACCAGCGGACCGGAGATGCGACGGGAATGAATAGCTGGCCGCCGTCAATCAGGGCGGCCGCCTGGCCCAACAGCGCATAACGTTGCGCGGGCACTGGCGACTGCCGTGCGCCGTCCATCAGTTCGTCGGCGGTCGGATCGCAGACGGCGACCCGGTCGCAGCGGAAATGGCGCACGAACCAGGATGGCGACGAGGAAGGCGCAACCTCATCGACCAGGATGAAATCGGCCGCGGCGTTGCTCTGCGCCCGCTCGACGGTCAGTCCGAGCTGGCCCCAATCGCGCTGAAGCAGCTGGAGGAAAAGGTTGGCGCCGGGCCCGTCCGGCAAAGCGATGCGGATCGTGGGCTTGGGCGCCTTACCAAACAGCCGGTTAGCTTGCGCCTGCAAACTGGCCGCCCGATCCGCATAGGCCGTTCCAGCCCACGCGGGTGCTGCTGGCGGCGGAATGCCGTCGAGGCCCGCTTCTAGCAGTGTATCGCGCGGGGCCAGTCCGGGTACGCCGAGCGCGGCGACAAAGCTGTCGCGGTCGATCGCCTCGCTGAGGAGCTGCCGGATCTCGGGCTTGTCGAACTTCCCGCCCGATTGTGCGGGGACGAGGCCGAAGAGGCCGGACGCGGGGTCGAAGCGCAGGGTGTCGCGGGGGAGTTTCACACGCTGCGCGAACGGAAGGTCCGCAAACGTCCCGCCGAGCACAATGTCGAGATCGGCCGCCGCGAACGCCTGGACCGCGGCCGGTGCAGTTGCACCTGCAAGCAGCAACTGCTCACGGCTCGTCGTCTCGTCGTCCGGCGAAACGATCTCGCGCGTGAGCCTGATCGTGCCGTCCTTGCCGCGCACACCGGCGAACGGGCCGGTGCCTTGGCCGTTGCGAAGGATCGCCATCTGCGGCTGGGCAAGCAATGACAATAGGTCGGGCCGCGGCGAAGTCAGGTTGATCTCGATGACCCGGTCGGTCATCGCGACGATCTCCTCGACGGCACCAAACGCATCCTTGAGGTTGTTCTTGCTCCGTCCGCCGATCTCACGCTTCAGCAGCCGGGCGACCTGCTCGGCGGTGATTTTGCGTCCGTCAGGCCAGTTCGTCGCGGCGAGCCGGAAGATGTAGCTGAGGCCGTCGTCGGTGACCGTCCAACGTTCGGCGAGGCCGCTGACCACATTGCCGCTCGCGTCGAAACGCACCAATCCCTGCGCCACGTTCGCCAGCAGCATCTGGTCGGCGGCGGATAGCGGACCTTCGGACGGATCGCGCAGCGTTGGAGTGGCGCCGATGACGACCACCTTCACGGCGCCCTCCGGCTGCTTTCGGCAGCCGGGCGTGGCCGCGAGCATAGCCAGCATCAACAGTGGCAGAATGCGGCGCATCCAGCGGGGTTTAAATGCAAGCGCTCATTCAGCAAGCCTCTGGATAAACGGGGCCAACTGTTTTAGTGAAGTAAATCAGTTCGGGAAGAATGAGTGTGACCGATAGGGACGGAATCTGGAGCCACGGCGGCGTACCGGTCGAGGAGCTTCCCAATCCCTTCACGCCGCATCCGATCCACGAGCCGGAGGTCCAGGCGGCAGACGACGCCGAACGGCGCAATCGGCGACGTTGGCCGACTCTATCTTTATTCGATTTCGGGATTGATCCTCGTCACGCTGGTCTGGCTCGTGCTGACGGCGCCGCTGTCGCGCGCGCTTGAGCCGCTGCAGGATCCCGGCGCTGCTCCTGCTTTCCGATGATGGCCATCCGATCGCGCGTCGCGGCGCGATCAAGGAGGCGCCGGTTGATGTGACCAAGCTCAATCCGTTAACGCCATGCGGCGTTCGTCGCGATCGAGGATCGCCGCTTCTACCATCATTGGGGAATTGATCCGCGCGGAATTGCCCGTGCGTTCGTGACCGACCTTCGGGGTCATGGCGTTCGCGAAGGCGGAAGCACGATCACGCAGCAATTGGCAAAGACCAACTTCCTGTCCGGCGACCGTACGATCAAGCGCAAGGCGCAGGAGGTGATCATCGCTTTCTGGCTCGAGGCGTGGCTGACGAAGCAACAGATCCTCTCGCGCTACCTATCGAGCGTCTATTTCGGCGATGGTGTCTACGGCCTTCGCGCCGCGGCGCATCATTATTTCAACCGCGATCCGGAGAATCTGAACCTCGCACAGTCGGCCATGCTCGCAGGAATGGTCCAGGCGCCGTCGCGTCTTGCCCCGACCCACAACCTCGCGGGCGCGCAGAAGCGCAGCGAGCTGGTGCTGAAGGCTATGGCGGATACCGGCGCGATCAGCCTCGCACGGGCTGCTTCGGTCCATCCGGCGCGTCCGGTGGTCAGCGCCTCCACTGTCCCGACCGGCTCCTATTTTGCCGATTGGGTCACGCCCTACGCGCAGCAATCGCAGGACCCGGACTTTGGCGAAGTGAGGGTCGACACCACGCTGGATTGGAGGCTGCAGCGGATCGCGCAGCGCGCTATCAGCCACGTTCCAGCCGGCGCGCAGGCCGCGCTTGTCGCGATGCGTCCCGATGGTCGCGTCGTCGCGATGGTCGGCGGCGAGAGCTACGCTCAGTCGCCATTCAACCGGGTGACGCAGGCTCGCCGGCAGCCCGGGTCGGCATTCAAGTTGTTCGTCTACCTGGCCGCATTCCGGGAGGGCTGGACGCCCGACAGCATCATCGAGGACAAACCGATCACAATCGGCGACTGGACTCCGGAGAACAGCGACCGGGTCTATCGCGGCAAGATCACGCTGAGCGAGGCTTTCGCCCGTTCGAGTAACGCAGCGACGGTGCGTCTGTCGGAGGAAGTCGGTCGGAACAACGTCATCCGCGAGGCACGCGACCTTGGGATCACCACGCCCACTTCCCGACAAGCCGAGCCTTGCGCTCGGCACTGCGGGGGTGAGCCTGCTCGAACTGACGTCGGCCTATGCTGCAGTCGCGAGCGGCCGCTATCCCGTAGCGCGCGCGGGTTGCCGGATGCGTCGGCACCCGAAGGGCTTGTCCGCTTCTTCCATCGCGAAGGGCCGCTCGTCGTCCGAGCGGGATCGAGCACCCATGCTCGACCTACTTTACGCCGCGGCAAATGAGGGGACAGGACGCCGCGCAGCACTGGCGATTCCGACCTTCGGCAAGACCGGAACGACGCAAGAGAATCGCGACGCGCTCTTCATCGGATTCGCGGGCGATCTGGTGGTTGGCGTCTGGGTCGGGCGCGATGACAACAAATCCCTTGGGAAGGTCAGCGGCGGCACTATTCCGGCGCAGATCTGGCACAGCTTCATGAGCTCCGCGATCGCCATCGATCATGGACGCGGCCCCGATCTTGCCAGTCGGTTTGTTCGAGCGACAGCAGCGCCAGGCTCAAAAGTCCCGCTGCCGCCGGAGTGGAGCAATTCGACCAAGCCGCTGCGGGAACTCGCCGAGCGGCTCCACGCAATCTTCGGGAACTAGAAGCTAGCGCTGAGCGGGCGGGCTGCCGGCTCCGGCGTAGCCGGTCGCGGCGTAGGCGCAGTCGGAGCAGCCGGCGCATAGAGCGGTGCGTTGGCCGGACTGCTGTTCGCCGTGGTCCCGACGCGGTGGACGATGTGCGGAGTGACGATAATGTAGAGCTCGGTCTTGGACCGCGTCGTGCGCTCGTTGCGGAATGCCTCGCCAAGAACCGGGATGTCGCCCAGCAGCGGGACCTTTGACTTGCTGCTGATCGTCTCATCCTGAGTCAGGCCTCCAATCACGAAGGAGTCGCCGTCGCGGACGGTCGCCGACGTTTCGGCTTCGCGCTGGCTGATGGTCGGATAGCCCTGGCTCGTTCCGGTCACGCTCGACACCACGGCGAAGACGTGGCTGGTGACATAACCATCGCCGCTGACCCGGGTGCAATCTGCAAGGGTCACGCCGACGTTCACATATTGCACCTGCTGCGACACGCCGTTGACGCCGGAGAGTGCGATCGAGGTCAGGATCGGAAGCGCGTCGCCGGTGACGATCTTGGCGGTCGAGCCGCTCTGCGCCGAGATTCGCGGACGCGAGACGATCCGTCCGTTGCCGCGCTGGATTTGGGCATAGAGGGCCGCCTGGAAGCCGGCGCTGGTAACGTGGCCCGAGCAGACAGTATTCAAACCATTATCGTGGCAGCCCTGCTCGGGAAGGCCGAGCGTGAACGAGCCGCTTCCGAAGGTGACGACGCCGATCTGGCCATTCGCATTGTTAAAGTCGATTCCGAGCGCTTTGAGGCCCTGCTCCGTGAGTTCGACGAATTGCGTTTCGAGGACGACGCTATCGACGGGGATGTCGATCGCCTCGATCATCTGCTTCAGCTCGGCAATGCGCTCGGGTGAGCCCTTGAGCCAGACCGCGTTCAATCGCCGGTCGACACCGATCGACGCGTCGACCGACTGGCCGAGCGGCTCGTCGCTGGCACCAGGTGCCTGGGTGGCCTGCTGCGGCGTGTAGTTGTTGCCTGTGAGGCTGTTTGAACCGAAGGCCGGCTCGCTCGGGATGAACAGGTCGTTGGACTTGACGGTCAGCCCGTCGGTGAGGAGCCCGACGACTTCGGAGACGTCGGCATATTTGAGCAGGACGAGCGCATAGCTTTCGGGGGTCTCGTTGGCCGGCGGCAATCCCTCGGATGCAACTGGGAGGCCAGTGTCATGTTCCCTGGGCTTTGCCTTGGTTCCGGAGCTTACGGTAACTTCGACGGTACGGTCCCCGACCGCACGGCCGATAAGGATGCCGGCCGGTTGGTCGCGAAGCGCACGATCAGCAACGTGTCGACCGATTCGAAGCTCATCGAGCGGACGAGGCCTTTAAGGTTCGGGGGCTGCACTGCGTGCTGGCCGCGTGTGGTCAGTGCGAAACCGAGCGAAGGCTGGGTCGGCTGCTGCTGCGCCATCGGGGCGTAAGTCGTCGCGGATGGATCGAAGCGGAGCTCGAAGCGCGACTTGTCGGCACTCTCGCTGATCAGGTGGACGTCGGTGAGCACGGCGGGGACGGGTTGCGCGCGCAATTGAGTTGCGGTGGCCGATGCTGCGCTGCTCAGGCCGAACAAGAGCGCCAGCGCGCAGACGATCTGCGCCCAAACGCGCGCAGTCGATCCCGACGACTTCAAGGAAACTCCCCACCCCATCCAGATTCTGGACTTTACAGGAAAATCACGTGACCCAAACATGAATGTGCGGGCGCCCAGAGGACGCCCGCACAATCTTTTTCTTACAACGACTTAGAAAGCGGTCGTGCCGTTCGGCGTACCAAGGCCAGTCGGACCGTCGTAACCGGTCGTGCCCGTGCAAAGGTACGAACCGCCGCAGCTGCCGTTGCTGCCGCTCGTCACGTCGTAGAGAGCCGAGACGTGGTTGTACGGATCGCCACCGTAGTTCACCGCGCCGCCGTTGGCGCCGTAGACGCCGGCAATGAGTGGCGCGGCAACGCTCGTTCCGCCGAAGACCATCCAGCCCGAACGGCGAGCAGTCGCTGGCCCGTACACCGCAACGCCGGTGTTCGGGTCGGCGATCGCCGACACGTCCGCAACGGTGCGCCGGGCACAGTTGCCGTCAGTTTGCCAGCTCGGCTTCGCATAGAGAGCGCTGCAGCCGCTTCCTGCGCCATTCCATACGGTCTCGGTCCATCCGCGCGAAGTTGTCGCGCGGCGAAGGCTCGTTCCACCGACCGCAGTCACGTGCGGCGAGGAGGCCGGGAACTGGACGCCGTAGCCGCTGTCGCCCGAGCTGACGGTGACCGCGACGCCCGCATGATTCCAGTGGCTTTCGTAGCTGGTCGTGCCCGATTCGCCACCGCCGTAGCTGTTCGACACCGCGTTGGCGTGAAGGGCGACTGCCGTATCCACGCTCTTCGCCAGGTTCGAGAGAGAGCTCGACGAGGCTTGAACGAGGATGATCTTGCAGTTCGGGCACATCGCGCTCGCCATGTCGAGGTCGAGCGCCTGTTCCTGGTCCCAGCCGGTGTCGGTCCGGGGATAACTCCCCGCGACGCCATTCTGGTTGACCTTCTGGAAGCAGCCATTGGCCGTCGTGCATGCCGGAAGACCGTATGTCGCGCGATAGACCGCTAGATCGCTTTCAGCACTGGGGTAGCCATAAGCATCGACGATCGCGATCGTGTAACTCGAGCTGCCGCTGCCGGTAACGGCATAAGCGCTGCGCAGGTCGGTCGGACCGTAGCCCGACGGAACCGCATTGCGCGCCAGGTGCTGCCCCGCGGCCCATTCGAGAATGTTGCCGCGAGCGTCGGTGACGACCTTGGCGAAGCAGTGCGCGGTGCCGGGCGCAGACATCTTGCCGCACACCGACATCGCATAGACATTACCGTATCTTTCGATCGGGAACGTCGAGGCGGGCGCTGAAGCCGTCACTGCGACGCCAAGAAGCGTCGCGAGCGCGATCGCGCCCAATTTCAAAAATCTCATTATAACTACCCCCAATTTCCGATACTCTGGGACCAAGGATGCTGACCGCAAAGGGTAAAAAATCAAGCAGCCGCAAGTTCATAGCGGTACGCTGCCATTCATTTCGCCGCAGGATAAAGGCGCTTGGTCGTTAAGGCAAGTAAATCGCCTGCGCTGTATCAAATTGGTTTACCAACCTTTTCTAGGCACTTGGGCGTTGGTTTGAGTATGCGATTTTCGTCTTCAGAACCCCCGGTCGTTCAGCTTGTGGTGGCTGTGGTGGCTTTTGTTGCCTGTGGGTCGCAAGCACGTGCCGCCGCGCCGCTTTACGACCCGGTCGTCCTCAATATCGGGGTCAACTGCCAATGGCAGCCGCGCTGCGAGCGTGAGCAGCGCAGCGCAATGAAGGATGCGCATCGGTTCGTCGCTCGCGATCGTCCGCCGCTGTGGCGAATCCAGCTGTGTAACAAGAACGCCAGGCGAGGGACCGTGAGGGTCGATTGGATCGGTTTCAACAATTGCATCCGAAACTATTCGCTCGGGCCGCTGGCGCAGCGGCGACGCTGACCGCTGGAACGGTGAATGTGACCGCTCGTTCTTCCTGACAGAGGCAGGAAGACAGCCATGAACGCCAAAGACCGTCAATTCAGGAACGATGGAAATTCGGCCGAGCGCGGCAAGGATCTCAGCGGCGACCAAGTGAAGGGACTCGACCTCGCGGGCGGAGTTGAAGGTAGCATGCCGGCCGGAAGGGCCGGTGGTCCAGGTCAGAGCGACGTGGAGGACGAACGTTCCGAGCGTACGAAAAATCGGCCCGACCGCTGATCGAGCGCCTCGCAATTAATGTCGGCTGATCGAAGCGACGGGAACCCCCGTTCAACCAGCAGATGATAAGGGTAGTCGCTCTCCGCAAGGCAATCGTCGCTGGCTTATGCGGCGCAGTGGTCGTGGAAGCTTTCTCCGTCGCCGCGACGCACGCCGGCCTCCCCACGGTCGACATGGTCGCGGAGCTTAGCTCGCTGGAATTCCGCCACATGCGCGTCGTCGCCAATGCAGCGGCGCTGCTCGCTCACCTCAGCGTCGGCGTGTGCTGGGCGGTTTTCTATGCGTTCTTTTTCTGGGGGCGCTTCCGCTGGCGTCCTCCCGTGCAGGGACTGGCCTTCGCCGTTGTCCCGGCAACGCTTGCGATCCTCATCGTCTATCCGGAACTCGCCTTGATGCGTGTTCCCGGATACGCAGTGACGCTTGATTTCGAGACCTTTTTCGCGCCTCTCAGCGCCGCGAACGTCGGCAGCCTGCTCGTCAGCCACGCCCTGTTCGGGCTTACGATCGGCTCAGTCTACAGGCGACCGGTCGGTTATGGGGTTGGCTACAAGCCTCCGCCGCCTCCTCTTCGCCGACCGTATGAGACGCAAAAGCGGAAGGAGAATAAGGCCGGATTCATGTTCGCGACCGGAATCGAGTGCAGCTACCCGACGATCGATCAGGGGCGATGGCGCCGTGACGAGATGGATTCCACGCGCCATTACGATCTGTGGCAGGAGGACTTCAGACTCGCGCGCGAGATTGGGATCACCCACATACGCTACGGTCCGCCGCTGCACCTGACTTACGAAGGGCCGGGGTGCTTCGACTGGAATTATATCGATCCGCAGATGGAAGAGCTTCGCGAGTTCGGACCGGAGCCGATCGTCGACCTGTGCCATTTCGGAGTTCCCGAATGGCTCGGCAATTTGCAAAACCCAGACATCGGCAAGGCGCTCGAGGAATATGCCGCCGCGTTCGCTGAGCGCTTCCCGTGGGTGAGATTCTATACACCTGTGAACGAAATGTATGTCTGCGCAAGAATGAGCGCGCTCGACGGCATTTGGAACGAGCAGCTCAAGGACGAGGGCGCGTACGCAAGGGCGGCGTGGAACCTTGCCGACGCCAGCATCCGAATGAGCGACGAGATCCTGAAGCGCCGCGTCGACGCGATCTTCATCAACAGCGAAAGCAGCGAGTTCTACCAGCCCTGCTGTCCCGATCCCGAGATCCAGGAGATCGCGGATGCCGCGAACGAGCGGCGCTTCCTCCCGCTCGACCTGATCTTCGCGCATCCCCTCAGCGACCGGATGCGCGACCTCCTGGGTGCGCAGGGAATTCAAAACGAGGAAATCGGAAGGCTCGCCAGCCGCGAAGTGCCGCGGCGCACGATTCTCGGCCTAGATTATTACGAATGGAACGAGCGGCTGATCGACCGCGACGGCCACCCTCGAGCACTCGGCGAGCTATTCGGCTGGTACGTGATCGCAGACCAATATTGGCAGCGTTACGGGCGGCCGATGATGCACACCGAAACCAACAAGATGGACGCGCAAGGCGCGTCGCGGTGGCTGTGGCGGCAGTGGCATAACGTCCAGCTGCTGGCGAAGGCGGGCGTGCCGTTGGTCGGTTTCACCTGGTACAGCCTGACCGACCAGATCGATTGGAACATCGCGATGGCTGAGGCGGTCGGGCTGGTTTATCCCGTCGGGCTGTTCGACCTGAACCGCGAGTCCCGCACCGTCGGCCTTGCCTACAAGCATCTCATCGACATGTATCGCGACGTTCCCGGTTATCGCGACTGCCACGCACTCCGGGAGATCATGCAATGATTTACGCCTTCCTCGATGCGCACGGCTATGATCCAGGCCCGAGCCAGCGGCCGATGCTCGCCGGCGCGATATCGGGGGTCCTCGCGACCGTCCCGGCAATCGGAATCCTCGTCACCTTCGGATCGCTGGGGGTTGAATTGGAGATCCTCGGCATGTCCAGCGCCGAAACGCTCGCCGTCGGTTGGGCGGCGATGGCTGTAGCCGGCGCAGCTTATGCGCGCTTCTTCGGACGCGCGGCGAACGCGGTTCGGGGCGGCTGGCTGTTCGGGATGTCGTTCGGCTTCGCCTTGTGGGCCGCGGGAGCCGTGCTCGTCCTACCGCTGATGAGCGACGGCCGAGCGCCGGCGGGCCAAGCGGCCGTAGGCGTCGCCCTTTCACTGATTGTGTGGGGGCTAGCGACGGGGATTCTCGTTCCCTTCGTCCACCGCCCGCTTCACGAAAGCCTGGAGAAGGCCTCGAAGAGCGCGTCGGTCGGGCCGGGAGCGGCGGCTGTGAAGAACGGACCGATCAAGCAGCGGCGCAAGGAATCGAAGCGCTAGTTTGTTCCACATGTCGATCGGCGCTCGAACGTCGGTTCGGTGCCAGTAATCGGCGCTGGTGAGCACGATCATGATAGCCAGAAGAAGCCGGCGGCGGCGAATGAGCGGACGAGTGCCGGCTGCTGCGAAGTTCCATGAAGACGAGCAACACGATCAGCGCCTTGGCGACGGAGATGGTGAGCGAGACGATTATGTTTAGCGAGCCGAGCGGAACGAAGGCGCTCGCCGCGGTCGCGGCGAGGAGGATCATAAGCGCGGCCCAACAGCGCCAGAACGTCGCCGCGCTCACATGTTCCTCCCGGCGAGCTAGATGAGCGGAAAGTGGAAGATCCAGACGATGTCGACGAAGTGCCAATAGAGCCCGATTGGCCGCGTCGTTGATCCGCCCGGACCAAGGCGGCCTCAGCCGATCCGGAAGGCAAGCGCGCTGACGATTGAGATACCGATGAGCAGGTGGACTGCGGGTGGGGAAGCCCTTGTATTCCGGCGATTTACCTGGACCATCAACGGCTTAGAGAGGATGGTGGAGCCGAGGGGGATCGAACCCCTGACCTTCGCAATGCCATTGCGACGCTCTCCCAGCTGAGCTACGGCCCCACGTTCTTGACGCCTTAGGCGAACTATCCCCCGCTGGAAAAGGGGGAAATCGACGCGCCCGGTGCGGAAATTCTTAGCTTTCGTCGTCCTCGCCGCCGGTCTCGACGCCGAGATCGTTGTCGCCCGTCTCGAGATCGACTTCTTCGTCCGCGCTGACCTCCTCGTCCTCGTCAATCGCGAGATCGTCAGCGGCGAGATCGTCGTCGGTCTTCTCCGGTTCCTTGGCTGCCGGTGCCGCCTCGAACGCGAGCGGCTGCTTCGACTTCAGCACCGGCTCGGGAATGAAGTCGGTCCCGCAATTGATGCAGTGGACCGGATCCTCGTTGCCGAGGTCATAGAAGCGGGTCGAGCACTTGGGGCAAGTGCGCTTGGTGCCCCATTCGGGCTTCACCATTTGAGTCTCAACTCCAGTAGAATGTGTGTGGCGCCGGGCAGTCCGAGCCGTTCGGCGGGGCGCCTTGCCATAGGGATATGCCCCTGTCAAAGCACGGCGCGTGACCGTCGAACAGGCACCGATCTGGTGCGCCGGACAGAGCAGCGCAAGGGCCCTCGACCGACGCGCTTTCCTTGGCGTCCTCGCTTCGGCCACGGCAGCGACGGCCGCAGCGCCCCTGTGGGCGAGGGGACCGGCATCCTACCCGCCGCCCGACAAGGAGCTGATGGCGCCCCTGCCGGGCGGACAAGTCTATGTTCGCATTAATGGCCGTCTCGACGGTCCGCGCCTCCCGATCGTCATGATCCATGGCGGACCGGGAGGGACGCATTCCGGCTTTCTCAACGCCCTCGCGCTTGCGGATGAACGCGCGGTGATCCTTTACGACCAGCTCGACAGCGGCCGCTCCGATCACCCGAACAATCCTGCCAACTGGACGGTGGCGCGATTCACCGATGAGGTCGATGCCGTCCGTCGTGCGGTCGGGGTACCGCGCTGGCATGTGTTCGGGGCGAGCTGGGGAGGGACGATCGCGCTAGAATATGGGGCGCGGCGGCCGCCCGAACTCGCCGGCCTGGTGCTTGCAAGCCCGCTGGTCTCGACCCGAAGCTGGATCGCCGACGCCAATGCGCTTCGGGCTCAGTTGCCGGTGGACGTGCAGGCGACACTGCGGCAGTGCGATCCGCCTGCGCCCATCACTCCGGCCTGCGAGGACGCGACGAAAGTCTTCTACGCCAACTTCAATCGACGCGACCCTGCGACTGAGGCGATGACCGAGTACAACCGCCTCCATGGCGGCGCGGAGATTCAATCAACAGCTTTACGAAGCGATGTGGGGTTCAAGCGAGTTCGTCTCGACAGGAACGCTGAAGGATTACAACGGCGAGCCCTTGCTCGCCAAGCTGAACGGACCGCATACGCTATTCATCGACGGCCAATATGACGAGGCGCGCCCGTCGACGCTCGGGGCGTTCGCGGCGCGCGTTCCGGGTGCCGACTTCGCAGTCATTCCGGGCGCTGCGCACGGTTTCCTCAACGACCGCCCGGAGGAGGCGCTTGGCGTCTTGAGGCCGTGGCTGGAGCGGCAGGACCAGGCCTGATGCCGGTGATTGCGGTCGATGGGCCGGCGGCAAGCGGGAAAGGCACCATCGCTCGGGCGCTGGCGAAGCATTTCGGGCTTCCACACATGGACACCGGATTTCTCTATCGCGCGGTCGCGCTAAATCTGTGGCGATGGGGCGGCGACCCCTCCAACGAGTTCGAGGCTTTGCGCGCTTGCGCCGAGCTCGGGTTCGATCCAGACGATCCGGAGCTCAGGAGCGAGCCGGTTTCGCAATTCGCGTCAGCGGTATCGGTTTATCCCTCGGTCCGCGCCGCGCTACTCGAGCGCCAGCAGGAGTTCGCCAGGCAAGAGGGCGGCGCGGTGCTAGACGGCCGCGATATTGGTACCGTGATCGCGCCGCAAGCGGACGTGAAGCTGTTCGTCACCGCATCGCCGGAGGTTCGCGCCGAGCGCCGCTTGAGGGAGCTCGAGAGGCGCGGAATGCACGCCCATTATGATGACGTTCTAGCCGACATCCGTGCTCGGGACGCTCGTGATTCCTCGCGCGATATCGCCCCGCTTCGGCCGGCGCCGGGCGCGATCCTTCTCGACACCAGCAAGTTGAATGTCGACGAGGCAATCGCCGAGGCCATCAACCTCGCCGAGAACAAGCTGCACAACGAAACTTAGTATAAGAAATCTTCACTTCTCTTTGCGATGATCGTCGCGGGCAAGAAGTGGACCACAGTGTGAAGCGCTCGAAGAGCAAGGCCGTTCGCATTGCGAGCAGCCATGTCATCACCAGCTGTGCGACGATCGCGGCGATCCTTTTGTTCGTCGCGCTCGGCAGCAAGGTCGTGCCTGCCGCGATCACAGGTGTCGACCTCGATAGCTCGCGCACCCTTCAGGTCGCCTTCCTGCTCAATATCGCCATCATCCTGTTCGGCTGGCGCAGGTCGAAGGACCTCAAAGAGGCTCTCGAGGCTTATGAAGCAGCGGAGCGGCTCGCCCAGCGCAATGCGAATACCGATCCCGGCACCGGCCTCGCCAATCGCCGCGAACTGATGCGCTCGCTCAGCGAAATGCTCGATCTGAAGACCCCTGGCGTGCTGCTTGTCCTCGACCTCGATCATTTCAAGCGGATCAACGATTTGCACGGACATGCCGCCGGCGATCAAGTCCTGCTCGCGGTGTCAGACGCCTTGAAAGAAAGCGCTCCTCCGGCGGCCTGCTGCGCACGGACCGGTGGCGACGAATTCGCAATGCTCTTTGCAGCGATCCATGATTACGACGCGGAGAAGGTCGCGAAGGACATTCAGCTGCGCTTGTCCGCGCCGGTATTCGTCGAGGGTGCGCAGGTCCAGGCTTCGGCTTCGATTGGCCTCGCCCGGCTCGAATCCCGGGATAATGAGGAAGGCGCGCTGAGGCGGAGCGACGTCGCGCTCTATGCGGCCAAGCGGGGTGGCCGGAACGCCTTTGCCTGGTTCGACGAACAGCTGGAGCTCGAGCTCAGCGACCGCCTCAAGCTCGAGGAGAATATCCGTCTCGGCATCCGCAAGGGCGATTTCGTGCCCTTCTTCCAGCCGCTGATCGACCTCTCGACGCAGGATATCGTTGGCTTCGAAGCGCTCGCCCGCTGGCGCGCAGCTGACGGCAGCATGCTCGACGCTGAGAATTTCATCGAGGCGGCCGAGCGCACCGGCCTCGTCGGCCCGCTCACGCTCAGCGTCATGGAACAGGCGATGAAGGAGGCGCGCGACTGGCCCGCCAATCTCAAACTCGCCGTCAACGTCTCTCCGATCCAGTTCCGCGACCCGACGCTTGCCGAGCAGATCCTGAAGCTAGTGTCGTCAACGGGCTTTCCGGCTAATCGGCTTGAGATCGAGATCACTGAGGGTTCACTCCTCGAGGATCGCGAGCAGGTGCTGACGATCATCCAGAGCCTGAAGAACGTTGGCGTTCGAATTTCGCTCGACGATTTCGGGACGGGTTACGCCAGCCTCGCGCAGGTCAATCGCCTGCCGCTCGACCGAATCAAGATCGACAAGAGCTTCATCACGACGATCGTGAAGAGCCAGCGCACCGCAGAGATCGTGAACACGATCGCGAGCCTGGGCCACACGCTCGACGTTCCGATCAGCGCCGAGGGCGTAGAATCGGAGCAGATCCGCGTGGCGCTCGAGCGCTACGGCTGCACCGAGGCGCAGGGCTGGCTGTTCGGTCGAGCGGTCTCGGGCGATGCCGTCCGCACCTTTTTGCGCATGAGCGAAGCCGGCGTCGGGCCGGAAGAAGGACAGGCCGGCGCCATTCCCGCTAGGGCCAGGCGCGCGAAGTAAGCTCGCCCGCTTTTACTGCGGAGCGGCGCGCATCCTCGAAATCATCTCTCCAATGCTCGGCTTCTGTCCCTGCGCCAGCAGGCTTGCGCGGAACAGGCGCGCAAGCAAAACCAGCTCGACCGCAGTGAACACCGCCAGCAACGATGCCGGTGCCGATCACTTCCCACGTCGGGATTCCCAAACCGAGCCGTGCAAGCACTCCGAACGGGGTCCACAGCGGTACCCACGTAAGAACCTCCAGGAGCATGCCGCCGGTGTTTCCGCCGAGTACCGACTGCATCAAAATCGAAATCGGCATGATGATGAGCAGGATCACCGGCATGAGATAACCCTGCGCGTCTCGCATCGAATCGCTCATCGGCGCCGATCGCGAGGAAGAGGACGGCGACCTCGACATAGCCGAAAACGAAGAACCAGATCATCGCAATGATCGTCCCGGGCGAGGTGAGTGGATCGAGCGCGGGCCTGATGAAGTCGGAGATCGCGCCCTGCGTCGCATAAGCGGCGAAGACTCCGCAGCCGATCCACACCGCGATCATGAACAGGCCGACGCCTGCGGTGCCCAGCAGCTTGCCATACATCAGTTCCTCGGGGCTGACGCAGGCGAGCACCGTTTCCAGCAGCTTGTTCGATCGCTCCTCGACCGTTCCCTGAAGCATCCAGCTGCCCGACAGCATGAGGCTGATCATCAGGAGATACGCAGCTGCGAGCGGAAGGATCGACCGGACCAGCATCGCTTCGCGCGCGCCTCCGCCGGGCGGAGGCGTAGAAATGGCGAGCGCAGGCGCAATCGTGCTCGCGCTTTGCGCGACGACCGCCGAAACGCCCTGGCTCGCAAGGAAGCGCGTGCGCAGGTCCTTGGTGAGTACGTCCTGGACCGTCGACACGAAAGTCTGCGAGGGCTGGCGGTTGGCCCAAAGCCGGACCAGCGGGCTTTGGCCGAAGCTCTTCGGGATCAGGATGACGTAGTCGACCGATTTGGCGTCCTTGCCCTCGGGCTTGAGGATCGGCTTCAGGGCATTGTCGAGGCTGTCGTCGGGCGCGCTCTGAATCGATAAGGGTACCGTCACCACTTCGTATTTAGAATGCGCGGCCTTGAACTCTGGCGTCTCCTTCGCCTTCACGCGGCCGATCTTCGCCTTTGCAGCGTCAACGCCTCCGGCGGCATTAAAGGCCGCAACGTCAACGTCGTTGTACCAGCGATCATGCTGGGTCCACGGTGCGCTCGGATCGGCGCGCTCGAGATGATGGCGCTGTACGTAGCGCGACAGATCGGCGAGCTGGTCGCGGCCCTCGTCAAGCTTGAGCCGCTGCTCGAGAGCGTGCGCTTCGCCGCCACCTGTGCGGTCGATCACCATCACGCGATCAGGCTCGTCTTTTTGGATCATCTGTGGGACCAGCGCGCCGATAACAATCGACAGCGGCATGATGACGAGCGTCAGCCAGAAACTGCGCATGCCGGCGATCTGGCGGAACTCGCGGGCGGCGACGAGTAGGATGTTGTTCACTGGGCGGTCTCCGGCGCGCCGACGATGTGCACGAACACGTCGTGGAGGCTGACGTGCACCTGCTCGAAGCGGCGCAGAGCGAAGTGCTCGGCGACGCATCGCTCAAGTACATCGCCGGGTGGTACTCCCGGGTCGAGACGGACGTCCCACCGGCGCCAGCCGGCCTCAGCCCCGCCGCGATCCTGCGCGAACTCGACTCCGGCGAGCTTAGAGGGATCGTCCTTCGCGACGACCGTGAGCCGCGCCGGAAGTTGCTCGCGCGCTTCCTCGAGCGTTCCTTCGAACTTCTTACGTCCCTTCGCGAGCAAAAGCAGCTTGTCGCAAAGCCGCTCGGCGTGCTGCATGACATGCGTCGAGAAGACGACCGTTGCCCCGGCCTCTGACATGCGCCGGATTTCGTCTTCGAGCAGGCCCTGGTTTACCGGGTCGAGACCGGAGAAGGGCTCGTCGAGGATCAGCAGCCGCGGCCGATTGACGAGGGCCGTCGCGAGCTGGACCTTCTGCGCCATGCCCTTGGAAAGCTTGTCGACGGTCTGCTTCGAATTCGCCGCAAGCCCGAAACGGTCGAGAAGCGCCGCGCCCTCGCGCCTGGCGTCGGCGGAAGTCATCCCCTTGAGCCGGCCGAAGTAAGCGATCGTGTCGAGCGCTGTCATCTGCCGGTAGAGGCCGCGCTCCTCCGGCAGAAATCCGACCTCGGGAGCGTTGGCTCGGCCTGGCTCGCGGCCCAGCACTTCGATCCGCCCGCTCGTCGGTCGGATGATATCGAGCACCATGCGAAGCGAGGTAGTCTTGCCCGCGCCGTTACCGCCGAGGAAGCCGAAGACGGTTCCCGCCACCACCGAAAAGCTAAGATTGTCTACCGCGATCGTTCGGTCGAAGCGCTTGGTCACGCGCTCCAAAGTCAACACGCTCACAGATTACCTCCCGCCGGCACGGAGGTTTTCTTAGGGGCAATCGCCGCCCGCGCAACCCGTGCTCACGCCAGGCATGGTGAGCGTCACTGCCCGTTCAGTGGCGCGACTGGATCCTCGTTTCGAGCCATTGCGCGGCCTTGCTTCTGAGATCTTCAAGCGCGGAATCTACCTGCAGATCGTTCGACTGCTGAAGCGCGCATTGGAGCCTGTGGATCTGCACGGAAATGTCCTCGGCCTGCCGAACCTGATGGGCGGGCGCGCGGGACGACCGCAGGGTGTCGATCGCGGCGAATATCGCTCGCGGAGTTCCAGGCGTGACGACCTTGTCTGCCAGCACCTGGTCAAGCGCCTGGTACACCAGCGCATGCGCTTCATTCGTACAACTCGGACCCATTTAGCGTCTCCTACGCTTACCGGGCCAGAATGAATGAAAATGGTTAACGGATTGCTTGCATCCGTCTTCGTGTCGCTGAAATAAGACGAGAAAACAGCGTCTTGCCGCTGGAGGAAGCGGCCCGGTCAATCGAGGATTGCGCCGGACCGGTTCCAGCACGTCCGGGCGCCAGTGGCAATCCGCCGCCGGTTCGGAGAATCACGCCCACGTGGGGTTGGGCGCGAGTTTCGCCGAAAACAGTAGGTAGTCACCAAGGCGACACAATCCCCAAGCTGAGGACTTGCGGAGCCTATTTTTTCGCGGCCGTAGACGCCGCGATAGCCTGGCCGCCAGCCTTCTCGCCATCGAGCTTATAGACGTCGTCAGCAAAGGCGATCGTCTCGCCGTCCGGGCGCGCGGTGAGGTAGCTGATGTAAATTGGCACGCCGTCACCGATGCGGATGTTCTGCTCGGCATCGTCGCCAGGCATTGGCACTTCATGGCCGAACAGCCATTGCGCGAGATCCTGCGGATGCTCGACGCGGACGCAGCCGAGGCTGAGATTGCGCTTCGTTTTAGCGAACAGATCCTTGTGCGGCGTGTCGTGCAGGAAAATGCCGTAGTCGTTGACGAAGCCGAACTTCATTTTGCCCATCATGTTGTTCGGGCCAACGAGCTGCCGAATGTGCGCGTCGGCGGTCCCAACAGCGACTGCTTTCCAATCGATCGAGGTCGGGTCGATCGGCTGTTCCTTGTCCCCTCCGAACGCCGCCACCGTCTGGTAGCGCGCAGCGGTGAGATAGGAGACACCGCGCTTCAGAATGATCGGTGCGACCTTCCGTTTCGCGACGTCGGGCGGGATGTGCCAGTACGGGTTCAGAGTCACGTACCAGATCTTGCCAGCCAGCAGCGGCGTCGGGAAATCCGGCTTGCCGACGATGACCTTCATCGTGTCGACCACCTTGCCGTCCTCGAGTTCCATCAGCTGCGCGTTGGCGGCGTCGACCAGGATGGCGCGGCCTTTCGCCGGAACCAGGCGGAGCCGGTCGAGCGTGGCGCGCACATGCGGATCGTCCTGCTGCCCTGCTGCGACGGCGTCATCGCGAAGCGCCGAATAGAAGGGATTGACGCTCGCAACCGAGTCGATGTGCGAAACCAATGAAGGCGCGTCCAAAGTTTTGGTCAGGACTTCGGTCGCCGACGGTGGACGCAGCTGAAGCGTCGGATCACCGAAGCTGACGCCGCCCACCGGCTTACGAAGCGCCTGAACGTAGCGCACCCACGCAGTCGAGATCACCTGGTCGTCCGCCGGCGTGCCGGCGGAAAGTGCGGTTTCGATGGAGGAGGCTAGCACCGGCCCATCGACGAGACCGTCGATCGGCGCGCGTTTGAGGATGGTGACGAGCTTGGCCGCCGCCCCGCGGCTGTCCGAATCGCGGAGCCAGAGGAGGATTCCTGGATGGGATGCGTAGAAAGGCGAGACGTCGCTGTCGGCGACGACCATTGGAGCGGTTGCCGGCGGCTTTGGAACCGCAAGTGGGGCAACGTCCGCGTCCTGCGCCAGCGCCGGCGTTCCAGCTCCGATCGCTGCTGCCGTCAGCAAATAAGTCCACCGCTGCATTGCCCCGACCCCTGTCCGAACGACGAATTGTCGCGCCAATACTCTAACAAGTCCTTGCTTGTGGAGGGGAATTCGTCGCCCCTCTTCAGAAATGACGGTCATTAGCTTCGACTATCGCGATCCAGTCCGTGCCCCTATGGCCGCTGCCTGGACGAAAACCGGCTTGCCGTCCTTGTTACCGGGCGGCGAATAGCGGCAGATGAGATAGTCCCAGTCCGCCGCGAATATCGCGCAGCCGACATGCGTCGTGGTGGGCCACACCATCTGCGTATAATGCGCGACATCCTGCCACTGTCCGGTTCGGCTCACATCCGGGAAAAGCCCGGGCGTGAGCAGGAGCTTCTCCCGACTCCACATATCCACCAGCTGTTCCGGACTGAGCGTCGCGTGCCACGCCATGGCGAGGTTCTCGCGCTCGCCGAGGCGCGTCTCGCGCGGCGAATGGACGAGGTGCCGAAGGCTGGCGAGCGTTGGACCGTAAGATGCCGCATCGGCGGCAAGCTTCGCGTCCCACTGGAGCGGGGGCGCGCCGACCAATGAGCGCTCGCGGTTGTGCGCTGCAAGAAGTCGGTCGGCGAGTACGCCAGTAGCGCCCTCGAGCTGTTGGGCAGTTGCCGGAACCGCGCTCGCGATCCCCGCCACCACAAGAAACGAACGTGTCCATTTCATCGGACACAGCCTGGCTGCGAGAACCTAAACTAAGGTCATCGGCGTTGGTTAACGGCGTCTTGCAGGCCTGGTTCGCCGCTGCGACAAGCGCTTCCAATGAACTCAGAAATCAGTGTTCGCGCGGCGCACGTGGAGGACGAAATGGCGATCGGGCGACTCGGCGCGATGCTGGTCGCCGAACACCACGAGTTCGATCCGGAGCGGTTCATCGCGCCTGTCCCACTACTGCCGGAGCGATACGGGCAATTCCTCGTCTCGCAGATCAGCAAGCCCGAGATGGTCGTGCTGGTTGCCGAGCGGGAAGCCGATGTGGTCGGCTATGTCTATGCCGGCATGGAGGGGAATGATTACATGGCGCTGCGCGGACCCGCCGGCCTAATCTACGACCTGGTGGTCGATCCGGATCATCGCCGTCAAGGAATCGGAACGGCGCTAATCGACGCGGCCCTCGAGGCCTTGCATGAGCGCGGGGCGCCGCGCGCGCTCCTCTTCACCGCGGAAAAGAATCATCCGGCGCAAGCAATGTTCGACCGGGCCGGATTCCGGCGCACGATGATCGAAATGACCCGCGAGCTTGGCTCCTAGGTTAGGGCTCCCGCCGCACTGACCAGACGAAGGCGGAAAGGCTGCTGTGCGGATCGACTGTCACAGACACCGGTGAACCGGAATTCGAGGTTCCGCCGCCGTCCTCGCCGAGACTTCATAACCCCGAACCACCATGCCTGAGGGCGGCCCCGAATTTGCCACGGCCCCGAATAGGTAATTCAATGGATGGCGGCCCCCACGGCTACGACCGATAGCTTACGAATGCCGACTGCCAATGCCGCCGAATGGGCGCGGATCTGCCGAATTGAGGCGGCCCGCGCATCCCACCCAGCCACTAGGGATTTCCTGCTCGATCTCGCTACGGGCTATGAAGCGATCGCAGGCGAACCAACCAGCATCGCCGACCGGCTGATGGGCCAAGCCCGAAAGAAGAGCGCGGAGCACAGCGCGTGACTCGGCAATGCGGCGAACAACGTTTGCGAGGGAGGAACTCAATCAGCGCTTCGCTGATCGTCGCCGCGCTTGTTGGGATTCCGGCGTCTGCCGAGCCTGTCGCCCATGGGCATTGGAGCTACTCCGGCCACGAGGGGCCGTCACACTGGGCGGAGCTCGATTCCGCATATCGCGCCTGTGAAGCGGGTCGTCACCAATCGCCGATAGACATCCATCGCAGGGACGCGTCGCCCGAAAGCCTGCCTGCGCTTGTGTTTCAATATCGGGCTTCGCCGCTCGACATCGTGGACAACGGCCATACAATCCAGGTGAATTATGCTGCAGGCAGCTTCCTGACGATTGGTGGCAAGCGTTATGAGCTCGTCCAATTCCACTTCCACCATCCCGCGGAAGAGGCGTTCGATGGGAAGCGCTTCGACATGGTGGCCCACCTCGTCCACAAGGATTCGAAAGGGGAGCTCGCAGTCGTCGCCATTCCGCTCAAGGAGGGACGCGAGAACCCGCTGATCGCGGCGTTGTGGAAGTACCTTCCGAGGAAGGGCGACCATTCGGAGGCGCACTCCAAAGCAGCGATCAACGTCGCCGGGCTCGTCCCGGCGAACCATCATTATTATTCATACAGCGGCTCCCTGACGACGCCGCCTTGTTCGGAGGGCGTTCGCTGGTCTGTTCTCCGGGCCCCGATGGAGGTCTCGAAGGCCCAGATCGCTGCGTTCGCCGATCGGTATCCGAACGACGCTCGTCCGGTGCAGAAACTGAACGGACGCGAGGTCCTGGTCAGCAGGTAGACGCGAACGGTCGTTCAGCTTGCCCTTCGAGCCCCTCTAAGCTAAGGGCGCGCGCCGTCCGGCGGGCGCTAGATCCCCTCGCGGACAGCCCGTCCTTTGGCGAGCGCGTACGGTGACCCGGGTAGAGCCGGCACCGGAACGCGCTTTTTGTCATGGCGGGTCCGCTGTTCGCTGAATCGCCCCAAGGACGCCGCTCGCGGCATGGTGCTGCTGGCGGCAGTGACATGAAACCAGGTCCGCATGTGGAAGCTTCGCCATGGTGGCGCGGCGCGGCAAGCGAATTTGAAGACACAGGAACATACACACTTATGGCGACCACGACATTCCCGACCCGCGACGATTTCGCGGCCCTCCTCAACGAAAGCCTCGGCGGCGAGAACGAAACCTTCGAAGGCAAGGTGGTGAAGGGCACCGTCACCGGGCATCGAGAATGACATGGCCGTCATCGACGTCGGCCTGAAGAGCGAAGGCCGCGTGCCGCTGCGCGAGTTCGCAGCGCCGGGCCAGAAGGCCGACCTCAAGGTCGGCGACGAGGTCGAAGTCTATGTCGACCGCGTCGAGAATTCGCGCCGGCGAAGCGATGCTGTCGCGCGACCGCGCGCGCCGCGAAGCCGCCTGGGACAAGCTCGAGAAGGAATTCGAAGCCGGCAACCGCGTCGAGGGCGTGATCTTCGGCCGCGTGAAGGGCGGCTTCACCGTCGACCTCGGCGGCGCCGTCGCCTTCCTTCCCGGGTTCGCAGGTCGACATCCGCCCGGTCCGCGACGTCCAGCCGCTGATGGACCTCCCGCAGCCGTTCCAGATCCTCAAGATGGACCGCCGCCGCGGCAATATCGTCGTGTCGCGCCGCGCGATCCTCGAAGAGACCCGCGCCGAGCAGCGCTCGGGCCTCATCCAGATCGCTCGCCGAGGGCCAGGTGATCGAGGGCGTGGTCAAGAACATCACCGATTATGGCGCGTTCGTCGACCTCGGCGGCATCGACGGCCTGCTCCACGTCACCGACATTTCCTACAAGCGCGTCAATCACCCGTCCGAGGTGCTCAACATCGGCGACACGGTGAAGGTGCAGATCATCCGCATCAACCGCGAGACGCAGCGCATCTAGCCTCGGCATGAAGCAGCTCGAGAGCGATCCGTGGGAAGGCGCGGCGGCCAAGTATCCGGTCGGCGGCGTGTTCCGCGGCCGGGTGACCAACATCACCGAATATGGCGCGTTCGTCGAGCTCGAGCCGGGCATCGAGGGCCTGGTCCACGTCTCCGAGATGAGCTGGACCAAGAAGAACGTGCACCCGGGCAAGATCGTCAGCACCTCGCAGGAAGTCGACGTGAAGGTGCTCGAGGTCGACGAGGAGAAGCGCCGGATTTCGCTCGGCCTCAAGCAGGCCCAGGCGAATCCGTGGGAGGCCTTCGCCGACAGCGCACCCGGTCGGCTCGGTGGTCGAGGGCGAAGTCAAGAACGCGACCGAGTTCGGCCTGTTCGTCGGCCTCGAGGGCGACGTCGACGGCATGGTCCACATGTCGGACATCGCCTGGGGCGTGTCGGGCGAGGAAGCGCTTCAGCTTCACCGCAAGGGCGAGACGGTCAAGGCGCAGGTGCTCGACGTCGATGTCGAGAAGGAGCGCATCTAGCCTCGGCATGAAGCAGCTCGAGGGCGGCGGCGCCGGTGCCGGCGCCGGCACCGGCGGAGCGCTCGGCGGCTGGCGGCGTCAAGAAGGGCGAGACGGTCACCGTCACCGTCCGCGCGGTCCAGGACGCGGGCCTCGACGTGCAGGTCGGCGACGACGGCGCGATCGGCTTCATCAAGCGCGGCGACCTTGGCCGCGACCGCGACGAGCAGCGTCCGGAGCGCTTCCAGGTCGGCCAGAAGTTCGACGCGATGGTCATCGGCTTCGACCGCTCGAAGAAGCCGAACTTCTCGATCAAGGCGCTGCAGATCGCCGAGGAGAAGCAGGCCGTCGCGCAGTATGGCTCGTCCGACTCCGGCGCGTCGCTCGGCGACATCCTCGGCGCGGCGCTGAAGGAAGCGCAGGCCGGAAAGCCGACCAAGAAGAAGTAAGCCAAGTCACTGGAAAGCGCGGCGTTCCTTCGACGGGACGCCGCTTCAAATCCTTCTTGCGTCGAGACAATCTTTCCTGACAGCCTGATCTGCAAGCGGCCTCCGCGATGGGGGAGTCGGGGCCGATCAATCCTTGACGCGGGGATGCCGATGATCCGTTCTGAACTGGTGCAGAAGCTTTGCACCGATTTTCCCGACCTCACGCAGCGCGAGGTCGAAGGCGTCGTCAGCGCCATCTTCGATTCCATCACCGACCAGCTCGCGAAGGGCGGCCGGGTCGAGCTTCGCGGCTTCGGCGCCTTCTCGACGCGCCAGCGCGACGGCCGCGTCGGCCGCAATCCGCGCACCGGCGAAGCCGTCTCGGTCGACGCCAAGCGCGTGCCCTATTTCAAGCCGGGCAAGGAAATGCGCGAGCGCTTAAACCTCAAGGAAGTGACCGCGGAATAGCCCGGCTGGCACTACCGTCGCCGTGGCTCGCAGAGCGGACGTGGCGGAACGGTAGACGCTGGGGACTTAAAATCCTCTTCCCGTAAGGGAGTGCGGGTTCAAATCCCGCCGTCCGCACCATCGCACCAAGCGCTGATTCTCGGCACGGCAAGTGTTGCGCTCGAGCGAGCGTAGAACTCGCATCGGATCGTCCAATCCGAACAGCAATTTATTAAGCGTCGGCATTATCAGCCAGCGTGAGCAGAAGGATGCCAGAGCAGTCGAGCGTCCAGGCGTGCTCAGCGCGCGGCGCGACGCCGTCGTGCTGACGGTGCTCATCACCGCCGTGCTGCTGCTGATCTGGAACGGCAGCACCTTCTTCAATCATCTGCGGATCGAGGCGGCGAATTTCGCGAGCGACGTGCGCATCGCGAGCACCGCGCTGACGCTCAACGTCGCGCTGATCCTGTTCGGTTGGCGCCGCTACGTCGACCTTCAGCACGAAGCCGAAGTGCGCGCCGAGCAGGAGCGCCGCGCCGCGCTGCTCGCGACGACCGATCCGATCGACCGGGCTCTACAACCGCAAGGGCTTTGCCGATCGCGCGGCGCAGCTTTGCGCAGCGAAGCCGTGGGCGCGGCGACAATCTCGTCGTCATCTCGTTCCAGATCCAGCGCTTCAAGTCCGTCAACGACCAGCACGGCTATGAGGCCGGCGACTGGCTGCTGAAGTCGATTGCGATCGCCGCTGCGCGAGCGAGCTCGGCGAGGATGCGGTGATCGCCCGCCTGAGCGGCGACGAGTTCGCCGTCGCGCTCGCGCTTCGATCGACCGCAGATCGAACCGCGCCGAAGAGCTCGCCGAGATCGTGCTGCGATACGGTCACTCGGCCCGTTGCTCCTCGACGAACGGATCATCCAGGTCGGGAGCCTTCGCCGGCATCGCGTCAGCGCCCGCGGCTGACGCGGGCATTCCCGACATCCTTCGCCGCGCCGACATCGCCATGGACCGTGCCCGCAGCGGCCGCGTGGCGCGGCCGGTCTGGTTTGACGCCGGAATGGAACGCGCACTGATCGCCCACGGCGAGATCGAGCAGGGCATCCGCTTCGGCCTCGAGCACGACCAGTTCCTTCCTTATTTCGAACCGCAGGTCGACCTCGCGACGGGCGAGATCGTCGGCTTCGAAGTGCTGGCGCGCTGGAAGCATCCGCTGTCCGGAATCATCGGCCCCGACGTCTTCATCCCGGTCGCCGAAGAAATCGGACTGATCGGCCGTCTTTCCGAGCAAGTCATCGCCGAGGCGCTTGCGCGCGGCGGCGGACTGGGACCCGACGATCAAAATCTCGGTCAACATCTCTCCGTCGCAGCTTGCCGACGGCTGGTTCGCCCAGCGGATCGTGCGAATCCTTGCCGAGACCGCCTTTCCGGCCGAGCGGCTGGTCGTCGAAATTACCGAAAGCTCGCTGTTCGCGGACATGGACCTCGCGCGCACGATCGTTACCAGCCTCAAGAACCAGGGCGTCCGGCTGGCACTCGACGATTTCGGCACCGGCTTCTCCTCGCTCGCGCATATCCGGTCGCTGCCATTCGATATCATCAAGATCGACCGCAGCTTCGTTACCAACCTCAACACGAAGCGCGAAAGCGCAGCGATCATTCGTGCCGTCACGACATTGGCGGCGGCACTCTCGGTGCCCGTTTGCGTCGAGGGCATCGAGAGCGAAGAGGCCTATAAGGCGGTAGTCCGCCTGGGCTGCTGCGATTGGTCAGGGCTGGTATTTCGGAAAGCCGATGACCGCCGAGCAGGCGAGCGAGCTGCTGGCCGCACGCCATCGCGAACCAGCCTCCGCATTCAGTCGCCGTCAACGGCTGATCAAAAGTTCGATCAAGGTGGAACGTCGTCCCACGGCGGGACGCGAGGAGCCGTTCGCGCATCTCGCGAGTTTAAACATGGTAAAAGCCGCGTTAAGGATTTGCCATGCAGCTCGTCAGGCCCGCATTCGCGATGGACCCGAGGTACTTCGGGAGGGGCCGCTTGTGCGGACCTGTCTGATCCCTCCGGAGAGTCGGGCCGCGCTCAGTGACGATTTCAAGCTGTTCGCGACGACCTTCATCGCCGGGTTTTTGTTCGTTTCGATACTTATTGGCGTGAAGCGCCGCTCGGCGCTCAGTCGCACGCCTGGTGAAGCTTCCAGCCGAGCCAGGCAGAGATGAGGCACATCGCGGCAACGAGCAAAAGCTGCCCGATTGGGCCCACTCCCAGGCTCGATAGCCCGAAGGCGAGCAGGGCCCCGACGACCATCGCGCCTGAATTCACGATATTGTTGGCAGCGACGGTCCGCGCCGTCTCGGTCTTCGGCACGGTCGTGGTCAGGAACGCATAGAGAGGGACTACGAACATGCCTCCTGTGATCGCGACTCCCAGCAGGCACAAGATCATCGGCCATGCCATCGGATTGAAGAGGAAATTGCCGAGCGTCGTCAGATCCGGCCCGACCTTGCTCCACGTCAGCGCGACGAAGTGCAGGAGGAGGACGAACACACCCATCGCGATGACGGAAGCGGGAGCAAATTTTGCCGAAACCTCGCTCTTGAGCATGCGGTTGATGGCGACCGAACCGATCGCGATACCGATCGAGAAGATGGCGATGAAGAGGCTTGCGACCTGCTCGTTTGCGCCGAGCACATTCTTCACCAGCGGCGGGAAGATGATGATCAGCACCGCGCCGATGGTCCAGAAGAAGCTGATCGCGAGGATCGCCAGGAACAGTCGGCGGATGTGCATGGTCGCGCTGACAAGCTCGATCGACGCGTGGACGATGTGCCAGGTAATTGGCAGGCGTTCGGCAGCAGGAGGGGCCGGCGGGACCTGGCGACCGGCGAGGAATCCAAGCACCGCAAAGCCGAAAACCGCCGCTGCAGCATATTGAGGCCGCGAAGCGAGAGCCCCTGCGAGAATCGTTCCGAGCAAGATCGCGATGTAAGTGCCCGCTTCGACCAGCCCCGTGCCGCCGAGCACTTCATCCCGCTGAAGATGCTGGGGAAGGATCGCATATTTGATCGGCCCGAAGAAAGTCGAATGGATGCCCATCGCGAAGACTGCCGCCAGCATCAGCGGAATGTTCGCGAGCATGAGGCCCGCCCCCCCGATGATCATGATCAGGATCTCGGCGAACTTGATGATCCGGATCAGCCGCGCCTTGTCATGGTCGTCGGCAAGCTGGCCGGAAAGCGCTGAGAGCAGGAAGAAGGGCAGGATGAACAATGCCTGCGCGATCGCGCTGAACTGGAACTCTTTGTGCGGATTAGAATAGAGTTGATAGGTGACGAACAGCACGACCGCCTGCTTGAACAGGCTGTCATTGAAGGCGCCGAGAAATTGCGTTCCGAACAGCGGCAGGAATCGCCGCGCGCGCAACAGGTGGGCAACGTTCTGAATCAAAGCCTAAGCGCGCGGGGTTTCATGGACAGGGGCTGACGGCATAGCCAGCTTTGCCGAAGCAGCCAAACCCTTATAACGCTCGAGCCGAACGATGCTGTCGCTGCCGAACCTCCTGACCCTTTCGAGGATCCTTGCCGTCCCGATACTCGTCTTCCTCCTGTGGAAGCCGGCCCCGTGGGACTATGCGGTGACCTTCGTTCTCTACTGCATCGTCGGGATCACCGATTATTTCGACGGCTATCTCGCGCGCGCCTGGGGGAGCATCTCGCGCCTCGGCCAATTTCTTGATCCAATTGCGGACAAGATCATGGTCGCGGCGGTCCTCGTGATGTTGATGGCGAGCCGGAAGGCTGACGGCGACGCGCCCATTATCCAGGACTGGAGCGTGATCCCGGCGCTCATCATCCTGCTTCGTGAGATCATGGTGTCGGGCCTTCGCGAGTTTCTAGCCGAGCTGAAGGTGCTCGTCCCGGTCAGTGCCCTTGCGAAGTGGAAGACGACTTTCCAGCTCGTCTCCCTCGGAGCACTGATCCTCGGCGGAGCGTTTCCGGCCCAGCACTGGATCCACCTTGTCGGCATAACCTGCCTTTGGGCCGCCGCGGTACTGACCCTAGTCACTGGATATGATTATCTGCGCGTCGGGCTCCGGCACATGGACTGAGCCCTCGCGGCGCGGGGACTAATCGATTTAACTGTTCTGACTGACCGAGGATTCTCGTTTCTGTCGATCAGTCCCGCCGGCTAGGCGTCACATCCTAAAACCGACGATCGGAGAATTGACTATGGACGCGAAGACGGGTGACCCGCTGCATGGCTCGCCGATGGAAGAAGGGGCGGCGCTGCGCACGCTGCTCGGCCGCACCAACCGTGACTGGTGGCCAAACCAGTTGAGTCTGGACATCCTGCCGCAGCAAGGAGCGAGCGGCGACCCGTACGGCGACGATTTCGATTATGCCGAGGCCTTCCTGAAGCTCGATTATGACTCAGTGAAGAAGGATCTCACTGCGCTCATGACCGACAGCCAGCCGTGGTGGCCGGCCGACTATGGCCACTACGGCCCGTTCTTCATCCGCATGGCGTGGCATGCCGCTGGCACCTATCGCATTGGCGACGGCCGCGGCGGCGCGAGTTCGGGGCAGCAGCGGTTCGCTCCGCTCAATTCGTGGCCGGACAACGCTAACCTCGACAAGGCGCGCCGGCTCCTGTGGCCGGTGAAGCAGAAATATGGCCGCAATCTCAGCTGGGCGGACCTGCTGATCATGGCGGGCAACGTTGCCATCGAATCGATGGGCGGACCGACCTTCGGCTTCGGCGGGGGGCGAAGGGACGTCTACCAGCCCGAGCATGACACTTATTGGGGAACAGAGGAGAATTGGGTCGGGCAGGGCGCGCAGCCGCGCATGGGCGACGACGCCGGCAAGGCGATGGAAAACCCGCTCGCGGCAGTCCAGATGGGCCTCATCTACGTCAATCCCGAAGGGCCGGGCGGCAATCCGGATCCGCTGGCGTCAGCTCGCGAGATCCGCGAGACGTTCCGCCGCATGGCAATGAACGACGAGGAGACTCTCGCGCTCACCGCCGGAGGTCACACTTTCGGCAAATGTCATGGCGCGGGCGATGCCTCGAAGGTGGGCGCGGAGCCGGAAGGCGCCGACATCGCGCAGCAGGGACTCGGCTGGCAGAGCGGCCATGCGAGCGGCATCGGCGACGACACCATCACCAGCGGGCTCGAGGGTCCGTGGACGCCGACTCCGATCAAGTGGAGCATGAATTACCTGCACATGCTCCTCGACTACGAATACGAGCTGGTCACCAGCCCGGCGGGCGCCAAGCAGTGGCAGCCCGTCAATCAAAAGGAAGAGGACCTGGCTCCGGCGGCGCATACGCCGGGCAAGAAGGTCCGGACGATGATGACGACCGCCGACATGGCGTTCCGCGAGGATCCCGAATTCCGGAAGATCGCCGAGCGGTTCCGCGCAAACCCGGATGAGTTCGCCGACGCCTTTGCGCGTGCGTGGTTCAAGCTGACTCATCGCGATATGGGCCCGAAGGCCCGCTATCTCGGGCCGGAAGTCCCGAACGAGGATCTGATCTGGCAGGACCCTGTCGCCGCAGGCACCGCGCCAAGCGACAGCGACGTTGCCGAACTTAAGCAGAAAATCCTCGATAGCGGCCTGACGGTCTCCGAGCTGGTGAAGGCAGCCTGGGCGTCTGCGTCGACCTACCGCCAGTCTGACCATCGCGGCGGCGCCAATGGCGCGCGGGTCCGTCTGGCTCCGCAAAAGGATTGGGAAGTCAATGACCCTCTGGAGCTGCAGAAGGTACTTTCGAGGCTCGACAGCCTGCGCGGCAATATATCGCTCGCCGACGCCATTGTCCTGGCAGGCACCGCAGCGGTCGAGAAGGCGGCGAAAGATGCCGGCTACAGCGTCACGGTTCCGTTCACAGGAGGACGCGGCGACGCGACTGAAGCACAGACCGACGAGGAGAGCTTCGAGCCTCTCGAGCCGCGCGCCGACGGCTTCCGCAATTATCTGGGCGTGCGTTTCAACGTGCCGACGGAGGAATTGCTGGTCGACCGTTCCCATCTACTGGGTCTCACCGCAGCCGAGATGACCGTTCTCGTGGGCGGCCTGCGCGTCCTCGGCGCAAACGCGGGCGGATCCAGGCACGGTGTGTTCACCGATCGCGTCGGCCAGCTGACTAACGACTTCTTCGTCAACCTGCTCGACATGGGAACGGCGTGGAAGCAGGTCGATGACAGTGGCGACGAGACCTTCGTCGGGACCGATCGAGCGACCGACAAGCAGAAGTGGACGGCTACTCGAACCGACCTCGTATTCGGCTCGAACTCGCAGTTGCGCGGGCTTGCGGAGGTCTATGCCTCGGCCGATGCCGGCGAGAAGTTCGTCCGGGATTTCGTCAAGGCATGGGCCAAGGTGATGAACGCTGACCGTTTCGACTTGCGCGGTCCCAAAAGCGCCTCGGCGCCCAAGGCTCGCGAGCCGGAGTTGGCGAAGTAGGGCGAGTTGTGCGGCGCGAGGGGGCAGCGGTCAGCCGCACGCCCCTTCGAGCGCCGGCTCACGGTCGGAGACGATCGGCTCCAGGTCGGGAATGAGATCGCGCGCGATCCGTCGCAGGGTCGTCGCGAGCAGCTGGAATTCGGTTTCGCGCGGGCTTGAGCGGCGCCAGATCAGAGCGACGCGCCGAAAGCCGCGATCGGAACTCAATCGCTTCGATTCGACCCTGGTTCCACGAAGAATGCCCGTTTCGATCGCCATTCCGGGCACGAACGTCAGGCCGAGCCCATTATCGACCATCTGAATGAGCGTATGAAGCGAGGTGCCCATCATCGAAGCATGCGCCCGGATCTCGGGCCGGTTGCATGCGGAGAGAGCGTGGTCCTTGAGGCAGTGGCCGTCCTCGAGGAGCAGCAGCCGGTTCTCGTCGATCGCGGCTGCATCGACCGAGCCGCCGCGCGGCGCATCTCCGGGCGGGAAGGCGACGTAGAGCGGGTCGTCGAACAGCAGGGCGGAATCCACTTCGCCGCAAGCGAACGGTAGGGCGAGCAACACGCAATCGAGCTGGCCGCGATGAAGCGCCTCGCATGCGGCCGTGCTCGTCTCCTCCCGCAAGTACAGTTTGAGATGAGGCCATTCGCTGCGCAGCCTGGGGAGCATGGCGGGTAGAAGGAACGGCGCGATCGTTGGGATGACCCCCATCCTCAGTTCGCCGTGCAGCGGTTGGCCTTCGGCGCGCGCCATCTCGCCGAGCTCTTCGGCTTCGCGGAGTACGCGGATCGCCTTGTCGGCGATCTTCTCGCCGAGCGCAGTGAAGCGGACGAGGCGGCGGGTGCGCTCGACAAGGGTAACGCCGAGCGACGCCTCCAGCTCGCGAAGGCCGGCGGACAAAGTCGACTGAGTGACGAAGCAGGCGTCCGCAGCCTTGCCGAAATGCCCGTATCGGCGGAGCGCAATGAGATATTGCAGCTGCTTCAGGGTTGGGAGGTGGACGGACATCTAATCGAAAAATCCAATCACTGATGGTCCTATAATCATCTTGAACGATTGAAGCCAATACATACATCAAGGCTGTCCCTTCCGAATTGGAAGGAGCTTCGGCCGGTTTCTCCCCTGACCGGCTGCAATGAAGGGGCGGGTCTCCCCAGGGCCCGCCCCATTTCTTTTTCTGACTTCGTTCAGGCCGTCAGCAGCTTCACCGACGACAGAAGCAGCGTGATCGCAAGGATGGGGCGCAGCACCGAGTCCGAGGATCGCGTGGCGAGAAGGCTGCCAACGATGACTCCAGGGATCGAGCCTACAAGAAGGGCGACCATCAGGGCGAGATCGACCGATCCCATCAGCCAATGGCCGATGCCCGCGATGAGAGTCAGCGGGACCGCGTGAGCGATATCGCTGCCCGCGATGCGTGCGACAGGCAGCTTGGGATAGAGAATCAGGAGGGCAGTGGTCCCTAGCGCTCCCGCGCCGACCGACGTGATGGAGACTAGAACACCAAGCATGACGCCGAGGAACACGGTCCACTGCGTGGTCCGCCGATCCTCCATCGCTTCAATGTGGTGACCGGCCCAGGAAAGTATCCACGGGCGGAAGAAGACCGCGATGCTCGTGACGAACAGCGCTCCCCCGAGCAACACGTTGAGCAGGAAAGCGCCATGGGCGCTCTTTACGCCGAAATAGGCCATCAGACTGAGGGTCACGATCGCCGCTGGAACGCTGCCTGATGCAAGGCCGCCGACGATGCGCCAGTCAACCGTCTCGCGTCGCCCATGGATGACGGTACCCGCCGTTTTGGTGACAGAAGCGTAAAGCAAATCGGTCCCGACGGCAGTCCCGGGGTGAAAGCCAAACAGAAGGACGAGCAGCGGCGTCATAAGGGATCCGCCGCCAACGCCGGTCAGACCGACCAGAGCGCCGACGAGAAACCCTGCCAGGGAGTAAAGCGGATTGTAGGCCGAAAAGATCGCTGTCCCCTTCAACCAACGGATGAAATCGCTGCCTTTGATCTGGTTGGAGGAGCGGTGCTTTGCCGAACCGAGCAACCTTGGCAAGGGGGATGTAGCTCCGGGCGAACGGCTCGACTTTCGTTTGCGGAGCAAGCTTCGACCTGACCCATTGCCGCCCGTCGCGCCGCACCTTAAATTATCGAGGCAACGGCAAAGGAAGTGTCGCGCTTGCAGACTGGCTTGATCGCCTATCTCGATTCCGTGAAATCACGCGATCCGGCGGCGCGTTCGCGCTGGGACGTCCTCTTCTATCCGGGGGTCCTGGCGCTTGGCCTGCACCGGCTTGCGCATTGGCTGTGGGAGGGCAAGCTCTATTTCCTGGCCCGGCTGATCAACCATTTCGCGCGCTTCCTCACCGCCATCGACATCCATCCGGGGGCCAAGATCGGCGAGCGCTTTTTCCTCGACCACGGCTTCAGTGTCATCGGCGAGACGGCCGAAATCGGCGACGACGTTACGATCTACCAGAACGTGACCTTGGGCGGCACGAACCCGACGACCGGTATCGGCGGAAAGCGGCATCCGACGATCCGCTCCGGCGTCGTGATCGGCTCCGGCGCACAGGTCCTCGGTCCCATCGAGGTGGGCGAGGGTGCGAAGATCGGTGCCAACTCCGTCGTCACGAAAGATGTCGCGCCGGCTTCAACGATGGTCGGCATCCCTGCCAAGCCGGTTCCCGTCGAAGCCGTGCACTTCAGTTCGGGCTTCATGCCTTACGGCACGCCGTGCGGCGAGGACTGCGATCCGGTCCGGGTGCGCATCAATGAGCTCGAGCACGAGCTCGACGAGCTCCGCGCCGAGCTCAAGCTGTTGAAGGCTCCGCGGCAGCCGCAACCGCAGCCGAAGGTGAAGAGCGCTTGAGCGTCATCGCGCCGTTCCCGCCTGCCTGGGACCGGCGCCCGATTGCCACTTTCGATCGCAAGGAGTTGCAGCGGATTCTCGACCTATACGGTCGGATGGTCGCAGCCGGATACTGGCGCGATTACGCGCTTAGGATCGATCCTGAGGTGGCGATGTTCGCTGCTTTCCGGCGGCACAGTGAGCGGCCCGAGGTCAGGATTGAGAAACGCCCCGCGCTTCGGACGAAGCAGGGGGCGTTCGCTTTGGTCGGTGAGCATGGAGCGGTGCTCAAGCGGGGCCACGACCTTGCTGGTGTCCTGGCCCCGCTCGAGCGCCGGCTTATGCGGCTGGTTGGGTAATCACGGCCGAACGATCGAGCTCGGGCAGCCGTGCCTGAAGGTTCGATGGGAGCCGGGTCACGATCAGTCTGCGCGCCTGGTGCCAATAAGCGGACAGGAGCAACAGCGCCGAGCCGATGATCAACGCCGTCAGCGCCACGTTCAGCTCGACCGCACCGAACTGCTTGAACAGCTCGGTGAGCGCATAGAGCACGTAAGCCAGCGCCGAAACCAACAGCGCGCGGCGGTCGATCGCAAGGGCCGTCAGGCCGAACAGGACATAGAGTCCGACGACGAGCAGCGCCTCACTGGTCCCCACGGCGCCATTGTTAAGGCCGAGCAGCGTGAAGATCGGGTGTGCGATCATCGGCGCGGCGAGAAGATGGAGCCAGAACGCGACATCCGAGCGGCGGGTGGTGCGAGCGCGGTCCGAGGCATCCCACCACATTGCAAAGAGGAACACGCCGATGCCGAGCAGGAGG
The DNA here is from genome assembly GCA_963738825.1 of uncultured Alphaproteobacteria bacterium. Classification (GTDB taxonomy): domain Bacteria; phylum Pseudomonadota; class Alphaproteobacteria; order Sphingomonadales; family Sphingomonadaceae; genus Sphingomicrobium. Next base: position 373,940 of record CAVTYB010000013.1, on the reverse strand, counting down.
ACGAAGGCGAGGATGATGTTCTTCGCAGTCTCGCCGTCGCCGGGTTGAACCACGCCGATGACGATTGCGAGGAACAAGCCCGCCACCGCGGCAGCGCCCGCGGCGATCGTGATCGGAACGTGGAACTGCCGCCAGTGCAGCCATGCCCCGATAGCCGCGATCGCAGCGCTGACGCCGCCTACGGTCGCCCCGAGGAGCTGGGCCTGACCGTTGAAACGGTCAGCCCCGATGATCTCGACAAGCACGAAGGCCGAGGTCGCCAGGACCCCGCCGACGAAGGCGAGCAACAGCAGGATCGAGGGAAGCGCCATCCGGCGGCGGGCAGTGAAGAACAGCGCGAGCGCCCAGGCCGTGCCGCCCACCGCAAGCGGCGCCAGGAAGCTCGGTCCAGTCTCGCCATGATCTGAAATGAATAGGCCGGTGGACTGCCCGATGCTCTGGCCGATCCACCCGACGGCGAACAGCAGGATGGCGGCGGCGATCGAGACGAAGATGTCGTTGAAACCCGTAATCAGCCGGAACTGCTCTTCGTCCGGAATCGCAGTGGATCGTTGACGGGCGATGTGAGCCCGTAGCGCGTCAGCTGCATCGGCCGTGATCACGCCGGAAGCGACTGCGTCGTCAATTTCCTGCTGACTGTACATGAGCTCTCCTCTCGAAATCCGCGGGAGGATAAATCATGGTGTATTATGCTGTCAATACAGCAAGACCCTTGCGCCGACGCAACTCGAGCTGCACTTCGGATGCCGAAAAGCGGTTCAGTTCCGGAACGGTACAGACCTGAAAGTCAACACTTATTTTGAACCCGTGAGCCGCTTCCTGCGTTGAGGCTGCAAAGAGAGCTTTAAAAGGTATTTGGACGTGAAAATTCGGTTGTTGGCCGGCGCCGCCTGTGCGGCGCTGCTGGGTCTCTCTGTGCCCGTTTCCGCCGCCACCAGTCCTGAGCTTCCAAGGGTGGCAACCCAAGTTTCTCCGACCGCGGTTCAGGCCGTGGACGCCTTTTATGCGAGCCGCGGCGGCGCCCCGCTGTGGCTGCGCAGCGGCGCCAATAGTCCTGCCGCGAACGAGCTGATCGGGATCCTCGAACGTGCGCCGCTCGATGGGCTGAACAGTGGCCCAGCGCTCGCAGCGCAGGCGCAGGACCTCATCGTTCAGGCGCAGTCCGGCGACAAGTCGGCCCTGATGGCTGCCGATCGCCTGCTGTCCGCGGCGTGGGTGAGCTATGTCGAGATGATTCAGCGCCCGACGAGCGGCATGATTTATGCCGATTCCTGGGCCGCGCCGCGGCGGGACAGCCCGATGCAGATTCTTCAACGCGCGGCCAACGAAGCCCCGCTCGCCGGCTATATTCGGTCCGTCTCGCAGGTAAATCCGCTCTACGCGCAGCTTCGCGATGCGGCCTGGGCGCAGATGCAATCCAGCGGTGGCGCGATCGATCCGCGCGTGCTCACCAGCCTCGATCGCGCCCGGGAGCATCCGTTCCAGCACAAATATGTGATGGTCGATGCGGCCTCCGCGCGCCTGTACATGATCGAGGATGGCCGGATCGTCGATTCGATGAAGGTGATCGTCGGCAAGGCCGGCGCGCAAACCCAGACGCCGATGCTAGCGAGCACCATCTATTACGCCACGCTCAATCCATATTGGCACGTCACGGACGAGCTGGTGCAGTCGCTGATTGCCAAGAACGTCCTCGACCAGGGCCTTGGCTATCTGAAATCGCATGGCTACCAGGTGATGCCGGCAGACAAGGACAATGACACCCTGCTCGATCCCGCGAAGATCGACTGGCACGCCGTCGCCGACGGCACGCTGAAGGTGCGGGTGCGGGAGCTTCCGGGACCGGCCAATTCGATGGGCCGGGTGAAGTTCGGTTTCCCCAATGCCTATGACATCTACTTGCACGACACGCCGGTGAAGGAGACGTTCGCGCAGGACGATCGCGACCTCAGCCACGGGTGCATCCGGCTGCAGGACGCGGAGAAGCTTGCGGAGTGGATGCTCGGGCGCGACCCTCAGTCGGCTTCCAATACGCCGGAGCACAATGTTCCGCTTCCGACGCCCGTCCCGATCTATGTCACTTATCTGACGGCGCAGGCGCACGACGGCGAGTTGAGCTACGTCGATGACACTTACGGACGCGACGCGGCCGCAATGCAGGTCGCCGCGCTGAAGTAGCTAGAACGCCGTAGCGCCGCTGGCCCGGTTGGACTGAGAGGCGCGCATCGCGTGGAGGTTCGCCAGCTGCTCATGACGCCGGCGCACGTCCGGGTCATCCGTTAGCTCCGCCATGGACCGGCAATGCCGCTCGCGTTCGCGATGATAATTGTCGTCGTCGTCGGTCATTTTTCGCCCCTGGCTCTTTTTACAAGCGGCAGCCATTGGGCTCATCGAGGATGAAACCCCGTTTAGGGGGCTGTCAGGAACGCAACGCCTATTGGAAACCAATGCGTCCCTGGCGGCAAATACCAAAAGTTACGGTGGCGGTCCAAAAAGCGCGGAAAACCGGGCATCAGGCCTTCAGGTTCGCCTTATGTCCGGCTGGGCCACCGGTCGAGCGAGTCGCTAGACCGACACTTCGTCCATCGTCCTGAGTTTCGGCCGAGGCAAACCCTCGCTCTTGTAGCGCTCGGTCAGCTCGCGCTTCTTCTCAGCCAGTTGTTCGCCGATCGCATCCATGTCGAGCTTGCCCTTGCGGCCTGCGAGAAAATGCCGCCCCGTCCTTCCTCTTCCTCGATGTGGTGCTCGATCTCCTCCTGGAGCACGTGCACCTTGGTATCGAAGAATTCGTCATCGACACCTTCTTCGGCGGCCTCAATTTCGGCAATCAGGAGCTTGGCTGCGTCATGTTCGACATAGCCCTCCTTCAGCTCGTCTTCGTCGACCGTCCCTTCGCAGGCCGGATAGAAGATCGTCTCCTCAATCTCGGAATGGACGATGAGCTCCAGGCAAATCTGGTGCGCCAGCTTTTGCTTGCGGCCTTCTCCCTTGGCGCTTTCGAACTCCTTGAAGAGCTTCTCGACCTCGCGGTGGTCGTGCTTGAGAAGCGCGATTGCGTCCTTCGATTTTGACTCGGCCATAACTCGTTCCCTCACTGCTTTGGGGAGGAAACCAACCGCGCGGCTTGGATGTTCCTGCCGCAGTATGCATCATGAAACTGTCAAGGTCCCCGCGGCGAGCGGGCTGGATTTCAAGGCGATCGGCTATCTGACGTCGATCGTCAGCGTGCTCTTCTTGGGGGCAGTCGCGTGGACGAAGGAAAACCCGCCGACCTGGTATTATCCAGTGCTGATCATCGGAATGGCGACTTCGATCATCGGCATGGGCTTTCGCTATCTCGCGCATCTGAAGCAGAAGCACGAGATCCACGAGACGAAGGAAGAAGCGGAGCGCCGCTAGCGGCCGCGGTCGCCGTTGTCACCGCTGTCGTTGAATCGTCATCCGCCGCGATGGTTTCGGCCGGCGACTTGTTGAGCTCGAGCCAGTCGCGGAAGGGGAGGTGATAGATCATGGTCCATCACCTCGAACTCGAGACCGCCGGGTTGCCAGGTGTCGCTGTTCCATAGGGCGACGACGCCGCTCTTCTTCTGAGGGTCGAACAGGATTAGGCTAGCGATAGCCCTTGATGCCGCCGCGGTGGCCGATGATCTGGTGCCCGGCATAGTCGTAGCTGCGCCAGCCATAGCCGTACCAGGCGGTGCCGAGCCGCTCGAGGAACTTGCGCATGCGGCCGCGTTCCCCAGGGGTGACGACGTAGCGGCCATGGATGGTGTTCGAGCACCTTTGCGTCGACGACGTCGGGCATCTCGCCCATCTGCGCTTCCATCCACAGCGCCATGTCCTTGATATTGCTGTTGATGCCTGCCGGCTCCCGGGACCTTGTAATAGGTGTCGACCATCGGCCACGGCCGCTTGCCGGCGCTGTGCGGCCGCGCCCAGCTTGGGTTGGACTTCGAGTCCGGCCATCGACACGCTGCCGCTGGTCATTCCGATCGGATTGAAGAGATAGCGCTTGACCGCCTGCTCGTAGGGCATGTGGGTGACGCGCGAGACCATCTCGCTTGACGCATCGTAGGCGACGTTCTGATAGTCCCAGCAGGTCCCCGGGGCGCACACTGCGTCCAGCGTTCGCAATCTCGGTCCTGAGGAACGCTCGGGTCCTGCGCCTTCCTCGAGCTTGTTGGCGAAGGCGTCGCGATAGAGTCCGAGGCGGTGCGAGAGTAGGTCGCCGACGCGTTGCAATTCGCTCATTGCCGTTCGGAAGCTTGAGGTCCGGCGCATAATCGGCGACCGGCGCGTTGAGGTTGATCTTCCCCTGTTCGGCGAGCTTGGCGACCATCGTCGCGGCAACGCCCTTCGAGCAGGACGCCCAGCGGAAGACGGTTTCGGGCGTGACCGGGTCGCCCGAGCCCGCGAGCGTCTCGCCATAGCCCTTGAGGAAGGTGATCCGCCCGTTCTCGACGATCCCGACCGCGAGGCCGACCATCGCCGGCTTCTGACATCGAGCGCCTGGAGCCGCGCGTCGAGCAGACGATAATCGACGTCGCGTCGCGATGCGGTCGAAAGCGACGCGAGCTTGAGGTGGGCCGCAGTGATCTGCGCCTGGTGCGTTCGTCCATAGTGCGGCCGCATTGCGAGCAGCGATGCGCCCATCACGAGTACGAGCGCGCCGACGCCGATCTTGCTGATCGTCTTCAAATGAACCTCTTCTCCCCACCCTCAACAAGGCTCTGACGGCTATGGGCCTCGCCCTCAACGGCGCTGCGGAACCGCATGCGATGAAGCGACTCTGTCTTGCGACGAACGGGCTTATGGCTATGAACGCGCGAGCGCCTCAAATGCGCTGGCGGGAGCCCGATGGGATGCAATTCCTGAAGACCTTGTTCTGGGTGCTCGTCGCGGTCGTCGTCGTGTTCTTTCGCGACCCGCAACTGGGCTTCGGTGACGCTGAACCTCTGGGGAGACATCCAGGCGGACATCAAGATCCCGATCCTGCTGCTGATTGTCTTCCTCCTCGGCTTCCTTCCGACGTGGCTGATCATGCGGACGCAGGCTTTGGTCGCATCGACGGCGTGATCGACGCGCTCGAGAGGCCGCGAGCCGGCCGTCGGCCGCAGCGGCCGCCGACCGACAGATAGAGGAGCAGGAGCCTGACGATATGAGCTCCGATCTTCGTCGCGCTCGACACGCAGGATGTTCACCGCGCGGTCGCCATTGCTCGCGACGTCGGCGGCCTCGCCGCGGGCGTAAAGCTCGGCCTCGAGTTCTTCTGCGCCAATGGTGAGGAGGGCGTGCTCCGCATCGCCGAGCACGAGACGCCGGTCTTCCTGGACCTCAAGCTCCACGATATCCCGAACACCGTCGAGAAGGCGGTCCAGGCCCTTGCTCACCTCCAACCTGCGATCCTGACCGTCCATGCGGCGGGCGGCCGCGCGATGATGGCGGCCGCAAAGGCGGCCGCACCGCCTCGAGACCAAGGTGGTCGCGGTCACCGTGCTCACCAGCCTCGATCAAGACGGACCTCTCGAGCATCGGCGATCGAGAGTTCGACCGGCAAGTCAGGTACGAGCGCCTTGCCGCGCTTGCTCGCGAGGCCGGCCTCGACGGAATCGTCTGCTCGGGCGCCGAGATTGCGCAGGCGCGGGCCGCATGGCCCGATGGCTTCTTCGTCGTCCCGGGAGTCCGGCCCGCGGGAGCGGACGTCGGCGATCAGAAGCGGGTTGTCACTCCTCCGCAGGCTCTCGCCGACGGCGCGTCGGTGCTGGTCATCGGCCGGCCGATCACGGAGCGCGCCGAATCCCCGCCGGGCGATCATGGACATTGCCGCGCTCGCTGGAGCAGACGCCCGCCGCAAGCAGGATCTGAAGACATGAGTTGGCTGAGCCGCGTCCGAAGCGGCATTCCCTTCCTGCCCAAGCGGCAGACCGCCGAGAACCTGTGGCACAAGTGCAGCAAGTGCGGGACGATGGTGTTCGTCAAGGAGTGGGAAGAGAATTACAGCGTCTGCCCGCGCTGCAACTTCCACGACCGCATCGGCCCCGCCAAGCGGTTCGCGCAATTGTTCGATGCCGCGGAATATGAGCTGTTGCCAGCTCCCGAGGTCCGCGAGGACCCGCTGCGCTTCAAGGACACGAAGCGCTACACGGACCGGCTGAAGACTGCTCGGGCGGCGAACGGAGAGCGCGACGCGCTCGTCAACGCCACGCGGCAAGATCGATGGACACGATGTCGTCATCGGCGTCCAGGATTTCGCCTTCATGGGCGGATCCATGGGCATTGCCGTCGGAGCGGCGATCGTCGCCGGCGTTCGCGCCGCCATCGCGGACCATTGCCCCTACATCCTCTTCACTGCCGCCGGCGGAGCTCGCATGCAGGAGGGGATCCTCAGCCTGATGCAGATGCCCCGCACGACGGTCGCGCTGCAGGAGCTGAAGGAAGCCGGACTTCCCTACATCGTCGTTCTGACCGACCCGACGACGGGCGGAGTGACAGCTTCCTATGCGATGCTTGGCGACGTCCAGATCGCTGAGCCGGGCGCGCTCATCGGCTTTGCCGGCCAGCGGGTGATCGAGCAGACCATCCGCGAGAAGCTGCCCGAAGGGTTCCAGCGCGCCGAATATCTGCTCGAGCACGGGATGATCGACATGGTCGTCTCGCGCGGCGAGCTGAAGGAGAAGCTCGGCGCTGCTGATCTCCTATCTCGCGCCGGAGGCGAAAGAGGCCGCCTGATGGCGGATTTCGCCCGCTCGACCAATCCGGAGGTCCAGGCGCAGCTCGATCGGTTGTCGAAGCTTTCGCCGGCCGGCGATCGGCTCGGGCTCGAGCGCATTGCCGCGCTGCTCGAGCGGCTGGGCCGGCCGCAGGACGCAGCTTCCGCCGGTCTTCCACGTCGCCGGAACCAACGGCAAGGGCTCGACCGATCGCCTTCCTGCGCGCGGCGCTGGAGGCGAGCGGCCACAATGTTCACGCCTTCACCAGCCCGCACCTCGTGCGCTTCAACGAGCGGATCCGCATCGCCGGCCGGCTGATCGATGACGATGAGCTCTGCCGAGCTCTCGCCGAGGTGATCGACGCCGGCACCGGCATCGAGCCGAGCTTCTTCGAGGTCGCGACCGCCGCCGCTTTCCTCGCATTCGCGCGGACGCCCGCGGACGCCTGCATCCTGGAAGTGGGGCTAGGCGGCCGGCTCGATGCGACCAACGTGATCGAGCATCCGCTGGTCACCGGCATCGCCAACCTCGCGCTCGACCACCAGCAGTTCCTCGGCGACGGCCTGCCCGACATTGCCGGCGAGAAAGCGGCTATCGCGAAACGGGGCGTGCCGCTCGTCACGCAGCTCTACCCCCCTGCGATCGCCAGCGAGGTCGAAGAGGATCGCGCACGAACGCGGCGCGATCTGGCTTCCGCGCGGCGGCATCTGGGACGCGATCGCCGCAGCAGGGAAAGCTTCGCTACCGCGACGAGAAGGGCGAGCTTAACCTGCCTCTGCCGCGGCTGCCCGGCCGGCACCAGGCGATGAACGCGGCGCTCGCCGTCGCGATGCTGCGCCATCAGCACGCGTTCCGCGTCCCGGTTTCGGCGCTGAGCGCGGCGATGGGCTGGGCCGACTGGCCCGCGCGGCTGCAGCATCTCGCGCCAGGGCCGCTCGTCGGTGACCGCGAGGTGTGGCTGGACGGCGGCCACAATCCGTCCGCGGCGCGGCAGATCGCCACCTACGCAAAGCACCAGTTCGACGACGGCAAGCCGCTGCACCTCGTCTTCGCCAGCCTCGCGACCAAGGACCCGCTCGGGCATGCTCGAGCCGTTCGAGGGCATGGTCGACGCACGTCCACGCGGTGCCGATCCCCGACCACGCCTGCTTTTCTCCGGAGCGACCTCGTCGAGATCGCCGGCGAGCTCGGCTTCGCGGCCGATGCTGCATGACAGCGTCGAGCGAAGCGCTTGCGTCGGTTCCGCGCGACGCGCGAGTGCTGATTTTCGGCTCGCTATACCTCGCCGGCGCCGTCCTCGCCGCGAACGAGCAGGTGCCTGACTAACGGTCCGCTTCGGGCATCGCGGCTTCAACTCCCTTTCTGGCGCACGGCTTTCGACGACAAAGCCCGCCCGCCGCATGAAGCAGAGGACGACCAGGCCGGGAATCCCGAGAGCGGCGCAGAAGACGTAGAAATTGGGGAAGCCCGAGACGGTCGGCGACGATGCCCGACGGCGTGGTCGCGAAAGTGCGCGCGACCGCCGCGACGCTCGACAGCAACGCATATTGGGTCGCGGTGAAGGCGGTGTTCGAGAGCCCCGACAAATAAGTCGCGAAGACCGTCAGGCTGATCGCCGCGAACAGATTCTCCGTCGCGACGGCCAGAGTCAGCAGCGGCACCGAATGGCCGGTGTGCGCGACCAGTGCGAACAACAGGTTCGCGATCATCATGATCATGCCGGCACCGAACAGCAGCCGGCTCATGCCGAAGCGGGCGATCAGTGCGCCGGCGACGAGCGACCCGATCACCAGGCACCAGAACCGCACCAGCTTGTTGATCGCGATATATTCGGTGTCGCTGAAGCCCTGGTGCACGATCATCGGCGAAAGCATGTTCTGCCCCATCGCGTCGCCGAGCTTGTAGGTGAGCACGAACAGCAGGATCAGCCAGGCGCCCGGGCGCTTCAGGAAGTCGGCGAACGGCGCGACGACGTTGTGGCGTGAGGAAATGCGCGGCGGCGGCGAGTGCCTGACGGCGCTCGCGCACCGCCGTATGTCGTCCCGGTCCGAGCCACAGCGACGCGATTGCGCCGGGCAGGACAAGCAACGCCGTCAGCGCGTACGCCGCCGCCCAGCCGAGCCCAGCACCCTCGTTCGACGCGAGGTAGATGGTGCCCGCGCCGGCCAGCAGGTCGCCGGTCCGATAGCCGACCTGATTGGTCGCGGTGCCCTGCGCCAGCTCATCGTCCGGCAAGGTCTCGATGCGGTAGGCGTCGATGACGATGTCCTGCGTCGCCGAGAGGAAGGCGGTGATCACGCCCCAAAGCGCGAAGCGCCCGATGTGATGGACCGGATCGCTGGCGCCGAGCTCGATCGACCGCGACCACGAGCAGCACCTGCACGGTCCACAGCCAGGCGCGCCGCTGCCCGAGGAAGCGGGTGAGCACCGGGATGGAGATGCCGTCGATCAGCGGCGCCCACAGGAACTTGAGCGTGTAGGGCGTGCCCAGCGCGAAGGCGAAGCCGATCGTCTTCTTGTCGACCCCGACTTTCGACAGCCAATAGGACATGGTCCAGATCAGCAACGTCAGCGGAAAGCCGCTCGAAATGCCGAGCAGAAACGCGCCGAGCGGACGCGGCTTCAGATAGGAAGCGGCAAGGCCGCGGAACGATTTGGTGTCGCTTGCCGTCGGTTGGGCGGAAGCTGCCAATGAACTCTCCCCCCGAGTTTTGACCTAGCGCGCTGGCTGACCCGTTTCGGCGAGCGCCTCCGCGACCTTCGCCTCCGTATCCGGCGGACCTGCCTCGGCATCGGCGCTGCCGCTCCTGCGCCGTCACTCGCGCCCATTCGAGCAACACGAACATCGTCGAGACGAGCGCCGTCGCCGCGGTCCAGCGGAACACCGGGCGCATAGCCGTAGATATCGAATGCCTCGCCGACCGCGCCGCGCCCAAGCGTCCCGACCAGCGACAGCAGCGAGCCGAGCAGCGCGTACTGGATCGCACCATATTTCTTGCTGACGATGCTGGAGACGTAAGCGACGAAGGCGGTGAGCGCGAGGCCGGTGGTGATGTTCTCGTAACAGATCGCGATCAGCAGCCGCATCATCCGCTCGTCGCTGCCGAATGCGCGCGCCAGGGCGTCGAGCCGCAAGCAGGTGCGCGAAGCCGTCGATCATGGGGGCGCCATCGGCGAGGTCGGCGTAAAGGAAGTTGCCGAGCGGCGGCAGGATCGCGCCCAGCAGGATCGTCGGGAAGCGGCCGATCTTGGCGAACAGATACCCGCCCAGGCTGATGCCCAGCATCGTCATGATGATGCCGAAGATCTTCGAGGCGAAGGCCACCTCGTCCTTCGTGTAGTGCATGTAATCGAGGTAGAACGGGTACGCGAAGCTCGCCCAGATGTTGTAGCAAATCGCGTAGGTCAGGATGAAGCCGATCGCCGCGAGCACGCCCCAGCCCATGCGTCCGGACAACTCCGCAAGCGGATCGACCAGCGCCGAGTAGAGATGGTTCATCACGGTGCGGCCGGGCCCGTGCGCTGGGTCGTGCGCTGCGAGGACCCTGTCGGGGCTTCTTCGCCAGGCGGTTTGCGATCGCCGCGACTGCCAGGGGTACGAAGACGGTGGCGATGATGATCAGCACGCCCCATGTCTTCGTGAAATCGGCAACCGAGGGCGGCGTCGCGCCCGGCGCTGCGGGAGCCAGCATCGAGACGGCGAAAGTGACGAGCCGAACGATCGCCCAAAGCCAGCTGACGCCGACGATCGCGAGGAGCAAAGCGCGCACGCCCGGCTTGAGCGCGCCCGGCTCGGCCAGCGCGCCGTACAGCTTCTGCGCGCTCGGGCCGCGGAGTGTCGGGAGCGGTGAGGGTGATCACCAAGAGGACGAGGAAGATCGCCGCCATCGACCAGATAGACATTTGGCCAGCTCATCCGCGCGGCCATCACCAGTGCGATGGCGCCGCCGACGATCGAGGCAGTACGATAGCCGAACTGGGTGAGGGCGGAGAGCAGCTCGATCGGCGCCTCCTCATCGGCCTGGTCGATGCGCCATCCATCGATCGCGATGTCGTGGCTTGCCGACGCAAACGCGGCGGCGAAGGCGATCAGCACGAAATTGCCGATCGCGGTCGCCGGGATTAGTCAGCGCGAGCAGCGCGAGGCACGCCGCAATGACCGCCTGACACAGCGCGATCCAGCTCTTGCGGCGGCCGATGCGTTCAAGGCCGGGAATCTGGAACGCGGTCGACGACCGGCGACCACAGAAACTTGAACGAGTAAGCGAGGCCGATCCACGAGAAGATACCGATGGTCGCGAGCTTGACCCCGACTTCGCCGAGCCATGCCGTAAGTGTTCCGATCAGCAGCGCGAAAGGCAGGCCCGAGGAGAAGCCGAAGGCCAGCATCGTCGCGGACTTGCGTGTCGCGAGCGCCGCCTTGAGCAGCTTGAAACCCTTGGGCCGCTCGCCTGCCATCTGGTCCCCTCCTCCGTTCCAGCGAAGACCTTAGACAGCTTTCATGGACCGCATAACCCCGCGGTGAACGACTCGCCTTTCAGTCGGTCTCGTCGATCGCGATGAACAATTCCACCCCCTTCGGCGCCTTCACCTTCTCGCCCTGCAGATGACGATCGACCGCTTCGATAGCCTTGATCAGCTGGCGCTCGGTATAAGGCTTCATAACGCACCCCACCGCGACCTCGGATGCGCCGGGATAGGAAAGGCCGGTCGCGAACAATGTCGGAACGCCTTTGATCTTCGCAGCGCGTGCCAGCTCGATTCCGGTCTGATCCTTCCGCAAGCGGACGTCGCTGAGGATCAGGTCGCACCATCTCCCGTTCGAGAATTTCGAGCGCCTCGTGGAGATCGTCGACGGTGGCGACGACCTCGTAGCCGGCATCGCCGAGGAAATTCTCATTGTCGAACGCGGTCAGCGGCTCATCCTCGACGATGAGGATGCGCTTGACGACTTGCTTACGCTTTCCGAACAGCATCTTTAGTCCCGACCAATGACTATGCCTAAGCAACGAACGAGTAAACGCGCAGTGCCGCCGCGGCGCAACCCAGGTCGCACTGTGCCCGCCGCGCCACAGAAACGCGAGGGCGGACCGCAACGCATCGCCAAACTACTGGCGCGCGCCGGAGTTGCTTCCCGGCGGGAAGTCGAGCGCATGATTGCCGAAGGCCGCATCGCGCTCAATGGAGAAAAGCTCACCACGCCGGCGACCTTGATCGAGGATCTTGAGCGGAGTGACGGTCGACGGAAAGGCGGTTCGGCCGGCCGCTCGCGACGCGACTCTTCCGCTTCTACAAGCCGCAGGGGACGATCACCGCCGAGCGCGATCCTCGCGGCCGTCCGACGATCTATGACCGGTTGCCGGCGGGGTTGCCCCGGCTGATGCCGGTCGGACGACTCGACTTCATGACTGAGGGACTTCTGCTGCTCACCAACGATGGTGAGCTCAAGCGCCAGCTCGAGCTGCCGAGGACTGGAGTCGTGCGGACGTATCGCGCCCGCGCGTTCGGGAAGGTGACGCAGGCGCAACTGGAAGATCTCGCCGACGGCGTGACCATCGAAGGCGTCCACTATGGTTCGATCAACGCGAACCTCGAACGGCGGACGGGCAGCAATTGCTGGATCGAGATGAGCTTGACCGAGGGCAAGAACCGCGAGGTGCGGCGGGTCTTGGCATTTCTCGGAATGCAAGTCTCGCGGTTGATCCGCACCGATTATGGGCCGTTCACGGTCGAGGAGCTTCGAGCCGGGCGCGATCGATGAGATCGCGGATTCGGATCTCGATTCGTTCCGCAAGACCCTGAGGTGAGGATCATTGCCGGGGAATGGCGCGGGCGTCAGATCGAGGCGCCGCCCGGGGTCGCCACGCGACCTACCGCCGACCGTGCCCGGGAGACCTTGTTCTCAATGCTCACGAGCCGGCTTGGCAGTTTCGAAGACCTCAGCGTTGCCGACCTCTTCGCTGGCAGCGGCGCCTTGGGCCTGGAGGCACTTTCGCGCGGCGCTGCGAGCGCGACGTTCGTCGAGAGCAATTCGGGTGCTGCAGCTGCGATCCGGCGCAACGCCGACAAGCTGGGCGCTGCAGATCGAGCGCGGATCCTCACTGGGTCCGCGCTGGCGCTTCCGAAGTCGGATCCGTTCGATCTGATTTTCGCCGATCCGCCTTATGAGCCAGGTTCGGGCGAAGCCGCGGTTCACTCGGTAGTCGCTGCCGGCTGGCTAGCCTCGGGCGGCTGGCTGAGCGTCGAGACCAGCCGCGAGGAAATTGTCGACGCAGCCGAGCTAATGGTCGACAGCACAAGGGTGGTGGGGAGAGCGCGGATTACGCTTTTGCGCCGCCTTTAGCAGCCTTCCGGATCTCATCGATTTCGGTGCCGAGCCGCCGGCCGACGGCCGCAGCCGCCGCTTTGCCCGCCGCCTTCACGGCCTTCCCGGCTCTCTTGCCGCGGCTTCCCTCGTCGCCGCTGGTGAAGCCCTGCTCGGCGAGAGAGGCGAGGGCGGCCGTCGCGGCTACGGCAACCAGCTCTGCGACCAGCGGGCTTTGGAGGAGCTTGATGAAGGCATCACCCATACTGTCCTGGGAGCGAGGCCGTCCGCTGCGCGGCCTAGCTACCGCGGTCCCGGTCTTCCGGCTTTTGCTTTTTTCCGCGCTCTTGCCGGTCGCCTTCTTGGCCATTGCTTTCTCCGTGATTGGCTTGGGATCCTCAACTATCGGCCGCATGAGCGTATCCCGGCTGCCGATCAAGCTTGAGTATTGAAGGATAGCGCCGCGCCGGAAAGGCGGCGCGGCCCTTCCGGCGATTATGCTCCGATATAGATCGGCGTGCCGACGTCCGTGACGGAATAGAGCTTCTTGGCGAAAGCGGACGGCAAGCGGACGCAGCCGTGACTTGCCGGATATCCAGGATTGTAGCCGGCGTGCATCGCAATCCCGTGCGGTTCGAAGAACTGGGCAAAGGGCATCGGCGCGTTGTCGTACTTGTTCGAGTGATGCATCGGCGTCTTGTTGAGGACCGAAAAGATCCCCGTCGGCGTCGGCTTGTCATCACGTCCGCTCGATATGGTGGCGGCTGCAACCAGCGTGTCGCCGCGATAGAAATAGGCCATCTGGTCGGAGAGGCTCAGCACGATCCGTTGCGGACCGGCGTCGTCAGGCACGTCGCGCCAGACGTACTGGCCGGGCTTCAGGACTTTGGGCCCGAAGGCATCGAGCATGTCGACACGCGCCTGTGAGGCTGCGTCGCTCGCTTCCATCTGGGCTTCGTAGGTTTCGAGCGCAGACGCGGGCGTGGAAGCGATGGTGGTCGCAAATACGCACGATCCCGTCAGCGCCAGCGCTATTGCCAGCTGCTTCATTTTTCACACCTAAACTTTGCTATTGACTTTTGCTGCGAAAATGCGCGCGACCCGAGTCGGGTTCCTTAGGAACTCCCTAAGGGCAGCAATAGTATCGCATCGGGGCCGGGTCTGGGCGTTTCGGACTCTAATCCATGTCCTTCATATTGCTGCCTTTTTCGCGAAAACCGGCGATGAAATTGGCGACTTTCCAAATCTCGTCGTCTTTCATCTGCCCCCGCCACGCTCCCATGCCCGAATAGCGCACGCCGTCGTGGATTGCGGCGAAGGCCTCCTCGGGGCTCACGTCCGATCCTTCCTGGAAGAATTGGGGCGCGCGCGGATAGAAGCCCTTCGCGCCCCAGTCGCTCGGTCCTTTCGCGCTGCCATGGCAACCTGAGCAATTGTCAGCGTAAACCTTCGCACCGGCAGCCAAGGAGACGTGGTCGCCCTTCGCGATCGGGTTTCTCAGCCCGTCGGATCTTCTCTCGAGCGACGCGTCGAGTGCGCGCATGCCGAGCGAGCTTTCCCAATTCGGGGGTTCGGAAACGGAATTGCTGGGAAGACGGCCAGCTATTCCCACGAAGACGAGGACAGCGGGAAGGGCGATCAGACCGAGTATGAAGGCGATTAGGGTTTTCATCTCGCAACTCCCGGTGGACGGTCGCTTCTGGCCTTCAGCCGCCAGCAAATCCACCTCCTTTCGATGAATATCGCAAGAGGCGGCGTTAGCGAGTTCTTAGCTAGTCGGCGCGCAATGCTCCTCTCGGAAACGCGCCGGATGAACCATGACTGATGCCCCTTCAGTCACAACGATAATCGTGGGAGACCGCCTCCCATGGCCGGATGACGCGTGGGCAAGCGACGAAAAGGGTCCCTTCGACTCCGGCGCCATCACGGTGCTCGGATCCCGCCAAGAGTGCTCAATCCGCAAGATCAGCTCGCTCGGAGTGACGGTCTCGAGCGACCTCACACCGCCGCTGGGCGAACGCGCATCGATCGAGCTTGTAACGGGCCAGCGCGCGGCCGGCAGGGTGGCCTGGACCGGGCGCAAGGAACTCGGCGTCCGTTTCGACGACAGCATCGACGTGATCGCTCTCCTCAACCGCAAGCTGGTCAGCCAGACGCGCGAACGGCGCACGATGCCGCGGATCGAGGTCCGCGCGTCCGTTCACATCAAATGCGGCGGGCAGTTCTGGATGGCGACGCTTCGGAACATTTCGGCGCGGGGCCTTCAGATCGAAGGCGACGACCTCCCGGCAATCGGCGCGTACGTTTCGGCGTTCGTCGAGGGGCTCAACATTCCGCCGGGGGAAGTCGTCTGGAAGCGCGGAAAGCTCGCCGGCATCGAAGTGATGGAGGAATTGAGCTGGACCTCAATCATCCCGTGGGTGCGGGGGCTGGCGAAGCAGGCGGCGGGCTGAGCTGTTGAGTCTCTGTTGCCCGGTCAAACTTGTCGAATAGACCGATCAGCTCGATGAACGGTTGAGGACCGACCCCGTCTCGATGTCGGAACGGGTATTCGACGCTGAGCAAGAACAGGAACAAGAGCCCGATCGTCAACGACGTGCCTGAGATCATCAGCGATGCGTATCGCGAACTCACAAACGCTGAAGCATAGGCGATCGTCAGGAGCGAACCGACGATAGCAACGATCCAGAGCACGGGCGGTATTTCCGCCCGGCTCGCCGCTATGCGCTGCCGCCTCATGGATACGAGCTGGTTCATCTGCGAAAACGCCTCGCCGTAGATTGCCGATTGACGCTCGTTGGTCGGCTCAACCGAAGACACGTCATCGAAGACTGTCAGCAGTTTCGTTTCCGCAGCCGGACTCCTCTTGCCTTCGCGCAGAAGCGGCCACCCGTCGACAATCACGCTCTGGACGTAGGCTCGCAGATTCTTGCGCGCCGGCATCATCTCCGGACCATAAGCGGCGAGGTCGCGATAGAGCAGCGACGCCACGCCTGCCTCGCTTTCAACGGCGGTGGCCGCATCCCTGTAGTCCTGCCATGCGAGGACGCCGGCGAACGCCAGCAGGATACCGATATATGTGGACGTGACCTGCATCAGGTCGATCGCCAGGTCCGCCTGCTGAGGGCTCGGGTTGAGACGGAAGATCTTGCAAATCCCGACACTGAACCCAAGACCAAGGGCCATGGCGATCCCCAGGACAACAACGGTCAACTGCCAAAGTTTGAGACCAAGGAGAAAATCGAGCATCGAACGCCCTACTCGCGCGCAATCGGGAGCAGGGTTCATCCGATGTGAGGGAAAGCACGCAAATCGGTAGAAACCCCGAGAAACTCGGGCGAGATCAGGCCGCGCTGACGAAGCTGTCGAGGACCTTCTTCCGCCCGGCTTTCTCGAACTCGATCTCCAGCTTGTTGCCCTCTATCGCTTCGATCGTGCCGTAGCCGAACTTCCCGTGGAACACGCGCTGGCCGAGCGAGAGGTCGGTTCGTCCCTGGTTGCCAAGGCTGACCGCCGAGGCGCGCGCCTCGGTCACCCGCTGCGGTTCGGGATTGAAGTTTCCACGGGATGCGCGCTGCCAGCCGGGGCCGCGGGTCCTCGCGCGCATCGACTGGGCGGGACCGAGGTGCGCGAAGGGGTCGGCGCGCTCCGACCATTGCGCTCGCCACAGGCTTTCGCCGCCCGTCATCGTGGTCTCTTCCTCGATATGGGGCTTGGGCAATTCGGCAAGGAAACGGCTCGGAATGGAGCTGGTCCATTGGCCGTAAATCCGGCGGTTAGCCGCATGAATGATGGTTGCTCGTCGCCGCGCCCGAGTGATCGCCACGTAAGCCAGGCGTCGTTCCTCTTCGAGGCTGGCTAGTCCACCCTCGTCGAGCGCCCGTTGCGACGGGAATACGCCCTCTTCCCAACCGGCGAGGAATAGAGTGTCGAACTCGAGGCCCTTGGCGGCGTGGATGGTCATGATCGTGACCTTTTCGCCGCCGCGCGCTTCGTCATTGTCCATGACCAAGCTGACATGCTCTAGGAAGGCGCCAAGCAATTCATATTCTTCCATCGCGCGCGTAAGTTCGGCGAGGTTTTCGAGCCGGCCGGCGGCTTCGGCAGAGCGGTCGGCCTGGAGCATCGCGGTGTAGCCGGATTCTTCAAGGACGATCCGCGCAAGCTCGGGATGAGGGAGGGTGTTCGCCATCTCGCGCCAGCGGCCAAGATCGCCGACGAAATTGCCGAGCGACCGGCGCGCCTGCGGAGTCAGCTCGTCACTGTCGAGCAAATGCGCAGCGGCGATCAGCAGCGGCTCCTGACTCTGGCGCGCCTGCTTATGCATCGTCGCCACCGCCTTGTCGCCGAGGCCGCGCTTGGGCGTATTGACGATCCGCTCGAAGGCGAGGTCGTCGGCGGGTGACTGGATCAGGCGCAGGTAAGCGATGGCGTCGCGGATCTCGGCGCGCTCGTAGAAGCGGAAGCCGCCGATGATCTGGTACGGCAAGCCGATCGCGATGAACCGCTCCTCGAACTCGCGGGTCTGGAACTGCGCGCGGACGAGGATCGCGCTTTCGTCAATGCCAAGCCCGTTCCGGCGGAGGCTTTCGATCTCGTCACCGACACGGCGCGCTTCCTCCGGGCCGTCCCAGACGCCGATGACGCGGACCTTCTCGCCGTCGCCTGCAACAGTCCACAGCGTCTTGCCGAGTCGTCCGGCATTGTGCGCGATTAGGCCGTCGGCGGCCGCAAGGATGTGCGACGTCGACCGGTAGTTTTGCTCGAGGCGAATGATCTTCGCGCCCGGAAAGTCCTTTTCGAAGCGAAGGATGTTGGCGACCTCGGCGCCGCGCCAGCTGTAGATCGACTGATCGTCGTCGCCGACGACGCAGAGGTTGCGGCGCGGCTCGGCGAGCAGCCTCAGCCATTCGTACTGGCCTTGGTTGGTGTCCTGGTATTCGTCGACGAGGATGTAGCGAAAACGGTCGCGGTATGCGTCGAGCACGTCGCTATGCTTCCGGAAGATGACGAGCATGTGGAGCAGCAAGTCGCCGAAGTCGCAGGCGTTCAGCGTCCGGAGTCGATCCTGATATTGCGCGTAAAGTTCGGCGCCGCGTCCCGCCGCGAAGGCTTCCGACTCGCCGGCGTCGACCTGGCTCGGAGTCCAGCCCCGATTCTTCCAGCGGTCGATCAGTACGGCGAGCTGACGTGCGGGCCAGCGCTTCTCGTCGAGGTTGGAGGCTTGGATAAGCTGCTTGAGCACGCGCAGCTGATCGTCTGTATCGAGGATGGTGAAATTGGCCTGGAGGCCGACGAGCTCGGCGTGGCTCCTCAGCATCCGCGCGGCGACCGAATGGAAGGTGCCGAGCCACGGCATACCTTCGAGCGCACCGCCGGACAGGGCACCGACGCGATCGCGCATTTCACGTGCTGCCTTGTTGGTGAAGGTGACGGCGAGGATCTGACTCGGCCACGCCTTGCGGGTTGCGATGAGGTTGGCGAGTCGGGCGGTGAGTGCGGCGGTCTTGCCCGTCCCGGCGCCCGCCAGGACGAGCACCGGCCCTTCGGTTGTCAGCACCGCATCGCGCTGCGGCGGATTGAGGCCCTGCAGGTAAGCGGGTTCGGGAGCTAGGGCAGGCGATTCAGGCACTTGGCCGAGTTAGGCGGAGGGGAACGAAACGGCAACCGAAGCGCGGCCGAATTCAACGAATCGGAAAAAGTTCCTGCGATTGTGCCCGATATCCCCGTTATCCACAGGGCCAACCGCGCATTTTTTGCTTTTGCGACTCGGAAGAGGTGTGCATGGTGAGCAGGTGATCGGGACGGCGGTCCCGTCCTCTTTCAGGAACCGGCAACGGGGATAGGAAGCGGCAGGTGACTAAAGGTCCGATCTCCGCCGGCAGGAATGGGAAGAGCCTTCGGGTTCATCTCGGGCCAGCCGGGAAGAGGCGCCGGAAGAGTTGATCTTCTCTAGCGCGACGCGGTTCCCGGATTTCCTCGTGGGATCTGGTGAGCGAAGCGGGACGCAGGAGTGGTCGACCCAAGAAGGGCCGCAGAACATTGGACGGTTTTGGTGTCGAGGGACTTCGGTTCCAGACCCCGGGCCGGAAAGGTCGAAAGACCAGCGAACCTTCGGGCCGCGCAGTCTGGTAGATCGATCGGGCTCCTCGCAAGAGGGAGCGGTTCGGTGGAAAGCGACGCCTGAGCTGGTGAGCCAGGATCGAGAAGCGGGGTCACAAACCGGTTTTCCGGAGCGGGATCCAAGGTAGATCGAACACCGGCAGATCCTTCGCTCGGCGCAGTGGGGGCTGGCAGCAATGCCGGCCCCCATTTCTTTTGTGCTTTGCGCAGGCGACACTGCGACTGCGGCTCGGGAATTCCGGCCAATCATTATTGCGCGGGCGCGAAGCTCCTCAGCCTCCTCGTCGGGCCCCTATCGATCTGATATTCGCATCATGGGGGGAACCACGATGGTCGCGAAGCCTGACATATCGCCTGCTGAAAGCGGAAGCGCGGCCGGCGAGCTCCTGCGAATCCTCGGGATCGGCTTCGGCCTCGCCGTCGTGGTCGGCGGGGTGGTGGGGCAGGGCATCATGCGCACTCCGGGGATCGTCGCCGGAGCGCTGCCGAACGAATCATGGATCATCGGCGCCTGGATCGTCGGCGGGCTGATCATCCTCGCCGATGCCTGCGCGACCGTCGAGCTCGGCACATCCCTTCCACGCGCCGGCGGTCCTTACGTGTTTGCCGAGCGCGCCTTCGGCCCGACCGCCGGCACGATGCTCGGCTGGGCCGACTGGATGAATTACATCCTCGCCATTTCCTTCGTCTCGGTGGTGTTCGCCGAATATACGCAGCGGCTCGGCCTCGCGACCGCGCTTCCACTCGGGATGCTCGCCGTCTTCCTCATCGCCGCCGTGGGGCTGATCAATTGGGTTGGAACCCGAACGTGCGGTGCGAGCCAGGTGCTCGGAAGTGCGGTCAAGGGCCTCGGGCTGTTCCTGTTGATCGGCCTCTTGTGGCTCGTGCCCAGCCATGGAGTTGCCGCGCCCGCTCCGGCCCTCACTCCCGTGCTCGGGATCGCCACGCTCGCGACCGCGATGCGCGCCGTCGCGATTACCTACGGCGGCTGGAACGGAAGCGTCTATTTCTGCGAGGAGATCCACGAACCGCAGCGCAACGTGGTTCGGGCGACGTTCGGCGGAATCCTGCTGGTGATGGTGCTCTATGTCGCCGTGAACCTGGCGCTGCTCCACGTTCTCAGCCGCGAGCAAGTCGCCGGCTCGAAGCTTGCGCTAGCGGACGGTGCGGCGGCAGTCCTCGGCCCCGCGAGCGGAATCGCGATCACCTTGCTCGCGCTCATTTCGGTGATCGCCGTCTGCAACCTACAGGCGATGACGGCGACGCGGATCGCCTTCGCCATGGCGCGCAATCGAGTCCTTCCTTCGGTGCTGACGAAGGTGTCGGCATCGGGTACGCCGCGGATCGCATTGCTGTGCACGACGGTCGGCGCTGCGCTGCTCGCCTCGACCGGCGGCTACGAGCGGCTGATCGCGATCGGAGCGCCTTTCACGATCGGGGTCCCCGCGATCACCGACCTCGCTGCGATCCGGCTCCGGCTTCGTGAGCCTGGTCTCGACCGGCCGTTCAGGATGCCCTTGTTTCCTGCGCCGGCCGTCATCGGCTTCGGTATCAATGCGCTGCTCGTAGCGGCGATAATCTATGAGGATCCGGTCGACAGCTTGCTCGGGCTTGGCCTCCTGGTCGTGATCGGTGTCGCGACCAGGTTGCATGACATGATGAAATTGCGCGGAGCTCTTCCCGACGCAGCCTAGTGGCAGCCCGCCGCGCGAACGCAGTGCCAACAAGCCCCTTCGACGAACGGACGGAAACCAAATCTTCGCTGCGCGTTGGGCGCTTCAGGTAGGCGGCGGCAATTAGGTCGCCGGAGCGGCGGGCGCGAAGGAGTTTGAAAGTGCTCAAGCTTGCCGCTCTGCTCGTGGCCTCCGCCACGGCGCTCGCAGCCACCACTGCCACTGCAACCGCCCCTGACACTTTGGTTTCGAGTTCGCCCTGGTGGGAGAAGGTCACCGTGACGATCGGCGGAGACGGCAAGCCGTCATCGTGCCTTTACCAGACCAGCCTCAAGCCGTCGGATTCGTCCGATTGCGATATCGCGTCGAGCCAGGCGTCGATGATGAGCAAGGCTTCGGACACCAAGGGAAATGAGGTCACGCGCATTACGTTCGAGCGTCGGTTCGATCCAGGCACGCCGCCGGCCAAGCCCGACTTGCAGACCGGCGATACGTTGCTGGGTGGCCAGATGATGGCGCTTGCGATCGATCCGCACGGCTCGGTGAAGGGCTGCAAGGTTGTAGCGACGTCGGGCGAAATGCAGCCGCAGTACAGCTGCGACGACGCACAAGCCGAGCGCTTCCAGGCGAGCATGGGGACCGGCCCCAAGGCCGAGCGCGACGGCTATATGACGATCATCGTCTACGGCCATTCCGAACATATGGTGTGATGCTGCGCCTCGGCGCAGCATCACTACTCGATCGCCGGCAATACGCGAGGACGAAGGTCAAGAAAGGCGAGGGTGATCACCGTGACCACTGATGCGAAGATCGACATCAGTCCACGCAGCGGGCTGATCCGGCGGTTCCGTGAACGTCTCGCGCGAACCCACAAAATGCTGCGGCGCTATCCAGTCGCAGGTCACGACTGCGGGAGATAGCGACCGCTGGCTCTCTTACTGCGGGCTGACCGTCGGGAAGCAGTTCGCAGGCTTCCCGCTTGTGCCGTTCGCACAAGCAGAACCATTTTGGCCCTTGTGGCGGTTCTTATGGGACGGGTTGCTCCGATCCGGAACCGAATTGCTGGCCCTGACCGACGATTGAGCTTGGGGAGGCTTATTGGCATTCGCGCCGCTGCCTTTTGCGTCGGCCGCAACGGTGCTCGCCGCCAGGATGGCGGTCGCCAGAACAATCCTTACGACACGCATGGCGTGACTCCTTAGTACGGCAGCGAGCTCAGGATCGGTCGGTCTATAAAAGTCATGCATGTTAATATAGTTAACGAAAGGTAAATACAGCGCGTTCGTAGCAGGAAATTTCTTGTTTTCCGATGCCGGACCGGCGTCACATTCAAGCGATCCTACCTCCTGATGGGCGTGATCTTCGAGCCTTCGAGCCCGAGGCCGGCCATCAGTCCCTTCTGGCCGAACGGGAAAGCGTAGACATCTTTCGCGAGCGTTGTCGAAGTGGTGCTCATGGCGGCGCCTTTGTCGACGACGACCACGCTGGGCCCGGAGCCGATCGCCCATCCATTGCTCTTCCTTAGATAGGTAAGCGCGGCATCGTTCATCAGGAACAGCGCGTAGCTGAAGGACTGCCCACCGGCCTGAAGGCCGAAGGAGGCGGCGCCGATCTTGTAATAACCGGCTGGCTGGCCGTGAACGAAGAGAACGCCTTCGCCGCCCTGTCCGCCGATCATGAAGCCGGCCTTGATGATCTTCGGGAAGACGAGAATTGCGCGCGCATCGCGGCTGTAACGGCGCGCCCGGTCGGACTGCGCGTAGAGCCGGTCGAGAGCGGCCTTGCCGCTTGCGTTCAGTTCGGCAGCGGTGGCGGCAACGGCCGGCTGTGAAAGAGGGCCGCCGACGACGACGGCCAGCGAAAGGCTTAGCGCAAGGAGTTGAATGGTTTTCATTGCCCGCCCCTTCAAGATTGCCTGAGTTAGCCGGACTTGGCCGACGAAGGCCAGGCGAACCATCAGCAATTCAACTGAGAAGGCGAAGGTTAGGTGTCGGCAGCGCGCAAGGAAAAGGCCCGCCGGAAAGGGTACGCGGCGGGCCTTAGGGTGTCACTCACGTCCGGCAAGAACGCATCCGACAACAGCAATACCGATCATCCCGGCGCTTCGTTCCTCTGTCGGAACGACGACACAAGGTCGCGCCTGAGCGTCAGTGGGAGCGATGCTTTTTCGTGCTGGTCGTCCGGTGCTTCGCGCTGTGGCTCTTCGTGTTGCTGTGCTTCGTCGCGTGGCGCGAACTGTGTTGGGTCTGATGCTCGTGCGCTTCGAGATCGCTCATCATCAGCGCCCGGCAGTTGCTGGACTTCATGATCTGCTTGTAGCTCATACTGTGGCACTGCCGGATCGTCCGCTTCGAAAGATTTGGAGCCTTGTGATGCTCGTGGGTCGTCTGATGCTTCGACGTCGCATGATGCTTAGACGTCGCATGATGCTTAGAGGTCGCATGATGC
Source organism: uncultured Alphaproteobacteria bacterium (assembly GCA_963738825.1). GTDB lineage: Bacteria > Pseudomonadota > Alphaproteobacteria > Sphingomonadales > Sphingomonadaceae > Sphingomicrobium. The sequence continues at coordinate 350,682 of CAVTYB010000013.1, read as the reverse complement.
TTGGACGTTGTGTGCTGCTTAGACGTCGTGTGCTGCCTGGTTGTGGCGCGATGTTTGGACGTCGTGTGTTGACCCTCGGTCCCCGGATAACGCTCGCGAGGAGCTGCCTGATTCTTTGAGCGAACGACGTGATGTTCGGGCGGAAACGCCGGGAATGGCGGCGGCTCGGCCTGTTGCGGCTGAGTCGCTGGCGCCGTCTGCTGCTCGGCCATCGCCTGTTGCGCTGCGGCCGGACGCGCCAGAGCCGCGACCGCAAAGGCCGCACAGAAAAGACCGATCCGCTGCATGCTTCCTCCCCATCAACCCGATGGAAGAATAGCCGGATTTCGAGCGGAGGCACCTGAGCCCGAGCGGAATCTGGCGAAAGAGCTGCACGGTCTGGCGCGGAATGTCGGCCTGCGGTTAGCCAAGCAAGGGATAGGGCAGGTCCCAGTCGATTCCTGTCCGGTCGGCGATCTTCCGCGCCCACTTCACGACGGGATCGATTTCGGCACTGTGGAGGAGCAAGCCATCGGCGATCCGTTCGGCACGGACTTGAGGATCGAAGGGCTCGCCGGTCTTCGAGTGCTGTTTCAGTATTGGCTCGGCCATGCGTCCATCGACGTCGAGGTCCAGCCGAAAATGCCTGGCGACAGCGGCGATCGCCTCACGGGTGTCTTGCATCAATTGAGCGGTCACGATCGAGGCGACCCTTTGCGGGCCCAGGCGGTCAGCCGCATCGAGCATCATCTTCTGCATCGAGAGCCAGGCAAGCGAAGCCAGGTGGAGGTCGGTATGTTCGGCCAAATCGCGGTCGCTCATGTCCATGACGCTCATGTTCGCATCGCGGATCGCGATAAAGATCTGCCGGCCTGAGATCCGCCCTCCGAGGCCGCGAAGGACAAGCGACAGGAGCATCTCCTCCATCGGCGTCTGAAGGCACAGGAGCTGCGAAGTCGGTGCACCCTCCGCCATCGTTGCGGCAAGGGCATTCCCGACGTGCGTCATCTTGCAGATCACCGCCTCGGGGGGACTGATCGGGCGGCTAAGGAGCTCAGTGGTCTGGTGCAGCAGCTGCGCCGTTTCTCGACGATCTCTCGTCAGCCCATAACCGACGATGTCGGTGAGGACGGGCGGCTCCTGCAAGGTGAGCGCGACGCCCGGCTGCGCGAGAATCTTGCCGAGGAGCGTGGACCCGCCGAAACCGAGGTGAAGGATGAAGTGCAGATCGGTTCGATCCGGCTGCGCTCCCATGAGCTTGGAAGGCGCGATCGCACGCATTTCGTTCGCGGACGGCTGCAGGTAGACCAGGAATGCCGTTTCCCGGTGGCGCTCCGGCGGAATGAACGCGAACTGATATTTGTCCGCCTTGAATCTCAGCGGAAACCAACGGCCATCGGCGACGGTCTCCTCAACAAGCTTGTCCATGCTTCTTCCTGATGCAGTTCCTGCACGAATGGAATGGGCTCGTAGGGAGATCAGGGGAATCGCTGATTGTTAGTCGACTTGGGAAGGTTCATAATGCGCGCGGTCTGAAGGGGGGCACCATGACCGCAACCAGCTCTCATAACCGACGCTATTTGATCGCGGGCGCAGCGACTTTGACACTCGCTGCGTGCGCTTTCGGCCTTGTGCGCTTCTACCCGGCGCTTGGGCCGATCGCGGGCACTGTGACACCGCAGCTCTATGTCGATTTACTGCCCGGCGTGAATATCCCGGAGAGCGGCCGTTATATCTTGGTCGATGCCGCTTCGGCGCGGCTGTACATGATGGAAGATGGTCATGTCCGCGATTCGATGAAGGTGATCGTCGGAAAGCCCGACACGCCGACGCCGGCGCTGAGCGGCTTCATCAACTACGAGACGTTGAACCCGTATTGGCATGTGACTCCCGATGTCGCGAAGACGGTCATTGCGCCGCGCGTGCTCAAGGACGGCGACGCCTATCTCGAGCATCAGGGCTACCAGGTCATGTCCGCGTTCGCGAACGATGCGCAAATCCTGTCGCCCGACGGCGTCGACTGGAAGTCGGTCGCTGCCGGCGATACCAAGATTTACGTTCGCCAGCTGCCCGGACCCGCGAACTCGCTTGGGCATTTCAAGTTCGACATTCCGAACGGCGACGGCATCTACCTGCACGATACGCCGAAGAAGGAGCTGTTCGCCCAGGACAACCGCGACCTCAGCCATGGCTGCGTCCGCCTCGAGGACGCACAGCGGCTCGCGCGGTGGATGCTCGGGAAGGATCCGCCGGTTCCTACGGCTCCCGAGCAGCACCTGCTACTTCCGAAGGCCGTTCCGATCACGATCAGCTACCTCAACCAGCAAGACCAGCTGCGGCTTGCGGCGCTGTAATCGAGCCGACTAAGCAGCAGCGATCTCGTTCGCGCGACCTTCGCGCATGAACTTCTCTTCGGACTCCGGCGGGCTGCGTAGAAGTAGAAAGACTAGCACGGTGGCGAGCGCACCGGCATAGCCTATCCACGGCGAGACCCAGGCCAGTGCTGCGCAAGCGAAATTCCCGATAACCAACGCAATGGCGATCGCGACACGAGTTTGCTTCCATCGCCGCATCTCGGGCACGTCGTCGATGGTCGAGTGCACACTGAACCGGAATCCCAGATAGGACAGGAAGAAGGCTCCGCAACTGAAGGCGAGCAGACTCGGGCCGAGCGGCTCGAGCGGACGATCGGCGGCGTTTTCCGCTCCGAAGGGGATTAGCGTCACCCAGAACAAAATGAGCAGATTGAAGAGGAGCGCTCGATGCGTGATCTTGTCGACGCGCGCGAGAGCGCCGTGGTGGCCCACCCACATCACTCCGACCAGGAAGAAAGTGGCGGCGTGGACAATCAGCGCGGGCGTGATGTCGTGCAGGGCCTTCAGCCCATGACTTTCGGGCACCTTCAGGTTCAGCACGAGCAAAGTGAGGACGATCGCGAAGACGCCGTCGCTGAATAGCTCGACCCGGTTCTTGTTCATCCCATTCCCCCTCGGGCCGAGGCTGCGGCGGGGTGCTTCCGGTGTCAATCGCCGGAAAGCTAGATCATGGGCGCGCAGAAGATGGCGCGGTTCCTGTTCATCAACTGCTGCGCCGGCGCGTCGACGTCAGGCTCCGGCCGGATTCCGAGCGGCTTTGCGGAGCGCTCCAAGAACGATGAATAAGCGGGAAGCAGGCTATCGAGCCGCTGCAATCGCTTGACGATGATTTTTGCGCGTTTCGCCTCATCCGCGGTCAGTTGCGTCCTGAAGTCCAGGTCGGCGAGCTGATACCAATCGTCACTCTCCTCGTCTCTCCAACGATCGTAGCGGCGGAAGATGTCATAGAGCTGAGCGTATTGAAGCTTCGGCTCCAGCGGGATCAGCGATCTCGATTCTCCGGTCGCCGCGTCCCACACCGCGAACTGGAGGTTGATGGAAAGCGGCGGCTCGAAGTCGCGCCGAAGGGCGGGCGGCCCCTGCTGCTCGCGGTTCAGGATCGACTGGAGTTCGTCGAACCGGCGCCGGGCACAGGGTTGCAAAGCCTGTCGGTCGTCGAATGCACCGAGATTGTGCGCCAGCTCGGCATCGAGCGCCCTTCGCGTCTGCTCCACCTCGCCGCGCTGATGGATTTTCTCGGCAACCTGCTGGGCGCCGAGGGCGATCAGCACGCCGAGTACGATGATTCCGACCTCGCCAATAAACTCGCGCCAGCCGTGTAGCGGCTTGGGCAGATGAACATGCATACGGCCGGCCCCCCAGCAACAAACCGTAGGGTATCAGAAGCCTCGCCTCCCGCAATGCGGCCGCAGCCGTCCAGGATTACATCATCATTACAAGTGCAGGCGTCGTGGAAACGCGTCGCAGCTTAGTCCGTTGGAATGAGCGTCCACCAGAGGAGAATATGCATGAAGACGCTTCTTGCCGTCGCCGCTGCCGCCGTTGCCGTCGCAGCGACGCCGGCGATTGCCCGACATCATGATCACGTCACCGTGTACCGCGTGGGTTACGCCTTCGGGCCCAGCTACACCTACACGGACTTCGGCGCGCTGCCGCAGCCGATCGTCACGCGCTATCACCTGCGCAACAACTTCCGGTACGTAAGCGACAATGGCTACGTCTATGTGGTCAATCCGCGCACGTATCGCGTCATGCGGGTCATCAGAGCGCCGATGTAAGAATTGAACGGACTCGCATTCAGATAGGGTCGCCGGGCTCCCAGATCCGGCGGCCCTTTTCATGCTCTCCGGGCCCGATATATTCGAAGTCGATCAGGTACACGTTCGTACCGCTGCCGTGCTTCGCGACCTTGAGCAGGTCCACTACGCCCTTGAAGCCGGAGCGCCGGGCGAGATCGCCGGTGATGTCGCCGATGCTGATCTGGCGGATGGATTCGACGAGGATGTGGCCATCTCCCATCGGATAGGCGCCGCCGACCTTCACGCGCGGACGGTGCCAGATGCGGATGGAACATCTTATCCGGCCTTCGCGAACTCCCTCTCGAAGCTGCTTGGCGAAAATCATGGCGCTGGAGTTTAGCCGGGCGACCGAGGTGCGCAACGGATCGAAAGCTGTCGTTAAGTGGAGATATGCATAATGGGCGGCCCAGGGCACCGGGGCTGACCTTGATCGAATTCTATCCGATTGCTGTACTCGCGGCGCTCGCCGCTTATTTTGTCACCGGGAAGTTGCGCGCCCGGGACAGGGTCGCGACCATTTTTCTTGCTGCCTTGCTCGCCTTGACGCTGACCGCGGTGCTTGCGCGGACGCTCGGTGAGCGAGAACCGATCCGCGCAGCCGGCGTGCACCTGTTGTAATCCGCCTTCGAAGGCTCCCCGCTACTTCGTGAACAGCGTTTTCGGAAGGACGACGTGGACGCCCTTGTTGCGGTCGACGAGCTCGGTTTCCTCGACGTCGCCGGCGACGCTCAGCAGCATATAGGCGTCGTCGCGGCTCATCCCTTTCTCAGCGACCAGGAAGTCGATCATGTTGGTCAGCGCCTTGCGCGTCGCGCGGCTGAGGTCGTCGTCGAACCCCATTGCGATATACGCCGTCGGCGTTTCGGCGCGCGGGTAAGGCGACTTCATCCCCTTGTGCAGAATGAACTGAAGCGTTCCCGTCAATGAAGTTTCGAGCGCGGTGATGTCGACCTCGCCATTGCCCTGCGCGGCGTGGCCGTCGCCGACCTCGAACAGGGCGCCGGGGACGTAGACGGAGAAGAAGACGCTCGTTCCGGCGACTAGCGCCTTGTCATCCATGTTGCCGCCGATGATCGTCGGAGCGGTCGAGTCATAACGGCCGAACGACGGCGGCGGCGCGACGCCCATGCTTCCGAAGAACGGATGCAGCGGCACTTCGATGCCGGGGCCGAAATGCCCGATCATCCGCTTCGCATCGAGCGGCACGATCTTCACCTTCGGATAGGCGAAGTCGTCGGTGAGGAAGCCGGCGCCGTAGCGGAAGCCGTTGTAGGCATAGGGGATGGCGAGATCGATCTTGACGATGCGCACCTCGAGCGTGTCGCCCGGCTCGGCTCCCTCGATCGCGATTGGGCCGGTCAGGATATGGCCGCCGGGACCGCGGTCGGCCTGCGGAACGCCGTCGTAGACCGCGCGCAAGCTCTGCTGAACGTCGGTGGGCGCAACGCCGGCTTTTTCGAGCCCCGTTGGGCTGTTGGTCAGCAGCGTGTGAACTACGACCGTGTCGCCGGACTTGATGTTGAGCACCGGCTTGGCGGTGGCGTCATAATGGCCCCAGGCGACGGTCTGCGGAGTTGCTGGGAGATCGTAAGTCGAGGCCGCGGCGCCAGCCGAAAGCAGCGCAGTAGCCAGAGCCAGAAACGTGCGCATGACGAACCCCCAGGATGATTGGACGCGGATAAGCGAGCGTATCGTTCTCGCTCGGATGTCCGCAATGGGGGGCAGCCTTCCTCGCTCCCGATTTCAATTCAAACTAGGGTACACCGGCGTCTCGGCTGATGTCTGAAATGGTTCGCGGTTTCAGACGGTCGTTGCAACACATGCTTCGAAACGCTCGGCCAGACTTCCGAACCCGAGAAGTCTTGCGCGGTCGCCCATTGACGCGATTGACTTGCCGCACGTTGAGGGTCAGGCCGCCCGAACTCGATCCGGAAAGGGTGGCGCATGAGCATTCTCAACAGCATCCTCAGCCAGGTGAACGAAAACGTTACGGTTCAGAACATGGCAGCGAAGGTAGGGCTGTCGCCCGAACAGGCGGAACAGGCGATTGCGGCGCTCGCTCATGCCCACTCGCAGGACGGGGACACGGTGCAAACCGCCTCTCGGCAGACCGGCATTCCAACCGACACGCTGTCGCAGATCGTTCAGCATATCGGCGGCGAGGGATCGCTGGGCCGCTTCGCCTCGCTGGTCGACGCGCAGGGCGGCGCGTCGTCGCTGCTCGGGGGGCTGAAGAACTTCCTCTGAGGTTCGAAGGCGCGGCGGTGGACGCAAGCGAACTCGCCGGCAGGCTGACCGCGACTATCCGCGAAGGCGCGGGGGCTGAGGCTGTCGCCCTCTTGTCGCTAGAGCCGCACAGTGAGGTCGCAGCTTCCGCGATGTCGGCCGCCGTCAACGCGCTTTATCGGCAGCATCGAGACGTGGGGAATATGATCGTCGCCGCGCATCTCGGCGCGAGCTGGTGTCTTGGGCAGGCCGCGCTGCAGGGTCAGTCCGAGGCCGTGACGGCGCTCAAGCGGCGGGCCCGCGCGATGTGCTTCAACGCCGCGGCCAATTGCTGGCCGGGCTGGGGTGACGAGGATGTCACGATCGACGACGGCGACGTTGCAGCTGCAATGGGCCTCGCCGGCCTCTGCCAGGCGCTTGCCGAAGAACTAGGACTCGGCCCCGAGGCGCAGGGGACGTCACATTGGCTGATCGGGGCTCTCGAGCTTGCGCGCGGAGACATAGCGGCGGCACGCAGAGCTTTCGCTGAGGCGGAACGGAACTATGCGGTCCTAGGCGACGATGCGCCGCAGACGCTGATGGTGCGATCTTACGACGCGCTCGCAGCGAAGCGCGCCACGGCCGGCTCCGATGAAGCAGCGCGCGCGCTGGAGGCAGCGCTGGATCTTCTTGATGGAGTCGGGACTGACCAAGCTCGCTTCTTCGCGGAGCAGGTTCGCAAAGCCGAGCAAGTTTTCGAGGCCCACAGTCGCGTGAGCAGATGAAAAGCGAACGAAAACAGTTCGCTACCGTTCGGTAAGGTTCGCAGTCGTTAAATTCGAGTTAAATCAATGGCGCGCCATAAAATTGGTCAGGCAATCGCAGGGGAGAGACACCATGACGGACCAAGACCAAGACCTAGACCTCGAAATGGACGAGGGCCAGGACCAGGGGCAGGGACCGAACCCGCCACGACAGGTGCAGGTGAATGTTACTCTGACCGGCTTCGACGCGGCCGGAAAGGCGCTGTTCGTCTTGCAGCCTGTTGGGGATGATCCACTCGGGCCTCCGGAAGGTTCGAACCAGACCCTGACGTTCAAGAATCAGGACAAAAACGGCGTCGGTCATAACGGACTCGACGTCACCTTCGTCTTTACGGACAACACCGGAAACAACTACGGCTTCCCCCCCAACAACAAGAAGCAGGACGCGGTCTCATCCGAACTCGGTGCGTTAAACTATTGTCCGCTGCAGGGAATGAACGAGGTGCTGAGCGTGATCAACGTCAGCGGACCGAACAACAATATGCTGAAGTCCACAACGCAAACCAAAACAAGCACGGCGGACCCAATCTCCTCGGCGACTTCAGCTACGTGCTGTGGGTAACGAAGGACGGGGGCACTAATTATGTCCCGCTCGATCCGGGCGGAAAGAACATGAATGGGGCGACGGGCTAAGCGAGCGAGGTCGCGTCAGGCGGGGTTCATGCCCTGGAGCAGCGGCTGAAGGTCGCGCCCGGCTAGTAAAGCGAATTTGATCCGCCTGGACTCGATGATGGCCGTGTCGGATGTGACGAGCCATGAAGCTAACTTTCACCAAGCGCGACGGGAAGTATGACGATCTGCTGATCGAGCGCTCGGGCGAGCCGCCGGCGACGATGAAATGTCCCAAGCAGGGCATCATCCCGCACGACATGGTCCACTTCGCGGTCGAGAGCATTCTGGCGCACAGCGGCTTCCTGTCTCTCGTGGCGGACGGGCAGGCGGCGAGCTTCACGACCACCGGCGGCGATGCGGAGGGGGCCGTCGAGCGACTGGTTGAGAACTTCCAGGCGGAGATGTGGGGCGGGCGCGTCTCGGTGGAGGACTTACTCGAGAGCTATGAGCAATCCTGCGAGGCGCGGGGTCACCCGGCAGTGCCGGTGTCGGCCGACGACGTGGAGAAGATCCGGGCGCGGCTGGACGAGCTGACCGCGCAATGGTCAGCGGTGCCGGTGGACGGGTCACTGAGCGTCGAACTCTGACATGGCTAAGCAACTGCTGCCGACGTAAACGCCGGCGACCAACGACGGTTATGCGCGGCTGCTGGGCGACGATCTCACTGTGACCATCGACGGGATGACCGTCGCCGACAGCAAGCGGAAGCCCTGACCCAGATTTTGGCGGCAAGCCGCCGCTGGCTAGAGCTGCGTTGCGGGTCTTATCGGCCACTCGAAGGAGGCGTCGTCTTCGTCCGGAGAACGGTCGTCGTCGAGACGGCGCGGCGATTGCGCCCTTACGGCCGCTCGGTGCCTGGAGATTGAGCGCAAGCGATCGAGCTGAACCTTCTTCGGCTTCATAATTTCCGAGATCAAAGGGGCGCTGGGTTAGACGCTGCCGCGTCGGCTCCGACTTCGTCTTGCGACCAGAGACGTCGCTCGACGGATGCCGACTCCCCGCAGTGATAGGAGGAGACCTCGATCTTGCCGCGACTGGTCACGGCGCTCAGCCGCGCTGTTACCGCATCATTGTCCGGCGACACATAGTCGCGCATGCCCTTTAGGAATCTCATCAGCGGAGCTCCGTCCAAAAGCCACCGCCACGCCAGATGTGTCGGGTACGCGACAGTTATTTACGAAATGCAAACAGCGGTCCGTCTGAGCTCAGCCTCGCTCACCTCTTTCGACCGGCGGCGCAGGGAGAGGCGCAGGCCCGGGCTGGGGCGCTACGTGCGTCGGGCAGTAGCTTCCAACAGCGATCACCGATCCGTCCGGGCATTGTTGCGTCGCCGGCGCCTGCGGCGGCGCTGCCGGGACCGGATAGTAGTAAACGGGCGGCGGAGGATAGATGACCGGGGCGAACAATGCTCCGAGCGCGAACCAGGGATAGCCGTATCCGTAATAAGGATAAGGGGCATATCGAGGGCCGTAGTGGAAGCCGTACCCATAGGAGCGATAATAGCCGCCCCCGCCGCCATACCAGCCTCCGCCATTCCAGCCTCCGCCGCCGTGCCAGCCGCCGCCATGCCAGCCTCCGCCAGCCGTGCCAATGTTGTGCACTTGCTACGCCCTCCGTGGTCAGCAGCAGTGCGGCGATAATTAAAGCGCGTCCAAGATATGAGCGGCTCGGCACTGGGCACCTGCCTTTCTGCGCGTGCTTGCGCGCGAACGGCCGGCCTTATCACCGCAGTACTGGTTGGCTGCTATCGGGGGATACCCTCAAAAACGCACGGACTGATGCGCTCGCCGCCTAGCTATTATCGTTCGCTACTTTCGGCCGGCGAACGGCGAAACTTGTGGGCAAGGTGGCCAAATGCTCAGCCTCGGCGCGAAGCTTCGCGGCGCGAACAAGCAGGCGTTTTGCTAGTTCGTCCTGGACGGGTGAGGTCGGATCGCGCACGAGGCCGACAATAAATTCGGTCCCCGCCGGTTCCAGTTAAAGTTCGTTCATTCGACCTAGGCGCGGCCTTGTCGATCATGTTGCCAAATGCGATCAATTGGCAATGGGGAGAGAGGGGCAGAAGCGTCTCGTCGCGCGCTACTTGCCGCTGCTGCTTGCCCCGGGTGCTGCTCAGGCTGCGTTTGCCGATCCCGCGGCCGATGCGCAGCCCGCCGCGACGGGGCCGGAATCCACCACGCCACACATCCCGCGCCCGGCTCAGCACAATCTTCCCGAAGCGATCGATGCATCGCTCGTCTACACCTTCGACATCTGGCACAACGCGAGCGGCGGCCTACGCAGCGGCACGCGTTACCTCGACAATCTCGACCTGACGGTGAAGGTCGACGCCGACCGCGCGTTCGGCTGGCACGGTGCGACGCTCTTCATCTACGGCTTGTACAACAATGGCGTGGGGATGAGCCGGAGCCTGGTCGGTAACTTCCAGGAACTCATCGAACATCGAGACGCAGGTCCGCGCGGCGCGTCTCTACGAGGCGTGGCTCGAGCAGAAGTTCGCGGGCGACAAGGCGTCGGTGAAGATCGGCCTGTTCGATCTCAATTCCGAGTTCGACGTCCAGGAGACTGGAGCGCTGTTCGTCACCGCGAGCCACGGGATCGGGCCCGATTTTTCCCAATCGGGGAAGAACGGGCCCTCGATCTTTCCCGTGACTTCGCTGGCGGTGCGTGGGGATTACCGGCTTTCGGACGCGTGGACCGTTCGCTTCGCGGTGCTCGATGGCGTACCGGGCGATCCCGGACACTCCCAACGCCTGGTTGCGGTCGAGCTCGGGAACGGCGACGGCGCGCTGATCGTCGGCGAGGTTCAATACAATGCCGGACGAACGCGCGCCGTGCTCGGGAGGTGGGGCTATACGACGACGTTCGAGGACCGCCTTGCCAGCGCGCGAGCCAGAGAGCCGCTCATGAGAGAAGGAAGCGAGGGCGCTTACTTAACTATCGAGCGGCGGTTCGTTGGCGCGTCAGATACGAGCGACAAGGGCTTGCGCGGCTGGCTGCGGTTCGGTGCCGCCAACGACCGGCTCAATCCGCTCGACCGCTATCTTGGTGGCGGCTTCGTCTACACCGGGACATTCAAGGGCCGCGACGAGGATCAGGCCGGCATTGCCTTAGCAGATGCGCACTGGGGCGAGCCTTACCGGCACGCGCTCGCGATCGACGGCCAGCGCAGCAAGGCAAATGAGCTGGTAATCGAAACCAGCTATCGCGCCGTCATGAACCGCTGGCTGACGTTTCAGCCCGACGTTCAATATATCGTCAATCCGAATGGCGACCCGAAGCTGCGCGATGCGCTGCTGTTCGGACTTCGAACCCAGGTCGGATTCTAGATAATAACCAGATAGGATGGCGCGATCGACGCGTGGGCGGGCAGGCCACAGTGTGTGGCAACGTGGACGAGAGGCGGTTGGCGGTTCATCTCGCCAGTAGAAGGGATGCGCATGTACGCGCACCAGCGCATCCTTCGCGGTCTTCAGGAGCGGTGCGTGGGAGACAAGGACCCTGCGTGGATCCGCGTTATTCGTGGACTGTCAGTAGGTAGTCGGTGTGAGGTCGGCGGCGATCGCATCGCCCTTGGGCGGGACCGTCGTGGACGCTGAATCAAGGGCAACGATCGACGACATTCTCAACACATTGCGTCAGCACGGCCTGATTGGGGCTTGAGAAAAACCGAAGCCTCTCAAGAACTTCTGCAATCCGGCTCGAATTAACTGAGGCATTTTGGCAACAGATTACAGGCAATGACGTGCTTGCACGGCACCCGGCCCTTTCATAAGGTGTTCCGGCAGTTCTATCTAGAAGACGCATCTGAAAGGGGACAATTCTATGCGTAAGCTCGGCATTGCGGTGGCGCTCGCTTCGACGGCCATGGCATCGCCCGCGCTCGCCCGCGACCACAGCTTTTATGTGGGACTTGAGGGGGGCGCGATGCTCGTTGAAAATACGAAGCTCGACCGGTTCGATCCAGCGGATCAGGCTGCTCATGCTTCGAACGGGCTTTTTGAGATCAGCCATGATGTAGGCTACGACATCGACGCGATCGCCGGATACGATTTCGGAATGGTTCGTCTGGAGGGTGAGCTTAGCTACAAGCACGCCGGCCTCAACGAGCTGGAATCGCGCGACCAACCGCTGACCGGCTTTGGCTTCGGCGCACACTTCCCGGTTGGTGGGAATGCCCACTCTTTTTCGGGGATGATCAACGGCCTGCTCGACTTTGGCGATGACAATGGCTGGAGCGGCTACGTCGGTCTCGGCGTCGGAATCGCTGGCGTCCATTACAGCATGGATCCGAATTCGGCCGCACCAGACCTGATCGTCGATGGCTCCGACAGTCGTCCGGCTTGGCAGGCGATCATGGGCGTTCGCACGGCCGTCTCGCAGAACATCGACGTCGGCTTGAAGTACAAGTTCTTCAACATGCCGAACGTCAAGTTCGACGACCAGACCGGGCTTCTCGGTGGCGACCAGCTGCGCGGGCGCTATCGCACGCACAGCCTCCTGCTGAGCCTGATCTACAACTTCTACACGCCGCCGCCGCCGCCTCCGCCGCCTCCGCCGCCACCCCCGCCGCCTCCGCCGCCTCCGGCGACGCAGACGTGCCCGGATGGCTCAGTGATCCTGGCGACCGACACGTGCCCGGCACCGCCTCCGCCACCGCCTCCTCCGCCGCCGGCGCCAGAGCGCGGCTTCTAAGAGCAGAGGCAGTAAGAAATACCGGTCCGGGCACTCGCCCGGGCCGGATTTCTTTTATGCAGCTGACGTGCGCGCGCCCCAGACGTCGTTCCGCGGCGAAGCCAAAACGCGCCGCCACAGCATCGTTAGATTTTGCAGAGCCTAGTTCGAGGCGAATTGCGGCGGCTTGCTGTCCCAGCCGTACAGGTCAGGCAGATAGCTGAGCTTGCCGTCGCGCACCTGCGCCGTAATGTAGGTCAGGTAGATCGGCGTAGGCGCCGGCAATTGGACGCGGGTTTCCGGCGTGTCGCCTGGTGAAACGGGCGGACGGCCGAGCAGCCACGTGCCGAGCCGCCGGGCATCTTCCACACGCACGCAGCCGTTGCTGAGATTGCGGTTCGCGAGGTTGAACTTCGCATGGTCCGGCGTGTCGTGCAGGTAGATGTCCTGCGGATTGGGGAAGGGGAATTTGAAAATCCCCATCGAATTCAACGGGCCGGGATCCTGCTGGATCTTGAGGTGGACCGTTCCTGCCGCCGCCCCCTTCCAGTTCACGGTGGCGGGATCGATGATGGTCGGATGCTCGCTCCAGTCCTCGATCACGTGATAGCCGTGGGACTTCAAATAGCTCATTCCCCCGTGAAGGAAGTTCGGCGCGATTGTCTTTCGAACGAGATGATCGGGAGCATGCCAGTATGGATTGTACGTGATGTAATACATGAAGCTGGCGATCAGCGGGGTCGGCAGATCTTCAGTGCCGGTGATCACCTTCATTGAATCAACGACCTTCCCGTCCTGATAAAGGGTAAGCATCGACGACCCCAGAGTCCACCAGCAGGAAGCGGCCCCTTGCTGGAAGCGATCGAACACGGTCGAGATTGGCGAGCAGGCGCGGGTCCGGAGTGAGATTGCCGCTCGACTGGGCCTGGACCCAGGCGGTGTCGCGCAGCTGCTTGTAGATCGCATTCACATCGGACGTGCTCGCAAGATAGGCACCAAGCGAAGGCGCTGCTGCGGTCGTGAGCAGAATCTGGTCCGCGCGATCCCCCTGCGGCTGCAGCACAGGGTAAGCATAGATCATGCCGGCGGTCGGGCGCTTGATGGCCTGAACATATTGGACCCAGGCGCCTGAAAGTATGCGTTCGGCGTTGGCGATATCGTCCGGCTTACCGCTACTCGCCTGAGCCGCGGCAGCCTGAACCTGCGTTGCTAGAAGCGGTCCTTCGGGAAAGCCATCGAATGGCGCGCGCTGCAGGATTGCGGTCAGCTGCGCGACCGCCGCGGTGTTCGCATTGCCCTTAAACCAGATCGGCTGCGAGTGCAGGCTATCGTAGAAAGACGCGACGGCCGAGCCGACAGAGACAGCGGCCGACTGACCGTCCGTCGCAGATGCCGCAGGACCGGCAGCAAAGGCCAGCGCCAGGCCCGAAGCGCCAATCGCCAGTCTCTTCAGCTTTTTCACCGTGCAACCCCCACCGACAAGACCCCATTTGATCCTAGCTTCTTCTATTCGCACGCCAATATGCATTAAAGATGAACTGGGGCCGGGAGATGACAAGCTGTGAGGCCGGGCAAGGTCGCGACGAGGCCAACGCCGGCCTTGTCTAGGGCAGTGTTGAGCGCCTAGGCGGACGCGATCCAATTTCGAGGGAATGCAATGGACATCAGTGGAGCTGCCGCGGTCGTAACCGGCGCGGCATCGGGTCTCGGCGAAGCGACCGCGCGCGAGCTGGCGCGGCGCGGAGCCAAGGTGGCGATATTCGATCGTGACCAGGAGGGGGGGAGCAAGGTCGCCGAGGAGATCGGCGGCATCTTCTGCGAGGTTGACGTCACGTCGGACGAGAAGGTCGCTGCGGCCTTCGCGAGGGCCCGCGAGGCGCATGGACAGGAGCGGATCCTCGTTAACTGCGCCGGCGTGGCGACGGCCGCAAAGACCGTCGCGCGCGACAAGGAGACGAAAGCTGCCAAACTCTATCCGATGAAACAATTCGAGCTGACTCTTCAGATCAACCTGATCGGAAGCTTCCGCTGCATCGTGAATTCGGCGCTCGGCATGGTCGACCTCGACCCGATGGCGGATGGCGAGAAGGGCGTCATCATCAATACGGCGTCGGTGGCGGCCGAGGATGGACAGATTGGTCAGGCCGCTTACTCGGCATCGAAGGGAGGCGTCCTCGCCATGGGCCTGCCAATCGCGCGCGACCTGATGAATGAGGGTGTGCGAGTGAACACAATCCTGCCGGGCGTGTTCAAGACGCCGATGGTCGCGATGATGCCGCCGAATGTCCAGGATGCACTGGGCGCGCAGGTTCCGTTTCCGAAGCGGCTCGGCCAGCCGGAGGAATATGCGCGGCTCGCCTGCTTCCTCATCGAGAATACATACATGAACGCGGCTGCCGTGCGCCTCGACGGCGGGATCCGGATGGCCCCGCGTTGAGCGCCGATTACGCGCGGCTAATCGACGATCTCGCTTTTGCTGCCCGAGAGGCGGGCGAGGCGATTCTCGAGGTCGTCCGCCGCGGGTTTGAAGTGGAATCGAAGCAGGATACGTCGCCAGTTACCGAGGCTGACCGCGCGGCCGAGCTCATTATCCTCGCCGCGCTAGCGCGCGCGGCGCCGGGCGTTCCGGTCGTTGCCGAAGAAGAGGTGGCTGCGGGTCGCATCCCGGCACACCACGACACTTATTTCCTCGTTGACCCGCTCGACGGGACGAAGGAATTCATCCGCGGCGGCGATGATTATACGGTCAACATCGGACTGATCGAAGGCGGGTCGCCGAAGCTGGGCGTGGTGTTCGCTCCGGCGACGGGGCGTCTTCATGCCGGGTGCGTTGGAGAAGGTGCTTGGCTCGACGAGGGGAAGGGCCGGGCGCCGATTGCAACGCGGCGGCGGGGCGAGCTGACGACTGCGGTCGCGTCCAAGTCGCATCTCAATCAGGCGACCATCGATTATCTCGAAGTAGCGGTCGGCAACTGCGGTTATGTTTCAGTCGGGTCGTCGCTAAAGTTCTGCATCGTCGCCGAAGGAAAAGCCGACATTTACCCGCGCGCGGCGCCGACCAGCGAGTGGGATACGGCAGCAGGACATGCGGTGCTGCTCGCCGCCGGCGGGCTCGTCGATGGTCCTGACGGGAAGCCGCTTGGCTACGGAAAACGTGCGTTCCTCAACCGTGCTTTTGTCGCTACCTCAGGCTGGAAGCCGCCGAGGCTCGAACCATTCCTCGAGCCGTTTTCGGGCGGCGGGGAATTGCCGCAAGGAGTTTAGGCGCTCCGTTTCCAGGGAAGAATTTCGCTCCATTCTAGATCTAACGCCAAGCCGGGGAGGAACATTCGCCGATCTACGACGACCTCATGGGGTTCAAGCCGGAAGGTCTGACTCCGAATGCCTGGGCAGTTCTCGCGGGAGTGAGGCGAACCGTCTGGGCGGACATGCGCCGGCACGGCAATCCGTCTCGGCGCAAGCTCGAGAAGCTGTTATCGGCCGCAGGCTCGCCGCTAGCCGAATTCGAGGCGCTGCGGATCGGCGCGACGTCAGCCGCGCAGGTCCTCGTCTCCGCTGCAGTTTCGGATCGCGGCTCGGCACCCTGGCGATCTGCTCAGTTTTCTCCTTTGCCCGTGCTCTCGACGAAGCCGGGCGGCGAGTGGCGAGACGCAGTTGCTCTGACCGAAATCCGGACGAGCGAGATCGTTGATCGTGCCGCGGGGCCCGCGATGCTAGCAACCGCTACGCAAGGAGCTGAAGGTTCGGGGGTTGATCAAGGAGCTTGTGCAGAACAGCAGTAGCGGCGTCGAGCTAAGGCAGTTCAACCCGGACCTGACCTTCAAACCGGCTGACGAAGTCGCCGCGATCGAGAAGGTGATCGGAGAACCGATCTAGGCGGGTTGCCCGGTCCGCGCCCGCGTGGCACGGAAAGCTTGCGCACCGATCAAGCGCGGGCGGTTAGCTCAGTTGGTAGAGCATCTCGTTTACACCGAGAGGGTCGGCGGTTCGAGCCCGTCACCGCCCACCACCACTACGACGAGACCTATTGCGCGACTGGCGGGCCTGCATCGCCGGCCGGATCACGGCCATAGGCGTCGGCGGTTGCGGTCGGCGTCTCTCCGTCGAGCCTCAGCGTAAGGTACGTCAGGAAGATCGGCACGGGTTCGGGCAGGACCAAATGCTGCTCCGCCGCGTCTGACTGTGGAGCGGGCTCGCTGCCGAGGAGCCACCGTTCGAGATGTTGCGCATCCTCGAGCCGGATGCAGCCGTTGCTGATGAGGCGGGTGTCGGCGTCGAAGAGGGATTTGTTCGGCGTATCGTGAAGATAGACGTCTTCCGCATTCGCGAAGCCGAACTTCAGCTTTCCCATCGAATTGTATGGCCCCGGTAGCTGACGAACGAAGATCGTGGAGTTCCCAGCCGCAACGGCAGCCCAGTCTACGTCGTCGATCGACACCTCTTCCGCATCCGGACCGAGCTTCGTGACGACGCGATAATTGTGGTCCTTCAGGTAAGACTTGCCGCGGCTAAGCACTCGCGCGGCGACCAGGCTGCGGATCAGATTGTCAGGGACATTCCAATAAGGATTTGCCGTTGCATAATAGATAACGCTGACAAGCAGCGGCGTTGGCGTGTCCGGCTTGCCGACGATGACCCGCATCGAGTCCGCAATCCCATGCTCGTCCAACATGTAGAGGCGGGCGGCACTCGAAATCGACGACCACATATTTGCCGTCCGGCGCAAGGAAGCGAAGACGGGCGAGATTGGCGAGCTCGGCGGCCGACGGCGCGCGGCTCGAGATATAAATCTCGTTCCACAGCGCGTTGCGAAGACCGTCGTACATGGGGTTCACCGACGCGATCTTCAGGATCAGCTGAAGTTGTCCGGGCTGGGCAGCGCTCGACAGGATATCGGCGACGCTTTCTCGCCTCGGGGCCGCCCAGTCGTCGGCATATTCGAAGCCGGGCATCCTACGTTCGAGAAGCCGCACGTAGCGAACCCAGACAGAAGAGATGACGCGGTCCATCTGCATCGTAGCGGACGGATCGGAGCGGACGGTGGCAATCGCCTGCTCGACCTGCTGCGCCAGGGCGGGGCCGTCGGCGAGGCCGTCCAGCTGAGCGCGCCGGAGAATCGATGGAAGCGCGTTAGCACCCGGCGTCGAGACTCCACTTGGGAACCACAAGGGTGCATTATATCTCTCGTAAAAGGCGTCGATCTGGCTGGTGCCAGCCGGGGCTTGCGCCGGAGCCCCCGAGGGGCTGGCGACCACGATGGTTGCGATCGCCAGAGCAAAAATGCCGAGCTTGCGAGACACTCCATCCTCGGTGAGAGTTTGGGGGCGGTCGAGACGCTAACTGCCCGGAGTTTAATCGGAACTTGAAGGCGAGTTGAGTTAGGGAAGACCCTTAGAGGTTTCGCACCAGCTTTACGGCCAATCCCAGCCATGGGGGATTGGCGACGACCTGCTGGCGGCCGCCGGCATCGAGCGGGAGGATCTGGCAGCTTCTCTTCGTCGCGATTGATCAGCCGACCGAATATGAACCGGGCCGCCGGGCGCGGAATGAGGACATCGCGGTTGAGGGCGCGTCCGTAGTCTTCGGCCGCAAGTGTATCGCACCAAATCTCGTCACCGGAGCGATAGTCCCCGATGCTGGCGCCTACGAGGACGGCGATCTGGCCCGCCTCGACCCTCGGAGAGACCAGGATTGCAGCCCGCTTCGGCGCAACCGCACCGCCGGGACCGAGGACCGCGGCGACCTTGAGCTCGGCACTGGCGCCGGTTTCGACCAAGTCCTGGGCATCCACTCCGAGCGCCTTGGCTATGCGGTTCAGCCAGCCAACCGAAACCGTCCGAGTGCCGGTTTCGAGCCGGCCGATCGTCTGCGCTGTGGTGGGTGGATCGCAGCGCTGCGCAACGTCCTCGAGAGTGATCCCGCGGGCTCGCCGCACTTCCCGGATCCGAGTAATCATTGACGCTCTTCTCCGAACCACGTTGGTTACCTTTTGTCCTACAGATTTGCCACTGTGGCAAGTAACAGGCGGACGCGAAACGCCGCTTCGATGCCGCGGTAACCTGCGCAGGTCCGGGCCTCGCGGACACTTTGTGGCGCATCCTTTGCGCCGGCGAGGGGATGCGGGGCACCGAGACAGCCCTCGGCTGGCCCGCGCAGCCGGAAAGCTCGCGCTGACGCTGGCGCTGGATCGCGTCGCGGACTTCTACCGGATTCGTTAGTCCTTGGGGCCGCCGCGATGGTCGGCGGGGGCTTTCGCGTGCGAGATGTATGAACGGTGCGAGCGCTTCGTCCGCTGCTCGGTCCGCTCGCGAATGGTGGGGTCTCGCATGCCGTTCCGGCTGTCGCGCTTACCGCTGTTGCTGCGCATCCTTCGCTCTCCTACTGGGGTTGCGGGTTAAACGGGCAAACTGCACGGGCTTATCCGCGGTTCGCCGCCTGAGCGGAGGCATTCGAAATGATTCTCTACGGCTCCTCGCTATCGCCGTTCGTGCGCAAGGTGCTGGCATTTGCCGGCGAGAAGGGGATCGAGATCGAGCTCAAGCCGACCGGTGATGCGCCTGGCCAACCCGGCGCAGAGTTCCTCGCGGCCAGCCCACTGAGGAAGATGCCGGCACTGGTCGACGGCGACTATCGGCTCGCGGACTCGAGCGCGATCATTCAGTATCTTGAGGCCCTGCATCCCGAGCCGAACCTGATTCCGGCGGAGCCGAGGGCGCGGGGAAGGGCGATCTGGTTCGAGGAATATGGCGACACGATCCTGATGGGATGTGGCGGGAAGATCTTCTTCAACCGCGTCGTCGCGCCACGATTTCTTCGGCGGCCAGGCGACGAATTCGATCGCCGATACGGCCGAACGAGAGGAGTTTCCGCCGATCCTCGATTATCTCGAGTCAGCGATCCCCGAGAGCGGGTTCCTCGTCGAGGACCGGCTTACGCTTGCCGACCTCGCGATCGCGAGTCCCATGGCGAACTTGCCGTACATGGGCATGAGCATCGATTCCGCGCGCCATCCGCGCCTCGCTGATTATGTAACGAAGATCCTGTCGCGGCCTAGCTTCGCGCCATGGATCGAACGGGAGGCGGCGATCATGGCTAAGGTCGCCGCATGAGAATAGCGCCGCGTCCCGAGAGGAGCGCGGCGCCTTCATGAAACGGTAGCGATTTAGAACGATCCACCGTCGCCCGAGCTTCCCGATCCCTCCGAGCCGGATCCTTCATCATCTTCATCGTCGAGCGCGCCGCGGCCCTGATTGGCGAAGTCGCTGCCGCCGGTCACGTCGGAGCCAGACTTGTCAGTCGTGTCGCCGGTCGAACCTTCGCGCAGATATTCGTCCGATCCGTTGCCCTGCGAGCCGATGAAGCCTTCTCCCTGCGATCCGCCTGATCCGGTCCAATCCGGGCCGGTCGTGCCACTGCTCTGGTCGGCCGTCATCGTATCGCTTGAGGTGCTGGACTGAGTTCTGGTCGCTCTGGCCGTCCTTGCCCTGGCCGCCGAACTCGCCTTCCGAGCCCTGGTTGCTCATCGTTTGCTGTGAGCTTTGGCTGTCGGCCTGTTGGCCCTGCTGTTGTCCGAATTCGCTCTGCTGACCCTGCTGCCCGGTCGTTGAGTTGCTGCTGTCGTTGTCGTTGATCTGGTCGTCCCGTTCATCGGCCATGTGAATACTCCTCCACATCGCCCCCGCTTTGCTCTGGCGGTTACAACAAAGGCTTCAGGGCACCGTTCCGACGTCAAAAAAGCTTTGCGACGAACGGCTCGACGCAATGAAAAAAGGCCGCCGCCCCGGGAGGCAGCGGCCTTGATTCTGACCCCGGCCTTCGCTGGGATCGGCTTATTCTTGCTCTTCGCCTTCAGCCGCTGCGGCCTCTTCGGCTGGAGCCTCCGCTGCAGCTTCGGCAGTCGCGCCTGGCTCGGCGCTCGGATCATAATCCTCGGTGAACGCGGCAGTGTCGCGCTCGAACATCTGCGCCATGACGTCGATGCCCTGAGCCTGCAGGACCGCCTCTTCGGGCGAGCGAGCGACGTTGACCTTCACCGTGACGGCGACCTCGGGGTGAAGAGCAATCTTCACCTCGTGCATGCCGATCGCCTTGATCGGACGGTCGAGCACGACCTGGCTCTTTGCAACATGCGCGCCGACGCCCTCAAGGGCTTCGGCAATATCGCGAGCGCTGACCGAGCCGTAGAGCTGGCCCGTGTTCGAAGCCTGGCGAATCAGCTGGACGGCCTTGCCTTCCACGCCCTTCGATGACTTTTCGGCGTCGGTACGGCGATTGGCATTCTCTTCCTCGATGCGTGCGCGGTTCGCTTCGAAGACCTTGCGGTTCGATTCGTTGGCGCGAAGCGCCTTCTTGCGCGGCAGGAGGTAATTGCGGGCAAAGCCGTCCTTGACCTTCACCACATCGCCGATGGCGCCGAGCTTCTCGACGCGTTCAAGCAGGATAACTTCCATCGGTCGTTCTCCTTACTTCACGAGGTAGGGAAGAAGGCCGATGTGGCGGGCGCGCTTAATGGCGCGAGCCAGCTCACGCTGCTTCTTCGAAGAGACGGCGGTGATGCGCGACGGGACGATCTTGCCGCGCTCGGACACGAAGCCCTGGAGCAGACGGACGTCCTTGTAATCGATGCGCGGCGCGTCCTTGCCCGAAAAGGGACACGACTTGCGGCGGCGGAAGAAAGCGCGGGCCATTATTCGGCCTCCTCTTCACGGGCGCGGAAGCTGGGACGGTCGTCGCGATCGCCGCGATCGGAGCGACGCTCGCGCTCCTTTTCACCGCGGCGCATCATCGCCGAGGGTCCGTTCTCATGCTCGTCGACTTTGATGGTGAGGAAGCGGATCACATCTTCGTTGATATTCGACTGGCGCTCGAGCTCAGCGATCGCCGCAGCCGGCGCGTCGACGTCGAGCATCACGTAATGCGCCTTGCGGTTCTTCGCGATGCGATAGGCGAGCGAACGGAGACCCCAGGTCTCGGTCTTGGCGATCTTTCCGCCATTGTCGGTGATGATCTTGGTGGCGTTTTCCGCAAGCGCGTCGACCTGGGCCTGGGCGAGGTCCTGACGCGCGAGGAAAACATGCTCATAGAGCGGCATGTTTCACATTCTCTCTTTTGGCCGATCGCTGACGCCGCCCATTGCGACGTCCCTCCGGCTGTCTTCCAAAGCAAACTAGCGCGGAGGCAAGCCTCCCGCGCCAGCGCGGCGCCTATGGCCGAACAGCTCCAAAAAGGCAACCCGAACCATGAACTTTGAAGGATAGGCATTGCACAGATGAAATAAGTCGTTCAGCCATGGGAGCGCACATGGCTGATCAGCGTTTAAATCCGAGAGAGTAAAGGAGTATCACGATGAAGGCTTTCTCGATCAGACTAGGGGCCTCATTAATCGCTCTCGCAGCGGCAAGCTGCACCACGAGTGGCGTCGGCACCGGTCAAGTAGTCGGACAGAATATCGGAGCCACGTTCAGCTGGACCGAAAATGGCGGAACCCGCGGTACCATGATCGCCCAGTTGAGCAATGGTGAATCGTTTCAGGGACCGTTCTTCCAGATCACAGCTGAGAGCCGGGTCTATGATTACGGTCCGCTGTGGAATGGCTGGGGAGCGGGGTTCGGCTGGGGCCACGGTTGGGGCGGACATGGCTGGGGCTGGGGCTGGGGCGGCTGGGGCCCGTGGGGTCCGGATGACGCCACTATCACCCACTACAGCGGCCAGGTGCTTGCCAACCTGCAGGGTTCCGGCGGCTTCATGCGCTGCGACTTCCGCCTGATGAGCCCGAGCTCGGGCATGGCAGGCGGCGGCCTTGGGCAGTGCCAGCTTCCGACGGGCACGATCATCAATGCCCAGTTCCCGCGCGGCCGCGGCTACTAATCGGGACGGCCCCGGATTGCGGTCCGGGGCCTAGTCATGGCACAGCAGGGTCATGGCGACCCAGCTTAAATCCGTCGAGCCGACTCCTGATCCGCTCGACGATATGAGCCTGCCCGGCTGGCTCTATTTCGATCCCGAATTCTTCGAGGCGGAGAAGAAGGCCTTTCTGCGCGCCTCGCCGCAGGTCGTCTGTCACGAGAGCGAGATCCGTCAGTCCGGTGATTGGCGAACGCTTGAATATCTCGGCGAGAGCGTGATCGTCATCCGCGGCGACGATAATGAGGTGCGAGCCTTCTCGAACGTATGCAGGCATCGCGGCTCACGTGTGGTCGACGGAAGCGGCGGCTGCGCCAAGGTGCTGACCTGCCCGTACCACGCCTGGAGCTATGGCCGCGACGGACGGCTCGTTGGCGTGCCGCACCGGAGCGAATATCCGGGGCTTCAGACGGAAAAGCTGGGCCTGCATCCGGTTACGCTCGAGAATTGGCGCGGTTTCCTGTTCGTGACGCTCGAACCGGGGCTCCCTTCAGTCGCGGAGATGATGGCTCCCTATGAAGCCGAGGTCGAACCTTATCGCTTCGAGGATCTCGAGGTGCTCGGTCGGGTCACGATTCGTCCGCGGAACCTCAACTGGAAGACGCTTTGCGACAATTATTCGGACCATTTGCATATACCCGTCGGCCATCCGGGCCTGACGCGCCTATTCGGACGGAATTACCGGATCGACGCGCAACCTTTTGCCGACCGCATGCAGGGTGACTTGGTTGAGACTAAATCCGCGAGCCCGTCGGAGCGAACCTATCAGCACTACCTGCCTACCGCGGATCACCTGCCAGAGAGCCACCGGCGCAAGTGGCTCTATTACAAGCTGTTTCCGAACATCGCGTTCGACATCTATCCGGACCAGGTCGACTTCATGCAGTTCCTACCGATCAGCGGCACAGAGACGATGCTCCGCGAGATCAGTTACGCGCTGCCGGACGACCGCCGCGAGATGAAGGCGGTGCGGTATCTCAACTGGCGCATCAACCGCCGGGTCAACGCGGAGGACACCGAACTCGTCACTCGCGTCCAGCTCGGCATGCAGTCGCCGACCTATAAGGCGGGACCGCTCGGGACTAGCGAGGTGTGCCTCAGGAGCTTCGCGAAGAAGATGCGTAGGTTCATTCCGGAAGCACGGCTGGATTCGCCTCCGCCAGCGGGCTGGAGCCGTCTGGCGAACGCGAGCTGAGGCGCCGCATCACGGCGCGGATCGCGAGGCCCGCGGCGAGCAGGACCAAGCACCAGAGATCCGGTTCAACGCCGGTCCCGTATAGGGCGAAGACGCTAAACAGCACTGCAACCGCAATGACGGCGCGCGCGCCTGGCTTTTCGAGTCACTCTCCACGCCGCCAACGCTCCAACGAAGTAGAGAACGATGACTGCGGCGGTAGAGAGTAGGATAATGAAGGTATAGAGGTTGGCGGTCGTCCGGCTGCTGTTCGCCAGCAGCAGGAGGATGGTGAGGCCCGCCGAGACCGCCTGGGAGACGACGGGCGTGTTCTCGCCTCGCGTTCGCGCCATTGCACGTGGCAAGTCCCCTCTGAGCGCCATCGCGTAGCCCAGCTCTCCTGTGCCCAGGAGCAGGCAATTGAGGCAGCCGATCGCGCTGATCGTGATCGCCAGCGCGGCAAGCGACGCGGCGATTCGTCCCCAATGCGACATGATCGCGTCAGCGAACGGAGCCGGCGAGTGCGCGACCGCGTCGGCCGGTAGGAGCAGCTGGATGCTTGTGCCGGCGGCAAGGAAAATCAGTGCGGAGAAGGCCGTTCCTCCAAGCAGCGCGCGGGAAATGGTTCGCTCGGGGTCGCGAACCTTGCAGACCGGCGCGGTCGCGTTCTCAAATCCTGTCAGTGCGAAAAAGGTCAGCGCCGTTGCTGAACCGAGGTTGGCGAGGTTGATCGTCGCGGGTGCGAAAGGCTCGTAATGATCTCCAGCCGCGCCGCGCTGTGCGAATACCCATGTCACCGCGAGCAGCGGAAGAACTCTAATCACGACCGTGACGATCGACAGGCCACCGGAAGCCCGCACGCCCATGGCGTTGACCCCGGCCAGCAGGACGACCGAAGCGATCGCAACCGGAAGGACCAGATTGGCTCCTCCGCCAATGAACGACAGGGTCGATCCCGCCGCCACGGCGACGGAGGCCTGAGCCACCCAACTCGATACCCAGAACGACCAGGCGACGAGGAACCCGACCGTTGGTCCGAACTCGCGTTCGATGTTGGCCTGGATTCCCTCTCCGCCGAAGCGCGAGAATTGGGCCAGCGCGAATGCGATGCACATAGCGCCGATCCCGCTTACGACCCAGCCGATCACGGCATTGCGGCCAAGTGGCGCAAGGGCGACAGGAAGCATGAAGATCGCAGCGCCGATGATGGTGCCCACGACGAGCGCCGACGTCATCCAGATGCCCATCTTGCCGTCGCTTGATGTTGCCACCGTCACTCTCCCCATGAAGTGAGACGCAGACGCTACGAAAACCGATACTATGCTTCCGCTTCGGCGGGACGGATCCGGGGCCTTCTCACCACATATATGACAACGCCCGTGGCGAGCAGGCCGAGCGACAGCAGGAAGGCTTCGAGGCCCGAGCCGTAAAATGCCCAAAGCACGAATAATAGGCCGATAACCGCGGCGACCGTCGTCAGCGGTTTGCGGTCCTTGATTGCTGCCGCGATGGCGGCTGCCGAATAGAGATAAAGAACTGCGTCGGCGGCCAGCAGCGTGATGAAGGTAAAGAGCTGGGTCGTTCCCTTCGCTTGATTGAACGCCAGTAGGACGAAGCCGATGGCGACGCTTGCGAGCAAGGCCGAATAAGGCGCGTTGAAGCGGTTCGTACGGCTGAAGAAGCGCGGCATGTCGTTCCGCAAGGACATGGAATAGAGCATTTCACCGCACGCCAGGATCGATGCATTCAAGGTGCCGAAGGCGCTTACGACCATCGCCGCAGCGGCAAGAATGGCGGCCGTGCTTCCCCAATAGAGGCCGATGGCCTGCGGAAAGGGCGCAATCGATTTCGCGATGGCGGAATTGGGGATGATGAGGCTGAGGCTGAAAGGTCACCAGCAGATAGGTCACCGCAATTCCCGCGAGGCCGAAGACCAATGCACGCGCAAGATTGCGCTCCGGGTTCAGGATCTTGCCGACTGGAGACAGCGAGAATTCGAAGCCGGTCAGTGCGAACAGGCAAAGCGCCGATGCGGTCGCGATATTGCCGAGCGAGGGTGGCGGGGCGTCGATCGGTTGCAGGGGAACGCCGAGTCCGCCCAGAAATCGCAGCAATGACAACGACCGCGATGAGCGGGAGTACCTTGATGAGGACCGTGACGATGGCGAGCTCACCGACGGTTTTGATCCCGCTCAGATTGACGAGGGTCAGGACGACGAAGAAGCCCGAAGCCAGGATGACCAGGTGACCGGAAAGCCCCGGGACGATGCTGGCGAGGCCGGCCGCGGCGGCAAGCGCAACAGCCGGGTTGCCGACGCAGCTCGAGCACCAGGTCGCCCAAGTGACGATGAAGCCGGCGCCGGGGCCAAGCTCGTTCTCGACGTAGGCCTGCAGCCCACCGCCGTCCGGGCTGACGATCCGCGAGGCGCAGTAAGCCATCGACATTACCCCGATCCCGCTGATCAGCCAGCCGATCGGGACGCTTCCGCCCAGCGGCGCGAGCGCGACCGGGAGATAGAAGATGCCCGACCCCAACACGCCGCTGATAACTAGCGCGAGGGTCATCCATGGGCCGAGCATCGCTTCCTTCTGTCGGCCATCCTTTCCCCTCGCCTTGGCAATCGCCGCCGTCGGCCTAATCGCGCCGTCGGGTCATAACCGACAGGGGTAACGATGCGCGCATTCATTTTTCCCGGGCAGGGGAGCCAGGCGGTCGGCATGGGCTCCGCGCTCGCCGATGCAAGCCGCGCGCGCAAGAGATGTGTTCGACGAGGTCGACGAGGCGCTCGGCCAGAACCTGTTCCGGCTGATGCGGGATGGGCCCGACGACGAGCTCAAGCTCACCGAAAATGCTCAGCCCGCGATCATGGCGCATTCGATTGCAGTTCTGCGCACGATGGGCGTTCGACTTGGCGACGTGGCGAACTTCGTCGCCGGGCATAGCCTTGGCGAATATTCGGCGCTTTGTGCGGCTGGCTCTTTCGACCTCGCGACTACGGCAAAGCTGCTGAAGCTGCGGGGTCAGGCGATGCAACAAGCGGTGCCCGTCGGCGAGGGTGCGATGGCCGCACTGCTCGGCGCGGACCTCGCGCTCGCGCAGAAGATCGCGGAGGCAGCGTCGGTGGGCGAGGTCTGCACTGTCGCGAACGACAATGATCCATCTCAGGTCGTGATCTCGGGGCACAAGTCGGCGATCGACCGCGCGATCGCGATTGCGAAGGACATGGGCGCCAAGCGCGCGCTGCTGCTGCCGGTCTCAGCGCCTTTCCATTGCCCGCTGATGCAGCCCGCGGCCGAAGCGATGCGCGATGCGTTAAGCTACGTCGTGCTCGAGGAGCCGATCGTGCCGGTCTTTGCCAACGTCACCGCTCAGCCGGAAACCGATCCGGACACGATCCGCAATCAGCTGGTGGAGCAGGTGACTGGCCTAGTTCGCTGGCGCGAAAGCGTTGCGAACATGTTCGATGCGGGCGTTCATGAGTTCGTCGAGATCGGCGGTAAGGTCTTGTCTTCGATGGTCAAGCGCATCGTCCCCGATGCGACCGTGACGAGCGTGGTCACGATCGAAGACGTTGAAGCTGCGGTAAGGGAGATCGCATGATGTTCGATCTGAGCGGCATGACGGCGCTTGTGACCGGCGCGTCGGGCGGGCTTGGCAGCGCGATCGCGAAATCGCTGGCGGGACAGGGGGCGCGGCTCGCGGTCTCGGGCAGCAATGTCGAGAAACTCGAGAGCTTCCGCGGCAGCCTTGGGGGCGATCATATCGCGCTTCCGTGCAACCTGTCGGATGGTGCCGCCGTCGATCAGCTTGTGCCGCAGGCGGTCGAAGCGCTTGGCGGCAAGCTCGACATCCTCGTCAACAATGCGGGCGTGACCCGCGACAACCTTCTCATGCGGATGAAGGACGAAGAATTCGAGGACGTGATCCGGATCAATCTTGAGGCGGCGTTCCGGCTCATGCGCGCGGCAGCCAAGCCGATGATGCGGGCCCGCTTCGGACGGATCATTTCAGTCACTTCGGTAGTTGGCGTTACCGGCAATCCGGGGCAGGCAAATTATGTGGCGTCGAAAGCGGGTCTTATCGGGATGACCAAGGCCGTTGCGCAGGAGCTCGCGAGCCGCGGCATCACGGTCAATGCAATCGCTCCCGGTTTCATGACCTCGGCCATGACGAACGCACTGAATGAGCAGCAGCGCGAGGCCATTCTTTCGCGCATTCCGCTTGGCGCGATGGGCTCCGGCGACGACATCGGCGCGGCCTGCGTCTACCTCGCTTCCAAGGAGGCGGGCTACGTCACCGGGCAGACGCTGCACGTCAATGGCGGCATGGCGATGCCCTAAGACGGGATAGTTCCGCGGTTAGGCGTCTCTTGCTCCAGTCCTTGTCGTCGCCTTCCTGCCACCTATATCCCCAATGAACTTTGTCATTTCGGTCGCCTCCTGAAGGGGCCGATTGGGGCTGGAAGAAGAGGGAAATACACACATGGCCAAGGTCATTGGAATCGACTTGGGCACGACCAACAGCTGCGTCGCTGTCATGGAAGGCGGCAAGCCTAAGGTCATCGAGAATAGCGAAGGCGCACGCACCACGCCTTCCGTTGTCGCTTTCACGAAGGACGGCGAGCGACTGATCGGGCAGCCGGCCAAGCGCCAGGCGGTCACCAATCCGGACAACACCATTTTCGCGGTGAAGCGCCTCATCGGCCGCCGCTTCGACGACCCGATCACCAAGAAGGACACCGAGCTGGTGCCTTACAAGATCGTGAAGGGCGCCAATGGCGACGCCTGGGTCCAGGCTGGCGGTAAGGACTATTCGCCGTCGCAGATTTCTGCCTTCATCCTTCAGAAGATGAAGGAAACCGCCGAGGCTTATCTCGGCGAGACCGTCACCCAGGCGGTTATCACCGTTCCTGCTTACTTCAACGACGCGCAGCGCCAGGCGACCAAGGACGCCGGCCAGATCGCGGGCCTTGAAGTGCTGCGCATCATCAATGAGCCGACAGCGGCCGCGTTGTCCTACGGCCTTGAGAAGGAAGACGGCAAGACGATCGCCGTCTACGATCTCGGCGGCGGCACGTTCGACATTTCCGTCCTCGAGATCGGCGACGGCGTATTCGAGGTAAAGTCGACCAATGGCGACACCTTCCTCGGCGGCGAGGACTTCGACGCGCGCATCGTCAATTGGCTTGCCGACAAGTTCAAGTCGAAAGAGGGCATCGACCTCCGCACCGACCGTCTTGCGCTCCAGCGGCTCAAGGAAGCTGCCGAGAAAGCGAAGATCGAGCTGTCGTCGGCCGCGACGACCGAGATCAACCAGCCGTTTATCACCGCCCGCATGGAAGGCGGGACGACGACGCCGCTTCACCTCGTCGAGACGCTGACGCGCGCCGACCTCGAGAAGCTGGTCGACGATTTGATCGAGCGGACCATCGAGCCATGCAAGAAGGCACTCAAAGACGCCGGCATCGACGCCAAAGAGATCGCGGACGTCGTTCTCGTCGGCGGCATGACTCGCATGCCGCGCGTCCGTGAGCGAGTGAAAGATTTCTTCGGCCGCGATCCGCACACCGGCGTGAACCCGGACGAAGTTGTGGCGATGGGCGCTGCGATCCAGGCCGGCGTGCTTCAGGGCGACGTCAAGGACGTGCTCCTGCTCGACGTGACGCCGCTTTCGCTCGGCATCGAGACTCTGGGCGGTGTGTTCACTCGGATGATCGACCGCAACACGACTATCCCGACGAAGAAGAGCCAGGTCTTCTCGACCGCCGAGGACAATCAGAACGCGGTGACGATCCGCGTCTTCCAGGGCGAGCGCGAGATGGCCGCGGACAACAAGCTGCTCGGCCAGTTCGATCTGGTCGGAATTCCTCCGGCGCCGCGCGGCGTGCCGCAGATTGAGGTCACCTTTGACATCGATGCCAACGGCATCGTCAACGTGTCCGCGAAGGACAAGGGCACCGGCAAGGAACAACAAATCCGGATCCAGGCGTCCGGTGGCCTCGCCGACAGCGACATCGAAAAGATGGTCAAGGAAGCGGAGCAGTTCGCCGAAGAGGACAAGAAGCGGCGCGGTGCGGCGGAGGCGAAGAACAATGCCGAAAGCCTCATTCACTCGACCGAGAAACAGCTCGCCGAGCATGGCGACAAGGTTTCCGGCGACATCAAGTCCGAGATCGAGAAGGCGCTCGCCGAAGCGAAGACCGCTGTCGAGAGCGGCGATGCCGACGAGATGCAGCAGAAGACCGCTGCGCTCACACAGGCGGCGATGAAGCTGGGCGAGGCGATGTACAAGGCTCAGCAGGCTGAGACGGGCGGTGCTTCCGGTGCCGAGCCTAGTGCCGAGGGCGGCTCGGAGCAGCCGGGCGACGGCCAGGAAGAGGTTGTCGACGCGGAGTTCTCCGAAGTCGACGATGAGAACAAGGGATGATGATTCGGCGCCGCTTCCCCGCGGGGGCGGCGCCATATTCTGTGCTGCGTAGGTGGGGAGGATGATGGTCGAGCAGGACTATTATGAACTGCTTGGCGTGCCGCGTGGAGCGGACGACGCCTCGATCAAGGCCGCCTACCGTCGTCTTGCAATGGAACATCACCCGGACCGCAAGAACGGCTGCAAGGAGTCCGAGGCGCACTTCAAGGCCATCAACCAGGCCTATGATGTGCTCAAGGACCCGCAGAAGCGGGCCGCATACGATCGCTTCGGAAATGCGGCCTTCCAGAACGGAGGATCGGGCGACCCGTTCGCCGACGCCGGATTCAACGGCTTTTCCGACATTTTCTCGACCATTTTCGGCGAGTTCATGGATCCGCGCGGCGCCAAGCAGAACGCAGCTCGCGGAGCAGACCTTCGCTACGACATCGAACTCAGCCTCGAAGAGGCGTTCACCGGCGTCGAGAAGACCATCACCGTCGAAGCGCTGGCAATGTGCGACGTGTGCGACGGGCGAGGCTGTACCGGCCTCGATCGTTGCGCGAGCCGTTGCCAGACCTGCGGCGGCGCGGGCAAGATCCGTACGCAGCAGGGCTTCTTCATGGTCGAGCGTGGCTGCCCCAACTGCCGCGGCTCTGGCGAAGTCATCAGCAACCCGTGCGGCAATTGCCACGGCGAGGGCCGCGCGCTCAACCAGCGCAAGCTATCGGTGAAGATCCCGGCGGAGTCGACGAAGGCACGCGCATCCGGATCGCCGGCGAAGGCGAAGCGGGCGTGCGCGGCGCTGGCAGCGGCGACCTCTATCTCTTCGTGCACATGAGTCGGCATCCGATCTACGCGCGCGAAGGAACGACGCTGATCGCGGACTGCCCGATCAGCTTCACAACCGCTGCGCTCGGTGGCTCAATCAGCCTTCCGGGGATCGACGGTGAGCCCGTCGAACTCAAGATTCCCTCCGGCATTCAATCCGGAGAGCAACTGCGCCATCGGGGATCCGGCATGAGCGTACTCAACGGCCGCGGACGTGGCGACCTAATGGCTCGAATTCACGTCGAGACGCCGACTCGGATGTCGAAGGAACAGAAAAAGATCCTCGAGGAGTTCCGCGACACGGAGACGGGTGACGAATGCCCTGCGGTGAAGAGCTTCTTCACCCGCGTTCGGGAAATGTTCGGCTAGCCACTGTTCTTCAGCCGGTCGATTTCCAGGCGCATCGCGAATAGCTGGGCGAACAGCTCGGCGGCGGCGTGAAGTTCGAAGCTCGGATCGCGCGGAGTGCGGCTTTCGCAGCGAAACTCGCCTTTAACTCCGTCGCCTTTGAATGGAATTCGGAGACAGGCCCGGATTTCGCTCGCCCGCAGCTTCGAGCGTGCTTCCGCACTGCAAGCGCCGAGCAGCGCGTTGGCTGCTGCGGTGTCTTCGTCGTCTCGGGGAAAGAGGGCTATGACCGGCGCCTCGGCGTCGGTGATCATTGTCGGTACGTCGGCGTCCACCGCCGATGACCCGCCGATCGCGCCGCGGCTGCTTTCCACGCGCTGGTCGTCGCATTGCAAGATGACACGGTCGTATCCTGTCAGTGCACGCATCCGACGAGCCGCGTTGTCGAGAAGTGCGCCGCCTTGGGTCTGGGCGAGTCCGGAGATCAGCCCTCCCACGCTGCCGAAGCATTCGCCGAATACGCCTGCTGACGCCACCGCCTCGAACAGCACGCGCCCTTCGCTCACGTGAAACGCCACGTCGACGAGGTCGGGATCGTCGGTTAGCCGGATGCCGTAGGCGCGGCCGATGCCCATCGTACCGCTGAGACGAGAGAAGAGATTCCTGAGATCGTGGAGCGCCTGGGCATGGACGAACTTGCCGAGTGGCTCGTCGATGAGCGTGACGTGCGATTCGCCGAGCAGGTGATGAATGTTCTCGGACGCCCGAAGGACGATCCAGTCGAGTGAGAGCTCGAGTAGATAGGCGCCGCGCTGAATGCCCACTGCGGGTTCCTGCTGCGCGTCCGCACTCAATTCCTGAACGGTTTCCATCGACCCCCCGGACGACCTTGCCGCGACCATAGCGGAGTTTTCCGCAATCGCATTGGGAAAGTTGTGCGCAAGGAAGCAGTTAAGCCGATTGGCCGAACACTCGGTCGAAAATCGTGTCGACATGCTTCACATGGTAGCCGAGGTCGAACAGCGCTTCGAGCTGGTCGCTCGAAAGGCGTTCCGACACCTCTGGATCCGCCTTCAACAGCTCGAGAAGCGACAGCTGGCCGTCCGATTCCCAGACCTTCATCGCGTTCCGCTGGACGAGCGCGTAGGAATCCTCGCGGCTCAATCCCGCTTGGGTCAGCGCCAAGAGCACGCGCTGCGAATGGACGAGGCCGCCCATCCGGTCGAGATTCTTCTGCATCCGCTCGGGATAGACGACGAGCCTGTCGGCCACGGTCGTCATTCGAGCGAGGGCGAAGTCGAGCGTGATCGTGGCGTCGGGACCGATGAACCGCTCGACCGACGAATGGGAAATGTCGCGTTCGTGCCACAGCGCCACATTCTCCAACGCCGGCGTCACATAGCCGCGTACCATTCGGGCGAGACCGGTGAGATTTTCGGTGAGCACCGGGTTGCGCTTGTGCGGCATCGCCGAGCTGCCCTTCTGGCCCGGCGAGAAATATTCCTCGGCTTCGAGGACCTCGGTGCGCTGCAGATGGCGGATCTCAGTCGCAAGCCGCTCGATCGACGAGGCGATGACGCCGAGGGTTGCGAAGAACATGGCATGGCGGTCGCGCGGGATCACCTGGGTCGAGACGGGCTCAACGGAGAGGCCAAGTTCTGCGGCAACATGCTCTTCGACTGCAGGATCGATGTTGGCGAAGGTGCCGACCGCGCCGGAAATGGCGCAGGTCGCTACGCCGTCGCGGGCTGCAACGAGGCGGTCGCGGTTGCGCGAGAATTCGGCATAGGCCTGCGCGAGCTTGAGACCGAACGTCACCGGCTCGGCATGAATCCCATGGCTTCGGCCGATGGTCGGCGTGAATTTGTGCTCGAATGCCCGGCGCTTCAGTACGGCGAGCAGGACGTCGAGATCCTTGAGCAGGAGGTCCGCGGCCTGTTTGAGCTGAACCGCGAGAGCGGTGTCGAGGACGTCAGAGCTGGTCATACCCTGGTGAAGCCAGCGGCGCTCCGGACCGAGCTTCTTTCCAGCCCAGGTCAGGAAGGCAATGACGTCGTGCTTCGTCACCGCCTCGATCGCATCTATGGCTTCGATGTCGATGTCGCCCAGCGCGTTGCGATCGTAGGCGGAACGGATGGTCTCGGCGTCATCGGCCGGGATCATTCCAATCTCGCCCATCGCCTCCGCAGCGAACACTTCTATCTGCCACCAGATGCGATAGCGGTTTTCGGCCGACCAAATGGTCGTCATCTCGGGGCGGGAATAGCGGGGAACCATGGGGCGGGCGGCTAGCAGAGCCGGTGCTGACCTTCAAATCACCATCGACGCCTAAGGGAATTCGCATGTCCAGACGGGCAATATCATTGATGGCGGATTCCGACGATCGTCCTAGCCGCTAGCGACGATGAGCACGAAATTCGAAGGGCCCCGAACGATCATCACAGGCGGCGTCCTCTTCCTGCTGCCATTGATCCTGATTCTGTTTCTCTTGAGCAAGGCACTGAAGGTCGCGGAGCGGCTGGCCCAACCGGTCGTCAATATGATCGGCGTCCGAACGATCGGCGGAGTTGCGCTCGGCACACTGGTTGCGATCGCGGCGATGGTTCTGGTTTGCTTCATTGCCGGTTTGCTGGCGCGGACCCGCCTTGGC
Source organism: uncultured Alphaproteobacteria bacterium (assembly GCA_963738825.1). GTDB lineage: Bacteria > Pseudomonadota > Alphaproteobacteria > Sphingomonadales > Sphingomonadaceae > Sphingomicrobium. Next base: position 316,902 of record CAVTYB010000013.1, on the reverse strand, counting down.
CGAGCGACCTATACGGTACTCGAAAACAGCATCCTCGGTATCCTCCCACAGTGGCGGATGGCGCGTGGCCTGGTCGAAAGCTTTGGTGGTGAAAGGGCTTCGCAGATCGAAGTGGTTCTGGTGCCGACGGACGCGGGTTGGTGCCTCGGCTTCGTCCTGGAGAAGCCGCTGGGTGACTGGTGGACCGTCTTCGTCCCTGGTGCGCCGCAGTGGACCTCAGGTGCCATATCCTACGCGCGCTCGGAGCAGGTGCATCCTACCGGCTTGTCTGCGGCAGAGGCAATCTTGCTGATGCGACGCCTGGGAGTAGGCTCCGGGCGGATTTAGGAATTGCTGGCCTCGCTCGAACGTGAGAATTCGCTTTAGCGGAGCGGCTTTAAATCAGCCCCATCGCCCGCATGCTGGTGCGACCCTGCGCTTCGACGATGACATGGTCGTGAACCGTCACCTTCATATGCCGACCCGCCTCGACCAGATCGCGCGTGAGGCGGATGTCCTGTTGCGATGGAGTGGGATCGCCGCTGGGATGATTGTGGACGATGATGATTGCCGTCGCACCTAGTGCAATCGCGCGGGCAATCACCTCGCGTATTTGCACTGAGTCTTCGTCGACGGAGCCCTCCCACAGCGCTTCGTTGGCCATCAGCATGTTCTTTGCGTTCAGGAATAAGATGCGGACTTCTTCCGTCCGGCGATGGGCCATCTGCGCGTGCAGATAATCGCCGAGCGCATCCCAGCTTGAGAGAATCGGCTGCCCTTCGACGCGGACCTCGAGAAGCCTCAAGGCCGTGGCTTCCGCGATTTTTGAGCGCAGCGATTGCGGTGTCGCTCAGCCCTTCCCGGCGCAGGGTATCGGCGCTCGCAGACAGAAGTGGCCCGATCCCGCCGAAGTCGTGGATCAGCCGCTTGGCGAGTGGCTTAGTGTCGATCCGTCGGATCGTCAGCGCGAGTAGATATTCGACTAGCTCATAGTCCTGGAAACCGCGCGGGCCAGCTTCGAATAGCCGCCCGCGCAGCCTTGCCCGGTGGCCGGCAGAATCATTCTGCTGCTTGAGGGGGACACGCTCGTTCATGCCGCTCCTTTGCGACCCAACCGAGCAGTTGCCACTAGACCACAGGAGCAGCGCCGAAGGAAGAGGTCATGCCGCCTCTGGAACGGTGATGCGCGGCAAGGGTTAGAACGCCCAATGGATCAACGGACGCGAGACGATGGGCTCGGCGCTGCGGAGCGCGACGCGCATTGTCGTCCGACGTCCGCTGTGGGCGCAGCATTGCGATGTATCCGCGGTAGCGCTCCTCGCGCTAACTGCTCATCGCGACTCATTGTCGTCTGGATCGAGCGACGGCCGATCGCAACGCATTTCCTCAAGGGCGAGTTCGAACGTCGCGGCGTCCAGGCCAAATATCACCTCGATAAGGTCGGATTCCGGACGCAGCAGGTGAGCGATCTCGTGATCGGCGATCCCATCGCATCCCGACCTCGTCGCCAAGAAGGCGATCATCCAGATGAGGCTGAAGCTCGACGGCAGCTTCAGAGTTTATCGAGTGGTCGCCCGTGGCGTCCGCCTTCGCGGCCGGCTGGTCCACGGGAGGGTCAGCTGGGGACAGATCGACAAGCTGCTGCCACCGCCCAGCAACAAGCCGTTCCAGCTGCCCAACATCGTCCTCGATGTTGCCGACAGCAGCATCTCGCTGGCGACGCCCTTTGGGCCTGTCGGCGTCGCGCTGGAGGGGAACGGCCGATTGAGTGGCGGCTTCAAGGGTCACGCCTCGCGGTCGCCAGTCCGCAACTGACTCCCGGCCGCTGCACGGCAATTGGAGTTCATACGAACCTCGCAGTAGCGGTTGTCGCTCGCCATCCGAAGGTCGACGGACCGCTGGCCTTGAGCTCCTTCGTCTGCCCGGCCAGCCGCTTCTACGTCACTTGCGCCGACGGTTCGATGCGAAGGCGAGCTTCAACGAGTCTTTCACCAGCGTCGACGGCAGCGGCCGCATGGCGATCAGCACGCTCACCGCCGGCGCAACGGCCTGGCCGCCTTCATCGGTGACATCACCTACAAAGGCTCGCTCGCCAGACGTCGACTGGGCGCGTCAAGCTCGCGGCGCAAAGATCGCGTATGGCCACCGCCACGGCCGAGCGTACCCGGCTGAACGGCGCCTATCATTCTAGGACTTCGCAAGGGCACATTCGCCCTTGTCGGCCGCTTTGCGGCCGACAATTCGACGCTCGATCCCAAGATGCTCGACAGCGTGACCGTGCCGCTCGCGTCGGCCGCAGGCACGCCGATCGGACCGGTTGCGTCGAGTATCGAGAAACGCGATCGGCAGGACCGCGAGCCGGTTCAATGCCGCTGGACGAAATCCGGGTCGTGAACTTCCCCGGGCGGCGGCGCCGCGAGGATCACGAGCGCCGACGTCAAGGGCCGAACGGCGCCCGCGCCACGCATTTCCGGCGGCAGCGGCGTCACCTTCTACTGGCCGAAGTCGCTACTCCGCATCGACGGCATGATCGACATGGGCGGCGGCGGTCTGCCCTCCGGGCACGTAATCCTTCGTCAGCCGCGGGCTGGAGGCCCGCTCAGCGGCGTTGCCAACCTTGCCCCCTATCACGCTGGCGGCGAGCGGCTGGCGCTTCGCACCAGTCCGTTTCGGGCCCGGGCCGGGCGGGTCCACCGAGCTCAGCACGGTCGCGCTGCTTGACGGTCCATTCCCGAACGGAATCGTCAAAGCTCTTCGCCTGCCGATCCAGGGTCGCGTTGGACCAGGCGGCGCCTTTGCCGTCGGAACCGCTTGCGCCGTCGTCACCTTCAATTATCTGCAAATGAGCACGCTGCAGCTCGGGCCGACCCGGCTGCCGGTCTGCCCGGTTGGACCCGCGATGGTCTACAAGAACGCGGGCGGCCCAGTCGTTGCGAGCGCTCGGCTGAATCAGCCGGTGCTCGACGGCCGCCTTGGCAGCTCGCCGTTCCATCTCACCGCGTCCAACGGCCAGCTCAGCGGGAAAAACTTCTTCTTCAACAACGTGGCGATGCGGCTCGGTAAACCTCAGTCGCCGATCGTCTTCGACGCCATCGCGGCTGACCGGCAGCTTCGCCGGGTCGAACCTCGCGCGGCAATTTCACGCGGCGCGAAGGCGACAATCGGCACTGTGCCGTTGCTGATCACCGATGCGATCGGCAACTGGCGTTATCGCGGGAGCGTCTCAGCGTCGATGGCGGCCTACGCTATCCGACCGGGACGCGGACCCGCGCTTCTATCCGCTGCGCAGCAACGACGTTCATCTGACGATCGGCGGCGATTACGTGCGCGCGACCGGCTCGCTCCACCAGCCCCAAACGGGCACTCTGGTCACCAATGTCGACATCGAGCACAACTCACCGACCGATTCCGGGCATGCGCTCCTCGATGTGCCCGGCGTCGCTTTCGGACCGAACCTCCAGCCCGATCAGCTGACCCGCCTCACCGAAGGCGTGGTGGCGCTGGTGAACGGCACGGTTCGAGGGCAGGGCCAGATCAACTGGAGCTCCGCGCGGGGAAGTTACCTCGACTGGCGATTTCTCGACCGCAGAACATGGACCTCGCCGCGCCATTCGGACCGGTGACCGGCCTCAGCACGACCATGCGCTTCACCGACCTCCTCGAGATGAAGACAGCGCCGCACCAGATCGCAACGGTCAAGTAGATCAACACCGGCATCCTCGTGGACAACGGCACGATCAACTACCAGCTGCTGCCCAATAACCTGGTGCGGATCGAGCGCGGCGAGTGGCCGTTCATGGGCGGCAGCCTCATCCTTCACGAGACGGTGCTGAACTTCGGAACGCCCGAGCCCGAAGCGGCTGACGTTCGAGCTTCAGAACTTCGACGCGAAGCAGTTCGTCGATAGCCTGGGCTTCCAGGGCATCGAGATCACCGGGACCTTCGACGGCGTGCTGCCGATGATCTTCGACGAGAATGGCGGTCGGATCGTCGGCGGCCGCCTCGATTCCCGGCCGCCTGGCGGCGAGCTGAAATATATCGGCACGAAGCCGGCAGGGCTCGCGCCCGGCATCGCCTTCGATCTGTTCAGCGACATCCGCTACAAGACGATGATCGTCAGGCTGAACGGCGATCTCGCTGGCGAATTTGCGACGAAACTGACCATCGACGGGGTCTCGCTCGGAGAGACGCACGGCCTGGTCGCAGGGCTGGTCCACAACGTTTTCTCGAAGCTGCCGATCCGGCTGAACGTCAACATCAACGGCCCCGTTCCGGGCACTCATCCAGATGGCGAAGGCCTTCAAGGACCCGACCGAGGTGATCGCGCCGGTCATGCCGTTCCCGATCGATTCGCCAGCGCTCAAGGTCGAAGTCCTGAGCACCAACAAGAACGAGCAACAAACGACGCAGCCGGCTGCACAGCAACCGTCCGCGAACCAATCACCACCACCCGGAGGAAAGAAGTGACAGATCCCCCTGAAAAGCACCGCCAGGCTGGCGCTCGGCATTGCTGCCGTCGCATCGCTCAACGGCTGCATCACCGTGAAGGCACCCGACAAGCCGATCGACGTCAACCTCAACGTTAATATCAGCCAGCAGGTCGTCGTCCGGCTCGCTTCCGACGTCCAGCAGATGATCCAGAAGAACCCGCAGGCCTTCCCGCCCGCGCCGACGCATCCGTGAGAGCGATGCGCTACGCATGGATTGCCGCTGCGGCGTTATTCGCCGCGCCTGTCGCGGCCCAATCCCCGGCGATCGCACAGGCGATCCAGGCGGGGCAGGTGGGCGAGCGCTACGACGGCTATCTGGGGATCGTCGGTACGCAATCTCCCGAGCTGCGGAGGCAAGTGTCGGCGGTGAATATCAAGCGCCGCAAGCTTTACACCGACCTCTCGGCGCGCCGGAATGTGACGACCGAGCTGGTCGGAATGGCGACCGCTTGCCAACTCTTGTCGCAGCTCGCCGTAGGCGAGGCTTACATGCTCAACGACGGTGCGTGGCGCCGGCGCGGCGCCGCAACGGTGCCGCTTCCGGATTATTGCCGCTGAGGCTGGAAAGACCCGCGATAAGCGGGCTTGAGCGCGGCAACGAGCTTGAGCGTTACCGGAAGCGAGATTTCATAATCCCCCTCCACATAGGGGCCGGCAACGTAGGGCGGAGCGATGAACAATATGTGGTCGAACCGGCGGTCGTGATTCCGGTCGACCAGCAAGATGGCGAGATCTTTGTAAGGAGGACATTCCGCGAATTCGCCTTCCATCTTTTCTCCTTCCCGCCGGCGCAACCGCTCAGCATCGAGCGCCTTGCAATAAGCGGCGCGGGTTTGCGCCGGGAAGGCACGGTCGCCGGGAAACAGGTCGGACACGGCAACCTGCCGGTCTAGCTGGCGATCCCAGAGGAGCGCCTTGGTGCTGCTGTTCGGATGGGCTCCGTTGCTGTCCCATTCGAGGTCACCCTCGAGCGAGATCAGGCGGTCGGACTCGCCCTCGGAATCCCAGGACATCGAATAGCTGTGCTGCCGGAAGGGGTAGCTGTTCGTGTGCGCCGCCTTTTGATCGTCGGCGGCATCCCCGCTTGCTTGTCGAAAGACCTTCTCCAGCTCCGCGTTCAAATAGGCGTGCAGACCCTTGATTGACTGGACTTTTTGCGGCCACTCATAGGAAAATTCGAGTGCGTTGCTCACGCGTTCGGTCTTCACCGGCTTCGCGCTTGCAGAGGCTGCTGACAATAGCGCGATTGCGAAGGCGGCTGCCCATTTCATGGCGACGCGCCCTACAGCCGTTCACTGCGGTTGACTATCTAAACTCCGGTTCATAAAGGGGCGGCGCCTTGGCGGTGCCGCTTTCCGCCATGTTCCTCGTCCTTGCCCGGCCCCAATGATTTTCGGCGGGGGCGACGCACAGGGGAGAGACATGGCAGAGGACGATACCGACGAGGTCCCGAAGCTTCCACCAGACGCACGGTTAGAATCGCTCGACGAGCGGCTCGACCGCATGCAGCAGGCGGAAGCGAAGAGGACGGCGAAACGCCAGCCCGATGCGAGCTATCAGGCCGGCCAGCTCATCCTCAGCCAGCTCGTCGGCTGCCCGCTGGGCGGCGGCATCGTCGGGTGGCTGCTGGATCACTGGTTCGGGACCAAGCCGTGGCTGATGCTGGTGATGCTGTTCCTCGGTTTTGCGGTCGGCGTCTGGAACGTCATTCGGATTTCAAACAGAACCCAGAGCAAGGCTCCGGGACAAAGGGACTAGGGATTTAAAGTGGCGGCGAGCGGCAAGATCGACCCGATGCACCAGTTCGTGATCGAGCCGATTTTCGGTTCGTTCGGGAACCACAATCCGTTCGTCTTCACGAATAGCGCGCTGTGGACGCTGATCGTGCTCGGTACGATCTGGTTCTTCATGTATGGCGGAATGAAGCGGGAGCTGATTCCGGGCCGCTGGCAGGTCGCCGTCGAAGGGCTGATCGGCTTCGTCGACGACATGGTCAATGTGAGCATCGGGCCGGAAGGCAAGAGGTTCCTGCCCTGGGTGTTTACAGCTTTCGTGTTCCTGCTCTTCGCGAACCTCATCGGAAACATGCCGTTCGGCATAGTCGCGCCGGCTCACCCGTTCACGATCACGGCGCAGTTCACCTTTACGGGCGTCATGTCCCTGATCACCTTCGCAATCGTGCTTGGGGTCGGGTTCTGGAAACACGGGCTTCACTTCCTGTCACTGTTCGTGCCGAAGGACGCTCCGTTCGTCTTCAAGATCATCATCGCGCCGATCGAGTTGATCAGCTTCCTGGTCCGGCCGTTCAGCCTTGGCCTCCGGCCTTTCATCGCGATGTTCGCCGGTCACGTGCTTCTTGACGTCTTCGGCAACTTCGTCGTCCAGGCCCTGAACAGCCATAGCGCCGGCGGCATTGGCATTACGATCCTGTCGATGGCCTTCATCATGTTCGTGAGCATGATCGAGCTGCTGGTCGCAGCGATCCAGGCTTATGTCTTCGCAATCCTCACCTCGCTGTATATCGGCGAGGCCGTCAACCTTCACTAACCCACAGTTTCTTCAAAGGAGTTCAATCATGGATGTCGCTTCCGCAAAGCTTATCGGCGCTGGTCTCGCAGCCATCGGTGTCGGCGCCGCTGCAGCGGGCGTCGGCTACGTGTTCGGATCGTTCCTCAACAGCGCGATCCGCAATCCTGCAGCGTCCGACGGCCAGCAGGGCCGCCTGTACATCGGCTTCGCCGCCGCCGAGCTTCTCGGCCTGATGGCGTTCGCCGTTGCGATGCTCATCCTTTTCGCATTCTAAGCGACAAGGAAGGTTAGCTCTTAGGAGCGTAGGATGCCTCAGCTTTCGCAGCTCTCCGATGTCGCTTTGTCACAGTTCCTGTGGCTGGCGATCGCGCTCGGTTTCATCTTCTTCGTGATCGCGCGGGGAATGGTGCCGAAGATCCAGGCGACCGTCGACGCGCGCGAGCAGCGCATCGCCGGCGACCTCGAAGCCGCGCAGAAGGCGCGGGTCGCCGCGGACGAGACGGAGGTTGCATGGCGCGACCGGATGGATGCGGCGCGTGCCGAAGCGGCGCGCATCTCACAGGATGCCAAGGCTGAGAGCGGCCGGGACACGGAAGTGAAGGTCAAGGCCGCAGCGGACAAAATCGGCTTGAAGGTCGAATCTGCCCAGGCCGAGATCCGCAAGTCGGTCGATGCGGCTCGCACGGAAATCGAGGCCATCGCTGCTGAAGCCACTCAGGAAATGGTGCGGCGCGTGGCCGGTCTGACCGTCGACAAGAAGGAGGCGGCGGCAGCCGTGAAGGCGGAGCTCAATGTCTAGCGCTTTGTTGATCGCCGCAGCTGTCGCCGAGGCGCCGGAAGCGGGAGAGCCGACCGCCTTTTGGCTCAACCCTGGCGGCTGGGTTGCGCTCGCGGTCCTGATCGTCTTCGCGCTTCTCATCTGGAAGAAGGTGCCGGGCGCCGTCGGCAAGGCGCTCGACAGCAAGATCGCGCTGATCCGTGATCAGCTCGCCGAGGCGGAGTCGCTGCGCAAGGAAGCCGAAGCGCTCAAGGCGGAATATGAGGCCAAGGCGGCTTCAATCGACAAGGACCGGGAAGCGATGCTGGACCGGGCGAAGCACGAAGCTGACGAGATCGTCGCCAAGGCGAAGACCGATGCTGAGGCCCTGATCGAGCGCCGGACTCGCATGGCCGAGGACAAGATCGCTGCCGAGGAGCGCACCGCGATCGAGCAGCTGCGCGCCGCTGCCGCCGACGCCGCGTCGAAGGCCGCTGCGAAGATCATCGCGGAGCGCCACGACGCCGCGACCGACGCGAAGCTGGTCGATCAGGCGATTAAGGAGATCGCGCGCTAGCTATTGCTGGTGCGAGCCTCCGGACTGGCTCACCCCTTCGAGGGCCTCGCCGGCGCAATCTTCGTCCGTCTCGCGGCTGAGGTCGCCGAGGCTTACGATACCGCAGAGGCGCTCCTGATCGTCGATCACTGCGAGCCTGCGGACCTGCGCTTCACTCATCTTGCTGGCGACGTCCTCGACGTCATCATCGTGGCGCGCGCAGATAATCCCGTCGGTCATCAGCTCACGCACTGGAGTGTCGGGCCCATAGCCCTTGGCGATGCCCCGAACCGCGATGTCGCGGTCGGTGATCATTCCGATCAGGCGGTCGCCGTCGGTGACCGGGATCGAGCCGGCGTCGGCGATGAGCATGAAGGAAGCGGCCTGCTGAACCGGTTGATCGGGACGCACCGTCTGGACGTCGTGCGTCATCACTTCGCTGACTTTCATCGTCGCTCTCCTGTGAGGAAACCCAGCCGCAGAACGAACGGGCGGAGAGCGCCGTTCCTCCGACTATGGCACGTTCTCGGTCAGAAGGTCGTAGGTCGCGACAAGCTCATCGCGCTGGTTGAAGACCTCGACCGCCCAGCGGACGACGCCCGTTTCTTCGGACTTCAGCGACTTGGAACGAACGGTGAGTTCCACCCGGATGGCGTCCCCCGGATAGAGCGGCGTCAGGAAGCGCAAATTCTCAAGACCGGTATTGGCAAGCACGGGCCCCGGATCGGGATCGACGAAGAGGCCGGCGGCGAAGCTCAGGATGAGATAGCCGTGAGCTACGCGGCCCTCGAAGATCGGCGAGGCCTTCGCCGCTTCCTCGTCCATATGCGCGTAGAACTTGTCGCCGGTGAACTCGGCGAAATGCTCGATGTCCTCGAGTGTTACGGTGCGGCTTTCGGTCTTCCACGTGTCGCCGATGTGAAGCTCGCTCATCTTCAGGCGGAATGGGTGGAAGCCGATGATGTGCTTGGGCGCGCCGGGGACATATTGCCCACTGATCGCCGCGATCATCTCCGGCGTCGACTGAAGCGCGGTGCGCTGCATGTAATGCTTCACGCCGCGAACGCCGCCCATCTCCTCGCTTCCCCCAGCCCGGCCGGGACCGCCGTGGACCAGCACAGGAAGAGGCGAGCCATGCCCCGTGCTTTCCGCGGCATTGTCGCGGTTCAGGACCAGCATCCGTCCGTGATAGGCGGCTGCGCCCTGGACGAATTCGCGCGCGGCGTCGGGAGAATGAGTGAACAGCGAGAGCGCCAGGCTGCCCATGCCGCGGTTCGCGAGCGCGATGGCGTCGGCCATGTCCTTGTAGGGCATGATTGTGGAGACTGGCCCGAAGGGCTCGCAGTCGTGGACGGCCGTTGTCTCCCACGGATCATCCGCGCGAAGCAGCACGGGCGGCAGGAACGCTCCTCCCGTAATTGGCGGCTCTGCGTCGGGATCGCCCGCTACGATGCGTGCGCCGGCAGCTTCCAGTTCGCGGATGCGGGCGCGGACGTCGTCGCGCTGGCTGAGGCTGACGAGTGCGCCCATCCGAGTGTCCTCGGCGCGCGGGTCGCCGACCTTGGTCCTGGCGAGCCGCTCGGCGAGCGCCTGCTCCACGGCGTCGAGATATTGACCGGGCGCCATGGCACGGCGGATAGCGGTGCACTTCTGCCCCGCCTTCACGGTCATCTCGGTCGCGACTTCCTTGATGAACAGGTCGAATTCGGGAGTGCCGGGTGCAGCGTCAGGCCCCAGCAGCGAGGCATTGAGGCTGTCCTGCTCCGCCACGAACCTCACGGAATTGCGAACGACCGTCGGGTGCGACTTGAGCTTAAGCGCCGTATGGGCAGAGCCGGTGAAGCTGACGACGTCTTGACCGGTGAGATGATCGAACAGGTCGCCGACGCCGCCGACGATCAGCTGAATCGCGCCGGCTGGGAGCACGTTCGCCTCGATCATGATCTTGAACGCGGCCTCGGTCAGGTAGGCCGTGGCCGATGCCGGCTTCACGATGGCGGGGACGCCGGCGAGGATCGTCGGCGCGAGCTTCTCGAGCATTCCCCAGACAGGGAAGTTGAAGGCGTTGATGTGAACCGCCGCGCCCTGGAGCGGGGTGTAGATATGCTGTCCGACGAAGGTGCCCTTCTTCGACAGGCCCTCGAGCTGGCCGTCGAGGAGCACGTGGGCGTCAGGAAGCTCGCGCCGGCCCTTGGACGAGAATGAGAAGAGCGTTCCCGCGCCGCCCTCGATATCGATCCACCCGTCCCTGCGCGTCGCGCCGGTCAGATAGTTGAGTTCGTACAGCTCCTCCTTGCGCGCCATGATCGCGAGGCCGAGCGCTTTGATCATGCGCGCCCGCTCGTGAAATGTCAGCTTGCGGAGCGCCGGCCCGCCGACCGCGCGGGAGTGCCGGAGCATCGCACCGAAATCGAGCCCGCCGGACCCCGTCGTCGCGACCGGTGCGCCGTCGATCGCACTCGGGATCTCGACCGGGTTGTCGCCGGCGATCCAGCGGCCGCGTTCATAATTGAGAAGCTGTGGTGTTTTCATCGCTATTTCACTCGAAAATGAGTTGGTTTCGCTGCGTAAGCCCGCTTACGGGCTGATCTGATCTGGCGAAACGGGGTCGGTTGGCACGGCGACTCCAGACGGGCCTCATGAAGCAGACCCTGACACCGGAAATCCCATTTTGAAAGCTCGCCGACGGGGGGCTGCTTAGGCCGGCGTTTACCAAGTTTCTCTATCCCCCTCGGAATGGCGACGGCCTCTACTATTCCTCGCGAACGAAGCGGTCGCGGCTTCCTTGCCGCGCTGACCGCGAAGCCGCTGCTGGCCACCTTGGCGATCGTCGCGGCTGTGATCGCCGTGAGGGCAACCGGCACTGTCGGATCCGACGTGGCCTGGCAACTTTGGATCGGCCACCAGATCGGCGGCGGTATCCATCTCTATCGCGACATCATCGAGACCAACCCACCGCTGTGGTTTTGGATGGCGGTTCCGGTCGATCGGCTGTCGGCGCTAATCCATGTGCGATCCGACCATCTGCTGGTCATTGTGATGGGGTTCTTGGCGATCCTGGCGCTTGCGGCGACAGACCGAATCCTGCCTTCCCTGACAGGAGCGCGCCGAACCATGCTCCTTTGCTATTCGGCGCTGATCCTCGTCGTGATTCCGTGGGTCGAGGCCGGTCAGCGCGAGCAGATCGCACTTATCGGTGCGCTGCCCTACGCGGCGCTGATTGGCGCGCGGCGGACGGGACGCCCGGTCCCGATGAAGCTCGCTCTGCTCGTCGGCATCGGCGCGGGGCTCGGCTTTGCGCTCAAGCATTATTTCCTGCTGGTGCCGATCCTGCTCGAGCTCTGGCTGCTCGCCGGTCTCGGCAGGAAGTGGCGGCCGTTCCGTCCTGAGACCATCGGGATGGCAGCGGTCGGGATCGCCTATGCCGCGGCATTCGCCATCTGGGCTTGGGATTATTTGTCAGTCGCTGTGCCTTTGATCCTGCTCGCCTACAGAGTGACCGGCGCCGAGCGGTTGCTCGATCTATTCCAGCCTGCAGTGCTCGTCTCTTTGGCGACGCTGGCGCTGCTGGTGGCGCATTCGCGCTCGCTTCGGACTGAGCCGAGCGGCTTCGTCGGAGCGCTCATGGTCGCCGCGACAAGCTTCGCTGCGGCTTATTTCATTCAAGCCAAAGGCTGGAGCTATCAGGCTGTCCCGCTGGTGGGTTGCGCTGCAATTGCGCTTGTAGCTGCTCTTACCACCGAAGCGAAGCCGTCGCGGTTTGTCGCCCTCGCCGCGCCTGCGTTGCTGTTGCTGCCCTTCTGGACCTCGGCGCAGCAGGCGATGCGGCCCGATCAGACTGCTGCTGATGTCGGCCATGCGGTCGCGGGACTGCATGCCGGCGATAGCGTCGGCTTCATCGGGAGTGACCCAGCGCTGGGCTGGACCACAACTCTTCAGCGCGGGTTTGCCTATCCGTCGCGCTACAACGGCTTCTGGATGATGCGCGCGATCGTCCGCAACGAAGCGCTTGGATCGCCCGATCCGCGCCTGACTGAGCTCGGCCACCGCGTCGTTCGCGAAACGGTGCAGGACTTCCGCTGCCTCGCGCCCAAACGGATCATCGTTGCTCGCCCATCGGCGGACGCGGCCAAGGCGGGCGACTTCGACATCCTGACCTTCTTCCTTCGCGATCCGCAGTTTGCGCAGCTGCTTGCGCATTATCGGCCCGTCGAACGCACCGGCGTGGACGTCTTTCAGCTTAAGTCTCCGCTCGAGGCCGCCCATGACTGCGCCCGTCGAGCGCATGATGATCCCACCCGTACGGCCCATCCCGATTGAAGATATCGAGCAGGCGCGCGGACGCGTTGCCGGCACCGTCATTCGAACGCCGCTGGTAAAGTTGGACCTCGGACCGAATGCGCCGGAAATCTGGCTGAAGCTCGAAAACCTGCAGCCGACTAACGCTTACAAGATCCGCGGAGCGACCAACGCCGTCGCGCGCCTCAGCGAGGAGGAGCGAGCGAAGGGAGTTTGGACGATCAGCGCCGGCAATGCCGGGCAGGGCGTCGCTTATGCTGCGCGCGCGTTCGGGATTCCGTCGACGGTGGTCGCGATCGAGACCGCGCCACAGACCAAGCTCGACCGGATGCGCGCGCTCGGCGCGAAGATCGTGCCGGTGTCGTACGAGCAGGCTTGGGTCGCGGCGGAGAACCATGAGTTCGAAGGGCTGGACGGCACCTTCGTCCATCCGTTCGACAATCACGATTTCATCGCCGGTCACGGCACGATGGGGCTCGAGATCCTCGAGGACTTGCCCGACGTTCGCGCCGTCATCGCAGCGATCGGCGGCGGCGGACTGATCACCGGCGTCGGAAGCGCGATCAAGGCGTTGCGTCCGGATGTGAAATTATTCGGTGCCGAGCCCGAGACTGCCGCTCCCTACGCTTTGTCGCTCCGCGAAGGCGGCCCCCGGCGGTTCTCAGACTGGGAGGCGTCGTTTGTCGACGGTGCGGGCGGAAAGAGCGTGACCGAGCGCATGTGGCAGCGGATGCAGGCGGTCGTCGACGGCGCGATCACCGTGACGCTCGACCAGGTCCGCGACGCGATGCGCCTGATCGCCGAGAAGTCGCGGACGGTGGCTGAAGGCGCGGGAGCGCTGGCGCTGGCGGCCGCCCTGACCGGCGAAGCGGGCGATGGACCGATCGTCTGCGTCATTTCCGGCGGCAACATCGACTTGTCGAAATTCGCGGAGCTGGTCGCGGGCGATTGAGTCGAATGGCGGCTTTGGATGGAAGGCTTACGTCGCGGCAGAGGGCATCAATGCTCGGTCAGCAATGCGTAGCCCGCGCAAAAGCCAAGACAGCCAGTCACACATAGTGCGCGATGCAGAACCAGAATGCGGGTGGGCGGCACGTGGTAAAAAATCAGTGGTAAAAAGCGTTCACCACGCTGAAGCGGTGGCTTTCCGATCTTGAGGCTTTAGATCGCCTACGCCAGCAGCCCCGCGCCGGCCGTCAACTGCTCACTCGATCACACCCAGCTTATTCCCCGCAATGTCGTTTCTGACTGGGTGTTTGCAGTCAGCTTAGTGGGTGTCCAATGTCCGCAATGGACCGAAGCTGTCATAACGCGCTTCGCGCATCCAACCGTCATCCGGAGGAAGGGGGTTTAGAGCATCCTCAACTTATAGGTTCGCGCTTCGGGGTGGCTGCTTGCTAGCCCGCCGTCCACCACCAGCGCCGTGCCGTTGACATAGCTCGCCTCGTCCGACACCAAGAACAGCGCCGCCTGCGCAATTTCGTCCGGCTCGCCTCCTCGTCTCAGTGGGTTTAGCTCGCCGATGCGGTGCTCCTGCCCGTGGTCACGTGCACGCTCGTACATCGGCTCCGTCATGCCGGTTTCGATTAGGCCGGGGCAGATGGCGTTGACGCGAATGCCGGTGCCGGCGAGCTGCTGCGCGGCCGTTTGCACCAAGCTGATCACGCCGGCCTTTGAGGCTGAATAAGCCGCGCCGCCTGCGCCCGAGCGCAATCCAGCGACGCTCGCCGTGCAGACGATCGATCCGCCGCTACGCTGCATCATGAGGGGCGCGGCATGTTTGATCGCGAGGAATGGGCCGATGAGGTTGACGCGCAGGATCTCGGCCCAATCCTCGGCGGTCTGCTCGGAAATCGTTGCCCAGCCACCGGAAATGCCGGCGTTAGCGAAGAAGATGTCGATCCCGCCATGCTCCCGCGCGACCTGCTCGACGAGATCGCCGGACTTGCCCTTCGTCGCCGGCGTCCATGCGCACGTCGGCACTCCCGGCGATATCGGCACCGACGACAGTCGCTCCTTCACGCCGGAACAGCTCGACTGTCGCCTTGCCGATCCCCGACGCCGCCCCGGTGACGATCGCGACCTTGCCCGAAAGCCTGCCCATCAGCCTGCTCATAGCCACCGCGGGCACTTGCTGGTAGCGGTGCGTGCATGGATTTCAGCCTCGGCAAAGCTGAGACGGAATGGCGGGACCGGGTTCGCGCCTTCATGGACGAGCAGGTCCGCCCGCGGATCCGCTTCTATGAGGCACAGCAGAGCCAAGGCGAGCGCTGGAAAGCGCTTCCGGTCATCGAGGAGTTGAAGCAGCAGGCGCGCGCAGAGGGCCTGTGGAACCTGTTCATGCCGCCGTCGCATGGAGGCCCGCAGGTCGACGACAGCTCCGAATTCGACGGGCCGGGCCTCACCAACCTCCAATATGCCTTCTGCGCGGAGGAGATGGGCCGCATCGGCTGGGCGTCGGAGGTGTTCAACTGCTCTGCCCCCGACACCGGCAACATGGAGGTTTTGCACCGCTACGGCACGCGCGATCAGAAGGACGAGTGGCTGCGGCCGCTGATGGACGGCGAGATACGCTCGGCCTTCCTGATGACCGAGCCTGACATCGCTTCCTCCGACGCGACGAACATCCGGTGCAGCATCGAGCTTCGCGGCAACGAATATGTGATCAACGGCCGCAAATGGTGGTCGAGCGGGGCGGGCGATCCGCGCTGCAAGGTCGCGATCCTGATGGGCAAGACCGATCCCTCGGCTGACACCCACAAGCAGCAGTCTATGATCCTGTTGCCGCTGGACGCGGAGGGGATCACGATCGAGCGGCACTTACCGGTGTTCGGCTATGACGACGCGCCGCACGGGCACATGGAAATCGGGCTGGAGAATGTGCGCGTGCCGCCATCGAACATGCTGCTCGGTGAGGGCAGGGGCTTCGAGATCGCGCAGGGGCGTCTGGGACCCGGGCGGATCCACCATTGCATGCGCACCATCGGCGCCGCGGAGGAGGCATTCGACGCCATGGTGAAGCGGCTGATGTCGCGAGTCGCCTTCGGCAAGACGATCGCGGAGCAGGGCGTGTGGGAAGAGCGGATCGCCAACGCGCGGATCAACATCGAGATGACGCGGCTGTTGTGCCTCAAGGCGGCGGACATGATGGACCGAGCGGGCAACAAGGCGGCGCAGGGCGAGATCGCGATGATCAAGGTCGCTGCACCGCTGATGGCGCTGAAGGTGATCGACGACGCGATCCAGGCGTTCGGCGGCGCGGGCGTCTCCGACGATGTTGGGCTTGCGCGGGCTTATGCGTCGATCCGGACCTGCGCCTCGCGGATGGCCCGGATGAGGTGCATAGACGCGCGATTGCGCGGCTGGAGCTCAAGAAGCACAAGTGAGCGAGCGGCTGATCGACGAGGTCGCGCTCGGCCGCTGGCTGGAAGCGAATGTCGAAGGCTTCTGCGGCCCGTTCAAGCTGAAGAAATTTCCGTCCGGCCAGTCCAACCCGACCTATCGGCTGACCGCGGCATCCGGCGAATATGTGCTTCGCCGGAAACCATTCGGATCGCTGCTTGCCAGTGCTCATGCGGTGGACCGCGAGTTCCGGCTCCTTTCGGCGCTCTTTCCGTTGAGCTTTCCCGTTCCCGAACCGTTTGCCATATGCACCGACGAGGACGTCATCGGGGCGATCTTCTACGTGATGGAGCTCGCCAGGGGCCGGTCCTACGCCGATGGCGCGCTTCCGGATTTCGATCCGGCTACCCGCCGCGGCATGTACGACCAGCTGATCGACACGCTCGCCGATCTTCACACCATCAATGCCGAGAGGGCGGGGCTCGGCGATTTCGGCAAGAGTGGCAATTATTTTGAGCGCCAGGTGAAGCGCTGGACACGGCAATATCGCGATTCTCAGACGGACTACCTTCCCGACATGGAGCGGCTGATCGCTTTCCTTCCAGACAGCGTCCCGGCGCAGTCGCGGACGTCGATCGTGCATGGCGACTACCGAATCGACAATGTGCTGTTCGACGGCGACGGAACGCTGACGGCGGTGCTCGACTGGGAGCTGGCGACGCTTGGCGATCCGCTGGCAGACTTCTCTTACCTCGCGATGCAATGGGCAATGCCGCCGGACGGCGGGGCGGGGCTTGGGGGATTGGATGTGGTTTCACTTGGAATCCCGACGCTTGGCGAGATCGCCGACCGTTATTCGGAGCGCTCGGGAGTGCCGGTCGCCGGCGAGCTCGACTGGTACTTTGCCTACAACCTCTTCCGGCTCGCGGGGATCGTGCAGGGCATCAAGAAACGCGTGAGGGATGGGACCGCCTCACACGCCAATGCGGAGGAGATGGCGAAGCGCGTGCCGATGCTCGCGCAGGCGGCGTGGCGCTTCGCCGAAAGGGCCGGTGCCGAGCGCTAGAGGTGCCCCAAGAGCACCAGGATAACGATGATGATGAGGATCAGGCCGAGCAGGCCCGAGGGGCCGTAGCCCCAGCTCCTGCTGTAGCCCCAGCGCGGGACCGCGCCGATGAGCAGCAGGATAAGCAAAATAATAAGGATGGTGCCAAGCACACGCGCCTCCTGTTTCTTGTTCGGGGAGCGTAACGGGCATCGGGCTTGAGAGTTGCAGCCTAAGCTGCGCCGATGTTCACCAGAATTCCGTCGCGTAGCGAATTGCCGATGGTCGTATCCGCCTTTGCGCGCTCGATCAGCTGGGACGGGTCGGAGCCATCAGCGAGCGTGCACTCTACGGTGAGACGGGCGTCGGTGGCGCGGGTTGGCTCGCCGCCGAAATCGACATCCACGCTGACCTTCAGGTCCGCGATCGTCATGCCCATCTGATCGGCGATCGCCTGCATGTCGTTGCAGAAGCAGCCGCCGATCGCGAGCGCGAGCAATTCGCCGCCATTGAAACCGAGGCCCATTCCGCCGAACCTCCCTTCAGGCCGATCCGCGATGACGTGGTGATTCCCGCTGCGGCCGACGGAGGCGCGCGTGCCCGGGAGCGCGCGGTATTCGATTGTGGTCGTTCCCATTGCTTACCTACCGACGAACTTGGGAGCGCGCTTCTCGAGGAAGGCGGCGACACCCTCGCGATAATCTTGGGTGAAGCCGAGTTGGCGCATCGCGCCGGCTTGCCGTTCCAGCTCCTCGTCGAGGCTGTACTGCCAGCTGGTGCGGAGCATGTCCTTGATCGCCGCAAGACCGAGCGGAGGGAGCGAGGCGAGCTTGTTCGCGACCGCATCCACTTCCGCGTCGAGAGCTTCATCGTCGACAGCCTTCCAGATCAGGCCCCATTCGGCGGCTTTCTCCGCCGGCAGGGGCTCTCCTGTCAGCGCCAATCCAAGTGCACGCGCCTGCCCGACAAGACGCGGCAAAACCCAGGTTCCACCGCTATCGGGAATAAGGCCGATCGCGGAGAAGCTCTGGATGAACTTCGCGGACTTGGCGGCCACGGCGATGTCGCACACGAGCGCGATATTCGCTCCGGCCCCTGCGGCGACTCCGTTCACGCGCGCGATCACTGGCTGTGGGAGCGAGGTCAGTGTACGCACCAACGGGTTCCAGCATTGGGTGACGGTTGCGCCGAGGTCCACGGTTTCGCCGGGCGCGACGGCGCGGTCATTGAGGTCCTGGCCTGCACAGAAACCTCTGCCCGCGCCCGTAAGAACGACGACGCGTGCCTCCCCTAGCCTCGCGAGAGCGTCGCGGAGCTCGTTGTGCATTTGGTCGGTGAAGCTGTTGAGCCGGTCGGGGCGGTTCAGGGTGATGCGGGCGACCGGGCCGTCCGCCTTGAAGTCGATGGTCTCGTAAGCCATGCCTGCCGCCTAGCGAAGGAGGGGCCGTGGACGCAAACGAACTCGCGAAACGCGTCGCGCATGCAATGCTCGCAGGCGAGGGAACCGGGCCAGCGTGGGGCATCGAGATCAAGGAAGCCCGAGAGGATTATGTGCGCGTCTCGATGGTGGTCCGTGCCGACATGCTCAACAGCCACGGGATTGCGCACGGCGGGATGATCTTCGCGCTTGCGGACACGGCGTTCGCTTATGCCTGCAATGGCGCAAACCATGCGAGCGTTGCCGCGCAGGCCTCGATCGTCTTCCTCGACAAGGTCAACGAGGGCGAAACGCTGATCGCCGAAGCAACCGAGGTTGCGCGCGAGGGCCGCGCGGGCGTCACCCGCGTCGCGGTGCGGACGGACGACGGGCGCACCGTCGCCGAATTCACCGGTTATTCGCGGATGCTTGGCGGCTCGATTATTTAGCGAGGCTCCTTAGCCTAAAGGCCAGCACCACGAGCACGACTCCGGACGCCAGCGCGTAGATCGCGATCAGCCAGGCCGCGGACAGGATCGTCACCGCTGGGTTCCGCAGCACGTAGTAGGCGATCGCGCATCCCAGGAGGATTGAGAAGACGCCCGAGAGGAACATGAGGAATTCGCCCTCGATCTCCTTCCTCAGCCGGATGGCTGCGGCGATCTCGAAGAAGCCCGACATCACCGACCAGAAGGCGAGGAGGACGATTGTCACCCACGCATAGGTGAACGTCGAAACGAGCGGCATCGCGAAGAAAAGAACACCGACCGCAATTCCCAGGATTCCTTCGAGGACTAAGGCGCCTCGTCGATTGCCGGCACTACCCGCCTGAAGGCCGCCAATCAGGGACGCAAACCCATCGACGAACGCGTAGGCGGCGAAGAGCAAGGTAAAGGCGAAAAGCGTTCCCAGCGGCCATTTCAGCGCGAGCACGCCCAGCAGCAGCGCGAAAACCCCACGTGCCAGGATCCAGCCCCACAAGTGCCTCGCAGCGCGTCCATCCAAAGTCGTAGCCATATCCTATCCCCCGAGATCGAGGCTCATCGGCCGAGAGTGCAGACGCTAAGGGGACTGGCCGTTTGAGCCGCTTCTCGTCCTAGCAGAAAAGCAGCAATCACGCGATTTGAACCGCGCCGTCGCAATGGCTACATCGGGCGGCATGTACACGACCGAGCTTCAAAAGACGGCCAAGATCGAGAATCTCGAGGACCCCGAGCTCCTGGAAGCGTTCGAGGCCCGGGTCGCGGCGGACGACTTCATCGAGCCCAAGGACTGGATGCCGGAGGCCTATCGGCGGACGCTCACCCGGCAGATCAGCCAGCATGCGCATTCGGAAATCGTCGGTATGCTGCCCGAAGGGAACTGGATCACCCGCGCGCCGTCCCTTCGGCGCAAGGCAATCCTGCTCGCCAAGGTGCAGGACGAGGCTGGGCACGGGCTCTATCTCTACTGCGCGGCGGAGACGCTCGGCACGAGCCGCGAGCAGATGATCGAGGCGCTCCACAGCGGCAAAGCCAAATACTCGACCATCTTCAATTACCCGACGCTCACCTGGGCAGACATCGGCGCGATCGGCTGGCTGGTCGACGGCGCGGCGATCATGAACCAGGTGCCGCTGCAGCGCACCAGCTACGGCCCATACGCCCGAGCCATGGTGCGCGTGTGCAAGGAAGAGAGCTTCCACCAGCGCCAGGGCTACGAGATCATGATTGCGCTAGCGAAGGGCACGGCGGAGCAGAAGCGGATGGCGCAGGATGCACTGAACCGCTGGTGGTGGCCGAGCCTGATGATGTTCGGACCGCCCGACGAGAATTCGCCCAACACGGCGCAGTCGATGCGCTGGCGGATCAAGCGCGAGACCAATGACGAGCTTCGCCAGAAGTTCGTCGACATCACCGTCCCGCAGGCGGACTTCCTCGGCCTCGAGGTTCCAGACCCGGTCCTCGAATGGAACGAGGAAAAGGGCGGCTACGACTTCGGCGAGATCGACTGGGAGGAGTTCTATGCGGTGGTGCGCGGCGAAGGACCGGTCGCCAAGGAACGGATGAAGGCGCGCCGCGAGGCTTGGGAGAATGGCGCGTGGATCCGCGATGCCGCCGCGGCGCATGAGGCGAAGCGCAAGCAAAGGAAGGCGGCGTGAGCAGTGACTGGCCTCTCTGGGAAGTTTTCATTCGCGCTAAGGGTGGGCTTTCGCATCGCCATGTTGGCAGCGTTCATGCTCCTGACGCGGAGCTCGCCCTCGCCCACGCGAGGGACACGTACACGCGTCGGCTCGAAGGGGTGAGCCTGTGGGTCGTGCCGTCGGCAGAGATCGTCGCGAGCGACCCTGAGCAGGCGGGCGAGTTGTTCGAGCCGGCGGAAAGCAAGATCTACCGCCACCCGACCTTCTACGACATTCCGGACGAGGTGAAGCACATATGACGCCGCGTTCCCCGGCGAAGGCCGGGGTCCAGGGCGCTGCGACAGCAGCGCTTGGGCGCTCCTGGGCCCCGGCCTCCGCCGGGGAACAGCTCTCTGCCCGCAGCGAATACCTGCTCCGTCTCGGCGATGATGCCCTCGTGCTGGGGCAGCGGGTTAGCGAGTGGTGCGGGCACGGGCCTGTGCTCGAGGTCGACATCAGCCTTGCGAACCTCGCGCTCGATCTGATTGGCCAGGCGACGCTGTTGCTGGATGAAGCGGGGGACGGCGACCAACTCGCCTTTCACCGCGACGTTCTCGACTTCCGCAATTGCCTGCTACTCGAACAGCCAAACGGCGATTTCGCGCAGACGATCGCCCGGCACCTGCTCTACACGACCTGGCAGCACATGCTGCTTCAGCGGTTGCAGCAATCGAGCGACAAATTCCTCAGCGAGTTCGCGCACAAGGCCGTGAAGGAGGTCGCTTACCATCGGGACCTCGCGTCGGAATGGACCATTCGCCTAGGCGACGGCACGGAAGAGAGCGCGCGGCGCATGGCGGAAGGGCTCGATTGGAATTGGCGCTTCGTTCCGGAGCTGTTCGAGGTGGATGAAGAGCTTCAAGCGGCGATCGACGCAGGGATCGCGGTCGATCCGCGCACATTCGAAGAAGAATATCGCTCCGCGATCGCAGCCGTGCTCGCGCAAGCGCAGCTCGAAGCGCCCGCGGACCAGCGGCCCATCCTCGGCGGCCGCCGCGGCCATCATAGCGAACATCTTGGCCACCTGCTCGCGGTGATGCAGTTCCTTCCGCGCACCTATCCCGACGCTAAGTGGTAGTTTAACGCCCGCGCATGGCCGAGCACTTCCACGCGCTCCGCGTTGCGGAGGTTGTTCCCGAGACCAGCGAAGCCAATTCGATCCGCTTCGAGATTCCGCCGGAGCTGCGCGAGCGGTTCTCCTTCCGCGCGGGGCAGCATCTGACTCTCCGCGCGACGATCGATGGCGAGGAAGTGCGTCGTAACTATTCGTTGTGCACCACCCCGGACGCGCAGGACTGGATGGTCACAGTCAAGCGGATCGGCGGAGGCCTCTTTTCGAACTGGGTCGGCGATCGGCTGAAGCCCGGGGATAAGCTCGACGTGATGCCGCCGCATGGCAGCTTCACGACGGAGTTCCACCCGTCCAAGTCGCGCCATCTCGTGGGCATCGCAGGCGGATCCGGAATCACTCCGGTGATGTCGCTCATCCGGACGACTTCTCAAATATGAGCCGAACAGCCGCTTCACATTGCTCTACGGCAATCGGGACAGCAGCTCGATCATCTTCCTGGAAGCGCTCGCGGCGCTAAAGGACAAATATCTCGGGCGGCTCGAAATCTACCATTTCCTCGATGCCGAGGAGCAGGACATCGAGCTGTTCAACGGAATGCTTAATCGCGAGCGGCTGGACGAGGCGATTCCGGCGCTGGTGCCCGACGCGAAGGATGTGGACGGCTGGTTCATCTGCGGTCCCGGGCCGATGATGGACGCGGCGGAAGGCGCGCTGCTCGACGGCGACGTCCCGAAGGAGCGGATCCACATCGAGCGCTTCACGGCTGAGCGGCCCGCGGACGCTATCACGCGCGAGATGGCTCAGCTTCAGACGCAGGCGGAAGGCGTTAGCGTCTCCGTCACGCTCGACGGCCGAACACGGCGCGTCCCGTTTACCGCCGGAAACATCCTCGACAGCGCGCGTGCCGCGGGCCTTCCCGCCCCGTTCGCGTGCAAGGCCGGCGTTTGCGCCACCTGCCGCGCCAAGGTGATCAAGGGCAAGGTCGAGATGGCGGTCCACTACGGGCTGACGGATGAAGAGGTCGCAGACGGCTACGTGCTCACGTGCCAGTCGGTACCTCTCGGCGACGGCGTGGCTGTGGATTACGACGCGTAACTTAGCTAATCGCTTTTCCATGCTAACGACCACCGACGCGAAGCCCCGCGGCCTTGCCGATCTTCCGACCGTTCACGGCGACTCGCTCATTGCGCTGATCGGCCTCGTCAACGCCGATCCGCGTCCCGACAAGATCGACGTCGGCGTCGGCGTTTTCCGTGACGGCGCGGGCAACACGCCGATCCTCAAGGTCATCAAGGAAGCCGAGCGCCGCTTGAACGCGACGCAGGAGAGCAAGTCCTATCTCGGAAGCGCGGGCGACAAGCGCTTTGCCGAACTGCTTCGGCCGATCGTGCTTGGCGAACATGCCGGCGATGATCGGATTGCGGGCCTTCAAACGCCGGGCGGCTGCGGCGCGCTCCGGCTCGGTTTCGAGCTTCTCGCGGCGGCCAACCCGCAGGCACGCGTTTTCGTGGGCGGTCCGACCTGGCCAAATCATCCGCCGATCATTCGCGCTGTGGGCCTGAGCGCTGTCGATTATCCCTTCTACGAGCGCGGACAGGGCGCGGTGCGTTTCGAGGACATGCTCGACGCTTTGCGCTCGGGCGAGCCGGGCGACATCGCACTCCTTCACGGCTGCTGCCACAATCCGACCGGAGCGGACCTCGACGCGGGGCAATGGCGCGAGGTTGCCAAGGTCGTGGCCGAGCGCGGGCTCATCCCGTTCGTCGACATCGCCTATCAGGGCTTCGGACGCGGCCTCGACGAGGATGCGTTCGGCGTTCGGCTGATGCTCGACACCTGCGATGAGGTCATCATCGCGCAGAGCTGCGACAAGAATTTCAGCGTCTATCGCGATCGCGTCGGATCGCTGTGGATCAAGAGCCCGTCGCGCGAAACGACCGCAAACGCGATGATGCTCGTATACCAGATCGCGCGCGAGATGTGGTCGATGCCGCCCGACCATGGAGCCGCCTGCGTCCGCATCGTCCTCGACGATCCCGAACTGAAGGAGCGCTGGCTGGTCGAACTCGCCGCCATGCGCGACCGGATCAATGCCGTTCGCCAGGGCATCGCCGCCGCCGATCCGCGGCTCGCCTTTATCGGCCGTCAGTTCGGCATGTTCTCGATGCTGCCGCTCAGCAAGGAGCAGGTGCTGAAGCTGCGTTCCGACCACGCGATCTACATGGCGGAGTCCGGCCGCTTCAACGTCGTCGGCATGAGCGATGCGGCGCTCGACCGATTTATCGCGGCCGTGGTCGAGGCGATGGACGCCTGACCATGGCCGATCGCGACCCCGGGAAGGTATCCGCCGAAGTGAATTGGCGCGAGGTCGCAAGGCTGGTCCTCACCAGCAGGGAGATGGACCGGATCGAGGAAGAGGAGCTCGTTCCGGCGAAGAAGGTCCTCTACCAGTTCAGCGCGCGCGGCCATGACATGGCGCAGGTGCTGCTGGGGCTACAGCTCAAGGACGGCGACGGCGTCTTCGGCTATTACCGCTCGCGTCCGGTGCTGCTTGCACTCGGCGTGGAGCTTGCGGATGCGTTGGGCTCCGGCATGGGCCTCGCGGGCGGCTACTCGAACGGGCGCGATATCGGCGTCGTCTTCAATTATCCGAACCCCGGCGGCGCTCACGCGCTTCCGATGTGCGGCGGGGTAGGGGCGCAATATACGCCGGCGGCGGGCTGGGCTCAGGCGATCGTCTACAAGAACCATGTCCTCAAGGAAGGGCCGCTCGACGCCATTTCCGTGGTGCTCGGCGGCGATGCCAGCTGCGCCACCGGCGGATTTTGGTCTGCACTAACTATTGCAACGACACAAAAGTTGCCATTGCTCATCTACATCGAGGACAATGGCTACGGCATCTCGGTTCCATCCGAATATCAGACGCCGGGCAAGGACATCGCAGCAAACCTCGCGAACTTCACCGGCCTCACGATCTTCAATGGCGATGGAACTGATCCGGCGGAGGGCGCGGCGCTGGTTGATCGTGCCGTCAGCCATGTGCGGCAGCATTGTTCGCCGGCGCTGCTGCGCCTGACGGTCCCCCGCCTGGAAGGCCACAGTGCGCAGGACACGCAGGCTTACAAGAGTGAGGAACAGATCGCCGCAGAATGGGCGCGCGACCCGCTTCCGAAGCTCAAAAAGCATGTCTCGCGGTTCCAGATCGGCGACGAGCAATGGGCTGACCTCGAGCGCGAGACTTGCTGGCAGGTGCAGGCGGCAGTCGCCGAGGCTGAAGCGCGTGGCGTTTCGGCACCCGAAGAGGTCGCCAGCAACGTCTTCTACGAAGGCGAGATGCAGCAGGTCGGCGGCCTCTGGAACAGCGGCTACAAGGCCCCGCGATCGACCGACCAGCCGGAGCCGTCCGGTCAGCGCATCAATATGGTCACCGCCATCCGCCGCGTGCTCGATCAGGAACTGGAGGCGAATCCGCGCGCGCTGGCCTTCGGCGAGGACGTCGGACCCAAGGGTGGCGTCCACGCAGTGACGCTCGGGCTTCAGGAGAAGTTCGGGCACGAGCGGGTGTTCGACACCAGCCTCAATGAGGAAGGGATCGTCGGCCGCGCGGTCGGCATGGCGCTCGCGGGACTGATGCCGGTGCCGGAAATCCAGTTCCGCAAATATGCCGAGCCGGCGACCGAGCAGATCCACGATTGCGGGACGATGCGTTGGCGCACACACAACCGCTTTGCGGCTCCGATGGTGCTTCGCGTGCCGGGCGGCTTCTTCAAGTGCGGCGATCCGTGGCATTCGATGACCAACGAGGTCGAGTTCGTGCACAATCCGGGGTGGAAGGTCGCGGTGCCATCGAACGCCGAGGACGCCGTCGGTCTGCTGCGCGGAAGCTTGCGCGGGAACGATCCGGTGCTGTTCTTCGAGCATCGCGCGATGCTTGACGACAGCTGGGCACGGCGGCCGTGGCCAGGCGACGATTATGTTCTGCCGTTCGGCCGGGCGAAGAAGACGCGCGAAGGTGACGAGATCACCATCGTAACCTGGGGAGCGATGGTGCCGCGCTGCGAGGCTGCGGCGGAGGGCTTTAGCGCGGACGTGATCGACCTTCGGACGCTGCAGCCTTGGGACAAGGAAATGGTCCTCGAAAGCGTTCGTCGCACGCGCCGTTGCCTGATCGTGCACGAAGACCTTCGAACCGGCGGTTTCGGCGCGGAGATCGCTGCGGTGGTCGCGGACGAAGCCTTCCTCGACCTCGACGCGCCGCTTGCGCGGGTCACCATGCCGGATATCCCGAGCCCGCATCATCCGAAGCTGATGGAAGCGGCGCTTCCCTCTCCGGCGAGCATCCGCGCCGAGATCGAGCGGCTGGTGGGGTTCTAAAGTTGATCGAAGTTCGGGTTCCCGACGAGCAGGAGGGCACGAAAGCCGTCGTCCGCGCGTGGCTGAAGGCGGTCGGCGATGCCGTCGCGGAGAATGATCCGCTGGTCGAGCTCGAGACCGATAAGGTGACGCAGGAAGTGCCGGCGCCGGCGGCGGGGGTGCTGGCGGAGATTGTGCTCGACACTGATGCGGAGGCTGTGCCCGGTGCGTTGCTGGCGCGGATCGAGACGAACGATTCCCAGGCGGAGGCTGGTGCCCAGGCGGCGAAGCCTGTTGCTGAAGTTCGCAGTAGAGCGCCTTCCGGCGCTCCTGGACGCCGGCCTTCGCCGGGGAAGGACATCGAGACCCGCCTCAGTCCTTCCGTCCGCCGCGCTTGCCTTCAGAACGGCATCGATCCGTCACGAATCGTCGGCACCGGCCGCAACGGCCGCGTTACCCGCGAGGACATCGACCGCGCGATTGCGTCGAGCCACCGTAGTCAGCGTCGGCGAGCCCTCAACGGCTCAGCCGCGGCAGTTCAATCCGCAGGACATTCCGCACGACCGAATGCGGCTGACCATCGCCGAGAACATGGCGCGAGCGGTCGCCGAGCAGCCGCACGTGACGGCCGTTTTCGAAGCCGACTTCTCCGCAATCGCCGCGCACAAAGCGGCGATGGCCGCAAGCGGCATGAAGCTCAGCTACACCGCCTACATCGTCAAAGCCGCCGCCGAAGCCATGGCAGTCGCGCCGGCAATCAACGGCCGCTGGGAAAAAGACCGGATCGCGATCTCGCCGACGATCGACATCGGCATCGGCACTGCGCTCGGCGAGAAGGGCCTGGTCGTTCCGGTCGTGAAGGACTGCGGCAGCCTTAGCCTCGAGCAGATCGGCGCGAAGCTCGACGACCTCACCGCGCCGTGCGCGCGAAGGAAAGCTCGAGCGCTCGGACGTGTCGGGCGGAAGCTTCACCATCTCGAATCACGGCGTGTCCGGCTCGCTGCTTGCCGCGCCGATCATCCTGCATCAGGGACAGGCCGCGATCCTCGGCGTCGGCAAGCTCCAGAAGCGGGTCGTCGTGCGAGACGGTGAACGGGCGGGACGCGATGCTCATCCATCCGATGGCCTATGTGACCCTCACCATCGACCACCGCGTGGTCGACGGCCACCAGACCAACGCTTGGCTCAGCGCTTCGTCGAAATTATCGAAAGCTGGCCAACGGCTTAGCCACCCTTTGGAACCGCAGGCGCGGAGGCGCGCTGTCGCGCACGTGAACGAGCGTCCAGAGAGCGCCGACAGCGCATTTCGTCCGCCGGGCGCTGATCGTCATCGGGCTTCGGCGGCGCCTGCGTTGTTGCTGTGGGAGTTGCGCGAGCGTCGTTCGTCCTCCTCTTCGGCGCGGTGATGGTCGCGACGATCTTCCGGGCGATTTCCGACCTGCTCGAAAAGCATTTGCGCCTGCCGGAGCGGATTGCAGTGCTGTCTCTCGGTTCTGCTCATCGTCGGGCATCATCGCGAGGCTTGTCTGGTCGATCGGATCGCAGGTCGAGCGCCCAGAGCCAGCAGCTTGCCGACACCTTGCCGCGCGCCGCGCAGATGATCGACGCACAGGCTCGGCGACGATGGGGCTTGGTCATCCGGTCGGCCAGTGGATGCAGCATCGCCCATTCGGGCGGCACTCATCGGCTCGAATCTCGAAGGGCTTCATCTCGTCGCTGACGCTCAGCGTGCGCAAGCTTCCTCATCGTCTTCTTCGGCGGAATCTTCCTTGCTGCCGCAGCCGCGCCTCTATGGCATCGGCCTCATCAAGCTGATCCCGCCGGCGCGGCGCCGGCTCGTCGCCGAGGCGATGGAGGAATCCGATCGCGCGCTCCGGTTGTGGCTGAAGGGACAGCTGTGGGCGATGATCGCCATCTTCCTCATGACCTGGCGCGGGCCTGTGGCTGCTCGGCGTGCCGTCGGCGCTCGTGCTCGCCCTCATTTCCGGAGCTGCTCGAGTTCATTCCCTATGCGGGCGCGATCACCTCCTCGATCCCGGCGATCATGGTGGCGCTGGTCCAGAGCCCCGAGCTCGCGCTTTGGGTGGTCGGCCTTTACGTCGTCGTGCACCATGTCGAAGCCTATCTGATCCAGCCCGTCATCCAGCAATTTGCCGTCGAGATCCCGGCGGTCATCACCTTTTTTGCGCTGCTCGCCTTCGGGCTCCTGTTCGGCTTCCTCGGGATCCTGCTCGCGGCTCCGCTGGCGGTGGTCAGCTACGTGCTGGTGAAGCGGCTCTACGTGATCGAGGCGCTCGACACGCCGACCCCCATCCCGGGCGAGGACAAGGACTAGATTTCCAGCACCGAGTACGGCTTGCCGAACAGCGGCTTCAGCACGAACTGCGCGACATTGTAGACCGGCTTCCCGAGCGGCGTGCGGCCTTCGTAGGTGCCGTGATGCGCGTGGCCGTGGACGACGGCCTTCACATGGTCGAAGCGGTCGATCGGCTCGCACAGGCGCTGCGAGCCGAGATATTGGATAGATTGCCGGCGGCTCGCCTTCGATCGTACCGACGATCGGCGAATAGTGAAGCACCGCGACGCTGCGCTCGGTACGCAAGGTGCGCAGCTGGTTCTCGAGCTTGCGCGCTTCGTTCATCACTTCGTCGACGAACGCCTTGACGATCGGCTCGCCGAACGGCGCGAGCTCGC
The DNA here is from genome assembly GCA_963738825.1 of uncultured Alphaproteobacteria bacterium. Classification (GTDB taxonomy): domain Bacteria; phylum Pseudomonadota; class Alphaproteobacteria; order Sphingomonadales; family Sphingomonadaceae; genus Sphingomicrobium. The sequence continues at coordinate 288,208 of CAVTYB010000013.1, read as the reverse complement.
CGCGGCCGAAGCCGCCGAGGAATCCCTTCACGCCGGCAAAGCCGACGCCCTCGATCTCGATCGCCTGCTCGTCGAGCACGGTCATGCCGGCATCGCGGAGGATCGAGCAGACCTTCTCCGGCTGGCCGCATTCGTAATCGTGGTTGCCGAGCACGCCGACGACCGGGATCGAGCAAGCGCGGATGTCCTCGGCGAGGATCTCCGCCTCCCGCGTCTTGCCGAAATTGGTGAGGTCGCCGCACAGCACCAGCACGTCGGCGTCGTTGGAGATTTCGGTGAACAGCTCGCGATAGGGCGCGACGCTGTCCTCCATCACGTGGAGGTCGCCGATCGCCGCGACGCGCAGCTTGTGCGCTGGCTCAGTCGCTCGCCATATTGCTCTTCGAGGTTGCCGACCGCTTCGGAGAAGCCCCACTGGTCGACGTCGATCGCATAGTCGCGCGGGGAGAAGATCCGGCCGCGGCAGACCCTCTTGCCCGGCGGCTTCACCATCATCTGGTCGTTCAGGCGCTCGAGCAGCTCTTCCATCAGCCATCGCGGCACGCAGTGCCGCTCGCTCGGATAGATGAAGCGGAAGTTGAGCAGCGCCATCAGCAGCACTTCCCAGTAGAGCTCCATGTGCGACTGAGCAGCTGCTTCCAGTCGATCTGCTCATGGCACTTGAGGATCATGTGCGCGACGTCGGCCATGTCGTAGCGATGATGGTCCTGGACGAAAATCTTCGACCAGATGAACTGGGTCGGCGGCACCAGCCTGACCGTCGCTCCGAACAGCTCGGCCTCGGGAGCGTTGACGAACCAATCGTCGGTGACGTGCGTGGTGACCGTCGGCATGTTTGTGATCACGTCGACGAAAAGCTTCCCGCGCGTGATCCGATTGAGCCAGCGCTCGTCGACGGTCTCGACGCCGAAGCCATGATCCCTGAAATAGGAGAGCATCTTCAGCGCGTCGCCCGCCTTGGCGAACACGTCGACGTCCTTGGTCGGCCGGTCGATGCCGGTGTAACTCGCAAGCGCGTAAGTGCCGGAGACCAGGAACGGGATTTCGGACTTCGCCATCAACTGAAGCACTTCCGAATAAAAGGCCTCGGCCTCGGGCGGCGGCTGGATCAGCGGCCCTTTCGGCCCGTCCTTGACCTGCTGGTCCATGCGCCGGCTCAACGGGAGGGGGGACGGGGCGGTTCCGTGCCTGCACGGCGATCGGGAGTGCGAAAGTTCGTTCAGCGCCGCGCCAAGCTTGCCGTCCTTATGTTCATGGATCAGATGAGTTCGGATGAATTTGGACGATCAGATCCACCGCTACTTCGGCACTTCGGACCTGGCGGCAGTCCCGGTGGAAGCTCTCAACTCCGGCATCGAGCACATGAAAGTGGATCTTGGCCTGACCGACGAGCCAGGTCAGCGGTTCGCTCTCTGGGCATTACTCTATACGCTCGGATCGGCGCCCGATCTGGATGTCGTCTTCGAGACCGAGGGGGAGCGTGAGGCAGCGCGGAACTTCATGGACCTCGTCGAAGGAGCCGGTGGCTAGGCGCGCACTCCGGCCACGGTGCGCTAGCGTCAGCTATCGATCCATTTCTGGCTTGGCGATTTAGCCGGATTTCAACTCGACGGCAATAAGCCGCAGTTCCGACTGTCCGATATTCTCGACCGAGTGAGCGGTCAGCGGCGGTAGCCACAGCGCCTCGCCCGGAGCCGGTTGGCGGTCTCACGTTCGCGAGTTCACAATGACGTTGCCTTTCGCGTCCCGCCTCAAAAAATCGCTCCAGCTCATGACGTAGAGAGTGGCAGGCCAGCGATGTGAGTGAATTCGGCGTTCGTTCTCCGGACGCCAAACGCGTGTCCAGCACCCGGACCTGATCGTTTTCCATGAGGATCTCGTGATGGTTGGGAGCTGCCCTCATCGCGTCCACTGCCAGCAGATCAACATCGCCATCGTCAGTCATTCACGCACCCCCCTGTCAGTTGATCGTCACTTAGCACCCGCCAGCGAGCGCGTTCCACTGACAACAGGACCCTTAGCGAGGAAATCGCCGGGCATTGCAGCCGTTCGCGGAACGCGAGAGAATGACTGCATGGGACGGTACATGAAGAAGCAGGTCACCGTGGACGCCGTGCAATGGTTCGAGCCCGGCGATCATCCGGCCGTCATGACGGAACCCGGCAACGGGTCCGCGGGCTATATCGACACGCCCGAAGGCCGGCTGAGGGTCGTACCCGGAGACTGGATCATCACCGGCGTCGCCGGCGAGCATTATCCATGCAAGCCGGAGATCTTCAAACAGCTCTACACCCGCGCCGACTGAGCGGCGCGCTGCGCTACGGCTTGGCTTCGATCACTAGGTTGAAAGGCGTCTCGGCAGCACGACGGACACGGGTGAAACCCGCTTCGCCGAGCACGGTGCGCAGCCTGACCTCGCCGGCTTGAGCGCCGAGCGCGAGCCCCACCTCCTGCGCCTTCGAGCCTGGCGTGCAGATCATCGTCGAGGCCGAATAATACATCCGGCCGACCGGATTGAGGTTTTCAGCGAGGCTGTCCCCGGCCATCGGCTCGACGATCATGAAGGTACCGTCACTCTTCAGCATCTCGCGCACATGCCTCGCCGCGCCGACCGGATCGCCCATATCGTGCAGGCAGTCGAAGGTGCAGACGAGGTCGAAATCGGTGCCCGGCGCTTCCTTGGCCGTGGCGACTTCGAAGCCGATGTTCGGGAGATGACCTTCCTCGGCGGCAGCTTCGCGCGCACGGGCGATCGATTTGTCGTGATAGTCGAAGCCGATGAAGTGGCTGCTCGGAAAGGCGCGCGCCATGATGATGGTCGACGCGCCGGCTCCGCAACCGATGTCGGCGACCTTGCCGCCGCGAAGCAGCTTCTCGACAACGCCTTCGAGCGCGGGCAACCAGGCGGAAACCAGGTTGGCGCGATAGCCCGGTCGGAAGAATTTCTCGGTGCCGCGAAACAGGCATTCGTGATGCTCGTGCCAGCCGACACCAGCGCCGGACTGGAAGGCATCGGTGATCTTCGGCTCGTCGATATAGGCCGAGGCGATCAGCTCGAACGCCGGGGCGACGTACACGGGCGAATCCTCGTTCGCGAGTGCCATAGCTTGTTCGGGATTCATGGAGAAGCGGTCGCTATCCGCATCGTAATCGACGAAGCCGGATGCGGCCTGCGCGGACAGCCATTCGCGAACGTAGCGTTCGTCGAGGCCGAGCGCGTCGGCGAGATCCTTGCTCGACGCGGGGCCGATCGCGGCAAGCTTGGAATAAAGGCCGAGCTTGTAGCCAGTGATCACCAGGCTGCCGCTCATCGCTGCGCCCATATCACCGACCATCTTGTGCATGAATGTTTCGAGTTTTGCCGGGTCGGGTTCACGCGACTGGACCGGCTGCGGCGGAGCAATTGTCGCCATGCGAGCCTCCATTTGCCCCTGAGTTGGGACGCGTACCGTTTACAGCGGCGCAAGCCTCAGTGCTAATGAAAGACGCTGTCACCGTTGCGGACTCGGCTTCTCGCTGTAGGGTTTACGCTCCGGGTGGGGACAAACGCATGAATTTTCGTTTTCTGAGGCCGCGGCGCGGCTGGGGTTTCGTCGTGCTCGCGGCGATGGCGGTTTCGCCTTTACAGGCAAAGCCGGTGGCGCCCGTCGTCGACCACCAGCTCCACCTCGGCAGTCCGGCGCTCAGCGATTACGTCGAGAAGCTCAACAAGCTCGACCCCAGCGTCTTCGAGCATTTGTCCAAGGACGTCTTCAGCAGGCCGACGGCGGTGAGCGCCCTCAAGATGCTCGACCGGGCCGGAGTCAAGCGTGCGGTGCTGCGGTCGTCGGGTTAACTGTTCCTGACGGGCGGACAGGTCGCTGATGCGGCGACCTAGGCGCGCGAGCTGCACGACGAGAACCGGTTCGTTGTGACGACGGCATTCGCCTCGCACGGCCGCTTTATCGCCTTCGTCGCGATCAATCCGCTCGACGCGAGCGGAGAACGAACTTGCCTATTGGAAGGGCAAGCCCGGCGTCAGCGGGATCAAACTTCACCTGGGTGCGGCCGGCTTCCATGCAAGCTCACCGGAACAGGTGGCCAAGCTGGCGAAATTCTTCGCGGAGGCGCGCGCGGCGCATCTTCCGCTTGTGGTGCACCTGCGCGGCGGGGGGTCGTTCCTGAAAGCGGAGGTCGAGACCTTCATCGAGAAGGTCCTGTCGCAGGCAGGCGATCTTCCGGTGCAGATTGCGCCTCAGCGTGCCGGTGCTCGGCCGCCGTGCATCGCTGCTCGGCGTCTATCTGGGGATCGGGTTCGTCGGCGGATTGTCGACGCTTTCGCTGCTCGTGCTCGCCTCATATGACTGCGGTGTTCGTTTACGCATTCTTCAGCCAGAATGTGTGGCAGTCGGCCGCGCTGGCGACGGGCAACGCGTTGATGCTGTCGAGCATCGGGAAGAACAATCCGCTCGCCTCGACACAATTCGCGGTGCTGACCGCGGCGATGTGCGCGCCGATCACCTACATGCAGTGGCTCGACGGCCACGCTTACGGAGCGCTTGGGCTGACGGCGATGTACTCGACCGACGGCGGGCTCGATTTGCTGGCGTGCAGCCTCATGACTTTGCTGTTCCTCTACTGGTCGCGGCGGGCGAAGAGCATCCAGGCGGCCGTTGCCGCCTGAAGCCGCGCGGTTTGACCGGCGGAAGAGTGCGTGCCACGGCGGCGCCATGGCGGACAAGCCACCTGCACAGAGAACCTGGGGCGGCCGCTTCGGAGCGAAGCCGGCCGAGCTGATGACGCGCATCAACGCGTCGATCGGCTTCGACAAGCGGCTGTGGCGCGAGGATATCGCGGCGTCGAAAGCGCATGCGGCGATGCTTCGCGACCAGGGGATCATCGCGCGAGGCTGACGCTGCGGCGATCCTCGAAGGGCTCGACCAGATCGCCGCGCGAATATGAGCGCGACGGCGTTCCCGAGCGCGTCGAGCTCGAAGACATCCACATGACCGTCGAGAGCCGGCTTGCGGAGCTGATCGGCCCGGCGGCCGGGCGGCTGCACACGGCGCGCTCGCGCAACGACCAGGTCGCGACCGACTTCCGGCTTGTGGGTGCGCGACGCATGCGACGAGGCGATCGACGCCATCCGCGCACTTCAGCGCGCGCTGGTCGGTCGCGCCGAGGAGCATGCCGAAACGGTGATGCCCGGCTTCACGCACCTGCAGGTCGCGCAGCCGGTGACGCTCGGCCATCATCTGATGGCCTATTACGAGATGCTGCGGCGCGACGTCTCGCGCTTCGCCGACGCGCGCGCGCGGATGAACGAGATGCCCGCTTGGGAGCGCCGCGCTCGCCGGCACCGGTTTCCCGATCGACCGCGAGCGGACCGCCGACGCGCTCGGCTTCGACGGAGCCGACCGCGAACAGCCTCGACAGCGTGTCCGACCGCGACTTCGCGCTCGATTATCTTTCCGCTGCCGCGCAGTGCAGCCTGCACCTGTCGCGGCTCGCGGAGGAGCTGATCATCTGGGCGAGCGCGCCGTTCGGCTTCGTGAAGCTGTCGGACGAATTTTCGACCGGCTCGTCGATCATGCCGCAGAAGCGCAATCCCGACGCCGCCGAGCTGGTGCGCGGGCACAGCGGGCGCATCGTCGGCGCGCTGACCGTCGCTGATGGTGACGATGAAGGGCCTGCCGCTCGCTTATTCGAAGGACATGCAGGACGATAAGGAGCCGGTGTTCGAGGCGCGCGACCTGCTGATGCTGTCGCTCGAGGCGCTCGCCGGAATGGTCGAGACGGTCGAGTTCGTGCCCGAGCGGATGCGCGCAGCAGCGGCGCAGGGCTATTCGACCGCGACCGACCTCGCCGACTGGCTGGTGCGCGAGGCCGACGTGCCGTTCCGCGAGGCGCACCACATCACCGGGCGCGCCGTGAAGGCGGCCGAGGAACGCGGCTGCGATCTCGCCGACCTTCCGCTCGACGTGCTCCAAGCACATCGACGAACGCATCGACGAGCGCGTTTTCGACGTGCTCAGCGTCGACGCTTCGGTGCGCAGCCGCACCAGCTACGGCGGCACCGCGCCCGGAGCGCGTTCGCGAGCAGATCGCGACGGCGAAGGACGAGCTAGGCCTTTAGCCGGCGATCCCGCTGCGCGATCGTGCGCAGCCGCAGCGCATTCAGCCGGATGAAGCCTGCCGCGTCGCGGTGGTCGTAGCTGCCGCTGCCTTCCTCGAAGGTGACGAGATCCTGGTCGTAGAGCGACTGCTCGCTCTCGCGGCCGATCACCGTCGCATTGCCCTTGTAGAGCTTCATCGTGACGCGGCCCGGTCACATGCTCCTGGCTCTTGTCGATCGCCGCCTGGAGCATCTCGCGCTCGGGCGCGAACCAGAAGCCGTTGTAGATCAGGCTCGCGTAGCTGCGGCATCAGCTCGTCCTTGAGGTGCATCGCGCCGCCATCGAGCGTGATGCTCTCGATCCCGCGGTGCGCGGCGAGCAGGATCGTGCCGCCGGGCGTCTCGTAAACGCCGCGCGACTTCATTCCGACGAAGCGGTTCTCGACGAGGTCGAGGCGGCCGATGCCATTGTCGTGGCCGAGCTGGTTGAGCTTCGTCAGCAGCGCTGCGGGCGACAGCTTCTCGCCGTCGATCGCGACCGCATCGCCTCGTCTCGAAATCGATGGTGATGATCGTCGCCTTGTCCGGCGCGTCCTCGGGCGAGATGGTGCGCTGGTGGACATATTCGGGCGCTTCGGCGGCACGGGTCCTCGAGCACCTTCCCTTCGGACGACGAGTGCAGCAGGTTGGCGTCGATCGAGAAGGGCGCTTCGCCGCGCTTGTCCTTGGCGATCGGGATCTGGTGCTTCTCGGCGAAGTCGAGCAGCGCCTCGCGGCTCTGGAACTCCCATTCGCGCCACGGCGCGATCACCTTGATGTCGGGCTCCAGCGCATAATAGCCGAGCTCGAAGCGGACCTGGTCGTTGCCCTTGCCGGTCGCGCCGTGACAGACGGCGTCGGCGCCGACCTTCCGCGCGATCTCGATCTGCCGCTTGGCGATCAGCGGCCGCGCGATCGACGTGCCGAGCAGATAATCGCCCTCGTATTGGGTGTTCGCGCGGAACATCGGGAAGACGAAGTCGCGGACGAATTCCTCGCGCAGGTCCTCGATGAAGATGTTCTCCGGCTGCACGCCGAGCATCTCGGCCTTGCGCCGCGCCGGCTCGACCTCCTCGCCCTGGCCGAGATCGGCGGTGAAGGTCACGACCTCCGCGTCATATTCGGTCTGCAGCCACTTCAGGATGATCGAGGTGTCGAGCCCGCCCGAATAAGCGAGCACGACCTTCATTCTTCTTCATTCTTGTCATTGAGCTTCTGTTCCAACATCCAAAGCATGGCGCCGCGCGCCGTGTGCATCCGGTTCTCGGCCTGCCGCCAGACCGCCGAGCGCGGGCCATCGATCACCGGCGCAGTCACTTCCTCGCCGCGACGCGCGGGCAGGCAGTGCATGAACCAGGCGTTCGGCGCCAGCGCCATCAGCGCCTCGTCGACCTGGTAAGGCTCGAAAGCGGCGCGCCGCTCGTCGCTGTCCTCGCCGCCCATCGACACCCAGACGTCGGTGTAGATGATGTCCGCGCCTTCGACGGCTTCGGCAGGATCGACAGCTGACGTCGAGCGCGTTCCGAGGCCATAGCCTGCGCGGGCTGGCGATCGCGAACTCCGCGCCGACCAGCGCGCAGGCTTCGGCGAGCGAGCGCGAGACATTGTTGCCTTCGCCGATGAAGGCGACGCGCGCGCCTTCGAGCCGGCCGAGCAGCTGCTTGATCGTCAGCAGGTCGGCGAGCGCCTGCAGCGGATGATCCGTCGCCGACAGCATGTTGAGGACCGGCGCCGCGTTCACCGCCGCCATCTCCTCGAGCAGCGCATGATCGAACACCCGCGCCGCGATGATCGCAGTGATAGCAGGCGAGCGTGCGGGTCACGTCGGCGACGCTCTCGCGCGTGCCGATGCCGAGCTCCGCCGGCTGGATGTAGACCGGATGGCCGCCGAGCTGTGCCGTCGCCAGTTCCATCGAATTGCGCGTGCGCGAGCTCGGCTTCTCGAAATAGAGCGCGACGCCCTTGTCCTGGAGCGCGCGTGACGGCGGCTGCTCGGAAAGGGCGAGGATGGTCGCGACGTCCGCTGCGCGTGAGGTCGCGGATCGACAGGAGGTGCTTCACCAGCTCTTCTCCTTCCTGATCATGGTGCCGACGCCGTGGTCGGTGAGCAGCTCGATCAGCAGCGAATGCTTCACCCGACCGTCGATGATGTGGGCGAAGTTCGACGCCCTGCTCGACTGCGTCGGCGCAGGCCCTGAGCTTGGGGATCATGCCCTTGCCGACGCTGGCGTGGTCGATTCGATCGCGAAGCTCGGCCGAGGTGAGGCGCGGGATGAGCGCTGGTCTCGTCCGTCGGGTCTTCGAGGAGGCCCGGGACAGCGGTCAGATAGACGATCTTCTCGGCGTTCATCGCAACGGCGATCGCGCGCGCGGCCTCGTCGGCATTGACGTTGTAACGGCTGGCCTTCGGCATTCGCCCCGACAGTCGAGACCACCGGCGTCAGGCCGTCGTCGAGAAGGCGATGGATCAGCTCGGCGCGGACCTGCGTGACATTGCCGACGAATCCGAAGGCGGAATCGACCGGCGTCACCGTGAGTAAGCCAGCGTCTTCGCCAGAAACGCCGACCGCTACCGGCTCGTCGCCCGCCTGGCTGTTGATCGTGGCGACGAGGTCGCGGTTGATCTTTCCGACCAGCACCATTCGCACGATCTCGAGAGTCTCGGCGTCGGTGACTCGCAGACCGTCCCTGAACTCCGGCTCCTTGCCGACGCGGCGGAGCATGGTGTCGACCTGCGGCCCGCCGCCATGGACGAGAACGCAGCGCACGCCGACGCTCCGCAGCAGCAGCACGTCCTGGGCAAGCGCGAGATCGGACTCGCGGTCGATCGCCGCGCCGCCGAGCTTCACGACGATCGACTTGCCTGCGAACTTGCGGATGTAGGGCAGCGCCTCGACGAGGATGCGCGCGGTCTCTGCGGCGCTCATGACGTCTTGCTGTTTTCTTTGATGTAGCCGGGTCCGAGATCGATGCCGATCATCTTCGCGGAGGCCTTGCCGGCGCCGAGGTGGACTTCGATCTCGACCTCATCGCCCATCATGTGCTCGGCGAGGGCCTGGCCGTCGTGATCGATTCCGACGCCTGCCTTGGCAACGGTGATTCCGCCGTAGCTGACGCGCGATTTCGGAACATTGAGGTCGACGCCGGTCGACCCGGCGGCCGCCATAAGGCGACCCCAGTAAGGATCGCCCCCATACCAGCTGCACTTCACGAGATTGTTTTCGACGATCGCTTTCGCCGCGACGCGCGCTTCATTGTCGTTGGCTGCGCCAGTGACGGTCAGGTGCGCGATCCGCGTCATCCCTTCGGCGTCGCGCGCCATCATCATCGTGAGCTCGCGGCAAGCGGCGAGCACCGCCTCGGCGAACTCGTCATGATCCGCCTTTCCGCGAAGGCCGGACGCCAGGAGCATCGCTGTATCGTTGGTCGACATTGCGCCGTCGACATTGAGCGTGTTGAAGGTGGTGTCGGCGGCGGCCTTCAGCGCATTCCGCATCACCGAGAGAGGGACATCTGCGTCGGTCGTCAGGAAGGCGAGCATGGTCGCCATGTTGGGAGCGATCATTCCGCAACCCTTCGCCATTCCGCCGATGGTGAAATTCGAACCCGAGATCACGACTTCTTTCGGCTCACGATCGGTAGTGAGGATGCCGCGCGCGGCATCATGCGCCCCCTCGGCCGAGAGCTTATGGGCGAGCCTCGGCGTCGCATGGAGGATCGCCTCCATCGGCAGGGCGGTTCCGATGATCCCGGTCGAACAGACCATGACGTGGGAGTTGGCAATCTGCAGCGCCTCGCCGGTGGCCGCGGCCATTAGCTGGGCGTTTTTGTAGCCCGAAGCGCCGGTACCGGCGTTGGCGTTGCCCGAGTTGACGATCACCGCTGCCGCGACTCCGCCGTTTGCCTTTAGCGTGGCGCGGTCAAGCTCGACGGGTGGCGCGGCGAACTTGTTCTGGGTGAACACCGCTGCGCAAGACACGGGCCGCAGGTCCTCGGTCGCAAGCAACGCCATGTCGAAGCGGCGCCGCTTGATGCCTGCGTGACACCCCGCGGCGACAAACCCTTCGGCTGCGGTTACGCTCATGGATAAACTCCGATCGTCGTGAGCCCGGCCGTCTCCTCGAGGCCGAGTATCAGGTTGGCGCACTGGATCATCTGGCCAGCAGCACCCTTGCCGAGGTTGTCGATTGCCGAGAGCGCCAGCACGCGGCCGGTGCGCTCGTCGTAGCGGGCGGTGAGCTGGACTCCGTTGGAGCCGGACACCCATTTAGTCGCGGGCGGCTGGTCGGTGACATGAACGAAGGGTTCGGAAGCATAAGCTTCCTTCAACGTCCGAAGCGGGTCGCATGGGCCGAATGCCTCCGCGAAGCAGGTCGCGAGGATGCCTCGGGTCATCGGGACCAGATGGGGAGTGAAGAGCACGGTGCCGTCCAGCGCCATTTCCATCTCAGCGGTATGGCGATGGTTAAGCAGGCCGTATGCGCAGAAGCTGCCGTCGATTGTGCTGAAGCTGGTCGCTTCCTTCGCCTCGCGGCCGGCGCCGCTGACTCCGGAGGCCGCATCGACAATCAAGCTCTCGGGCTTGATGAGGCCAGAATCCACGAGCGGGCTCAGCGCGAGAATTGCCGCCGTGGCGTAGCAGCCCGCTGCGGCGACCGCGTTTGCGCTCCTGATCGCCTCGCGATTGAGCTCGGGAACTCCGTAGACGAAGCTTCCCATCAGGTCGGGCGCATTGTGCGCGTCGCCGTACCAGCGCTCGTAGGTCGCAGCATCGTTGAGCCGGAAATCCGCTCCCAGATCCACGAACGGAATCCCGGCGGCGAGGATCGCGGGCGCCATCTTCTGACTGTGGCCGTGGGGAAGGGCGGCGAAGAGGAGATTGACGCCATGGAGCGCCCCGTCCTCGAATTTCTCGAACAACGCATCCGGATATGCAGCGGCAAGGTGCGGATGCACGACGGATACCGGCTGCCCGGCCTTGCTTTCGCCGAAGAGCCTCACGGGCTCCAGCGACGGGTGTGCAGCAATAAGCCGCAGCAGCTCGCCGCCGACATAGCCCGAGGCTCCGAGGATCGCCGTTCGAATCATGGGATGTGTTCTATTCAGCATATTGCATATTTATGCAAGTGCATGCATAAGAATACGAATGACCGAGCTGAAGCAAAGACGGCAGCGAGCAATTGCCGACCTCATCCGAGGGGGAGCGCTATCGAGCCAGGAAGAGTTGGCCGATCGGCTGTCGCACCTCGGCTTCGCAGTCACGCAGGCGACGATTTCGCGCGACCTCGAGCAGATCGGCGCCATCAAAGTGCGACGGGGCGGGCAACTCAGTTATGCGCTGCAGGATCACACGAGGGGCGTTGGCGGATCGCGGCTGGCCGCATTGCTGCGCGACTTCGTGCTGTCGATCGATACTGCGTCAAACCTGCTCGTCATCAAGACGCCGCCGGGATCGGCTCACCTCATCGGCGTGGCATTGGACCAGTCCGACACTCCTGAAATTGTCGGCACAATCTGCGGCGACGATACGATCTTCGCCGCGTGCCGCAGCGGTTCAGCCGCCGAAGCGCTGGCTGCGAAGTTGCGGTCCGAATCGCTCAACGTGCAATAAGACCGTCACCCGGCGCTTTCGCCCCCATTCTTGAGATATTCGTCGGCGCCTTCCTGAATGAGATCGGCCGCGCGTTCAGGGCCACCTACGGCGATGACTTCATAGGTCTGGCCGCGGAGGCGCTTGTAGGTGCTGAAGAAGGTGCTGAGCTCCTCGACGAACGTCTTTCCCAGCTGGTCGATATTGTTGACCTTTGCGAACAGCCGGCTTTCCACGAGCCGCGCGATGACCCGGTCGTTGCGACGAGGCTTCTTGCTTCCCTTATATTGCTCGGCCTCGAGGATGCCGAGGATCCGGACCTCGACGATCGAGCCAACTGGAAGGCTCGCCTCGGGAAGGATCAGAAGGTCGAATGGGTCGCCGTCGCCCGCGAGCGTCGACGGAATGAAGCAGAAGTCGAGCGGGAAGACCATTCCAAGCGGCAGGAATTTTCCGATCCGGAAGCGATGGCTGTCGGGGTCGTAATAGACCTTCACGCGCGAGCCAGCCTGCGCCTCGACGACCGCCTCGCAAGTCATCTTCGAACGATCGAGTTCGTGGGGGAGCGTCTCGAGTGGAGGCGGGTGACCGTTGGTCATCGTAGTTCAAATGCGCGGTTGGCGCGGAAGTTGCCGAGTGCCGAGCCGCCACTGCAGGTGAGTCAACGTTTGCTCGCGCGGGCAGGCTTTTTCTTGCTGTTGCTTTTCTTGGCGGGCGACTTGGGCTTTGCTTTCGCCGCCGGCTTGCCTCGACTTCGGCTTTGGCGCTCTTCAGGCCGTCATCGCCGCTCGTCGCTGCCTGAAGACTCCGGCGGCCGATCTGGAGCGCCATGTCCCACAGGGCTTCACCCTGCCGTGTTCCGGCCCGAGACAGCTTGGCCAGCTCGTCGCCAACGTCGGAAGCGAGCGCTCTCGCCCGTCTCGAATCCTTCAACGCAGAGGCGGTCGCGACCAGCGCAGCGGCGACGACATCGGCGACCAGCGGGTTCTCCGCGAGCGCCTTCAGGCTACTCGCCGGCTTGGAGCTGCCGGCCTTCTTGTCCTTCTTCTTTTTCTTAACCTTCGCCACAGCTTCCCCCTTCGCCGACTCCTGTTGAAGCGGCCGTCATACCCTTTTTCGTCACAAGTCTGTAACAGGCTTCTGTTTCAGATTGGCGACATGCCGTGGATTCGCAGTTCCCGAAGCAAGGCTCTTGAAGAGAGCTGATGGATAATGTGACCGAAGCGCCGGTTGCCGTCGCGGCTGTCGTCGAGCGCGCGCCTGCGCCAGAGCCGCGCTACTTCAACCGCGAGCTCAGCTGGCTGGCCTTCAACCGGCGCGTGCTCGAAGAGGCATGCAACCCGCGCCACCCGCTGCTCGAGCGCGTGCGCTTCCTGTCCATCTCGGCAAGCAATCTCGACGAGTTCGTCATGGTCCGAGTCGCCGGACTGAAGGCGCACCAGGTCCTTGGCGTCGAGGAACTTTCGCCCGAGGGCATGACGGTCGCGCAGCAGCTTGCTGCGATTACTGCCGAGGCCGACGAACTCGTGACCAGCCAGCATGAAGTCTGGGCAACTCTGCAAGCAGAACTCGACGGCGTTGGAATGCACGTGGTGGGCGACGAGCCGCTCGACGAAGCCTCCGACAAATGGCTCGACCAGCATTTCCGCGAGCAGATTTTTCCGGTGCTGACTCCGCAGGCGATCGACCCGGCGCATCCGTTCCCGTTCATTCCCAACACGGGGCTGACGCTCATCTTCGAGCTGAAGAAGGGCAAGAACAGCATCCGCGAGCTGATCATGGCGCCCGCGACGTTACCGCGCTTCATCCGAATCCCGGGCGAGGGTGGACGCTATATCGCGCTCGAGACGCTGATCCGCCGCAAAACGGATTATCTCTTCCCCAAATATGAGGTCCTGCGCGGCGGCGGCTTCCGGATCATCCGCGACAGCGACATCGAGGTGGAAGAAGAAGCCGAGGACCTCGTCCGCTACTTCCGCACCGCGATCAAGCGGCGGCGGCGTGGGCGTGTGGTTCGCCTGGAGCTGGAACCGGGGATGCCTGACACCCTCGTCGCGGTCGTCCTGGAAGGGCTAGATGCCCAGAGCGCGATCATATCCGCAAAGTCGCGGTTTTCTCGGGATGACCGACCTGTCGGTGCTGGTCGACGAGGACAGGCCTGACCTCAAGTTCACGCCATTCAATCCGCGCTTTCCTGAGCGCATCCGCGAACACGGCGGCGACTGTTTTGCAGCGATCCGCGAGAAGGACATCCTGGTCCACCACCCGTATGAGAGCTTCGAGGTGGTCGTTGCCTTCATCCAGCAGGCGGCGGCCGACCCCGAGGTTATCGCGATCAAGCAGACCCTTTATCGCGCAGGTAAGCAGTCCGCGATCATCAAAGCCCTCATCGACGCGGCAGAGGCGGGCAAGTCGGTGACCGCGGTCATCGAACTGAAGGCGCGGTTCGATGAGGAGCAGAACCTCACTTGGGCGAACGCGCTCGAGCGCGCTGGCGTTCAGGTCGTCTACGGCTTCATCGAATGGAAGACCCACGCCAAGGTATCGATGGTCGTCCGGCGCGAGGAAAAAGGCTATCGCACCTACTGCCACTTCGGAACCGGCAACTATCATCCGGTCACTGCGAAGATTTACACCGATCTCAGCTACTTCACGGCCGAGCCGAAGACCGGGCGCGATGTGGCCAAGCTGTTCAACTACATCACGGGCTATCTCGAACCGAAGAACCTCAAGCATCTCGTGCTGTCGCCGGCGCAGCTGCGCGCAGAGCTGATCAGGCTGATCGATGCGGAGATCGCAGCGAAGCAGGCAGGAGGCCCGGCCGGCATCTGGGCGAAAATGAACTCGCTGGTCGACCAGATCATTATCGACAAGCTCTACGAAGCAAGCGCTGCGGGAGTACCCATCGATCTCGTCATCCGCGGCATCTGCTGTCTCAGACCCGGCGTTCCCGGATTGTCGGAGAACGTCTACGTCAAGTCGATCGTCGGGCGCTTCCTCGAGCATGCCCGCCTCTGGGCCTTTGCGAACGGCCACGAGCTGCCGCACCCAGAAGCGAAGGTCTACATCAGTTCAGCCGACTGGATGCCGCGCAACTTCGATCGGCGCATCGAATATATGCTGCCGATCGAGACCAAGACGGTGCACGCGCAGCTCCTCGACCAGGTGATGGTCGCCAACCTGATCGACAACGAGCAGAGCTGGCGGCTGAATTCCGATGGCACCTACACCCGACTTCAGCCCAAGCCGGGTCATGAGTTCAACCTGCATGGCTACTTCATGTCGAACCCGTCGCTTTCAGGGCGCGGACAGGCGCTGAAGAAGGGTAGGAGGGTGCCGAAGCTGCGGTTCGAACGGGGCCGTTGAACACAGCCCGCCTCAGGCGGGCTCGACCATCGGAAAATAAAGCTCTTCATGGTGAGCGGCCATGCCGCGCACGCGATCTTCGTAGCGCTCGGCCATCTCGGCGTGCACGCGCCTGACTCGGGGATCCCTCGAGTTCAAAGCTGCCGTGCGTTCTTCCGACGCACGCCGGCGATAGTAACTGAGATCGCTCGTCACGGCCCCCGCCCCGACTTCCACGGCTCGCCCCGTACGAGTCGCTAATGAGAAGTTATCCACAATTTCCCAGGATTTTCGAGAGACTTGAATCACTTGAGTGAAACCAGCGACCCTTTGACACAAGGCTGCGCGATGATGCCTAGGGAATTATGCCCACTTTCCCGGCGCTAAGTGTCTCTCTTTGACACAGGATCGATCTCCGCCGACGCGAGTTGCCAGGGAGCTTTCTTTAAGCGCGCCGCGAATGCTAGCTGTCGAACAAAGGACGGGGACGCCGAATGAACTTGCGCCTGCTCGCGGCTGCGGCCGCCATCACGACAGCATCTTCTGGAGTTGCAGCCCCGGTGCTTGCTCCGCCACCGCAGCAGCTCGGACCCGACGTGCAACCGTTCGTGCAAGTGCCGGCGGGACGCATTGCGATCCAGCACCTGCGGATCATCGACGGCACCGGCTCCGCACCTATCGAAAACGCGACTTTGCTCATCGACGGACCGAAGATTGGCGCAATGCTGCCGGCAGGGTCCGCCGTTCCGGCGGGCTACCAGGCGCTAGACGGGACCGGTGAAACGGCCATGCCGGGCCTCGTCGGCATGCACAACCACCTCTACTACCTGCAGCGGCCGAACCTCGATGCCGAGGGTCATTTCGAGCAGCCGATCATCATCCCGCAAATGACCTTCAGCGCGCCGCGGCTCTATCTCGCCAACGGCGTGACGACGATGCGTACGACGGGCAGCGTCGAGCCATACACCGACCTCAGCCTTAAGCGCGAGATCGATGCGGGCCATCTGGTTGGACCGCATCTCGACGTGACCAGCCCATATCTCGAAGGGCCGGGCGCCTTCTTCATCCAGAATCACCAGATCACTTCGCCGGAGGACGCTCGAAAGGAGGTCGCCTTCTGGGCCGAGCAGGGCGTGAACAGCTTCAAGGCGTACATGCACCTTACCCGAGGCGAGCTAGGCGCGGCGATCGACGAAGCCCACAAACATGGACTGAAGCTCACCGGCCACTTGTGCTCGGTGACCTATCCGGAGGCGGTGGCGCTCGGGATCGACAATCTCGAGCACGGTTTCTTCGTCAACACACAGCTCGACCCGGGAAAAAAACCCGATGAGTGCAGCGAAGGTACCGGGACGCCGACACTACTGAAGATGACGCCCGGCAGTCCGGAAGCCAACGCGCTGATCAAGCTGCTCGTCGACCACCATGTCGCCATTACGTCCACGCTGCCCGTGTTTGCCCAAAGCGTTCCACTCCACGAGCCGCTTCAGGCGCGGCAGATGGAGGTGCTAAGTCCAGAGGCCAAGGAAGCCTATCTCTTTTCCCGGAATCTGGCTGCCAGCCGCGCCGGTACGCAGCGGGCCGATGACTTCACGCAAGCCTACAAGAACGATCTCGGGCTGGAGCGCCAGTTTGTCGCTTCGGGCGGGCTTCTGATGGCGGGTCCGGATCCTACCGGCAACGGCGGCGTGATCCCAGGCTTCGGCGATCAGCGCGAGCTCGAGCTGCTGGTCGAGGCAGGCTTCACTCCCGTCGAGGCCATCAGGATCGGTACGCTCAATGGCGCGACCTACCTCGGCCTCGCCGACCGCATCGGCACGATCGCGGCTGGCAAGGATGCCGACCTCTTCATCGTGAAGGGCAATCCGGCAGCGAACATCAACGACGTCGAGAATGTGATTGTCGTGTTCAAGGACGGAGTCGGCTACGACAGCGCCAAGCTGCTGACGTCGGTCCGGGGCCGCTTCGGCGAGTATTGAGGTTGTCGCGCGGCGGCACCGTCGCTAAGTCCGCGCCCACGCACCCGTAGCTCAGCTGGATAGAGCGTTGCCCTCCGAAGGCAAAGGCCACAGGTTCGAATCCTGTCGGGTGCGCCACTTCTCCTTTTAGGCGACCTTCTGCACCTCCGAATAGCGGAAGCAGTCGACGAGATGGTCGTTGACCATGCCGACCGCCTGCATGTGCGCGTAGATGATGGTCGAGCCGACGAAGCCGAAGCCACGTTTCTTGAGGTCCTTGCTGAATGCGTCGGACTGCGGCGACGTGGCGGGGATCTCCTGCGTCAATTTGCGGCGGTTGAGGATGGGATCCCCATCGACGAAGCGCCAGCAATAGGCGTCGAAGCTTTCGAACTCTTCCTGAACCGCCAGGAAGCATCGGGCGTTGCGGACGGTCGCCTCGATTTTCTGCCGGTTCCGAATGATGGAGGCGTCGAGCAGCAATTCCTCGATCCTGTTGTTGGAAAAGAGCACGACCCTCTGAGGGTCGAAATCGGCGAACGCGCGCCGGTAGCCTTCGCGGCGCTTAAGAATCGTTGCCCAGCTCAGGCCTGCCTGTGCGCCTTCGAGCACCAGGAATTCGAAATGCTTGCGGTCGTCGTGGACCGGCACGCCCCATTCGCGGTCGTGATAGCCGACCATGAGTGCGTCATTGACGTTCACCCAGGCGCAGCGCTTCATGTGAGGAACTCCTTCAGGGCTGTGTGCAGCTGAACTCGTGCCGATCCGACGATCATTCCTACGTGGCCCGACGGAATTGCGATATGTCTTCCTGCGGGTGCGGTGCCTGCCGGCGCGATGCGGTCATGCTCAGCTGTGAGATGAAGCGTAGGCGCTGTCAGAATGTCGCTGCCAAGCCATTCACCCGAGCCCGGGAGATCGCGGCCGAAGAGCTCCTCGATCAGTTCCTTCGCGGCCGGATAGGGCAGCGGCTCGCCCTCGTTTGCCCACTCCTCGAGCTCGACGAAGCGGCGAGCTTCCGCGCCAGCGGGATCGAGACGCCCGAACTCTGCAAACTTGCGAACCGTTCGCTCCGGATCGAGCGACCAAAAGGATGCCTGCATTACTTCCATCGGAAGCGCGCCGAGTTGCTTCGCCGTTGCTTCGGAATGGCGCCACATGTCCTCGAGCGCTCTGCGGGACGCCTCCGGGTAATTTGCGAAGTGCCAGGGCGCCGCGATCGTGGCGACGCGTTCGACCTCGATGAGATTAGCGGCCGCAATCGCCATCGTTCCGCCGAGACAATAGCCGATCAGCGCAACCGGCTCACCGATGCTGCGCAGCAAAGGGAGCAACAGTTCTTCGACGTGGGCGGAGACATTCAATTCGCGCCGCTCATCGGCCTTGCCCCAGTCGAACAGCAGCGCACGGCGCCCCATGCGTGCGATCGTCGCAGTCAGGGACACATGCCCGTCAAGATCGAGTATCCTCGGCGGGTTGATGAGCGAGGGGACGAGGATCGCCGGTGCGCCGGTTCCGCCGTGGTCGCGCAGTGCTGCGCCGCGAACGCGCGCGATTTCGGCCTTGGGCGCAGGCCGTTCTCGGCGCGGCGCCTGCTCGTAAGCGCGCAATCCGGCAAGCGCTTCCCGGGCGAGCGCGGATCGAGCTTCGCAACTTCGCGCAGCAATTCGAGGAAGAGTGGGAGCGGACGCGGTGCGCGTTCATGTTGCAGCGCACTATGCTCCGGTAGTAGGGGCATGGCCGCGAGTGTGGGAGTGAATGATGGCCAAGTCTACGGGCAAGGTGACGATTAAGAAGTACGCCAACCGGCGGCTCTATGACACTGAGAGCTCGACCTACATCACGCTCGACCGACTGGCGCAGATGGTACGCGAGGGCCGCGAGTTTGAAGTGGTCGACGCGAAGTCCGGAGAAGACATTACCCGGCAGGTGCTTACTCAGATCATCGTGGATGAAGAAGCACGCGGCGCAACCATGTTGCCGATCAACTTCCTGAAGCAGCTGATCGGGCTCTATGGCAATTCGATGCAGAATTTCGTTCCCTCCTATCTCGAAGCTGCGATGGAGGCGTTCCAGCGCAACCAGAGCGCGGTGAAAGACGCGTTCGGCGGCAATATGTTCGCCGACATTGCCAAGCGAAACATGGCGATGTTCGAGGGCGCAGCGCAAGCATTCACGGGTAAGTCGAAGCCAGAAGCCAATACGACCAGCAGCGATGTCGAGCAACTGAAGGCGGAGCTTGCCGCGCTTCAGGCGAAGGTCGATCGACTGAGCCGCTGACGACCATGATTTTCATGTTTGCTGCAGCGTTCGCGCTGACGTCCGATCCGACGCCCGATGTCGCGGGCACTCCCGTCCAATCGAATCTCGAATATTCCAACCCGATCGCGGGTGACTGGACCTACGCCCCGACGACCGACGGCAGCCAGGCGGTGTTCGCCAATTCGAGCGGGCAGGCGCAGCTGACGATTCGCTGCACGAAATCGACTCGGCGAGTTGCGTTGTTGAAGCCCGCCTCTTCGGCATCGCCTTCGATGTGGATTTGGACGAGCTCGCAGAAGAAGAGCCTGCCCGCGACATACGATGCATCGACCGCTCAGGTGAGCGTGGGGCTTGGGCCGTACGATCCGCTCCTCGACGCGATCGCGTCCAGCCGCGGACGTGTCGGATTCAGCACTTCTGGTCTTGAAGCGCTCGTTGTTCCGCCGTGGGCGGACATTGCGCGGGTGATTGAGGATTGTCGCATCTGAAGCTGCCTGGCTTCCGCGCGAAGCAAAGAAGATTGCCGAGATTTCACATCAATACAAGTCTTGCGTGAAGCCTCCGAAAAACTCATCTTCTAGACTGCTTCAACGCAGCGAAAGGAGGTGATCCGATGTCTCATGGTTCAGCAGGGAGGTCGGAAAGGGGTGTTCGCAGGCCCTAAAAGCTGACGAACGGCCACATCTCCGGCCGCTGACCATGTCGAAGGGCATCGCGGATTACCCCCGCGGTGCCCTTTAACATTTCTGCTGCATTCTTATCTCGTGCGGCACGGATTTAAATCTTCGAACTTGCGTGTACTTCCTACTTCATTAGGGAACCGGAACGGCTGTAAAGTGTCTATCTCGCGACGCAGGGAGATAAATGATGGCGAAGCCCACCCGTAAACGTTCTTCCGGTTCGAGTTCTTCAAGCTCAAGTTCCCGCTCCAATTCGCCCTCTTCGCGCTCGGGTTCGAGCAACACGAAGATGGACAAGCTCGCCAAGGCAGCGATGAGCAAGGAAATGCTCGCCGCCGGACTCGCTGCGGCTGCAGCCGCGATCAGCGCAAGCCCCGCCGCGCGCAAGAAAATCCGCGACGCGGGACTCGATGCGGCAGACACGGCATCGCAAGCGGCAAGCGCAATGGCATCGAGCGCGACCAAGCTCGGAGCGATCATCGCGGAAGCGGTCGCGGATGCGGCGCAGCGCGTGATGTCCGGCAAGTGGTCGACGGAAAGTTCGGCCTCAACGTCGTCCAGTTCTTCGAGCACGGCTGCAAAGCCAGCGCGCAAGTCGACAGCGAAGCGTTCGGCCGCGAAGCGCTCGACATCATCACGCGCGAAATCGGCAAGTGCCGGCGCAAGCCGCTCGTCGACCGCACGCAAGTCTCCTGCGAAGCGTTCGACAGCAAAGCGCGCGACCGGCGGCGCAGCGAAAGCGTCGGCCGCACCGAAACCGCGCAGCACAGCCAAGCGCAAGACAACAACGCGGCGCAGGGGAAGCACGCGCGGACGCCGCGGCAGCACGACCGGCGGGACAACGGGCGGGAAAGCCTAAGCGGCGCGGTCCTCGAACTGAAGACGGGCCAGGCGCGCGTAAAGTCCCCCACGCGCGCTGAGGCTCGCGTGCGTTCCTTCCTCGACGATCTTGCCCTCGTCCATGACAACGATACGGTCGGCCGCCCGCACGGTGGCGAGGCGATGCGCGATGACGATGGTCGTGCGCTCAGCCATGAGCCGGTCGAGCGCATCCTGCACGAGGCGTTCGCTTTCCGCATCGAGCGCTGACGTCGCTTCGTCGAGCAGTAGCAAGGGCGCGTCGCGAAGCAGCGCGCGTGCAATGGCGATCCGCTGGCGCTGGCCGCCCGACAAACGCGCGCCGCCTTCGCCCATGAAGGTGTCGAGGCCCTGAGGAAGCGCGCGGAGGAAATCTTCCGCATTCGCGTCGCGCGCGGCCTGCCAAAGCTGGTCTTCGCTCGCGTCCCAGTTTCCGTAGCGCAGATTGTCGCGCGCCGAGGCGGCGAAGATCACCGTATCCTGAGGGACCATCGCAATGCGTTCGCGAATGTCGGCCGGATCGGCGTCGCGAAGATCGACTCCGTCGATCAACACTCGGCCGGACTGCGGATCGTAGAAACGTTCGGCGAGCTGGAAGATGGTCGTCTTGCCCGCACCTGACGGACCGACGAGCGCCAGCCGCTCACGCGGTTGAATGCTGAGCGAGAAGTCGTGGAGCGCCGACATCTCCGGCCGCGTCGGATAGTGGAACGTGACATGCTCGAACTCGAGCGCGCCACTTGCCGGTTCAGCCAGTCGTACTGGATTCGCAGGCGCGCGGATTTCGGGTTCGGCATGCAGTAATTCGCTGAGCCTTTCCGACGCGCCAGATGCGCGGAGCAGATCGCCGTAGACTTCCGACAAGTTGCCGAGGCCGCCTGCGAGTAGACCGCCGTAGAGAACAAACGCCGCGATCGTGCCGCCGGTCATGCGGCCTGCAGAAACATCGGTTGCGCCGATCCAGATTACGGACACGATTGCGCTAAACATTAGAGTGATGGCAATGGCGGTCATGAAAGCCCGAACCCGCATTCGGCGTTTCGCGGTTTCGAACACGCGCTGGACTGCATCGGAGAATCGCTGAGCTTCACGGCCCTGTTGGTTGAATGCCTGCACGATCTTCATTGCGCCGAGAACTTCGCTCGTGACCGTGCCGACGTCGGCGATCCGATCCTGGCTCTTGACCGAGATCGCGCGCACGCGCCGCGCGAGCAAGATGATGGGGACCATTACGACGGGAACGCCGAGCATCATCAAACCGGCGAGCTTTGGCGCGAGGACGAACATAATCACGACGCAGGCGAGCGCCATAATCGTATTGCGGAGCGCGACGGAAATGGTCGTGCCTACGACCTGCTCGATGATCGTCGTATCGACCGTCAGGCGCGAGGTTATCTCGGCCGGTCGATTCTCCTCGAAGAATCCGGGCGAGAGACGAAGTAGATTCCGGTGTACCGCGAGTCGGACATCGGCGACCGTGCGCTCGCCAAGCCATGACACGAAATAGAATCGGAATGCCGTCGCCACCGCCATCAGGAGCACGACGCCGAGCAGTCCTTCGAACCATCTCGCGATATGGTGCGGTTCGCCGGCGCCGGGCCCAAAGCCTTTATCGATGACCAGCTTCAGTCCATAGGGAATGGAAGTCGCTGCCGCAGCGGCAATGAGCAATGCCAAGGCAGCGCAGGCGATGCGGCCAGGATAACGAGCCGCGAATCCCCACACCATCCTCAGGTTCTTGATCGAGCGCCCCTTCGGACGATTGGCAGTCGGGATCGCCATAGACGCTCACTAACAGCGGTGTGGCGGCGCCTCAAATGACTTGTCGGGCACGCCACCGAACGGCCGCTCGAGCGTTGTCGGGCGGGGCATTGCGAGGAGAATGTCATGGACGAGCGTCGAAAGGGAGAGGATCGCCGGGAGAGCGAGCGTCGGACTGCAACGGACCGCAGGCAGACTGATCGGGAGGGCGAACGCCGAGCCACCGAGCGCCGCGAAGGCGAACGCAGAAGCCCTTCGAAGGGCAAGCGCGACTAGACTTATCCCCACCTCCTTGCTGCGTCGCAACAATCCGCCTTGCAAGCGGTTACATTGGTTGCCACATCACTCACCCCAAGAGGCAGAAATGAGGCTCGATGCTCTACGACGCCTATGAAGTACAGCGTTCGCTTCTCGCAGGTGCGAGCAAGCTTGCAGGTCTAGGCGCCGGTTGGCTGAACAACCCCGCAAATCCCTGGGGATACAGCTCGATGGGCCCGTTGTGGCCGCTGCTAGCCTCGAAGTCTTCGCCCATGCCGCTGCGCCGCACGGAAAGCCCGAATTCGGAATCGACAGCGTCAAGGTCGGCCGCAAGGGACGTGCGCGTCGACGAGCAGATCCTTCTCCGCAAGCCGTTCGGCCAGCTCAAGCATTTTGCCCGCGACGGGATCGAAAAGGGGCCGCGCCTCCTGATCGTCGCGCCGATGTCGGGCCACTATGCGACGCTGCTGCGCGGCACGGTCGCAGCGGCTGCTGCCGAAGCTTCGACGTCTACATCACCGACTGGCGCGACGCGAAGCTGGTGCCGCTGTCGGAAGGAAGCTTCGACCTCGACGACTATATCGATTATCTCGATCGAGTTCCTCGAGCATATCGGCAAGAAGACCGGCGAACGGCCGCACCTGCTCGCGGTCTGCCAGCCGGCGGTGCCGGCCTTCGCCGCGACCGCGCTGATGAACGCCGACAAGAATCCGTGGCGTCCGAAGACGCCTGACCATGATGGGCGGCCCGATCGACACGCGTAAGGCGCCGACGGCGGTGAATACGCTGGCGACGCAGCGGCCGTTCGGCTGGTTCGAGCAGAACGTCATCGCCACCGTGCCGATGATCTATCCAGGCGCCGGGCGGAAGGTTTACCCGGGCTTCCTGCAGCTCGCCGGCTTCATGACGATGAACCTCGGCTCGCACCTCGTCAGCCACTGGGAGATGTTCAAGCATCTCGTCGTCGGCGATGAGGAGAGGCGCGGCGGCGACCCAGAAATTCTACGACGAATATCGCTCGGTCTGCGACATGACCGCCGAATTCTACCTGCAGACGGTCGACGTCGTGTTCCAGCGGCACCTGCTGCCCAAGGGCGAGCTGAAGCATCGCGGACGGCGGTCGACCCGGCGCGATCCGCGACACGGCGCTGCTCGCGATCGAAGGCGAGCGCGACGACATTTCCGGCATCGGCCAGACCAAGGCCGCGCTCGACATCGCGACCAAGCTGCCCAAGGCGAAGAAGCAATATTTCCTGGCCGAAGGACGTCGGCCACTACGGCATCTTCAACGGCCGCAAGTGGCGCGAGAAGATCGCGCCGGTCGTCGAGAAGTTCATCGCCGCCAACGCCTAGGCGGCCTTCTTCATCCTTACGCCGCCGAGCATCGTCAGCGCGACGACGCTCGCCAGCGCGGCGACGACCGCCGAGACCGATCATCGCCGACGTGAAAGCCGCCGAACAGCGCGGCGCCCTTGCTCGCGAGCACCGCGCCGAGCAGCGCGGTCGCGATCAAGTCCGCCGGTGCGCGCAACCGCGCTGTTGAAGCCGGACGCCATGGCGACATGCTGCTCCTCGACCGAGCCGAGCACCGAGGCGGTGAGCGGCGCGACGGCGATCGTCATTCCGACCGCCATCACCAGGATCGTCGGAAAGGCCCCAGTCCAATAGCTGCTGTCGCGGCTCGATCAGCCACGCCAGGCAGCATTCCCGCGGCGACGACGACGGGGCCGACCGTGAGCGGAATCCGCGGGCCGATTCGCGCGGCGAGGCTTCCCATCGTCGGCGACAGCGAGGTCATCAGGATCGGCAGCGGAAGCATCGCCAAGCCCGCCTGCACCGGCGAATAGCCGCCGCTGCGTGATCAGCACGTAAGGGATGAGCAGCATCGCTGCTCCGAACGCGCCGTAAAGAAGGAAGGTGAGGAGGTTCAGGCCGGAGAAGCAGCGGCCGCCGAACAGCTCGAGTGGCATCATCGCGCGGTCGCCGCGGCGGTGTTCGGCCGACAGGAAAGCCGACGAGCAGCACGATGCCGAGCGCGACCGAGCCCAGAGCAATCGCGGTCGGCATGGCGCGTGCGCCGACCACAAGGTCAGGCGCATAGGTGAGGCCGCCGAGACCGGCAGTCGCAAGCAGCGCGCCGGCATAATCGGTTCGGCCGGCGCCTCGCTTCGCGACTTTCCTCGACGAAGCTTGAGCGCGAGCAGGATCGCGCCGAGCGCGAGCGGCAGGTTGATGTAGAAGATCGCCGGCCAGCCGACGGTGCCGACCAGCCAGCCGCCGATCAGCGGCGCGATCGCCGCCTGCGCCGCGCCCGCGGCGGCCCAGATGCCGACGGCGCGGCCGCGCTTTTCGCCCGAATAGGCGGCGTTGAGCAAGCGCGAGGCTGTTGGGCAGGAGCAGCGCGGCGCCGATGCCCTGCGCTCGCGCGTGCGGCGAGCAGGAGCGGAAGGCTCGGCGCGAGCGCGCAGACCAGCGATGCGATCGCGAACATGCTCGTGCCGATGACGAGCAGCCGCCGGCGGCCGAAATGATCGCCGAGCGCGCCACCGAGCAGCAGCAGCGCCGATAGCGGCAGCAGATAAGCGTTGACCACCCACTGCACGTCGGCAGCGCCCGCTCCGTAGCTCGACGCGGATCGCCGGAAGCGCGACGCTCAGTACGGAGCCGTCGACGAAGGACAGGCTCGACGCGAGGATGCAGCAGACGAGGGTCCAGCGCGGGTCCTGGCGGGCTCCGGCCCCCTTGCTGCTGTCGCGCGGGCTCAATCGACGTGCTGAGCGATCGCTGCTTCGACCATGTTACGCCACATGCTCGCATCGCCGACCGCGGCCATCGCCTCGTCCGGCTCGCGCGCCGTGTGCAGCACGGCGAGCGCCTGGTTCACATGCTCGCGCCAGGCGACGGTCGACCTTCTTCGCCAGCCGAGCGGATCGCTCGCCTTCGGCGTTGCTGCTGAGCGCGGCACCGGCGAGCACTCGGGCAATGCGTTCGACCAGCGGGCAGTTGGATTCGGGCATCTCGTTCCTCCTTTGCCCGCTCAACCCGCGTCGCCGGGTTCGGGTTCAACAATCGGCGGCAGGCCCGCGATCTTGCGCGCGGCGTGGACGAGCTCGACCGGCAGCATGGCGACGATCGTGCTATTATGCTCGACGCCGATTTCGGCTGAGCGTCTGCAGACGCCGAGCTCGAGCGCACCGGGTACGGTGCCGATGATTTCCGCGGCCTGGCGAAGCTTTCCGGCCGCTTCCTTCTCACCCTCCGCGCGAATGATGCGGGCGCGCTTCTCGCGGATCGCCTCGGCTTCCTTCGCGATCGCGCGCTGCATCTGCTCGGGGATGTCGACGTCCTTGATCTCGACCGAGTCGATCTCGACGCCCCATTTGATCGAGGCATCGCGAAGCAATTGCTGCAGCCGATGATTGATCGATGCGCGGTCCTTCAGCATCTGATCCAGGTCGCTCTGGCCGATCGCGTCGCGGAGCGCAGTCTCCGCGGCCTGGACGGTTGCGACCTCGCCAGTTCTCCACGGAGGTCACGACCTGAATTGGCGATTCTGCGCGGAACCAGAGGACCGCGTTGACCCGCACCGCGACGCCGTCGCGAGTGATCGTCTCCTGGGTTTCGAGCTGGTAGGTGATGATGCGCTGGTCGACCCGAACCACACGGTCGACGAACGGGATCAGCCAGTACCAGCCGGGGCCCTTCATCTGGCCGAGCCGGCCGAGGCGGAACAGTACCCCGCGCTGATATTCCTGGTTGATCCCGAAGCTCTTGAGCGACGTGATCAGGAGGAAAATGACGATTACGGCAATGACACCGATCAAAGGCAACATCGCAAACCTCTCGAGGGACTCAGACGCGCCATCATAGCACTTCGGTCAAGTTGGAGCCGCGTGGCGGTTAGGCGCCGATCGCCTGACGGAAGAGATGGGTGTCGAGATATTGGACGAAGTTCGTGACCCGGCCATCTTGAACTGTCCACAAGTGCGCGAAGGGTGCGGCGACTTCGCCGGCGGCATTTGCCGCGGTAGGTCCCAATGGCCAGCACCCGGTCTTCGCCGGCGGGAATGATCTCGTCAGGCTTGGCAGTGAACTCCTGAACGTCGCCCATGATCGGTCCGAAAACGTTGTCGGCAACTTCGCCGAAGTCGCGATACGTTCCTCCATAGGGCATGCCCGCAGCTTCCACCCAATGAGTATCGGCCAAGAGTTCCTGCAAGCTCGATGCGTCTCCGTTGGCAAAGGCAGAGCAGATTTGCTCAACCGTCTGCGTGCGTTCCGTCATCGGTCGTTTCCCCCCTGTTCCTGAGGCCCTAGGGCCCGGTTCACAGCACTTCGAACAACCCCGCCGCGCCCATTCCGCCGCCGACGCACATGGTGACGACGACATACTTCACGCCGCGGCGCTTGCCTTCGATCAGCGCATGGCCGGTCATCCGCGCGCCGCTCATGCCGTAGGGGTGGCCGATCGAGATCGAGCCGCCGTCGACGTTCATGCGGTCCTCGGGGATCCCGAGCTGCTCCGCGCTGTAGAGCACCTGCACCGCGAAGGCCTCGTTCAACTCCCACAAGCCGATGTCGTCGACCTTGAGGTCGAAGCGCTTGAGGAGCTTGTTGACCGCGTCGATCGGGCCGATGCCCATCTCGTCGGGCTCGGTGCCCGCGACCGCCATGCCGACGTAGCGGCCCATCGGCGCGATGCCGCGCCGTTCGGCTTCCTTCGCTTCCATCAGGATCGAGGCCGAGCTTCCGTCGGACAGCTGGCTGGCATTGCCGGCGGTGATCGAGGTGTCGGGTCCGAGCACCGGGTTGAGGCCGGCCAGGCCCTCGAGCGTGGTGTCGGCGCGATTCCCTTCGTCCTTGGCGATCGTGACTTCCCGCTGCGAGACCTCGCCGGTCTCCTTGTCCTTGACCGCCATGGTGGTGGTGACCGGAACGATCTCCTCGATCGAACCGGCCCGCCGCCTGCGCTGCGGCGGTGCGCTGCTGGCTCTTGAGCGCATATTCGTCCTGCCGCTCGCGGCTGATGCCGTAGCGCCGCGCGACCGTCTCGGCGGTCTGGAGCATCGGCATGTAGATGTGCTTGTGCATCGCCATCAGCGACGGATCGGGCGCGATCCGCATCTCCGGCGTCTGCACCATGCTGATCGAATCCTGGCCGCCGGCGGCGACCACATCCATCCTGTCGATGATGATCTGCTTGGCGGCGGTGGCGATCGCCATCAGGCCCGACGAGCATTGGCGGTCGATGGTCATGCCCGAGACGCTGACCGGGCAGCCGGCGCGAAGCGCGACCTGGCGGCCGATATTGCCGAACTGCGTGCCCTGGGTGAGCACCGCGCCCCAGACGACATCGTCGATCTCGCCCGCGTCGATCTTCGCGCGCTCGATCGCCGCCTTGAGCGAGAAGGAGCCGAGCGTCGGTCCCGGCGTGGCGTTGAACGCACCCTTGTAGGCGCGGCCGATCGGCGTCCGGGCGGTGGAAACGATCACGGCGTCGCGGGTCATTCTTCTCTCCTCAGGTGAACATCAGGCCGAGCCACACGGCGGTCAGCGCGGGCTTCTCCTCGCCCTCGATTTCGACCGTCACAGTGTGGCGCATCAGCCATTGCCCCGGCGCTTTCTCCTCGACCGAGTCAAGGATGAAGCGGCCGCGCACGCGCTTGCCCGACCGGACCGGCGCAAGGAAGCGGACGCGGTCGAGGCCGTAATTCACCGCCATCTTCACGCCTTCCGGGATCAGCATCGCCTCCGCGCCCATGCGCGAGAGCAGCGACAGCGACAGGAAGCCGTGCGCGATCGTGCCGCCGAACGGCGTCTGCGCGGCCGCTTCGGGGTCGACATGGATGAACTGCCGGTCCTCGGTCGCATCGGCGAAGGCGTCGATCCGGGCCTGGTCGACCAGAGATCCAGGAGGAGACGCCGACTTCGTGGCCGATGCGACTTTTGATTTCGCTCAGGGTGGTGACGGGCATGGCGATTGTGTAGCCGTAGGCGCGATCTGAGCAAGCATAAGAGGCAGCATATGATCTTTCACATTTCGATCGCCGCCGACGATCCGAAGCGAACCGCGAGGATGCTCGCCGAGCTTTGGCGCGGAGAAGCCTTTCCCTTCCCGATGGTCGGAAAGGGCAGCTGGGTCGCGCATGCGGGCGACGACCGGCGCTCGACCATCGAAGTCTATCCGCGCGACATGGCGATCTATCCGACCGAGCGAGCCGCGGAGGAGAAATATGAGCCGGTCTCCCGCTACGGACCGTTTCACGCCGCAGTAGCGACGCCGCTAAGCATCGAAGAGGTAGCGGAGATCGGCCAGCGCTACGGCTGCCACACCTCGCTGTGCCAGCGCGGGCCTTGGTTCCGGGTCATCGAATTCTGGGTCGACAATTCGCTGATGCTCGAGATGATGACGCCGGAGATGCAGCAGGAATATCAAAGATAACGATCACAATCGAGAACTGGCGCGCCATGCTGCCGGCGGTGTTCAAGCTGACGCCGGATGGCGAGCCGATCGAGGAGCGAGGCTGCCTAGAAGGGCAGCGGGGCGGGCGGCTGGTCCGACGCGCGCGTAAGCTGAAGCTTGTGCTGCCGGAGAGTCTCGACCAGCGAGCGCAGGATCGCGGCGCGATTGGCTGCAAGCTTGTCGTTGTCGCGGGTCTGGTCGTCGTAGACCAGGTCGAAGGCGAGGCCGCCGCCGCCGGCGCCCGAAAGCGCGCAGCGGATAAGCTTGCAGCCCTTCTGCGCGGTCGACTGCAGCTTCGGCCGCTGTCGCCGACATCGTCGATCGATTCCTGCTGAAGCTTCGCCCGCTACCGCGAGGTAGAGCGTGACGCGTCGCGACCTTCGCCAGCGCCATATTGTGGATCTCGCGCTCGAGCAGCTTGGTGTTGGCCATGATCAGCTGCTCGCCGGTGATCGAGCGCAGCCGCGTGGTCTTGAGGCCGATCCGCTCGACCGTGCCGGTGCTCTGTCGTAGCGGATCGTGTCGCCCTGCTTGAACGGCTTGTCGAACAGGATCGAGAGCGCGGCGAACAGGTCGGAGAAGATGCCCTGCGCGGCGAGGCCGATGGCGATGCCGCCGATGCCGAGGCCCGCGACCAGCGCGGTGACGTTCACGCCGAGATTGTCGAGGATGAGGATGTCGGCGATCGCGAACAGAGCGACGCTGACCAGCACGCGGATGATTGCCATCGCGTTGGCGAGCGCGCTCGGATCCGCTGTCCCTCGCGACCCTGCGGCCGATCACGCCGAGGATCAGCTCGCGCGCCCAGACCGCGCCCTGAAGCGCGAAGGCGATGACGAAGAAGATGTCGATCAGCCGCGCGACCTTGTGCGGAAGCTCGGCATAGGTCGCGACCGATGTCAGCGGCGGCGAGGACCATGAAGAGCAATGCTCGTCCTCGCGAGCACTCGCCCGATCACGCTGCGCCAGCCGCAGCCTTCGGGATCGCGCGCCAGCGACCTGCGGCCGAATTCGCGAAGGACGAGCATCACCGCGACGATGACGAGCGCGACGACGAGGCCGATCAGCAGCCCGTCACGGTTGGCGTCGAACCAGGCCCAGAGCTTGTCCACCCCCATCGCATGCTGTCTTGCCGGTGAGCGCGGCGGCAATCAAGCGGCGGCGCGAGTCTTGGCGCGTGCCTTTGCATTTGCGGCGACGCTTGCCGCTGCGCGCAAGGAAGTCGAGCAGGCCGACCTCCGCGCTCGACAGGCGCTTGCGGCCTTGCGGCCGCTCCATTCCGTCGAGCGGATCGCGCGCGTCCTCCTTCACCGCTTCGAGCAGCGCCGGATGGACATAGGACTTGCGGCTGATCGCCGGTGTGTTGCCGAGCGCCTCGGCGACGGGCTCGACCACCGTCTTGACGGTGATCCGCGCGTGCTCGGCCTTCTTCAGCATCTGCTCGAAGGCGATCACGCTCGCGCTCCAGGTGCGGAAATGCTTGGCGGTGAAGTCGCCGCCGCGTCGCCTCCTTGATATAGTCGTTGACGTCGCCGGAAGTGACCGGCTTCGGCTCGCCGTCGCCGTTGATGTACTGGAACAGCATCTGGCCGGGCAGGTCCTGGCAGCGCTTGCAGATGCGCTTCAGATTGGTGTCGGTGATCTTCACCTCGTGGACGATCCCGTGCTTGCCGGTGAAACGCATCATCAGGCCCTGGCCGGTGCGCTTCAGGTGCCGGCTGCGCAGCGTGGTTGCGCCGAAGCTCTTGTTCTCTCGCGCATATTGCTCGTTGCCGATGCGGATGTGCTCGGTGTCGAGCAGGCGCACGACCGCGGCGAGCACGGCTTCGCGGGACAGGTCGCGGCGCTTGAGATCCTTGCTCGACGCGGCGGCGCAGCTTCGGGAGCGCCTTGCCGAACTCGAGCAGGCCCTCATACTTTGCGCTCTCGCGCTTGGCGCGGAAGTCGGCATGGTAGCGATATTGCTTGCGGCCGCGCGCATCGACCCCGGTCGCCTGCAAATGGCCGTCGGGATCGGCGCAGAACCAGGCCTTCTCATAAGCCGGCGGAAGGCCGATCGCGTTCAGCCGGTCGATCTCGTCGCGGTCGGTGATCCGCTTTCCGTCGGCGTCGAAATAGGCCCAATATCGGCCCATCCGCTTGCGGGTGATGCCCGGCTCGGTGTCGCTGCTATGCCGCAACACGACTGTGCTTCTCTCGGCTCGTTTGCAAGCTTAAGCGAGCGAAAGAGGGGGCGAGTTCCTGAGCTGAAGGAGGCTTCCCGATGCCAGATTTCCAGACGCGCGCGTGCTCATCGTCGCGACCGACGGCTTCGAGGAATGGGAGCTGTTCGGCCCGCGCCAGATCCTGCAGGAGCGGGGCGCCGAGGTCGTGCTCGCCTCGCTCGAAGCGCGATCCGATCCAGGCGACCGTCCACGACGATCCCGGCAAGACCATCCGCCCCGACCTGACCATCGACGAGGCGAATGCCGACGATTTCGATGCGCTGATCCTGCCGGGCGGAGTGCGCAATCCCGATCAGCTGCGGATGCATGGCAATGTGATCGCGCTGATCGCGCCGGTTCGCCGAGCAGGGCAAGCCGATCGGCGCGATCTGTCACGGCCCGTGGCTGCTGGTCGAAGCCGATCTGCTGCGCGACCGCACCGCGACCAGCTGGCCCTCGATCCGCACCGACCTCAGGAACGCCGGCGCGAAAGTCGTCGACGAGCCGGCGGTGACCGACGGCAACATCGTCACCAGCCGCAATCCCGACGACGTCGAAGCTTTCACCGACGCGCTCATCGACCTGATCGAGAATCATCCGGCAGTCAAGGGAGATCAGGGAACCGAGCGAGCTGCCGGCCTAACTGTCTGGCAAGTATTTTAGCGTATTTGCCGCCGCCATGGACGCGGCATCGATAACCAGAATTGAAAAAGGGGTCGATCGCTCGGCCTCGGCATTGTTCGGGCTGGCATGCGGCTATGCCGCTTATGCCTGGTTTGCGGGCCGTGCTCAGGAACCGGTGCTTGGATTGGAGGCCGCTGCGGCCTTCGTCCTCGGCTACGTGCTGAGCATGCGCGGTCTTGGCTCAATCCACCCGGAACCGCGCAAAGTGCCGGTGTCGATCTTTGACGTCCGGGAGGTCGAGCCTATGGCGCCCGTCGAGCGCCCCGCTGTGGAGCGTGTTCGGACTTCAGCCGAGCGGGCGGTCGCCAAGGAGGCTCAACCCGTTGCCGAGACGCCGGTGACGATAGCTGAGACAATGGCCGAGACGCCGGTTACGCCAGCAGAACCCGTTGCCGAGATGCCGATAGCGCCGAATCAACCTCTCGCCGAGACAGCGATTCCGCGCGAAGCTGAACCTGTCGCCGAGGGACCGATTACGCAGCCGGTTGAAGCTTCAATCGGAGCCCCGCCAGAACCAGCGGAGCCTGTTGAAGAGTTCGGCGCGGCAGATTCCTTGGAATTGGAACTCAACGATGCTGCGGAACGGGAGGTGGAGAGCCCGCCAGCGTCATCCGATCCCGAGATCGGCGTGGACGAAGGCGCACGGGGTGCGCGGGTCGTTCACTTGTTCGATCCGGCATCGATGCCGACCCCCGAGGAAATGATCTCACGAATCGACCAGCATCTCGAAGGCCACCCGTCGGCAGCGCAATCGGCCGACGCCGCACAGGCACTTCACCAGGCTCTCGCCGAGCTGCGACGCTCGATCCGCTAGTCGGAGTTCGTCAGCGCTTCGAAGACGAACTCGGTAACGCCGTCAGGCGCCCCTCTCTGTGTTCCTGCAAGGGCGATATCGGCCACGACCTGACCGCCAATGCTGAACTCGCAATCCGCGAGATTACATCCGCTCGGCGACTTCGCTTGAATCAAAGCCGGCGATGCGGAGCGCGAGCTGGCGACGCTAGCCGTTGAACGTCAACGACTGCCAGTCGGTCGAGCGCGCTTCCGTAAGCAGAATCCTATTTTCATTCCATGCCCGAACGGGCGATGAGGGCAACGCAGCACCCATGCGGCGGCATGCGACATCTGCATCCTCATCATTGCGTGCACTCCTCGAGATAGGAGAGGACCCGGTCGACCGTGGCGGGCCTGGGGTCCATTCCGTTACGAAGGTCGAAAGCGAACCTCGGATCTCCAACGGCTTCTCGTCCGAAACGTGTCGGCGGGACGTCATTCTGGCGCAAAATTCTCTACTTCCCTTGAGCAAATCCACTTGTCTGTCCTTATTGCCTTATACGACTTGGCTGCTCATTCCTTCCCAACGGATTTCCTACTCATCCAGCAGTTCGTCCGGCGCGGAGTACCGAAGAGGCTGAAGGAAGAGGAGCGGCGCAAGCTCGCGCGCTATTTCTCGGTTCCGGAAGCCGTGCTGGGCGGCCCCGCGGAGTCCGAACAGACGCTTGGCGGCCTGGTGAGCGTCAAGCGGCATCCGGTGTCGGTCTCTGCGGGACCGGGCGCCGTCGTCACGGGAGAATTGGGCAAACCCTATTTCGCTTTCGACGAGCGCTGGCTGAAGGCGCTGACGGCGAGCCGGCCTTCCAACCTGTCGATCGTCCGCGTCGAGGGCGATTCAATGGCGCCCACGTTGAACGCGGGCGATGAAATCCTCGTCGACCTCCGCGACGCGATCGAGCGCCTGCGCTATGGAATTTATGTCCTGCGGATCGACGATTCGGTGGTGGTGAAGCGTGTCGCGCTCAACCCGGTAGGCCGCCGAATCACAGTGCAGTCAGACAATCCCGCCTATCCCGACTGGCCCGACTGCAGCTTGGACGACATCAAGCCGATCGGGCGTGTGATCTGGGCCGGTCGCCGGATCGTCTAGCTGTCGCGGCGGCGCCTGAGGTCGATCAGCCAGACGATGATCGCGAAGACGGCGCCAATGCCGACGCCGATGAGAACGCCTCTCAGCGGGTTCCGTATCGATAGGCCGTAAAAGAAGCCGAGGATGATGAAGAGGGTGAGGAAACATCCCCCCGCGCGCGTTCCGCTGCCTTGCATGCGGCGCTCATGGCAAACGACTTGGCGAAGCGCCAGCAGTTCACGCAGGGAAATTTAATTTCTTCACAATCGTATCGAACCGCGGATCGCCGCGAAGCGGATCGAGCCTTGGATCGATCTTTATGCTCACCAGGCCTCCGTCGCGTGTCGCGAAGGCCTTGTCGAGCGCATTCAAGGCGCTCTCGCGGTCGCCGAGCTGCGCGTGGATTCCCGCATATTGATAGCTGCAGGTGTCGCCGAACAATCGCTTGAATTTCGAGAAATTCCTAAGCGCAGCGGTGCGGTCCCCGGCGCGTATGAACGAGAGCGTTTGGCCATTCAGCTGCTGCCAGGAGTTTGGATTCATCTGCCCATAAGCGCTCCACGCTTCTCGCGCTCGACCGAGCATTAGGAGACAGTCGGCGATCAGGCCGGGCGCTCGGAACAGCTCGGGCGATTGGCGCTCAACCTTGTCCGCATAATCCAGGCCCTCCTGATAACGGCGAATGTCGTAGAGGACGCTGACGCGATTTTCGTAGGCAAGGTGATTTAGCGGATCGAGAGCGATCATGCGGTCGGCCGCCTTCAGCGGCTGCGCTTGACTGCCGAGGCGCAAAAGCAGGTAAACGTACCGACCGACGATTTCGCCTTCTCCGGGCGCCAGTTGGACCGCGCGCTTGAACTCCTTCGCCGCCTGCACGATTTCCAGATTACTCTGATAGACCTGAGCAACTGCCGCATGCCCGCTGGCGAACTTCGGAGCGATTCGGACTGCGGTCTGGGCGAACCGCATTGCTTGTGCACGGTCGCTTGCAAGCTCGGCTGCTCCCATTGCGAAGTTGTTGGCGTAAGAATTGAGCATCAGCGCTCTTTGCGC
Organism: uncultured Alphaproteobacteria bacterium; assembly: GCA_963738825.1. Taxonomy (GTDB): domain Bacteria; phylum Pseudomonadota; class Alphaproteobacteria; order Sphingomonadales; family Sphingomonadaceae; genus Sphingomicrobium. The sequence goes on along the minus strand of CAVTYB010000013.1, from coordinate 253,056 downwards.
GTAGGCATCGGCGTAATTTGGATCGAGCCGGATAGCGCCGTCCACCAGCTCCATCGCGTGCTCGCGAGCCGGCTTCGTGCCTTCTCGCGAAATCGCTCGCGCTTCGATCACCAGCTTCTGCGCTGCGGCTATGGACGTCCCGCCAACGCTGATTGCCGCTCGCGCAGCAATGCCCAGTGTCGCCGCGAGTGAGGTTGCTACATTCTGGGCAATGTCCGTCTGGATGACGATCGCGTCGCCCGGAGGGCGATCGTAATCCGCCGACCAGCGATCGATTCCTGTATTGCCGTCAATCAATTCCGCGCTGATGCGCATGGTCGACGCTGATTTACGGACAGTTCCAGTAAGGATGTTGGCAACGCGCAGCTTCCTGGCAGCGGTTTGCGCGTCGTCGCTGCGGACGGCTTCCGACGATATACGGCCGACCACCTTGAGGCCGGAGAGGCGTGCGAGTGCGCGACGCAATTCCTCGGCTATGCCATCCGAAAAATAAGTCTCGCCGGGATCGCCGCTGAGATTGGCGAACGGCAGCACGGCGATGCTTTGGGGCGCAGCGGCGGGGCCACGCCTGAGAAGCGTCCATCCGCCGACCGCAATGATTGCCGCGCCCGCTACCGCCCCGCTGGCTAGGACCGCGCGGCGATCCAGCGACTTTGCCGGTCGCCAGTCAGTCGGCGAGCCGTTCCCGTGGCCAGCTATGTTCCTGACCGCTGCTTGCACCGCTTTGTAATGCGGATCGGACCGATCGCCGTGCCAGCCCGTGAGCGGAAAAGCCTGCGTTTCCCCGAATCCAAGGGGCAAATGGACCTTGTCGATCGTCACCGGGACGTAGACGTGGCGCTCCTGCGCCCAAGCGGCTTCGTCCTGAACGAACGTGCCTTCTGGCCCGACGGAGCGCTTGCTCCAAACGACGACTGCGCACTTTGCGGCGTTGAGCTCCTTCTCGATGGTTTGTCGCCAGGCGGCGCCGCCGCTGATTTGCTCGTCCCACCACACGGAGAAGCCGTCGGCGTTCAAGGCTTCGACGAGCGGTGTCACTCGCCGGCGATCCTCGGCCTTATACGAGACGAATACGTCCGCCATCGCGAGTCCCCAGCGGCGGAATTAGCATGGTTAACCCGATGTTGACGACACTTGTCCGCAGTCGCGAAAGGCGCGTGCGCTAAGTGGGCCGCCATGGACCCGCCCTTCATTCACGGCCGGCCTTGCTCTGGCCGACGCCACGGACCTGATCGACCGTTACGGGAGCGAAGAGGCGGTGCTGATCGCCGCATGCGCGCGCCGAGCGGAGCCGCGACGACGGCAATGTCGCGCGCTTCTGCCACTGGCGGCAGATCGAGCGGGTCATCGCGACGCTCAGCAGCGACGAAGTCCTCGGCACCATCCACTAAGCCATTGAACTAGGGCGAACGCTCGCGTTCGTCCGGACTGGCGCCGTTCAGGAGCCGCTGGTAAGGCTCGTCTCTTGATGAGCGGGCGGGGATCGAGGGTAGGTGCCGCGCGGCTGCTGTGCGCGGCTGCGCTCCGCCGCGCTTTTCGCCGGCTCCCGCATCGGCGCAGACCGCTCCGCCGCAGCCGCAACAACCCCCGGCGACCGAGCCGCCGAGCTCGATCCCAATGCGCCGCTCGCGCCGCTGCCGGACCTTGGCGTCGAATGGCCGCGAGCTCAACGCGAAGGACACGGCGGCTCCGCCTCCCGACGGCTTCGCCCCAGCCGGCGAAGAAGGCGCCGGCGAAGCAGACGACCGAGGCGAGCGGCACGCTTCGCTACACGGTCGACGTCGAGGGCCTGGCGCCTCGTCGGCAATGCCGAGGATCTGCTGAAAGCTTTCCGGCAGCAGTCGGCGCTCGAGGCCGAACGCAAGGACCCGGCCAACGCCGCGCAGATCGGCCGCCGCGCCAGCGCCGACGCCGACCTCCTCACCCAGCTGCTTCGCAGCCAGGGCTATTATGACGCTGACGTCGAGGCGCGGACCGAGCGCAGCGGCGACGCGCTTCGAGTCGATGCTCACGCGCCGATCCCGGCGCAGCAATATCGCTTTGCCTCGGTCGAACTGCCGGGCCTCGAGGCTGCAGGCGCGGATGCGGCGAAGCTTCGCGACGCATTTGCCGTCAAGGCCGGCGATCCGGTCATTGCGCAGACGTGATCGCCGCCGGCGTGGCGCTCACGCACGGCGCTCGGCGAGGAGGGCTTTGCCGAAGCCAAGCTCGGCGAGCAGGACATCGAGGTCAATCACCAGACCCACCTCGCGACGCTTGTCGCTGCCGGTGACGCCGGGTCCGGTCGCGCGTTTTGGCGCGATCCATGTCAGCGGCAAGCCGCCGTTCAGCGCGCGCCACGTCGGGATCATCGCCCGGTTCAAGCGCGGCGACCCGTTCAAGCGCTCGAAGATCGACGATCTGCGGCGGGCGCTGATCGCGACGACTCTGGTCGCCAACGCCGACATCCAGGTCGTGCCGGTCGACGGCGGCCGCATCGTCGACCTCGACGTGCGGCTCGAGCCGGCGCCGTCGCACACGATCGCCGGCGAGCTCGGCTACGGCACCGGGCAGGGCGCGCGGGTCGAGGTCGAGCTGGACCGACCGCAACTTCTTCAATCCCGAAGGCGCGCTGACCCTGCGCGGCATCGCCGGCACGACCGAGCAGCTGCGCGGTGTCGAGTTCCGCCGCAGTCGAATTTCGTCCAGCGCGACCAGACGCTCGAACCTGCAGGTCACCGCGTCGCACCAGAAGTTCGACGCCTACGAAGCCAAGACCGTCCTGCTCGCGCGGCAATATCGAGCGGCAGAGCAACTTCATCTGGCAGAAGAAATGGACCTGGAGCTACGGCGGCGAGTCGCTCGCGACCGACGAGCGCGGCGTGTTCAGCACTCGCCGGGCATCAAGGACACGCGGACCTTCCTCATCGCCGCGCTGCCGCTCAGCCTCGGCTATGACGGCAGCGACAGCCTGCTCGATCCGACGCGCGGCTTCCGGCTGAGCGGCCGGATCAGCCCGGAATATCTCGGCGCACGGCGGCAAGTTCACCTATGCGCGCGCCCAGATCGACGCGAGCGCCTACCATCCCGTCTCGCGACCGCGTCGTCGCTCGCCGGCCGCATCCGGCTCGGCACGATCGTCGGCGCGGGCGCCTTCGACATCGCGCCGTCGCGGCGCTTCTATTCGGGCGGCGGCGGATCGGTGCGCGGCTACGGCTACCAGCAGCTCGGGCCCAAGGACGTGGACGGCGATCCGATCGGCGGCCGCGGCCTTGCCGAGTTCGCGCTCGAAGCGCGCATCCGCCTGAAGCAGTTCGGCGGCAATTTCGGCGTCGTGCCGTTCTTCGACGGCGGCTCGCTGACGCACCGAGGCGCTGCCCGACTTCAAGCAACTGGCGCTTCGCCGCCGGGCGTCGGCGTCCGTTATTATTCGAGCTTCGGGCCGATCCGCATCGATGTCGGCGTGCCGCTCAACCGCCAGAAGGGCGACGGCCCGTTCGCGGTCACCGTCTCGCTCGGCCAGGCCTTCTGATGGCCGAGGCCGCCGTCGAGCACTCGGACGAGGAGCCGCCGCCGGCGCGCCTGCGGCGCGACTGGCCGCGGCGGCTGCTCAACGAGCTGTTCGCGCTGTTCGTCGCGCTGCTGTTCCTCCTCGCCGGCGCTGCTCGTCCTGCTCGACAGCGCGCCCGGCCACCGCTTCATCGTCGACCAGCTCAGCGGGTTCGAGACCGCCTCGGGCCTGCGCATCCGCATCGGCCGGATCGACGGCTCGATCTTCGGCAAGTCGCAGCTGCGGAACGTCGCGGTCGCCGACAGCCGCGGCGTGTTCCTGACCTCGCCCAACATCAAGCTCGACTGGACGCCCGGCGCGTGGCTCGACAACAAGCTCTAGCATCGACAGCCTGACCGCCGAGCGGGTCACGCTGATCCGCCTGCCCAAGCTCAAGCCGAGCACGAAGCAAGGGGCCGATCCTTCCCGGCTTCGACATCCACGTCGGCGAGCTTCGGATCGACCGGCTCGACGTCGGCCCGCAGGTCGGCGGCAAGCCGCGCAGCGGACAGCGTGTCGCGGCAAGGCCGACGTCCATTCGGGCCGCGCGCTGGTCGAGCTTGCAGGCGCTGATCGAACAACGGCGGCGACCGCATCGCCTTCCACCTCGATGCCGAGCCCGACCGCAACAAGTTCGACGTCGCCGCGCGCGTGATCGCGCCGGCCGACGGGCTCGTTGCCGGCGCTGATCGGCACCAGCCGCGCGATCAATCTCGACGATCGGCGGCAAGGGCAGCTGGACGCGCTGGCGCGGGACCGCGGCGCTCGACCTCTCCGGCCGCCCGACGGCGCGGCTCGCGCTCGGCGTCGACAGCGGCCGCTATCGGCTCGCAGGGCCAATGGGCGCCGGCGCAGTTCCTGACCGGCAAGCTCCAGCGGCTGACCGACGCCGGTCGTCACGATCCGCGGCGACGCGACGCTCAAGGACCGCCTCCTCGACGGCGCAGCTGACCGCCGCCATCGCCCGAGCTTCGCGCGGTCGCGAAGGGCGCGCGTCGACCTCGCGCAACAACCGCTATCGCGGGCATGCGGCTCGGCATCGACCTGCTGAAGCCGCCGGCGCTGTTCCCCAACATGACGCGGCAAGAGCGTGCGCATGGTGTGGACGCTCGACGGGCCGTTCGCGACCGCCGATTATTCCTACCGGCTGACCTCCGACTTCGTGCAGTTCGACAACAACGGCTTCACCGGCCTGCATGCCGAGGGGCGCGGGCGGCTCTCGCCCTGGCCGATGCGCGTGCCGATCCGGCTGTCGGCGCAGGGCGATCACCGGCATCGGCGATGTCGCCGGCGCGATGCTCGCCAATCCGAAGATCGAAGGCTGGCTGACGATCACGCCCAAGCTGGTCCGCGGCGAGGACCTCAAGCTCACCAGCGCCAAGTGGAACGGCAAGCTCTCGCTGCTGATCGACCTCGTCACCGGCCGCTTCGACGTGCTGCTGTCGGGCGCGATGCAGCGCTACCTGATCCCCGGCCTCGGCATCGTCGACGTGATGACCGACCTCCAGGTCGTGCCCGGGCCCGAACAGCCACGGCATCGCATGTCGTCGGCACCGCCAAGGCCTGGGTGCGCCGGCTCGACAACAGCTTCTTCCGCGAGCCTCACCGGCGGGCTTGCCGTCGCTGACGACCAACCTCGAGCGCGGCAACGACGGCATCGTCCACTTCACCAACCTGCAGCTCTATTCGCCCAAGCTGCGGCTGTCGGGCGCGGGCGAGCGCTTCAACGACGGCACCTTCCACATCGCCGCCGCCGGCCGGCAGGCGAAATACGGGCCGGTGCAAGCTGGTCCTCGACGGCCATATCGAGCGGCCGCAGGCTCGACCTCTTCCTCGACCGAGCCCGAACGACGCGCTCGGCATCACCGGCATGCACCTGCGCTCGACCCGACCGCGGCCGGCTACGATTACCGCGCGAGCGGCGGCTCGCGGCTCGGGCCGTTCACCAGCAACGGCCAGATCCTGCTGCCGCACGACGCGCCGACGGTGATCGCCATCGCCGCGCTCGACGCCGGCGGCGCGCACGCGAGCGGCAACCTCGACTCCGATCCCGGCGGCTTCAGCGGCCGCCTGACGCTCGCCAACGGCACGCTCGGCGGAACGCTCGACTTCTCGCCGGCCGGACAGAGCGCAGCGGATCGACGCGCATCTCACCGCCGACCAACGCGAGCTTCCCCGGCGCCTTCTCGGTGCGCAGCGGCCGCGCCGACGGCATCATCATCCTCGCCGACGACCGCACGACGATCGAGGGCAGCGTCGATGCGCGCGGCGTTCGGCGTCGGCGGCGTCACGCTGGCGCGGCTCACCGCCAACGCCAAGCTGGTCAACGGCACCGGCCAGGTCCGCGCCGCCTTCGCCGGCCGCCGCGGCGCGGCCTTCGCCTTCTCGACGCTCGCCGACGTCTCGCCCGACACGATCCGCCTCACCGGCAGCGGCCGCGATCGAGACGCCAGCCGCTGGTGCTCAACCAGGCGGCGGTGCTGACCCGCTCGGGCGACGGCTGGGCGCTTGCGCCGACCAGCCTCAGCTTCGCCGGCGGCAACGCGACCGTCTCGGGCCGCAGCGGCTCGGCGCCCGAAGTCCACGCGCAGCTCGCGCGCAATGCCGCTCGCAGGTGCTCGACCTCTTCTGGCCCAACCTCGACCTCTCGGGCTCGGCGACCGGCCGCCTCGATTATGCGTGGAAGAGCAACCGCAGCGGCCGGCTCGACCTCAAGGTCCACGGGCTCAGCCGCGCCGGGCTGGTGCTCGCGTCCAAGCCGATCGACGTCGCGCGTCGCCGCGATCGTCAACGGCAACCAGGCGGCGCTGCGCGCGGTCGCCGCGAGCGACGGCGCGATCGTCGGCCGCGCGCAGGCGCGCTTCGCGCCGCTCGGCGGCGGCCCGCTGGTGGCCGAGCTGATGAACGCGCCGCTGTTCGCGCAGCTGCGCTACGCCGGCCCGGCCGACACCTTGTGGCGGCTGACCGGCAGCGAGGTCATCGACATGTCGGGCCCGCTCGCGGTCGGCGCGGACATCGGCGGCCGCCTCGCCGACCCGCATGATCCGCGGCTCGCTCCGAACCGCAGAACGCCCGGCTCGAAAGCCAGGTCACCGGCATGGTCATCGACCATGTCGCGAGCCAGGCGCACTTCTCCGGCCCGCAGCTGATCTTCAGCCAGATCACCGGCCAGACCACCGGCGGCGGCACGATCTCGCGGCAGCGGCACGGTCACCTTCTCCGGCGGCAAGACGCTGCTCAACCTCGTCGTTCAACGCCAGCCAGGCGCTGCTGCTCAACCGCGACGACGTCGCCGCGCGGGTCACCGGCCCGCTGCAGCTCAAGTCCGACGCGCAACGGCGGCACCATCTCGGGCGACCTCAAGCTCAACAAGGGCCGCTTCCAGCTCGGCCGCGCCAGCGCCGCGGCCGCGGTGCCGCAGCTCAACGTGCGCGAGACCGGCCTCGACGAAGAGGACGTGATCGAGCCGGCCGCGCTCCATCCGTGGAAGCTCAACCTGAAGCTCGCCGGCAGCGACCTCCAGGTCACCGGCCTCGGCATCAACAGCCGCTGGACCACCAACCTCCAGATCGGCGGCCTTGCCGACGCGCCGCGCTTCACCGGCCGCGCCGACCTCGTCCAGGGCAATTACGATTTCGCCGGCCGCATCTTCCGGCTCGATCGCGGCGTCATCCGCTTCCGCGGCGAAAGCCCGCCCGACCCGCTGCTCGACATCCACGCCGAGGCCGCGGTCCAGGGCCTCGACGCGACGCGTCATCGTCGCGCGGCACCGGCCTCAAGCCCGAGATCACCTTCGCCAGCTCGCCGCCGATGCCGCAGGACGAGCTCCTGTCGCGGATCCTGTTCGGCACCTCGATCACCAACCTGTCGGCGCCCGAAGCGCTCCAGCTCGCCTCGGCGGTCGCGGCGCTCCAGTCGGGCACGGGCAGCCTCGATCCGATCAATGCGCTGCGCAAGGCGATCGGCCTCGACCGCCTGCGCATCGTCCCCGCCGACGTCGCGACCGGCCAGAAGACCGCGATCGGCGCGGGCAAGTACATCACCCGCAAGCTGTACGTCGAGGTGGTGACCGACGGCGCAGGGCTATTCCGCGACGCAGGTCGAATATCAGATGACCCGCTGGCTCTCGCTGCTGTCGACCGTCTCGACCATCGGCCGCTCGAGCGCGAGCGTGCGCGTCAGCAAGGATTATTAAGGCTCGACGTCCGAGCTTGCGAACCCATGGGAGACCTCCGGTTGGTCGAGCTGCCGGCAGAGTTGCAACTCCTTGGCCCAGCTCAACTCGTGATTTGGATTTTTCAGATTCTCGACACTTCCCGGATTGTTAGCGAGCGATATGTAATTGATCAGCCCATTGCTGCGCCGATGAAGGGTGAGCTGCACGATGAAGTAATGGTATCGCGCCTCGGCAAGAACAATACCGAGATCGTGAATGTCTGGCGCGATGTGCGAGTGCGGTCATCACCTTGGCTACCTCCAACTCGCCATGCTGGGCTTGACCCGGCATCCGCCTTCTTTTCTACCTTCCGGAGACAGGTGGACTCCGGATCGGCTCCGGGATGACGGAGAGGGGACAGCATGAAGAATTGGAACATCCGCAAGGCGGTGGTCGCGCGGGAGGACATGCCGAGGAGCATCGGCTCAAGCAATCGCTCTCCTGGCCGCACCTCGTCGCGCTCGGCGTCGGAGCGATCGTCGGCACCGGCATCCTTACCCTGATCGGCGTCGGCGCCGGCAAGGCGGGACCGGCGGTCATCCTCTCCTTCGCCATCGCCGGCGTGATCTGCGCCTGCGCAGCGCTTGCCTATGCCGAAGTCGCGACGATGATCCCGGCTTCGGGGTCCGCCTACACCTATTCCTACGTCGTCTTCGGCGAGCTGATCGCCTGGATGATCGGCGTCGCGCTGATCCTCGAATATACGCTCGGTCGTCAGCGCGGTCGCGGTCGGCTGGTCCGGCTATGCCACGGGATTCCTGAAATCGGTCGGGCTTGGATTGCCTGACTGCGCTGATCCAGGGGCCGGAGCTCGGCGGCGTCATCAACCTGCCCGCGATCTTCATCATCTGGGTCGTCGCCGGCCTTGCTTATCGCCGGGACGCGCGAAAGCGCGACGCTCAACGCGATCCTCGTCCTCATCAAAATGGCGGCGCTTGCCCTGTTCGTCGCCGTTGCCCTGCCGGTGTTCAATCCGGACCACTTCCATCCGTTCATGCCCTTCGGCTTCCCGCGGAGCGGGCCGCCGGGGAGCGAAGTGGGCGTCATGGCCGCGGCGGCGATCATCTTCTTCGCCTTCTACGGTTTCGATGCGATCGCGACCGCCGCCGAGGAAGCCAAGAACCCGAGCCGTGACCTTGCCATCGGCATCGTCGGATCGATGGTCGTCTGCGTCGCTGATCTACATGGCGGTCGCGGCCGCGGCGATCGGCGCGGTCGCCTACACGGGCTTTGCCAACAGCCCCGAGCCGCTCGCGCTGATCCTTCGCGAGATCGGCAAGCCGTGGGCCGCGCAGTGTCCTCGGGGCAGCAGCGGTCATCGCGCTTCCGACTGTCATCCTCGCCTTCTTCTACGGCCAAAGCCGCATCTTCTTCACCGTCGCCCGCGACGGCCTGCTTCCCAGCAGCCTCGCGCGGGTGTCGAAGCGCGGCACGCCCGTTCGGATCACGGTCTTCACCGCAGTCGTGACGTCGTCTTCGCCGGTCTTATCCCGCTCGCGAGCATCGCCGCGCTCGCCAACGCCGGAACGCTGGCGGCGTTCGTCGCGGTGTGCGCGGCAATGCTCGTTCTGCGCCGCCGCGAGCCCGACACGCGAGCGCAAGTTTCCGCACGCCCGCTGCACCGGTTGTCGGGACGATCGGAATCCTCGGCTGCCTGTACCTGTTCATCAGCCTGCCCAACCGGACCCAGATCTTCTTCCTCACCGCGCAGGTGATCGGGCTCGTCCTCTACGCCATCTACGGCAGCCGCGCGGCGGAGCGGGCGCGCATCGGATTGACAGGGCGGCTGCGGCAAGCAGACCGGCGGAGTCGGCCGACAGAGCGCGGCTCGCTCGATCTTCCGTTGATTCGTCGCCGTGCTGCTGATCCCGGCCGTGCTCGGCAGCTCGAAGACGATCTTCAACGACGGCGACGTCAGCTGGCACATCGCAACCGGGCATGGATCCTCGACCACCACGCGATCCCGCACGCCGATCCTTTCTCGTTCACCTGGGCGGGCAAGCCGTGGGTGCCGATCGAATGGCTCGCCGAAGCTGATCTACGCCGCCGCCTACCGCCTTGCCGGCTATGGCGGCGTCGCGGCGCTGGTGACCGCTGCGCTGATGGCGCTGCACGCGATCGTCTACCGAATGCGAGCCGCTGGGTGCGCCGCGCTTCTGCCGCATCGTCGCGATGGACTTCGTGCTTGTCCCGATGCTGCTTGCACGCCCGCACGTGCTGACCTGGCCGCTGCTTGCGTTGTGGACCTGGCTGATGCTGCGCGCACGCGAGCAGGACCGCGCGCCGCCGCTCGCGTGGGCGCTCTACTCATGCGCTGTGGGCTAACCTGCACGGCGGCTTCGTCTTCGGCTCTGGCATCGCCGGCCTGTTCGGACTCGAGGCGCTGGTCTTTTCTCGGCTGATCGCGCGCTGGTGCTGCGGCAGTGGGTGCCGTTCGGCATCGCCTGCGTCGCGGCGGTCTTCATCAACGGCAATGGCTTCGAAGGCGTGATCCACCCGCTGCGGTTCGACAATCTGCAGATGCTTCCGCTGATCGACGAGTGGAAACCGTCGAACCCGAAGGTCACGCCCTTCTTCTTCGGCATTCTCGTGCTGACCGTCGCGCTGATCGCGTGGAAGCGCCCGAAGCTCCCTTGGGCGCGGTGGTTGCTGCTGATCGGGATGCTCGGGCTGGCGCTGCTGCAGGTCCGGCACCAGGCAATGCTGGCGATCGTCGCGGCGATGATCCTTCCCGAGGGTTTCGTTGCTGGCGACCAGAAGATCCGAACATATCGCACGCCGCTGCTCGTGACTGCGGCAGCAGCCGTGGCGCTCGTCATAGCGAGAGCGATCCTCCCGCTCACTCCCATCGAAGGCGAGGCGAACCCGTGGAAGCTGATCGCCGCCGTGCCCCCAGAATCTCGCAGCCAGCCGATGCTCAACGGCTATTCGATGGGCGGCCCGCTGATCCTCGCGGGCATCAGGCCCTATATCGACGGCCGCGGCGACATGTACGGCGACGCGCTCGTAAGCGACTATGTGCGCATCAATCGCGGTGACCGCGGCGCGTTCGACGCTGCGGTGAAGCAATGGAACATCCGCTGGGCAATCCTTCCGCAGCAAGCGCGGCTGATCGGCACGCTCGACAGCTCTCCCGGCTGGCGGCGCATCGCGAGCGACGAAGCTGGTGTGGTCTACCTTCGAACGAACGCCGGTCATCCTCATTGAGGAGTACCGGCATTGGGGAGCGCCGGTGATGCCGATGGAGGGAAAGGGAAGGTGGGAGGGTTCCCTCCACCGGCGTCCCGAAAGGAGAACGTTACCGCAAAATTAAGCAGAAGAATATCAGGAAAATTAGCGCCCCAATCGAGGTGGCAAACCGCTCGAAATTTCGGCCTGCAAAGTCATCGCCAATCGCTCGCTAAGCATTCTCTAACGACTGCCGCTGACCGGGTTGCTTGGTAACGACACAGCTTTGGAGGCGACCCAGTCAGGGTCCAGTGGACCAAGCTCGATCCGGATCGTCTCCGCGAGAGGACGGGATTCCTTCTGGCCGTTCGGGAGCCGTCTGGCGCTCCAAGGACGATGCCGGACTCACCCGTTCAGATCTATCCGGCGATTCTGAGAGACCATTTCGGAGGACGGCAGCCGTTGCCGCCCTCACGCCATGAATTCTTTGAAAGCGACCGTCGGCTTTATACCTTCCACGATGTGTCCCGGTCGCTGCTTCCCACTCAGGACGAATAATACATGTCGAACTCGACCGGGCTCGGCGTCGTTTCCCAGCGCATCACTTCTTCCCACTTGAGGTCGATGTAGCTGTCGATCTGGTCGTCGCTGAAGACGTCGCCGCGGGTTAGGAAGGCGCGGTCGTTCTGAAGGCTGACGAGCGCCTCGCGGAGCGAGCCGCAGACCGTGGGGACGTTGACCAGCTCCTGCGGCGGCAGGTCGTAGAGGTTCTTGTCCATCGGGTCGCCCGGATGGATGCGGTTCTGGATGCCGTCGAGGCCGGCCATCAAAAGCGCGGAATAAGCGAGATAGGGGTTCGCCAGAGCATCGGGGAAGCGGAACTCGACTCGCTTGGCCTTCTCGCCGGCGCCGTACGGGATGCGGCAGGAGGCCGACCGGTTGCGGCTCGAGTAGGCGAGGAGCACCGGCGCTTCGAAGCCGGGGACTAGGCGCTTGTAGCTATTGGTCGTCGGGTTGGTGAAGGCGTTGAGGGCGCGGGCGTGCTTGATGACGCCGCCAATGAAATACAGCGCAGTTTCGCTCAGGCCCGCATAGCCGTTGCCGGCGAACAGCGGCTTGCCGCCCTTCCAGATCGACATGTGGGTGTGCATGCCGCTGCCGTTATCCTTGGCGATGGGCTTGGGCATGAAGGTCGCGGTCTTGCCGTAGGCATGGGCAACCATGTGCACCACGTACTTGTAGATCTGCATCCGGTCGGCAGTCTCGACCAGCCCGCCGTAAGTGAGGCCGAGCTCGTGCTGGGAGGCGGCGACCTCGTGATGGTGCTTGTCCATCGGAAGACCCATCTCGAGCATCGTCGCGACCATCTCGCCGCGGATGTCCATTGCGCTATCGACCGGCGCGACGGGGAAATAGCCGCCCTTTGCGCGCGGACGGTGGGCGAGGTTGCCGCCATCATATTCGCGCATCGTGTTGGTTGGCAGCTCGATGTCGTCGATCTTGAAGCCGCTGGCGTTGTAGCCATCCTCGAAGCGGACGTCGTCGAACATGAAGAACTCGGCTTCGGGGCCGACGAAGACCGTGTCGCCGACGCCCGTCTGCTTGAGATAGGCTTCAGCGCGCGTTGCGGTGGAGCGGGGATCGCGGCCGTAGAGCTCACCGGTCGAAGGCTCGACGACGTTGCAGAAGAGAACGAGCATCGGCGTGGCGCTGAAGGGATCGGCGTAGACGGCGTCGAGGTCCGGCTTCAGGATCATGTCGGACTCATTGATCGCCTTCCAGCCTGCGATCGAACTTCCGTCGAACATGAAGCCGTCGGTCAGCATGTCCTCGTCGATCACTGCCGAGGCCATCGTCAGATGCTGCCATTTCCCCTTGGGGTCGGTGAAGCGGAGGTCGACCCAGTCGATCTCCTCATCCTTGATCCGCGAAAGGATGCTGCCTGCCTTGTTCGCCATGTGAATTTCCCGCTCTCTTTATTTCGTCTAGCGCCCGAACAATGCCCTTGGTCCGGAAAACACCGGTCGAGGACGGGACGATTTCGAGCTTGGGAGTTCAGATTCCTGAATTGGCTTCCGGAGTCAGGAGGGCAGCGAATATTTCACGGCTCTGCGCGCCGGTTGTGCGGAGCTGGCGATCCGCTAGCATCCGCGCTCGGCAAGAGGGCGGGGAGAAGAATATGCTAATTGCGCTGCTCGTCCCGATCGTCCTTGCGACCCTGGTATTCACGGTCGTTCTCTTGAAGGCGGCGATCAAAAAGCGGGCGACGCCGACGCTCGAAACGGTCATTCTCGGCGCGGTCGTCAGTTTTTTCGACACGCTCGGCATCGGTTGTTTCGCACCGAGCACCGCCTGGCTGAAGTTCCGCCAGCTCGTCGCCGACCGATTGATCCCGCCGACAATCCTGGTGGGCCTTACGATCACCGCGGTCGTTGAATCGATTATCTTCCTTTTCCAGCTGGGGGTTAAGGTCGATCCCGTCCTGCTCGTCGGCTGTATCGTCGCCTGCACAACCGGAGGCCTTTTGGGGGCGGGGCTGGTTCACCGGACGCAGGTCTGGATCGTGCAGCTGGTGGTCGCGATCGGACTCTTCCTCGCTGCAATCGCTTATGGAATGACCAACCTGAACCTGTTCCCGGGCGGAGGAACCGCATCGTCGCTGCCGACAACACTAACGATCATCGCGATCGCGGCGAATTTCGTCGTCGGCATCCTGCTCAACTATGGTGTCGGCAACTACGCACCGACCTTGGTGATGCTCAGCCTCATGGGGATGGATCCAAGACTGTGTTTTCCGGTGATGGCCGGAGCGGCAGGATTGATGGGGGCAACGGCCGGAATTCGTCACATAAACACAGGACGCATCGACCTGCGGGTGGTGATCGGACTGACCATCGGCGGAATCCCCGCGGTCTTCGTCGCCGCCTACCTTGTCGTCAACATGCCGCTCGAAGTGCTTCGCTGGATGGTGCTCGTCGTCGTCCTCTATGCCGCGACGATCATGCTGCGGGCCGCAATGCTCGGCCGCCGAGCCGAGCCGCTCACGCCCGAAGAGGTCCCGGCGACCAGCTGAACTTGCGGGAACCGTTCCGCAGCCGGGTCATTTTTGCGCCGAGCGGGTACAACGGAGGAATTGATGCGGTCGATCCTGTTGTGGCTCATCGGCGTTCCGATCCCGATCATCCTGCTGCTCGCGCTTTGCACTCACCATTTCTAGGAGACCGGCGCGATAGTTGCGACTTGTCGCGAGGCATGCGAGTTCGCCGACGATGCACTCCGTTCTGATCACGCTGGCGATCGTCGTGGCGGTCGTGCTCATCCACATCAGCTACGTCGATTTTCGCTTCCGCTACCGTGACGGCCTGTTGTGGTTCTGGATGCTCAACCCCGCGCCGCCGCTGATGTGGGTCGCGCGTGTAAGCATCATCGCGGCGGTCCTGGTCGCCTTGTCGGCGCCTTTCGTCGACATCGGCAAAACCTTTGCCGTCGCCCTCGGCGTGATCATGGCGCTGCATATTATCAGCCTGATCCTGCTCGAGGTGCTCGAGCCGCGCTGAGCCCTGGTCGGCGTCCGGACAAGCGGGGAAAAGAGGACTTCAGCCCCTTCACAGACCCCGAACCCCTCGCTATCAGGCCCGCCATCGCACCGACAGCCGATCGGAGCGGCCTGCGCAAATGCCTCCCGGCACGTGCAGTCACATCGCGTCATGAAGGGGAATGATGGCCACCAAGGCACGGTCCGCTGAGGTTTCGCAGACCGCAGGTCTGGATGGTGAAGGCGAGGGCCTCCGCCGCCGCGATTTCCTCAATGTTGGCGCAGTCGCGTTCGCAGGCGTCGGCGCAGTCGCCGCAATCGCTCCGCTGCTCGTCCAGATGGCGCCGTCGGCCGACGTGCTGGCGCTGTCGACGACCGAAGTCGACATTTCAAAGGTGCAGCCGGGCCAGGGCATCAAGGCTCAGCTGGCGCAAGCAGCCGGTCTTCGTCCGCAATCTGACTCCGAAGGAGATCAGCGAGGCGAATGCGGTCCCGCTGTCCTCCCTGCGCGACCCGCAGACTCTCGCAGAGCGCACCAAGCCCGGCCACATGAACTGGCTGATCACGCTCGGCGTTTGCACCCACCTCGGCTGCGTGCCGCTCGGCATCGGCGAGGGCGAGAACCGCGGTCCTTACGGCGGCTATTTCTGCCCGTGCCACGGATCGCAGTACGACACGGCGGCGCGCATCCGGCAGGGGCCGGCGCCGAAGAACCTGTTCGTTCCGGACTACGAATTCACGTCGCCGACGACCGTCATGATCGGCGCGAAGGGGTAAGTGAGTAGATGAGCTTTTCCTGGGCCAAGCCCTACGAACCCAAGCACCCGTTCATGCGCTGGCTCGACGAGCGGCTTCCGCTGCCGCGCATCGTCTATGGAGCGATCGGCGGCGGTTATCCGGTTCCGCGCAACCTCAATTACTGGTGGAATTTCGGCGTCCTCGCCGGGATCTTCCTGACCATCCAGATCGTCACCGGCATCGTGCTGGCGATGCATTACACGGCCTCGGCCGACGGCGCGTTCAACTCGGTCAACCAGCTGATCATGCGCGACGTCAACG
Organism: uncultured Alphaproteobacteria bacterium; assembly: GCA_963738825.1. Taxonomy (GTDB): domain Bacteria; phylum Pseudomonadota; class Alphaproteobacteria; order Sphingomonadales; family Sphingomonadaceae; genus Sphingomicrobium. Next base: position 237,549 of record CAVTYB010000013.1, on the reverse strand, counting down.
CGGGCTGGCTGCTGCGCTACGCGCATATGAACGGCGCGAGCTTCTTCTTCATCGTCACCTACATCCACATCTTCCGTGGGCTTTATTACGGCTCGTACAAGGCGCCGCGCGAGCTGGTGTGGATGCTTGGGCTCGTCATCTACCTGTTGATGATGGCGACAGCCTTCATGGGCTACGTCCTGCCGTGGGGCCAGATGAGCTACTGGGGAGCGCAGGTCATCACCGGCTTCTTCTCGGCCTTCCCGGTCGTCGGCGAGCCGCTGCGGATCTGGCTGCTCGGCGGCTATGCGCCGGACCAGGCCGCGCTGACCCGCTTCTTCTCGCTCCACTATCTGCTGCCGTTCGTGATCGCCGGCGTGGTGATCCTCCACATCTGGGCGCTGCACATTCCCGGGTTCGGGCAATCCGACCGGCGTGGACGTGAAGGACGAGCGCGACACGCTGCCCTTCCATCCGTTCTACACGGCGAAGGACGGCTGGTTCGCGGCCGCGGTCCTGCTGATCTATGCCGTCGTGACCTTCTTCGCGCCGAACTATCTTGGGCACGCCGACAATTACATTCCGGCCAATCCGCTCGCGACGCCGGCGAGATCGTGCCCGAATGGTATTTCTGGCCCTTCTACGCGATCCTGCGCTCGTTCACCGTCGACTTCATCCTCCCGGCGAAGCTGTGGGGCGTGCTGGCGATGTTCTGCTCGATCCTGCTGCTGTTCTTCCTGCCGTGGCTCGACAAGTCGCCGGTGCGCTCGGGCTCCTACCGCCCGGTGTTCAAGCGCTTCTTCTGGCTGCTGGTCATCGACGTGGTCATCCTCGGCTGGGCCGGCGGTGGCGCCCGACACCCGCTGCGCAACGCGCTCGGCCAGCTGGCGGCGGCTTATTACTTCCTCCACTTCCTGGTGATCCTGCCGCTGGTCTCGGCTTTCGAGACGCCGCTCCCGCTGCCGAGCTCGATCAGCGAAGTCGGTGCTTCACGGCGAAGCGGCGGAAGCAGCGCCGCGGGGCTCGGACCAGCAGGCGCGGCGGCTCCGTCGCACGGCCGTCGAATAAGGGGCGGGGAGACAGATGCGTTTCATTCTCGGTTTCATCGGCGCGGTCTTCGCTGGGGTCCTGCTGATCTCGCTGATCAGCGGTCTCGCGACTATGTCAGCAACCCGCCGGCGCCGCTCGCCCTTCGGAGTTCCACAAGGAGCCCAAGCCGCTGCACCTCTCGCCAGCGACGGCCCCTTCGGCAAATTCGACAAGCGGCAGCTGCAGCGCGGCTTCCAGGTCTATTCGGAGGTCTGCTCGGCCTGCCACAGCCTCAAGCTGGTCTCGTTCCGCGACCTGAAGGGCCTCGGCTACAACGAGGCCGAGATCAAGAAGATCGCGTCGGACTGGAAGACGCAGGTGCCGTCGATCAATCCCGACACCGGCGAGGCAGCGACCCGCAAGGCGCTGCCGTCGGACAATTTCCCGCCGCCGTTCGCCGAACGAAGTCGCGGCGCGTGCGGCGAACAACAATGCGCTTCCGCCTGACCTGTCGCTGATCACCAAGGCGCGTGAGGGCGGAGCGGCCTACGTCTACTCGCTGCTGACCGGCTTCCAATCAGCAGGGCTACAGGAACGAAAGGGCGAAGTGCTGCTCAAGAAGTTCCCGGAGGCGAAGACGCCCGCCGAACCTCCACTTCAATCCCTATTTCGCGAACTTGAACATCGCGATGCCGCCGCCGCTCACGAGCGAAGGACAGGTGCAGTATCGAGGACGGCACCAAGCCGACAGTCGACCAGATGGCGCAAGGACGTCGCGGCGTTCCTGGTGTGGACGGCTGAGCCGGACCTCGAGAGCCGCCACGCGGCCGGGCTGTCGCAGTCGTCGATCTTCCTGCTGATCGCGACGATCCTCGGCTATCTCGCTTATCGCAGATCTGTACGAGACGAAGCGGCGCCGTCCGGATCACCGGGCCGCTGGAGCCGGAGAACCAGGCGAAGACGCGCCGGGCCAAGGCGAAGCGGGCGTCGCCGGATAGGATTGCCGGCATATGTTGAGCTTCGGCCGCCGGCGTGCTTCGTGCTTGCCGGCGGTTTTCGTGTTCAGCGAACGGGGAGGGAATGTGCGCGCATCTTTGTTCTGCTTGGCGTCGGCTGCGCTCGGTCGCGAGCGCCGGTCAGCTGCGGTCACCGACGACACTGCGCGGATCATCGACGAAGGGATGAACCGCAGTCAGGTGATGCTCAACTGCGCACGAGCTGTTCGACGACATCGGCCCGCGGCTCACCAACTCGACCAACATGCGCAAGGCGCAGGACTGGGCAGCTCGCAAGTTGACCAGCTACGGCCTCTCCAACGTCCACCGCGAGGCCTACGACTTCGGCCGCGGCTGGGACATCGTGCATTCGAGCGTCCGGCTGGTCTCGCCGCGCCCGATCGAGCTGACCGCAATCCCCGTTGCCTGGAGCCCGCCGACGAACGGTCCGCTTCGCGCGCCGGTGATCGTCGCGCCGATGAACCGCAAGGAGCAGTTCGCCGCCTACCAGCGGCAAGCTTGCCGGCAAGATCGTCCTGACCAGCCTGCCGGGCACGAGCGACGAACCCAAGGAAGCCGCGTTCCAGCGGCTGGACAGCGCCGAGATCGCCAAGTGCGACCAATATCCGATCCCGCACTTCGACCCCGACGCGGACAACGGCTTCATCAAGCGCGTGCAGTTCGCGCCGCGACCTTGATGCGTTCCTCGCGAGCGAAGGCGCCGTTGCGCAGGCGACAATGTCCGATCGAGACGGCAAGCTGGTCTCGGGCGAGGGCTATCAGAACCAGGTCGGCGGCTCGCCCAAGCTCCCAACCGTGCAGATCGCCGCCGAAGATTATCGCCGCATCGCGCGCATGGCGAAGATGGGCGACAATCCCGTGCTCGAGCTCGACGTCGACACGCGCTACCTCGACGACGACACTCACGCCTACAACATCATCGCAGACCTGCCGGGCACCGACCCAAGGCCGGCTACGTCATGGCGGGCGCCCACTTCGACAGTTGGGTCGCCGGCGACGGCGCCGCCGACAACGGTGCGGGCAGCAGTCGTCGTGATGGAAGCGGCGCGGATCCTCGCCAGCGATCGGCGTGCAGGCCGAAGCGCACGATCCGCTTCGCGCTTTGGACGGGCGAGGAGCAGGGCCTGTTCGGCTCGCTCAACTATGTGAACCAGCATCTTGCCCGCCGGCCATTCGACGATCACCGAGAACGGCATCGTCAATTACATGACGTGGCGAGACGCCTATCCGGTGACGCCGCTGCCCGGCTACGGCGACCTCAAGGCCTATTTCAACATCGACAACGGGTCCGGCAAGCTGCGCGGCATCTATGCCGAGGGGAACGCAGCCGCCGAGCCGCTGCTGCGCGAATGGCTTTCGCCATTCGAGAGCATGGGCGCCGGTACCGTCGTGGCCGGCCCGACCGGCGGCACCGACCACGAGTTCTTCCAGTCGGTCGCAATACCCGGCTTCCAGTTCATCCAGGATCCGCTGGATTATGAAAGCCGGGTGCACCATTCGAGCATCGATACGCTCGACCACCTGAGGGCCGACGACCTGCGCCAGGCTGCGGTGGTGCTCGCCGGCGTGCTGCTTGAGGCGGCCAACAGCGACAAGGAGCTGCCGCGGCCTCCGATGCCGACCAAGCCGCTGCCGAGCGATCCGTTCAAGTATGACTACCCAGACCCGAAGTAGGGCACCGGTCAACAGTCGGAACGATTGCTAACCGCAACTCGTTTAACGCCTGCATCCTTTTGGATTTTGGCAGGTGTAACATGCGTTTGCGTATCCCCTATATTTCATTGCTCGCGGTCTGCGGACTAGCACTCGGCGGCTGCGCTTATGGCGATTTTGGCTACGGCGGCGGTTATTACGGCGGCTACGGATATGGCGGACCCTATGTTGGGCTCGGCTACTCGAGCGGCTACTACGCGCCTTACGGCGGTTATGGGTACGGCTATGATCCGTTCGGCTGGTACGGCGACTATTATTACCCGGGCGCCGGCGTCTACGTGTACGACAGCAGCCATCACCGGCACGTGTGGAACGATAGCCAGCGGAACTACTGGACGAACCGGCAGGCAACCTATCGGACGCACACCGGACACACTTGGAGCCGCTCGAACTGGAGCGGCTACGACCGAAGCGGCAGCCGCAACCATCACGCACTAATCGGCCGGTCGACGCCTGATCAGCACGATCGAGGTGTAGGTCATTACCGGAACGCCGTCCTGGTTGGTGACGGTCGTATGCGTCCGATACGATCCCATGTCCGGCCTGCTTCGCGACAACGTCTTTTCGACGATTTGCCCGTGCACGTGGAGCGTATCACCCGGATATACCGGCTTCTTCCAGCGAAGGTCGTCGATCCCGGGCGAGCCGAGGCCCGCCTGCTTGTGCTTGACTACATGCCTAGCCAGCACCGCCATGGTCATCGCAGCGGTGTGCCAACCGCTAGCGGCGAGCCTGCCGAAATGGGTCTTGGCCGCCTCTTCGTCCGACAGGTGAAATGGTTGTGGGTCGTATTTACGCGCGAACTCGAGCACTTCCTCCCGTGTCACCTCGTACGAGCCGAAATTCGTCTCCGCGCCGACTTCCAGGTCTTCGAAATAGATCATCGGGCGCGCATAGCGGCGAGCGGCGCTTGGCGCGAGTATAGGCGGCCGCTAGGCTCGCGGTGTGGCGACCTTCGCACCGCTCCCGTCCCGATATGATTCTCGCCTCATCGAGGCGGCTATGGCGCTCAATGAGAACCGGCTCGAGATCGCCGAGCGGATCCTCAAGCCCTATCTCAAGGAAGACCCGTTCGATGCTGCTGCAATCCGGATGCTTGCCGAGCTTGCGGCAAGGATCGGGCGAGTCAGGGACGCGGAGCATCTTCTGCGGCGCGCGGTTGAACTTGCGCCCGGCTGGACCGCGGCGAGGGCAAACCTCGCGACGCTGCTTGGGCGAATGGGGAGACCGGCGGAGGCGATGGACCTGCTCGACGACATTTTCGCCGAGGAGCCGGAGGACCTTAGCCATTGGAACCTCAAGGCCGCAACGCTTGGGCGCCTTGGCGATTTCGAAGAAGCCATCACGATCTACAAGGACGTGCTTGCGGAGGATCCGAATTGTCCGCGGGTGTTGGTCAGCTACGCCCACATGTTGAAGACGATCGGACGGTTGCAGGAGGGCATTGCGGCGTACCGTAAGGCGATCACCCTCAACCCATTGCTTGGCGATGCGTGGTGGGGCCTGGCCAACCTCAAGACCGTCAAGTTCAACGATGCCGATATCGAGGCCATGGACGCGGCGCTGGAGTCGCCGAAACTAAGCGACCAGGATCGCCTCCACATCCACTTCGCGCTCGGCAAGGCACTTCACGATGCGGGCCGGGCCGATGACGCCTTCGCCCATTATTCGACCGGCAATACGCTCCGCCTCAAGACCCATCAGTATCGCGCGCAGACGCTCACGAGAATTGTTGATCGGTGCATCGAAAAATTCACTGCTCAAGCCTTTGCCGATCGTCCCGGCGGATGCGAGGCTCCGGACCCCATCTTTATTGTCGGTCTGCCAAGGTCGGGCTCGACGCTGCTCGAGCAGATCCTTTCGAGCCACAGCCTGGTCGAGGGCACGACCGAGCTTCAGGACGTTCCAGTGCTGGCGCGGAAGGTGGGCGACTACCCGAAGGGCATGCTCGATCTGGATGCAGCCACCCGTCGCGAGCTTGGCGAGGAATATCTGAAGCGTGCGAGCGTTCAGCGGCGGACTGACAGGCCGTTCTTCATCGACAAAATGCCCAACAACTGGCTGTACGTCCCCTTCATACAGTTGATCCTGCCCAAGGCGAAAATCATCGACGCGCGGCGCCATCCGCTCAGCTGCTGCTTCTCGAACTTTCGCCAGCACTTCGCGCATGGCCAAGACTTCACTTACGACCTGTCGGGCTTGGGCCTTTTTTATTCCGACTATGTTCGACTGATGGCGCATATCGACGCGGTGCTCCCCGGCCGCGTCCACCGAGTCATCTACGAGAGGATGGTTGACGATACCGAAGCCGAGGTGCGGGGGTTGCTCGAATATTGCGGCCTCGAGTTCGAGCCGCGGGTGCTCGAATTCTACAAGACCGAGCGGGCGGTTCGTACGCCGAGCTCCGAGCAGGTGCGCCGTCCCATCTACCGCGACGCCACGGAGGAATGGCGGTCCTACGAGAAATATCTGGCGCCGTTGAAAGAGGCACTGGGGCCCGTCCTGCAATCTTATCCCGAGGCACCCGTCGCGACCTGAACGCAACGCCTGCGAAATAATCTTCGGCGGCTGCACACGAGTCGTTGACATTCAGCGATAGCTCTGTCGCAATATGGACACATTGCCTGAGGGGGCCTTTGCAATGATCGATCGCAGGCGCAGCGCGCTGACTCTCGGACTTCTCGCTACTACTGCTCTGGCCACTCCGGCCTTTGCCCAGAACGTCCCACCCGAGACCGCAACTCAACCGCAAACGACCGGCCAATCGCCAGCGCCCGGGACTAATGCGACGGACGTCACTTCGCCGCCGCCCAAAGTGGAGCAGGCGCAGGCAGCCAAAGGGCTAGTCGATCAAAACGAGATCATCATCACTGCGACGAAGCGCGAGGAGAACCTGCAGAACGTTCCGATTGCGGTGACCGTTCTCGGCAATCGCAAGCTAGACCAGCTCAATATCTCGAACTTTGAGGAATATACGAAACAACTTCCGTCGGTCAGCTACCAGAATTTCGGAGCGCCCGGCTTTACCGTCGTCTACATGCGCGGCGTTGCGACGGGCGGCGATGGCAACCATTCAGGCTCACTCCCGTCGGTCGGCAGCTACCTCGACGAGCAGCCAATCACGACGATCGGCGGAACGCTCGACGTCCATATCTACGACATCGCGCGCATTGAAAGTCTCGCTGGCCCGCAGGGCACCCTCTACGGCGCATCGAGCGAAGCGGGCACGATCCGCATCATCACGAACAAGCCGGACTTGGGTAAGACCTATGGGCGCATCGACGGCGAACTCACCAAAGTCGACCATGGCGGGGCTGGCGGCAACCTCGAGGGCATGATCAACCTCCCCATCGGCCGGAACGCAGCTTTCCGCGCCGTTGCATTTTATCAGCATGACGCTGGCTACATCGACAACGTCTTCGGCGAGGCCACGCTATGCGGCGACACGATTTATGGACCCAACCCCAATCCTCCACCGGCCGAAATTGCCGTCGGATGCGTTCACAACGGCTTCCATTACGAGAATAGCAAGTTCGTCAAAAAGAACTTCAACGACGTCAAGACTTACGGCGGCCGCGCTGCTCTGAAGGTCGACCTCGACGACAATTGGACCATCCTTCCGACGTTCATGTACCAGAAGAGCACGACCCATGGCGTCTTCTGGATGGATGAAGGCCTAGGCGATTTGCAGACGGTCCGCTTCCAGGACGAGATAGCCAAGGACCGCTTCTGGCAGGCTGCGCTGACGGTCGAAGGCAAGATCGCGAATTTCTTCGATGTCACATATGCCGGCGCGTACATGGACCGGCCGCGGTACTCCACGAGCGACTACACCGACTACACGGTCGCGTACGACAATTATTATGAACCTTACGGCGGGATAGCCTACTACCAGAATTTCCGGGACGACGCGGGTGATCTCATCAGTCCACGTCAGCACATTACCGGAACCGATCATTTCAAGAAGATGAGCCATGAGCTGCGTGTCGCGACGCCGTCCGACAGGCCAGTCAGGGGAATCCTTGGCGCGTTCTACCAGGACCAGAAGAACCACATCTTCCAAGATTATTTCGTCGACAATCTGGCGACGAGCCTTTCCGTGACAGGATATCCCGGAACATTGTGGCTGACGAACGAGCAGCGTGAGGACAAGGACCGCGCGATTTTCGGCGAGGCCAACTGGGATATCACGCCCACGGTGACCCTTACCGGCGGCTTGCGTTTCTACTGGTTCAACAACACGCTCTACGGATTTGCTGGCTTCGGCCCTTATCCAAATGCTGTGTTTTCACACACCGGTGAAAGCCGTTGTCTGCCGGTCGTTACCGATCCGAACGATCCGCTATTCGGCCTCCATGATCCGAACGTCCCGCTGGCGACCGGTAACAGCGGTCTGAACATCCCCTGCTACGACGTCGCGGACATTGGACCGAACGGCGAAGCCATTCCCCGGCGAAGCAAGGGATCGGGTCACATCCACAAGCTGAACGCGCAATGGAAGCCGCAAGAAAACCTAATGTTCTATGCGACCTGGTCGAGGGGCTTCCGTCCCGGCGGCATCAACCGCCAGCCCGATGCGCCGCCCTACGCTCCGGACTTCCTTACCAACTACGAAGCGGGCTGGAAGACGACGTTCTTCGGTAGCCGGCTTCGGTGGAACGGCGCCATCTACCATCAGAGATGGGAGGGCGTGCAGTTTAGCTATCTCGGTCCGAACAGCCTGACAGTGATTTAGAACGGGCGCAATGCGAACGTCAACGGTATCGAGACAGACATCAACTATGTTCAGGGTGGCCTGTCGCTGACGCTCGCCGGGGCCTACACGGACGCGAAAACCGACGGCAACATCTGCAAGGCGGCGATTGTCGTAGACCCGTCTCCCGATTGCAGCGGCGAGCGAGCACCCGGAAAGGCGGATTTCATCGTTGTGCCTTCCGGTACCCGCCTGCCGATCACTCCCAAATTCAAGGGCAGTGCCACCGCGCGCTACACCTGGCCCATTTGGACGGGCAATGCGCACGTGCAGGGCGTGGTCGCCTACCAGGGATCGGCAGCATCCGATCTCGACCCAGCGCAGAATGATCTGATCGGCAATATTCACGCTTCGACGGTGGTCGATCTGTTCCTCGGCTACGACTGGAGCAAGTACAGCGCCGAATTGTTCGCGACCAATGTTTTCGACGACCGAAACGAGATCGCCCGTCTGGTGGTGTGTAGCATCTGCACGCAGGTGAAGATCATTCCGGGGCGGCCGCGTACGATCGGGTTGAGATTGGGCGCGAAATTCTGACCGTCTGAACCGCTTGCGTCTGCGAGCGGTTGAAGTGAGCATGACGTCCTTGCCTGCACTGAACCATCCGCGGTTCCTGCGTGCCACGGCGGTCGTCGCCCTGGCCAGCATATGGCTCGCGATGCTCCTGCTCGGGCGCGGTCCGCTCGATCGCTCGATCTACGAGGCGCTTTACGCCGGTGGTCGCCCCGCACTGGTGCTGATTGCGCGGATTTTCACCGCGCTGGGAGAGCCAACGGTTCTCATCGGCGCCGGCTTCATTGTTGCTGCGTTGTTGTGGCGCCGCGCCCGCGGGCGTTTCGCGCTCGGTCTCCTGCTCGTGATCCTGCTCGGCCGAGGCCTAAGCGAAGTGCAGAAATACTGGATCGCCCGGGCTCGTCCTGATCTCGAACCTCATCTGGTGGTCGTCAAAACTTCTTCGTTTCCGAGCGGCCATGCGACGAGCTCGATGATCTTCTATTTGACGCTCGCGCTCGCGCTGGTGCCGGTCACTCGCCCTCGAAGGTTTGCAGCTGTCCTGGCCATCCTCCTCTCGCTGCTGATCGGCACCAGCCGAGTGATGCTCGGCGTCCACTGGCCGAGCGACGTCATCGGCGGATGGTCGTTCGGCCTGCTTTGGGTGCTGCTGACCCTGCGTCGGGCAGAGCATCTGTTCGGGACCGATTCCCCGCCGCCGCCTAAACAGCTATAAGACCAAGCGGCAAATTGGGGAGATGCCAATGACCCGCTCCAAACCCTTCACGTGGATCGCGGCTGCGATTTTTGCAGTGATGGCGATCGTTCACATCCTTAGGCTCTTCACCCACTTTCGCGTGGTGATCGGCTCTCACGAAATTCCAATGTGGCTGAGCTATGTAGCGATCGTCGTTACGGTCTTTCTCAGCTGGATGCTGTGCCGCGAGGCGAGGGGAGCGGCGCCGAACGAGCCCTAAACGTTGAAGCGGAACAGCATCACGTCGCCGTCCTGAACGATATAGTCCTTGCCTTCGGAGCGAAGCTTGCCGGAGTCGCGGGCGCCGGCTTCGCCGCCGCAGCCAATGTAGTCGTCGTAAGCGATCGTTTCGGCGCGGATGAAGCCGCGTTCGAAGTCGGTATGGATCTCGCCTGCTGCCTCAGGTGCCCTGGCGCCTTTATAGACCGTCCAAGCCCGCGATTCCTTGGGACCTGCAGTGTAGAAAGTGATGAGGCCCAGCAGCGCATAGGCGGCGTGGATCATCCTGTTGAGGCCGGTTTCGTGAAGGCCGAGGTCGGAAAGAAAAGCGTCGCGCTCTTCCGGGGGCAGGGTGGCGATCTCGGCTTCGATGGCTGCAGAGATGACGACCGCCTGCGCACCTTCGGCCGCGGCCTTCTCGAATACGACGGCTGACAGCGCGTTGCCGTTTGCGGCATCCCCTTCGTCGACATTGCACACGTAGAGGACCGGCTTTGCCGTCAGCAGTTGTGCGCGCTGGAGCACCTTCGCTTCCTCGACGTCCTTCGGCTGCGTCAACCGCCCCGGCTTCGATTCGCGGAGGAGGTCGAGCGCCTGGGTCAGGACCGACGCTTCGATCTTCGCTTCCTTGTCACCCTGCTGCGCCTTCTTGACGAGGTTTGGCACCCGCCGCTCAAGCGATTCCAGGTCGGCCAGCATAAGCTCGGTCTCGACCGTCTCAGCGTCTGCGATTGGGTCCACGCGACCTTCGACGTGGGTGACATCGCCGCCTTCGAAGCAGCGAAGTACGTGCACCACGGCATCGACCTCGCGGATGTTGGCGAGAAACTGATTGCCGAGCCCTTCGCCCTTGCTCGCGCCGCGCACCAGGCCCGCAATGTCGACGAACTCGATTTGCGTCTCAATCTCATTCGCAGACTTGGCGATGGCGGCGATCTTGTCGAGCCGCGGATCGGGAACGGCGACGCGGCCGACGTTCGGCTCGATCGTACAGAAAGGATAGTTGGCCGCCTGCGCAGCCGCAGTCTCGGTCAAAGCATTGAAGAGCGTCGATTTACCAACGTTCGGCAGGCCGACGATGCCGCAGCGGAAGCCCATGGTTTGCTCGGATTTGGTGAGGGAAGTTGCGGCCCTTTAGGCGAAGTGACGCAGGTAGCTCAACCGCGCTGCTGAAGCTTTGCGGTTTGCTTCCGTAGAACAGCGATCGTCTCTTCGAGATGAAGCAGGATCAGGTTCCGCTGTTCATGGCTGTAACGCGCGTTCAACCGATTTATCGCTTCGGTGAGCGCCGCGAAGATGGGAAGGCTCTCCCGGCCGAGCTTCTCGGTGTTGCGTGGCCGGACAATGACGCTTCGACGGTCCGCTGGATTGGGCTCGCGCTGGGCATAGCCTGCTCGCTCGAGACGATCCACGATGCCGGTAATGGCGCCGGTGGAAAGGCCGGTCGCCTCGGCGAGTTGCTTCGGCGTGGCGTTTCCGAGCTCGGCAATGATTCCTGCGCACTTGCGTTCGGCGGCAGTCATTCCGAGGCGCCGCGCGCCGGCTTCATGAAAAGCGATCACTGCCGTCGCGAGATCGCGGTGCAGTCGATGATAGCGATCTTCGTCCATTTGCATTTACCTTAGCACTAAGATACTCGTTTGTGAAGAATCTAGGGGCTCGGTGATGCAAAGTGAACGTGGATTCTTCAACCGCATCGCTCCGGTTGTCACGCTCGCGTTCATGGCCCCGCTCTTCGCGGAAGTTCTTCCGGGAGCGACTCGTTTCTCCTCGATTTTCGTGTTTCCGATCGAAATGGCGGTTTGGGGCGGCGGGGCCGTCATGGCGCGTGCACTGGTACGATCGCGCCGGCTCGGCTGGTGGTCGCTGCTGTTGCTCGGGCTCGCGCTCTCGGTCGCCGAGGAATTTCTGATTCAGCAAACCTCCGTCGCGCCGATGGTGATCAGGCTGAAGGGCGAAACCTGGGCGCGCGCCTTCGACGTCAATTACGTCTACCTCATCTGGGCACTGGTCTACGAGACTGCTTGGGTCGTGCTCATCCCAACGCTCGGGACCGAGCTCATCTTTGCCGACCGGCGAGAGCAGCCCTGGCTCAACCGGACAGGAGCGGTCGTCACCGCCATCCTCTTCCTCATCGGCTGCTTCCTCGCCTGGTTCAGCTGGACCCAGATCGCCCGCACCAAGGTGTTCCACCAGCCGCCCTTCACGCCGCCATTATATTGGGTGCTGATCGCCGTCGCGGCGATCGTCCTGCTGATCGTAAGCTCCTTGCGCCCCCGAAGGTCTGCCACTCCGAGCACTGCTTCCGGCGCCTCTTCCCTTGTCGCTCGCAATTCTGAGCGCCGCCTGGGCGGCACTGTGGTTCGGGCTTGCCGTGCTCGCCTTCGGAATCGCGCCCCAAGTCTCGCCAATCGGCGCGGCTGCCGCTGGACTTCTTCATCGCATTGTTGCTGCTGTTCTTCGTACCTCGCTGGGCTGCGGACCCCGGCTGGGATCGCCGCCACTCCTATGCACTGATCTGCGGCGGCCTATGTGGATCGATGGCGGTCAGCTTCGTCGGGTTCATCGGCGCTGCGCCGATGGACCTGTGGTTCAAGATCGTGATCGATGTGCTGGCGCTCGGCTGGCTGGTCTGGCTCGGCAACCGGGTGCTCAGGCGAAGTTGAACGAAATGCTGAGGCGCTCGCCGGGCCCCGTTCCCGGGAGGACCTCGTGCCTGAGCCAGCTCTCCCATAGCAGCAGCAGCCCTGGACGAGGCTCGACCGTCACGAATTGCTGAAGGTCGTCCGGCGCATCCTTTCCGCGCGGCGGGGCAGACATCATCAGCGGCAGGCGTGGGTCCTCGAAACGGATCGCGCCGGAATTCGCAGGAACTTCGACATAGAATGTCCCCGAGATGGTGCTGTGCGGGTGGATATGTCCACTGTGATGCCCACCGGATTTCAACAAATTGACCCACAGGCTGTCGAGGCGCGGCTTGCGGTGAAGGTCGAAGGCCGCTTCCCGTGCGAAAGTCACCGCATGCCGAATTAAAAGCTTGGAAAGGTCGGCAAACGCGGGATCGCGCTTCGGAAGGTCGTTGAGTGACGCATAGCTCGTGTAGCCCGAATAATGGTGATCCCGGCTCCAGCGTCGTCCGGCCGCATCGTCATGAGCCAAGCTCTTAATTGTACGCGCGAGGTCGCTGAGCAGGTCTGACGGCGGCAACTGCGCTGAGTAAAGCCTGGTCACGAACAGATTGCGTATCATCGGCTTTGCCTAGAGCCCCGCGGGACAGGGAGGAAGTGGCAGCGCGCAATCGTCTGCCGTCTGTCGATCCATCGAAGCTCGCCTGCTCCTCGCAGAAGGCGCGTTGGTCGGCTCCGCAATGCGTTCATTCGGAAGGGTGAGATCTGTTCGAGGAGAAACCGGTCATGCTGCCGAGGCCGTGCACTTCTCTCCAGATTCTTGCTCTTGCAGCGGCCTTCGTGCCGGGCGCCGCATCGGCCCAATCCCGTTCGGACGAGAACGCAATCACCCAGGCCGAAGACGCCTTCGGTTTCAGCGTCGGCCGGGAGAGCCTCGGCATCTACAGCGCGGGCAACGCCCGGGGGTTCTCGCCGACTGCAGCAGGGAATTTGCGGATCGAGGGTCTTTATTTCGACCAGATCGCCAGCCTTCAGGGAACGCTGCTCGACTCAACCAGCATCAAGGTCGGGATTTCGGCGCAGGGTTATCCCTTCGCAGCGCCGAGCGGCATCGCTGACTACTCGTTGCGGACACCAGCTGACAAAGCCGGCTCGTCAATAGTCGTCAACGGCGACGCCTACGGAACGCGAGGCGTCGAAGTGGACGGCTCGCTGCCGGTCAGTTCGACGCTGGCGATCGGCTACGGCATCAACGCGACGCATTTCGAGTTCGGCGATGGAACGAACAATTTCAATCACAGCGAAACCCTGATCGCGCGCTGGCGTCCCGCCGACGGCATCGAAATTATGCCGTTTTGGTCGATTTGGAATGACTATAACGATGAATCCAGCTTCACTTATTTGCCCGCCGGCGATTTCCTCCCCGTGATGTCAGGAGCGCGGAATTACAATGGTCCGCCGTGGACCGATTTTCGTTTCACGCAGACGAATGAGGGCGTGCTGGCGTCCGCTAGGCTCTCCGCCGACTGGCAAATTCGCCTCGGTTTGTTTCGCTCGATCAATTTCGAGAAACGCGGTTTCACCGACCTGATCATCGACGAGCAGCCCGATGGAACCGGCGATCGCGTGACCCTCTCCGATCCGCCGACCCATCTCGGGTCGACCAGCGGCGAGCTGCGCCTCTCCCACAGCATCCGCGAAGGCCCTCGGTTGCACGTCATCAACCTTAGCTTGCGCGGTCGAGACGCGCGCCGCGAGTTCGGGGGATCGGGCTTTTTCGACTTTGGCATCGGATCGGTGTTCGACAAGATGGACGATCCCGAGCCGGTCTTCGAATTCGGCGAGCTCAGCCACGACAGAGTCAAGCAGGAGACGCTTGGGATCGCTTACGACGGCCGCTGGAAGAATGTGGGCGAGGTCAGCTTCAGCATCTCCAAGGCGCATTTCCGAAAGGAAACGGTGATCCCGGACGTGCCGACCGCCGTAACCGACGCCCACCCGTGGCTCTATAACGGGACCGCGGCAGCGAACGTCAGCTCAGCAATCACGCTTTACGCCGGCTACGCCCGCGGCCTCGAGGAGAGCGGCGTCGCGCCTCCCAATGCGACAAACCGCAATCAACCGCTTGCCGCGGTCATCACCGAGCAGAAGGATGCCGGGGTTCGGATTGGATTCGCTCGCAAGGTCACATTGGTTGCGGGGGTCTTCGACCTCACCAGACCCTATTTCGGCTATGACGCGAGCAGCTTCTACAAACAGATCGGAACCGTGCGGAGCAAAGGTGCGGAATTCTCGATCTCAGGAAGCCCGACGTCTCGGCTGGACGTCATCGCGGGTGGAGTTCTCCTCGATCCGCTCGTCACTCGCGATCCGACTGCTCAGGGCGACATTGGGTCGCGGCCCGCGGGTCTGCCGACGCATCTGCTGAGCTTAAATCTCAACTGGAAGTCGCCCATAGATGGACTGCAGCTCGACACGGCGCTCGTTCACCGAGGCCGAACGCCGGCTACGACCGACAACCTCGCCTATATTCCGCAACGGGCGCGCTTCGACGTCGGCGGTCACTATGGCTTCAAGGTCGCCCAACGCAGCGCGACCCTGCGCCTGCAAGTCGTGAACGTCTTCGACAATCCCGGCTATGCGTTCCTTGGTCCGGGTGTTTATGGCCAGCCCGGCGGACGCTTGTTCCAGGGCTATTTGACCGTGGATTTGTAAGCCGGTTGCGCGTGGACAGGGCAAAGGCTGGGCTTTAGCGTCCTGCGCTCTCCGGGAGGGTCATTCATGCGCCGCCAACTGTTTGCGTCTTCGCTTTCGCTCGCGCTTGTGCTCGCACTCAGCGCGCCGTCGTTTGCAGCGCCTCCCACGGCTACCGCTGAGGCGCCGGCGGAAAAGCCCCTTGCTTGGGGTTAAGGCCGATCCGCTTACCGGCAAGATCATCGCGACGTTTCCGAAGCCCGACGCGACGGCGTTTCGGCGCGCTACATCTATCTGACGCAGCTCGGCACGGGCCTCGGCTCGGCGCCGATCGGGCTCGATCGCGCATCGGCGAGCGACACGCGAATCCTCGTCTTCCGCCGGATCGGCAAGAAGGTCGCCGCCGAAGTCGAGAACAGCAAGTTCGTCGCCTCGAGCGGCGATCCCGACGAGCAACATGCCGTCGACACGTCGTTCGCGACTTCGACCTTGTGGATGGGCGACGTGCTGAACACGGCCAAGGACGGTTCGTACACGGTCGACCTTGCCGAGCTTCCTCGCGCGCGACGACCTCGATATCGCGCAGTGCGATCAAGAACGGCGGCGGCGGCGATTTCAAGTTCGTCCCTGAGCTCAGCGCCGCCGACCCCAACTTCGTGAAGGTTTTCCCGAAGAATGCCGAATTCGCCGCGAAGCTGACCTTCCGCTCGGACGAACCGAAGGCGGAGGTCAGCAATATCGTCAACGGCAACACGCTGACGCTCGTGCTTCGCCATTCGCTGATCGCGCTGCCCGAGCCGGGCTACGTCGCAGCGCACCGATCCCGTACGGCTATACGATCGGCCTTCAGAAGGTCGATTTCTCAGCGCCGCTCGGAGCAGCCGATCGTCAACGATCTCGCGCGCCGCTTCCGCCTCGAGAAGGTCGATCCCGCCGCGGCACGCTCGCCGGTCAAAAAGCCGATCGTCTTCTACATCGACCGCGGCGCGCCCGAGCCGGTCCGAACCGCGCTGGAGGACGGGGTGAGCTGGTGGGCGCGGCGTTCGACGCGGCCGGGCTTCGAGAATGCCTTCAAGGTCGGCGTCCTGCCCGCAGGCGCCGACCCGCTCGACGTCCGCTACAATGTCGTGAACTGGGTCGACCGCGCGACGCGCGGCTGGTCCTACGGACAGCCGATCGCCGATCCGCGGACCGGCGAGATCATCAAGGGCTCGGTTCTGCTCGGCTCGCTTCGCGACGCGACAGGACCTGATCATCTTCCAGGCGCTGGTCGGGGCGGGCCTGACCGGCACCGGCGACCCCAACGACCCGATCACCGCCGCGCTCGCGCGTATCCGCCAGCTCGGCGCGCACGAGGTCGGCCATGCGCTCGGCCTCGCGCACAATTTCGCGGCGAGCACGCAGGGCCGCTATTCGGTGATGGATTATCCGGGGCCGCGCGTCACGCTCGATGCGAATGGCGCGCCGTCGCTTCGCGGACGCTTACGGCGCCGGCGTCGGGCCCGTGGGACCAGTTCATGATCAACTGGCTCTACGCGAAGACCGACGCCGATGCGCGACCGATCGCGGCCGCAGGCGCATGCCGAGGGCTTGCGCTTCGTCGCCGACAATGACGCGCGGCCTGTCAGCGCCGGCCAGCCGCTCGGCTCGCTGTGGGACGACGGCCCCGACCCGATCGCGCGAGCTCAGGCGGATGATGGCGGTGCGGCGGGCCGCGATCGACCGCTTCGGCGCCGGACGCTCTGCCCGCCGGCGAGTCGCTCGCGGATCTGCAGGCGCGCGTTCGTGCCGATCTGGCTGATCGACCGCTACCAGGTCGAGGCTGCCGCGAAGTCGCTCGGCGGCGTGAACTTTCCCTTACGTCGTGAACGGCGAGACCGCGGTCGCGCAGGTGGTGCCGGGAGCAGCGCAGTGGGCGGCGCTCTACGCTCTGCTCGACACTCTCACGCCGGCCGAGCTGACCGTCCCGGCGCGGCTCAAGCCACTGCTGTCGAGCGGCTTCGGCGGCGATAGCGACCGCCAGACGCGAGATCGAGATCATCCCGACCGCCGGCGGCCCGGTCTTCGATCCGCTCAAGGCGACCGAAGTCGGCGCGATGCAGACGCTCAACGCACTGCTCGCGCCCGAACGGCTCAACCGGCTCGAGGGACAGCATGCCGGCAGACGCAAGCATTCCCGCGCCGGCGCAATTGTTCGACCTGCTGCTCGATCGCACGCTTGCTCAGTGCTGGCAACGAAGTGGGCCGTCGGATCGCGACGATGACGATTTTCGGCCTTGCGCGGGTCCAGCATGACGCTGACGCTCTCGCCGACCGTGTCGCTGCAGCTTGCGGGCCGCCTCGACCGCCTCGCCGACCAGCTCGACGCGCAACCGCGGCCAGGCAGCGGAGCAGGACTGGGCGCACGGGCTCGCCGCCCTGCTCAAGGATCGGGAGGCGCTCGATAAGGCGCTTGCCGATCCCGGCGCGCTTCCGCAGGTCCCGCCCGGAATGCCGATCGGCGAGGACGACCAGTAGCATTGACGCTTCGCCGCCTTTCACATGCCGTTAAAAGTCCTGATACCAATCGGAACTGACTCGATGTCGGATGTCTTCGTCTCGTATGCGCGGACCGACGAGCCGCAGGCGAAGCGCGTCGCGGACGCACTGCGCGCGCTCGGCTATGGCGTTTGGCGCGACGACGAACTGCCTGCCCATCGCGCCTATGCCGAAGTCATCGAGGAGCGGCTGAAATCGGCGAAAGCCGTCGTCGTCCTGTGGTCCGCAGAAGCGGCCAGGTCGCAGTGGGTACGCGCCGAGGCGGATGCCGCGCGATCTGCCGGAACGCTCGTGCAGGCCCTTCTCGACGGCACTATCCCGCCGATGCCGTTCAACCAGATCCAGTGCGCCGACCTCACGGTTGGGACGGGAACGCGATCATCCGGGTGGAAGAAGCTTGTCGCCAGCGTCGCGGCCCTCGCTGGCAGCTAGCGGCAAGCAAGAAGGCGATCGCAAGCGGCGCCAGACCTCGGTCTGCGTGCTGCCGTTCCAGAACATGAGCGGCGACCCCGAGCAGGAATATTTCAGCGACGGGATCAGCGAGGACATCACCACCGACCTGTCGAAAGTCTCCGCGCTGGAAGTGATTGCGCGCAACACCGCTTTCACCTTCAAGGGCCAGGCGGTCGATGTCTGCGATGTCGCGCGCAAGCTCGGCGTCAGCCACGTGCTCGAAGGCAGCGTGCGCAAGGCCGGCGATCGCGTCCGGGTGACGGCGCAGCTGATCGACGGTGCGAGCGGCGGTCATGTCTGGGCCGACCGCTACGACCGCGACCTGACCGACATCTTCGCGATCCAGGACGAGATTTCGAAGGCGATCGTCGACGCGCTCAAGGTCAAGCTCCTGCCCGCAGGAGAAGAAGGCGATCGAGAACCGCGGCACGACCAACGTCGATGCCTACAACCTCTACCTGATGGCGCGGCAGTATTGGATCACGGGCGACTTCGGCGACCGCCGCCGCGAGGAGCGCGTCATCAGGCTGTGCAAACGGCTGTCGAGATCGACCCAGATTACGCGCAGGCCTGGGCGCTGATAGGCCTTGCGCAGGCCAACCTTTATTATGCCTATAGCGGCAACGAAGAGCTCGACGACGGCCTCGCGGCGGCCGAGCATGCGCTGGCGCTCGATCCGAACATTGCAGAAGCTCACCTGCCGATGGCCTGGCCTTCAGCGCTACATGGCAAGATCGAGGAAGCCGACGCCGAGATTGTGACCGCGCTTCAGTCTCAACCCCGACTGTTGGGAAGCCAACAAGGAAGCGGCTCGGATCTTTTATCGCCAAGGCAATATCGACGAGGCCATCCGACTTCTCGAACATGCGACGGAGCTTGCCGAATCCGATTTCCACAGTCTCGGGATGCTCACCGCCTGCTATCTCGCCAAAGGCGACCGAGACCGCGTCCGTGACCATGCGGAAAAAATGGTGCCGTTAGATTCGAAGAGGTCCTGACACGCGATCCGGACAATGGCGCTGCGCTCGCATTCGTCGCCCTAGCTTCGCGGCGCTCGGGAAGCTCGACCGAGCGCGCAATCATATCGACCGAGCGATCCTGCTCGATCCCGATAATCTTTACATGCGCTACAACATTGCCTGGCCGCTCCTCACCTTCTTCGACGACAGGGAAGGGGCGATGGACCTGCTCGAACCGGCGTTCGCGAGGGCGGGTCGCAACCTCATCAGCCTCGCGCTTGCGGACCGCAACCTCGATCCTCTGCGCGGTGATTCCCGCTTCGAACAGATGCTTGGGATGCCGCGGAGCGCGTCGAGCTTCAATGACTTGCCCCGAATGTCCTGATATCGACGCCACGGGGATCGCGTGGCTGAGATTTTCGTCTGATATACGCGTGAAGACGAACCGCGGGCCAAGGCGGTCCTCGCTGATCCGGACCTCGACGGCCTGAGAGACAATCTACGCTTCAAGCGGATGATGGAGCAAACGCAAGACAGGCTCGAGCCTGAATTGGCTAGGCCTGCTGCAACCTCAGCGCCACTTCGCTCATGAAGCGGGCGTCCTCTCCCTCGGCCAGCCACTCGGCCTCGCCGGCAATCGCGGCTAGTACGTCGGACAAGGGCTCCATCTCGACTTTGGCATAATTTCCGAGGACGTGGGGCGTGACGAGGTCCTTCCGGCCGGGCCCAGGATGACCGATTCCGATGCGGACACGGCGAAATTCGGGGCCGAGCGACGCGTCGATGGACCTTAGCCCGTTGTGCCCCGCCATCCCGCCGCCGACCCTCACCTTCACCTTGAACGGCGCGAGGTCGAGCTCGTCGTGGAAGACCGTGAGGGCGTCGAGATCGAGTTTGTAGAAGCGCAGAGCCTGCTGAACCGCATCGCCGCTGTCGTTCATGAAGGTCTGCGGCTTGAGCAGGATGATGCGGTTTCGGCCGAGACGTCCCTCTGCGACCAGGCTTCGGAACTTCTTCTGCCACGGGCCGAAGCCGTGCACTTCGGCGATGATGTCCGCCGCCATGAAGCCGACATTGTGCCGGTGCAGCGCATATTGAGTGCCCGGATTTCCGAGACCGACCCAGATTTGCATGCCGCTCGCTAGCAGGAGCAGCGGACAAAAAGAAACCGCCCGACTTTTCGGCCGGGCGGCTCTTTGTTCAAAGCTGGAGCGAGGCTTACTCGCCGCCTTCTCCGCCCTCGCCACCTTCGGCTGAGGCCTCGCCTTCGCCTTCTTCGCCCTCGACGGTCGGGACGGCATCGGCCGCAGCGGTCTCTTCCTCTTCCGCCTTCATCGCCGACGGAGCGACGATAGTGGCGACGGTGAAGTCCTCTTCCGTGTTCGCCGGAGTCGACGCCGTCCGGCAGCTTCACCTGGCTGATGTGGATTGAATCGCCGATTTCCAGCCCATCCAGCGGAATGTGGATCTCGTTCGGGATGCTGGCCGCGTCGCAGACGATTTCGAGCTCGTGGACGACGACATTGAGCACGCCGCCACGCTTGAGGCCCGGGGATGCATCTTCATTGTCGAACCGCATCGGAACGCCGACGTGGACCTTGGTGTGCTCGCCGATGCGCAGGAAATCGACGTGGATCGGCCGGCTGGTGACCGGGTGGAAATCGATCGCCTTCGGCAGCGTGCGGTGCGGCTTGCCCTTGAAGTCGACCATCACGACCGAGTTCATGAAGTGACCGGTCGAAAGCATCTTGGACAGAAGCTTCTCCTCGACATGGATCGAGAGAGGCTCCTTCTTTTCGCCGTAAACCACGGCGGGTACCCGTCCATCGCGGCGCAGTGCTCGGGAGGCTCCCTTGCCAGCCCGGTCGCGCGCTTCGGCGGGCAGCGTCAGCTGATCGCTCATTTGCTATGCTCCGTTTTCTAATGACCCGTCACGCCTCCAGGGATGACCATGACGGGGAGCGCGCGCCCTACGGGACGACGGTCAGAAATGCAAGCTGAGGCTCAGTATACCCGCTGAGACGGGATGCCCTTCTCAGCGAGGCGAACAAGCACGCTGTCCTTGCCCGCGAGGTGGCCGGCGCCGACCGCAACGAACACGGTGCCCGGAGTCTGAAGCCGCGCCGCAATCCAGTCCGCCCAACGCGCGTTCCGCTCGGTGAACATCAGCCGGTAGGTATCGGGCGATCCGTTTCGAAGTTGGTCAAGCATCTGGATGAAGAGACTCTGGTCTCCTCGTTTCCAAGCCGATTGCAGCGCTGCCATCGTCTGCGGCAGGCTTGGTTGCGCATCGACGGGCTGTCCGGGCCTCGCGGAGGCAGGCACCTTCGGCGCGCCTGCCGACAAATGATTGAACATGTTCAGCTGGAACTGGAGCGTTTCGAGCTGCTCGACGGTCTTGCCTTCGGACTCCGCGGCGTGGCGAAGCACCATGTCAGCGCCATTATCCACCTGCATGCCTTGGGCCCGACTGGCGCTGATCGCCATCTTCGTCGTGGCAAGGAACGATGGCGATGGCTTGGCCGCCGGTCCGCGCATAGCGGCCTTTACCTCTTCGGCTGCGTTGGGCCCCTCAGGGAGCAATGTTTCCAGGACCAATTCATTTGATTGTTCGAAAGCGTTGCGAACGCCACGGTCGAACCAATTTGGGTTGCCGTCGAGCGCATGGAAGGTCCCGAAGAGATAGATGGTCGTATCTGCGTCATGGATCTCGAAAATGGCCGGTTCGGGCGGCGCCGCGGCAGGAGCGACGGCGGGCGATGCGGCGGCGAGCGCTGCAGCTGCGAGTAGACTGACCATCCATCACCCTCCGTGGCGGACGGCGCTGAGTGAAACAGTCGCGCGAAAACGACGCCGGATGAACGTCATCCGTGGCGAGAAATCCCCCGCATTTCATCGACTTCGCGCATCAGACCCCCCAGCCCGACACCTTGGGATAATGGTCACCGACAGATTAAGAAATGTCTAGCGAAATCCGCAAAAACGTTAACTTTTCCCGATGGATGGAGGCATTGCGCGCAAGAAGTGCCGACTATTGTACGCGGCGGACCTTGTAACCGTCGCGCTGAAGCAGGGCGATGACCGAATCATTACCAGCCAAATGGCCTGCGCCGACGGCGATCATGATCGATCCGGGCTGAGAAAGGCGCTGCTCGATCCACCTGCTCCAGTTCGCGTTGCGCTGATGAATGAGCGCGTTGGCGAGCTCCGGCGAGCCAGAGAGATCGCGGTCGAAGGTGCGTGCGATCGCCTTCACATCTCCCTTCGACCAGGCCTGCAGCATTCCCGAGAACTCCGCCTCGGCAGCGTGTGAATCGTCGAGCGCGCCGTCGAGAAGGGCGTCCTGCGCCTTCTCCGGCAACTTATCGAAGAAGCCGAACTGTTGAAGGTTCGTCTCTAGCTCGCCGATCGGCTTGTTCGAGCTCGTGAAATTGTTGCGAAGCACCGCCTCGACGCCCTCGTCACCCTTGAGCTTCATGTCCCGGTACTGGTTGCCGAGCAGGATGAACGCCGCAGCCCAGGTCTCCATTCGGTCGAAAGCGGTGGTGGGGTAGCCGCTCTTCTTGATTGCGGCCGCCAGCGCCGGGCGCTTCTGGGGGGGCACCCTCATAAGAAGGGGCGGGAGATTGGGCGTGTTGAAGGCGAGGCTCGCCATCGCCGACATGACCCTTGTCGGGTCCTTCTCGTCTACGATCGTCTCGACGACTAGCTGTTGGGAGCTATTGACGGCCTGGTCGAACTTGGCTGTACGCCATTGAAAATTATCGGGAAGCAGGTGAATCGTCCCGAACAGATAGATCGTCGAATTCTTGTCGCTGACTTCCCATAACGCTGGATGGGCGCTCTGTGGGGCTTTCGCTGCGGCCGACGAGGCGACGAGCAGTCCGGCTAGTCCGAGCGCGGCGGCGGCTCGCCGGAAGAATTGCTTCAACATCGATCCAAGAGCCTTTCGGGTGAGGCGTTCGCATGCCGGCCTAGCCATCGCAAGCTGAACCTCCACTTGCCCCGTTAGGCGCCATCGGCCAAAGCCGCCCCGACGAAATTCATGGAGCCTTCCGCTTGAGCCTGAGCTTCCAGGACCTGATCTTGACGCTCCATCGCTACTGGGGAGCGCAGGGCTGCGTTATCCTTCAGCCGTACGACATGGAGATGGGGGCGGGGACGTTCCACCCGGCAACCGTGCTGCGATCGCTCGGGCCGGACGCGTGGAAAGCGGCCTATGTCCAACCGTGCCGACGGCCGACGGATGGCCGCTATGGCGAAAACCCGAACCGCCTTGGCCACTATTATCAGTATCAGGTGGTCCTGAAGCCCAGCCCGGAGAACCTGCAGGAGCTTTATCTCGGCAGCCTGGTCGAGATTGGGATCGATCCGCTCAAGCATGACATCCGCTTCGTCGAGGACGATTGGGAGAGCCCAACGCTCGGCGCCTGGGGCCTCGGTTGGGAGGTCTGGTGCGACGGGATGGAGGTCACCCAGTTTACCTATTTCCAGCAGGTCGGCGGGTTCGAATGCCGGCCGGTGACGGGCGAACTGACCTACGGGCTCGAGCGGTTGGCGATGTACATCCAGGGCGTCGACAATGTCTTCGACCTCCGCTTCAACGATGAGGGCGTAACCTACGGCGACGTCTTCTTGGAGAACGAGCGGGAGATGTCGGCCTACAATTTCGAAGTTGCCGACACCGAGGCGCTGTTCGACCTGTTCCGCAAGGCTGCGGGCGAGTGCGAACGCTGCCTCGAGGCGAAGCTGCCGATCCCAGCCTACGAGCAGGCGATCAAGGCGAGCCATGTCTTCAATACGCTGCAGGCGCGTGGTGTGATCAGCGTCGCCGAGCGCCAGGCCTATATCGGACGCGTTCGCGACCTCGCGAAGGCGGCGTGCGGCGCTTGGCTGGAGCGCGGCGCCTGATGGCCGATTTCCTCCTCGAGCTGTTGTCCGAAGAGTTACCGGCGCGGATGCAGGCCGGAGCTCGCAACGAGCTTGCGCTGTTATTCGCCGAGTGCATGACAGCGGCAGGGCTGAAGACCGGTGCGGTCAATGTCCATTCGACGCCCCGCCGACTTGTCCTCATCGCACGAGATGTGGCCGAGCGGACCGAAGCGACGCTCGAGGAGACGAAAGGGCCACGCACGTCGGCCCCTCCACAGGCCCTCGAAGGATTCCTTCGCAAGACCGGCCTGACGCAGGACCAGCTCGAGGATCGTGATGGCGTCTATTTCGCGACCGTGGAGCGGCCGGGCAGGACCGCCGAGGAGATCCTCGCCGATGCGGTGAGACGGATTGTCGCCGACTTTGCTTGGCCCAAGTCGATGCGCTGGGGTTCGGGGTCGTTGCGCTGGGTCCGGCCGCTGCACGGGATTGTCGCGATTCTCGGAGAACAAATCGTGCCGATCGAGATCGACGGCATCGTGAGCGGGGCCACAACGGTCGGCCACCGCTTTCATCATCCGGGCGCAATCACGGTTGGCGGTGCTTCGGACTATGTCGAGAAGCTGCGCGCCTGCCACGTGATTGTCGATCAGGAGGAGCGCGAGCGCACCATTAGCGAAGGCGCTGCAGCCGCTGCCGTCAAGGCTGGCCTAGCGTTGCTGCCGGACGAGGGGCTGGTGGTCGAAAATGCCGGGCTAACCGAATGGCCCATGCCGCTCTACGGCGAATTCGACGAGGATTTCCTCGATGTCCCGCGCGAGGTGATCGTCCTCACGATGCGGACGAACCAGAAGTACTTCGCCTGTACTGCTTCCGACGGCGGCCTGGCGCCAGCGTTTGTGTGTGTCGCCAACGTTGCGGCAAAGG
This sequence comes from uncultured Alphaproteobacteria bacterium, assembly GCA_963738825.1. Taxonomy (GTDB): domain Bacteria; phylum Pseudomonadota; class Alphaproteobacteria; order Sphingomonadales; family Sphingomonadaceae; genus Sphingomicrobium. Next base: position 212,521 of record CAVTYB010000013.1, on the reverse strand, counting down.
ACGGAGGCACAGCCATCGTCGAAGGTAACCAGCGGGTGCTGGCCGCGCGGCTCGCAGATGCGCGCTTCTTCTGGGAGCAGGACCTGAAGGTCCCCCTCGAGGACCAGGCGAAGAAGCTCGATCAGATCGTCTTTCACGAGAAGCTCGGAACCGTCGCCGAGAGGGTCGTGCGCGTCACCAAGATCGCTCGCTGGCTCGTAGAGAGCAGCGTCGTGAAGGCGGATATCGATCAGGTCGAGCGCGCGGCCCGCCTCGCCAAGTGCGATCTCGTTAGCGGCATGGTCGGCGAATTCCCGGAGCTCCAGGGCGTGATCGGCGGCTATCTCGCCGGCGCGCAGGGCGAAGCGAAGGCAGTCGCCGAGGCGGTGCGCGACCATTACAAGCCGGTGGGCCAGGGCGACGATGTGCCGAGCGCACCGGTGACGATTGCGGTTGCCCTGGCCGACAAGCTGGATTCGATCTCCGCCTTTTTTGGGATCGGCCAGAAGCCGACGGGATCGAAGGACCCGTTCGCGCTTCGGCGAGCCGCAATCTCTTCGATCGAGATCATCGTGCGGAACGGATTGCGCGTGCCGCTCACAACGGCTCTGCGCGGCGCCTTGGCGAACCGCGCCGGACAGGTCCTGGACAGCACGCCGGCGCACCAGCTGGACCGGACCGCGGACGAGCTGCTCGACTTCTTCGCGGACCGGCTGAAGGTCCAGCAGCGCGAAGCGGGCGTTCGCCACGACCTCATCGATGCGGTGTTCGATCTCGGAGGGGAAGACGATCTCGTTCGACTACTGGCCCGCGTGAACGCCCTTCAGAAGTTCGTCGAGACCAGCGACGGGACCGACCTGCTGACTGCCTACAAGCGTGCCGCGAATATCCTCAAGAAAGAAAACTGGACCGGCCCGCAGATCATGAGCTCGGCAGCAGAGCAGGGTATCCCTCAGACCGGGGAGGAAGACCCGCTGGTGCTGGTCGAGGAGCCCGGCCTGAAAGAGGCGATCGCTGAGATGGCCCTTGGCGAGGCTGGCGCCGAACTTCCCGCGGAGCGGGCGCTTATCGCTGCGCTCGAGACAGCGGAGCCGACCGCCTCAAAGGCGATCGAAAAGGAAGATTTCACTGGCGCGATGGCGGCACTTGCGTCGCTGAGGAAGCCGATTGATGACTTCTTCGATCATGTGACCGTGAACGACCCTGATTCCGCGAAGCGCGAGCGGCGGCTCAACCTGCTTATGCGCTTCCGCGATGCCGTGAACCAGGTAGCCGATTTCTCCCGGATCGAAGGCTAGCTAGAGCGGCCGGTCGTCGCGATCGCGGTCTTTGACTGCGGCGTTGCGAAGGCTGTCACGCTCACGCCATTCCTTCTCTCGATCAGCGTGCTCACGCTCGAGCGCTTCGCGACGGTCGACCTCGCTCTTGTAGCGGGTGCGCCATTTGCGGCGGCCGCCGGCGGTCAAGAAGACTCCGATGAGCAAGCCGAGCAAGAAGACGAGGATGCAAATCGCCCAGAGATTCGGGTCAGTCGTGATGTTCATTGCGCTTCCTCAACGTAAAAGGGTTCACGGCGACTACGCTTCAGCGAGCCGCCGCGTTCCCTCGTTGGTGCTCGGCCCGGCCGAGCTCAGTCTTAGCCTGGACCGTGAAGGAAGCTGTCGTGGATCGAGCAGCTCGCCGGGCCGAGAATGACGACGAACAGCGTCGGAAGGATGAACAGGATCAGCGGCACGGTCATGATCGCCGGCAGGCGGGCCGCTTTCTCTTCCGCGCGCATCATGCGCTGATGGCGGAACTCGGCCGACAGCACGCGTAGCGCCGAGGCGAGCGGCGTACCATATTTCTCGGTCTGGATCATGGTCGTGACGACGCCTCGGACGGCCTCGAGATCGACGCGCTGGGCGAGATTCTCGAACGCCTGCCGACGCTCGTTGAGGAAGCCGAGCTCGATCGCGGTCAGGCCGAACTCGTCGCCCAGCTCGGGATAGGCCTTGCCGAGTTCCCTCGACACGCGGCCGAAGGCAGCGTCGACGGTAAGGCCAGCTTCCGCGCAGATGACGAGCAGGTCGAGCGCGTCCGGCAAACCCTTGCGGATCGCGTGGCTGCGCTTAGTGACCTTGTTCTTCAGCCAGATGTCCGGCGCTTTGTAGCTGCCGACAAGCAGGCCAGCGACGGTCATGTAGCGGCGCAGCGCCGACCATTGCGGCTCGAAGCCGAAGACGTAGAGCATCAGCACCGCAGCAACGCCGATGACGACCGGCAGGACGAAGCGCGCGAAGATGATGAAGAAGGCGAGGTCCTTCGTGCGGATTCCGGCCTGCATCAGCCTCTGCTGTGTCTTTTTGACCTGGTCTTCCTGAAGCATCTTGAACTGCGACAGGAGCTGCCGGACGTTGTCCGCGGCCTGGTTGCGGTTCGTGAGCTTCTTGCGCTTGTTCGTCGATGCGACGATGCCGGCCTTCAGCTGCTCGCGGCGCTCGTTGAGCGCCTTGACGCGGCGGGCCATGGGATCCTTCACCGTCGTCGCGGCATAGATCGCGATGAGAACCGCGAAGGTCGCTACGGCGCTGAGCATCGTCGCGATGAACATCACGTCGAAGCCGAGGAGGTGCGGACCGGTTACGGGAGCCTGCTGCATTTGTCGTCAGTCCCCCATCAGATCTCGAAGTTGACCATCTTGGCCATGATGGCGGCACCAATGCCCATCCAGACCATGCCGCCCATGCCGGCGACCATCAGACGCTGGTCCGTGAAGAAGCCGCCCATGTAATGCGGGTTGATCATGTAGACGAGCGTGAACACCACGAACGGCAGCGAGCCGACGATGTACGCCGAGGCCTTCAATTCCGAGCTCATCGCGCGGATCTTCAGTTTCATCTGCGCGCGCTTGCGAAGCACGTCGGCGAGGTTCGAGAGAGTCTCGGCGAGGTTGCCACCGGTTTCGCGCTGGATCGCCAGCGTGATGACGAAGAACTGGAACTCCGGCGTGCCGAGACGGTCGGCGGTGTCCTGAAGCGCAAATTCCATCGTGCGGCCGATCTTCATCTTGTCTGCGACGATTCGGAATTCGACGCCGACCGGTCCGGGAATCTCGCTCGATACAATGCCTAGCGTTTCCGTGATCGGCAGACCCGAGCGCAGGCCGCGGACCATCAGCTCGATCGCGTCTGGAAAGTTCACTGTGAATTTGTTGACCCGGCGCTTGATCATCTTGCCGATCACGAAGTGAGGGCCGCCGATGCCCAGGAAGATCCCGAGGAGAAGCGAAAGGATGACGGGTGCACCGCGCAGGACGAAGCCAAAGGTGACCAGCGTCAGGATGCCGACGCAGATCATGAGATATTTGCTGAGCGTGATCTCCTTGCCCGTCATGTCCAGCCGCTTGCGCAGCAGGGCAGGCTTCGGGATCAGGGTCGAGGCATAGCCCTCCCACCTGTTCGCACGATCAGCGAAGAGCTTGCGGATTTGGGCCTGGGCACTGCCGGCAATGATGTCGCCGTGGCGCTCCTTGATGAGCTCCATGCGACGCTTCACGGCCTTGCTCGCGGAGGGGCCGCGAAGCGCCGTGAAGGCGAGTCCGAGGGCGCCGACGCCGCCGATAAGGATTAGCCAAAAGAGCATTCCTGCGTTCGCCTTCCACTCTTCAACGCGGCGCGCGATCGCGCCGAAATGTTGTTACGCGGCCTTGTCCTTCGGCTTCGCGAGCATGGACTTGAGATTGTCGACCAGGGACTTGGCCGCGACCGTCGGAGCCTTCTCCGTCGTTGCGCCTTCATCACTGGCGTGACTGAGGACCATGTTCGAAAGACTGTTGAAGGGCGCCGCCATCTTGCCGCCGGCGATTTCAGCCATCGGCTTGCCGAGCTTGGCTGCCTGGGCCGCGAGCTTCGCATCATACGGGAAGACGATGTCCACCGCGCGCTCGATCGATTGCTCGAAATCCTTGCGGCTGATTTCCAGCGCTCCACCTGACGGAATGGCGTTGGCGACCACGACGACCTTGGTCTGCGGCGCGTTGGACTTGAGCCAAGCCAGCACGCGGATCGTATCGCGCGTTGCAGCCAGCGTCAGCTCAGCGACGACGACGGCGACGTGGGCATCATGCACCAGGTGCGGATGCTGGATCAGCATGTGACGCGGAAGATCGAGCACGGTCGATTCGAACGCGTTCCGCATCTCCTCCTGGAGCGCAAAGAACGCGCTTCCGTCGGTTACCAGCGGCTGATGGATCGGTGCCTCCGCGGAAAGGACGGAGAGGCGTTCGTTCGCACGAACCATGGCGCGCTCGATGAACAGTCCATCAATGCGGCTCGGATTCTCGATCGCGTCGGTGAGGCCGCGACCGGGCTCGAGATCGAGTGCCAGTGCGCCGGTGCCGAAATGGACGTCGAGATCGAGGAGAGCGGTCGTGCGGCGTGCCTTTTCGCCGAGCAGCCATGCGAGCGAAGTCGCCAGCGTCGATGCGCCGACGCCGCCGCGAACGCCAATGACCGCGGCCATGACGTGCGGCTTTTCAGCCTGCGCTTCGCCGCGAGGACCCGACAGGATCATCTGAGCATGCGCGAACGTGTCACGCAGCTGGTCGACCGTGAAGGGCTTCAGCAGATAATCGTGGATCCCGCTGGCAACGAGATCGCGGTAAAGGCGAACGTCGTTGACGGTCCCCGACGCAATCACGATCGTTCCCGGTTCGCAGACCTCCGCAAGCGCGTTGATGTCGTTGAGCGGATCCGCCAATTCGCTGAGATCCACGAACAGGATGTTCGGGCTGGCCGACACGGACAGCGACTGCACAGCGTTGCGCAAGCCGCCCTTGTTGACCTTCTCCGGTGACCAGCCGTGCTCGACGGCGACCGGCCGAAGCATATCCGCCGTTGCGTCGTCGCAGACGAACGCGGTGAACGGATCGCGAAGTCCGGCGCGTGCCTGGAATGGAGCGTTCATCAGTTTCCACCCTGCTTGGTGTTGACGTTCTGCAGGCCCTTGCTGCCGGATGGCGGCGTTGAGCGGTACAAGATGACCGCTTTGGCGGCCGCATCGACATCGACTGTCGCGGTGCCGTCGCGGCCGTGGATCAGGTCCTCGGGGTCCGCGACCATCGCTGCGATGTTGGAATTCACGCCGCAGCCGAAGTTCGACATGTTACGATTGTCGAAATTGGGCTGTGACGGAACGCTCCAGTTGGGACAGTAGGGAACATTCGCGCGACGGCGGCTAACAATGACCCGCACCGCGCCGGGCTGAACCGCGCCAGTGGTGACTGGTGCGCCGGCCGAAACGACCATTCCATATTGTCCGGCAACAGCCGCGACTTGTCCGCGCGCTGCGTCGGCGTAGGCGCCGTCGACGTAGATCAAGTCGCCGTAGCCGAGGCCGAGGCCCTGGAACCAGCCGTTCAGCCGGTCGGTTTCGCCCGGCGCAAGCGCACCATCGGGCGCTGCCGCGTCGAACACATAGTCTGCAGTGGTGACCACGGGCACATTCACTGCGGCCACACCCTTGTCCGGGAGGTCCGGCGTGTTGCAGGCCGCCAGCGAAGAGGCGAGCGCAATGAGGATGATCTTCGAACGCATCGTCCTATCCTTCTCTGTCAGGCCGGGGATCACAGCTTGAAGCCCGGAGCGGCGACCGCGGTCGCTGCAGGAGCAGTCGCCAGGCCGGCGGCGGGCCCGGCAGGTGCCGGTCGCGCTGGAATGGCGGTCGGCTGAACAAATCCGCTCTTGCCGCTGTAATTTTGGCCGAGGAAATCGCGCTGGACGTCGTCCGGGGCTCGATAACCGTCAGTTGGCGTGGCCAGCTGCGTAGAGACCGGCTTCACGAGATACGGCGTCACGATAATGACCAGCTCGGTCTCGTCACGCTGGAACTTCGTGGAGCGGAACAGCGAGCCAAGCACCGGGATGTCGCCGAGGAATGGCGCTTTCTCGATGCTGTTGCTGTTGCTGTTCTGAAGCAACCCAGCGATCATGAACGACTGGCCGGAGCCGAGCTCCACCGTCGTTTCCGCACGGCGGGTCGTCAGAGCTGGGACAGTGAAGCCATTCAGCTTGACCGAGCCGGCATCGCTGAGCTGGCTGACCTCAGGTCGCACACGCAGCGAGATGCGCCCGTCCGCAAGAACGATCGGCGTGAAGGCGAGCCCGACGCCATATTGCTTGTACTCGATTGTCACAGCGCCGAGCGACTGAGAAACCGGGATCGGAAACTCGCCGCCAGCAAGGAAGCTCGCGGTTTCACCCGACAGGGCAGTCAGGTTAGGCTCGGCGAGGGTCGTGATGACGCCGTCGTTCTGCAGCAGGTCGAGCGTACCGAGGACGTCGAGCCCAAGGATCTTGCCGAACAGTCCGAGCGTGGTTCCACCAACCAGGTTGTTGAACGTCACGTTCTGGATGCTTTCAGGAGAAAGCCCCGTGGCCGGGTCGACCGCGCCCTTGACCGTATTGATGGTTCCCGGACTTCCGCGGCCGATGTTAAACAGCGTTCCGCCGGTAGCGTCACGGCTCAGCAGGTTCACGCCGAACTGTTTCACTGCGGAACGATTCATCTCCGCAACGCGAACCTTCAGCAGCACCTGAAGCGGAGTCGCCACTTTCAGACGGCTGACTGGCACGATGTTGAGCGCGGCGGTCGCACTCGTCACGTCGATGCCAGGGTTCAGGGCGGCTTTCACCAGCATTTCCGCCTGAGCGGCGTCGTCCGGGGAGGCAACGGTGCCGTTGAGCACAGCAACCTGGCCGACGGTCGTCACGCTGATATTCGAGTCCGGCATCGCCTCATGCACGATCTGATTGATCGAGCTGATGTTCTGGTTGACGTGGACGTTGGCCCCGTAAACCACCGAACCGTCCGCGGCCGTCGCGATGATCGTCGCTTCGCCGGCTTTCTTGCCGAACAGGTTCATCTGCCGCGGGCCATTCACGTAGACATCCGCGACATCCGGGTTCGAGGTCCAGACGCTGGCGACGGAGCGGGTCAGATTTAGCATCTGTCCTTCGCCGACCGACAGGAGCACCTGGTTAGACGGGCGATAGCTTCCCGACGCGAATGCCTTGGGTTGGGCGGAAGCCGGTGCCGGCGCGGCGATTGCCGCGAGGCCGACGGCCAGGGCCGCGAAGGCTGTGCCGAGACGGGCTCGGCGGCTGATTGCTTGAATATTCATCTTAGCGAGCTCCCACCGGAACAACGGTGACACTGTTTCCACGTGCAACGCGAACGACTGGGCCGACTGGTCCGCCCAGCGCACCGCCCACGGTCTTGACGATTGCCGAAGCGGCTGGATCGCCTGCCGAACCGGGCTTGCCGGGCACCGTGCGGCGCTGGAAGCGCGACACGTCGCCGCCCGTTGTGAAGGTCGTGTTGCTGTCGATCGGACGGTCCGAATAAGCGAGCAGCATCTGCTTTTCCTGCGCCGGGCTGGTGCCTGCCGGAACCTTGATGGCTCCGGTCGCGACCGCACGCTCTAGATCCGACGAATTGTCAGCGATCGAGCGAAGCGCGAGCGACAGCGTGCCGAGGCTCTGAGCGACCGCGATCTTTTCTGCGATCTTCGGAGTGACCTCGAACGTCACGTTGGAGAATGTCCTGACGAGAGTCTTGCCGTCCGCGTCCTTGTCGGTGAAGCGCTGGTCGGTTGCCAGCACGCGGATGTTGCGAACGATCGTCTCAGAAACCTTGAGCGGCGATCCATCGCCGCCACCCGCCACCTGCTGCGTCAGCATCAGATCGACATGGTCGCCCGGGAAGATGAAGCCGGCGACGCCCGCCGACACGTTCACCGGAACGGTGACCGCGCGCATCCCCGGGCCGAGCGCAGCAGCGAGGAAGCCGCGATCCTCCGGACCGACGAGCGATCCGCGGGTAACCGGCTGGCCGGCCGCGATCGCATAGCGAACGACTGTACCCTGAAGGTTCTTCGTGTCAGGAGAGCCATCGATATAATAGGCGCCCTGCATCAGTTCCTTGGGCCAGGGTTGCAGCGTCAGGCTGTCGGCATCGATGATCGTGCCGACAGGGAGCGCCTTCTTGGCGACGAGAACTTTGGGTCCGACCGGAACGGCGGGTGCCGCAGCAGCCTGCTGCGCGCCGGCGCCGGCGAACATGTTCTTGGCCATGACAGCGGTGATCACCGCAATGGCCAGCGCTCCAACGAGCAGAGCGAGCTTCTTCACATCCATGGCGCAATCGCCTCCCCCAGACGGGTCTTCAGAACAGCCTCACAAATCAGACAAATTGGTTAAGAAACCGTTGGGTGAGAATCGCGAGACCGCCAAAAGCGATTGCGACACCGTACGGAATCTCCGGCCGACCCTCGCGATTCTGCGCCCGGTGCCACATCAGCAGGGCGAGCGTCAGAACGCCCCCAGCAAGTGAAGTCAGCACCAGGAACTTGAGCGTTGCGAAGGGCGAAAACCAAAGTGCGAGCGCGGCGGCGAGCTTGACGTCTCCGCCGCCCATCATTCCCGCGTAAAATGCGCATGCGAACAGCACGAAAACCGTCGCTGCAGCGGCGATTTGCACCGCCATGTCCGGCCACGGCGAGAGCGCGACCGACACCCAGTAGACAGGCGCGAGCAGCGCGACCGTTAAGTTGAGTCGGTTGGAAATCGTGAACGTGCGGACGTCGACGACTGCCGCGACAATGAGAATCGCCGCGAGCACGAGCAGCAGCAGGTCGGTAAATGTCGCGTTGAACATGAAGCCACACCTAGACGGCGGGGCTTTCGAATTCGTAACCGCCGCAGCGGATGAGCAATTTTGACGTCATCATCGTCGGCGGCGGAATCGCTGGAGCGAGCCTCGGCGCGCAAATTGCCGCGAAGCGGCGAACGCTGATTCTAGAGGCAGAAGACCAGTGCGGCTACCATGCAACCGGACGGTCTGCAGCTTTCTATCTCGAAAGCTATGGCGGTCCGGACGTCGCGAAGCTCACGATTGCTTCGCGGCCGTTTCTGGCAGAGCCGCCGGAACAGTTCTCCGAGAGTGGATTTCTCAGGGTGCGAGGGGACCTGCACCTAACTCGGGATGAATTGCCGGAGTTGCCCCGGACGGTGGAATCGCGGGTGGTTGAGCGCGGCGAACTCGAGCGGCTGATTCCCGGCATCAGGGCGCGATGGCGTCGGGCTCTATTCGAGCCGAGCTGCGCGGACATTGATGCTGCGCGCCTGCACGGCGCTTATCTGCGGCAGTTTCGGCGCTTGGGGGGCGCAGTTCGAACCGATGCGCGCGTGATTCGCTCGCGGCGCGGCCATGGTGAATGGCAGGTCAGTCTTGCCGACGCTTCCGTGGTGAGTGCGCGGATTCTGGTCAATGCGGCGGGAGCCTGGGCGGACGATCTTGCGCGGCGCGCGGATGTCGGCCCGCTTGGCATCGAGCCGAAGCGAAGGACGATGGTTCAGTTGCGCGTCGCTCGCTCCGGACTGAAGGATTTGCCGCTCGTCGATTCCGCCGATGGCACCTTCTATTTCAAGGGCGAGAGCGACCGTTCGGTCTGGCTCAGTCCGCACGATGAAATTCCCAGTGACCCGTGCGATGCCGCGCCGGAGGAAGAGGACATCGCCATCGCGATCGACCGCTTCGAGAAAGTCGTCGACTGGCCGATCGAGCGGGTCGAACGAAGCTGGGCAGGCTTGAGGAGCTTCGCTCACGACCGGTTACCCGTCTACGGATTCGACCGAGACGCGCCAAGGTTCTTCTGGTGCGTGGGGCAGGGCGGATTCGGGATCCAGACGTCACCTGCGGCGGCGGCGATTGCGGCCGCGCTGTTGCTGGAAGAGGACCGACTGGAGTTCGTCAGTCACGTGGATCCGGCGGTCTATTCGCCGGCACGTTTGAGTTGATTGGGGAGGCGCGAGCTTCGCGCCTCCCCTACCAACTTTCTTGAAAACAGGGGAACGAGAGAGTTGGCGGCGTCTCAGCTACGAACAACCATCGCCGACTCCAAGTGAACTCCTGTTCATCACAGGCGATGGTGGCGGCGCTGGTCGTCAGCCTCAGCACAAGCCAGCGCATCGACGCGGTCGTTTTCGGGATGGCCGCTGTGGCCTTTCACCCAATGCCATTCGAACTCGGTGAGGCTCGGAAGCTTCGATCAGTTCCTGCCACAGTTCCGCATTCTTGACCGGCTTCTTGTCGGACGTGCGCCAGCCGTTCTGCCGCCAATTGTGGATCCAGCGCGTGATCCCGTCGCGAACGTAGATGCTGTCGGTGTGGAGATCGACTCGGCACGGCCGCTTCAGTGCCTGCAGTCCCCTGATTGCGGCCAAGAGCTCCATCCGGTTGTTAGTCGTCAGCGGTTCGCCGCCCGACAGTTCCTTTTCCTTATCGCCCATTCGAAGCAGCACCGCCCAACCGCCCGGCCCGGGATTCCCGCGGCAAGCGCCATCAGTAAACATGTCGACGCGCTGGATTTCGCTCATCCTCCACTCGATTTCGAGGGGAGGTCGCAGGAGCCCCTCCACCGCACTAGGTGTGGTCCCCCTCCCCCGCAAAAGCAGGGGAGGATGTAAGCGCGCGCGGGAGCTTGAAGATCATCCGCTCGGGGGTGTGATCAGCGACTTCTTCGGTCACCTCGAACCGCTCGGCCAATGCGTCGAGCACTTCCCGGACCAGGACTTCGGGAGCGGAAGCGCCGGCGGTAAGTCCGACCGTCTGCGGTTCGCCAAGCCACTTCCAGTCGATGTCGGCGGCTCGTTCGATCAATCGCGCCGGGACTCCGATTCGCTCGGCGACCTCCGCGAGTTGCAGCGAATTACTGCTATTCGGAGCGCCGATGACGAGCATTCGGTCGCACTGCGGCGCGATCGCCTTGACCGCAGCCTGACGGTTGGAGGTGGCGTAACAGATGTCCTCGCTACGAGGAGCCCGAATGTCCGGGAATCGAACCTTCAGCGCGTCGACAATCGCGGCGGTATCATCGACCGACAGCGTCGTCTGGGTGAGGAAAGCGAGGCTCGCCTCGTCCGGAACCTTGAGCGTCAAAGCCTCGTCGACGGTCTCCACCAGCGTGATCGCCCCTTCCGGTACCTGGCCGAAGGTTCCAATCACCTCGGGGTGGCCGGCGTGGCCGATGAAGAGGATATGGCGGCCTTCCTCTATCAGCCGTTCGGCCTGGCGGTGGACCTTCGACACGAGCGGGCAGGTCGCGTCGACATAGGTGAGCTGCCGGCTGCGCGCTTCGGTCGGAACGGACTTGGGGACTCCGTGCGCCGAGAAGACGACCGGCCGGTCGTCGGGAACTTCGTCGAGCTCGTCCACGAACACCGCGCCGAGCCCGCGCAGGCGCTCGACCACGAATCGGTTATGGACGATCTCATGACGCACGTAGACCGGCGCGCCGAACCGCTCGAGGGCAAGCTCGACGATCTGAATCGCGCGATCGACGCCGGCGCAGAAACCGCGCGGGGCGGCGATGAGCACCTTGAGAGGAGGTCGGTTCAGCATTCGGACAGGCATCTAAGGCTTCGCTTGCAGCCTTAGAAGGGGGTTCCTATGACGCGCTCACTCGATTTCGCCCTCGTAAGGACTGACCCCAAGTGAAGCTTCGCCTCGCCGCCCTTGCTGCCATTATCCTACTTAGCGCCTGCCGGCATGCCGGGGATCTCACCACAGACAATGGCGGCGGCGTTTATGCGGTTCGGAGCGATTGTCCGATCGCAGGCATTCCCGCGGGCACTGGCGACGTGACCTTGTTCAACCCGCCAAACAGCATTGCTTCCACTGCGATCGACGTGACTGCAGCGATCACTGACCTGCGTGCTACATGCCAGGATACGACTACCGACGTGGTCTCCACTGCGACGTTCACGGTGGTGGCTTTGAGGCGGGATGCCGGTCCGGCGAGGCAGATAGTCCTGCCCTATTTCGACGTGGCGCTGCGTGGGGGCACGGAAGTCGCCGCGAAGCAGGTCGGCCAGATCGTCCTCAACTTCCCGGCCGGCAACCAGCACACGTTTGCAAGAGTGCAGGCAGTCGTTCGAAGTCAATCGGGGTGCCGCTGCGCTTCCGGACAGCGTTCGACAGATCCTTACCCGTCCCCGGAAGGCCGGCGAAGCCGACGCCGCGGTCGACCCGCTGGCCGATCCTCGCGTTCAAAAGGCTGTCGCGAACGCCACGTTCGAGCATCTGATCGGCTTCCAGCTCACGCAGGATCAGCTGAAATATAACGCGACACGCTAACGCGTTGACTTGGCTGACTTGCGCGGCCAAGGCACGCCGCGTCGCCGGCGGCCCTCAAAGTTGCCGGAATGGCCGCACGGGAGAGTCCCGCCGTCCCCCGGATGTAGTCCGGGATATGGCGGGCGCCGAAGGAGCAACCGCCCCCGGAATCTCTCAGGCATCAAGGACCGCGCGCGCCTGACAGTCTGGAAAGTGTTCTTCGAAGCCTCGCGCGACGAAGGGCCGCCGAAGGGGCAAAGCTCTCAGGCGCTAGCGACAGACGGGGGCGGCAGCCGGCGGCTCTTTGCTGAGCGTCGGCGGTCGCATCCCATTGCCGGAGCGCATCGAATGAGCAGGGAAGTCCACAACGGCCCAACCGACGACACGCAGGCGCGGGGCACCCCGTACAGCGGCGACCCAGAAGGCGGGGGGGGCGTGAAGCCGAAGGATCTAGACAGGCTTCCGCTCGATTTGTGGCACCGCTCCCGCAGCGCCCGGATGGTCCCGTTCGCCGGTTACGAGATGCCGGTCCAGTACCAAGGGATCATCGCCGAGCATCTGTGGACGCGCGAGAATGCGGGCCTGTTCGACGTCAGCCATATGGGGCAGCTGTTCATCCACGGCCGAGGCGTGGACGCCGCGCTCGAGAAGCTGATGCCGGGCGACTTCGAAGCCGCTTCCGACATGAAGCCCAAATATTCGCTCTTGATGGACGAGGAAGGCGGAATCATCGACGATCTGATGGCGACGCGGAGGGGCGAAGATTTCTACGTCGTCGTCAACGGCGCGACAAAGTTGGGCGACATCGCTTATATGGAGCGGCGGCTCCCGCCCGAAGTCATCATCGACCATATGCGCTCGCAGGCGCTCCTCGCGCTCCAGGGGCCGCGTGCCGTCGAAGTGCTCGAGACGATCATTCCGGGAGTCAGCGAGCTCGGTTTCATGCAGGCGGGCCCGTTCGACTGGAACGGCGGTAAGCTGTGGATCAGCCGGTCAGGCTATACGGGCGAGGACGGTTTCGAGATTTCGGTGCCTGCTAACGCAGCGGCGGATCTCGCCGATGCGATCACCGCGCACGATCTGGTCAAGCCGATCGGGCTCGGAGCGCGGGACTCGCTTCGGCTGGAAGCCGGCCTGCCGCTCTACGGTCACGACCTCGACCACCGAACGACGCCCGTGATGGCGGGCCTGACCTTTGCCATCAACAAGCGCCGCCGCATCGACGGCGGGTTCCTTGGGGCGATGCGAATCCTGGCAGAGCTCGAGAACGGACCAATCGAAAAGCGCGTCGGCTTCGAGGTCGAGGGGCGTCAGCCCGTCCGCGAAGGCGCGCTAGTGCTCGACGGCGAAGGCAATGAGGTCGGCCGAATCACCAGCGGCGGATTCTCGCCGTCGCTGCAGCGGCCAATCGCGATGGGCTATGTGGCGACGGCGCTCGCCGAGCCCGGCACCGCCTTGAAGCTCGAGCAGCGCAGCAAATTGTTCGATGCGCGCGTCGTGCCGATGCCGTTTATCCCCCACCGCTATCACCGCAAGGGAGCCTGAAGCATGAGTCTCTACTTCACCAAAGAGCATGAATGGGTCCGGGTTGATGGCGACACCGCGACCGTGGGAATCTCCGACCATGCCCAAGAACAGCTCGGTGACATCGTGTTCGCTGAAGTGCCGGAGACCGGAAAGCGGCTCAACAAGGGTCAGGAAGCTGCTGTGGTCGAATCGGTAAAGGCCGCCTCGGACGTCTATTCGCCTGTTTCGGGCGAAGTGCTCGACGGCAACAGCAAGGTCGCCGACGATCCGTCGATCGTGAATAGCGATCCGGAAGGCGAAGGTTGGTTCTTCAAGCTGAAGCTCGACAACCTTTCGGAACTCGAAGGGCTGATGGACGAGAACGCCTACCGCGACTGGGTGAAGACGCTTTGAGCCAAAGCGCCGCCTCGACCAGCAAGTGGAATGCCGCTGATTATGCGCGCGTCGGCGGCTTCGTTGCCCAGCTCGGCGGGGCAGCGCTCGAGTTGCTCGACCCGAAGCCAGGCGAGCGGGTTCTCGATGTCGGTTGCGGCGAGGGCACGCTCACTCGGAAAATCGCCGAATGCGGCGCGACCGTCGTCGGTATCGACAATTCGCCCGAGATGGTCGCGGCGGCGCGGGCGAACGGAGTAGATGCGCTGCTGCTCGCAGCCGAAGACATGCAGTTCTTTGCCGAATTCGACGCGGTCTTCTCCAACGCGACTCTACACTGGGTGCTCGAGAATGGGCAGGCCGCCCGCGCCATCTTCCGGGCGCTGAAGCCTGGTGGTCGCTTCGCGGGCGAGATGGGCGGTGAGGGAAACCTGACGAAGCTGCGAGAGGCGCTCGACGAGGAGCTGGTCATCCGCGGCTATGTTCCGCCAGTTGAAGCGAGCAATTGGTATGCCTCGCCGGACGAGTTCGCCGCCGTCTATGAGACCGCGGGGTTTCGTGAGATCGATGCGCGACTGATCGAACGGCCGACCGAAATCGACCACGGCGTTGCCGAATGGGTGACGACCTTCCGCCGCGGCTGGCTCGATCGTGCTCGCGTGCCTGAAGAGGAGCGCGCTGAGATCGGCGCGGCCGTCGCCGACCGCGTGGGATCCAACATTGCCGATTATGTCCGACTTCGCTTCATTATGAGGAAGCCTGCCTGATGCGTTATTTGCCGCTGAGCGATGCCGACCGCAGCGAGATGCTGCGCGTGATCGGTGCCGGCTCGATCGACGAACTGTTCAAGGACGTGCCCGAGGAGGCACGGCTCAAGGGGCCGATCGAGGGCCTTCCGATGCATGCGTCCGAGATGGCCGTCGAGCGCCACATGACTGCCCTGTCGCGCAAGAACATAGTCGCGGGCGAAGTGCCATTCTTCCTCGGCTGCGGCGCCTACAAGCACCACATCCCGGCGAGCGTCGATCACATCATCCAGCGCGGCGAGTTCCTGACCAGCTACACGCCATATCAGCCCGAGATCGCGCAGGGCACGCTGCAGATGATGTTCGAGTTCCAGACGCAGGTCGCCCGCCTGTTCGGCTGCGAGGTGGCCAACGCCTCGATGTACGACGGGTCGACCGCGATGTGGGAAGCGATCCTGATGGCGCACCGGATCACGCGCCGGAACAAGACGGTGATCTCGTCGGGCGTGCACCCACACTATGTGAAGGTCGCCGAGACGCTCGCGCAATTCAGCGAGGACGCGCTGACGACCGCGCTGCCGGAGCTCAGTGCCGAGCCCGATACCGGGCGCCTGATCGGCAAGATCGGGCCGGAGACCAGCGCGGTGGTGGTGCAATATCCCGACATCCTCGGGCGGGTCACGGACCTGATGCCGATTGCGGAGGCGGCACATGCCGCGGGCGCGCTGCTGATCGCCGTCGTGACGGAACCGGTGGCGCTCGGACTGATCAAGTCGCCGGGTGAGATGGGCGCCGACATCGTCGTCGGCGAGGGTCAGTCGATCGGTGTCGGGCTCCAGTTCGGCGGGCCGTATGTCGGGCTGTTCGCCTGCCGCGAGAAGCATGTCCGCCAGATGCCCGGCCGCCTCGCGGGCGAAACGGTTGACGCCGAGGGCAAGCGCGGGTTCGTTCTGACGCTGTCGACGCGTGAGCAGCACATCCGGCGCGAGAAGGCGACGTCGAACATCTGCACCAGCTCGGTCCTCTGCGCGCTGGCGTTCACGGCGCACCTGACTTTGTTGGGTGAGAAGGGCCTTCGCCAGCTAGCTTCCTTGAATCATGCACGCGCGTGCGAGGCAGCCGAACGGCTCGAAGCGATCCCGGGAGTGGAGCTGGTCAACGACAGCTTCTTCAACGAGTTCACGCTGAAGCTTCCCGTCGAAGCGCGGCCCGCGGTTCATGCGCTCGTCGAGAAGGGAATCCTCGGCGGAGTTTCGCTTGGCCGCCTCTTTCCGGGAGCCGAGACATTGCAGAACGGATTGGTCGTCGCCGTCACCGAAACAGCGACCGGCGACGATATCGCTGCCTTGGAAGCAGCGCTGACAGAGGTGGTGCGATGACCGTCAATCCGTCGGGCTGGCGGCCCTCGGCTCCCGCCAACGAGCAGGGCGAGACCCAAACCGTGACCGGCAACCGCGCGCTGATGCTCGAGGAGCCGCTGATCTTCGAGATTGGCACGACGGAGCAGACTGGTGTCGATTTTGCGGAGGCGCCGAAGAAGGCGTCACGCCTGGGCGGGCTCGAGCGTAAACGCGAGATCGGACTTCCGGGACTCTCCGAGCCGGAAACGATGCGTCATTACACCCGGCTGTCGAGGCAGAATTACGCGATCGATCTCGGGCTGTTTCCGCTCGGAAGCTGCACGATGAAGCATAATCCGCGCCTCAACGAGAAGGTCGCTCGGATGCCGGGCTTCGCCGACGTCCATCCGCTCCAGCCGCAGGAGACGGTGCAGGGCGCGCTCCAGGCGATCAACGAGCTTGCATTCTGGCTGCTCGACCTCACCGGCATGTATGGCGTCGCAATGAGCCCGAAGGCCGGCGCGCACGGCGAATTGTGCGGGCTGCTCTGCATTCGCGCGGCGCTCGAAGCGCGCGGCGACAAACGCGAGGTCGTGCTGGTTCCGGAAAGCGCGCACGGCACCAATCCGGCAACGGCAGCCTTCGCTGGTTATCGCGTCGAGAACATTCCCGCGAACGCGGCCGGACGCGTCGACCTTCAGGCGTTGAAGGCCCGGTTGGGTCCGGACGTCGCGGCGGTGATGATCACCAACCCGAACACCTGCGGGCTGTTCGAGCCGGACATGAAAGCGATTAGCGACGAGGTGCATGCCGCTGGCGCGTTCGTCTATTGCGACGGCGCCAACTTCAACGCGATCGTCGGGAAGGTCCGCCCCGGCGACCTCGGCATCGATGCGATGCACATCAACCTCCACAAGACCTTCTCGACCCCGCACGGCGGCGGCGGCCCGGGATCCGGTCCGGTGGTCCTGTCGGAAGCGCTGTCGCCCTATGGTCCGCTTCCGTTCGTGGCGAAATATCCGGATGGAAGCTTCAAGATCGTCGAGGAGGAGAATGCGGGCGAGGAGCACCCGAACGCTTTCGGCCGGATGGTCGCCTTCCACGGGCAGATGGGGATGTTCACCCGGGCGCTCGCCTACATCATGAGCCATGGCGCGGACGGGCTGAAGCAGGTCGCCGAGGACGCCGTACTCAACGCCAATTACATCCTGAGGAGCGTCTCTGACGTCCTTGATGCGCCGTTCGCGAAGAGCGGCCCGTGCATGCACGAGGCGATCTTCTCCGACAAAGGGTTTGCGGACGACGTCAACACGCTCGATCTCGCGAAGGCGCTGATCGACGAGGGCTTTCACCCGATGACGATGTACTTCCCGCTGGTGGTGCACGGAGCGATGCTGGTCGAGCCGACCGAAACGGAGTCGAAGGCGAGCCTTGATCAGTTCATCACGGCTCTGCGCTCGATCGCCGAGCGTGCGAAGGCGGGCGACCAGACGCTGAAGGCGGCGCCCATCTACGCGCCGCGCCGGCGGCTCGACGAAACGCTGGCTGCACGGAAGCCCGTGCTGACGTACAGGGAAGCTCAGCCTGCGGAGGCAGCTGAATAGGGAGGGTAAGTCGTGCAGCATCCAGAAGGCAATTGGCTGACGGCGCTTCTGCCCTTCGTGATCATCGCAGTCGTGGTGGGACTGCGGCTTCGGTCGATGAGCAAAGAACGGCCCCTCAAGGTTCAGACGCTGTGGGTCATCCCTGTGGTATATCTGCTGCTTGTTGGATGGATGCTGTTCGCATTGGCTCCGACCCTGCTGGGTTGGGGACTTCTGGCCCTCGGACTTGTCATCGGTGTCGCGCTCGGCTGGCATCGCGGCAAGCTGATCCGGATCGATCGCAACGAAGAGACCGGCGAGCTTCGCCAAAAGGCTTCGCCCTTGGCGATGGTTTTGCTTCTCGCATTGATCGTCCTGAAGCTCGGAGCGCGCGCGATCTTCGGCGAAACGGCCGCAGCGCATCCGGCAAGCGGCGCGATGTTGCTTACCGACGCATTCATCGGTTTTGCCCTCGGCTTGCTGTCGGCTACGCGGCTCGAACTGTATCTGCGGGCCAAGCGGATCCTGGCCGCGGCCTGAGGTGAGCGACAGCCGCCGCTTTTACGAAGCTCCAGCAACAGGATCGCGTCGCTCAGCACCCGCGGCGATCAGAAACCGCGAGCCGATTGCAGAGGTCTTGCGCGAATGGCTGCCCCCGAGCGGTCTGGTGCTGGAAATCGCGAGTGGTACCGGCGAGCACGCGGTCCACTTCGCGGAGACATTTCCAGCGCTGGATTGGCAACCCAGCGACATCCACCCGGACGCACTCGCTTCAATCAAGGATTGGCGTCGGGAAGCGGGCCTTTCGAACCTCCGCTCGCCCCTCGCGATCGATGCTTCGTCTCCAGACTGGCCGATCGAGCATGCCGATGCGGTGCTGAGCATCAATATGGTCCACATCAGTCCCTGGTCCTCGGCACTGGGCCTGCTCGCTGGCGCTTCCCGGCTCCTGGTTGGGGGCGGTTCACTCATTCTGTACGGACCGTGGCTCAAGGCCGATGTCGAGACGGCCCCGTCGAACGTCGACTTCAATGCGAATTTAAAGCGGCGGGATCCAGAATGGGGACTGCGCTCGGTGGAAGAATTCGAAGCCGCAGCTGTCGATCGCGGCCTGTTTTTGGTCGAAGCCAGAGCGATGCCGGCGAACAATATGATGCTTCTTTTGCGCCCACGTTAAACGAAGTTTTACCACGCTCGGCTACTCGAGGAGCATGGACGAGAGTAGCATGATCAAGAACCGGCGGTCGCGCCGTTCGCCTGTGCTCCTTGCTGCGACCGTCGAGGTCGCCGGCGAGGAAGTTCCTGTGAAGCTTCGTAACCTTTCCGAGGAAGGCGCGCTGATCGAAGGCGACCGCCTGCCGATCGAGGGAACGACGACCTTCTTCCAGCGGAACGACTTGCGCCTGCGTAGTCTCGTCGTCTGGGTTCACGGGAAGTATGCCGGCGTTTCCTTCGATCGGCCACTGAAGACCGAGCAGGTCCTGCGCAATGTTCCCAAGCCCAAGCCGAAGGCAGAAGTCGACTTCAGGCGGCCCGGGCTCGCCTGCCGGCCGCTCACCGATTACGAGCGGCGGATGCTCGAGCGCTGGATGACCTCTTCTCCGATGGGCAAGCTCGGCGACTGATCAGCCGACGGCCTTGTGCCGCTGTTCCTGTTGCTGCTCCTGAAGCCACTCGACCAGCTCCGACAGCACCAACGATCTGTTGAAGGCGATCCCATATGAGTCGCCTTCATTCCTCCATTTGACGACTCCGGCCGCCGGCGTGAGGCCGGGCAGCGTCACGACGACGTCCGCGCCCACTGTGAGCTGGGAGCGGGAATTGATGCGCAAACCTCCCTGCGAAATATTGTGGACCAGCGTCCGCATCACATCGCCGTCTTCTCGCACCCAGGCCGTACATTCGACCTCGATGCGGGGAAGGCGAGGGCGCGGGCCGTCGCCCGGCGGAGCGAGGAGAAGAAGCACATCGATGGGTTCGTCGAAAGTGATGCCCGTGAGTTCGCCATCGACCCATTTGGCGATGCCGCTAACCGGATCGCCCTGCTTGAGTTCGATCGTCGCCCGGGTTCCGACCGATATGGGCGAGTAGGCGCGGATCATCATGCCGCCCGCTGAGATGTTGCGGATCAGGCAGAGCTCGCGCTGACCTTCGATGATGATGGACCCGACACGCAACAGGCTGAGGTAACGTTCGCTTTCGCGGCGGTCTGGCTGTTTGGGTGCCGCCGCGGCTAGCGAGTAGGTGGTCTCGACTGGTTCTTCCACGAACGACTCCGGTGATGCGCAAACGCTTTTGCTCCATCCGCCCGACGGATCCGGCGGTCCCACCGCTTTCCGGCCTACCACCCAAAGAATTACCAGATGGTTGCCGCGAGGCCCGTCGTTGCTCTGACTCTCTGCTGAGGTATAGACCGGCTGCAAATCGGAGGTGTCCTGATGACGCGCCAGATGTTCCTGACAATCTTGGCTCTAAGCAGCTCCGCAACCGTTGCAGCCCAGCCCGGAACGACGACGCTCGAAGCCGTCTCGGGTATTCCGAAGATGGACAGCACGACCCAGACGCAGGACATCAAGTTCAAGTCTGGAGAGGACGATCGGATGACCGTGCCTGTTCGACTGTCCGGCTCCGGACCCTACCGCTTCCTCGTCGACACGGGCGCCGACCGCACGGCCGTGTCGCGAGAGGTGGCGAGTCAGCTCGGCCTGACGCAGGGGCAAAAGGCGTCGATCCACACCGTGAGCGGTACTTCGACCGTTTCCACCGCGACGGTCCCTGCGCTCCAGCTGACGAACAAGCCCGTAAAGATCGCCGATGCGCCGTTGCTCGACAGCGTCAACATGGGCGCGGACGGAATTATCGGTGTCGACGCTCTTCGCTCGCAAAGTGTGCTCTTCGATTTCGAGAAGGGCCTGCTGTCGATCGTCCCGTCAGCAACGGCGGAATTTCCGGATGAGCCGGACGTCATCGTCATCCAGGCTTCGCGGAAGAATGGCCGCCTGATCGTGACGAATGCCGTGGCGAACGGCAAAAAGTTGACCGTGGTAGTCGACACCGGTGCGCAACTGAGCATGGGCAATCGAGCCCTTCGCGACGAACTTCTTGGACGCGAACTTCGTGGACGTCGACAAGAAGGTCGCGCTGGAGTCCGTCACGGGCGAGTTGATCGACGGCGATTATATGTACGTCCGCAAGCTCGAAATCGGCGGAGTCACGCTGACGAACCTCGCGATCGTCTTCACCGACGCGCACACCTTCAAGGAACTGAAACTCGAGGATCGCCCCGCCCTGCTGCTCGGCATGAACGCGATGCGAGCATTCAAGAAGGTCTCGATCGATTTCGCGAACCACAAGTTCAGGGTGGTCCTGCCCGAAACGGGCGAGCTCGATAATGTTCGAATAGCAAACGCACGTCTGCGCTGAGCAACGGATACCGCAGCCGGTCGATTCGTCGATTTACCGTGAAACGAAACCTCCGCGAGCGTATAGGGAACTCGCTTGTGGAAGGAGGCTCGGATGAGAAGCCTGACTTTTGCCGCGGGCATCGCAACGCTAGCGCTCCCGCTTTACGCTTCACACGGCGCGACAATCACGCTTGGCGGCCCATTCTCGCAGCTCTGCTACAAGGCGGCGCTGTCGCAGGACGATCGCGACAGCTCCCTCGACGCCTGCACGCGCTCGATCAATGAAGAGCCGATGGACACGTCCGATCGCGCGGCGACTTACGTCAATCGCGGCATCCTGAGGATGATCCGCGGCAAGGATTCCGATGCGGATGACGATTTTGACGCAGCGCTGACCATCCAGCACGACCTGCCGGATGCATGGTTGAACAAGGGCTTCCTGCGCCTCCGTCAGGGGAACGGCCGCGAGGCGCTTCCGCTGCTTCAGGAGGGCATCAAGCGGAATCCGGAGCGTGTCGCACTTGCGATCTTTGCGCGAGGTGTCGCCTATGAGCAGATGGGTGAGTTCAACTCCGCCTATAACGACCTTCGGCGAGCCCACGAGCTCGAGCCGCGCTGGTCGATGCCGTCGGAGTATCTCGCTCACTACCAGGTCGTGAGCCGCTAAAAGGGCGTTCGCCCCGACTTCGCCGCAGCGGATCGCTACGGCGTCGCTGAAGGCTTGAATTTTTCTTCACCCGGCGCAACAGACGTTCGGGGTGGGGAGAGAACAAGACGTCGCCTGCGCGGCAACGTCCCGACAAGTTCAAGGAGTCGCTTGCATGGCCTTCCAGCTGCCCGATCTTCCCTTTGAGAAGGACGCCCTCGCGCCGCACATGTCGGCCGAGACATTGGAGTTTCACCACGGCAAGCACCACCGCGCCTACGTGAACAAGACGAACGAGCTGATCCAGAACGAGGCGGGCCTCAGCGGCGCTTCCCTGCTTCAGGTCGTCAGGGAGGCGAAGCGCGCCGGCAACAACAAGCTGTTCAACAACAGCGCGCAGCTTTGGAACCACAGCTTCTTCTGGCAGTGCCTGGCGCCGTCGCACGGACAGCAGCCGTCGGGCAAGCTCGCGAAGTTGATCGAGGACGGCTTCGGCAACGGCGAGACGATGCTCCAAAAGCTTCACGAGGAGGCGGTGAATCATTTCGCGAGCGGGTGGGCCTGGCTGGTGCTCGACCGCGGGGCGCTGCGGATCACGTCGCTGCATGATGCGGATACGCCCGCCGTCCACGACGGGATGGTCCCCCTGTTCACGCTCGATGTGTGGGAGCACGCTTACTACATCGACTATCGCAACGAGCGGCCGAAGTTCGCGACCGCCGTGCTCCAGAATATCGTCAACTGGGATTTCGTCGGGGAGAATCTCGACGGAAACGGCCTCGAGCGGGCCAACCAGCAGGGAGCCGAAGCGGCGGTTACTGTTTGAGGCGGTAACCGGTCCGGAACATCCAGGCGATTACAGCCATACAGCCGATGATAATGGCGAGCGTCACCGCGACGCTCGACCAAACAGGGACGTCCGCGACGGAGTAGAAGCTCCAGCGGAAGCCGCTGATCACGTGCACGATCGGGTTGAATAGGGTGATCGTCCGGAAGGGGTCGTGAAGCGCCTTGACCGAGTAGAATGCGCCGCCGAGGAAGGTCAGCGGCGTGATGATCAGCATCGGGATGATCTGCAGCTGTTCGAAGTTCTGAGCCCACACCCCGATCGCGAACCCAAACAGGCAAAAGCCGGCGCTGATCCCGACCAGGAAAAGGATCATCGCGAGCGGGTGATCGACATGAACGGGAACGAAAATCGTCGCGGTGGCGATCGTCACTAGAGCCAGGATAACCGACTTGGTGACAGCCGCGCCGACGTAGGCGAGCACTGCTTCGAAACTTGAGATTGGTGCTGAGAGAAGCTCGTAGATCGTTCCCGTAAACTTTGGAAAATAAATGCCGAAACTCGCGTTGAATATCGACTGCATGAAGACCGACAGGAGTGTCAGTCCGGGGACGATGAAGGCGCCAAAGCCGACTTCGTCCATGGTCGTCATCCGGCTTCCGAGGGCCGATCCAAACACCACGAAATAGAGCGCCGTCGTGATCACGGGCGTGATCAGGCTCTGCCACAGCGTCCGCTTCCAGCGCGCCATCTCGAACCGATAGATGGCGGCGATGCCGTGGCTGTTCATGCGGCTCTCCCGCCGTGAACCAGCTCGACGAAGATCTCCTCGAGGCTCGACTGGTGCGTGGAAAGGTCCTTGTAGGCGATGCCGAGGTCGGTGAGGCGCCGCATCAGCGAGGCTATGCCGGTGCGCTCGGCGTGGCTGTCGAACTGGTAACGGAGAAGGTGACCGTTGTCGTTGAGCTCGATATTCCAGTCGGCAAGCTCGGGCGGTACGGTCCCGAGTGGTTCAGCCAGCACGATATCGAGGGTCTTCTTGCCCATCTTGGCCATCAGGTCGCGCTTCTCGTCGACCGCAATAAGCTGTCCCTTGCTGATCACGCCGACGCGGTCAGCCATTTCTTCGGCTTCCTCGATATAATGGGTTGTCAGGATGATCGTCGTGCCGTCGGCGCGGAGCTTGCGGACCAAGTCCCACATGTCGCGACGAAGTTCGACGTCGACGCCGGCCGTCGGCTCATCGAGGAAGAGGATGGCAGGCTCGTGGCTGAGCGCCTTTGCGATCATCGCCCGACGCTTCATGCCGCCAGAGAGGAAGCGCATCTCCGACTTGCGCTTGTCGAACAGCGACAGGCGCTTGAGTATGTCTTCTATGTAGGGATCGTTCCGGGGCCGCCCGAACAGGCCTCGCGAGAAGCTGACGGTTTCCAGACGCTTTCGAAGGCCTCCGTCGTAAGCTCTTGCGGAACCAGGCCAATTCGCTCGCGCGCATAGCGGTAACTGGACTTCCAGTTCCTGCCGTCGACCAGCACTTCGCCTTCGCTTGCAGTTACGATGCCACAGACGATGTTGATGAGCGTCGTCTTGCCCGCGCCGTTCGGGCCGAGAAGCGCGAAAATCTCGCCGCGCTGGATGTCCAGATCGACGGACCTCAGCGCATCAACGCCGGTGCCGTAAGTCTTCCTGAGGCCGCGGATCGAGAGGATTGGATCACTCATTCGACCGGATTCTCCGTCAGCACCGCGTCCTTTTTCTCCGGATCCAGGCCGTGACGGAGCAGCATAGGCATGTTCGCCATCGCGAAGACGAAGGAGACGATCGTAACGCCCCAGACCTTGAGCGTCAGCCAAGTATCGAAGTCGACCGTCGCGCGCAGCACCTCGTTGGCGATCGCGAGGGCGACGAAGAAGATGCCCCAGTTGCGGCTGAGCTTTAGCCAGCCTTCCTCAGTAAGGCCGGGAAAGACCGGACCGAATAGCCACCTGAGAAGCGGCTTTCGGCGCAACAGGCCAGCGAAGAGAAGACCGGCGAGGAGGACGTAGTAGATCGTCGGCTTCATCTGGATGAATCGCGGATCGCGCAGATAGAGCGTGATCGCTCCGAAACTGAGGATCAGGATCGCCGAGAGCCAAAGCATCGGCGTCAGCCGCCGGAAGACGATCAGGGCAGCGGTCGACGAGATGATAATGGCAGCCATGAAAGCACCGGTCGCGACGAGGATGCCGTGCAGGCCGCTGCCCGCGATCTTGTAGGTCACGAAGAAGACAATGAGCGGGCCGAAATCGACCAGCAAACGCATCGTCCCCTGAGGCTCGGGCTTGCTGCTCATTCTGGCGGAAGTCCGGCAATGGCGCGCGCGACTGCACGCGGATCGAAGGGACGCAAATCGTCTGCCTTCTCACCGACACCAATGGCGTGGATCGGAAGGCCGAATTTCTCGGCCGCCGCGACAAGGATTCCGCCGCGCGCCGTCCCGTCAAGCTTGGTCATGATGAGCCCCGTCACGCCCGCGCTCTCGCGGAACACTTCGACCTGAGCAAGCGCATTCTGGCCCGTTGTAGCATCGAGCACGAGGAGGACATCTTGCGGTGCCTCTGGGTTGAGGCGGCCGAGCACGCGCCGGATCTTCGACAGCTCCTCCATCAGGTGCGACTTGTTCTGCAGACGGCCTGCGGTGTCGACGATCAGCACATCGATGCCCTCCGTGGTCGCCTGCTTTACGCCGTCGAAGACGATGCCGGCGGCGTCGCCGGCTTCCTTGCCGGAAATGACCGGAGCACTCGATTCGCTCGCCCCAAATTTTCAGCTGTTCGATCGCCGCTGCGCGGAAGGTGTCGCCGGCGGCGAACAGAACGCCGTAATCTTGTTCCTTCAACCAGTGGCCGAGCTTGCCAATGGTGGTGGTCTTGCCAGAGCCATTCACGCCGATCACCAGGATCACATGCGGACGTGGAAATCCCCATATTTCCAGCGGCTTGGCGACCGGAGTGAGGATCTTTTCGATCTCCTCGGCGAGGATCGTCCTCAAGCCTCGCTCATCCAGGCTCTCGAACTTCTGCTGGGCGATGGCTTCACGAATTCGGTGGGATGCCTCCGGGCCCAAGTCGGAGGCGATCAGCGCTTCCTCTATGTCTTCGAGCGTCGCGGTGTCCAATGCAACGCGGCTGGTGAGTCCGGTTAGGTTATCGGCTACTCGCTCCGCAGTCTTCTGAAATCCGCCCCGCAGGCGGTCGAGCCAACTCATGCCCACACCGCCGTCAAGCGGTCGCAGTCGTGGCCGGTGATGCGCGCGGCGCCGGTTTCCCCGCGCGAGGCGCCCTCTATCGCGAGCGGCGCGAAATTGTCGGCGTGGCCCTTACCGCCATTCTCGATCAGCGCCTGCTGTATCGTCCCTGTGAGACTACGGAGCCAATTCGCACGGCGTTCGGCCGCAGCTTCTCGGAGGCGCGCCGCCCGCGCCTTTACCGTCTCCTTCGGAAGGTGAGGCATACGCGACGCGGGCGTGTTCGGGCGTAGGGAGAATGGAAAGACGTGTGCGGCGATGATATCGCAATCATCCAGCAGTTTCAGGCTGTTCAGTGCCATTTCTTCAGTCTCGGTTGGAAATCCGGCTATCAGATCGGCGCCAATCGTCGCGTCGTGTCGAGCCTCTTGATTCGCTCCACAGTGCGCACTGCGCCGCTTCGGCTGTGACGGCGCTTCATCCGCTTGAGGATCAGATCGTCGCCAGCCTGCAGCGACAGGTGGAAATGCGGCAGCAGGCGATCGTCCCCGCCGATGAGCTCGAACAGGGCTGCGTCCATTTCGACGCCGTCCAGCGATGAAAGTCGAAGGCGGTTGAGGCGCGGTTCGGCCGCGAGCAATCGCTGGCAGAGCCTCCCGAGCCCGCCCTCGTAATCGGTGATGTCCACACCCGTCAGCACGATTTCCTTCGCGCCGCGGTCAATCTCCCGCGCGACGGCGTCGCGGATCAGCTCGAAAGGGAGTGATCGGCTGGGTCCGCGGGCCTGCCAAATCGAGCAGAATGTGCAGCGGTGGTCGCATCCAGTCTGAACCGCGACGAAGCTCCGGACATGTCCTTGGAAGCCCGCTGGCCGCCATGACGTCATTTGTTGCCAAGCTACTGAGTTTGTCCGTGTTTCCGACGACGCGAGCGACCTCCGGCATTGCGTCGAACGCGCCACGATCAAGCTCGGCAGCGCAACCGGTGACGAGGATCTTGACGGATGGGCGGCGGCGGTGCGCTTGCCGGATCGCCTGGCGCGTCTGGCGGACGGCCTCGTTGGTGACCGCGCAACTGTTGACGACAATCCAGTCTTCGCCGGCTGGCGCGGTGCGCGCGATCGTTTCGCTCTCGGCGAAGTTGAGGCGGCAGCCGAGCGTGATCGTCTCGACGCTCATTGCAGCGCCTCGAGATCGAGCTCGCCTTCGAATACGTGAGTAGCGCCGCCACGCATACGGATCGCCTCACCCGGCGCCCAATCGATGGTGAGGCGCCCGCCGGCCATATCGACCCGCACGGGCGACTGGGCTCGCTTCGTCGCGATCGCGGCGACCGCGCTCGCGCAGGCTCCCGTACCGCAGGCAAGCGTTTCGCCGGCGCCGCGTTCGAATGTGCGCAGTTTCAAACGGTGGCCGACATAGGTCGCGATGTTGACGTTGATCCGCTCGGGGAAGGCAGGATCGTTCTCGATCCTCGGTCCGAGTTCCTGAAGGTCCACTTCGCGTGCATCGGGCACGAAGAAGACGAGGTGAGGATTGCCGACGTTGACGGCGAACGGCTGCTCGAGGCCGCCCCACGCCATTGGCAGCGCAGCGGTGTCCATCGGATAGGCAAGGGGAATGTCCTGCCAGTCGAAGCGCGGCTCGCCGATGGCGACTTCGACCTCAGCTCCGAGGTCTTCACCAGTGAGCAGGCCGCCATCGCTGTCGATTTTCGTCGCGCCGGTCAGCTGAACGACGCAGCGCGTCGCATTGCCGCAGCTTTCGACCTCGCCGCCGTCGCTGTTCCAGATGCGCATGCGGAGGTCGGCGCTACTGCTGGGTTCCAGGACGATGAGCTGATCGCAACCGACGCCGGTGCGGCGATCGGCAATGGCGCGTGCCAGCGCCGGCGAGACCTCAAAAGGCCCTTCGCGCGCATCGACAATAACGAAATCATTGCCCAGACCATGCATCTTGTGGAAGTGGCGCTGCATCGGACGCGTGACTTAGGGAGCGTCCAGAACTTAGTCCACCTGCGAGGTCCCAATGCCGAGAGCTGCCAACGAAGTGATGCAATCGGTCATCTTCTCGGCCGTGCTGGACGCTGTTGCGGCGCTGAAGCGCGCGTCGGGCGGATTGCCGAACCAGCTTCTCCGTGACGTCCAGGCGATTCATCCCAACGTGACCTTCGCCGATTTGACCAAGGAGCTTCAGGACCAGATTGCGGAGAGCACGCGCACGGCTTTCACGCAGCTCCTGAAGGAAGGCTATGCGGTCGGGCCTCGCCAGCAAATGCAGCAATCGCGTCCGATGGACCGCGTGCCGGAGCGTAGAGGACCGGGTTCGCAAGATCGTCGCGGACCGCCGCGTGGCCCGCGGCGGGGCCAGCCTGGCGGCAATGGCCCGGACAAGCCCCGCGGCGGCCCCGGCGGGCCTTCGCGCCCGCGCAAGCCACCGAAGGGCAAGCCGCGCCTGGGCTAGGCTCTTGCCAGCGGCGTAGCCGCTGTTAGGTCCGTGGATCCCCGGGGGCGGATGCGATGAGACTCGACACGCTCAAGCCGCTGCACGGATGGCGCGCTTTCTTCGGCGAAGTTGGTGTTGTGGTCCTTGGTGTTTTGCTTGCCCTCGGGGCACAGCAGGTCGTGCAGGAAATCCAAATCCGATCTGACGTGCGCGAAATTCCGCAGGACCATCGATCGTGAGATCGGCATGAATGTCTACGCACTCGACTGCGGGCGAGCCAGTTCGGCTGCGACCGGCAAAGGCTCGCCGAACTCACCAAATGGCTGGACCAATCGCGCAGGGCACCGGCGGCGCCCGCGATCTATCCCCACGGGGCCGTTGGTCTCTTCGCCAGCTCGAAGCGCCTGGAATAGCCGCGACGCCGAGACGTACCGCCAGCTCCCAGCCGACGTTCGCCAAAGATATGCGATGTTCTACGACGACGTCGACAATGAGTGGGAAATCACAAAGCTGGAATTAGCAGCCTGGGGCTCTCTCGCCGCCTTCTCCGAGCCAGGGCCGATGACGCTGAGGACCGTCGCAAAGTGCGCTCTGCTATCGCCTCACTCAGCGCGCTCAGCAACGCTGAGGAAGGCAATATTCCCCTGACAAAGCGGCTTGCTGAGGAGTTGGGAGTGAACGCTGTGGTTCCCGAGGATTTGCCCCAAGGCCTGATCAAGAAGGCGCGGGTGTGCCGATCGGTGCTAACACCCAACCCGAAGAGTTGAAGTTACCGCTCCCTTGAGCTAGGGGCGGCTCGTCTTCGGACATACATCGATGTGAGCGCCCACGGGTGCGCGCCGGCCAACGAGGCTTCGTTCGCCGGCGTATTTTGCGTTTCGTACCCCCATATGGGCGCTTTCGCATCGCTAAGGAGATTTGAGTGTTCGACACGTTGAGCGATCGGCTCGGTAGCGTATTTGACCGGCTTCGTGGGCGCGGCGCGCTCACGGAGGCCGATGTGCGCTCGGCCATGCGCGAAGTGCGCGTGGCGTTGCTCGAAGCCGACGTCGCACTGCCAGTCGCGCGCGATTTCGTCGAACAGGTGACCGAGAAAGCGGTCGGCCAGGAAGTGCTGCGCTCGGTGACGCCGGGGCAGATGGTCGTCAAATATGTAAACGACGCCCTCATCGAGATGCTCGGTTCGGAGACTGCCGAGCTCGAGCTCAATGTTACGCCGCCGGCCGTGATCATGATGGTCGGCCTTCAGGGCTCGGGCAAGACGACCACCACGGCCAAGCTCGCCAAGCGGCTTACCGAGCGTGACCGCAAGAAGGTGCTGATGGCGTCGTTAGACGTCGCTCGTCCGGCTGCGCAGGAGCAGCTGGCGGTGCTGGGTCGTCAGACGAACGTCGACACGCTGCCGATCGTCGCCGGCCAGCAGCCCGTGGATATCGCGAAGCGCGCGATTCAGTCGGCGAAGCTTCAGGGCTACGACGTCGTCCTGCTCGACACCGCCGGACGTCTTCACGTCGACGACCAGTTGATGGGCGAGATGAAGGGGGTCGAAGCCGCCTCGAGTCCGGCCGAGACTCTGCTCGTCGTCGACAGCCTCACCGGCCAGGATGCGGTGAACGTCGCCAAAGGCTTCTCCGCCGAAGTGCCGCTCACCGGCGTGATCCTTACCCGGATGGACGGCGACGCGCGTGGCGGCGCGGCGCTTTCGATGCGTGCGGTCACTGGCAAGCCGATCAAGTTCGCCGGCGTCGGCGAGGCGCTCGACAAACTGGAGGCGTTCCACCCGGACCGCGTTGCCGGCCGGATTCTCGGCATGGGCGACGTCGTCAGCCTGGTCGAGCGCGCCGCGGAGACCATCAAGGTCGAGGACGCCGAGAAGCTCGCGGCCAAGATGGCCAAGGGCAAGTTCGACCTCGACGATCTCTGGGCGCAGCTTCAGCAGATGCAGCGGATGGGCGGCCTCGGCGCGCTTGCCGGCATGATGCCCGGACTCAAGGGAATGAAGGGCGCCATGGACCAGGCGCAGAACAGCAAGGCGCTGGTTCATATGGAAGCGATGCTTTCGTCGATGACGGCGAAGGAGCGCGCCAAGCCCGAGATCATCAATGCGAAGCGGAAGATCCGCGTTGCCAAGGGCAGTGGAACGACGGTTCAGGAGATCAACAAGCTCCTGAAGATGCATCAGGAAATGTCGACCGCGATGAAGCGGCTCAAGAAGATGGGCGGCATCGGCAAGCTCGCGGCGATGTTTAGCAAGGGCGGATTGGAAGGCGCGCTCGGCGGACTTGCCCCCCCGGGCGCGCTCCCTCCCGGCGGCATGCCGGGGCTGGGCGGGGGAGGCGCGGGCCTCCCCGGCCTTGGCGGCGGATCGCCGTTCAACCTGCCTCCAGGTTTTGACAAGTTTTCAAAGAAATAAAGCGATTTAAGGAAGGAAGTTAAATGGCAGTTGCAATTCGTCTTTCGCGTGGCGGCTCGAAGAAGCGGCCCTATTACCGGATCGTCGTGGCGGACAGCCGCAACGCGCGTGACGGCCGCTTCATCGAGAAGGTCGGTACTTACAACCCGTTGCTCGCGAAGGATTCGCCGGAACGCGTGAAGCTCGACACCGACCGCATCAATCATTGGCTGGGTGTCGGCGCGCAGCCGTCGGACCGAGTCCTTCGCTTCCTCGATACCGCCGGAATCCGGGAGCGCGCCGCTCGCAACAATCCACAAAAGGCCGAGCCGGGCGAGAAGGCCAAGGAGCGTCTCGAGGAACGTGCGAAACGCGACCAGGAAGCCGCTGAGGCTGCCGCCGCTCCGCAGAAAGAAGCCGAGGCCGTCGTTGCCGACGAGGTCGAAGCCGCGACCGCCGAGCCGACGGCTGAAGCCGAGGCCGTGGCTGACGAGGTTTCCGAAGAGACTCCGCCGGTTCCTGAGGAAGCCACCGCCGAAGCTCCAGCCGGTGAGGAGGAGGTCGTCGAGACCCCTGACACCGAAGAAGCTCCCGCCGAGGAGGCTGCTGCCGAAGCTCCGGCCGAGGAGGCAGCTGCCGATGGTCCCGCCGAGGAAGCGACCTCGGACCAGCCTGACGCTACGGACGAGGGCGAATCTGCCGAAGCTCCCGCCGAGGGTGCTGACGATGTCGCGCCGCCGACCGAGGGTTCTCCCGAGGCTGTTGAAGCGAACGTCGAGGGCGGCGAATCCAGCGAAGAGCCCGCCGAAGGCGCCGCTGAAGACGCTCAGGGCTAAAGATGAGCAAAAGCGGCGAGCGTAGAATTGCGCTCGCCGCAATCGCAGGCGCGCACGGCGTCAAGGGCGACCTTCGCCTGAAGCTGTTCAGCGAGAGCAGCGAGAGCCTGTCGCGATACGAGAAGCTGTACGTGGGGGGCGCCGAAAGGCGTCTCCTTTCGATTCGGGACGGCGGCAAGACGGCGTTGGCCCGTTTCGAAGACATTGGCGATCGATCTGCTGCGGAATCGCTGCGCGGCTCCTTGGTTGAAGTCGATCGATCCGCGCTGCCGACCCTCAAAGAGGGGGAATATTATCATGCCGACCTCATCGGCCTCACGGCCTTCGATCGCGAAGGGAACGCGGTTGGCGCCGTCGCCGGGGTCGAAAACTATGGCGCCAGCGACTTGCTCGAGATCGAACTGATGGGCGGGCGGCGATCTCTGATCCCATACAAGCCGGGAATTGCCGATCTCGAGGACGGGCACATCGTGCTCGACCCCAACTTCCTCGCTTAGCTTCCGCTGCCGGCTTCCTGCATTTGATGCGGTGACTCGCGGAGAAGCAGTTGCTGTGCGCAGAGGTCGTTGCGAATCGCGGTTGCGGCTACGCCTCCCTGGCCCACTGCGTGGCTGATCTGGTCGAGGCCGATCACCACGTCTCCGGCTGCGTAGAGCCCCGGCACGCTGGTTCGCAGGTGGCGGTCGACGATAATGGATTGGTCCGCGGACAGCTTTGCTCCGACCATTTCGGCGAGCTGGGTGTGTGTGTCGGATCCGAGCGCCGGATAGATGCTGTCGAAGGTGTAGTGACCCTCGGCGGTGTCGACGACGATGCACTCGTTCGAGATGGCTACCGCCTGCGCAGGTCCATCGACACAGCCGATACCCGCTTCCTTGAGCTTGCGCTGGTCATCGCCGCTCAGCTGCAGGCTCTCGTCGGGCGCGATCAGCGTGACGTCCGCCGTGAAGCTGCGGATGAACAAAGCTTCGGCAACCCCGTGGCTGTCGCTGCCGATCACGCCGACTTTCTTGTCGGTCACCTCGTAGCCATCGCAGATCGGACAGTAGCGGACCAGTCCGCGCGCGAGCGCGTCGTCGTGCAACTGTTCGTCCATCGGCGGGCGGCGATTGGTGACCCCGGTCGCGATCAGGACGGTCCGCGCAGTGGCGCAGCCTGATCCCCAGTTGGCAGTGAAAAGCCGCTGTTCGTTCAACTCCAGCTTAGTGACGAACTCGGTCTCGATCTTCGCTCCATATTTGCAGGCCTGGTCGCGCATTCGTTGGAGCAGCTCGGTTCCCTTGATCCCATCGGGGAAGCCGGAGACGTTGCGGGTGCAAGGGATCCAGGCAGTGCGGCTTTTCCCGCTATCGACCACCATGATGTCGAGGTGAAAGCGCGCGAGGTAGATGGCCGCGGTGAGTCCGCCCGGACCTCCGCCGATGATCAGGCAGTCGAGAATTGGTTCGTTCATGGGTCGCCCAATGGATTGTGATAGCAGCGGTTCCCGACTAGCGCGGCGCCGATGAGCTGGACACTCCTCTTCATGGGTTTTGGGCTCGCGGTGCTGATGGGCGCAGGGCTTACGTCGTTGTTTGCGACGGTGAAGCCGGGCTGGAGCGCGCGTCGGCGGCAACTCACTGCGGCTTCGATCCTTCCGGCGATCACGCTGGTGGCGACGCTCCTCGGAATCCTGTTTATCTCGATGAGCGAGAATGGCGGCAGGGAGAGCATGGAAGATCTGGCGATCGCCGCCGTCGCGACCATCGGCGGCGGGTTCGTGCTGCTCGCTTTGCTCGGCAGCGTCGTTGGTGCATTGGTCACGGGGCGAGGCCGGCGGCTGTGACCTTCCGCGCTTCGGTCCTGACCCTTTACCCGGACATGTTCCCGGGGCCGCTCGGCACGAGCCTGGCGGGGAGGGCGCTCGAGGAAGGGATTTGGTGGCTCGAGGCCAGGAACATTCGCGACTTCGCGACGGACAAGCATCGCAGCGTGGACGATACGCCTGCCGGCGGTGGCAGCGGGATGGTGCTGAGGCCCGACATAGTCGCGGCAGCGCTCGACAGCATTGCCGATGGCCGGCCGATGATCGCGCTCACGCCGCGCGGCAAGCCGCTCACGCAGGAGCGCGTCCGAGATCTCGCAGCGGGAGAGGGGGTGATTTTGCTGTGCGGCAGGTTCGAGGGATTCGACGAGCGAATCTTCGAGGCGAGGCCGATCGAGGAGGCGTCCGTCGGCGACTATGTCCTCTCGGGGGGAGAGTTGGGTGCGATGGTCATCCTCGACGCTTGCGTGAGGCTGCTTCCCGGGGTAATGGGCGCGGCCTCCAGCGGAGAGGAAGAGAGCTTCGAGGCGGGGCTGCTCGAATATCCGCACTATACCCGGCCTGTTCAATGGGAAGGGCGCACGATCCCCGAAGTGCTGCGGTCGGGGGATCATGCGAAGATCGCGGCGTGGCGACACGAACGCGCGGTCGAAGATACACGGCTACGGCGGCCGGACCTGATCGAGCGCCACGGGGGCGCATCGCAGGCACCGCCCTCTGGCGCGCGGCGACGAGATACGAAGGCTGAATTGAAATGAACCTGATCGAAACTCTTGAGCGCGAGGCCATCGAAGCGCTCACCGCGGACAAAAAGGTCCCCGAATTCCGCCCCGGTGACACGCTGCGCGTCGGCGTAAAGGTCATCGAAGGCGACCGCACCCGCGTCCAGGCGTTCGAAGGCGTTTGCATCGCCCGTTCGAACAAGGGCGTGGGTTCCAGCTTCACCGTCCGCAAGATCAGCTTCGGCGAGGGCGTCGAGCGCGTTTTCCCGCTCTATTCGCCGATCATCGAGAAGATCGAGGTCGTGCGCCGCGGCGACGTTCGCCGCGCCAAGCTCTACTACCTCCGTGGCCGTACCGGTAAGGCCGCCCGTATCGCCGAGCGTCGCGACATCCGCCGCGACGTTTCGGGCGGACATGGCGCCGAGACCGAAGCGACCTCGGAAGCTTAGGAGGCCTGCGCTCCGGCAACGGCCGGGGTCCAGATTTCTCCCATTTCGCTGGACTGGACCGCGGCTTTGGCCGGGGTACAAGGAAACATGCGTTTCCTTGCTGTCGCGGCTGTAGCGCCGCTTTTCCTCGCCCTCGCTCCGCCGCCTGGCGTTCCCCAGAAGAAGCTCGCCATCGATCGGATCTTCGCGAGTTCGCCGATCTCCGGCGCGACTCCGCGACTTCTCAAGTTGTCGCCTGACGGCCGCTATGCGAGCCTGCTGTTGCCGCGGTCTGAGGACCGCGAGCGCTACGATCTTTGGGCGATGGACACGAGGACCGGCGCCAAACGCATGCTGGTCGATTTCCACCAAGATCGGCGGCGGCGAAATCTCCGAAGCCGAGAAGATGCGGCGCGAGCGTGCGCGTGTCGGTGGGACCAAGGGCATCGTCGAATATGAATGGGCGCCGGACGGAAAGTCGATCCTGACGCCCGTCGATGGCGACTTGTATCTTGCCGACATCGCGACGGGGGCAGTGCACCGGCTTACTAATACACCGCAGACTGAGATTGACGCGCATGTCTCGGAGACCGGCCGCTTCGTCAGTTTCGTGCGCGACCAGAATCTCTACGCCATCGACCTTGCCCGCGGCACCGAGCGTCCGCTGACCACCGAAGGGAAGGACACGGCGACTTGCGGAACGGCAGAGTTCGTCGCGCAGGAGGAGATGGACCGCCGCACCGGCACGTGGTGGTCTCCCGGCGATGTCCGCATCGCGGTCGAATGTTATGACGAATCGAAGGTCCAGATCGTCACCCGCGCGGCCATCGGCGCCAACGGTACCAAGACGTTCGATCAACGCTACCCGGCGGCGGGAACACCGAACGTTACCGTTTCGCTTTGGCTGATGAATCCCGACGGAAGCGGCCGGGCGAAGGTGGATCTCGGCGCGAACCCGGACATCTATCTGGCACGGGTCGACTGGTCGAAGGACGGACGGACTTTGTTCGTCCAGCGCCTCAGCCGCGACCAGAAGCGGCTCGACCTGCTTGCTGTCGATCCAGCGACGGGCGCGAGCCGTCCAGTGCTGACCGAGAACTCGAACACCTGGCTAAACCTCAACAGCGATTTCCGATCGCTTGCCGACGGCAGCTTCATCTGGGGATCGGAGCGCACCGGCTTTCATCATCTCTATCGCTGGGCCGAGGGCCAACTGACTCCAATCACGAGTGGTGACTGGGTCATGTCCGGCCTGGTGGGTGTCGATGAGCGCGGCCACCGCTTGTTCTTTACCGGCAACAAGGATGGCGTATTGGAACAGCACGTCTATTCCGTAGACTACCTCCGTCCTGGCGAGCCGCAGCGGCTCAGCGACCCCGGCTATTGGAACGACGCCGTGATGGACAAGGCAGGCTCCCACCTGATCGTCACGCGATCATCGCCGGACCAGCCGCCGCAGGTTTATCTCGCCGACGATGCTGGGAAGCGCATCGCGTGGGTCGAGGAGAACAAGCTCGACGCCTCTCATCCCTACGCTCCATTCGTCGCGGCGCACCGGGAGATCAAGTTCGGGACGCTCAAGGCGGGCGACGGAAGCACGCTCTATTGGGAAATGATCACTCCGCCCCTGCAGAAAGGAAAGAAGTACCCGGTCTTCTTCGAACATTATGGCGGCCCGGGCACCGGCCAGCAGGTGTCGCGCGCCTGGGCGTCGCCGATGCGGCAATATTGGGTGAGCAAGGGCTGGATCTATTTCCAGATCGACAACCGCGGCTCCTACAATCGCGGCAAGGCGTTCGAGGACCAGATCTACCACGCGATGGGCTCAGTCGAGGTCGAGGATCAGGCCGCTGCGGCGCGCTGGCTTCAGAAACAGCCTTTCGTCGATCCGAACAAGATCGCGATCTCAGGATGGTCATATGGCGGCTACATGACCCTGAAGATGCTCGAGAAAGCACCGAAGGGTCTGTACGCGGCGGGCGTTGCCGGCGCACCGGTGACGAAATGGGAGCTTTACGACACGACCTACACCGAGCGGTATCTCGGCAATCCCGCGGTCGATCCCAAGCCCTATGCCGCCTCGAACGCACTCGCCGATGCGGTGAAAATCCAGGAGCCGCTGCTGCTCCTTCACGGGATGTCGGACGACAATGTCATCTTCCAGAATTCATCGATGCTTGCTGATGCGCTTCAGCAGGCCGATCGGCCGTTCCAGATGATGTTCTACATCGGCCAGACGCACCATATCGCAGGCGAGGGGCGGCAGGCGAATGTCCAGAAGACGATCGAGCGCTTTCTCGACGAGAAGGTGCTCGGGAAGGCGAACTAGTCCCGAAACTTCGCTTTCGCGGGGATAGCGTCCCGGTCGATCAGCCGCGTGTAGAGGTGCCAGGTCGAATAACCGAGCCAAGGCAAGACGAAGGCTAATCCCACGAAGAACGGGATCGATCCGAGCGCCAGCAGCATGCTTACGAGGATCCCCCACCGGATCATCTCCCGCTTGTTCGCGTGCGCGGCGCGCCACGAGGTTGATACCGCATCGGCAGCGCTGACGTCGCAGTCGACCAGCATCGGCAGTGAGACGACGGAGAGTGCGAGGACGAACCAGCCGAAGATTGCGCCGATGACTGCGCCAGCAACGATCAGCGCCCATCCTTTCGGCGTCATCAGGACTTCCGAGAGGAATCCGCCAATCGACGTCGGGGTCGCGAAGCCGAAGATGACGGCATAGAGGATGCCCGCCGCAAGCAGCCATCCGACGAAGATGAGCAGTAGCAAGCCGGCGACGATGCCCATGTCGTCGAGCGATGGACGCTTGCGCACGTCGATGAAGTTGAACCAGTGGACCTCCTCGCCCTTCTCACGCTTTCGCGCGAGCTCGTAGAATCCGACAGCCGCGATCGGTCCGAGTAGCGCGACGCCCGCAACGACCGGATAGAAGAAGGGGATCAGCGGAGCCCTGGTCGTCATGACGACCGCGGCGAGGCCGATCAAAGTGTAGATCAGGCCCGCGAAAAAGATATCTCCGCGCAGGTCACGGAAATCCTCCCATCCTTGCCTGAGCGAGAAGCGCAGGTCTTCATCTGTGATCGTACGGACGGGAATCGGCTTGGAACGCGTGGAACGCGGTGCGGACATAGTCTGGGTCGCCATGACACCTCCTTGGACCAGGTGCCGTCCGGCGCTTAAAGGAGCGCCGGGCGCCAGACCCGCCCATAGCACAGCGCGTGCGAGTCGGTCACAGCCTGACGTGAGCCACGGTCACGGTCTCGTCGGGCGTGTATTGCGGCCTAGCGAACTGCGGGCGGGCCCGGACCAGCGGAGCGGCGATGGAAGGCAATCCATCACGAGCGCCGACGAGTGTGAAATCGGACGGGCCCGGCGCTGTCGAGGTCGATGCTTAGTTCCTGCCCGTCACAACTGCGTCCGGTGCATGCGATGGTGAAACGTCCGGAGGAATCGGCGCTCGCGATCGAACGGATGAAACCGGCAACGCCTGCAGTCTTGATGTGTGCTTCGGCCGGCGCGACGAATAGGATCCGTTCGGCGCCGTTTGAGCGGAGGCGAAGCCTGATATTCCGCTCGCTTCCATGGTTGAGCATTTCCAGCACCTGAATCGAAGGCGGGGCGATCCCGAGTATAGGGGACGCCTTTGCCAGCCATCTCTGGCGTTCGGAGAAATCGAGCTTGCCGCGATGCCAGGGCCCGAAGCCGGAGTAGGAGGGGGCAGCTTTGCGCCGTCGTTGAGGATGGACCAGCTGCTCTTATCGGAGGGAAATTGCGTCAGATGCTCGATCGTGAAGCGCTGCTGGTGATCCTGCGAATAAGCCGGAGTGACTGCCACGAAGGCCCAGGCAATGAGGGCGATGCAGGCCGAGCCGAGCAGCGCCGCCCGCCGCGCGCCGGCGAAGATTGGCTGCGCCTCGGCGAGGACTGGCACCGTCATGATTGCAGCGACCGGCGCGACGATCCACAACGGCCCCGGACTGAACAGCTCCTCGAGGCTGCCCAGCAGCTCTCCCCAGGTGACGTAGAGAAGGAAGATGCCGACGAGGCCTCCGACCAATTCAGCAAGCCGATACCGGCGCGCCAGTGCGATCCCGATCAGCACTGCGGCGGGAGGAATCAGAAAGTAGATGATGCCGCCGGGCGCCGCGAGGGAAAGCGCTCCGCCAAGGATGAGGAAGACGAGCCAGGACGCAGGGCGCAGCTGCCGCACCTCAAGCTTTGCGCCTAGCGTCCGCAAGATCGCGAGCTCGCCCAGCAACACCGTCGCGTAAACCGCGACGAAGGTGAATTCCGGATGCGCTCGCCAGTAGACGCCGGGGCGAAGGAAGCCGGCGATCGTCACGACAAGCCACGCAAGCACGCTCGCCGAAACGATCGCGCCAAGCACGACCGCGGTCCCGCGAATCGGCGCGCCGCGATTCCAGCTCACTCCACCGAAGCTTGCCAGGAGGACAAGCAAGCAAATGACGCCTGCCCAAAGCGGCATCTGGACGAAGATTCGCTGCGAAAGATCGAAGAAGATGCGAGTTCCCGACGCCTGGGGAATTCCGGCTGAAAGGTTCGATGCCAAGGCCAGGGCTTCGTTACCCATGTCCTGCAAGCTGCGCGGATCGAGACCGGCCAGATTGTCGCCGGGACTATGATAGCGGGTCTCGTTCCCGACGATCGCCGAGTTAAGCGTCAGCCAGCCGCGCTCCTTGTAGGTCGTGACGTCGGTGTCGTTCGGGATGATCCGCGCCACATCAGTCGAGAGGCTGCTCGCAAACGGGCGCCGCACGGATGCCGCGTAGGTCGCAATTGCCGCGCCATTCGGCTGGCTGGTCTCGAACATCGTCACTGGGCCGTTCACGCCGCGCGCCTCGAAGTTCAGCAGGCTGTCGACGTCGCGGCTGAGCGGATCGGCAAGGAAGGCGCGGGCGCCGATGAGGCCCAACTCTTCGCCTTCGTTAAAGAGCAGGATGACCGGGCGTTTCACTGGGCGGTCCTTCAGGATCGAGCCGACCTCCAGCAGCGTCGCCACCCCGATGCCGTCATCCGATGCGCCAGGTCCCGCCGGAACGCTGTCGTAGTGCGCGCTGAGCAGAAGCGCCTTACCGGCCGGCGGACCCATGACTGCAACGACGTTGCGAACCCGCGCACAGGCCACGAGCCGCGCTTTTTGAAAGTCGTTGCAGCCGAACTGATCGCGCACGATTGGCTCGAGACCCATTTGCTGAAGCACCGTCACCAGCCGGGCGCGCACCAGGTCATCGCCTTCGGAATCCGCAGGATGAGGACGCTCATCACCGAGAAGATAGGCTAATCGAGCCTTGGCGCGGTCGGCGTTGAACTCGCCGGACGCGTTCCGAACCGCGGGCACCGATTGCAGCAGCGACTTGGCGGCCAAGGCCGCCAGTATGAGGATCAAAACTCCGATCGCGAGAAACGTATCGCGCCGCATCATTCCCCCTTGCCCGCGCAGATTGCGGAGCCATATCGCCATCCGCAGCCGCTTGCGATAGGCGGAGGGCGCTAGCTGGAGAGTCATCATGGGTTACCGGGTCGCGGTCGTCGGGGCGACGGGCAATGTCGGGCGCGAGCTTCTGAACATCCTTGCCGAGCGGCAATTCCCGCTCGACGAGGTTGCCGCCCTCGCATCCTCGCGCTCGACGGGCGACCAGATCGAATTCGGCGAGAGCGGCGAGATGCTCACCGTCAAGAACCTCGAGCATTTCGACTTCACCGGCTGGGACATGGCGCTGTTTGCCGCCGGGTCCGCGGTATCGAAAATCTATGCGCCTAAAGCTGCAGCTGCGGGCTGCACCGTGATCGACAACAGCTCGCTGTTCCGGATGGACCCGGACGTGCCGCTGATCGTGCCGGAGGTGAATTCGGAAGCGATCGCCGGCTATCGCAAGAAGAATATCATCGCCAATCCGAACTGCTCGACCGCGCAGCTCGTCGTTGCGCTGAAGCCTCTCCACGACGCGGCGAAGATCAAACGGGTGGTGGTCGCGACCTATCAGTCGGTGTCGGGCACCGGCAAGGCTGCGATGGACGAGCTGTTCAACCAATCGCGCAACATCTTCGTCGGCGACTTCAACGAGCCAGCAATCTATCCCAAGCAGATTGCCTTCAACGTTATTCCGCAGATCGACGTCTTCCTCGACGACGGCTCGACCAAGGAAGAGTGGAAGATGGTCGTCGAGACCAAGAAGATCCTCGATCCCAAGATCAAGCTGACGGCGACCTGCGTTCGTGTGCCGGTCTTCGTCGGCCATTCCGAGGCGGTAAACATTGAGTTCGAGAACGAGATTTCAGCAGATGAGGCGCGGAGCATTCTTCGTGAGGCTCCGGGAGTTCTGGTCGTCGATAAGCACGAGGACGGCGGTTATGTGACGCCGGTGGAATGCGTCGGCGACTTTGCGACCTACGTCAGCCGAATCCGCGAGGATCCGACGGTGGAAAG
Source organism: uncultured Alphaproteobacteria bacterium (assembly GCA_963738825.1). Classification (GTDB taxonomy): domain Bacteria; phylum Pseudomonadota; class Alphaproteobacteria; order Sphingomonadales; family Sphingomonadaceae; genus Sphingomicrobium. The sequence continues at coordinate 171,672 of CAVTYB010000013.1, read as the reverse complement.
CGGGCTTAGCCTGTGGGTGGTGAGTGACAACCTCCGCAAGGGCGCTGCGCTGAACGCAGTGCAGATCGCCGAGCTGCTCGGCCGCAAGCATCTGCAGAAGGCGGCATGACAATGCGGCTCCTCGCTTGCTCGCTAATCCCCGCCGCCGCTCTGGCCGGCTGCCGGGCGCAGGACGGCGCACATTCCCCGGTGACGATGGCGGAGGCCACCGCAATTGCCGAGAAGGCTGAGGCCAGCTTCACGACCGGGGACGTCAACGCGATCATGAACCAATATGCGAACGGCGCTGTGATGTTCGATGCGTCCCATGCCGCGGCGAGTACAGATCGAAAAGTCCAGACCGGCTGGGCTCAGTCATTCGTGAGCATGAAGCCTGCCAATTATCACGTGCCCGATCGCCGAATTCAGATCGTCGGGCCGGACGCGTTCGTCAGTTCGGGGACTGAAGTGTTCACAGTGAAGGCGGGTTCGGCGACCCCGACTGTCAGCGCGCGCTTCACCGATGTTTTCCAGCGCCAGCGCGAGGGCAGCTGGAAGATCGTGCACGAGCATGTGTCAATGCCGCCTACCACGGCTGGAGCTCCCTAAGCTCGACGGTCAGGGCATATCGCTCCAGTGGCGGAGCAGATTTTGCTGGATGAGCTGCAAGCGGCCGTAATTTTCGGCCTTCATCGTCAGCCCCTCCAGCGCCGCGACCTCGTTCAGCTCGTAGAGCAGGTTGCGGCGGAACGGGTCCTGGATGCGGCTCTGGATGAAGGTGATCGCTACGAGGCGCTCGCCTCGGCTCACCGGGATCACCTGATGCAATGAGTCCGACGGATAGACGATCGCCTGACCGGGCTCGAGCTTGAACTTGAGATCCGCGTCGCCCAGTCGAACGTGAAGCTCGCCTCCGTCATAATCCCTTGGTTCGTTGAGGAAGATGGTGCAGCTGAGATCGCTTCGGATGGTCGCACCGGGCAGCTGGATGAAAGCGGCGTCGGCATGCGCGCCATATTTCATGCCGGGCTTGTACCGGGTCATCATCGGCGGCGCGAGCGACACCGGGAAAGCGAATTCGAGGAATTCAGAGGAGCGCAACAGCGCATTGCGAAGCAGCTCCGAGCTCTTCTGGTAGGCGCTGGCGTCGTGAAGCTGCTCGTTCTGCTTGGCGGTGTTGTGCGGATTGGTGATTCGGCCGTCGACGAACGGAGCCGAGGCGGCAATCCCTCGGCATTCGGCGAGTTCCGCATCATTCAGGATTTGCAGGACCCGATACATCAACCCTCCTCGCTGCGCCGGAGTGCCTGCGCCAGCAGCGGCGATTTCTCGGCTGCGGAGCGCAGCATGGCAAGTGCGCCGATGATGTCGCCGGCAAAACGCTCTGCCGCCTCTCCGATCAGCTCACGACGGAGGTTCGGGCTGTATTCGTACTCGACTGCCTTGGAGTAGCGGGTCATCAGAGGACCGCTGACGATCTCCTGCATCTTCCCGGCATCGAAGGTGAACCGAAAAAAGCTTCCGACATGGACGATCGCGAGTTCGAAGTCTTCGAGCATCGCGTCGAAATCGACCCATTTGATTTTTCGATCCGACATGGCGTCAGCGGCAGCCTCAAGGGCGGTCATTTCGGTAGCCCAGGCAACCGCCGCTTGGCCGGCATCATTCTGGGCCGGGATGTAGATGCCGCGCCCATTCAGTCGCTGGGCACGCTTGCCGGCGAGCAGGCGCATCTCCTCGGCGCTGCTTTCGCCCGCAAGGATGCTCGCGATGTAGTTCCGCGGAGTCGCATACATGAACAGCGCGCGCTCGTTGGGCGGCACCAGGTCCGGTGCGATTTCACTCGCGAAGCTCGTCGCCTTCACGCACGCGACCTCCGAATTCGCGAAGGTTCGTGACATCAGCTTCGGGATGGGTTCGATGTAGCGATGCCGGATCTCGGCAGGCGTCAGCGCAAGATCGCGAAGCAATCGCGGCTCGCGGATCGCGAGCACGCCGTCGAGCTCCCCGAGAAGGCGCGAGACGAGCGTCGATCCGACATGGCCGATGTGGAAGATCCAGCGAGCGTCGGAACGCATGTTGTCAGTCACTGCCGCCTCGATGTCGGTCCACGAGACGATCTGTGAATCGACGGGCGTTTGGAGCAATCGATCGTCGAGGAAGCTCGCCGCGCGGTAGCTCTCGTCGTCCATGGCCACCAGCCGAGCAGCGCCTTGCGACGGGTCCAGCGCCTGGACCAGCCAGGTCGCATCGAGGGCGATATCGTCTGCAGTTGGAGCGCTGGACATGCGCTTCATTACACGCGCATTGGGCGCGCGACCAAGGAGGATCGAATGGCAGATCGAATGACCGGGGGCTGCGCCTGTGGCCGCGTTCGCTTCAGCGCCGTGGTCCATGATCACGACGCTTACCTCTGCCATTGCCGAATGTGCCAGCGCTCAACCGGCTCGATCTCGATCGCGTTCAAGAACCTGAAGCAGGCCGATGTGGATTGGGAAGGCGAGCCCGAGTGGTACGCCAGCTCGCCCATCGCCAGGCGGCCCTTTTGCCGCAATTGCGGCAGTTCGCTCGGCTTCCAGTTCACGGGGGGCAGCGGAAATATGGACCTGACCGTCGCCAGCTTCGACGATCCCTCGCGCTTCGTCCCGAAGCATCATTTCGGCGCCGAGAGCATGCACCGCGCCTGGTTGAATACAGAGGGCCTGCCGGAGAAAAGGACCGAAGAATATAAGCCGCTCGTCGACAAGTGGGTGGAAGCGACAGGCAAGTTTCCGGGATGAGCGATCCAAACGTTCACCTCTGGACTTCATCGGACGGCGTGAAGCTCGCATATCACGAGCTAGGCGAGGGGAGGGCGGTCGTCCTGCTGCACGGCCTATTCTCCGATGCGAACATGAACTGGATCAAATTCGGTCACGCCGATCGCATCGCCCACGACGGATTTCGAGTGATCATGCCTGACCTTCGGGCGCATGGTCTGAGCGGGCGGCCACATGGTGAGGAATATTATCCCCGCGGAATCCTGGCGCGTGACCTACGCGAATTGGTGGCGTTACTCGAATTGACCCACTTCGATCTCGGCGGATTTTCGCTCGGGGCTCGGACGACTGTGGAAGCCGTTGGCGAAGGTATGCGTCCACGGCGCGCAGTCCTCGGCGGCGCGGGCGTCGAGGGCCTTCGCCACTGGAAGCGACGCAAGACCTTCTTCCTCGAGGCGATCGCCATGTTCGACACGGTCCAGCGGGGCGATCCTCACTGGCTGTCGATCCAGTTCATGAAGAGCCAGAAGGTGGATCGGGTCGCAGCAGCGCAGCTACTCGACAGTTTCGAAGACACATTCATGAGCTGGCTCGAGGCATTCACGATGCCGACGCTCGTGGTCTGCGGCGATCAGGATGACGACAACGGCTCGGCTGAGGAACTTGCCAACGTGCTTCCTCAAGCGATCTTCGAGGAGGTTCCCGGGACGCACATGAGCTCGGTAACGAAGCCGCAGCTCGGTGAGGCGATAGCGGCCTTTCTTGCGGCATGAAAAGGGGCGCCTCGCGGCGCCCCTCCATTCCGTGCATTCGCGGGTGTTTAGCTGTTCGGCGTTTCCATGCCACCGCCCGTCTCGCTCATGCGGCGGTTCGTGCTCGTCCCACCGCGCGACATGCTCGCCGAGCGGGTGGCAGAAGCCGACCGCGGCCCAGCGCCGGAGCGCTTGGTCGTCTGCGCGGTCGTAGTCATGCCGGCGGTATCGTCCATCATTCCAGACGTATCGCTGGATCTCATATTTTCGGTCCAGTCGCCGATCTGCTCGCTGAGATTGTTCAGCTGACTGCTGATCTGGCTGCGCTTCGACCACAGGAACAGGCCCGCAGCGGCGGCCCCTGCGGCAGCGGCTGCGGCTGCGACGGGACGGTCGCGGACTATGTCCATCACGCCCCAGTCGCTATACTGGTTTCGGCCACTCGGATTGTTGTTCCGACCGCCGCGACTGTTACTCCTCGGCATCAACTCCTCCTCATTTGAATGTTTCGCTCTCAATCCGATTAAACGATTGAAGGCGCGCGCCGTTCGCCCGCTCGGGATGAGGCGCGATGAGGAGAGGCGGGCCAGCGGTCAGCCGGTAAAGTCGTTACGCTGTCGCCAACTGGTCGAGCATGAACTCGGCGCTGGACGCGCGATATTCGCCGGGAGCCTCGACATTGAGCTGTTCGACGACGCCGTCATCGACGATCATCGAATAACGCTGCGAGCGCTTGCCCAAACCGAACTTGCTGCCGTCCATCGTGAGGCCGATCGCTTCGGCGAAATCGCCGTTGCCGTCGGCGAGCATGGTAATGTCCTCAGATCCGTCGGCCTTCCCCCAGGCCGCCATGACGAACGGATCGTTGACCGAGATGCAGGCGATCTCGTCGATGCCCTTAGCCTTCAATTCGTCGGCCTTGTCGACGTAGGAGGGCAGGTGCCGCGCCGAGCAAGTCGGCGTGAAAGCGCCGGGGACAGCGAACAGCGCCACCTTCTTGCCATTGAAGAAATCGGTCGTCGTCGTCGGCTTCGGCCCATCGGCCGTGGCGATCGTGATCGGAACTTCGGGCAGCTGGTCGCCCACTTGGATGGTCATCAATTATCTCCTTCGCGTCAGGCGAAGCGGCAGATAGGCCCGCCGTATGACACCCTCAAGTATTGCTCGCCTCGCGGCTGCGTCCCATTGTCCTATCGATGGTTGATCGGCCGAACTTCCTCTCGGGCAAGCTTCTTCTGGCGATGCCGGGCATGTCCGATCCGCGATTCGAGCGCGCGGTCATCGCCATGTGCATGCATGACGAAAATGGCGCCATCGGCATCGGAATCGGCCACAAGCGCGCCGGGATCACCTTTCGCGCCCTTCTTCACCAGCTCGACATCGATTCTGGAGAGGCGCCCGACTGCCCCGTGCATCATGGCGGACCTGTCGAGCCCGGTCGCGGCTTCATCCTGCACTCCACCGACTGGGGCGGTCAGGACAGCGTTCAGGTCAATGACGAGACCGGAGCTCTGTTCGCGATGACTGGGACCGTCGATGTCCTTCGCGCCATCGCAGAAGGAAGGGGCCCGACGCAGTGGATCGCGGCGCTCGGCTATGCAGGCTGGGACGGCGGCCAGCTCGAGGAGGAGATGAACTCGGCACGGCTGGTTTGCCGCGAGCGTCAGCTCGCCGTTGCTGTTCGATACGCCGACCGATGAGCGCTGGGCTGCTGCGTTCAAGGCCGAGGGTATCGACCCACGCCTCCTTGCGAGCGAGACCGGCGCGGCCTGAATTAACATATAAAGCTTTCTTTATATGACAGTCTGCGCTAGGGGCGCCGGCGACCCAAGCGGCGCTTCGTAGCGCCGTGTTCCTCAATTTGGAGACTCTCGACGTGGCGACCCAGGCTGAAACCCGTTTCAACGACTATGTCGTGAAGGACCTCGGCCTGGCCGACTTCGGTCGCAAGGAAATCGAGATCGCCGAGACCGAGATGCCGGGCCTGATGGCACTTCGCGAAGAGTTCGGCGCTTCGAAGCCGCTCAAAGGCGCTCGAATCACCGGATCGCTTCACATGACGATCCAGACCGCCGTTCTCATCGAAACGCTGGCGAAGCTCGGCGCCGAGGTGCGCTGGGCGAGCTGCAACATCTTCTCGACGCAGGACCATGCTGCAGCCGCCATCGCCGCGCGCAACATTCCGGTGTTCGCCGTGAAGGGCGAGACCTTGGAAGACTATTGGAACTACGTGGTCCGCATCTTCGACTGGGGCCGCGACACCACCTGCAACATGATCCTCGACGACGGCGGCGACGCTACGATGTTCGCGCTGTGGGGCTACCGTGTCGAAAAGGGCGAGGCGCTGTTCGCGCCGTCCAACGAGGAAGAGGCAATTTTCGTTGCAACGCTGAAGCGCTTTCTGGCCGAACGCCCCGGTTACCTCACCAAGACTGTTGAGACGATCAAGGGTGTGTCGGAAGAGACTACGACCGGCGTCCACCGGCTCTACGATCTTGCCAAGCAGGGCAAGCTCCCGTTCCCGGCGATCAACGTCAACGACAGCGTCACCAAGTCGAAGTTCGACAATCTTTACGGCTGCAAGGAGTTGCTCGTCGACGCGATCCGCCGCGCGACCGACGTCATGCTTGCGGGAAAGGTCGCCTGCGTCGCCGGCTATGGCGATGTCGGCAAGGGCTCTGCGGCATCGCTACGAAACGGCGGCGCGCGTGTGCTCGTGACCGAGATCGACCCGATCTGCGCGCTCCAGGCGGCGATGGAGGGCTATGAGGTCGTGACGATGGAAGAGGCGACCAAGCGCGCCGACATCTTCGTCACCGCCACCGGCAACATGGACGTCATCACGCTCGACCACATGCGGGCGATGAAGAACATGGCTATCGTGTGCAACATCGGCCACTTCGACAGCGAGATCCAGATCGGCGCGCTTGCCAACATGAAGTGGACCGAGATCAAGCCGCAGGTCGACGAGGTCGAGTTCCCCGATGGCAAGAAGATCATCGTCCTGTCGAAGGGGCGGCTCGTCAACCTCGGCAACGCCACTGGACATCCGAGCTTCGTGATGAGCTCGAGCTTCACCAACCAAGTGCTAGCCCAGATCGAGCTCTGGACCGGCGCGGAGAAGTACAAGAACGAGGTCTATGTGCTTCCGAAACATCTCGACGAAAAGGTCGCTCGGCTGCACCTCGACAAGCTTGGCGTGAAGCTGACGACGCTGAGCGACAAGCAGGCGGCTTATATCGGCGTGGCGCAGGACGGGCCGTTCAAGCCTGATCATTATCGCTACTAAGCTTCGATGAAGTGCGGATGGAGTTCGACAGACGACATTTTGTCGTCGCGGCGACTCCAACCTGAATGTTGCATTAATGTAACACAGGGTCGGGATTTCACCTTAAGTTCTAAATAGCTGGTTCCCTTTTGAGCGGTGTTCAACCACCGTCTTCGGCGGATTTTTCCTGCATCGAGGGGACTGTAAGCCATGCGGCGATTTTCACCGTTTATCCTATCCACCGTGTCCATCGCGGCACTTGCGGCCACTCCGGCATTTGCGGCGGCGCAGCCGCAAGCGGCGCCTACCCCTCTGCCCGATACGGCAAATCTGCCCCCTTGCCCTGCCGGCACGGCCCCGAATGCGAACTGCACGACCGGGCAAGTGACGACCGCAACTGGCCAGCCCGCCAATGCAAGCAATTCGAACGCCATCGTCGTTACCGGTTCGCGCATCCAGCGCCCGAACCTCGAATCGCCGGTTCCGATCACGTCGATCAGCCAGCAGGAGCTGACCAACCAGGGCCAGGTCAGCGTGGGCGATGCCCTGAACGACCTTCCGGCACTGCGTTCGACCTTCAGCCAGCAGAACTCGGGCCGCTTCATCGGCACCGCCGGCCAGAACTTCCTCGATCTTCGCGGCCTCGGCACGAACCGCACTCTCGTGCTGGTCAACGGCCGCCGCATGATCACAGCGGCGGTCGGCGACTTTGTCGTCGACGTTGACAACATCCCGCAGGACCTCATCGACCGCATCGATGTCGTGACCGGCGGTGAGTCCGCCATCTACGGTTCCGACGCTGTCGCCGGCGTCGTCAACTTCATCCTCAAGAAGGATTTCGACGGCTTCCGCATCCGCGGCCAGGGCGGCATTTCGAAGTATGGCGACCGTCCGGTCGACTTCGTCTCGACGACGATGGGCAAGAACTTCGCCGACGGGCGCGGCAACGTCGCGCTGAACCTCGAATATACCCACGCGGGCGAGCTGAAGTTCGAAGACCGGCCTAACCGGTTCGCTGCCCCGTGCGGTTTCGAGCCAAATCTCGCCGACAACGGCGGTTTTAACGATCCCACAACCCCCAGCGGTGACAGCACGAACGGTGTTCCCGACAACGTGTTCGTTTGCGGACTCCGCAATCCGTTCATCACGACCGGCGGCCAGATCACGCTTCTGTCGGGCGACGGCACCGGCCTCGCCTTCGATCCGAAGGGCAATCTCGTCATCACCCCGCCGTGCGATGTCTCGTACATCGATCTGGGCGGCACCTGCCAAAGCAACAATCCGCTGGTGGGCGCCACCATCGATGAGACCGGCGACCTCGCGGTCGGCCGTGAACGCTATTCAGGCAGCCTCCTAGCGCACTTCGATGTCTCCGACGCTTTCAAGCCATTCGTCGAAGGCCTCTACGTTCACCAGAAGGTGCTCCAGGAAGGCCAGGCGACCTTCATGCAGGGCGGCGTGTCGGACTTCTTCTTCCCGGTTGCGGTTCCGGATATCACTTGCGCCAATGCGTTCCTTACCCAGCAGAATCGCGACGTTCTGCAGAACCTGTTCGGAATTTGCGGCGATCCTAACGATCCCACCAATTCTCAGATCGTCCTTCCGCTCGACCGGTACAACGTGGACTTTGGCCCGCGCAAGGAAATCGACCTGCGCAAGACCTACCGGATCGTTGCCGGCGTGACCGGCGACTTCAACGAAGACTGGCATTACGAAGTGTCGTTCAACTATGGGCACACGTCACAGGACAATGCGGAGCACAACGACCTGTTGCTCAGGGATGCGAACGGCAATCCGGCCGGCTTTGCGCTCGCCATCGACGCCGTCCGCAATGCCGCCGGCAACATCGTCTGCGCTGTGAATGCCGACGCAGATCCCACCAACGACGCCCCGGGATGCGTGCCGATCGATCTGTTCGGCGAGGGTCAGCCGAGTCCAGCGGCGGTCGCTTACTCGACCACCACGTCGCACCTGTTCCAAAAGGCCTCCGAGCTCGATCTTCTGGGATATATGAGCGGCGATAGCTCGCAGCTGTTCTCGCTTCAGGGTGGTCCGATCGGCTTCTCGCTCGGCGGCGAGTATCGCAAGGAGACGGCAGAGTCGCATGCCGACGCGGTGAGCGCAGCGGGCGGCACCTTCTTCAACGCATTCGCTCCGTTCCATCCGCCGGCCTTCAAGGTGTCGGAGTTCTTCGGCGAAGTTAACGTGCCGATTCTGAAGGACCTACCGTTCGCTCACGAACTGACGGTCTCAGGCGCCGCAAGGCATTCGCACTATAACACCTCGGCGGGCAACACCTTCACTTGGAACGCGAATGCGATTTACTCGCCGGTTTCGGATCTGCGCCTGCGTGGGAACTACTCGAAGTCGGTGCGCGTGCCGACGCTCAACGATTTGTATTCGCCGGCGTCGGTCAACTTCGGCTTTGTCACCGATCCATGCGACGTAACCGCGATCAACACCAATCCGAACTTCGCGGCCAATTGCGCGGCATTGGGCGTGCCCACGACCATCCAGGCGGGTTCTCCGTGCGCCGATGCGGCGCATCCGGTGGGAAGTCCGTTCATCAACTGCGTCGCACGCAAGCAGACCATCCAGTACCTGTCGGCCGGCAATCCGAACCTCACACCGGAAACCGGGAAGAGCTTGACGCTCGGCGGCGTCTTCACTCCGCACTTCCTGCCGGGGTTCAGCTTCAGCGCCGATTATTTCAGAATCAACGTCACGAACCTGATTTCGGTACTCGGAGCTCAGACGATTCTGAACTCGTGCTTCGGATCGCCACTTCCGAACAATTTCTGTGCATTGATCAATCCGCGGAACCAGTTCGGCCTCTTCGCATCTCCAGCGCTGCTTTCGGCGGGCGTGAACTTCGCGAAGGAAATCTCACGCGGCATCGACTTCGACCTCAGCTATCGGAAGCGGTTCGCGAACGGCAATTTGCTGAATCTGCGTGGATTTGCGACCTACACACTGGAGCGTACGGACTATACCGATCCTCAGCATCCGGAACTCGGGAATCGTATCCTCAGCGAACTTGGTGACCCAGTGTTCTCGGGTACCGCGATTATCGGCTACACGATGGGCAAGTTCGATATACGCTACACGGCGCGGTACATCGGATCGCAGACCATCTTCGCCTATGAGGACACCCACTCGTTCTCGCCGGCGTGCACGCCGTCGGGCGCCTGTCCGCCGTTCAACTCGGATGTCGCCGACCGGATCAACACCGGCGCGTTCTGGTATCACGACGTCCGGTTCGGCTACACGATCAACAAGCTGAACTTCTACGTCGGCGTCGATAACATCTTCAACAAGCTGCCGCCGCTCGGTCTGACCGGCGCGGGTGCCGGGTCCGGCATTTACGACAATACCGGCCGCTATATGTACGCCGGCGCGGTTATCGACTTCAAATAAGCCTGCGCTTGCCGGTTTCGCTTTGGCGCACCGGCTGTAGAGAAAGGAAGGGCGGGAAGCTTCGGCTCCCCGCCCTTTGTTTTGGACATGGGTTGGCCCTATGATTTTGGGTGAGGGGGCAATGCGGCGCGGGACATGAGCGCTTTAGGCGAGGCAGGCGTGATCATTACGGCACTCGCCCTCTTATGGGTCGGGATCGCCGTTGCGCTTTCGCTCGCTGCCGCTCGGCGGTTCCGGATTGCCGAGCAGGTGCTGGGCGCTGCGCGCGCGAATGCGACGCTTCTCGAAATCTCGCCGGCGCGGCCCGTGCTCGTGCGCGACGATGGACGCGTCGATGTCGACCAGAGCTTGCTCCGTGAGCTCGGCCTCAAGTCGCCGCCGAGGAGCCTGGCGGACTTGCACGGCAACGATAGCGGCATCCTCGAGGAGGATCTCGCAACGCTGACAAGTGAGGTCGAGAAGGCGCGGGCATCGGCTTCGCGCGTCGCTGCCCGAGTTCGCGTCGCCGGCTCATCGCGCGTGTTCGAGGTTCGCGGCGCTCCGGCGCCTGCGCCCGAGCCGGTGGGCACGCTTCTCCTGTGGTTCTTCGACACGAGCACGGGTGAGGAAGAGCGGGCAAAGCTTGCGCTCCGCTTGCGTCAGACCGAGGGAGCGCTCAACTCGCTCACTCATCTGATCGAGGCCGCCCCGTTTCCGATGTGGTACCGCGGCCCGGACCTCAAGCTCGGCCTCGTCAACAATGCATTCGTCCAGGCGGTCGAAGGCCGAGACGCACAGGATGTGATCGAACGGTCCGCCGAGCTGATCGATGCTCAGGGTGAGAATAGCGCCGTAGCGACGGCGCGCGAGGCTCAAGGGAGCAACCGCATCGTCTCGCGGATGCAGCCGGCGATCATCCATGGCGAGCGGCGCATGCTGCGGATCGTAAACGTTCCGCTCTCCACCGGCGCCGTGGCCGGCTTCGCCGTCGACGTGCAGGACCTCGAGGATGCGCGCGCCGAATTGGTGCGTCATCGTGATTCACAGCGGGAACTGGCCGATCGGATGACGGCCGGGACGGCGCAGTTTGAGGCGGATCGGACGCTGAGCTTCTTCAACCGGCCGTTCGCCGCCATGACCCACATCGATCCCGACTGGCTCTCGGAGAAGCCCGAGTTCGACCGCATGATCGAGCGCATGCGCGATAACCAGCGGCTGCCCGAAGCGCGGGACTTCCCGGCGTGGAAGGAGGAGCGGCGCGGATGGTTCACGAGCGCCGAAGAGGTGATCGAAGAGGAATGGATGCTACCAGGCGGCGATCACCTCCGCGTGGTTGCGCAGCCCTTGCCCGACGGCGGTCTCAGGCTGTTCCTGGAGGATCGCACCGAGCAGCTGCGACTGGCGTCCGCGCGCGACACCTTGCTTCGGGTGCGCGCCGCCACGTTCGACAACCTTTTCGAGGCCATCAGCGTCTTTGCGAGCGACGGAAGGCTCTACCTGTGGAACCGTCGCTTCCTCGACGATTGGGAATTGGACGAGCAATGGCTCTCGACCCATCCGAGGGTCGACGAGCTGGTTCCGGCGATGGCGCGCAAGCTCGTCAATCCCACTGCAGCCGCGCAGATCCGCGAGATGGTTCGCCAGACCACCAATGAGCGGCAGTCGGCGAGCGGACGAATCTCGCTGACGGACGGACGGCACTTCCAGTTTGCCGCGGTCCCTCTTCCGGATGGGAACGCCTTGTTCACGATGGTCGACGTCACCGACTCGACGCGCATCGAAGCCGCGCTTCGCGAGCGCGCGACGGCGCTCGAGGAAGCCGATCGCGTGAAGACAGATTTCGTTGCCAACATGAGCTACGAGCTGAGGACTCCGCTGACTTCGATCGGCGGCTTCGCGGAGCTGTTGGGCGGCGGCTATGCGGGCGATCTCAGCGTCAAGGGCAAGGATTATGTCGGTGCGATCCTCGAATCCGTCGATCGCTTGTCGAAGCTGATCAACGACGTTCTCGATCTCACCACCGGCGACGCGCGCGGAGTTGCGCTTGAGAAGGAACGCGTCGATATCGGTGGTCTGTGCCGCTCCGCCGTCGACACGGCGAAGTCGCGCGCCGCCGAGAAAGGGCAGAAGCTGGAGGCGGACATCCTGCCGTCTGCCGGCCATGTCTTTGGCGATGCACGCCGCCTGCGCGAATCACTCGAACACGTGCTCCAGAACGCGATGTCCTACACCGATCGCAAAGGCCGGATCGCGCTGAAGGCCGAGGGCGACGATACGCAGGCGACGATCCGGGTCACCGACAATGGCCCGGGGATCGCCAGCGCGGACATGCCGCGCGTGTTCGACCGCTTTCATCGCGTCGGAGAGACCGGCTTCCGTGGCGAGGCCGCGCTCGGGCTTGGGCTACCGCTGACACGTCAGTTCATCGAAGCGCACGGCGGCGTGGTCGAGCTCGAATCCAAAGAGGGGAAGGGCACTACGGTAACCCTGACGATCCCGCGCGGGTCGCGATGATTCTCGAGGATGAGCAAGCCACTTCAGCGCTTGGCGCGCGCCTTGCTGCCGCGGCGCGTGCCGGGGACGTCATCACGCTTTCGGGCCCGCTGGGCGTGGGCAAGACGGCGCTAGCGCGGGGGTTCATCGCCGCGCTTGGCCATGAGGGGGACGTGCCGAGCCCGAGCTTCGCGATCGTCCAGCCATACGAGGAGCTTGCGCCGGCGGTCTGGCACGTGGACCTTTACCGGATCGAAGTTCCTTCCGAGATCGAGGAGTTGGGACTGGATTCCGCGGCGGACGCGGTGCTTCTGGTCGAATGGCCGGACCGCGCTCGGATCGACATGTGGCCGGAGGCCCTCACCCTGTCGCTGGACTTTGCCGAGAATGGGAAGAGAATTCTTGACAGCAAAGGCGCCCCCGTCATGGGAAGGACGATGGCCGCTAAGATGAACCCGCCCGTGCATGCTCCTGAATTCCTTGCCTCTTGCGGGTGGGCTGGAGCCGAGATCCTGCCGCTCGCCGGCGACGCGTCATTCCGCCGGTATTTCCGGGTGGTGAACGGCGATCGCTCGGCAGTGCTGATGGACGCGCCGCCGCCGCACGAAGACCCAAGACCGTTTGTTGCCGTTGCCGAATGGCTCGTCGGCAGCGGCCTCAGCGCCCCCGAGATACTCGCCCGCGACCTGGACAAGGGCCTGCTCTTGCTCGGCGATTTCGGGAATGAGCGGCTGCGTGAGATGCTCGACTCCGATCCGGGACGAGAGCGCGAGCTGTACGAGCTGGCGACTGACGTGCTGGTCCACCTGCACCGATATGCGCCAATGCCGGGGCTACCGCCCCACGGCGTGGATCAGTGGCTGGAGGAGCTGAAGCTGTTCACAGACTGGTATTGTCCGGCGGTCGGCGCTGGCGTCGATGTTGAGGCCTACCAGCGCGCTTGGCGCGAGGTCCTGGAGCCGATTGCAAAGGATGGTCTCGGGCCAGTGACGGTGCTTCGCGATTATCACGCCGAGAACATTATGCTGGTCGAGGGGCGCGACGGGGTTGCGCACCTGGGACTGCTCGACTTCCAGGACGCGCTGTGCGGGCATCCGGCTTATGATCTTGCGTCGGTTCTCGAAGACGCTCGCCGCGACGTCCCTCCGGCGATCGAGCGCGCGATGATCGACCGCTATCGAGCCTCGACCGGTCATGGCGAAGCGTTCGAGCGCGCTTATTGGGTTCTGGCCGCGCAGCGAAACACGCGGATCCTCGGCGTTTTCACGCGATTGTGGAAGCGCGACAACAAGCCGCACTATCGCCAGTTTCAGCCCCGCATGTGGGGTTTGCTCGAGCGTGACCTCGAGCGACCCGACCTGGCGCCGGTTCGCGCCTGGTTCGACTCCAATATTGCGCCCGAGCATCGGCGCGAGCCCTGGAAGCAGGCCGCATGAGCACCGCCAAGCGCGCGCTGCGCCTTCGCGCCGAAGTGCCGGCGGAGGTGCCGGCGACGGCGATGATCATGGCGGCGGGCCTTGGCAAGCGGATGCGGCCGCTTACAGCGACCCGGCCGAAGCCCCTGATCGAGGTGGGCGGGAAGGCGCTCCTCGACCATGTGCTCGAGAAGCTTTGGGTCGCGGGCGTCAGGAAGGTCGTTGTCAACGTCCATTATCTTGCCGAGGCGCTTGAGGCCCACCTGATGAGCCGAAATCATGGGCTCGAGATTGTGATTTCCGACGAGCGCGACATCCTGATGGAAACCGGCGGGGGGCTCGTGAAGGCGGCGCCGCTGATCGACTGCGATCCGTTCCTCGCACTCAACAGCGATAATCTCTGGATCGATGGGCCGGCCGACACGCTGAAGCTCCTAGCGTCGCAGTGGGACGATTCGAAAATGGACGCCCTGCTGCTCCTCGTGCCGCTGGCACGCGCGCTGAATCACAGCGGCATTGGCGACTTCCATATGGAACGCAGTGGCCGCCTGCGCCGCCGAGAGCGCAGCCATGTCGCGCCATTCGTATTTACCGGCATCCAGATCGTGTCGAAAAGGCTGCTCCGCGACGCGCCGGACGGGCCCTTCTCAACCAACCTTTTGTGGGACCGGGCGATCGAGGAGGGGCGCTGCTTCGGCGCGGTTCATCAGGGTCTGTGGTTCGACGTGGGCACGCCGCAGTCCATTCAACTGACGGAAACGGCGTTAGAGAATGTCTGACCCGAAGCGGGTCGCAGTCTATTCGATTCCATCCCATCGCTCCTTCGCGGACGCGCTTGCAGCAGGGCTGATCGCACGGTTCGGCAAAGGAGCGTTGTCACTCGCTCGAAGCCGTATCCTCCTTCCGAACAATCGTGCGGTGCGCGCGGTCATGGAGGCGTTCGTGCGCGCGAGCGGAGGCGGCTTGCTGCTGCCGCGCCTTATCCCGGTCGGTGACCCCGAAATCGATGAGCGGGTTGGCGGAGCGCTCGAACCGATCGAATTGAATGCCTTACCGCCGGCGATCGACCCAATGGAACGGCTGCTGAGGCTCGCATCGATCGTGCGCGCGGAAGGGGCGGCGGAAGACTTTCGACTGGCGCAGGATCTTGCGCGGGCGCTCGATGCGTTGCTGATCGAGGAGCTTGCGCCGACCGAGCTACGCAATGCGGTGAGCGAGACGACCGATCTGGCAAAGCATTGGGAAAAATCGCTCGAGAAGCTGAAGCTGATCTACGAAAACTGGCCCGCAATTCTTGCCGACGATGGAGTGATCGACCTCGCTGAGCGCCGCAACCGGCTGCTTCACGCCTTGGCCGATCGCTGGAAGCACGATCCCCCGGACGGATTTACGGTTGCGGCCGGCATTACGACGGCGGCTCCGGCAATCGCGGCGCTCGTCGCCCGGGTCGCGCGCATGCCGAACGGGATGGTCGTGCTTCCCGGGCTGTGGCTTGAAGAAATTCTGCCGAAGGAAGAATGGGATGCGCTTGGACCCGACGAGAAGGGGCGCGGCGAACCAGTTCATCCGCAATTCCATCTGAAACTGCTCCTTGACCGTATCGACGTCCACCGGGACGAGGTCCAGCGCTGGCGCTGGGCGGGGCGCGCTGCGTCTCCGCCGGCGCGGTCACGTGCGGTCGCGAACGCGATGGCGGCACCCGCCTTTTCGCACAAATGGGAAACGCTTCGCCCCGCCGAGCGGAGGCTAAGCGGTATCCGGGTTGCGGAACTTCCCGATTCCGCCGCGGAGGCGCAGGCGATTGCACTTGCCTTGCGGGAAGCGCTGGAAACTCCCGGCAAGACTGCTGCACTGGTCACACCGGACCGGCAATTGGCCGGACGCGTGGCGGCGCTTCTGCGCCGGTGGAACATTCAGGCCGACGACAGTGCGGGGCGGGCCCTTTCGGAGACGGCTGCCGGAACCTTGCTTCTGGGCATCGTGTCGGCTGCCGCTGAGGAGCTGGCACCGGTCGCTCTGCTCGCACTTCTGAAACATCCGCTAGTTGGCGGAGAGGGCGATGAGCGCGCCGGTTGGCTCGAGCATGTTCGGAATATCGATCGGACGCTCCGAGGCCCGCGGCCGCCGGCCGGCCTTGCGGGCCTCGATGCAAAGTTCAGCGAAACGGTCGCGATGCGGGCGTGGAGCGTTTTGCGTGACCGAGTTGCGGCGATCGATGGACTTTTGAATGAGCCCATCGCCCTTTCGCTGCTGGCGCAGAAGGTAAGCGAAGCGGCAACGAAGCTCGCCGATGCTGCCTGGCGCGGGCCAGATGGGCGGATGGCCGCGGAATTGCTCGCCGAGCTGGAGGCTTCGTCATCCGGAGCAAGACTTTTTGTGACGGCCGAGGATGCTGTGCCGCTGTTTCGGAAGTTGTTCGACGGCCGGGCCGTTCGGCCGCCCTTTGGCGGTCACCCTCGTATCTTCGTCTGGGGATTGCTCGAGGCGCGGCTTCAACGCGCGGATTTGCTGGTGCTTGCCGGGATGAACGAAGGGGTGTGGCCGGCGCTTCCGACACCCGACCCATGGCTGCCGCCAAAGGTGCGCTCGACGCTCGGGATGCCGACGCTGGAATATCGGATCGGGCTGGCCGCGCACGATTTCGCGAGTGCGCTTGGAGCTCCGGAGGTGCTGATCACGCGCGCGAAGCGGGACAGCCGCTCGCCGACCGTCGCCTCGCGCTTCCTGCTGCGCCTCGACGCGATCAGCGGCCGTCTGCCGCGAGACAATATGCTCGAACGGATCGCCCGAGCGCTGGACGATCCGGGAGCCTCCACACCGGCAGACCGACCCGCTCCTGTCCCGTCCGCTGAGCAACGGCCGGACAAGATCTCGGTAACGTCAGTAGATCGATTGAAGGCCGACCCCTTCGCTTTCTACGCTAGCTCGATCCTGCGTTTGCGTGAGTTCGATCCGGTCGACGCTGACCATACCGCTCGCTGGAAAGGCGAGGCGGTTCACAAGGTGTTCGAGGAGTGGCTGGCTCACGATCAATGTAATCCTGACAGACTGCGCCCGCGGGCCGAGCGGCTGCTCGCGGGCGACGAAATTCACCCGATGTTGCGTGCACTTTGGGCCCCGCGGCTGCTGGAGGCGATCGACTGGATCGCGGAGCTCGAGCGGATGAATCAGGCTGAGGGAAGGAAGCCGTTGCTCGCAGAAATTCAGGGCGAGGCTACGCTTGCCGGAATCCTGGTCCATGGCCGCGCCGATCGGATCGATCGATTGCTGGATGGTGGTCTGGCTATCGTCGACTACAAGACCGGCAAGCCGCCTTCGAAGAAAGCGATTGAGGCCGGCTTTGCTCTCCAGCTCGGTCTTCTCGGCCTGATCGGCCGAGAAGGCGGCTTCGAGGGGGTGACGGGCGAACCGGAGGTGTTCGAATATTGGTCGCTGATCCGCGACCGGGGAAGCTTTGGGAAATGCGTCCGTGCCGACAAGGACATGGACCAAGGCGAGTTCCTCGACCGCGCCCACAGCAGTTTCGCGGACGCGGTTGGAAAATGGCTGACCGGTTCCGAGCCGTTTACGGCCAAGCTAAACCCGGCGTACGCGCCCTACGGCGATTACGATCAGCTGATGCGGCTGGAAGAATGGTACGGCCGCAAATGAGCTGGTCAGGTGCGCGGTTTCTTCTTCACCTTGGATGCATAGAGGAGCGCGGCAACGATCGCGGCCGATCCGATGCCTACCGCGACTCCGGCCTTTACAAGCTTGGTTCGGCGTTCTTCGGACGCCCTGTCAATCTCGTCGGTCATAGTCCTTTGTCTATGGCCTTCCGTGCCTCTTTGGAAGCAGCATGAGCGCGCGCCTCAAGCCGCTGCCGCACTTGGAGGGCGCGCAGGCGCTTGCGGTCGATCCGCAGACCCATGCGGCAGTTTCGGCCTCGGCCGGCAGCGGCAAAGACTCAAGTGCTGACGGCTCGCGTGCTTCGGCTGTTGCTCAATGGTGCGCGTCCGGAGTCCATTCTCTGCCTGACGTTCACCAAGGCTGCTGCGGCAGAGATGGCCAACCGCATCGGCGCGCGGCTCGCTGCCTGGGTTAGGTTTAAGAACAGCGAGGTTGCCGCCGACCTGCTTGCGCTGGGCGAATCCAATGACCGTCGAACTCTTGAGCGAGCGCGCCAGCTGTTCGCTCGGGTGCTCGACTGCCCGGGCGGCCTTAAAATCCAGACCATCCATGCTTTGGCGCAATCGCTGCTGGCGGCATTCCCGGCGGAGGCTGGGATCACGCCTGGTTTCCAGCCGATCGAGGGCAGGGCCGAGCAGGAGCTTGTCCGTCGTACGCTCGCCGATCTGATGGCCAACGCTGAGGCGAGCGGGAACGCGAGAACTCATCGCAGACGTCCAGGTCCTCAGCAGGAGGCTGGGAGAGACAGGCGCGGTCGAATATCTCCAAGCCTGCGCGCGCCGGCATGATGCGCTGGACGCCCTCGGTCCGCCGAACACGATCGAGAGGAAATCCTCGCGCTCATGAATCTGCCCGAGGAATCCATCGAGGATTACATCGCGCACTATTGCGGTGACGATCGGTTTGACTGCGATTTGCTCCAGGCGATCGCAGACGCGAATCGTAAGTGGGGCGTTCGGACCGGGCTCGGCCATGCGGAAGTCATTGACGAATGGCTCGCGCTCACTCCAATCGAACGCGCTGCGAGGCTTGGCGAGCTGCGGAAAGTCGTTCTAACCGAAAAGGGCACGCCTCGCGTCTCGGCGGGCCAGTCGAAGGCAGAGCCGCACTATGAAGCGCATGCGGGTCGCCTCGCCAATTTGATCGGCGACCTCCTGCGTCTCCAGAACGGGGCGCGGCTTGCCGCGCACATTGCGGCCGGTCTCCGCGCCGGTCAGACGTTCGCCGAGGCCTACACCCGGGCCAAGCGCGCGGCGGTGTCGCCGACTTCGACGACCTGATCGATTGGACGAGGCGGCTGCTCGGGCAACCCGGCATCGGCGACTGGGTTCGCTACAAGCTCGACCGCGAGGTCGACCACGTCCTCGTGGACGAAGCCCAGGACACCAACGCCGCCCAATGGGAGATCATCGAAAAGCTGGTCGAGGAATATTTCAGCGGTTCGAGCGAGGCCGACGAGCGGCGGCGGACGCTCTTCATGGTCGGCGACTTCAAGCAGGCGATCTACGGCTTCCAGGGCACGGATCCGACACGGTTCAGCGAAGCCCGCGAGCATTTCAAACGACGTGCCGAAGAGCTGACCGACGCCGAGGACACGCTCGACCTGTTCAAGCGCCGCACGCGCGAGTTTCGTGACCTCTCGATAGCGGCGAGCTTCCGCTCGACGCAGCCGGTGCTCGACGTCGTGAACGCCGTCATTGCGGAGCTGGGTCACGGAGCTCTAGCGCTTACCGAGCCGCCGCCGGCGCATATCGCACATCACCGCGACCGTCCTGGCGAGGTCGAGCTGTGGCAGCCGTTCGCGCCTGAGTTCGACGAGGAGGGTGACGAAGGCGAGGAAAGCTGGATTATGCTGCGCGCGCGGCAATATGCCGAAGTGCTGGCCGAGCGGATCCGCGAGCTCGTCCGCGAGGCACCTTATCTGGCCTCGACAGGTCGAGCGCTGACCGCAGGCGACATCCTCGTGCTTGTTCGCAGCCGCGGCGAGCTGGCTTCACTGATCGTGGCGCGGCTGTTTTCCGCGGGCGTGCCGGTAGCGGGGGTGGACCGGCTTCACCTTCACGAGCCGCTCGCGGTCCAGGACCTGATCGCTGCGGTAAAGTTCGCCGTTCAGCCCAACGACGATCTCAGCCTTGCCTGCCTGCTCGTGTCGCCGCTGATCGGGTGGGACCAGGATCAGCTCCGTGCGCTCGCCTGGGACCGAAAGGGCAGCCTTTGGCGTCGAGCTTCGGCAGAATTCGGCGGAGAACGGCGGCTTCAAGTCAGCCCATGACGCCCTGGCCGAGTTGCTCCGGATCGCGGATTTCACGACGCCTTCGGTTTTCCTCGAAACCGTCCTCTCAGGACCGATGGAGGGCCGTCGCAAGCTCTATTCGCGGCTCGGAATGGCAGCGCGCGATCCCATCGACGAGCTGATGAACAGTGCGCTGGAGTTTGAACGGAACGAGATCGCTTCGCTCGATCGATTCCTCTCCTGGTTCTCGCGCGGGACCGTCGACGTCCAGCGCGACCCCGGCCAGCCCGGCAACGAGGTGCGGGTAATGACGGTGCACGGCGCCAAGGGCCTCGAGGCGCCGGTCGTCATCCTCGCCGACGCGACCGCGGATCCGGCGCGCCTTGGGCGGACGCCAATCACCCTCGATTTCGAGATCTCGCCGGACAATTGCGCGCCGCTCTTGCGTCCGAAGAAGGAGGAGCGCTCAAGCCCGTTCGAAGAGAATAATCGCGGCGGAGGAGAAAAAGGACCTCGAGGAGCATTGGCGGCTGCTTTACGTTGCCCTGACACGTGCCGCCGACCGTCTCATCGTCACCGGGGTTGCGCCCAAGCCGAAGAAGGATGGGTCCGAGGCTCGACCGGTCAATTGTTGGCATGTCGCGGTCGAGCGGGCGATGCAGAGTCTAAACGCGGCGCCGACTGAAAAGGCGAAATGGGGCGCGGGGCTGATCTACGGGTCGGCTACCTCGCCAAACCACAAGCCGGCAGCTGGCAGGGCCGGTCTCGTGAGGATCGAGGTCCCGCAATGGGCGCGCACCGCCGCACCGCCCGAAGCGCGCCCGCCGCGACCGCTCGCTCCCTCGGCGATCGCCGTTGACGATGAGCGCGCGCCGCCGCCGAGCGAGGCGATGCGTGCGGCGGCGCTCCGAGGTACCTGGATCCACCAGCTGCTGGAGCGACTGCCCGCCGTCGCACCCGGAAGCCGAGAGGATCTCGCCAATCGCTGGCTGGAGCGTTCGGCCGGAGTTTCGGAAGCTTCAATGCGAAGCGAAATAGTCGATCAGGTTTGCCGCATTCTTTCGGACGAGAGCTTATCGAGGCTGTTCGGAGACGATTCGCTCGGCGAGGCGCCGCTGGCCGCCACATTGCCCGACGGACGCGTGATCGCGGGGACGGTTGACCGGCTGCTGGTCGAAGAGGACCGCATTTCGGTTATCGATTTCAAGACAGGACGCGTGCCTGCGACCGACGCGGATATTCCAAACACCCACCACGCACAGATGAAAGCCTATGCCGACGCTCTGCGGGTCATCTTTCCGGGACGCGAGGTCCGCGCCGCATTGCTCTACACCGCGGGTCCAAAACTGATCGAGGTCATGGCTTGAGAGCGGCGCAGCGAACGCCCATATTCCCTGCAACCTTTGCAGGAGATTTGCCCGCCATGACCACCAAGACGGTCACCGACCAGAGCTTTTCCACCGACGTTCTCGGCGCCGACGGCCCCGTCCTCGTCGATTTCTGGGCCGAATGGTGCGGACCCTGCCGGATGATCGCCCCCGCGCTCGAGGAGATCGCCAACGATCTCGGCGACAAGGTGACGATCGCCAAGCTCAACATCGATGAAAATCCCGACACGCCGGGCCGCTACGGCGTGCGCGGAATCCCGACCATGCTGCTGTTCAAGGGCGGCCAGCCGATTGCGCAGAAGGTCGGCGCTGCGCCGCGCAGCCAGATCCAGCAGTGGCTCGAGAGCAATCTCGGCGGCGCGTCCCAGACCGCCGTCGGCTAATAATTACGCTGGGGGCTCGGTACCTTCGAGCCCCCGCGTATCCGGCCTGAGCTTCTCAAGCCGGGGGAGGTCGTCCTTCGGGTCGAACCAGCCGATCCGGCTTCCCCAGAAGATGTGGAACCCAGGGGCGATCGCATCGGGATCGTCGAGCGTTGCGACGCTGAAATCCACCGTCTCGGGCTGGTGATCGACTTTCATCAGGAAGGGTGTTCCGCATTCACCGCAGAATTCCCGGTGGCCGAAACTCGATGAGCGCACGCGTTTCACTTTGTCCGCTCCGGCGGTCCAGACGAGGCCGCCGTCGGGAACGCTCGCGAAGACCATTGCCGGTGCACCGCTGTTCAGCTGGCAGGTACGGCAGTGGCAATATCCGCAGTCGAAGGGCTCGCTCAGGAGCTCGTAGCGGACCGCTCCGCACATGCAGCCGCCGGCCAGCCCTGCCATTTGTTCACGGTCCCTTTAATTGACTACGGCTAGGGCGCTCCTTACATCGCCCGCGACAATTTCCCAAAGCGTCGGCGAGCGGTTTTCGCCCCTTCCTTGGCGCCCGGGTTTTTAAGGGAATTCCATGTTCGCCGCAGTGGCAAAGAGCATCTTCGGATCAGCAAACGACCGCTATGTCCGTGGTCTCGGCAAGTATGTCGACGCAGTCAACGCTTTCGAGCCGAATATCCAGGCGCTTACCGACGAGGAGCTTCGGGGGCAGACGGAGAAATTTCGTCAGCGCCTTGCCGAAGGCGAGAAGCTTGAGAATCTGCTTCCGGAGGCCTTCGCGACGGTCCGCGAGGCGGCCATCCGGACGCTCGGCCAGCGTCACTATGACGTGCAGCTGATCGGCGGAATCGCGCTCCATCGCGGCGAGATCGCCGAAATGAAGACCGGCGAAGGGAAAACGCTGGTCGCGACGCTCGCGGTCTACCTGAATGCGCTCGAGGGGAAAGGCGTCCACGTCGTCACGGTCAACGACTATCTCGCTCGCCGCGACGCGGACTGGATGGGCCAGATATATCGCTTCCTCGGGATGAGCGTCGGCGTGATCGTGCCGAACCTTTCGGACGAGGAGCGCCGCGCGGCTTACGGTTCCGACATCACCTACGGAACCAATAACGAATTCGGCTTCGATTACCTTCGCGACAACATGAAGTACTCGCGCGAACAGATGGTCCAGCGGCCATTCAATTTCGCGATCGTCGACGAGGTGGACTCGATCCTGATCGACGAGGCGCGGACGCCGCTGATTATCTCGGGTCCCACCGACGACAAGTCGGACCTCTACATCAACGTCGACCGCATCGTGAAAACCTTCGTCAAGTCCGACTACGACCTCGATGAGAAGCAGCGGAGCGTCGTTCTCACTGAAGACGGCACCGAGAAGGCCGAGCGGATGCTCGAGGATGCCGGCCTGATTGAAGGCCGCAATCTCTACGATATCGCGAACACGCAGGTCGTCCACCACTTGAACCAGGCGCTTAAAGCCAACGTCATGTTCAAGAAGGACATCGATTACATCGTGAAGGACGACAAAGTCGTCATCATCGACGAGTTCACCGGCCGAATGATGGAAGGCCGGCGCTGGTCGGACGGGCTTCACCAGGCCGTCGAGGCCAAGGAAGGCGTCATCCCTGAACCTGAGAACCAGACGCTCGCCTCGATCACCTTCCAGAACTACTTCCGCATGTATCCGAAGCTTTCGGGAATGACCGGCACGGCAATGACCGAAGCGCCGGAATTCTTCGACATCTACAAGATGAACGTGGTCGCGATCCCGACCAACGTGGCCGTCCTGCGGATCGACGAGGACGACGTCTTCTACAAGACGATGACCGAGAAGTTCGCGGCCATCACTGAGGAGCTGAAGCAGAAGCAGGAGCTCGGCCAGCCAGCGCTCGTCGGCACGATCTCGATCGAAAAGTCCGAGATGCTTTCCGAATATCTCCGGAAGGAAGGCGTCAAGCACTCAGTCCTCAATGCCCGCTTCCACGAGCAGGAGGCGCACATCGTTGCCCAGGCGGGTCGGATCGGGGCGGTGACGATCGCGACGAACATGGCCGGCCGCGGCACCGACATCCAGCTCGGCGGCAACCTCGATTTCCGTATGCTGGATGAATTTCCGGACCTCGTAGAGGGTACGCCTGAATATGAAGCGCGGGCCGAAAAGATCCGCGCCGAGATCGTCGCTGAAAAGCAGCGCGTGTTGGAGGCGGGCGGGCTCTATGTGCTCGGGACGGAACGGCATGAGAGCCGCCGGATCGACAACCAGCTGCGGGGACGCTCAGGCCGCCAGGGCGACCCGGGCCTTTCGAAATTCTACCTCAGCCTCGACGACGATCTGCTGCGCATCTTCGGTCCGCAGACCATGTTCTCGCGCCTGATGAACAAGAACCTCGAGGACGGCGAGGCGATCGTCAGCCCCTGGATCTCGAAGGCGATCGAGACCGCTCAGAAAAAGGTCGAGGCGCGCAACTACGACATCCGCAAGCAAGTCGTCGAATTCGACGACGTGATGAACGACCAGCGCAAGGTCATTTACGAGCAGCGCGCCGACATCATGGACGCGGAAAGCGTCAGCGACGTCATCACCGACATGCGCGCCGAGACCGCCTTAGCAATCGTCGCGGTCAACTGTCCTCCAGGCACTTATCCCGAACAGTGGAACATCGAGAACCTCAAGGAGAGCATCGACGCGATCTTTGGCATCCAGGCGCCGGTCGACGAGTGGCTACAGGAAGACTCGGTCGATCCTCTCATGATGACTGAGCGCCTTCAGCAGGTCGCCGACCAGTCGATGGCGACGAAGTTGGAAGGCATTGAGGTGGAGCGCTGGAACGAGGTCGAAAAGCAAATCCTCATTCAAACGCTCGACCATCATTGGAAGGATCACCTCGCAACGCTCGACGCCCTGCGGCAGGTCATCCATCTTCGCAGCTACGCGCAGAAGAAGCCGATCGACGAATATAAGCAGGAGGCGTTCCTCCTGTTCGAGCG
This sequence comes from uncultured Alphaproteobacteria bacterium, assembly GCA_963738825.1. Lineage (GTDB taxonomy): Bacteria > Pseudomonadota > Alphaproteobacteria > Sphingomonadales > Sphingomonadaceae > Sphingomicrobium. The sequence continues at coordinate 146,952 of CAVTYB010000013.1, read as the reverse complement.
ACTGCTCGTGTCGATCCGCGAAGAGGTGACGCGGATCCTGATGCGGGCGCAAGTTCAGCTCGAGCCGGCGCCGCCGCCGGTGCTGCCGGATTTCATCACCCAGCATATCGATCCTTTCTCCGGCGACGACGATACGGCCGACATCGACGCATCGACGGGCGCGGTGCTTTCGAGCGTCCCGTTCGCGAGCATTCCGCAACAGCCGCTTCCCAGCGGACCCGATGGGGCGGTCGCAGAGGCACCCGTCAGCCGTAATGCGCCGTGTCCGTGCGGGTCGGGCAAGAAGTACAAGCATTGTCACGGGCAGCTCGCGTAGCGCCCGCGGCCGTGCCGCCGATAGACCGCACAGAGCTGAGACGTGCCTACCGACCTGACGAAGAGCAGGTCGCGAAGGAGCGGATCGAGCAGGCGCGGCTCGGTCCTGAACAGCTAAGCGAGGCTATGGTGACCGCGCGCGCGCTCGTCAAAGGCGTTCGTGCGCAAAAGCCTTCCGGCGTCGACGCCTTCCTCCACGCGTACGATCTTGGTTCGGACGAGGGCATTGCCATGATGTGCCTCGCCGAAGCGCTTCTCCGCATTCCGGACGCGCATACCGCCGATGAGTTGATTGCGGACAAGCTCGCGGGGCCGAACTGGTCCGAGAAACTCGGCCATTCGGACTCCGCCTTCGTGAACGCCGCGACTTTCTCGCTCCTCCTGACCGGCAAAGTGCTCGAAGGCGCACAGGACCGCTCCGATAATTGGAAGGCGGCTTTGGGTCGCGCCGTAGGGCGGCTCGGTGAACCGGTCGTGCGCGCGGCGGTGCGCGAGGCGATGAAGATCCTCGGCCGCAACTTTGTTTTCGGCCGCACGATCGATGAGGCGCTAAGGCGCGCCGCCCCTGAACAACGCCGCGGACTAAGCCACAGCTTCGATATGCTGGGCGAGGCCGCCAAGACCTACGAAGACGCGGAGCGCTATGCCGAAGCCTATCGCGGAGCTCTTAATCGCATCGCCAAGGACGCGAAGGGTGGCTTTCGCAAGTCTCCTGGCATTTCGGTCAAGCTGACGGCGCTTCATCCGCGCTTCGAATACACCCATCGCGAAGAGGCGCTGGCCGGCGTCATCCCGGTGGTTCGCGAGTTGGCGCTGAAGGCCTCAAAAGCGGATGTCCATTTCACGATCGACGCCGAGGAAGCGGACCGGCTCGAGCTGCAGATGGATGTGTTCGAGGCCCTGCTCGCCGACGATGCCCTGTTCGTAAATGGATGGGGCGGCTTCGGGATTGCCATCCAGGCCTATCAGAAGCGCGCTACGCCCCTTGTCGAATGGGTCATCGAGGCTGCGCGCGCTCACGGGCGCAAGCTGATGTGCCGCCTGGTTAAGGGCGCCTATTGGGACACCGAAATCAAGCTCGCGCAGGTCGGCGGCCTTTCGGACTATCCAGTCTGGACCCGCAAGGTCGCTACCGATGTCTCATACCTCGCCTGCGCCAAGAAGATGCTCGCGGCGACCGACGTCCTTTATCCGGCCTTTGCTACCCACAACGCCAACACGATCGGCCAGGTAAAGGCGCTTGCGGGCGACAGGGCGTTCGAGTTCCAGCGGCTCCACGGCATGGGCGAGGAGCTGTACGAGGAGCTTGCGGGGTTGGAGCGCCACATCGGCGACAATCCGACGCCGGTTCGGATCTACGCGCCGGTCGGCAGTCATAAGGAGTTGCTCGCCTATCTAGTCCGGCGCCTCCTCGAGAACGGCGCCAATTCGAGCTTCGTCAACCGGATTGCCGATGAGCAGGTTTCGATCGACGAGCTCGTCCGCGATCCTGTCACGGAGCTTGCCGCGCTCGAGCCGAAGCGAAATCCCAAGATTATCCTGCCGCGCGATCTATTCGGCGCGCAGCGCCGCAATAGCGCCGGGGTCGATCTCAGCGACCCGCTGGTGCGTGAGCCATTGCTCGAGCGGCTTAAAGCGCTCGAAAGCCGCACCTGGACCGCGAAGCCCGGCCTTGGAAAAGGCGAGCCCCGGCCGATCGTGTCGCCGCACGATCATCGGGTCACCGTCGGGACGACCTTCGAGGCGACCGCAGGCGACGTCGATGGGATGGTTCGCGCCGGGCATGCCGCGCAGGTTGCCTGGGACGCTCTCGGTGGCGAAGCCCGAGCGAAATTGCTCGAACGGACCGCGGACCTCTATGAGCAGCATGCGGAAGAATTCTTTTCTCTCTGCAGCCGCGAAGCCGGGAAGACCTTGATCGACGGTGTGCTCGAGGTGCGCGAGGCGGTCGATTTCCTGCGCTTCTACGCCTCCGAAGCTCGTCGCCAGTTCACGAAGGCGCTTCCGCTTCCGGGACCGACCGGGGAGCAGAACGAGCTTCGACTTCATGGCCGCGGAGTGATCGCGGCCATTTCGCCGTGGAATTTCCCGCTCGCGATCTTCACCGGCCTTGTTTCAGCGCCGTTGGCGGCGGGCAATGCTGTCATCGCGAAGCCGGCCGGGCAAACGCCGCTGATCGCGGCTCTGGCGGTCGAGCTTATGCATCGGGCGGGCATTCCGAGGGATATCGTTCAGCTCGCACCTGGGTCAGGGCGTGTCGTCGGCGGAACGCTGACCGAGCATCCGCTGCTTTCGGGCGTCGTCTTCACCGGCTCGACCGAAACGGCGCGCATGATCAACCGTACGCTAGCCGAGCGCGACGGGCCTATCATCCCGTTCGTTGCCGAAACCGGCGGTCAGAATGCGATGATCGTCGATAGTTCCGCGCTCCCCGAGCAGGTGACTCGCGACGTCATTTCCTCGGCGTTCCAGAGCGCGGGCCAGCGCTGCTCGGCCTTGCGGGTCCTGTTCGTGCAGGAGGATGTCGCCGTTGGCATGATCAAGATGATAGCCGGCGCGATGGAAGCGCTGAAGGTGGGCGATCCGGCCGACCTCGCGACCGATGTCGGCCCGGTTATCGACGAAGCCGCGAAGAAGGTGCTCGAGGATCACCTCAAATGGCTCGACAAGAATGCGAAGAAGATTTGCCGATTGAAGCCGCCGAAGGAGGCGGCGAACGGATGCTTCGTTGCTCCTGCCTTTTATGAGATCCAGTCGGTAAGCGAATTGGATCGCGAGAACTTCGGCGCGATCCTCCACGTGATCCGTTTCGCCGGCGACAAGCTCGGCGAGGTCGTCGAGGCGATCAACACGACTGGCTACGGCCTGACCCTTGGTCTCCAGAGCCGCATCGATACGGTCCGCGATTATGTCGAGGAGAATGCGCGCGTCGGCAATTTCTACGTCAACCGCAACCAGATCGGCGCGGTCGTCGAAAGCCAGCCGTTCGGCGGCGAGGGGCTTAGCGGAACGGGGCCCAAGGCCGGCGGACCGCACTATGTCGCGCGTTTCGCGACAGAGCGTGTGACGTGCATCGACACGACCGCGGCAGGCGGCAACGCGAGCCTGATGGCCTCGATCGACGGCTAGTTTATTGCGGCTGTCGCGTGGGTTGGGCCGCGTCGCCCTGTCCGGCAGTGACCCGCAGCGTCAGCGGAACGCGGTCGCGCCGGGCATCCTCTTCCTGCCACTGCTGCTCGGTGAGGCAGCGCCGCGGCGCGTGCACATGCGTACCGAGTTGGCTCTCTCCCTCGCGGCAAATGAGCTTCGGTTTCGGCGCAGGCAGCGTCGAGCCGCGCTCGGCAGACAGCATCAATAGTGCAAGGAGAGCGACGGCCATGAGCGGAGAATCTGCTTCGGCCGTAACAAAGTCAAATGGTCAGACTTCGCTGACGGCGACCGTAGACTCCAGTTTCAGCTCGTCGCCGAGATTCTCCTGATCGCGCCCGATCGTCGCCGTCGCGCAATGGCATCCGTCCGTGAAATAGCGCGCGACGAGCGAACCGCTCTGAACGCCCCCTTCGACAGTAACGGCATCCCAGCCGCTTGCCCGGCCCACGTAGCGGATCGGAACTCCATATTGCTCGGTCCAGAAGAAGGGCGCGGACTCGAAGCGCTGCTCTTCGCCGAGCATGTTCGCCGCTGCGACCTCTCCCTGGCGCTCGGCGACCACCCAATGCTCGATTCGGGCGGTCTGGCCTGAGATCGGTTCCGGATAGGCCGCGATGTCGCCCGCGGCGTAAATCCCGGGCAGAGAGGTCGCGAGATAGGCGTCGACGAGGACTCCGTTCTTGACGGAGGCGCCGGCGGCTTCGGCAATCGCCGTTCGCGGGTGGACGCCGACGGCAACGAGTACGAAGTCGGCGGGAATCCGCTCGCCGTCTCCGAGCTCCACTTCACGGCCGTCGAACTGTTTGACCACGCAGTTCAGATGGAAGCTGACGCCTTTGCTTTCATGAAGCGCCTTGAGTTGGGTCCCTACATCCGTTCCGAACACATGTTCGAGCGGGATCTCCTCGACGGAGACCACGTCCACCTCGACCTTTCGTTGGCGAAGCGCCGCCGCAGCTTCGAGGCCGATGAAGCTCGCGCCGATGATCACGGCGCGGGCGCCGGCATGAGCTCGTTCGGCAAGTGTCCGCGCATCCTTCACCGATCGGAGAGTGAACACGTGAGGCTGATCGAGGCCCGGCGCATCGAGGCGGTTCGGCTCTGCACCCGTTGCGATCAGAAGCCGGTCGAAGGAGATTTGTTCGCCTGATTTGCAATGAACGTTGCGGGCTTCGGGATCGATCTTCGTGACTTCGGTGGAAAGCCGAAGGTCAATTTCATTCTGCCTGTACCAGTCGTCGCCGCGCAGCCAGAGCCACTCCTCCGGCGCGTTACCAGCCAGATAGTCCTTCGAGAGATTGGGCCGGTCACAAGGCGGGTCCGCATCCGCGCTCAGGATCGTCACATTGCCGGCAAACCCGCGAGTGCGCAGTTCCTTCGCACAGGCCAGCCCGGACGCTCCCCCGCCGATGATGACGATGCTTCCAATGCCGGTGCCGGCAGTCGTCGTGAATCGTTCGTCTCGCTCGATCTTCCGTCGAACGAATGCTTGCCCACCCTCGACCGCAACCTCCCATCGGTCGACCGGATCGAGGGCCGGCGCGCGAAGGACGGCACCGGTTCGAAGGTCGAAGCAGGCGTGATGGAGCGGGCATCGAACTGTCGTTTCACCGGAGATCCCGTCGCCAAGATGGCCGGCATAGTGGGTGCACGACCCGCCGATCGCGAAAAACTCGCCTCCAAGGCGAGACAACAGGACCGGATCGTCGCCGACACGGCCTGAGATGGTCCCCTCTGCCGGGATCTCGCTAAGCCTTATGCCATGCGAGAAGTCAGGACCTGCCGCGCCGCCACTTTCAGCCAACTGCACCCTCCTTCGAATGTCGCGCCATTCGATGGTTCGTGGCGCGATACGGTTCCTGGAGGCGAAAGAGAATGGCTCCCCGGGCCTGATTCGAACAGGCGGCCGTCCGATTAACAGTCGGATGCTCTACCGCTGAGCTACCGGGGAGCAGCCCTTGACGGGCGCGCGGCTAGATAGCGGAGCCTACCTTAAACGCAAGTCACTCACGTCGCAAATTGCTCCATCGCGATGCGCTCGTCGAGCGCGTGCTCGGGATCGAACAGCAAGGTCAGCGAGCGCTCGCGGTCGAGGCGGATTTCGACCTTCGCGACATCGCGAACCTCGGTCTGGTCGGCGACCGCCGAGACGGGACGGTTCTCGGCCTCGAGGATGCGTCAAGCAGACGGCCGTATCGTCCGGCAGGATCGCTCCCGACCAACGGCGCGGGCCGAAACGGGCTGATCGGCGTCAGCGCGAGCATCTTCGCCTGCAGCGGCAGGATCGGCCCGTCGCGCAGAGAGATTGTAGGCGGTCGATCCCGCCGGCGTCGCCACCAGCACGCCGTCGCAGGCGAGCTCGGGCAAGGCGACGCGGCCGTTCACCGAAATCTCGATCTTTGCGGTCTGGCGGGTTTCCCTCAGCAGCGACACCTCGTTGATCGCCGCATGGGTGAAGGTCTTGCCGCGCAACGGTCGTCGCCCGCATTTCGAGCGGCGCGACGCGGATCGCCTTGGCTCCCTCGATGCGGTCCGGCAGCCGGTCGATCCGCCAGTCGTTCATCAGGAAGCCGACGGTGCCGCGATTCATTCCGAACACCGGCACGCAGGCGCGGTCGCCGTCGAGCATCTCGTGAAGGGTGTGGAGCATGAACCCGTCGCCGCCGAGGGCCACCAGCGTCTCGGCATTGTCAGCGTCGGCGAAGCTGATAGCGTCGCCGGAGCAGGGTTTCGGCGGCCTTTGCGACGTCGGTGTGCGACGACAGCAGGCCGATGCCGCGGCTCGCAAGGTCGATCGGCGGCTTGTCGTGCCGCCTGGCCTGCGTCCGCGTTCAATCGCTGGCTCCTCGTCAGTCTTCAACTAGCGACAAGATAGGAGCATCGCCGCGCAAGGTCACTGTCCCGTTTCGGAGCGCGCTGCGGCGAGCACGCTTCCGCCGTACCCATCGCGACGGCGCTAGCGCCGCTGCACCATGCTGACGTGGGACAGCATCAGTAAGTGGGGGAGGCGGGCGTCGGATATCGGGGCGACCCCGCCCGCCTCTCCCACGCGTGACCTGATGCTCGAGGCGATCATCGCGCACGAGCAGGTCGAGCTGCTGCTTCCAGCCGCATCATCGACGCCAGCAGCGGGGCGATGGTCGGGGCCGAGGCGCTCGCTCGTTCCGCGCATCGCGCGCGACGCCGAGATGCTGTTCGCGAGGGCCACATGCCGCGGCGCTGGGCGAGCGTCTGTCGCGGCTGGTCCAGCGCAAGGCGCTGCGCTGCGCCGCGGTATGGGAAGGCCCGCTCAAGGATCTCGGCGTATCGATCAACCTCCTTCCGGCGGACATCAGCCGCGCAGGCTACGAGCGCTGGCTGCTCGACGAGATCGACGCTGCCGGGATCGATCCGCGGCGGATCACGCTGGAGATCACCGAAAGCGCCTTGCTTGCAGACCATGAGAGCGTCGCGGCGCGCTTAGCCAGCCTGCGCGAAGCCGGTACTCAGGATCGCGGTCGATGATTTCGGCACCGGCTACGCAAGCCTCGCCTATCTGACCTCGCTGCCGCTCGACATGCTCAAGATCGACCGCGGCCTTGTCGCGAGATATCGTCCGGCGCGAGCGCGACCGGATCGTCGTCAACGGCGCTGATCCGCCTCGCTCGCGAGCTCGGCCTCAAGGTGGTCGTCGAAGGCGTGGAGACGGCCGAGCAGCTCGCACTTGCTCAAGGAATGGGGCTGCGACTTCTACCAGGGATTCCTCGGCTCGCCGCCGCTGACCCAGGACGAGCTGACGCGGTTCGCGGCTGCCAGCCTAGGCCGCGACCAGTTCCTTCTTCTCGCCAGCCGCAGCGACCCGCGACAGGCCGCGCGACAGCTGCACCGCGCCATTGAGCCGCGCGTCGGCGTCGGCCAGTCGCGCGAGACGGTCATCTTGCTGTCAGGCCTCAGCTTCGCCGCGCCCTTCAGGCGATCGATGTAGCCGAGCAGCCCCGCAAGGTCGGGAAATCCGCTCCTCGGCGAAGGTGACGACCGCGCCCTTCGCGCCGATGTCGAGCTTGGCGACCATCGCTTCGCGGCAATTGAGCTTCACCTCGACGATCTTCATGAGGTTCGCAGTTTCCTCCGGAAGCGCTCCGAAGCGGTCGATCAGCTCGGCGGCGAAGGCATCGATCGCGTGCCGGTCCTCCAGCTCGCCGAGGCGGCGATAGAGACCCATGCGAAGGTCGAGGTCCGGCACATATTGCTCGGGGATCATGATCGGCGCATCGACGCTGATCTGCGGCGTGAATTCCTCCTTCGCGCGGCACGCCGCCAGCCTTCAGCTCGACGATCGCGTCCTCGAGCATCGACTGGTACAGCTCGAACCCGACTTCCTTGATGTGGCCCGACTGCTCGTCGCCGAGCAGGTTGCCGGCGCCGCGGATGTCGAGATCGTGGCTCGCGAGCTGGAATCCCGCGCCGAGATTGTCGAGTTCGCTCAGCACCTGCAGCCGCTTCTGCGCTGCTTCGGTGATCGAGCGGTCCGCCGGCATCGTCAGATAGGCATAGGCGCGCGACTTCGAGCGGCCGACGCGGCCGCGGAGCTGGTAGAGCTGGGCCAGCCCGAACCGGTCCGAGCGATAGACGATGAGGGTGTTCGCGCTCGGGATATCGAGCCCGCTTTCGACGATCGTCGTCGAGAGCAGTACATCGTATTTGCGGTCGTAGAAGGCGCTCATCCGCTCCTCGACCTCGGTCGCGCTCATCTGCCCGTGCGCGGTGATGAACTTCACCTCCGGTACCTGCGCGCGAAGCCATTCCTCGATGTCGGGCAGGTCGGCGACGCGCGGCACGACGAAGAAGCTCTGCCCGCCACGGAAATGCTCGCGAAGCAGCGCCTCGCGAAGCACGACGCCGTCGAACGGCGTGACGTAGGTGCGCACTGCAAGGCGGTCGACCGGCGGGGTCTGGATTACCGACAGTTCGCGAAGGCCGCTCATCGCCATCTGGAGCGTGCGCGGAATTGGCGTTGCGGTGAGGGTGAGGACGTGGACGTCGTTCTTGAGCGCCTTCAGCCGCTCCTTGTGAGCGACTCCGAAATGCTGCTCCTCGTCGACAATGACGAGTCCCAAGTCGCTTGAACTCTATGCTTTTCGCGAGCATCGCATGGGTGCCGATGACGATGTCGACCTTGCCCTCGGCGAGTCCTTCCTTGGTCCGCTTCGCTTCCGCGGCTGGGACCAGCCGCGATAACCGCCCGATGTTGATTGGGAAGCCGTGGAAGCGCTCGACGAAGTTCGCGTAATGCTGCCGGGCCAGAAGGGTCGTCGGGCAGATGAGCGCGACCTGCTTGCCCGACATCGCCATCACGAAGGCGGCGCGGAGCGCCACCTCGGTCTTGCCGAAGCCGACGTCGCCGCACACCAGCCGGTCCATCGGCTTGCCCGCCTCGAGATCCTCCAGCACGTCGTCGATCGCGCGGTCCTGGTCGTCCGTCTCTTCGTAAGGGAAGCGATTGACGAATTCGGGGTAGCTCGAATCCGCCTCGGCAATGACGCCGGCGCGGGTCGCGCGCATCGCCGCGACCTTGATGAGCTCGCCCGCGATCTCGCGGATCCGCTCCTTCATCCGAGCCTTTCGACGCTGCCAGGCCTCGCCGCCGAGGCTGTCGAGCGAAACGCCCTCGCTCTCGCTGCCGTAGCGGCTCAGAGCTCGATATTCTCGACCGGCACGTAGAGCTTGTCGCCGCGCGCATATTCGAGCGCGACGCAGTCGTGCGGCACCTTGCTGACGGGGATCTGCGTCAGCCCTTCGTAGCGGCCGATGCCGTGATCGGCGTGAACGACGAGATCGCCGGGCGACAGCGTTGCTAGCTCCTCGAGGAATGCCGCAGCCGCCTTCCTCTTGCGGCGGCGGACAAGCCGGTCGCCAAGCATGTCCTGCTCGGTGAGGACCGCGACTTCCGGCGTAGTGAAGCCGTGGTCGAGCGGAAGGACGAGGAGCGCTGGCTGCGTCTTGGATCCAAGCGCTTCCTGCCAGCTGTCGGCCAGCTTCTGCGATTTCAGGCCATGATCTTCGAGAGGCCGCTCAGGCGTTCCCGAGCACCGCGAGTGTAGCTGGCAAGCACGACCTTATGCCCACCTTTGCGAAGATCGCCGACATGATTGGCAACCGCTTCGTAGACGTTGGCCTGCTGGGTGCGCTCAGGCGCAAAGTCGCGCGCGGCATCGACTCCGAAGTCGATGACCCGTTCGGATTCGGGTTCGTGGAACGGAGAGGCAAGATGGATCGGGCGTTCCGCTTCCTCCGTCTCCCACTCTTTCTTCGATAGGTAGAGCGCGTGAGGCTCGAGCGGGCGATAGCTTCCCGGTTCGCCTTCTATCGCGCGCACGCGGTTCTGATAATAATCGTCGATCGCCTCGCGCCGTCCGCCGACGGCCTGATCGGCCGCCGCGTCGCGGATGACGAGGTCGTTTTCGCCGAGATGGTCGAACAAGGTCTCGAGCCGCTCCTCGAGCAGCGGGAGCCAGTGCTCCATGCCGCCATCCGGCGGCCTTCCGAGAGTGCCTGGTAGAGCGGATCTTGGGTCGCGGTCGCGCCGAACTTCTCGCGGTAGCGCGAACGGAATCGCTCTGATGCTGTCCGGGTCGAGAAGCGCCTCGGATGCCGGCATCAGCGTGAATGCTTTGGCTCTGTCGGTCGAACGCTGGTCGGCGGGATCGAAACGGCGGAGCGTGTCGATCTCGTCCCCGAAGAAGTCGAGCCGAAGCGCCAGCACCTCGCCGGCCGGGAAGAGATCGATCAGCGAGCCGCGAACGGCATATTCGCCATGCTCGGCAACTGTGTCGACGCGCTGGTAGCCAAGTGCATTCAGCTGCTCGACCAATCCCTCACGCTCGATCCGCTCGCCCTCGGCGATTTGGCGGGTGAGCTGGCGTATCCGAAAGGGCGTCAGCACACGCTGCGTGGCCGCGCTCGCGGTGGCGACCAGCAATTGCGGCTTCTCTCGCTTGACCTGAAGCGCACTGAGCGTAGCGAGCCGCTCGGCCATGACCCGAAGGGCAGGGGAGGCGCGGTCGTATGGAAGGCAGTCCCAGCCAGGAAGAGTCAGGACTTCGACTTCGGGCGCGAACAGCGGGACGGTATCCGCAAGCGCACGAATCGCTGCTTCGTCGGCGACAACCACGACAGCGCGTCCGCCACCACTCGGTCCCGTGCGCCGCTCGTGCGAGATCAGCCGCGAGCCACGGAAGAAATCCGGTCGGAACGCCGGCAAGAGTCAGCGATTGCTTGGCGCGGAGCACGCGCTGCAGCGGCTCGCTCATTCGCGCGACCCGGATATAATCGAGCCTCTTCAGGGCCGTCATCATAGGACCAGCGAACCGCTCCGGCGGTTCCGCGGTTCCGTGCGCCCAGCCCATGATGTCGACGTCCTGCTCCTCCAGCATCGACTTCGAACAGCGCGCGCTCGGCGGCACCCCAGCCTGCATATGGGCGTCAAAGAATCCGCCGATCAGCAAGTCGGCTTCCTTGGTGCCACGATGGTGCGCGCGCCATGCGAGGCGCTTTAGTTCCGGATCGGAAGGCATGGATGGCATGTAATGAGACTCGTCTCTCATTGCGAGCGGCGAGACTTGCGCTAACAACCGCCTATGCGGCCGGACATCCTCAACCCGCTTTTCACCGAGGTGAAAGCACTGAAAGGCGTGGGACCACAGATCGCGAAGCTGCTCCAAAAGCTTGGCATCGAACGCGCCGTCGACCTCGTCTATCATCTGCCGACGGGGGCGATCGAGCGCATCAATGCGCCAGCGGCGAGCGCGTCGCTGCTCGGTCGCAACGTCATCCTCGAGCTGACGCCGTTCGACAACCGCGAGCCAACGTCCGGGCGCGGACCAACTCGCATCTTCACAAGCGATTCCGACGGCAACACGATCAGCCTTGTCTATTTCAACAATTCCGGCTGGGCGAAACGCACCCTTCCCAAGGGCGAGAAGCGGATCGTCTCGGGAAAGCTCGAGCAATATGGCGACGAATGGCAGATCATTCATCCAGAAGTTGACGCAGCCGGGGAAGGGGCCTCCACCCCAGCTCCGCGAGCCAATTTATCCGCTTACTGAGGGCCTGACGAACCGCCGCCTTGCCGAGCTTGTTCGCGAGGCTCTGGAGCCAGCGCCGGAGCTTCCCGAGTGGATTGAGCCGAGCCTGCTTTCGCGAAAATCGTGGGGCGGCTGGCGGCGGTCGCTCGCGACTGCGTCACCGCGAGCCGGGTAAGGAAGCGGCACGGCAGCCGCCTCGCTTATGACGAGATTTTCGCGAACCAGCTTGCGCTCCTGCTGCTTCGGCAGTCGCAGCGGCGGCACCGCACAACTCGCGCTTCCCGGCACCGGCGGGCTGATCCGCAAGCTCGATTGCCCTACGCGATGACCGATGCGCAGCGGCGAGTCGTCCGCGAAATCCGCGGCGACATGGCGCAGATGGTACCGATGCTCCGGCTGCTTCAGGGCGACGTCGGTTCCGGCAAGACTTTGGTCGCGCTCGCAGCGATGCTCACTGCGGTCGAGAGCTGCGCTCAGGCGGCGCTGCTGGCGCCGACCGAGATCCTCGCTCGGCAGCATCATGCGACGCTTGCTCGGCCAGCTTGACAAGCTTGGGGTGCGCGTCGGAATCCTCACGGGCCGAGAGAAAGGCCGAGCAGGGAAAGTGTGCTGATGGGACTTGCCGACGGCTCGATCGACATCCTCGTCGGAACCCACGCGATCTTTCAGGAGAAAGTCGTGTACAAGAGCCTGGGCCTCGCGGTCGTCGACGAGCAGCACCGCTTTGGGGTTTCGCAGCGCCTCCTGCTCGCATCGAAGGCGGAGCACCCGCCGCATTTGCTGGTCATGACCGCAACGCCAATTCCGAGAACACTGACGCTGACTCATTACGGCGAGATGGACGTCAGCCGGATTGACGAGATGCCGCCCGGCCGGACCCCGGTCGAGACACGTGTGATCAGCGAGGAGAAGCTCGCCGATGTGATCGACGGCCTTGGCCGGCATCTCGCCGGCGGAGGCCAGGCCTATTGGGTCTGTCCGCTGGTCGAGGAGAGCGAGAAGAGCGATGCAGCGGCTGCGGAGGAGCGCGCGCGAGATCCTGAAACAGCTCTTCGGCGAAGACAGGATCGGGCTCGTCCATGGCCGAATGAAAGGGGCCGATAAGGATGCAGTAATGGCCCGCTTCGCCTCCGGGGAATTGGAGCTCCTGGTCGCGACGACCGTGATCGAAGTCGGCGTCGATGTGCCCAACGCCACGCTGATGGTCGTCGAGGGCGCCGAGCGCTTTGGCCTCGCCCAGCTTCACCAATTTCGCGGTCGCGTAGGTCGCGGAAGCAGCAAAAGCACTTGCCTACTAATCCGCGGCCAGAACCTCACCGACGCCGGTCGAGAGCGGCTCACGCTGATGCGCGAGACCAGCGACGGCTTCCGAATTGCCGAGGAGGATCTGCGGCTGCGCGGGCCAGGCGAGATCCTTGGAACCCGGCAATCAGGCGAGGAAATATTCCGCGCCGCCACGGCGGAGGACGTGCAGGAGCTGGCTCCGATCGCGCAGAGCGATGCGATGTTGCTCCTCGACCGCGACGGCGGGTTGAAGGGAGGGCGCGGTCAGGCCGCACGCATCTGCCTCTATTTGTTTGAACGCGACCAGGCGGTGGACCTGATCAGGTCAGGATAGCGCCCCAACATCCGGCGCATGGCTGAGGCAGATCGGATAATGAGGCCGAGCCTCCTTTACGTTCTGAATCACGAACGCTGTATCGAGCTTTAGATTGTTGAGGCGCATGTGCCTCAGAAGGAAGCGTGCTTCGCGGCTGATCTCATCGTTGTCAGCTATGAGCGCTTCGATCGCGCCCGTCGCTGCAAGCTTCTCCGATGTTTCCAACGGGCCGCCAGTTGCCGGAAGCGCCCGGAGCCGCGATAGGTCGACGAGTTCTCGATCCGAGAGTTGGTCCATCTGCGGCACCACCTCATAAGTGATGCGATACTGAAGCATCCGCTCATGCGGCATGTGTGACGAAACGTCCGAGGCGGTCGCGGCCTCGCGTGCGAGAAAGTCATAGGTTCGCCCGGGGAACCAGATCCCGCTGATAAGTGCGATGCTTCGAGATCGATCGCCGCGTTCGACAGCTGAACGAAGGTCGATCAATCGCGCGCCCACACAGTCATGCATCGCAAGGCGGGCGTAGGCCTGGGGCCCGTCTCCTAAGCCGAGTTCATTGTTCATATCGGCAACGGCCGCATCGACTTTGTGGCGCCACTCGATCGATTGGACCGCCTGCTCGGCGAGCAGCGCGGTGAGGACGCCAAGGACGATGATGCCCCATTCCTTAAGCAGCTCACGCCAGTCGGCGACCAGCTTAGGCTTGTGCACTTCCATCGACCCCCCCCAGAACTTCGATTATCTCATGAGTAACCCGTGTCTCTTCTTGCCCAGGCTCAGTTTCAACGGCCGATCCGCCGGAATTAGCATTAGCCCAGGATCGTTCACGATCACTTCGTCGAGGCGGACGGCGCCCTCGGCGATCTTCCGCTTCGCTTCCTTGTTCGACGGCGTGAAACCTAGCGCGGTGAGGGCGTGTGTAATGTTCATCCCGTCGCCGAGTGAGAGTGTCGGCAGGTCCTCGCCGATACCGCCGGCGCCGAACGTATCGGCCGCAGTCCGTGCGGCAGCTTCCGCGGCCTCGCGCCCGTGGAGCAGCGCCGTCGCTTCGGTCGCCAGCACGATCTTTGCCTGGTTGATGTCTGAGCCCCGTAGGGTCTCCAGCCGACCTATGTCTTCGAGCGGAAGATCGGTGAAGAGCTTGAGGAACTTCCCAACATCCGCATCGGCCGCGTTCCGCCAGAATTGCCAGTAATCATACGGACTGAGGAGGTCCGGATTGAGCCAAACGGCGCCTTGGGCTGTCTTGCCCATCTTCGCGCCGTCGGCGGTCGTGATCAGCGGCGTCGTGACGCCAAACTGCTCGGTGCCTTCGATCCGTCGCGTGAGCTCGATCCCGTTGACGATATTGCCCCATTGGTCACTGCCGCCGAGCTGAAGGCGGCAGCCGACGCGCCTCGACAGCTCGAGGAAGTCATAGGCCTGGAGGATCATGTAATTGAACTCGAGGAAGGTCAGCGGCTGCTCGCGCTCGAGCCGCAGGCGCACGCTATCGAAGGTCAGCATCCGGTTGATCGTGAAGTGCCGCCCTACGTCGCGAAGGAATGGGATGTAGTTGAGGCCGTCGAGCCAGTCAGCATTGTTGACCATGATCGCGTCGGTCGGCCCGTCCCCAAAGCTCAGGAAGCGCTCGAAGCAGCGGCGGATCGAAGCGATGTTCGCGTCGATCGCGGCATTGGTCAGCAGCTTGCGGCTTTCGTCCTTGCCTGAGGGATCGCCGACCTTGGTCGTTCCGCCGCCCATGACCACGATCGGCTTGTGCCCCGCCTGCTGCAGCCGGCGAAGCAGCATGATCGACACGAGGTTGCCGACGTGGAGGCTCGGAGCTGTCGCGTCGAAACCGATGTAGCCCGGGCACCACCTGCCGCTCGGCGAGCGCATCCAGCGCAGCTGCGTCGGTGACCTGGTGGATGTAGCCGCGCTCGTCGAGAAGGCGCAGAAGGGCGGAGCGGTACGCTGTCATGATCGACCGCTTAGCGTCATGCTCTTCGCGCTGCTACATGGATGGCGATGCAATTCAATCTTGAGCCGCATCCGACGACGCCTCCCGGAATACCGGACCTCAAGGTCTGGGCGACGGTCGATCATGCAGCTTCGCTCGCTGCCGTCGCGACGACGAACATTTGGTTCGGCATCGGGGCGCCCGCCTGGAGCGGTTCATGATGCCCGAACCGGCAGAGCCGAAGCGCGCGTCCGATCTCTGGCAAACCACCTGCTTCGAAGCTTTCCTCCGTGCGCTTGGGGAGCAGGGGTATCGTGAATGGAATTTCGCGCCCTCGACCAAGTGGGCGGCCTACGATTTCAACACGATGCGTGCGGGCATGAAGGATGCGGAGGCAGCCGAGCCCGTATATTCGCCTCGAGGACAATTTCACCTGGTGGGCGTTTGGGCGCATCGATCGCGATTCCCGCCGATATGAACTGGGAGCTTGGGCTGTCAGCAGTGCTTGAGGAGAAGGACGGGACCAAATCCTATTGGGCACTGGCCCACCCCAATGCGGAAAAGCCCGATTTCCACGACCCCGGTTGCTTCGTCGCTCGCCTGCCCTAAGCAGCGGAAATGACTCTCATTCGGCATCGACCGGCTGCTCGCCGATCCGGAACTGCGCACGGCCGCTCGAGGGCAAGCGCGTCGCTCTCCTTGCCCATCCTGCTTCGGTCACCAAAGATCTGACGCACAGCCTCGACGCGCTCGCCGCGACCGGGTTGAAGCTAACGGCCGCGTTCGGACCGCAGCACGGCCTTCGCGGCGACAAGCAGGACAATATGGTGGAATCGGACGATTTCACCGACCCCGTGCACCAGATTCCCGTGTTCAGCCTGTACGGTGAAGTTCGCCGCCCGACGGGCCAGTCGATGGGGACCTTCGACACGATCCTCGTCGACCTCCAGGACGTCGGCTGCCGGATCTACACCTTCATCACTACGCTGCTCTACGTGCTCGAGGCGGCGGCCGAGCACGGGAAGAGCGTGTGGGTACTCGACCGGCCCAATCCTGCCGGCACGGCCGATCGAAGGGCTATCCCTGCGTCCAGGCTGGGAAAGCTTCGTCGGCGCGGGCCCAATCCCGATGCGCCATGGGCTGACCCTAGGCGAACTAGGCCGCTGGTTCATCGATCACTTCAAGCTCGACGTCGACTATCGCGTAATCGAGATGGACGGCTGGAAGCCGGAGGACGCGCGGGGCTTCGGCTGGCCGCAGGAACGCGTCTGGATCAACCCAAGCCCGAATGCCGCCAACGTCAACATGGCGCGCGCTTACGCCGGGACCGTCATGCTTGAGGGCACGACATTGAGCGAGGGCAGGGGGACGACACGGCCGCTGGAGCTGTTCGGCGCCCCCGACCTGGAACCGCTCCGCGTCATGGCAGAGATGGAGCGCCTGGCGCCACGATTGGCTTGCCGGTTGCAAGCTGCGCGACATCACCTTCCAGCCGACCTTCCACAAGCACGTCGGCCAGATGTGCCGGGGCGTCTTCATCCACGCCGAAGGCCGGTTCTACGATCACGAGTCGTTCAAGCCGTGGCGCCTCCAGTCGCTCGCCTTCAAGGCGATACGCCGCCTCTATCCCGACTACGAGCTGTGGCGCGACTTCCCCTACGAATATGTCTTCGACAAGCTGGCCATCGACGTCATCAACGGCTCGTCACTGCTTCGCGAATGGGTCGATGGCGGCGAAGCAGCGCCCGGCGACCTCGATGCGCTGACCGTTCCCGATGAATGCGCGTGGGAAGAAGAGCGCAAGCCGTTCCTGCTCTATTCCGCATGACCGACGAAGCCGCATTGGACGCGTTGCTCGAGCGCGAGCCAAACAACATCGCGGCGCTCGTCTCGAAGGGCCAATTGCGTCAGCAGGCGCGAGACGATCGGGCGGCATCGGCTTTCTACCAGGCGGCCCTTCGCGCGGCCGCCGCTGCGCAGTCGCTACCCGTTTCGCTAAGGTCGGTTATCGAACGCGCGCAGGCTGGATTTGCGCAATGTCAGGCCAGTTTCGATCGCCACACCGAACAGGCTTTAACGGCAGCCGGCTTCCCGCTCGGACGCAGGCCGCCTCGCTTTCAGGAATTGATCGATCTGATGCGGGGCGTCCGCCAGACGCAATTGCAGCTTCAGCGTCCGACTGCCTATTATTTTCCCGGCCTTGCGCAGCGCCGCTATTACGAGCGCGACGATCTTCCGTGGGTGGCGCAGATCGAGGCGGCGACTTCAACAATCAAGGCAGAACTCCTCGACTATCTGGCGAAGACAGACGACGCCTTTTCCCCGTATATGGTCACCGATCCGACGCGGCCTCGGAGCGAATATCACGGCCTGGTCGACAATCCGGATTGGAGCACGCTCTACATCTTTTCCAAAGGCGGCCGGGTCCCTGAAACACAGAGCCAGTTTCCTCAGACGCTCGCGGCGGTCGAACAGTTGGATCTTCCGCGGATCACGGTCCGGGCCCCGTCGATTCTTTTCTCGAGGCTCGCACCCGGCGCACACATTCCGCCGCATCATGGAGTGATGAATGCGCGAACTCATCTGCCATCTGCCGTTGATCGTGCCTTCCGGATGCGGCTTCCGTGTCGGCGGCGAGGTGCGCAAATGGCGCGAGGGCGAGTTGCTCGTTTTCGACGATACGGTGGAGCACGAGGCTTGGAATCACGGCAGCAGCGACAGGATCATCCTGATCTTCGACGTCTGGCGGCCGGAAGTCAGCGCGGATGAGCGCCGAGCGATCACGGCATTATTCGACGTCGTCGATAATTATGGCGACTGAGGCAGCTCGCGAAGCGTGGTTAACGAAGAAGTAGGAGGTTGTCCGTATCCCCGCTGCTGAATTGTTCGGGAGCAGGGCTTCAGATGGCCACGGCGGGAATCGAGGAAGTCACCGAAAATGCGATCCGTGCGGTCGCGCGCGACTGTGGCTCATTGTCGATGGAGTGCAGCGACGTCTCCGGATACGTCCAGGGCGTCGCAATCAGGATCAGTGAGCATCTCAAGATGCTCGACCAGCTCGAAGAGGTGACCAGTCGCCTCATGAGCGACCAGGCGCGGGTCTCGGATTCGACCGACGAAGCGCGGCTCTTGTCGGAGCAGGCAAAGGCGAAGCTCGACGCCGGCCGCGAAGCGATCGAGAAGACCATTGACGGGTTTAAGGGACTTACCGAGTTGGTCGTACAGCTTGGTGAGCGGATGGCTGGTTTCGCGTCCGCGATGAACCAGGTGCAGACCGTGTCCTCGACTATCGAGACGATCGCTCGCAAGACGAACATGCTCGCGCTCAATGCAACGATCGAGGCCGCTCGCGCCGGTGACGCCGGCCGAAGCTTTGCCGTGGTTGCGGCCGAGGTGAAAAAGCTGGCGCACGACACTCGCGCAGCGACCAGCCAGATCGCCTCGACGATCGGCGAGCTGACCCGCGAAGCGGGCGCCGTCACAACCGAGATCAAGACCGGCGTCGACCGCAGCCGTGCAGCGCAGTCCGGTTTCGGCACCATCAGCGACACGGTTCGTGAGGTCAGCGAGATCGTCGGCATGGTCGATCGCCAGACCGAGGGCATCGCGCATTCGACCAGCATGATCCAGACCAGCGTCGACCGGGTGAAGGCCGGGCTAACCGACTTCGCCGCCGATGCTCGCGATAACGGGCAGGAACTGAAGACCGCCGAGAAGCGCCTTGCGCATCTCGAGCTGCTCTCAAACACCATGCTCGACACGCTCGCCAACTCGGGTGCAGAGATCGACGATACGCCGTTCATCCTCAAGGCTCAGGACGCGTGCCGCCAGATCAAGAGCGCCATCGAGCGAGCGATCGAAGAGGGCGAGATCAGCGTCGAAGACGTATTCGACCGCGACTACAAGATCGTCGAGGGCTCGAATCCTGTTCAATACGACGTCCGTTTCAACGATGCCGCCGACCGCCTCATCCGCCCGATCCTCGACCGGGTGAAATCCAGCGACAGCCGCATCATCGGCTCGGCGATCGGCGACCTGAACGGCTACCTGCCGACTCACCTCTCCGAGCGCAGCCATCCGCAGGGACCCGACCCCGTCTGGAACGACGAGCATTGCCGGAACAAGCGGATCCTCATCGACGATACGACGCGCATGGCGCTGGCAAGCGAACAGCCCGGCGACTCTCGCGACCTATCGCATGGAGCTCGGCGACAAGTTCATCCCGGTGAAGAACGTTTTCGTCCCGTTGTGGATCAAGGGCCGCCGCTGGGGAAATTTCGAACTGGCGTACCGAGACGACGATTGAAGCGTGGTTGTGAAAGCTTACCTGCCCATAAACCTCGTCTTTACGCCGTTGCGTTAGGAGCAGTCCGATAGGCTTCGCTCTAAGAAGCATCGGACGAGGGAAAAGGAATGGCGATTAACCGGGCACTCGATCAAAAGCCGGTCAGCGTTGCCGCGGCACAGCTCGCCCGCGTCTCGGGTGGCGGATCTGCGCGGCATCCGCATCTCGCCGCGCTTCTCGAGGGTAACGGACGTCATTCGGGCCGGGACCTGGCTGATGCGGTCCATCTCCTGTGCAGCCTCCACGGCCATTATCCCGGTCTCATCGAGATCGCGCTTCAGCGTTGCCCGAAAGGGCTGGTCCACGAGTGGCTTGCGCATGCGTCGGACGGTTTCGAGCGCGAGCGGCTGTACCTCGTGAGGCTGACGTCGGCCGTTGGCCCACTGCCGAGCACGCCGGGCGCGGCAGAGACCGAGGCCAGCCTCGTCGCTGCTCGGCATGCACTTGAAACGCTTGCAACGTCGGAGCGCGATGGCTGCGCCCTTGGCGCCGCTACCGCGCTGGTCTGCGACTGGTGGCCGCTTCGCCGCCTGCTCGACCGTGCTGCGGCGCGTGCCGGAACCGAAGCGCCCGCGCCGTCGCTTCCCGACGAAGCGTCGGTCGTTGCGATCGTCGAGCGGCCTCGGCTTAGCGCCGCCAGCGCACGCGCCCTCGCGTTCGGCGGCGAGCAATTGCTCCTCCAGCACCGCGCTTTGTTCGATCTTCTAGAAGCGCGCGCCGAAGCCCGCGGCGACTATTAAGCCGCCTTCGCGAGTTCGCTGATGCTCGTTGGGCTGCGTGCTGTCCTTCGCAACTCGGCTGACCAGCGCCTGAGTTTTTGATTTTTGGGCTGGGAACAGCAGGCGAGAAGCGAGCACGACCGACGCCAAGCGCGAAATAAATCCCGATCGCAAACACGGGCTGTAGAGCACGCTCGCGGCAAGCGGCACGCGCACGAACAGCGGGTTGAATCCGAAATCCTCGCCCATCGCCTCGCAAACGCCCAAAATCGTGTGGGACCGCAGGGGAGGGCGACCTGATTCTCTTGCGCTTCCATCGCTCACTCCAATTGGCAAATGTCGTGCTCTTATACTGAGCAAGAGCCGTGCCAAATTAAAAAATCGTGGATATTTCAGCTTGATACGCTAAGCACGTGCTCGCGGTTCGAAAATCCCACCATGTCTGGCCGCATAGAGTTGGGAATTTGCACCTTGTGCTGCAAGTGCGATATTGCAACGCAACATTGATTATCGACGAACGGATGCAAATCTATTACGGGCGCCGGCCCGACAGCGGTCGCTTGAGGAGCTCGACGGTCCGATGATGCGGATCATGATGAAGTCGAAAATCCACCGCGCGACGGTGACCCAGGCCGATCTCGATTATGTGGGATCGGTGACGCTCGACGTTGCGCTGATGGAAGTCGCCGGACCTGCTCGAAGGCGAGCAGGTCGCGATCGTCGACATCACCAACGGTGCCAGCATCGAAACCTATGTGATCCCGGGAGAGCGCGGCAGCGGCGTCATCGGCATTAACGGCGCCGCGGCACATCTCGTCCATCCGGGCGACCTCGTGATCATTATCAGTTACGCGTCTGGTGACCGACGCTGAAGCGCGCGACCTCGAACCTCGCATCGTCCACGTCAACGAGAAGAACCGGATCGTGAAGCTCGGCAACGATCCAGCCGAGCCGGTGCCCGGATCAGACCAGATCAGGGGCGACCTGATCGCAGCGGACTGAGGTCGCCGGCCGTCAACACCCGCCATGGCGGCGGCAGATAATCCGTCGACATGTAATAATAGAATAGGCAGCGGCCGGCTTCGTCGCGGTTGATGCCCTTGGCGATCCCGAATGCGACGTCCCCGCTGAATACCGGGCCGCCGCTGTCACCGGGGATGCACGATGGCCCTCTAACCGTGACCCAGGTCGGGGAGCATGGCCCGCCGCAAAGCTCGCCCGGCGGAGCATAATCGGTCAGCTCGACCGTCGCGCAGCTATAGCCCGAACTTTCGCCATAGTGGCAGACGAAGTCGCCGGCGCGCGTGCTCGCGAACATTTCGCCAGGTCTCAACTTGGCGCAGCGAACCGGCGCCGCGGTTGGCGTAGAAAAGTGGATCGGGCGAATCCGCGCTGCCGTTGATCTGCACGTCGCGATAGCAAGGCCCCAGGAACCGATCATCGGCACGTCGAGCTCGTGCTGCTGCCGTCGCAGATCGATATAAGTCAGCTGGTCGGGACAGTGGGCGGCCGTTGTGATTGCGTTCATCTCGCCGTTGGTGACCACGAATCCGCTCGTGCAGCGGCTGCGGCGGTGGTAAGCGAGATTCTGTCCCTCGACCAGGCCGCCGCCATCAACACTCATGTCGGTCTCGATCGGAGCTCATTGACCACTACTCGGACCGGAACTCCGCTGATCTGTTCGGCACGGGCGCGAATTGCGTCGACTCCCAGTCGACTGGCATCGGCGGGACTTACCAGAAGAACGACTTCGCCAGTCCGCTGGTCGTAGCCCGCTCCGCGCGCTCCAGGAAGTTCGGTTCTGAAATCGATCAGGTGCCGCCGCATCGCCGCGACTGCTTCGGCGCGGGTCGCTTTCGCGCCAGTCCGGAAGACGACGGGACACCCGCTGCGGTCCGATCGATGACCGGCTCCGGACCCGGTTAGCAGCACGACAATCCGATAGCTCCGGCGAGTGCTCGATCGAGATGCCCGCAAGGCGATCGGCGAACTCGCGCGCAATAGCATCAGTTGCGGTGACGCTGTCCTGCTGCGCCTTGAGCCGGCGAACCGCTTCGACAGGAGTAACCTGGAACTGCGCAGCATATTGGAGCGCATCCTCGGACAGCGCTTCGTCGCGCGTTTCAACGGCCTGAGCGTTCGCGGCGCCGGCAAAGCGAGGAACAGAGGCCAAAAATCCATCGCATCGACAGACGCATCATTCCATTCCCATGTTAAACGGCAACTGAAGGAGAGCCTTCCATGGCCACCGCCGCACACAACAAGCTTCGATCTCACACCGCCCGACCAAAGAGCAATTCAATACGCTGGTCGCGGACCTCAACGACGAAGAGCGCCATGTCCTGCTCGAGCATGGCACCGAGGCGCCATTCTGCGGCGTCTTCCTTCAGGAAAAGCGGCCCGGAGTCTTCACCTGCCGACTGTGCGGCCTCCCGCTCTTCCATGGCGGCACCAAGTTCGAAAGCGGCACCGGCTGGCCGAGCTTCACCCAGCCATTCGCCGAGGGCCACCTGAAATATATCCGCGACGACAGCTACGGCATGATCCGGACCGAGATCGTCTGTGCTCGCTGTGGCTCTCATCAGGGCCACGTCTTCCCCGACGGACCGCCGCCGACGGGCCAGCGATATTGCATCAATTCGGTCAGCCTCGCGTTCACTCCTTCGCGGACAGCGGCTGCCCGACAAGCTCGGCCGCGGCGCACCCGAAGGTGAAACTGTCGAAGGATAGACCGGAAAGCATGGCCGATTCTCGCTCCGCACGGGCGCGAGATCTCCGTTTCCATGCTGTTCATTTTCCTGATCGTCGCCGCCGTGATCGGAGGCTTGTAGCGCGAATGCTACCCTTCGCGTCGAGAACGAGACGTTTCCGGCCCGCGGACCCTGGCGCGCCGGCCGAGGACAGTCTGTCGCCGCTCGTCGGCAAACCGCGCCCGCGGTCGTGAATATCGCGACCTTGCAGCCGTCGCCCGCACAGCAAAATCCGCTGCTCCAGGACCCATTTTTCCGACGTTACTTCGGAATTCCGGATGCAGCGCTTCAACCGCGATGGCCGCAGGCTCCGGAGTGATCGTCGATGGCAAGCAACGGACTGGTCATCACCAATTTCCATGTCGTCGAGAATGCCCAGGCAAGTTGAGGTCGGATTGAAGGACGGGCGCAGGCTTCCGGCCGATCCGGTCGTCTCACCCCCGATCTCGACATCGCAGTCCTGAAAATCGATGCGAGGAATCTCCCGTCGCTGGAGCTAGGGGATAGCAGCAAGCTCCAGGTCGGCGACTATGTCCTCGCCATCGGCAATCCCTTCAATCTCGGCCAGACCGTCACCAGCGGGATCATCAGCGCGACTCGACCGGCCGCTCGGCCGCGGCGACCCGCGGCGTTCATTCAGACTGACGCTCCGATCAATCCCGGGAAATTCGGGCGGTCCCCTGATCGACCTCAACGGCGACGTCGTGGGCATCAACTCGGCTCTGTTCAGCCCAAGCCAGACCGAAGCGGCCGCCGGAAATGTCGGAATCGGCTTTGCGATCCCGAGCAACGACGTGAAGCGGATCCTTGCTGAGGCCGAACGTCGAGTCCAGGGCGGACAGACCGGCCAGTGAGAGCCGTCGCCCGATTGCTGCGGTAGCTCGTTGCGCTCCCGAACCCGAGGGAACTTGCGCACAAATAGCAACGTTTGCCGTTCAAGCGTGGGAGCTGTTCTGCCACGGTCGCTCATGAACGAACGTATTGATCTTGAAGAACAAATTGAACGCTGCAGACGGTTGAGGAATTCCCTGACCGACGAACAAATGCGCGATGCGCTCGAAGATCTCGCCCAGGATTACAAGGAACGGCTGAAGCATCGGAGGGACGAAGGGTTCATGTTGCGCCGCTGACGGCTGTAGGAACCGTCGGGAGGCGATGCTACTTGAACCCTCATGACTACTGAGCGTCAGCGCGCGGTCGCAGAGTTCAAGCGGATCATCAAATGGATCGTGCTTATCGCGATCCTGATGGTCGCCGGCGCACTTTATTATCTGCACCTCGGCGGCGCGCTCGACGCGAACACCGTGATCGCCACGACGCTCGGCGTCTTCTTTTCGGTCGTGCTCGGCTGTGGCCTCTTCGCGGCGGCCTTCTTCAGCGACAAGAGCGGGATCGACCAGCAGGTCTCGGATTCGACGCGAGAAGAGCGCAAGCGCAGGCGGAGGTAAGGGATGCCTGCGCCTCGCTTCGTCGAGGTGTGGCAGCGCCGCCGGAGCTCGCTAAAGATCGACGACGCCACCACCGCCCTGTTAACTCGCCGTTCGTTAGTGAGCGGTTTGGGGAATTGGTGAAGGCGCGTTAACGAATATCCCGGACCAAGCGGGACCTCCTCATGGAGCAGTTCGACTATCTGTTCAGTTTTTACGGGCTGCTGCTCGGTATCGCCGTCGCCAATGTCGCGATTGGCTTCGCCGACATGTGGCGCGACTGCGAGAAGGTCGAAGTGGGCGCATGCCCGCCGTTGCTCGCCTGTATCGTGCTCTTCGGTGGAATGAACGTCTGGCTGACGACCTGGCAGACCCGGCATGATGTGAGCGTCGGCGGGTGGCAGATGCTCGCAGCCGCCGGGATCGCGCTTCCCTACGTGTTCGTCAGTCGGGCGATGTTCCCCGGCCAGGAGAAGGAGCCGGAGCGCTCGCTCGAGCAGCACTACCTCAATCACCGGATGCTGATTCTCGCCGTAATGACCGCGCCTCCCCTGGTTTCGGTTGTGTCGAAGCTGCTGCTCGACGACATCCACGAATATGGCTGGCGAGAGGTCTGGATGACCGTCCGGATTGCGGCCCCGCTGATGCTGATGCCATTTCCCTCTCGATCCGCGCAACGCGCTGGACTCGGCGCTTTCGCGATCCTCGAGGTGATTGGGCTGTTTCGCTAGAGCCCGCGTCCCCGATCGATCCGCTCATAGTCGATGCGGATCGAAACCCACGAGCCCACCAAAGCGTGGCCATTCTTGCGCGGTGGACGAACTCTGAACTGCCAGGCGGCCTGACGCACTGCGCTGGCAAGCCGCGAGCCCGGCGTCTGGTCGAGCTCGACGCAATCCTCGACGCGATCTCCAGGGAGGGTCTTGCAGGCGATGAGACCGAAACCGTCGGGCGCGTTGACCGGAAGATAGCCGCCGAGCTCCGCATCCGTCGGATGCCGTGCCCATTCTGCAGCGTACATCACGTCGCCGTTGGGCGCGTGGCCGACCACCTCCGAATCGCCCGCTGCCGGCGACCCGCCCTTGGGCATATTGGCAAGGTCCGAAGTCTCCATGTCTTCCTTGGTCAGCTCGACCAACGGATATGATTTATCCGGCGGTGGAGGGGGAGGAGCCGTGATCGTCGGCTTCGCTGGAAGCACGATCGGCGGTGCCTTGGGCAAAGCCATCGCTTGCCGGTGCTTGACCTGCTTCGGAGAGATCTCAGTTTTCTCCGGTGACTCTGCGCTGCGCGAGTTTGGCATGAGATCGACAATCAAGGCGTCCTTGGCCTTCTCGGCACCGGGCGTGAATTTGCCGAGGGTCATGAGGACCAGGAGCAGGACGAGGTTGACGCAGACCGCCAGTGCGATTCCGGACGCACGTCGCTGAAGCGGCTGGCGTTCATAGGGTGCGGAGAGCCGGTAGGCGGACAAGGTTAGCTTGATTCGTGTCTGTTCAGCGTTGCGTGAGCGTCCATTGTAGCCGAGCCGAACTTGAATGTGGAATGAGCAACCTGTCCCCTTGGCTTGTTCCGATTAGGAACGCTCGCGCCACGCTGCTCGACTTCGCTTCCGCCCAACTGATATTCTCCGCCCGTGCTGGGTCTATCTGCCTTGTTTTTGCTGAGCGCGCCCGCTCCGCCGGCGGGGGAGGCCGCGCTCGGACGGGTTTGGCCGGGACTGGCTGCCGAGCGGGTGAGAGCGTGCGGCTTGTCGAACGTGACGCTTGCTTATGAACGGAAGCTCGACGCTTATGTGGTCGTCGTTTCCGGTGCGCAAACCGTGTCCGACGATCAGCTTGGCTGCGCTGCCAGGGTCTCGCTGGACACGGACTACACAATCATCTTCCCGACATCCTTCAGCCGGCGCTACGATATGATCTACTGGCCGATCGCTGAAGAGGCCGGCCGCCGCCAGGCGCGAGCATGGCTCGCGAAGCGCGGCCTGAAGCTGCCGCCCCACACCAAAGGCGCCGATCAACTGGCTTATGCCCGCAAGCTCGAGCGCATGTGCGGCACGCGTGCCAAGGGCGCGTTCGTGATGGAAGACGGCCTCGTCACGCTGCGGGGTGGATCCCACGGCAATTCGCAAATCGATCCGGCTACCTTCGACTGCCTTGCCAACGCGCTCTGGGCCTCCGGCCTTCCGACCGGCATCGCCGACCGCTGAGCCTGGCACCCCTAGGGGCGAGACGGGGTTTGCGCCTCCCCTCATCTCAGCCTTTCCCCTACTGTTTCGAATGCGCCGGAGCCCTATGGCGCGCAACGTCGCGGTTCCTCCCCCTCGATGACCGCGACGGGCCGCCGGAAAAGCTTCGACAAGCCGGATTCGTCCCCGCCTCGCGGGGCTCTGCGCCAGTCCACCTGGCGCCCGGCGGCCCGCCAGAGGGAGCGTCAGTTGCCAGCAAATGTCGAGGTGACCATGCCCCAAATCGACGAACCCACAACGCCGGCCCCAAAGGCGGTTCCGGAAACGAAGAAGCCTAAATCCGCATCGCCAACCGAAAGGGCGGTAGCCGGCATCTATTCCTTCACTGTCGATACAGGCAGCAGCAAGATCATCACGGTCGAGCGGGTCGACAGCGACGGCACACGCCATGCATTGACTGCGGACGAGAGAACGAAACTCGCCAAGACCCCGCCGGCCATGCCGCTCCGCCGGCTGGTCGAGCGCGCTTTCGAGGCGGGCGTGGATTACGTCTTGGGGGCTGACGCCGAGCCCGAAACTCCCGAAAGCAAGGAGGAAGGCGAACTCAGCGGAATCCTCGTCCAGACGATGATCAAGGGCAGCAAGGCGAGCGAGCTCGTCAAGGGCGACACGCTGGATCGCACGGTCATCGACACGCTGATCGTCCACGCGACCAAATAATCACCGAGGTTACTCAAGCCGCACGGCGCGGCGGCAGTCCCCTCGCGCGCCATTCGGGCGGCGACGCCCTCAAGCACGGAAGGAATCCCCATGGCCTATTCAGCAACCTATGACGAACCCGGCATCTTCGGTGGCGGGGACAATAGCACGCTCATCAAGCTGCTCATCGGACGGCGCGCCCGACGCAACCGATTGCGCCGACTTCTGCTCGCCAAGCTCATCCGCGACAGCCGCAACGAAGAGACGGACACGGATGAAGATTGGGACGAAGAGGACAGCGGCACTGAGGATCACCGAGTTCGCCAAGATCCTGGTTGGGAAGGCGATCCACCGTCGGCGCCTTCGCAAGCTGCTGCTCGCCAAATTGATCCGCGAACGGGGCGAAGGCGACGAGGATGAAGGCGAGGACTTCGACCATGATGAGACGAGTGAGGATCACAAGCTCGTCCAATTCCTGCTCGGTCGGCGCATGGTTCGTCGTGCGAAGCTCCGCCGCGTCGTACTTGCCAAGCTCCTTGCCGAACGGAGTGAGGATGAGGACGAAGGTGACGAGCTGGATGATAACGGCGACGATCACAAGCTGATCAAGTTCCTCCTTGCTCGTCGAGCGGGCCGTCGTGCCAAGCTTCGCCGGCTGGTGCTCGCCAAGCTGATCAGCGAACGCGGCGAGGACGATAGCGACGATGAGTTCGACACGGACGAGGACGAGACTGAAGGCCTCGGCCCTCTCGGCAAAGCGGCGGTCTTCGGCGCTGCCAAGCGGCGGCAGCGCGTGCGCGGCGCGACGTTGGCTAAGGCGCTCGCTGACCAGGACGCATAAGTTCAGGGGAGAGAAGCGGGCCGGGAGACGCTTCCGGCCCGCTTCTCTGACGCGAAACCGCTAGCTCACTTGCACTTGATGAACTTGCCGTTCTTATCGCGGCACTGCTTCGGCTTGGCCTTCGGCATCGCTTTTTGTGGGCACTTGATGAATTTGCCGTTCTTGTCCCGGCACTGAGCTGCCGCGAATGATGGGGCGGAGCCTGCGAGCAGGCTGAGGGCGCACAACGAGAGAATCAGTTTTTTCATGCTTTCCTCCACGGCACCGGGGGAAGAACAGCCATAGGCGCTGCCGGCCGAACTGCCCATGTCGGGAAGATTACAATGAGGTGAGGAAGCGCGTCCTTGCGTACGCGAAGCCCTGCGGGGGCGAAGGGGACGGCGCCCCAGGCAGGGCTTCGTACGCTCTGGCCGGCGGCGTTGCCCCGAGCTCGCTCAACGGAGCCTCGCCGCCGAGTCGAAATTTACGCCGATGCGGTTAGCGCCAGGTGAGCGGATCTGGTTAACGTCGGAGGAGGCGGCTCCAATAGGCCTTGACACAGTCAATCCTGACGGCCCGATGGGGTCTGATCCCATTTGCTTGTGATAGGCTGTCCACGAGGCCCGCACCTAGTAGCGCACCAAGTCTGGGCGGGTCTCACCATGTCCGTCGTTCCCCGATCCTCGAAACAGGAGAGGGCTCGGCCCCGAACTGGAGGAGGAGAGGCCCGCTCGCAAGTCACCGCGACGCGCGCCTTCTTCCTGAGCCTGCCTTGGCGTAGGGTCGAACCATGTTCGAGGGCTGGGAGAACTTCTTCCTGATGGCCGGCGGGGCGGCCGCGGTGCTGATCGGCCTCATCTTCGTCGTCATCAGCCTAATGGGCGACCGGTCGAGGTCAACAGTGCTCGAGGGATCGAAGATCTACATGGGTCCCATCGTGCTCAGCGTCAGCTTCGTCCTGACCCTCAGCGCCGCGGCGCTCACGCCGGGCATCGGCCGCTGCGCTTTCGCCGCCATCACGGGAGGCATCGCGGGCTGGGGTCTGGTGCGTGGAATTATATCGACCTTCGCCATCAGCCGCTTCACCAAGGTCCACTGGACCGACATCTGGTTCTACGGGGTCTATCCATGCGCGATCTACGTCGGCTTGGGCGCCGTCGCTATCGCCTTCTGGATGGACTGGTGGTGGGCCCATTACGGGCTCGCCGTCACCGTCACTCTCGGCCTGCTCCTCGCCATCCGCAACGAATGGGACCTCATCACCTGGATCACCCCGCGCGGCGAGGACGGGGGGCATGGTGACGAGCTCCGGTGAGCGCGCCGGAGAGCGCTCGGAACCTCTGTCACTCAGCCGACGTTTCGGGTCGGCAATGGATGACAAGACCCTGAATTTATGGCGCCAGATCGAAGGCGCCCGCCGAGTCGGACGCCGCCACATCTCCGCCCGGACAAAGCCCGAAGCGCAGCCGACGCGCCAATCCGCTCAATAGCCGAACAGGCGTACCGCGATCCGGTCGATCGCGCCGGCATGCCAATAGGGCACCAGGAAGATCAGGATTTGTGCGATAAGCAGCACGATGGTGGCGCGGCGTCTGCGGACCAAGAACAGCGCGAGGAAAGTGCCCTTGATCGCGATATTGTAGGGGACGTTCCAGCCCCAGAAGTAGGCGGGGTCGTGATAGTATCTGTAGATCAGGAAGGCGCGGTTCACGAACAGGTCGGTCAGCTCAGCCGCGAACAGCATTCCGATCACAAACCTGCGGCGGGCGGCGAAATAGGCGCGGAGGTGCGAGAATTGCCTCGGGTCGCGCGGGAAGATGACCGCGGCTGCGAGATAATAGAAGGTCGCGACCAGGATCGGCGCCCAAAGGTCGCCGAAGTTGAGCGTGATCGACCGGTCCATCGTGTAAGTGTCGACCCATGTCGCGACGATCAGGACGAAGGTGAGCAGCGCGACCAGCCCGGTCTGCGCTTCGAGCTTCTTCAAAGCGTGGGCGCGGACCATGCCTGCGAAGCCACTCAGCAGCTCGGCGATGCCGAGCCCGAGGATAAGCCCGTAGAAGGCGAAGAAGAAGCTGAACCTGTCCACACCGGCCCCCCGGCTGTTTGGCGGAGGGTGTCAGGCCAGGCGGCGAAGGGCAAGTGAAGCTTTTCGCTCCACCGCGGAGTGCGAGGCGGTTAACTTCAGGCATTCGCTGCTCTTAGAAAACGGCAGTATTTAGCCATTTTCGGAACAAAATCCAGTTTTGCGACGTTACTGCCGCGTTGAATTCACCGATATCATGAATGACGAAGAACTTTTGGTCCGCATCGCCCGCTGCCGCCGTCTTGCCGCGTCCATGACGGACGATGAGGTCCGCCACTCGCTCGAGGACCTGGCCGAAGCCTATGAGGCACAGCTACCGAGCAGCCAGCGCAGCTTCATGCTCGGAGGCTCGCCCCCGGGTCCAGGATCAGCAGCAACCTAGGTCGCCGCTTCTTCGAATGTTCACGAATGTTCGCAGTGATGAGCACAACTTCCTGCTCGCCAGCTCCGCCCCGCCCCGGCGGAAATTGACGGTGGAAAACGTGCCGCGCGAGCTTGGGTTTTGGGTGGTGAAAGGTCATTGATGCCTCAAGCCAAGGAGGCAGAGCAATTATCTCGAACCGGCCGCCGTAGGACAGGATTTTCTTCAGCCGGGCTCGGGATCGGCGAGAGGCGAAGTCCTCTCGCTGCAGCGCTCCCTTACAATTCCGGGCAAAAAGGCGCATATAAGGCCTGCTACTAGTCGCAAACTGACGGTCTACAGGCGCTTTGCGGCTCCTTTTTCCTTCTCTTCGCTTCTCCTAGCCGAAGCGCGCCCGCCTCTCGGGTCCCGCACAGAAGGAAACAAGCAAATGACCACCGGAACCGTAAAATTCTTCAACGAAGGCAAGGGCTACGGCTTCATCGCCCCGGACGAAGGCGGCAAGGACGCGTTCGTCCACATCAGCGCGGTCGAGAACAGCGGCATGCGCACGCTGCGCGAGAACCAGCGCGTCACCTACGACCTGCAAGAGGACCGTCGCGGCAAGATGGCTGCGGTGAACCTCAAGGAGGCCGCGCCGGCCGGAGATGAGCCGGCCAAGGACGAAGGTAACACGTCCGAGTCTGCCGCGAACGACCAGGCCGAGTAATTGGCCGGCCCAGCCATCCGTTCCGATAGCCTGGAGTTCTTCGTCGCCCGTGCCGAGCAGGCGCGGGCGGACGCGGATGCAACAACGCTGGCGCATGTGCGCGAGCGTTGCCTGCGCTCCGAAGCCGCGTGGCAGGCGCTTGCCGACAAGGCGCGCCGGAGCGTGCGGCTGCGGGAGCAGGAAGCCGAGCGCAAGGCGGCGGCCGGGCTAACGACCTAGCGGACGCCCGGCCCCAGCAAGGAGCCGGGCGGGCCGATCGATTATTGACCGACCATCGCGAGATATTGCGCCGGGGTCACCGGGCCGATCGCGAACGTGTCGGTGTGCATCGAGATATATTTGCGGAACTCGATCGCCGCCGCCGGCCCAGCGGGCATCCCCATCTTCTTCGCTGCCGCGTCCACCGCCGCGTCCTGCGCGGGGGTCGTCACCGGGTCTATCGCCAGATAATCCCAGCTGTCGCCGTCGGTATGGGCATAGAGCTGGCCGACCGGAATGCCCGCCGCCGTGGCGGCGCGATTCTGGCCGTCGAGCCATTTGAGCAAGGCGACCTGCTGCCCCGGCGCGGCGCGGTAGAGCGCGACCCTGGCTTTCGGCGGTTCGGGCGAGCCGGCCTGCGCAGAGACGATCGTCCCGGACGCAATCGCACCGACGGCCGCGGCCGCGGCGAGCTTCATTAGCTGTTTCATTATATCCCCCAGGTCGTGAGTTGAACGCTCACAGGGGACAGGTCTGGCGCGGCCCTCAGGCCTCTCACCCCCGAGGCGCGGGTGCGCCAAACTGACAGCTGTGTCAACTTGGCGCTAGCGGCCATTCCTCCACCCTGGGCTAGGCCTTCACGGCAGTTCTCTCACCCAGGTCTTGTGACTTTCATCGTCCCACGAATAAGAAATGAAGACTGACAGTTCCTTTTTCGTCGTCACGGCACACTCACAAACACAAAATGCATGTAACCCGAGCAAGTTAACTTAAAGCAGCTTCTGATCAGAGCAAGCGCCCGCGCGTATGCCTTACTCACCCGTCCTGGACCTGTGGCACGCAACGCATCTGCAACACCGTCCGCCCAACGGGCGGAACAGCCTCGCGATGTCATTGGTCCAAGAACGACCGCATCTTCCGCGACCGGCTCGGATGCTTCAGCTTCCGCAACGCCTTCGCCTCGATCTGCCGGATACGCTCGCGGGTAACGCGGAACTGCTGCCCGACTTCCTCCAGCGTGTGATCGGTGTTCATGCCGATGCCGAAGCGCATGCGCAGCACGCGCTCTTCGCGGGGGGTTAGGCTAGGCGAGGACTCGGGTGACCGTTTCCTTGAGGTTGGACTGGATCGCGGCGTCGACCGGGATGACGGCGTTCTTGTCCTCGATGAAGTCGCCGAGGTGGCTGTCTTCCTCGTCGCCGATCGGGGTTTCGAGGCTGATCGGCTCCTTGGCGATCTTGAGGACCTTGCGGACCTTTTCGAGCGGCATGGAGAGGCGCTCGGCGAGCTCCTCCGGGGTCGCTTCGCGGCCGGTCTCGTGGAGGAACTGGCGGCCGGTGCGGACGAGCTTGTTGATCGTCTCGATCATGTGCACCGGGATGCGGATGGTGCGCGCCTGGTCGGCGATCGAGCGGGTGATCGCCTGCCGGATCCACCAGGTGGCGTAGGTCGAGAATTTGTAGCCGCGGCGGTATTCGAACTTATCGACCGCCTTCATCAGGCCGATGTTCCCTTCCTGGATGAGGTCGAGGAACTGCAGGCCGCGGTTGGTGTATTTCTTGGCGATGGAGATGACGAGGCGGAGGTTGGCCTCGACCATTTCCTTCTTGGCGATGCGGGCCTCGCGCTCGCCCTTCTGGACCATGTTGACGATGCGGCGGAACTCGCCGAGCGAGGTGCCGGTCGACTGGGCGATGTCGGCGATCTCGGAGCGGATGCGCTCGACCGTGTCGCCCTCGGCTGCGGCGAAGGCGGCCCATTTCTTGTCGAGCTTGGCGACGTCGCTCGAGCCAGTTCTCGTCGAGCTCGTGGCCGGTGTAGGCGTCGAGGAAGGCCTTGCGCGGCACGCGGTGGCGCTCGGCGAGGCGGAGCATCTGGCCGCCCAGCGCCATCAGGCGCTTGTTGTAGGCGTAGAGCGGCCTCGACGAGATATTCGATCTTCGACGCCGTGGAACTGGACGCTCTCGACCTCGGCGGTGAGCTGCTCGCGCAGCTTCTGGTACTTCTTCTCCTCGGCGGCGGGGAAGTCCTGGCCGCGACTGGAGCGCGTCCATGCGGTGCGCCTGGACCTTGGAGAATTTCTTGTAGATCGAGGTGATCTCGGCGAACTTCTCGAGCGCCTGCGGCTTCAGCGTCTCCTCCATCTGGGCGAGCGAGAGGGTGTTGTCCTCGTCCTCGTCCTCGGCCTGCGGCTGGGCGCGCCGCTCGACCATGTCCTCGTCGTCTTCGTTGCGCGTCGGCCTCGGGCTCGTCCGCGACCTCTTCCTCTTCCTTGATCGAGGGGCCGGCGACCTTCTCGCTGATCTCGCCCTCGGCGCCTTCGCCGCCTTCCTCGGTCTCGTTGAGCTGCTCGGCGGTCGGGCCCTTCGACAGCATCGCCTCGAGATCGAGGATCTCGCGCAGCTGCATGCGGCCTTCGTTGAGGGCGTTCGACCAGCCGATGATCGCGTTGAAGGTGATCGGGCTTTCGCACAGGCCCCAGATCATCGTGTCGCGGCCGGCCTCGATGCGCTTGGCGATGGCGATCTCGCCCTCGCGGGAGAGCAGTTCCACCGCGCCCATCTCGCGCAGGTACATGCGGACCGGGTCGTCGGTGCGGTCGATCGGCTCCTTCTTGGCCGCGGCCGCGGGGCGGGGGCCGCCGTCGTCGAGCGGATCGACCTCGTCCTCGGCGCTGGCCTCGGGCTCCTTGTCCTCTTCCTCGTCGTCGTCGGCGCTCTCCTCGTTCTCGACGACGTTGATGCCCATCTCGTTGAGCGCGGACATGATGTCCTCGATCTGCTCGGACGACATCTGGTCCTGCGGGAAGCGCCTCGTTGAGCTCGTCGATAGGTGATGATGCCGCGCTTCTTGGCGCGGGCGATCAGCTTCTTGATCGACGCGTCGTTGAGGTCGATCAGCGGGGCATCGCCCGCCTCGGCCGTGTCGACTTCCTGTGCTTCGTTTTTCGCCATATAGTTTCCGCTGCTTAGTCGGTGCCGGCGAGCTGCGCCAGCCTCTGCCTCAATCCGCTGCTGCGCCTCGATCAGGCGCTGCTGTTCCTCGAAGGCCTCGTCGGTCGTATCCGCGCTTCAGCCGCTCCGTTGCATCGCTCGAGGGCCTTGTCCACCTCCTCCGCCGCGGCGATGATCTCCACGGCAGCGGCCAGATCGCTTCGGGCGCGGTCCGGATCGCTGTCGCGGCGGGTGAAGGAAAAGCCCATGGCGCTTGAGGCTTTCGGGCCCGTTGCTCCATCGCCGCCCAATATGGTGGCAAGCGCCTCGCCGATCAAGCGTCGCGCCGGAAAAGGCCGCGTTGACCAGCTCGTCGCGCATCTTGCGCGGTCGCCTTGTCGGCGATCGGCAAGCGCCGCGAGCTGCTCGCAATGGGCGGGCAGCTCCTCGGGGAAATTGGCGAAGCCGAGGATCAGCGCGCGGGCGGTCGGGCGCGTCGATGCCGGCGGCGGCGATGGCGCGGGCCTCGGCGTCGACCGGGCGCGGCGGCGGCGACGAAGCGGCCGTTCCTGAAGCTGCCGCGGCGGCTGCGGCGTGCCGAGCGCGACGGCGGCAGCGGGGCGGCGCTGCTCGTAGAAGCGGCTGAGCCAGTCCTCGCGATAGATGCGGCCGAGGTCGGGGTGGCCGATCGCCGCGGCATGGTCGATCAGCCGCTGCTTGAGGCCGGCCCAGGCTTCGGGCGTGGTCAGCGGCTCGCGCCTCGACCTCGTGGCGCCAGAGGCGGGCGTCGAGCGGCTCGGGCTCGGCGAGCAGCGCTTCGAACGCCTCGCGGCCGCCGGTGCGGACGACGTCGTCGGGGTCCTGGCCGGCGGGAAGCTCGACGAAGCGCAGCGTGCGGTCGGGGCCGATCGTGGGGCAGGGCGCGCAGTGGCGGCGCGGATCGCCGCCTTCCGCCCGGCGGTGTCGCCGTCGAAGCACAGGATCGGCGACGGGATCGAGCCGCCACATGCGCTCGAGCTGCGCCTCGGTGACCGCGGTGCCGTTGGGCGCGACCACTTCGCCGATGCCGGCCCGGTCGAGCGCGATCACGTCCATATAGCCTTCGACGACGATCAGCCGCTTGGCGGTGCGGCTCGCGGGCGCCGGCGCGGTCGATGTTGTAGAGCGTGCGGCCCTTGTCGAAGAGCGGCGTGTCGGGGGAGTTGAGATATTTCGGCTCGCCCGCGCCGAGGATGCGGCCGCCGAAGCCGATCACCCGGCCGCGCGGATCGCGGATCGGGAACATCAGCCGCCCGCGGAAGCGGTCGTAGGCTCTCGCCGCCTTCCTCGGGCTTGATCAGCATGCCGGTCTCGACCAGCTTGTCCTCGCCGAGCTTCTCGAGCGCGCGCTTGAGGCTGGAACGGCTGTCGGGCGCGAAGCCGAGGCCGAAGCGCTGCGATCGTCGCGGCGTCGATGCCGCGCCGCTTGAGATAGTCGCGCGCCTCGGCGCCGCTCGAGGCCGCTGAGCTGCTCGGCATACCATCTGCGCGACCTCGGCCATGACGTCAGTGAGTGACGCGGCGCGGTCGGCGCGTTCCTTCGCCTGCGGGTCGGGCGCAGGGACGTCCATGCCCGCCTTGGCCGCAAGCTCCTTGACCGCGTCCATGAACGGCATTCCGCGGTGGTCGGTCAGGAAGCGGATCGCGTCGCCATGCGCGCCGCAGCCGAAGCAATGGTAGAAGCCCTTGTCGTCGTTGACGGTGAAGCTCGGCGTCTTCTCGTTGTGGAACGGGCAGCAGGCCTTCCACTCGCGCCCGGCGCGGATCAGCTTCACGCGTCGGCGCGATCACCGCGCGACAGCGTCGTGCGCGCGCGCAGTTCGTCGAGCCATTGCGGTGAGAGGGTCACGAATTCGACCCTATGCGCGAATCGCTCGCTCGCAAGACGCCGCAGCGAGAGTTATCCACAGGTCAGCACGGTCGCAGCGGCCGCGCGAATATTTGACGCAGCAAGCGAAGTCGATTGCGGGTAATCTGTTACGGTTCCGACACAGAGCGGCGGAAGATCGCTGAGCGGGATGACCAAGGGAGGGGTTTAATGTTGAAGAAGATCAGCGGGCTTGCCCGCGCTCTCTACATCTTGCTCGCGGTCGTCGCCGGGTTCGTTGCCCTCGGCGACGATGAACGTTGCGTTGGTGCTTGTCGTGCTCGGCCTTGTCGCCGGCTTCACGATGCCGAACGAAAGAATGGTCCTGCGCGGCGGCGACCGTTATCGCCTTGCCGACCATCGGCGCGGCGCTCGAGCAACATCCCGACAATCGGCGCTCAGCTCAATGCGGTGGCGCTGCAACCTTCAGATTGCCATGGCCGGCGCGTTCGCCATGCGCCATCGTCATCTCGCTGTACGATCTCGCGATGGACGGCGTGACGGGGCTCACTGGGCCCAGTCGCAACACCGCAGCGTGCAGCCGCCAGCGTAGACTTGCAGTTCTGAACTCAACTGGGCTCCGCTCGCTTGCGCGGCGGGGCCTTTTTTCATTCCACCTCCGCTCGAAAGGTCGGAGCCTAGCTCAGCGCAGCCTTCACCAGGGCCGCTGGCCCGCGCCGGCTCTATCGACGCGCCGAGGCGCTCCTTCACCAGCGCCATGACGCGGCCCATGTCCTTCATCGAGCTGGCGCCGGTTTCGGCGATGATCTCGCGGATCTTCGCGCCCGCCTCGGCATCGCTGAGCTGCGCGGGCAGGAAGCGTTCGATGACGGCGATCTCGCGCCTCCTCGGCAGCGGCGCGGTCCTCGCGGCCGCCCTTACGGTAGAGCTCGGCGCTCTCGCGGCGCTGCTTGATCATCTTCTGGAGGACTTCGGTGACGAGCGCATCGTCGTCCTTCGGTAGCACCGCCGGTGCGCGCTTCGATGTCGCGGTTCTTGATCGCCGCGGACGCGAGCCGGAGCGTTGCCGTGGTCTCCTTGTCGCCGCCTTTCATTGCGGCGATCGTCGCGGCCTTGATGTCGTCGCGGATCATGCGCTTGCCCTAGCGTTGCATTTTCACGCTGACCAGCGTTGACCGGGCAGCACAAAGCGCATAGCGGCAACGCCTTAGCGACATCGCTGGCAAACCCCTGACGGAAGGCTTTCCCCCGCCCATGGCCGACGTACGACCTCTGCACGCGCCTCAACCCGCGGGCGCGACCGGAGTCGTGGTGTTCGCCGACGGCCGCACGGTCTGGGGTCAGGGCTTCGGCGCCGAGGGCGAGGCGGTCGGAGAGCTGTGCTTCAACACCGCGATGACCGGCTACCAGGAGGTGATGACCGACCCATCCTACGCGAAGCAGGTCATCGCCTTTACCTTCCCGCACATCGGCAATGTCGGCGCCAACGATGAGGACGTCGGAGGCGGGCGAGGCGCACGCGCTCGGCTGCCTGGTGCGCGAAGTCGTGACCGAGCCGAGCAATTATCGCGCGGACGAGGGCTTCGCCGACTGGATGCGCAAATGGGGCCGGATCGGGATCGCCGGCGTCGATACGCGAGCGCTGACGAAGCTGGTGCGCGACGAAGGGCCGCCGAACATCGCGATCGCGCATCGCGCCGACGGCAAGTTCGACCTGGATGCGCTTCAGAAAATGGCTGCGGAGTGGCCGGGGCTCGAGGGGATGGACCTGGCGAAGGACGTCAGCCGGCTTCAGGTCGAGCGCTGGACTGGCGGCAAGTGGGAATGGGGACAAGGCTATGAGCTCGGCGGCGATGACGAGCGCCGACCGCATGTCGTCGCCGTCGATTATGGCAACAAACGCAACATCTTCCGAAACCTTGTTGAGGCGGGAGCGCGGGTAACCGTGGTGCCCGCGACCGCGACCTTCGACGAGATCATGGTGCATGAGCCCGACGGGTTCTTCCTGTCGAACGGACCGGGCGACCCGGCGGCGACGGGGGAATATGCGGTGCCGGTCATCCAGCAGATGCTGGAGACCAAAAAGCCGCTGTTCGGCATTTGCCTCGGCCACCAGATGCTGGCGCTCGCGGTCGGCGGCAAGACGAGCAAGATGTTCCAGGGCCATCGCGGGGCCAACCACCCGGTCAAGCGGCTGTCGGACGGGCGAGTCGAGATCACGAGCATGAACCACGGCTTCGCGGTCGAGCGCGAGGGGCTGCCCGAGAACGTGCGCGAGACACACATCTCGC
The DNA here is from genome assembly GCA_963738825.1 of uncultured Alphaproteobacteria bacterium. Lineage (GTDB taxonomy): Bacteria > Pseudomonadota > Alphaproteobacteria > Sphingomonadales > Sphingomonadaceae > Sphingomicrobium. Next base: position 108,486 of record CAVTYB010000013.1, on the reverse strand, counting down.
TCTTCGACAATTCAAACTGCGGGATTGAACTGACTGACCGTCCCGCATTCAGCGTGCAGTACCACCCGGAGGCTTCTCCGGGTCCTCAAGACAGCTTCTACCTGTTCGAGAGGTTCGTGAGCAGCATCACGAAGGAGGCATGATCATGCGATTTCAGACAATGGCCGTTTTTTCCGCTGCCCTGCTCAACTCGCCGGTGACCGCACAACATCTCGAGAAGATCGACGCGAGCAAGGTGCCGACCGTTTTTCGGCCGGACGATCTCTTCCGGCTCGCGCAGGGCCAGTGGCATTATGCCAAGCATCTGTGGGAAGGCTCGGACCCTTGCATCCTCGACCAGTGCGAGGCCGGCTACACCTCGGGCGATCTCGCGGTGAGCGTGGAGCATTCCAAGGGCTATCTGCGAGTCATCGCGGGCTTTCGGAGCTGCGCGCCCGTCGCGTTCAGTGAGATCGAGACGACGACGTCGCCGGATCGTTACATCCGCAGCCACATCGAGAACCAGATGAAGCGGGTGGTGAAAGGCGCGGCCAAGAGCTGCAAGACGACCGCGCCGCCGGTCGCGAACCTCAGCGTGGAATCGATGTTCCCGGGCAGGAAGGGCAAGTGAGGCGAGGAACAATTGTATTGATATCGCTTACACTCGCGGGCTGCGTGACACCGGCGCGAATGCATACCGAAGCGCAGCTCAATGAAGTGGCGACGGGCTGCGGCCTCGCGCTCGGGGAGCTGATGCAGGACGAAGAGCAGAAGAAACTCTTGCTGATGATCCGGCAGCAGGCGACCGACGAGCAGCGCAGCTGCGTCGTCAAATGGGCCCGAAGGAATGGCCTCAAGACCGTGTTCGTCACCATGCAGTTCCCGGAGGGATGATTGCCTAAGCGTACCGACATTTCCTCCATCCTCATCATTGGCGCGGGCCCGATCGTGATCGGCCAGGCGGCGGAGTTCGATTATTCGGGAAGTCAGGCCGTCAAGGCACTGAAAAACGAAGGTTATCGAGTTATAGTCGTGAATTCGAACCCGGCCACGATCATGACCGACCCGGAGCTTGCCGACGCGACCTATATCGAGCCGATCACCCCGGCGATCGTCGCCAAGATCCTCGAGAAGGAGCGCCCCGACGCGGTGCTTCCGACCATGGGTGGGCAGACGGCGCTGAACACGGCGCTGGCGCTCTACAAGGACGGGACGCTGGACCGGCTCGGGATCGAGCTGATCGGCGCGAACGCGGAGGCGATCGAGAAGGCCGAGGACCGGCTGAAGTTCCGCGAGGCGATGGACAAGATCGGGCTTGAGAGTCCCGCGTTCCGCGATCGCGCATAGCCTGGAAGAGGCGCTGGCCGCGCTGGAGCCTGTCGGGCTGCCGGCGATCATCCGGCCGAGCTTCACGCTGGGCGGCACCGGCGGCGGAATCGCCTACAACCGAGACGAGTTCGTTCAGATCGTGAGCGGGGGGCTCGAAGCCAGCCCCACCACCGAGGTGCTGATCGAGGAATCGGTACTTGGCTGGAAGGAATATGAGATGGAGGTCGTGCGCGACCGCGCCGACAACGCCATCATCATCTGCTCGATCGAGAATGTGGACCCGATGGGTGTGCATACGGGCGACAGCATCACCGTCGCTCCGGCGCTGACGCTGACCGACAAGGAATATCAGCGGATGCGCTCGGCTTCGATCGCGGTGCTGCGGGAAATCGGCGTTGAAACAGGTGGTTCCAATGTCCAGTTCGCGGTCGATCCGAAGACCGGGCGGATGGTCGTGATCGAGATGAACCCCCGCGTATCGCGTTCGTCAGCGCTGGCATCGAAGGCGACCGGCTTCCCAATCGCCAAGGTCGCGGCGCGCCTGGCGGTCGGCTACACGCTCGACGAGATCGCCAACGATATCACGGGCGGGGCGACGCCGGCGAGCTTCGAGCCGACGATCGATTATGTCGTGACCAAGATCCCGCGCTTCGCGTTCGAGAAGTTCCGCGGCGCGGAAGCGCTTCTGTCGACGTCGATGAAGTCGGTCGGCGAGGTGATGGCGATCGGGCGCAGCTTCGCCGAGAGCCTGCAGAAGGCGCTACGGGGCCTGGAGATCGGACTGTCGGGCCTCGACCGGGTGCTCGATCTCGAGAACGCCGATCCGGCGACCATCGAGAGCGCGCTCGCGAGGCCGACGCCCGATCGCCTGCTGGTCGCGGCCGAAGCACTCCGCAAGGGCTTCACGGTCGACCGGATCAATGAGATCGCAGGATTCGATCCGTGGTTTTTGAGGCGGTTGGAAGAGATCGTTCACGCAGAAGAGGAAGTCCGCGTAAATGGCCTGCCGAGCGACGCGCGCGGCATGCGGCGGTTGAAAGCGACGGGTTTCTCGGATTCGAGGCTGGCGACGCTGGCGCTTCGTTCGGCACATCTTCAGCGCGAAATGGGCGAGGCAGTCGCGGCCGGCGGCTCAGGCGTGGTCCACAGCGCAGTGCGCGGGATGACCGGCGGAATCACCGAAGCCGAGGTTCGGGAGCACCGGCTCCGGCTCGGCGTGCGTCCTGTGTTCAAGCGGATCGACAGCTGCGCGGCGGAATTCGATGCGGCGACGCCCTACCTTTACTCGACCTACGAAGCGCCGCTGTTCGGCGAACCGGTGGACGAAGCCGACGTCTCGGATCGGCGCAAGGTCATGATCCTGGGCGGGGGGCCGAACCGGATCGGGCAGGGCATCGAGTTCGACTATTGCTGCTGCCACGCTGCCTTCGCGCTGGGGCGCGATCGGGGTGAGCAGACGGGCGCCGGCTTCGAAGTCATCATGATCAATTGCAACCCGGAGACGGTCTCGACCGACCCCGACACGTCTGACCGGCTCTATTTCGAGCCGCTGACTGCCGAGGACGTGCTCGAGGTCGTCCGGCGCGAGCAGGAGAAAGGCGAGCTCCTCGGGCTGATCGTCCAGCTCGGCGGCCAGACCCCGCTGAAGCTCGCCGAGGAGCTTCAAGCGGCGGGCGTGCCGATCCTAGGGACGTCGCCGGACAGCATCGACCTCGCCGAGGACCGTGAGCGCTTCGCCTCGCTGGTGCAGCAGCTCGACCTCAAGCAGCCCGCCAACGGCATCGCGCGAAGCCGCGAGGAAGCGCTGCGGGTGGCGGAGCGGATTGGCTATCCCGTACTTCTGCGCCCCTCCTACGTGCTCGGCGGAAGGGGAATGGAGGTGATCGACGGTCCTCAGCAGCTCGAGCATTATATCGCGACCGCGGTGCAGGTCTCGGGCCGAAGCCCGGTCCTGATCGACCGCTACCTGCGCGACGCAATCGAGGTCGATGTGGACGCTATCTGCGACGGGAAGGACGTCGCCGTGTGCGGCGTGCTCCAGCATATCGAGGAAGCGGGGGTGCACTCGGGTGACAGCGCGTGCTCTATTCCGGCGCACAGCCTGGCCCCCGAGATCGTGTCGGAGATCGAGCGGCAGACGCGGAAGCTGGCGCTGGCGCTCAAGGTCAAAGGGCTGATGAACGTCCAGTTCGCGGTGAAGGACGGCGCGGTCTACCTCATCGAAGTCAATCCGCGCGCGAGCCGGACGGTGCCGTTCGTAGCCAAGGCGATCGGAAGGCCGGTGGCGAAGTTCGCGGCGCGGGTCATGGCCGGCGAAGCGCTGAGCAATTTAGGAGCGATCGGGCGCGACCTCGATTACATCGCGGTCAAGGGCCCGGTTTTCCCCTTCGCGCGCTTCCCTGGCACCGATCCCGTTCTTGGACCGGAGATGAAGAGCACGGGCGAAGTTATGGGAATCGATACGGATTTTGACATCGCCTTCGCCAAGGCGTTGCTTGGTGCGGGAATGATCCTGCCGCAGGGTGGGACTGCGTTCGTCTCGGTCAAGGACGCCGACAAGGACAATATCATTCCGGCGGTCGAGAAGCTGATCGAGCTCGGCTTCAAGATCATCGCCACGGGCGGGACCGCGGCTCACCTCCAGGCGCGGGGCCTTCCGGTCGAAACGGTCAACAAGGTCGCTCAGGGACGGCCACACATCGTCGACAAGCTGCTCGACGGTGACGTCGACCTCGTTTTCAACACGACCGAGGGATGGCAGTCGCTGAAGGACAGCCATTCAATCCGGGCGACGGCGCTCAATCGCAAGGTGCCTTATTTCACGACGGCGGCGGCAAGTCTGGCGTCGGCGCGGGCGATCGAGGCGGTTCGGGGCCACGCGCTTGAAGTCGCGTCGCTCCAATCCTATTATTCCGGGGCTTAACGAGACAGCTTCCACCGACAATCTGCGACTGGTTCGCGTGCTTGACGACGGCGCGCCCGAGCAGAGCATTGAAAAGGGTTTTGTAAGATGGCGAGTGCCGACAAGGTGCCGATGCTGGCCGAGGGCCACCGCAAGCTCAACGACGAGCTAAGGCGGCTGCGCATCGAGGAGCGGCCCGCGATCGTGGAAGCGATCGAGGCGGCCCGCGCCCACGGCGACCTCAGCGAGAATGCCGAATATCATGCCGCGAAGGAGCGGCAGGGTCAGATCGAGGCGATGATCGCCGATCTCGAGGACCGGCTGAGCCGGGCCATGGTCATTGATCCGACGACGCTTTCGGGCGACAAGGTCGTGTTCGGAGCGACCGTTACCCTCCTCGACGAGGACGAGAAGAAGGTGAGATACCAGCTCGTCGGCCAGACCGAGGCGGACGCGAAGGTCGGCCGCATCAGCTACAATTCGCCGCTTGGCCGCGCCCTCATCGGCCGTCAGGTCGGCGACGAAGTCGAGGTGTCGACGCCGTCGGGCGACCGCTATTACGAGGTCAAGAAGATCGAATTCGTCTGAGCGACCCAGACGTGGATCGCCTGACCCGAAGCGCAACCAACATGATCGCGGCGATCACGGCCGCGGCGTGGCTGATCGCAGTCCTGATCGGCAAGTCGGAGGAGGCTGCGCTCGCGCTGGGCTTCATCCCGGCTCGGCTAAGCGGCGCGGCGGTGCCGTGGCCGGCCGTTCCGGCGCTCCTCACACCCCTGACGGCAACTTTGGTCCATTCGGGCTTGATCCACCTCGGCTTCAACCTGCTTGTGCTCGTCTGGTGCGGGCAGGCGGTCGAGCGAGTGCTCGGCAAGACGGGGCTGGTCGTCCTGTATCTCGTCGGCGCTTATGCCGCTGCGCTTGCCCAGTGGGGTGTGGACCCTGCTGGCGCTGTCCCGATGGTCGGAGCAAGCGGCGCGATCAGCGCGGTGATGGGCGCCTTCGCGCTCAGCTTCGGCCGCGCCAAGGCGTTCACGAACAATCTCCGAGTCAATCGCTGGATCAACGTGGCGTGGCTGATGGTCGCGTGGGTGGTGCTGCAGATGATGATGGGCTGGCTTGCTGGAGGGCAGGGCTATCTGCTCGCGACCCCGGCGCATGTCGGCGGCTTCGCGGCGGGACTGCTGCTGCAGAGGCCGCTGCTGCTGTGGCGGTATCGGAAGGCTTGATCAGGCCGGCTTGAAGATCCGGTTGCGGTGCAGGGTGCCTAGCTCGCAATAGCCGAGGGTCCAGATCTCGTCCGGCACTGTCTCGAGGACGATCGTCCTCAGGCACAAATGAAAAGGGCGGCCGAAGCGGGCCGCCCTCTCAAATTCTTGGGACCGGATTCTTAGCGAGAGTAGAACTCGATCACGAGGTTCGGCTCCATCCGCACGGGATAAGGCACCTCATCCAGCTTCGGCACACGGGTGAAGGTGACCTTCGAGGTGCCGTCCGGGACCACGTAATCGGGGATGTCGCGCTCGGCGAGGCTCTGCGCCTCGATCACCAGCGCCATTTCCTGCGCCTTCGGGCCGAGCTCGACGACGTCGTTCACGTCGACCTTGCGCGAAGCGATGTTGCACTTCACGCCGTTGACGCGAATGTGGCCGTGGCTGACCAGCTGGCGAGCCGCCCAGATCGTCGGCGCGAACTTGGCACGATAGACGACCATGTCCAGCCGGCGCTCGAGCAGGCCGATGAGGTTCTGCGACGCGTCGCCCTTCATGGCGGTCGCCTGCGTGTAGTTCTTCTTGAACTGCTTCTCGGTAATGTCGCCGTAATAGCCCTTGAGCTTCTGCTTGGCGCGAAGCTGGATGCCGTAGTCGCTGATCTTGCTCTTGCGGCGCTGGCCGTGCTGGCCAGGGCCATATTCGCGGCGGTTGACCGGGCTCTTGGGGCGTCCGAAGACATTCTCACCCATGCGGCGGTCGAGCTTGTATTTGGCGCTGGTGCGCTTCGTCACGTCAGATCTCCAATTCGCGTTTCAGTTGTCGCCCGGGACCGCACCGCCTGAACTTGCATCAGGCGCGATCACCGCTTCACCGGGTATGCGGGATCAATTGCGAAGGCGCGCACCTAGGGGCGTGCGCTCCGTGCGTCAAGTTTAGTGGCTGATCGGCGCGCTCTTCATGTCATCGACGGAGCGGCCTTCAACGCGGGTATCCCACTCTTCCTGGGTGAGGCAGGTGCGCTTCACCATGTGCGAGCCGGTCGTGTCATCCTCGGTCTTGCAGATCTTCTTCTCTTTCTTGGGCTTAGGAGCGACCGTTTGGGCGACGGGGGCCGGAGCGGCTTGAACCGCAAGGTCGGCCGAAAGCAAGGCAGCAACGAGCAACAGCGACATCAGGAAATCCTATGTTTTTAGTGAGTTGTAACAATTGCAGGAGCATATCGCCCCGTCAACGGCGAGCCATCAGCCCTTCGACGAACGCTTGCTCGAATCCACGGACGGACTAACTCAAATCCTCGCGCGACTCAGTGCTGCTGTTGCTGGGGCGGAAGCGGATCTTTAGCATTCTGCATGCACTCGGGAGTTGGCCAGCCTTTGATCCGCTGCTCGGCCGCATATTGTTGATATTCCCGATCGTTGCAGTCCGGCACTCTACCCGGTCTCAGGTCCTTGTCCGTGACCGGCATCGGGCCGGGCCGCGGATCGAGGAAGATGATGGGCGCAGTGGTCGCGGCGGGAGCGGCGGCAGGCGCTGCTGCTGCGAGAAGGACGAACAGGAGCTGGGTCATGGGAATGCCTTTCCGCTCAAGAATTTCGATTTTGCGCCTCTGGAAAGCGTCTTGCAACAGCGGATAGTGCCAACATCCACTAATGCTTGCGCACCGGCCCGGTGAGCGCTCGGATCACGCCGCGCACCGCCTTCACCTCGCGAGAAGACCATCCCGTCTTGGTGAAGATGGTTCGAAGCGTGTTCTTCGTCGCCTGGGTTCGCGACGGTGGATGGAAATAGCCCTTGGTCTCGAGCTCCTCGTTGAGTTGGCCGATCAGCCCTTCGAGCTCGCAATGCTCGGCCAGCGGCTCGAGCTCTTTCGCGGGGGGGCTGGCGAGGTCGGCGCGCCTGGACCATTCGTAGGCGAGCAGGATCACTGCTTGGGCCAAATTCAGCGACGCGAATTTGGGGTTGATCGGGACGGTGACGATGGCGTTGGCGAGGGCAACTTCTTCTGTTTCGAGACCTGAGCGCTCCGCTCCAAACAGGATCGCGCTGCGCTCGGGCATCGCGTGGATCTGGTCAGCCATCTGCTCCGGACCCAGCACTGGCATGACGAGATCGCGGCGACGGACAGTAGAGGCAAAGACCTGGCTGCAGTCAGCGATGGCTCCTTCGACAGTTTCGAAGATTTGCGCCTGCTCCAGGACCAGGTCGGCTCCGCTTGCGGCGGGGCCTGCGTCCGGGTTTGGCCATCCGTCGCGAGGAGCGACGAGCCGCATTTCGGTGAGGCCGAAATTCAGCATCGCCCGCGCTGCCTTGCCGATATTCTGCCCAAGCTGAGGGCGGACCAGCACGATGACAGGTAACACTAGAGGAGCTTGTCGCGCGGAGGTGCGGGTGTGGCTTCCTTTTCCACGCTCTCGGCGATTTCCGTAAAGTGGCCCGGCTCGCTGAACTCCTTGTAGATGCTTGCGAAGCGGATGTAGGCGACGTGGTCGAGGGCTTTGAGGCCGTCCATGACCGCCTCCCCGATCTCGGCGCTTTTCACTTCGTCGCCCTGGGTTTCGAGCCGTCGCTGGATTCCCGTCACCATGCGATCGATCTTGTCCGCGGGGATGTCTCGCTTGCGCGTCGCATGGCCAATGGCGCGGGCGAGCTTGTCGCGGTCGAACGGCTCACGTTCGCCGGTCTTCTTGACCACAGTGAGGTCGCGAAGCTGGACCCGCTCGAAGGTCGTGAACCGGGCGCCGCACGCCTCGCATTGGCGGCGGCGGCGGATCGCGACGCCGTCCTCACTCGGGCGGCTGTCCTTCACCTGGCTGTCTTCGTGCGCGCAGAATGGGCAGCGCATTCGCTTAGGCTCGCCTCACCCCTGGTAGATCGGGAAGCGCGCGCAAAGCTCGCGCACGCGCTTGTTCACCCGGGCTTCGACGGCTCCGTTGTTCTCAAGGCCATTCGCTTTGAGGCCGTCGAGGACGTCGGCGACCATATCGGCGATGTCGCGGAATTCCGCCTCGCCGAAGCCGCGTGTAGTGCCGGCGGGAGAGCCGACGCGGATACCGCTGGTCTTCACCGGCGGAAGCGGGTCGAACGGAACGCCATTCTTGTTGCAGGTGATGCCCGCCCGCTCGAGACTTTCGTCAGCGTCCTTGCCCGTGAGGCCGAGGGGGCGAAGGTCGACCAGCGCGACATGCGTGTCCGTGCCTCCGGCGACGAGGTCCGAGCCGCGCTCCTTCAGCCGGTTCGCGAGCGTCTTTGCGTTGGCGATCACCGCTTTCGCATATACCTTGAATTCGGGCTGGAGCGCTTCGCCGAACGCAACTGCCTTGGCGGCAATCACGTGCATCAGCGGCCCGCCCTGCAGGCCGGGGAAGACCGCCGAGTTGATCTTCTTCGCAATGTCCTCATCGTCGGTCAGGACCATACCGCCGCGCGGTCCGCGAAGCGTCTTGTGCGTGGTTGTCGTCACGACATGGGCGTGGCCGAACGGGGTCGGGTGCTCGCCTGCCGCGACGAGGCCCGCAAAGTGGGCCATGTCGACCAGAAAGAGGGCGCCGACCTCGTCGCAGATCTGGCGGAAGCGCTCGAAGTCGAAGTGGCGCGGATAGGCCGAGCCGCCGGCGATGATGAGCTTGGGCCGATGCTCCTTCGCGAGGCGTTCCACCTCATCGAAATCGACGAGGTGGTCGTCCTGACGGACGCCGTACTGGACCGCATTGAACCATTTTCCCGATTGGGCGGGAGGTGCCCCGTGGGTGAGGTGCCCGCCAGCGGCGAGGCTGAGACCCATGATCGTGTCACCGGGCTTTAGCAGGGCCATCATGACCGCGCCGTTCGCCTGCGCTCCCGAGTGAGGCTGGACGTTGGCGAATCCGCAGCCGAACAGCTTCTTTGCCCGCTCGATGGCCAGCGTCTCGATAGCGTCGGACGGAGCGCAGCCCTGATAGTAGCGGCGGCCGGGATAGCCTTCCGCATATTTGTTGGTCAGGACGGAGCCCTGCGCCTCGAGCACCGCCTTGCTGACGATATTCTCCGAGGCGATCAGCTCGATCTGGGTCTGCTCGCGGAAAAGCTCGTCTTGGATCGCAGCTTCGACCGCTCTATCGACCTCACCGAGGCTGCTTGTGAAGAAGCTGAGGGGAACGCGGTAGCGCTGATGCTGTTCGAGGTCGGCGGCGGTAGCCATCAATCGGAATCCTGTAGTTCGTGTGAGAGCTGGTCGACGCGACGTTGGTGGCGCCCGCCGGCGAAATTGGTGTCAAGGAAGGCCAGGACGCAGGCCTTGGCCATGTCGCTGCCGATGAGCCGGGCGCCAAGCGCGAGCACGTTCGCGTCATTATGTTCGCGGGCCAACTCGGCCGACAAGGGGTCGCTGACGCGAGCGCAGCGGCATTGGAAGTTGCGATTCACCGCGATCGAAATACCGATGCCGGACCCGCAAATGGCAATTCCGCGCTCGGCGTCACCCGACGCGACGGCATGAGCCACGCGCGCCCCAAATTCGGGATAATCGACGCTTTCGGGCCCGTTGGTTCCAAGGTCCGTGACATCGTGGCCGAGCTCGGACAGCCAACGGGCGAGCTCATCCTTCAACAAGTAACCGGCATGATCGGCGGCGAGGGCGATGCGCATGATTCCTGAACTAGGGCAGGTGCGCGGGATTCGCCAGTCTCACGCGGGCTCCGGCTTCGCGCCGCCACCTTCGAGTTGGGCGAGACGGGCGGCCATTTCGTCGAGCCGGTGCTGCATCTCGCTCTCGCGCGATTGGTGGCTCCGCGCGATCCGCAAGGCTTCCGCCAGCGACGGAATCAGCTCCTCGACGGCTTCAAGCTGCTGGCGATTGTAGCGGTTCCGATCCGAGCGTCTCCCGAGAAGAAGCATGCCGACCGGGCCCTCCTCGTCGGTCAAGGCCAGTCTCTCGACGAGTTCCGGGTCGTCGGCGGAGGATACGTCCCGTGCTGCGATCAGCTCACGGCTCAGCGCCGTGTCCATCACGATCGCCGACGCGGACGGATGCATGACGTCATCAATGATCGCGAGCGCTCGGGTCGCGACTTCGGCAGGCGTCTCGGTCAGCGCCCACTTCTTCATTCGCGCCGAGGCGAGACGCATGCGATCGAGCGGACCGCCGAAACGCTTTCGAGTTCCAGCCGAGGACGAGCGACTGCGTTGGCGAAAAGATGCCGGCGGCAATGACGGCGCCGGCGGTCGTCGCTCCAGCCTGGCTCTCGCGGCCCATCACTTCTTCGATGGCCAGTTTCAGGAGGTCGGAGCTGACCGCCCACACGACGCCGACGACGAGTGTCACGACAGCGTAAGCCGCCGATCGGGTGATGACGGTGTCCGCTTCCCACAGCCGGAATCGCGTCAGCGCTATGAGCAGCCCGAGCGGAAGGGTCGCCATGCCGAGGCTGAACAGCAAAACGACGATCAGGTTGAGAAGTACATTCCGCTGGTTCGCCTCATCGGGAAGGAAAGGCAGGAGGACGAAGGCCAGCCCAGTGAGGACTAAACCGGCTGCAAAACCGAATGCAGCCCATTTAATCTGCTGCCGCTCGATCCCCTTGGCGAGACGGCGGTAGCGGAGAACTTGGGCAGCAACGACGCCCAGCAGCGAGCCAAACCCCAGCGCTGCCTGGAGGTCCGTGTTCACGTTCTGCAGTGAAACGAAGATCGCGAGTGGAATTCCGGCGATCAGCAGCCAGCGGAATGGCTTCGGAACGAACACCCCGTTGGGGAACACCGCCAATGCAATCAGGAGCAGGTAGAACCAGCCTGATGAAATAATGTCATAGGCAGGGGGCCAGCCATAGGCCATCCACAAGGCGAGCGGCGGATCGATGACCGCTGCGAGCCCAGCGAACGCGAAGGCGAACAATATTGCTACAGGATCGCTCGGCCGCCGCCGCGCCAACAATGCCGAACAAAGCAACAGCACGGTGCAGGCCAGCAATCCCGACGCGAGGCGCGCGGCGAAGCGCATGTCCCGCATTTGGGCAGCTTTCCCGTCGAGCGGCCTGGTCTCGCGCTTCTGCTCGAGCTGGAGCTGCGTTCCGTCCTGGTCGGTAACGTCGAGGGTGACGACTGGGCCGGGCGCGGCCTTCAGGCGCCGCGCTAGCTCCGGAGTGTGGATATCGCTGTCGACCGCGGCGTCGTCGATGGCATCGAGACGATAGGTGGCTCCGGGTTTCGATCCCGTCTTGATTTCGATCCGGCCGTTGTCCTGGAGGTCGTAATCTAGCGCCAGCGCACGAAAGACCGGCCGGATCTGGTAGGTCTCGCGGACCGCATGCACGGTTCCGAGCACGACTGCCGCTATCGACAGAACGAAGCACAGGAACCAGACCAGCCTGAACAATGGAACATAGCGATCGGGCACGGCGCGCAATCGCAATGGCGGCGACCAGCGATGTGCCCCGGAACTCACGGGCAACTCACCCCCTTGATTCGGATCATCCAATCCTAACAGGGTCGCGCGGGCTTCAAAGCGTCCGAGGTACGGAATTATCCCTTGGGGTGAATCCCGAAGCGCAACGCGCTGCGGCGGAGGCGCAGCTTGAGCCGACGGAGCGGATCCTCGGCCGCATAATAAGTGAGCATGATCGAGACCCGCTCGCCATGGCGCTCGCTGGTTTGTGCGGCGCTGTGCCAGCTCTTCGTCGCCGAAACTGGGAATGCGTAGCCGCTCGACGGCATGAAAGGCATTTGGATCGTGCGAGCGGCGGCTTCGCCGTCTTTGCCGTCATGGAAGATCGTCCCGATGTCGCGCTGGGACGCGTCGCGAGGCAAATAGAGCTGGACCGTGATCGCCTTGGAAGGAACGTCGGCGTGGATCCCGATGCGGTATCCGGGCTGATCCCGGAGTAGAATGGGGATGGGATAGAGCCGGATCTGCTCGGCAGGCTTGTCGAAACGATCCTCGAGCGCCGAACGGAATTTGAGCTTGAACGCCGCCTCGAGTTCGGGAGCGCAGAGTGCCTCGGCGACTGGGACCCAGACGTTTCTCTGACTCTCAGGCAATTCCCGCAGTAGTTCGGGATAGAGGTACATCCTGAGCCTGGTGCTGCTGCCGTCTGGGCGAAGCGCATCGCGATGGACGAGTTGATGGAAGCGATATTCCGCCGGCATCTCGGTCAGCATGTCCCGATAGACGCCGGGAGCGAATAGCTCTTCCATGTAGACGTGGTTGAACGGATGCTGCCTGAGCGGGCTGCGCACGATGATCGAAACCAGGCGCTGCACGATCGTCTCTGGGCGGTCTAGAACTTCAACGGCCTGTGCAAGCATCTGCATCATGAGCGCCCGGATCGAAATGACGTTCGATTATCTCCCCCTGGACCCCCGGGGCGCTACTTACAAATAAGTTAGAATCGGCGATTCAAGCGGCGGCGCGGAGATCTTCCCGTCCGAGGATCTCGACGAGCGCATTGGTGAGCTCGTCCATCATGTCTGCGGTGTGGGTCGGACCGGGCGTGAAGCGCAGCCGCTCGGTGCCGCGCGGCACGGTCGGGAAGTTAATCGGCTGCACGTAAAGCCCGTATTCCGCGAGCAGGATGTCGCTGATTCGCTTCGCCTTGACTGGGCAGCCGATCAGTAGAGGCACGATGTGGGTGACGCTCGGCATCACCGGCAATCCGGCGACCGCGAACTTCGCCTTCAGCATCGCCGCGGATTCCTGCTGCGCGCGGCGCTCTTCCTGCGATTGTTTCAGATGCCGGACGCTCGCGAGTGCGCCTGCCACGAGGACCGGCGACAGGCTCGTCGTGAAGATGAAGCCCGGCGCGTAGCTGCGGATGCAGTCGATGATTGTCTTATCGGCCGCGATGTAGCCGCCCATCACGCCGAAGGCCTTGCCGAGGGTCCCCTCAATGATCGTCAGCCGCTCCGCGGCCGCCTCGCGCTCCGAAATTCCTCCGCCGCGATCGCCGTACATGCCGACCGCGTGGACCTCGTCGAGGTAGGTCAGTGCATTGTACTTGTCCGCGAGATCGCAGATCGCTGCAATCGGTGCGATGTCGGCGTCCATCGAATAGACGCTTTCGAACGCGATCAGCTTCGGAGTGTCCGGGTCAGCCGCGGCTAGCAGCTCTTCGAGATGCTCGAGGTCATTGTGGCGGAATACCCTCTTTTCGCAGCCGCTGCTTTTGATCCCGGCGATCATCGAGGCGTGGTTGAGCTCGTCCGAAAAGATCACGCAGCCGGGAAGCAGCTTTCCCAGCGTCGAAAGCGCGGCTTCGTTCGAGACGTAGCCGGATGTGAAGAGCAGCGCGCCCTGCTTGCCGTGAAGGTCGGCGAGCTCGGCTTCCAGCTCGGTATGATAGTGGGTGTTGCCACTGATGTTGCGGGTGCCGCCGGAGCCGGCGCCGACCTCGTGAAGCGCTTTCTCCATTGCTTCGACGACGGCGGGATGCTGGCCCATGCCGAGATAGTCGTTCGAGCACCAGACGGTGATCGGCTTGGGGCCGTTGCCGCCGAAGCAATGCGCGTTCGGGAAGCTGCCCTTCGTGCGAAGAATGTCGATGAACACGCGGTAGCGGCCCTCGTCGTGGAGGCGCTCAATCGCGGATTTGAAGATGCTGTCGTAGTCCAACGCTAAACTTTCGCTCGGGGGCCCATTAGCTTCCGCTCTCCCGAGATTCCATTGCGAACGACTCGCAACAGCTCACAGGGTCAGGATTTGACCAATGCTAAGGCTGGCGAGAGCACTCTCGAGCGGCCGCCGCGTGGACGTGCTGGTGAACAGAAGAATGCCTTCGGAGGGAGATGTCGGCCAGGGCTGGTCCTTGGTCAGATAGGCGATGCGGCGCGCGATGCCGGGTCCGCCATCGACGTAGCGTACGCCCGGAAACGCCTCACGCAACTCATCCTCCAGCAGCGGGAAATGGGTGCATGCCAGGACGACCGTGTCGATCCGGCCGCCGTCAGGAGCCTCGAACATCGTCCGAGCCGCGGCGCGGACTGCGTCGACGCTGACCTCCTCGCCCGCGAGTTTGGCTTCGGCAAGTTCGACCAGATCGGGCGAGCCGTAGCGGACGATGGTGCAGTCGGCAGCGAACTTCGCGGCCAGGTCGTCGACGTAAGGCTGGCGCACCGTCGCTTCGGTTCCGAGCACGCCGATCACGCGTGTCTTCGACATCTCTGCGGCCGGCTTGATCGCCGGCACGGTGCCTACCACCGGAAGGTCCAACGCCGAGCGAACATGGTCGAGCGCGATGGTCGACGCCGTGTTGCATGCAATGACTGCGAGCCGGGGATGGAACCGCTCGACCAGACGGCCGAGCAGGGCAGGGACGCGGCTTGCGATCTCCGTCTCGCTGCGCCTGCCATAGGGGAAACCGGCGCTGTCGGCGGCATAGACGATTCGCGCGTTCGGCAGGAGCTTCAGCGTCGGCTTAAGCACGGACAACCCGCCGACGCCGGAATCGAAGAAGAGGATGGGGGCGTTCGGATCCACGGTGGCTGTGTGGCGTGGAGAAGGGATAGCCGCAAGTTGCGCTGCCACACGGCTTTGCTACTCAACCGTGGATGTCCCGCGAAATGCTCTTTGCCCTCGCGCTCGGCTATCTGCTCGGTTCGATCCCATTCGGGCTGGTGCTGACGCGTCTCGCCGGGAAGGGCGATGTGCGCGACATCGGATCGGGCAATATCGGGGCGACCAACGTCCTACGCACTGGAAGCCGGTGGCTCGCCGCGCTGACTTTGATCCTCGACTGCCTCAAAGCTACGGCGGCGATCCTTCTTGCCCAGCTGCTGTTCGGTGAGGAGACCGGGGCCGCCGCAGCGGCCGGCGCCTTCATCGGCCATCTGTATCCGGTCTGGCTCGGCTTCCGCGGAGGCAAGGGCGTTGCGACCTTGCTGGGTGTCCTAATTGCCTTGCTGTGGCCTGCAGCGCTGGTCTACGCCGCCGTCTGGCTGTTCCTGCTTGCGACGCTTCGAATCTCGTCGCTCGCCGGTATGACGGCTGCCGTCACCGCACCGATCCTGGCCTTCGCGCTTCATTCATCATACTTCCCACTGCTGCTCGGTTTCGCGTTGCTTGTCCTTTGGAAGCATCGCGAGAACATCCTTCGAATCTCGAAAGGAACCGAGCCACGAGTAGGATCGAAGACCTAACCGAGCGCCTGAGGCTGCTGAGAACGTCCGGAATCGGCCCGGTCACCTTCCGCGAGCTGATCGCGCGCTTCGGTTCCGTCGGCCGCGCTTGCCGCGGGTCCCGGATCTTGCGCGGCGCGGCGGGAGAAATGCGCCGGCGTTGCGCACACGCGAGGACGCCCAGCGCGAGATCGAAAAGGTCGAGCGGCTCGGCGCGAAATTCCTCATCCTCGGGCAGGAGCTTTATCCGCTGCTGCTCGCGAAAGAGCGATCGCCACGCTGGCAACAAAGTGGGTTTGCGGACCGCTTGACGAGGATCAAGTGCGGCCCCCACGTTCACGCGTATGCGTGAGGACAATAAGTGAAGCTGGTCGTCGTTGAATTGCCGGCGAAGGCGAAGACCATCGAGAAATATCTGGGAAGCGGGCACCGCGTGCTCGCTTCGTTCGGCCACGTGCGCGATCTTCCCCCGAAGGACGGGTCGGTCGATCCCGAGCATGGTTTCGACATGCAATGGCAGATCTCTCCGGACCGGTCGAAGCAGCTGCGTGCAATCACCGAGGAGGCGAAGAAGGCGGATACGTTGATCCTCGCCACCGATCCCGACCGCGAAGGCGAGGCGATCAGCTGGCACGTCCAGGAGGTGCTCCGACAGAAGAAGGCGCTCCCGGCGATCGTCCAGCGCGTCACATTCAACGCCATCACCAATGCCGCCGTGACCGAGGCGATGAAGAAACCGCGCGGGCTCGATGAGGATCTTATCGACGCCTACAAGGCCCGGCGCGCTCTCGATTACCTCGTCGGTTTCACGCTGTCGCCGATCCTTTGGCGCAAACTCCCCGGTGCGAAATCCGCGGGGCGCGTGCAGTCGGTTGCACTGCGGCTGATCGTCGATCGCGAGCGCGAGGTCGAGATCTTCAAGCCGCAGGAATATTGGCAGGTCAACGCGACCTTCGAGAAAGACGGACAGAAGTTCACGGCGCGACTGGTTCACTTCGACGGCCGTAAGATCGAGCGCCTGACGATCGGCAATCGCGGCGAAGCGGATGCCGCAAAGGCCGCTGTGGAAGCCGGACGGTTCACCGTCTCGTCGGTCGAGACCAAGCCGTTCGCCAAGAATCCTCCGCCGCCATTCACGACCTCGACGCTGCAACAGGAAGCCGCACGCAAGCTCGGTTTCTCCGCGAGCCACACGATGCGCGTCGCTCAGTCGCTCTATGAGGACGGGCTGATCACCTACATGCGGACCGACGGCGTCGACACGGCGCCCGAAGCTGTGAGCGCCGCGCGGCGAGCGATCGCCAGCCGCTATGATGCGGGTTTCGTCCCGGACCGGCCGCGCCAATATCAGAGCAAGATCAAAAATGCGCAGGAGGCGCACGAAGCGATCCGGCCGACCGACTTCGACCGCGCGCGCGCTGCTTCTGGTGATCACGCGCGGCTGTACGAGCTCGTCTACAATCGCGCGCTTGCGAGCCAGATGGCTTCTGCCCGGCTGGAGCGGACGACGGTGGAGCTGGCGGACGGCACCGGCAGGGTCGTGATCCGTGCGACGGGCCAAGTGGTACTCTTCCCCGGCTATCTAGCGCTTTATGAGGAAGGGCTCGACGAGAAGTCGGACGACGAAGAGGGCGCGCGGATGCCTGCGCTCCGAGAGGGCGATTCTCCCCTGAAAACAGGCGTCGATTCCACACAGCATTTTACGCAGCCGCCGCCGCGCTATTCCGAAGCGAGCCTGGTCAAGCGGCTCGAAGAGCTCGGGATCGGCCGCCCGTCGACCTACGCTGCAACGCTCCAGACTCTAAAGGATCGCGAATATGTGCGGGTCGAAAAGGGCCGCTTCGTCCCCGAGGAGAGTGGGCGCCTCGTGACCGCCTTCCTCGAGCGTTTCTTCGAACGCTACGTGAGCTACGACTATACGGCGGAGCTGGAAGAAGAGCTGGATGACGTCTCTGGCGGGCGGCTCGACTGGCAAAAATTGCTCGACGACTTCTGGCGCGACTTCAAGCCCAAGGCTGGCGAGGTGATGGACCAGAAGCCGTCCGAGATCACCCAGGCCATCGACGAGTTCCTCGAACCCTGGCTCTATCCCCCCCGCGCCGACGGAAGCAATCCGCGCGTCTGCCCGCAGTGCGGAAATGGACGGTTGTCCCTTCGTGGCGGAAAGTTCGGCGCATTCGTCGCATGTTCCAATTACCCCGACTGCAAATATACGCAGAAGTTCGGCCAGGGCGGCGACCAGGCGCAGAGCGATGGGCCGCAAGAGCTTGGCGATGGCATCCTGCTCAAGACCGGGCGCTTCGGTCCCTACGTCGAGCGGGGCGACAAAAGAGCTTCTATTCCGAAGGACGTTCCGGTCGACGATATGACGACGGAATTGGCTGAGCGTTTGCTGTCGCTGCCGCGGGAGATCGGTGCGCATCCGGAGACGGGCAAGCCGATCACTGCCTCGATCGGCCGCTACGGCCCATACCTCGCCCATGACGGCAAATATGCGAAGTTGAGTTCTACGGCGGAGGTGTTCGAAACGGGCATGAACGCCGCGGTCTCGAAGCTGGCGGACGCTGCATCCGGCGCCGGGCGGGAGCGGAGCGCTTCACGTGAGCCGATCGCGGTACTCGGCAAGCATCCGGCAAGCGGCGGCGAGATCAAGGTGATGGCTGGTCGCTACGGTCCCTATGTGACCGATGGCACAACCAACGCGACCTTGCCCAAAGGTGCGGAACCGAAGTCGATGACGCTGGACGAAGCCGTTCGGCTGATCGATGAGCGGGCGGCGAAGGGGCCATCGAAGAAGGGCGGGCGCAGGCCGCGCCGGAAGAGGAAATGATCGAGATCGAGCTCAAGCGCCTGCCGCATGGCGAAGGCTTGCCTGCGCCGGCCTACGCGACGCACGGAGCAGCGGGTCTCGACGTGGTCGCAGCGGAGGATCTGAAGCTCGCGCCGGGTCAGCGTCATGCGGTCGCGACCGGTTTCTCGATCGCCATTCCGCCCGGCTACGAAGTGCAGGTCCGCCCGCGCTCCGGGCTCGCGCTGAAGCATGGCATCACCTGCCTCAATACGCCGGGCACGATCGACGAGGATTATCGGGGAGAGTTGAAGGTCATCCTCGCCAACCTCGGCAGCGAACCGTTCGAAGTGCGCCGCGGCGAGCGGATCGCTCAGCTGGTGCCCGCGCCCGTGCTCAAAGCTCAGTTCCGCGAGGTCGCCGAGCTAAGCGAGACCCGCCGCGGGGCAGGGGGCTTCGGCTCGACCGGCCGGTGAGCCTCTCCGGCGACGAGCTCGATCGCTACGCGCGTCACATCGTGTTGCCGCAGGTCGGCGGCATCGGGCAGAAGAGGCTGCAAGCGGCAGATGTCGCCGTGGTCGGCGCCGGCGGGATCGGCAGTGCTGTGATCCCGGCGCTCGCGGGTGCGGGTATCGGGCGACTCACCATCATCGATTCCGATGTGGTGGAGATCGCGAACCTGCACCGTCAGCCGCTGTTTACGGAGGCGCATGCGGGCACGCCCAAGGCGGAACTCGCCGCGGAGTTCGTTCATCGCCTCAACCACTTCGTCGAAGTTTCGCCAAAGCGGGAACGGATCGGCGGCAACAATGCGCAAGATCTGCTCGGCGGCCATGACCTCGTCATCGATGGCAGCGACAATTTCGCGACCCGACTTGCTGTCAGCGACGCGTCCGTTGGGCTTGGGATTCCGCTGCTTTCGGCTGCGGCGGTGCAGTTTCAGGGCCAGGTTGGGCTCTTCCGGGCTCGCCCCTGTTACCGCTGCTTTGTCGGCGACGCTTTCGACACTGATGACTGCGACAATTGCGCCGAACTCGGCGTCCTTGGCGCGCTCACCGCAACGGTGGGCAGCTTTGCAGCGCTGCTAGCGATCAAAACGATCGTTGGCGTCGGTCCCGACCAGGCCGGCAGCGTGCATCTCTTCGATGGCGAAGCGCTTAATTGGCGCGCGATTAGAATCCCGGCTGACCCCGGCTGTCGGACCTGCGGCGGAAGCTAGTCTATTCTTCGTAGGCGAAAGTGAACTCGCCTTGGTACCAGCCCGCCTGACCCTTGTAAGCTGGCTTGTAATCGTGGCCGTTGATCATCTCGACGAGCGCGCCGCCGACGAGGCTTTCGGCCTCAGGGCAGTTGAGCTTCGGAATGACGACCTGCTGCAATGTCCCATCCTTATCAAACGCTGCCGCAAAGGTGATATCGAAGTTCAATCGCGCACCATCGAATCCCGGGAGTGTGCACTGCTTTTTGAGCGCGATGTCGATCAGCTTGTTCATCAGGTTCTTGGTGAGGTGGTCGTATCCGTACTGCTTGATCTGGGGCAGCTTGCTCCAGTCGCCGGTGGCGGCGATCACGCTCACGTTCGGCGCCGACGCGCCCATCAACATCGCGGCCATTGGGACGGCAAGAAGGTACTTCATCGTCGGACTCCCACAGAATCTTTGGCAAGGAGAATTAATCCCAATTCGGCTTGCTGTCGATGAGACGACACAAGAGATGCGACCTAGCGCGAAAGCTCCTGCTCCACCCGCTGGATCAGCATGCGGGCAACGTCGTCCTTTCGAGCATCGGGCCAGTGCTCCACGCCCATCTGAGTGACCAGGTGGACGCGATTGCGCTGACCTCCCATCACGTCGCCTGAAACATCATTGGCCACGATCCAGTCGGCCCGTTTGCTGCTGCGCTTCTTGATCGCCTGTTCGACGACGCGTTCGGTTTCCGCCGCGAAGCCGACCAGGAGGCTCGGACGGTCGGCGCTAGAACTGAGCTCCGCGAGGATGTCGCGCGTCGGCACGAACCTCAGCTGTGGGGGTCCCGATCCCTTCTTAAGCTTGGTTGCAGAAGGCTCAACGCGCCAATCGGCTACCGCGGCAACGAGGATCGCTGCGTCGGCAGGAAGCGCCGCAAATACTGCGTCCGCCATCTGCTCGGCCGTTTCAACGTCGATGCGTTCAACTCCGGCCGGTGTCTCGAGCGACACCGGTCCCGAGACCAAAGTTACTCGAGCGCCTGCTTCTGCCGCAGCTCCAGCAATTGCGAAGCCCTGCCGGCCGGAAGAGCGATTGGCGATGACTCGAACCGGATCGATGGGCTCGTGGGTCGGTCCTGCCGTGACGAGGATATGCTGGCCCGCGAGGGTCACTTGCCGCCGAGGAAGCCATTCTGGTTGAGCCAGGCCACGATAGCCTTAGGCTCCGGCAGTCTACCCGGCCCGTGCTCGCCGCACGCCATTTCACCCTCTGCCGGCTCGATAACCTGCACCGCGTCGGCAACCAATTGCTGGACGTTTCGGCGGGTCGCAGCGTGGAGCCACATGCGAACGTTCATCGCCGGGGCGACCACGACCGGCTTGTCTGTCGCGAGGAGTAGCGTGGTTGCAAGGTCGTCGGCGATGCCCGCCGCCATCTTGGCGAGGAGATCGGCGGTTGCGGGGCAGACGAGAACGAAGTCGGCCGCGCGGCTCAACTGGATGTGGCCGATCTCGACCTCATCTTTCAGTTCCCACAAAGACGTATGGACCTGGCTCTCCGCGAGCGTTCCGAGGCTCATCGCCGTCACGAAATGCTCGCCCCCCTTGGTCAGCACGGGCGAGACCTCGTGCCCTGATTTCTTGAGCAGCCGGACGAGTTCGAGCGATTTGTACGCTGCGATCCCGCCGCCGACGATGAGGAGCACCCGCGCCATCGGCTTAGCGTAGCACAAACAGCAACAGTGCGCCGACAGCGACGCCGATCGCGCCGGCCAGCGCGTAACCCCACCAGACCCGCTCGTTGATCACGGCGATGTCCGGCAGGGGCGGCGGCGGCGGTGCGGCACCGCGGGGCGGATAATATTCGTCGAGGCGTTGGATCAGCTCGGGAATCTTTTTGGCTGCACGTACGAGCTCGATGATGCGGTCGGCATAATAAGCCTCCGGGCCCAGCTCGTCTCGGATCCATTCGCGGATGAAGGGCTCGGCCGTCTCCCACATGTTGATATCGGGATCGAGCGCCGATGCGACGCCCTCGTTCATCACCATCGTCTTCTGGAGGAGCAGAAGATGCGGCTGCGTCGGCATGTCGAAATCGCGGGTAATCGAGAATAGGCTTTCGAGCATTCTCCCGACCGAGATGTCCTTCACCGGGAGCCCGCGGATCGGCTCACCGGCGGCACGAAGCGCAGTCGCGAATTCCTCGACATTATGGTGTGCCGGCACATATTGCGCCTCGAAGTGGATCTCTGCGACGCGCCGGTAATCGCCGGTGATGAGGCCATAGAGGATCTCTGCAAGCCAGATCCGCGCACGCCGGTCGATCCTGCCCATGATCCCGAAATCGATGGCCGCGATGCGCCCGTCCTTCAGCGCGAACAGATTTCCGTGGTGGAGGTCGGCGTGGAAGAATCCGTCGACGACTGCCTGGCGAAGGAAAGCCCGTACCAGCGTCTTCGCAAGCGTTTCGCAGTCCTGTCCGGCTGCGATCAGTCCTTCGCGGTCGCTGAGCTTGATTCCGTCCAACCATTCTAGCGTGAGCACTCGGCGCGCGGTTCGGCGCCAGTCGATCTCCGGCACGTAATATCCGGGCTCGGCGACCATATTTTCCCTGAGCTCGGAGGCCGAGGCAGCTTCCCGCTGAAGGTCGAGCTCGCGCGCGGTCCATTGACGGAACTGTGCGACGACAGCGCGCGGACGCAGCCGCTGCACCTCGCCCCCATAGCTTTCGACCTGTGCCGCTGCCCATTCGTAGGTCTCGATTGCCTTCGCGAACTCCTCCTCGATGCCGGGGCGGAGCACCTTTACGGCGACTTCGCGACCCTCGGTGGTGACGGCGCGGTGCACCTGCGCGATCGACGCAGCACCTACCGGCGTTTCGTCAAACTCCGAAAAAAGGCTCTCGAGCGGAGCATGGAATGATCGTTCGACCGACTGCCTGATCAGCCGGAAGGGCGCGGGCGGCAGGTCGTCCTGAAGTTGGGAAAGATTTTCTGCGGCTTCCTTCCCGACCAGATCCGGACGGGTGGATAGCGCTTGGCCGAGTTTCACCGCGGCAGAGCCAATTGCCACCAAAGCGTCCGCATATTGAGGCGTCGGCGGGATCCGAGCGCCGAAGCGGGCGATGCGCGCGAGCCGGCGCACTGGTTTGGGGGTCAGCGGATCGCGCTCGATGCCTTGTAGGGCACCGTGCCGAGCCAGCGTCCGGCCCCATTTCAGCAAACGCCACAGGTGGGTGACGCTCGTCGTCAAATCTTCCAGCCCGAATGGATCGTGACCAGTCCGCCCATCATCGGCTCTGCCGCGGCGCGCACGAAGCCGGCGTCAGCGACCATCGTCGTGAAGGCGTTCGGGCGCGGGAAGCGGCGGATGCTCTCGACAAGATAGCGGTAGCTCTCCTCGTCGCTGGCGACCGCCTTCCCAATGTGCGGGATCACTTTCGACGCCCAGGCGTCATAAAGGTCCGAGAAGCCCGGCCAGTCGCTGGATGAGAATTCCATGCAGTGAAAGCGCCCGCCGCGCTTCAGCACACGATGCGCCTCACGAAGGGCCCCGGGAATGTCGGTGACGTTCCGGATCCCGAACACAATCGTGTAAGCGTCGAATGTCGCGTCGTCGAAGCTCAGCGCTTCCGCGTTTTCGAGCTTCCACGTGAGTCCCGTCAGGCCGCGACGCTCCGCGCGCTCCTTGCCGACTTCAAGCATGTCAGCGTTGATATCGGAGACAGTTACGTGCCCGCCGCGCTGCGCCATTCGGAAGGCGACGTCGCCCGTGCCGCCCGCCATATCGAGGATCTGCTCGCCTCGCCTCGGCTTCACGCGATTGACGAAGCGGTCCTTCCACCGCCGGTGCATTCCACCCGACATCAAGTCGTTCATGATGTCGTAGCGGCGCGCGACCGAGCTGAAGACTTGGCCGACGCGGCGCGTCTTCTCCTGGGGGCTGACCAGCTCGTCGCCGAAATTGACCTTGTCATTCATGAGCCACGGGCCTCTAGCGGCGTTGAACGCCCTTCGCCATATCGCCGCTCGCATGCCGGAGCTTCCCGAAGTCGAGACGACCGTTCGCGGTCTGGAGCGCGTCCTCAAGGGCCGGCGGATCGCGCGCATCGAGGCGAGGCGGCCGGACCTCAGGCACGCGATGCCGAAGGACTTGGGTCAGCGGTTGACCGGCGCGATCGTGACTGGGCTCCGCAGGCGCGCAAAATTCGGCTTAATCGATACCGATCGCGGCGACACGCTCGTCTTCCATCTCGGAATGTCGGGCCATTGGCGGATCGACCCCAGCGAGACGGCCAAGCACGACCATTTCATCATCGAGACCGACGAGGGGCGCCGCCTCGCGCTCAACGATGCGCGGCGGTTCGGTTCGCTCGATCTCGAACGGACCGACAATTTGGACGAATGGCCCCCGTTGAAGGCGCTGGGCCCCGAGCCGCTCGATATCGACGCCAAGGGATTGAAGAGGCGGCTCGCCGGGCGCACCGCGCCAATCAAGCTTCTGCTGCTCGACCAGGGCATCGTTGCCGGGCTCGGCAATATCTATGTCTGCGAGGCGCTGTACCGGGCCGGCATCCATCCGGCCCGTGCAGGCGGAAGCGTTTCGCTAGCTCGGTTGGAGCGGCTTGTTCCAGCAATCCACGACGTCCTGGCGGAGGCGATTGCCGCCGGTGGCTCGACGCTGAAGGACTTCGCGGCGCCCGACGGCGAGCTCGGCTATTTTCCGAAGAGCTTCGCCGTCTACGATCGTGAGGGGAAGCCATGCGGTTGCGGGGGAAGGTGCGGCGGATCGTGCAAGGCGGGCGTTCGACCTTCTATTGCCCGGCTTGCCAGCGTTGACCTTCGGAGGCCGTTGAGGGTAGGGGAGCCGCCACTTCGGTGCGAGCCTGTGGGCCGCGCCGTTTTTCATTGAGCTAGAGGAAGAAAATGGCGAACACGCCGCAGGCCAAGAAGCGCATCCGCCGCAATGCGAACCGCGCTGAGATCAACCACTCGCGAATCAGCCGAATCCGGACCTTCATCAAGCAGGTCGAAGTCGGCAATCGCGTCGGGCAAGAAGGCCGACGCCGCCGAAGCGTCTGAAGAAGGTTCAGCCGGAAATGGCGCGCGGCGTCGCGCGCGGCGTTATCCACAAGAACACGGCCTGCCCGGAAGATTTCGCGGCTGTCCAAGCGGGTTGCGTCGCTCGGCTGAAAACCGCTTTCAAAAACTGCATTAAAGGCCGTCGGGAAACCGGCGGCCTTCGCTGTTTCAGAACGGTCAAAAAAATGCAGCAATTCCCGCGATTCGCGGGAATCGTTAACGCTGCGCTAACCTAAAAATGGCTGTTTTCAGCCATTTCAACCCAGTTTCGGCCTGTTTCCTATGTCAAGGCCTTTTATTTCACTTCCGTGAAAAAACGGCACTTGCAAGCTGCCGCGGACAATCTCACAAAGGCCTTTCCGGGCGCGAATCCGTGCCGGGGGCAAGAGAGAAAAGTAAGCTTAGCGCGCGCGAACTCGTGTCACGCGCAACGGGATTCTTTTGCCTGTCGAATGGGGGCAGACAAGAGGGAGGCGCGGAGCAGTGCAGGCGGGAGGGGCGAATTCATCGGTTGAGCTGGCTGGGGCGCCGGTTTCGGCACCGCTGGAAGCGGCTTGGGAGTCGATCCGGAACGGCCTTCGCCGCGACCTTGGAGCGCGCACCTTCGACGGCTGGCTGAAACCCGCCGAACTCGGCGCCTTCGAGCCTGACAGCGGCACACTCGACCTTGTGATGCCGAGCCAGTTCATGGCGGACTGGGTTCGGTCGCATTTCGGCGAGCGCCTCGCGCTCGCCTGGAAGACGGTGCTTCCGATCGTTCGCGACGTGCGCGTGATCGCCGCCGCCGACGCGCCGCGGCCCGCGCCGCTGCTGATCCTCGAAGAGACGCCGCCGCCGGCCGAGCGCGACCCGAACGCTCCAAATTTCGATCCCGCGCTATCGTTTCGAGACATTCGTCGTCGGCAAGGCCAATGAGGTCGCGGCGACAGCGGCCCGGACGCTGGCGACCTCGCCGACGGTCGGCTTCAATCCGCTTTTCATCCACGGCGGAACGGGGCGCGGGAAGACCCACCTCCTGCACGCGATCGGCCATGCGTTCCTGGCGCACAACCGCGGCTCGCGAGTCGTGTCGATGTCGGCCGAGAAGTTCATGGTCGAGTTCATCCGCGCGCTGAAGGAAAACGACACGATCGGGTTCAAGCAGCGGCTGAGGAACGCCGACCTGCTGTTGATCGACGACGTCCAGTTCATCGCCGGCAAGGATTCGACGCAGGAAGAATTCTTCCACACGATGAACGAGATCATCACCGCCGGTCGGCGGCTGGTGATCACCTCCGATCGCGCGCCGCAGGACCTCGACGGGATTGCTCCGCGAATCCTTTCGCGCCTGTCCTGGGGCCTCGTCGCGGACATCAATGCCGCGGATTACGAGCTCCGCTTCAACATCATCTGCGCCAAGCTCGAGGCGCTGCCGGGCGTCGAGATGCCGCGCCCGGTGATCGATTTCCTCGCGCGCCGTGTGACCTCGTCGATCCGCGAGCTCGAAGGCGCGCTCAACCGGATCGGCGCTTATGCGATGATGACCGGGCGCGCGATCGACATCGCGTTCGTCGAGGAAGTGCTCGCGAACGTGCTTCGCGCGAACCAGCGCCGCATCTCGATCGACGAGATCCAGACCCAGGTCGCCGAACATTATCGAATCCGCAAGGCGGAGATGACGTCGGCGCGCCGCGCGCGCGAAGTCGCGCGGCCACGGCAGGTCGCGATGTATCTGTCGAAGCAGCTGACGCCCAAGTCGCTGCCCGACATCGGCCGGCGCTTCGGCGGGCGCGACCACACGACGGTCATCCACGCGGTGCGCCAGATCGAGAAATTGCGCGCGAGCGATGCGGAGCTCGACGCGGACATCCGGCTTGCTGACGAGACAGCTGGAGGGCTGACCGCTCGCGGCACGTCCCGGACGTGCCGCAGGCGAGTCAGTGGGGAGGTGCCCTTTCCGGTCGCCCCGAAAACGCCGGGAAGGCAAGGGCCCGCCGGAGCAATCCGGCGGGCCCGTTAGTCTTACTAGCCGGAACCAGGCAGCGGCGTAGCTGAGCGCGACGACGCCGGAGCCGATGATCAGCGCATCGACGACGAGGCGCCGACGGTCCGGCGACTGCTGCGGCGATGACGAGCGCTCCGTCGCGGTAGATTAGCGCGAGGCCGAACAGCACGATCGCCGCGGCCGGCGCGACGTGGAAAAGCGGGATCGGGATTGCGGCGACCAGCGCCAGGAGGAAGCAGACGAGCCCGATCACCCTCGTCGCCGTCGGGCCCGGTAAGGCGTCGGCAGACGCGGCTTGAACATGCGTTCGACGCGCACCTCGAGCCACTGCATCTTGTCGATGAGCCGTTCCGAGCTCCTGCTTCGTGACTCCGCGGCGGTCGATCCGAGCCGGGAACCAGGGCGTCGCGCGCCCGAACACCATCTGCGCCGAGACGATCAGCAGCGGGAGCGCGAAGAAGGCGCTCGTGCCCGGGGGCAGCGGAAGCACGTTGATCGCGGCGAAGATGAACAGCAGTCCGCCCCAGGCGCGCGAATGGAGCTGCGCGGCCAGCTCCGAGAAGGTCAAGCCGGTCCGGCCCATCCTCGGCTATGATCTAGCGCGAGCCGCTGCGACAGGGCAAGCGGCCGCCTTGAGCGGCTGTGTTGATCGCTGGTTCAACGTGCGGCCCTGCTGATTGAGTGAGCCCGACGGCGGCCTTCGCCTTCGCGCGAGCACCGGGGCACCGATCTCGCTTCGCGTCGCGCCGCACCGTCGGCAAGGATCCGGTCGAGCTCGGCCGGATCGCGCCGAAGCTCTCCGAGCCGCTCGCGGATCGGAGCGATGAGCGCGACCAGCGCATCGGCAAGCGCGGGCTTGAACGCGCCGAAGCCCTGGCCGGCGAAGCGCGCGAGCACCTGCTCGATGCTCTCGCCGGTCACGGCGGCGTAGATTCCGACGAGGTTCTTCGCTTCGGGACGGCCCTCGAGCGCTGCGGGATCGTCCGGAAGCGGCTCGGGATCGGTCTTCGCCTTGCGGATCTTCTGCGCGATCTGATCGTCGCTGTCGGTGAGGTGGACGCGGCTCATCTCCGACGGATCGGACTTCGACATTTTCGACCGACGCCGTCGCGCAAGCGACATGATCCGCGCCGTCGTTCCGCCGCCGATGAACGGCTCCGGCACAACGAACAGCTCGACGTCGAAGTCGTTGTTGAACTTGAGCGCGATGTCGCGGGTCAGCTCGACATGCTGCTTCTGATCCTCGCCGACGGGACGTGGGTCGCCTGATAGAGGAGGATGTCGGCGGCCTGGAGCACCGGATAGTCGAACAGAGCGACCGATGCGCCCTCGCGGTTCTTGCCGGCCTTGTCCTTCCACTGGGTCATCCGGTTGAGCCAGCCCATGCGGGCGGTTCCGTTGAGGATCCAGCACAGCTCGGCATGGGCCGGGACGGCGCTTTGCGCGGAACAGAATCGATTTTGCAGGATCGATTCCGCTGGCGATCAGCGCGGCAGCCATCTCGCGGACGTTCGATCGAAGCTCGGCGGGGTCGATGTCGACGGTCAGCGCGTGGAGGTCGGCGAGGAAGAACAGGCACTCGGCCTCGTCCTGCATCCGCACCCAGCGCAGGATCGCGCCGAGCAGGTTGCCGAGATGAAGGTTGCCGGTCGGCTGGATTCCGGAAACGACGCGAGTTGAGGCTTGGTTCGTCATGCTTCCCGCGCTCGCCTGGTCAGCAGCTTGACGTCGTCGAGCACGAACGCGCCGGTCACGAAGCAGGCAACCGCATAGACGGCAAAGCCCGAAGCCGACGAGCGCGATGAGGCCGCCGACGCGGTCGGAAGATCGAGCCGCTGAGATAGGGCTGAGATCAGCGGCGCGACGAAATAGACCGCAACGCCCATCAGGATGGCGGCGATGGCGAGGCGCGGCACCTTCCGGCGGAGGCGCGCGTCGCTCTCGAAATGACCGCGCTTCTTCAGCGTATGGTAGAGCATCCAGACGTTGACGGTCGACGCGAGCGCGGTCGCCAGCGGCGGTCCGACATGCTTCAGCGGAAGGATGAGCGCGAGATTGAGGGCCAGATTGATGGCGATCGAGATCATCGCGTAGCGCATCGGCGTCTTCGTATCGTGCCGGGCGTAATAGCCCGGGGTCAGCACCTTCACGAGAATGTAGGAGGGAAGGCCGATCGAGAAGGCGGCGAGCGCCTGTCCGGTCTTCACCGCGTCGCTCGCGCCGAACTGGCCGTGCTGGAACAGGCCGGTGATGATCGGCACGCCGCAGATCACCAGCGCGACAGTCGCCGGGAGAGTGAAGAACAGCGCGAGCTCGAGGCCGCGGTTCTGCGTCGTCATCGCCTCCGCGTCGGCGCCGCGACCGAGCTGGTGCGAGATGGTCGGAAGAAGCACGGTGCCAAGGCCGATACCGATCAGGCCGAGCGGCAGCTGGTTCAGCCGGTCGGCGTAATAGATGTACGAGACCGAGCCGTGCGGAAGCAGGCCGGTCGCGAGCGCGCTCGAGACGAGCAGATTGAACTGGACCGCGCCTGCGCCGGCCGCAGCCGGCGCGATCAGCTTCATCAGCCGCTTCACGTCGGGATTGATCGTCGCGGCAGCTTGACCTTCAGCCGAATGGATGCCGCTCGCCCAGCAGGCCTGGACCAGCCACGCGAGCTGGAGCGCGCCGCCGACCGTGACCGCGATCGCCTGGTTCTTCGCGGTCATCAGCGGCTCATGGGTGTGGAAGAAGACGAGCGCGACGATCTGCGCGACGTTGAGCAGGATCGGCGCCGCTGCGGCGACCCAGAATTTGTGCAGCGAATTGAGGATTCCGCCCGCGAGCGAGGCGAGCGAGATCAGCATCAAATAGGGGAAAGTGATCCGCGACAGCATCACCGCGAAGGCGAACTTGCTCGTGCGCTGACGCCGTTGAACCCGCCGCGAGATGAGGTAGGTCGCCGGCCAGGCGAACAGCTCGAGCAGCACCGTCATCACGACGCAGCGCGGGCAGCAACACCGAGAGCGCGTCCTCTGCGAATTCGACGCCGGCGGCGAGGCCCGGGCCCTCCTTGGTCGGCGACCTTCTTGTTGAACATCGGGATGAAGGCCGCCGAGAATGCGCCCTCGGCGAACAGCGCCCGGAACATGTTCGGCATTCGCCACGCGATGGTGAAGGCGTCCGATGCGAAGTTCGCGCCCGACGAACTGAGCGAACAGCATGTCGCGCGCGAGACCGAGCACCCGGCTGGCGAGCGTCAGCCCGCCGACCGATCCAAGCGAACGCGTCAGGTTCATGTGCTCGTGCCCGCCGAAGGCTTCGGAGGTCAGGCCTCGCCCGGCCTTCGCCGCCGGCTCGCCGGCCGGCGGAACTCGCCCGGCGGGCCTGCTCGCCCTGCTGCGCCTGCAGCTGCGCCATATAGGCCGCGGCGAAATCGATCGGATCGAGGAGCAGCGGCGGGAAGCCGGTGTTCGACACCGCCTCGGCGATGATCTGGCGCGCGAAGGGGAAGAGCAGGCGCGGCGCCTCGATGAGCAGGAAGGGCTGGAGCGCTTCTTCCGGCAGGTTGCGAAGGCCGAACAGCCCGGCGTAGCTCAGGTCGACGACGAAATGGACGCCGTTGTCCGAGCGGGCGGAGACGTCGATCTTCAGCGATGACCTCGTGGACTATCTCGCGCGGCGGCATTGACGGCGATGTTGAACTGCACGTCGAGGCCGGGCTGCACCTGCCACGAGAAAACCTGCGGAGCGCTCGGATTCTCGACCGAAAGATCCTTGATATATTGAGCGAGGATCGAGACCTGCGGTTCGTTGCTGTTCTCGCCCGAGCCGTTCGCCGCCCGAGGCCGGTTCCTGGTCCGCCATTTAATGCTGTCCTTGCAAGCTGTTGCGTAGTGTTGGGGGCGCCGCTTCGGAGGCGGCAGCGTTAGGGGCGTGCGCCTAGCAGTCGCGATTATGAGGCGCAATGCCGCCTTCGTGCGTTTCGCGGTGTTGGAATATTTACGCGTCGCACATTATGTTGGCGCGTAGAGACGAATAGGATTCTTAGATTTGACCGTCATTGTCATCCTCGCCCTGGTCGCCTTGTTCATCGGGCTTCGCCTCTACAGCGTGCTCGGTGAGCGCACCGGACATGAGCAGCAGCCGATCCTGAAGCCGGCCGACCCGGACGCGCGCGTCCACCCGCCAGTCGCTCAGCCGCCCGTCACGCCGCCCAGCGCCGACAATTCGGCGGACCTTGCCTATGTGCCGCTCGCTGGGCCCGGCGTTCGCGCGATCCTCGCGGCGGACCCGAGCTTCGACGTCGCCCGCTTCCTCGAGGGCGCGAAGTCCGCCTACCGGCTGATCCTCGAGGCCTTCTGGAAGGGCGATCTCGACACGCTTGAAGCCGCATGTCGACGCTCACGTCTATGAGACGTTCGCGGCGGCCATCGAGCAGCGCGAGAAGGACGGCCTCAAGCTCGACAACCGGCTCGTGAACGATCGAGCAGGCGGTGATCTCGGAAGCCGCGATGGAGCGCTCGGTCGCGATCATCACCGTTCGCTTCGAAGCCGATATCGCCGCCATTACGCGCAATTCGGACGGGCAGGTGGTCGCCGGCTCGTTGAGCGATGCGGTCCAGACCCGCGACCTGTGGACGTTCCGCCGCGACCTCGCTTCGCGCGATCCCGAACTGGCTGCTGATCGAGACCGACGAGGAAGCGTGAGCTTTCGCGAGACGCGCGCTTCGCGCTCGCTTCAGCCCTGCTGCTCGCCGCCTGCGCCGCCGCAGCCGACGCCACCGCCGTCGACTCGCACTCCGCCAGCGCCGGCTCCTGCCACCGCCGGTCACGCCGCCGCCGCCCGCGAATGCGCTTGCAGCGGGCGTGGCCCTGGTTCCGCCGGCGCTCGACTATCTACGACCAATGGGCCCAGCGCGCGCTGACGGCATTCAGGACCAGCTGCCCGGCGCTCGTTCGCGCGGCAGGACCAATCGGGGCTCGCGCAGGCCCAGGATTGGGCGCCGCTTTGCGCCGAAGCAGCGACGCGTCGCGCCGGACCAGGCAGCGGCCTTCTTCCGTGACCGCTTCGACTGGGTGCGGGTCGGCAACGGCAAGGCATTCGCGACCGGCTATTATGAGCCGGAAATCCAGGGCTCGCGGACGCCGCAGCCCGGCTACGCGCCGATCTACATGGTCCCGCCGGACCTCGTCCGCTGCACTCGCCCAGACGGCACGAGCGGACGCGGCAGGGTCGACCAGACGGGGACCTGCGTGCCTTATTACAGCCGCGCCGAGATCGATGACGGTGCGCTTGCCAACAAGGGGCTCGAGATCGCCTGGGCGGCCGATCCGGTCGACCTGTTCTTCGTCGAAATCCAGGGCTCGGGACGCGTCGTCTTCCCCGACGGGACGAGCATTCGCATCGGCTACGGCGACCAGAACGGACTTCCGTACACGCGCGATCGGCAAGCTGCTGAGGGACCGCGAACATCCTCCCGCCTGGCGGCGCAAGCATGCAGGCGATCAAGGACTGGATTCGCGCCAATCCCGACCAGGGCCGCGAACTGATGCGCGAGAACGCGTCCTACATCTTCTTCAAGGTGCTGAACGGGCCGGGCCGGTCGGGGCGCTGAATGTTCCGGTGACGCCGCGCGGCGACCGTCGCCGCCGACCCCAAGTTCGTCCCCTTGGGAGCGCCTGTCTATCTCGCCGTCGACCGGCCTGAGGCATATGGCCTGTGGGTCGCTCAGGACACGGGCGGGGCGATCAAGGGACCCAACCGGTTCGATACCTTCTGGGGCTCAGGACCCGACGCGACGCAGATCGCGGGCGGGATGGCGGCGAACGGCGTCGCTTACGTCCTGCTCCCCAAGGGCGCCGCGGCTCGTGCGCTCGCTCAGCCCTGAAGAAGTCGGCGCTTTGGGCGAGGGTCGCGTCGACAATCCGCCCGCTATCGCGTGAGAAGAACGATCGGCCAGCGGCTGAATTGGCACGCTAAAGCCCGAAGCCTTCCTCAAAGTTGCACGATCGCACCGTCCGGCGGTCCGCTGCAAACATCCAGAGAACGGAATCCGGCGACCGCAACGCTCGACGGCAGCTGGGATCGATCGCCTTCGCAGCGGATCCGTCACTCCTGACCGGATCGTCGATCTTCACGGAATGAGCCTCGAGGGCGCGTGGCGCGCGATCGACCGGGCGCTCGAGCAGGCGATCGCGCGCGGCGAGCGGCTCGTCGTTCTTGTGACCGGCCATCAGCGATCCGGCGAGCCACCGATCCGGCGCGGCGCGATCCGCGCTGCAGTCCATGACTGGCTCGAAGCATCGCGCCATGCAGGCGACATCGCGGCGGTCCGCGGCGCCCATCGGCGCCACGGCGGCGGCGGCAGTCTCTACATCGTCCTTCGACGAAGTCGCGCGGCGCGCTGACGCTTTCTTAACCGTCCTCCGTTAGCGCGTGCCCGGTAGGCGGGCATCGCCGTCGCGCGGGGCGCACAGTCGAGATGAAAGCAGGCACGGCCCAGAAGTTCAGCAACGCGATTCTCTCGTGCACCGCTGGCTTCGCGTCCTTCATCTTCTCGCTGGCAGCGCTCCTCTACCTGACGGAGTTCGACGAGAAGATCGTCGCCGCGCTCGTCGCGGGCACCTTCTGCCTTCTGATCAGCTACGTCGCTTCCGAACGGCCGAACAGCGAGAGCGCCCGCGCGCTTGCTGCGCTCGGCGACCGCCTGCTTGCGGTCGAGGAAGGCGACCTCGTTTCGCCGGCCCCGGAAGCGGTTCGAAAGACCATGCCGAAGCTCGCTGCCGCCGTCGACACGCCTGTTCACCGAAGTCCGCGCGTCGATCGAGAATGCGCATGCGCTCGGCATGTACGATCCCGTGACATCGCTTCCGAACCGGCTTCATTTCCGGTCCGAAGCCGACAAGCTGCTCGGCGAAGCGACCGACGGAACGAGTTCGGCGATGCTGTTCGTCGATCTCGATCGCTTCAAGGCGGTCAACGACAGCCTCGGCCATGCGCGGGGCGACCAGCTGCTGATCATGGTCGCCAATCGGCTTCGCGTCGTCGTCAATGCCGAATTCAACAGAAGCGCACGCAGTCGGCCGCTCCTCGCCCGCCTCGCCGGCGACGAGTTCACCATGTTCTTCCCGCGCATCGGCTCAATCGAGGAAATCGAGCGCATCGCGCGGCGCATCGTCGCTCGCCATTTCGGAACCGTTCGAACTTTGCTCCCATAGCGTCGACATCGGCGCCTCGGTCGGCGTCGCCTTCGCTCCCGAGCATGGCGCCAGCATCGAGTCGCTGATGCGGGCGGCGGATATTGCCATGTATCGCGCGAAATCGGTCGGAGGCGGTCAGTTCTGCGTCTTCAATTCGCATCTCGCGAGCGAGCATCAGGAGCGGATCGATACCGAGAATGCGCTTACGGAGGCGCTCCAGCGCGACGAATTCATGCTCGCCTTCCAGCCGCAGATGAGCCTCGTCACCGGCGAGCTTTGCGGCGCCGAGGTGCTCGTCCGCTGGAACCACCCGCGGGACGGGCTGAGAATGCCTGCCAGCTTCATCCCCGTCGCCGAACGCACCGGCCTCATTGCCGAACTCGGCGAATGGGTGATCGCGGAAGTCGCCGCGACCCTTGGATCCTGGCGCGGCAACGGCTTTTCCGGACGGCTCTCGCTCAACGTCAGCCTGCGCCAGGCGGAACGACACGACTTCTTCGAGAAGCTCCGCCACGCCTTCGCGGATGCCGACATCCCGCTGTCGATGGTCGAGCTGGAATTCAGCGAAAGCGCCGCGATGCAGGTCAGCCCGGCGTGATCGAGGAGATCGCAGGGCTTCGCAGGGATGGCGTTCGCATCGCGATCGACGATTTCGGAACAGGCTATTCGAACATTGCGCGGCTCCGTTCCATGGCGATCGACCGGGTCAAGCTCGATCCGTCGCTAACCGCCGAGATCGAGACGAACGACAAGGCGCGCGTCATCGTGCAGGCCGTCATCCAGCTCATCAAGGGCGTTGAATGCGAAGTCGTTGCAGAAGCGGTGGAGACAGTTGCACAGGCGGATCTGCTGCGCGCGATGGGCTGCGATGTGGTGCAGGGCTTCGTCTTCGCCCCGGCAATGTTCGAGCATGAGTTCCTGGCCTGGACGGTGAGCAGCCGCGACGCCTCCAAGTCGGTAGCTTAGCCCGGCTGAAATTCGGTAGATTTTCGTCAACCTTGCGCTGGACAATGCCGGTTTTTCCTACGCAATGCGGCTCTATTTTCGGTTTCGCGCATTGTTTGCGCCCGAGGGAGCAATGACGTCCGATCCATTTGAAAGCTTTCTTCAAGCGGGGTTCGAGTGCTCGTCGCACCGGCGGCGGGACGGCGTCAGGCTCGACCTCATCAGGGCCACCGGACACGACCGGCATGTGCTCCGCGATTATCGGTCCTGCGCGGACCTCGGCTTCAGGACCCTTCGCGATGGACTCCGCTGGCACCGGATCGAGAGCTCGCGAGGCCGATACGATTGGTCGAGCTGGCTTCCGATGCTCGAAGCCGCCGAGGAAGCCGGCGTGCAGATCATTTGGGACCTGTTCCACTACGGCTCGCCCGATTGCGTCGACCAGTCGGCACCCGATTTTGCCGAGCGGTTTACCGAGTTCGCTTTGGCTGCCCTGGAACTTCAGCAGTCGATCAGCGATCGGCCGCCGCTGATCTGTCCGTTGAACGAGATCAATTTTCTCTCGTGGGCGGTGGACGACGGTTATTTCACGCGTGTCGGTCCGGAAGAGCAGGGCTGGTTTAAGCGGCACCTGGTTCGGACAGCGATCATGGCATCGAAAGCAATCAAGGATCGCTGGCCGGAGACGACCATCGTTTGGGCGGAGCCATTGATCCATGTCGCTCCGCACGATCAGCGGCGCCGGACGATCCGCGCCGCGGAAAAGAATTGCGGCGGCATGTTCGAGGCCTACGACTGGATCATGGGCAGAGCCGAGCCCGACCTCGGCGGCGACCCGTCCCTGATCGATCTGATCGGTCTCAACTATTACCCCCACAATCAATGGTATTGGGATGGCCCGACAATCCCGATGGGTCATCACGAATACCGGCCGCTTAGCGACATGCTGATCGAAATGGCCGAGCGTTATGAGAAGCCCGTCTTTCTCTCCGAGACCGGTGCGGAAGGAACGGGTAAGCCGTCCTGGCTCCATTATATCTGCAACGAGGTTCGCGACGCGATCGGTCGCGGCGCCGACGTGAGGGGCATCTGCTGGTACCCCATCACCGCTTATCCGGGCTGGGACAATTCACGCCATGCGGAAACCGGCCTGTTCTCGTCGGTGCTTTCCGACGGCAGCCGCCATGTCGATGAACTGCTGCTCGAAGAGTTCGAGGCGCAGCGACAGCGGTTCGATGAATTTGAAGCGGAGCGGCGGCGGTTGAAGCGCCCGCGCGCGATCGCTGGGGGCAGAGCCTAAACCACCGGAGCGGCGCGGGGCTCGTCGGAAGGGGTCCCGACCCAGGGCCAGCCGTCGTGCCATTCGATCCGGTCCATCATCAGTATACGGCGGCTGTTGATTTCATCCTCCTGTCTCTGGCGGGGCCGGTTCACATCGATCGCGTGATAGAGGATCCAGAAATCGCCGTCCTCGTCGATCACGATGCAATTGTGGCCGGGCGCGAGCCAACGATCGTTCTTGAACAAGATCAGGCTGCGCGGAACTCCCCTGGCCTGCTCGAGCGTCTCAAACGGACCTTTGGCGTTCTCGGAACGCGCGACCATGACTCCGTATTCGGCGTCCGGACCGCAGCAATTATCGCCGGAGTAGAAGAGATAGTAAAATCCGCTGTGCCGGACGACCCAAGCGGCTTCGACCAGCCGCGGAAATCCTCCCTTCTTGCCGTTCGGCCAAATGAGGTCGATGGGCGCGCTATCCGGCGCGAACGACATCCTGTTGGGGGACAGCTCCTGAACCTTGATCGGCTGGAAGCCCGACCCCCAGTAGAGCAGGCACTTGCCGGTCGCTGGGTCGTCCAGGGCATGGGGGTCGATATATTCAAAGCCCGCGCCAAGGAGCAGCGGCTGTCCCATGTCCACGAACGGCCCCTCGGGAGAGTCTGCAATGGCAACCGCGAGCGCGTGACCGCGCTCGTGGTGATGGCAAAAGTCAGGGGTCGCCGAATAATACATAAAGTAGGTCGAGCCATCGAAGATGACGCTCGGCGCCCAGAAATCCTGGGTCTCACTCGCCCAATCGGGCTTGTCGGGAAGGGCGTCGCCCAAATGGTCCCAGTGAACGAGGTCAGCTGACCGCGCGACCTGGATGTTGATCCACGCGCCGTCGAGCAGAGTCTGCGTCGCGTATGCATAGTAGAATCCGTCGGGGGCGCGGATGACAGCCGGGTCGGGGAAGTCGTGGTCCAGGATCGGATTTGCGTAGGAGGTTGCTGAAATCACTTCCGCGAACTCGGAACCATCTTCGTCAAGCTCGGAGGATTTAGCAGCATCACGCATCACATGCGCATATGGGTGCGGAAGCTGATTCGAAAGTGCTTTCGGTTAGGCTCCAAGCGTCTTTCGCAAAATCCGTTCGTATATTCGGGAGAGGGCGCGGATATCCTCTATCGCCGCGCATTCGCCGACCTTGTGCATGGTTGCGTTCGGAAGGCCGAAATCGACCACTGGGCAGAGCTGGATCAGGAAGCGGCCGTCAGAGGTCCCGCCGCTCGTTGAAAGCTCAGGCGCGAGGCCGGTCTCTTCCGTGATCGCATCGACAACGACATCGAAAAGCCGACCGGGCGGGGTCAGGAATGCCTCGCCGGAGATTCGCGCCCTTACCTTCGCACCAGTCGCTTCGCGCTCCGCAATTTCCTCGACCAGCTTCACGAGATCGGCGCCTCGCTGAAGGTTGTTGAAGCGAATGTTGAGCTGGGCGGTCGCGCTTCCAGGAATGACGTTGCTGGCGTGCGTCGGTGTCGCGATGGAGGTGAACTCGAGGTTCGAGGGCGGGAATTGGTCGGTGCCGTCGTCGAGATGCAATGCCGACAAGGCGGCGATGACACGGGCGAGGGGAGGTACCGGGTTCTTCGTCCGGTGCGGATAGGCGACATGGCCCTGAATGCCCGGCACCTCGATCCACATGTTGACCGACCCGCGCCGGCCGATCTTAACCGTATCTCCGAGGCGATCGACTGACGTTGGTTCTCCAATCAGGATCATGTCCGGGCGGATCTGCCGCTCGTTCAGCCAATCGATGATCCGCGGCGTGCCGTAGATGGAGTATCCCTCCTCGTCGCCGGTGATCAGAAGCGACAGGGTCCCGGGGCCCTCGTCGGTACGCGCGACGGCGGCGACGAACGCGGCAATCGCGCTCTTCATGTCGTTGGCCCCGCGGCCGACGAGTACGCCATCCTCAATATCCGCCGCGAACGGGTCGCCGTTCCAGCCTTCGCCGGCGGGTACGACGTCGAGATGTCCGGCAAAGCCGAAGTGTGGTGAGCCTTGCCCGCGGGTCGCGACCATATTCTCGGTCGGCCCGTCCGGCGGTTCGCCCATGACCCATCGGTGCACGGTAAATCCGAGCGGTTTGAGGGCCGCTTCCAGCACATCGAACACCTCGCCGCGCGCCGGTGTCACGCTGTCACAGCGGATCAGACCCTGGGCGAGAGCGACGGCGTCGATTGTTTCGGACATGCCCGAGCCGTAGCGATCAATT
Source organism: uncultured Alphaproteobacteria bacterium (assembly GCA_963738825.1). Classification (GTDB taxonomy): domain Bacteria; phylum Pseudomonadota; class Alphaproteobacteria; order Sphingomonadales; family Sphingomonadaceae; genus Sphingomicrobium. The sequence goes on along the minus strand of CAVTYB010000013.1, from coordinate 70,275 downwards.
CCCTGCTGACAAGCACCGCCTCCGTATTATAGAGTTAACACAGTTGGTCTCGTCCGCAGATCGCTTCATCGAAAAAACGCTTGCACGCGCGCTACAAATGTAGCACGCTACAAATGTAGCACAAGCCTTACCGTGCGTAACGGAGATTTGATAATGCTCGTGTTTGGCCGCTCGTGCTTGCTTGCTGGCGCAGCGTTGATTCTGCCGGTTGCCACCGTCGCACAGCCGACCGGTTCAAGCGACCCGACGGTCGCTCGTGCACCTCTCGCAAAGGCTGTCACGCCCGAGAAGCGCGTCTACACGCTAGCGGACTTTGCGCGGTTCGCGCCGAAGACCGCCTACGACATGCTCGTTCAGGTCCCGGGGTTCACGATCGATACGGTCGATACGACCACGCGCGGGCTCGGTCAGGCATCCGAGAACGTGATCATCAACGGCAAGAGGATTGCGAACAAGTCGGGCGGGGCGGTCGATCAGCTCCAGCGAACGCCCGTCAGCACCGTCGATCGGATCGAGATCGTCGATGCTGCAAGTCTCGGCATCGCCGGCCTTTCGGGACAGGTCGCCAACGTCATCCTGAAGGAGACAAAGAAGGCGTCGGGCCAGTTCGAATATGATGCGAATGCGCGCACGCATTTCACCAAGCCGGAGCTGCTCGGGGGCTCCCTCGGCTATTCGGGGAAGGAAGGGCCCGTCGACTACACGCTATCGGTCCGCAATGGATATGGGCGGGGCGGGATCGGCGGCCCGATCTATATCTACGACGGTGACCATGTCCTGACGGAGACGAGGGACGAGGTCTTCCACTCCGAATATGAAGAAGCCAACATGCAGGCCAAGTTTGGCATCGACGGCCCGGGCTCTTCAGTCGGCAATCTTACCCTCGGCTACACGCCTTACTGGAACCCCGTCCACCTCAGCGACACGCGGGTCGAGGCTGACGGAGAGCTGCGCAGCCGCACCGACGTCGAGCACCTCGCCGGCTACATGGGCGACATCATTGGAGACTATGAATTCGCGCTCGGCCCCGGTCGCCTGAAGCTGATCGGCCTGAGGCACTGGGAACACCAGCCTATCGTCACGACCGATATCCTGAACTTCCTGACCACCGGCGCCGACAGCCAGGGTTCGCGGTTCAGCCGCGACACGCATTCCGGCGAAACGGTCTTGCGCAGCGAGTACAGCTGGCATTCGGGCCATAACGACTGGCAGGTTTCGCTCGAACGCGCCTTCAACTCGCTCGACCAGAAGGGGCGTTTGTTCCAGCTGGATCCCGCCGGCAACTTCGACGAGGTGCTTTTCCCGGAGGGAAGCGGGAAGGTCGTCGAGCACCGCTACGAGGCTCTCGCGACCTTAAGCAGGCCGCTTTCCTCGAAGGTCGACCTGCAGGTGGCAGCCGGCGCCGAAATCTCGAATCTCGACCGGACGACCGACCTCGAACCCGCGCGCAAGTTCTTCCGGCCCAAGGGCAGCATCGTGTTCGGCTGGCATCCCGACAAGACCTGGGACATCAGCCTCAAGCTGCGCCGGCGCGTCGGGCAGATCAGCTTTTATGATTTTCTTGCACAGCCCCAGCTCAGCTCCGGGCGCGAGAACGCCGGCAACCCAGCGCTCGTCCCGCCCCAAAGCTGGGAAATCGAGACGGACTTCACGAAGGATTTCGGACGGTGGGGGAAGACGAGCCTCGCGCTGCACTATTATCGCGTCAGCGACATCGTCGATTTCATCCCGATCGGCGACAATGAGCAGGGGGTCGGAAACCTGCCCCATGCTGACCGTCTCGGATTTGAGGACACGAGCACGATTCAGCTCGATCCGCTCGGCTGGATCGGCGCCAAGATCGACGCGACCATCGGCGCCGAATGGACCTCAGTGAAGGATCCACTGACCGGCAAGCCTCGGCCGATCAGCGGTGTTCAGGATCATTGGGGGACGGTGCAGCTCCGCCACGATATTCCGCACACGCAGCTCGCGTGGAGCACCTATGTCGCGCACCGCCATTACGTCAGCAACTATTACTTGACCGAGATCGACCAAACGCTGGATATTCCATGGCTGGTGGGCTTCTATGTGGAGGACAAGAACGTCTTCGGAATGACGGCGAGGTTCACGGTCGACAATATCTTCAACAACAAGCACCTCGAGTTCCGCAAGGTGTGGGAAGGCTATCGCGACCGAACGCCGTTGGCCTTCATCGAGAAGCACGACGAGGTCGTCGGCCCAATCTTCACCTTCTCATTGAAGGGGACCTTCTAAGGCTGTTCGGCGAGGCGTATTGCCCGCCAATGCCCAAGATCGATCTCGATTCCATCCAGCAGGTCAACCGTACCGGCTATCCGGCGCCGTTAGACAAGGACGTGCGTGGCAGGTGGTACCGCCGCCTGGCACCCGCGACCGGGCTGACCGACTTCGGCGCAAGCCACGTGACGCTGAAGCCCGGCGCCTGGTCGTCGCAGCGCCACTGGCACAATGGAGAGGACGAGTTCCTCGTCATGCTGGAAGGGCAGGCTGTGCTGGTCGAGGACGACGGGAGGACCATCCTTAAGCCCGGCGATTGCGCTGCTTGGCCCAAGGGAAGCACCAACGGTCATCATCTCATCAACGAGAGCGACAGAGACTGCGTCTTCGTCGTGGTCGGCGGCGGCACCAACACCGGCGGCGGCTATTCCGACGTCGACATGCAGTTCACCGCGGACGGCAGATATGTCCGAAGGGACGGAACTCCCTACTGATCCGTGTCTCTTTCCTGGCGGTGGCAGCTCCGAAGGCTATCCCCATCGCGACGCCGACCCCGATGCCCATCGCGATGTTGTGAAGGGCAACGCCAATCGCGACGCCAATAGCGATGCCTGCAGCGAGGCCGGAACCCATTCGCGCCTGCTTTTTGTCGTTCATGCAGCCTCGTACTGCTCGATGACCCATGGCTCGTCTTGCGCCTTGTCGATCCATTCATTCACGTGCGGGTGCGATAGCACGCACTTCATATAGGCGCCGGCGAAACTCGGGACCTTCACGCCATACGTAATGAAGCGCGTCACCACCGGCGCGTACATCATGTCCGCGGCGCACCAGTCGCCGAACAGGAAGTCTCCGATGCCCCCCCAGCGTGCGCGGGCTTGCGCCCAGAGCTGGAGGATACGGTCTATCTCCTCCTTCACGGGCTCGGTGAGTTCCTTCGTTGGGAAGCTTTTGCGGACGTTCATCGGAAGCTCGCGCCGGAGGTTAGAAAATCCCGAATGCATTTCCGCGGCCATCGAGCGCGCAACCGCCCGAGCGCCTTCGTCCTCGGGCCAATAAAGCAGCGGCCCGAAGCGATCGGAGAGGAACTCGATGATCGCCATGCTGTCCCAGACGACGATGTCACCGTCCCACAGGATCGGGACCTTGCCGAGCGACGGCGCGAACTCGTCGCCCTCGCGCCTCTCTTCCCATTCGGCGTCGAACAGCGGAACGACATATTCCTCGAACGGCTCGCCCGACTGCTTGCAGGCAAGCCAGCCCCGCATCGACCAGCTCGAATAGGCACGGTTACCGATGATCAGCTTGAGCAAGCTGTACTCCTTAGGTGGTCGCGGCTTCGAGGATTGCCGTTCTTAACTCGGCGATCCCGCTACCGGTTTCGCTCGATGTCGTGAAGATGGACGGATGCGCGGCTGAATGTTTCGCAGCCTCGACCATTGTCGCTTCGTAAAGCGCTCCCAAGGCGCTCGGCTTCACCTTGTCACCTTTGGTGAGGACGAGGTGGTAGCTGACGGCCGCTTCGTCGAGCATGCGCATCATCTCGCGATCGACTTCCTTCAGTCCGTGGCGGGAATCGACAAGCACCAGTGCCCGCTTCAGCACCGATCGGCCGCGGAGATAGTCGTTCACGAGGTGACGCCAGCGCCTGGCAAGGTCCTTCGGCGCCTCGGCAAATCCATAGCCCGGCATGTCGACCAGCCTGATCTGTAAGGGGCTGCCGACGTCGAAGAAGTTCAGTTCCTGTGTCCGCCCCGGCGTGTTCGAGGTCCTTGCAAGGCTATTGCGGTTGGTGAGCGCGTTGAGAAGCGAGCTTTTGCCGACGTTCGACCTGCCCGCGAAGGCGATCTCCGGTGCCTCCGGATCGGGCAGGAATTTGAGTTCCGGAGCGGACTTTAGGAACTCGATCGGGCCGGCGAACAGCTTCCTCGCCTGTTCCGCCAGTTCCTGGTCCGCAGCATCGCTCATGTGTGCACCGGATGCGTGTCGCTGAGATGCAGCCCGAATTGGCGGTACAGCCAGTATTGTTGCGCGATCGTCAGCAGGTTGTTGGTGATCCAGTAGAGCTGCAGGCCCGCGGCGAACGGCGCGAAGATGAAGATCATCATCCACGGCATGATCGCGAACACCTGCTGTTGTGCCGGATCCATCGCCTGCGGATTCAGCTTCATCGACATGAACTGCGTGAGCCCGACGAGGATCGGGAGGACGCCAATGGCGAGGATCGCGGGCGGGCTGAAATGAAGCAGGCCGAACAGGTTGATAGGCGTCAGTGGATCAGGCGCCGACAGGTCCTTGATCCACAGGACGAAGGGCTGGTGGCGCATTTCCACGCTGACGAGCAAGCACTTGTAGAGGGCGTAGAAAACCGGGATCTGGAGGAGGATCGGAAGACAGCCGGCGGCGGGGTTCACCTTCTCCTCCTGATAGAGCTTCAGGATCTCCTGCTGCTGGCGCTGCTTGTCGTCCTTGAAGCGCTCCTGGACCGCCTTCATCTTCGGCTGAAGCTTGCGCATCGCCGCCATCGACTGGAACTGCTTTTGAGCGACCGGGAACATGATCGCGCGGACAATGAAGGTCAGGCAGATGATGGCGAGGCCGAAATTGCCGGCCGCGTGGAAAAGAAACATCAGCAGGTCGAAGATCGGCCGGGCGAAAAACCAGAACCAGCCCCAGTCGATCGCATAGCTGAGGAGGGGAATCCCGGCCTTCTCATAGCGATCGAGCCAGGCTTTCTCCTTCACGCCGGCAAACAGGCGCACGTCGCTCGTCTGGGTCTGGCCGGGTGCGACGGTCGCCGCGGCGAGAGCATAGTCCGCCTGGTAGCCACCGCTCGCGCTCTTCCGGAATTCGCTGGTCGTTCCACTCGTCGGGACGAGCGCCGTCAGCCAATATTTGTCGGTGAATCCAAGCCAGCCCGTGCTGCTGAAGTTCTCGGCCTTGCCCTCGTCCAGGTCCTTCCAGTTGACGCTATAGTCCGCCTTGCCGTCGAATACGCCGATCGGGCCGACGTGGTTGGTCCACATCGAATGGTCGGGCGACTGGCCGCCGCGGCTGACGAGGCCGATGGGCCGGATAGAAAGCGGCTTGCCGCTTCCATTGAGTACGCTTTGCTGCACGGAGAAGAGATAGCCTTCGTCGACAGAGATCCTGATCCGATACTTGGTGCCGTCGGGCATCTGAGTCGCCAGTGTGACGGGATGGCCAGGAGACAGCTGCTGGCCGTCCGCCGTCCACATCGTGTCGAGCGTCGGTGCCTGAGCTCCCTCAGCGACCCATCCGAACTGCGCGATGTACGACCCCGGCGATCCCAGAGGCGAAAGCAGCCGAACGGGCGGCGAATTCGCCGCGATCGTTTGGCGTTGATTGAGCAGCAGAAGGTCGTCGATCTGCGCACCCTTGAGGTTGATCGACCCGCTGAGCGCCGCCGTGCGGATGGCGACGCGCGGACTCGAAGCAAGCTCCGCTGAAACGCTCTTCATCGCCTTGACCGGCGAGCTTGGCTGAGACTGCGGCTGCTGGACCGGCACCTGCTTGCCGTTGACGATCTTGGTACTCGGCGGGTTGGCTGTCGGGAAATAATGGTTCGCGAACCACGCCCAGCCGATCAGTACGAGGACGCTCAACGCGATTGCGAGGATCAGATTCTTCGTATCGTTCACTTGTTCTCGATCCTCTCGGGGACGGGGTCGTAGCCTTGACCACCCCAGGGGTGACAGCGGCAGATACGCTTGAGCGCCATCCAGCCGCCTCGCGCAGCCCCATAGCGCTCGATTGCGGTGATCGCATAGGCCGAGCAGCTCGGTTGGTAACGGCAACTAGGCGGAAGGACCTGCGACGGGCCCTTCTGCCACGCCTTCGTAATGAGGATCATCAGGCGCGCGATCACTGCTTACGGAGCCTGTCGAGCGCGCTGACGAGCTCGGAGCGCATCTGGGAAAAGTCGCGTTCGATGCCCTTGGCGCGGCCGATCATTACGTGGTCGGCGCCCGCGAAGCCCCTGACAGGGACGATCTCGCGGGCGAGTGCGCGGAAACGGCGCTTCATCCGGTTGCGGACCACCGCGCCGCCGATTTTCTTGGTGACGGTAAAGCCCACGCGCATCGCCGCATCCGAATCCTTGCGATCGCGAACGAGCAGGACAAAGGCAGGCGTAGTCGTTCGCAGGCCGGTGTTGGCCGCGATGAAATCCGCGCGCTTCTTGATGGTAGCTAGGCGCTGAGCTTCTTGCGGCCGCGTGCGCGCCGGGCGTTCAGCACCTTGCGCCCGCCGACGGTCGCCATGCGGCTGCGGAACCCGTGACGCCGCTTGCGAACCAGGTTGCTCGGCTGAAAGGTGCGCTTCATCGCTCATGCCTCTAAATTCGAATGCAAAGAAAAAAGGCCGCCCTTGAGGCAGCCGCTGTCGTGCGCGCCGATAAGGGAGCGAGGTCGACAAGTCAATTGCCCGGGCCGCTTTCCGCGGCCTTTCTAAGCGCCTCGCGCCGCTTGGCGCTGCGGCGCCGGAGCGCAAGGTCGGTATAGCGCCCGGCCTTCGGCTGCCACCGCTTGAACAGCACGTAGCGCCGCTTTGCCCATGCGCTGGTCTTGAGGACGAGCGCGAGACCGATTCCAGCGACGATAACTCCGCCAGGACCGGGGATCGCGCCGACCAGAGGCGAGACAACCAGGAGCAGCATCCCGATCGCAAACAAACTCCATTCGACGATTGGACTGTCGATGAAGCGCCGCCACTGTTGTCTGTTGAACATGCGTGTTGATGTGGTGATACACCTTTGTCGCCGCAAGCGCTTGCTTAAACGACCTCGGGCGGTCTAGCGTTTGACATTGCCGCCGCCAGCCGAAGGCAGTGCCGAGGTCGCCCGGAGCGTCGTCGCCGCAAGGCAAGTCCAGGCGGATCGCTATAACGGCAACGGCGGCCGCAAGCATCCTCGCGGATGCGGATGCGGCTGCGGCGGTGAGGGCGCGCGGCGTCCACCGCGTCCTCCGCGTAGGCGGGACGATCGCCGATCTGGCAGGAGCGGAGCAGGTCGGTTGCATCCATCTCGCCCGAGACGCTCAGCTATCGAAGGCGGGCGCCGCGCAACTGACGGTTGCCGAGCGGTCCTCGAAGGCGCATCGGCGCGGCCATGATCAAGGCGTCTCCCTTCAGCCGTGCTGAAACCATATTCGACCTGCCGACGCCTGCGCTGATCCTAGATCGGACAAAGCTCGAGGCGAACGCGCAACGGATGCGGGATCGTGTGAGGGAACTCGGGGTCACGCTTCGCCCGCACGTAAAAACTTCCAAGTCGATCGACGTAATGCGAGTCCTATCCGGTGCGAACGACGCCCCCATCACGGTCTCTACACTCGCCGAAGCGCGCTACTTCTTCGAATGCGGCGTGCGCGACATCCTCTACGCGGTCGGAATCGCGCCGGTGAAGCTGCCGCACGTCGCCGAACTTGTACGGACGGGCTGCACCTTGCGCGTGATCCTCGATAGCGTCGATGCTGCCGATGCGGTGCAGGCATTCGGCGCGGCCGAGGGCCTGACCGTCGAGGCGTTGATCGAGGTCGACACGGACGGCTGCCGCGCCGGCGTCGCTCCCGGCGACGATCTGCTGATTGAAATAGGCCACCGCCTCACCGCCGGTCGTGGCGCGCGGCTCGCTGGAGTCATGACCCATGCCGGCGTTTCATATTCGGCGCGCACGCTCGGCGAGTTCGAGGCGATCGCGGAGCGGGAGCGGGCAGGGGCGGTGACCGCCGCCGAGCGCCTTCGTACCGCTGGCTTTACGGTCGAAATCGTCAGCGTCGGATCCACGCCGACCGTGACCTATGCGCGCACGCTCGAAGGCGTCACGGAGGCACGGGTCGGCGTCTACGCGTTCGGCGATCTCGTCCAGGCCGAGCTAGGCACCTGCGCGACCGACGACATTGCCATTTCAGTGCTCGCGAGCGTCATCGGCCACAGCCGCGGCTACGGCAGGGTTCTGGTCGACGCCGGCTTCCTCGCCCTCAGCCGCGACCGCGGCACTTCCGACCTTCCAGTCGACTGGGGTTATGGCGCCGTCTGCGATGCGACAAGCGGGGAGCTTATCCAAAACGTCCGCGTGGATTCTACCAACCAGGAACATGGCATCATCACCGCTACGTCGGGCGAGCTTGACTGGTCCCGATTCCCGATCGGCAGCCGCGTCAGGATCCTTCCGAACCATGCCTGCGCGACGGCGGCGGCCTATGATCGCTACTTCGTGACGGACGACAGCAGCGAAATCGTCGATGTATGGGAGCGGATCAACGGCTGGTGATTGCCGGGCGCTTTTCTCGTCGCTACCTAAACGCCCGCGTGCCCCTGTGGCGGAATGGTAGACGCGCTCGACTCAAAATCGAGTTCCTTCACCGGAGTGTCCGTTCGAGTCGGACCAGGGGCACCACTTTGCGCGGGAGCTCGCCAATTCTCTGGCGAGCGTGAGGGCGCGCTACTATGGTGCACGCCATGGACGCGCGGACCCGAAAGCAACAACAGCTCGGCGATGACCAGGAAGACGATGCGCTTGTCCTTGCGGAGACGATCGTCGCCAAGCGCGATCGACTGCTTGCCTCGCTGACCCTGATCGCCGGGATCGGCGCGATCGTCGGCATGCCCTTCGCGCTCCGCGCCGGGGCCGAGTTCTTTATGCCGGTCACGGCAGCGCTGGTGATCGCCATCGCGCTTGTGCCGCTGCTCGAATGGTTCGAGCGGCGGGGGATGCCTTCCAAGGCGGCCGCCGGCCTTTGCCTCATGATCTTCCTGATGATCGCGATCTTTGCCATCGGCTCGATCGTGGTTCCGGCAAGTGACTGGATCGCGCAGGTGCCGACGAAGATTACCAAGGTTCGAGCCGAGCTCGATCCAGTCTTCAACATCTACAAGAACCTGGACCGCTTCGTCGATCGCATCGCCAACCAGGTTGAGATCAACCACGCGAGCCACGCCCGCACGGTAACCGTCGAGCAGCCGACCTCGCTGGTCGGCCTGCTCGCGACATCGGCGCCGCACCTCCTCATCCAGCTCTTCTTCTCGTTGCTAGTGATCTTCTTCTTTCTCGCGGGCTGGACGACGATGCGGAAGCGCACGATCGTCAGCCGCGGAAGCTTCGAGGGCGCCCTCACTACCGCGCGCGTGATCCAGCAGGTGGTCGATGCGACGTCGACCTATCTCGGTACGATCACCGTCATCAACGTGGGCCTTGGAGCGCTCACCGCGGGCGCGCTGTGGCTGCTGGGGATGCCATCGCCGATCATGTGGGGCGGCATCGTCGCGGTGGCGAACTATATCCCTTATCTCGGCCCGATCATCTGCGCCCTCCTGCTCTTCGCCGGCGGGCTCATCATCTATCCCGACGTCTGGGGTGCGCTCGCACCGCCTGCGATCTTCATCTGCTTCCATCTCGTCGAGGCGAATTTTTTCACGCCGATGGTTGTCGGACACAGGCTGACAATCAGTCCGCTCTCGATCCTCATCTCCTTGTCGTTCTGGGCATGGATCTGGGGGACGACCGGCGCGCTTCTGGCGGTTCCGCTGCTGATCATCATGAAGACGGTCTTCTCGGCGGCGGGCACGCCGGACATCGCCGGCTTCCTCTTCGAGCGGGGCACGCTGACCCATGTCGGGGATCCGGACGAAGAAGAAAAGGACGAACGGCAGGAAATGCAACCGGCGATGGTTGACACTCCAAAGACCCTCTCCTAGGTCGCCGCCCACGCCAAAAACGCGGGTGTAGCTCAGTTGGTTAGAGCGCCGGCCTGTCACGCCGGAGGTCGCGGGTTCGAGCCCCGTCACTCGCGCCACTTTTCACATGCGACAAGAGTGGATTAGACCGGTCATGCATGGCCGGCCGCGCTTCCGCATTCGCCGTTCTCGGACTGGAGCCCGGAGCCGACGCGGCAGCGGTCGAGAAGGCGTACAAAAGCCTCATCAAGCACCACCACCCGGATCGAGAAGGCGGCGATGCGACGCGTGCCGCCGAGATCACCCAGGCGTATCGCGAACTTCGCGGCGGCAAGGCCCGACAGGACCCGCTGGAGTTCAACGACGAGGACTTCGGCGCGGCGCGTAGCCGACCTCGGTGGACAATTGCCGCGCTCGTCGCTGGAACGTCCATCGGCGGGCTCGTGCTACTCATCGGGCCGAGCGTGCCGCATGCGCGAGCGCTGTGGGCCGCCAGGAACGGGCTTCCACTTGCCGCGCACCATTTCACGCATGTGACGGCTTCGGCGGATCCTATGACGGGCGATCTCCATGTCGCAGCGATCGATGCCGCTGTTGCCACGGCGCTCCGCCTGTATGGCACCAAGGACGAGATCGCGCTCGCGGGCGCAAGTCGCGAATGCCAAAGCCGCTTCCGGGAAGAGCCCGGCACGCAAATGCTCGACCGTTGCGCGGCCTTGGACGATGCGGTGGTGGGCCTCCAGGACCGGGATCCGTTACGCGATGCCGGGCCGTTTGCCCCGCTTGCGGTCACGGGAAGGCAGTGGAGCGCTGCTTCGACGCTGTCTGACGATTATCTGGCGATCGACAGTCGTCTCGACCAGATTCGGTTGCGCGTCGAGGTGATCCTGACGCCGCAGGTTCCGCCGATCGCTCCGGCGGAAGTCAATTCGGCCGGTTAATGCTCCGAGCCGGCGTTTCCGCCACTTGCTGCAGCCGGCTTACCCAGCGGTTGCTGGTTCTCGGCGACGGTATCGGACGAGAGTGCGTATTTGAGATTGTCCGAGACCTCGAATTTCTTGTCGTAATCAGGTGGCGCGATGTCCTTCGACGCCTCACGAGCCACGAGGTTGAAGCGGACGGCAACGCGCTGGTCGCCGCGCATCGACGGCGCGAGCTTCAGGGTCTCGGCACCCGGAATGCCCCTGACCGCTTCGGCGACGCTGCCGTGCCGGGCATAAACGGGCGCGATGTGCGGCGTTGCGAGCGCGGCCGTGCGAAGCGCCTCGGCATTGGGCTCGCGGCCCGCGTAGTGATCGCTGAACGCAGCAGGCTGGCCCCAGCTGCCCGCCCACCGATAGAAGAGATGGGCGCCGACGATAGCGTTCTTGGCCAGGCTCGAGGCCCATGTCGGAAGCACATAGTCGGCATGATAATGCGTCGCCCAACCGACCGGTGAATAGACGGCGCCCGAGAGTGCATCCTCAGCAACCTTCCACGCACGGCGCCATCCGTCCGCATCGGGCTCACGCGCGAGCGAGCCGTCACAAGTGAAGGTGAACTGGCAGCCGGTCGGACGCGTCGAGCCTTCATAGACGACGCCGCAGACGCTGTTCGGGAAGGCCGGGTGACGGACCCGGTTGAGAACGACCTGCGCGACGGCGCGTTCGCCGTCCAAATCCTGATTGCCGGCCTCGTAGTAGACGGCGCTGGCGAGGCAGTTGAGCGCTTGGGTGCGCGCGGTGTCGCTGCCCTTGAAGACAAAGGGCCCAGCGGCTGGGTTCGGGCCGCCCGTCAGCGGGATCTCCGCGTTCACCTTGAGCGCTTGCTGCGGCGCGACCTGCTGAAGGATCAGCGGCGGCGGGGCAGGGGGCGCTGCATGCGCGGCGGGCCCGGTTGTCGGGTTGGGAACGGCGAAGCTGCCGATCGCGACCGCGCTGACGAAGCAGAGCACGCCAAGCCCGATCGCTCCGCGCGGATGTGCGCGGACGAGCGTGCGCGCTTGCTTCCGCCAGTGAAGGGCGGTGCTGCGCAAGCCGTCGAACGGCTTCGAAAGGGTCAGTGCTTCAGCCATTGAATAGCAGTGATATAGTCAACTAATACAGCGAATTCAACGCACTTAGTGGCGAACTCGGAACGATCCGGTCTGAATCCAACGTATCAATGGTTTCAAAGGGATGGCCCACACCACTCCAACGAATAGATAATATGGCGCCTGCGCGAGCACAGGCCATTTGCCGACGAACGGCGCCATGCTTGCGACGAACGCGGACCAGACGATGATTATCGCGAGGATTATCGCGATTCCGGCCAGTTTTCGAGGCGAGGGCTCGGGTCTGTTCACGTCCCTTAGCTTCACTATCTTCTCATGGAAGTGTGCCATTTCTGTGAAGTTAGAGCCGCCGGACCCGCGGCTCAACCGGCGCCTGCGAGGCCCGGCGTTCTTCCTCGATCCTTTCGAGGATCGCCTGATGCTCGGTCCAGATCGCTTCCGCGCGCCGACGTTCCTCCTCCCTTTGCTCGAGGTGCGACGGAGAGGGCGGAGGCTTGGGACCGATGGCAGCGTGGTGACGGTCTGAGCATGGTCGGCCGGGTGATCGGCAGCCCCGCTTCGGTGATCTTCGAGCATCTTCGGCTGCATGGCCGGATCCGTCCGGCAACACGACGACGATCGCCGAGAGCGTTGAACCGCGAATCTCGTGTTGTCGACGAAGGTCAGGCTGATGCGACCGTCCTTGCCGGTGACGAGCCAGTCGCCGGCGAGGAGTTCCTGGCCGGTCTTTGCAGGCAAATGGGTTGCCCCTCGCTCCACCATCGCGGGCCCGCTGCTCGCCTTGATCCGTGCGATTTCGGCCGCGGCGGGAGATGTGATCAGCGCTATCGATGAAACCAGGAAAAGCGACCCCCGAACCTTCGCTCGTCTCCCGCCAGCTTCGTGATCATGTCATACCGAAGACCGTGGAACCGCGCGAATCAATTCCGGCTCCGTTACGACGGAGTTTCTCGGCGCGCGCCGGCGTCCATGAAGCAACGATTGCCGCGCGCAAATTTGCAGAGAATGCCGCAATGACTGAGCCCGAGGCTTCGCGGTTGGCGATCGTGGTCGAGGAACTGGCGACGAACCTCAACGACCATGGGAAGCTGAACGGCGACGCGACCTTCTCTATCGAGCTCTCTGCCACAGCGAAGAACGTCAGCATCGTCATGGTCGATCCCGGAGAGCCGTTCGATCCCTTTTCTTCCAAACTGGATCGCGGGGTACCGGCAAGAGGCGGCGGAGCTGGACTGAAGCTTGTCCGCACCTGGGCCAATCATACCGCCTATGAGACCGGGGAAGGGCTCAATCGGTTGCAGGTCTGCTTACCCAGGCACGTCGAGTAACGTCGGCATTGGAGAAGCGCCCAGCCGGATTGACATAAGCCGCACCGCAGGTCATTTCGAGTCCATCCATCGAGACCGGCTGAGGGACAGGCCCAAAGACGCCGGGGCAACCGGAAGCGAGCGAAAGCTCGTTTCAAAGGTGCCAATTCCTGCGGGGACCTGTGGTCCGCCGGCAGATGGTTGAGGCGAGTTCCTCGAAGGAACCAAGCCTGCGCTGTCCGCCACCCCGCAACCTCGATGGGAGGAGATCGGGGGCAGGATGTGACGATTACGAGCGCGACGAAGGATCCAGCTAGAAGCGACACGCCGCCCGCTGCCCGCGGCCAGTTCACGGCCGAGTTGAATCTCGTCCACGCTGGTCCGGCCGCGGTGTCCATCCGGTACGAGATCGCAGGCGATGCGGACGCTCCGCTGCTGCTCGTTGCGGGCGGCATTTCGGCCGGTCGGCACGTGGCCGCAAACGCAAGCGACCAGAGCGATGGCTGGTGGCAGAGCCAGTCTGGCACCTTCGGTCCCTATCGCGTCCTGGCGATCGATTGGGTCGGCGCCGACGGGACGCTCGACCGGCCGATCGATCCTTCGGACCAGGTGAGCGCCCTGATCGCCGCGCTGGACGAACTTAAGATCGTCCGAGCCGCAGCGTTCGTCGGCGCGAGCTATGGCGGGATGGTCGGGTTGCATTTGGCGGCGATCGCGCCGAATCGCGTCGGCGCGCTTCTGGCCATCGGGGCATCCCATCGGGCCCACCCTTTTGCGACTGCCCTGCGCGCAACGCAGCGGCAGGCGATCGAGCTGGGCGAAAGGCTTGGCGATCCGGAAGCGGGAGTCGCGCTGGCACGCAAGCTCGCAATCATCAGCTACCGCTCGCCGCAGGAGTTCGCTGAGCGGTTCGCAGCTCCAATCGCATTCGACCGGGACAGGGCCTGCGCGAGCAGCGAGGCCTACCTGGACCATATGGGGCAGCGGCACAGTGAGCGCATGTCCGCGGCCGCCTATCGCCGGCTTTCCGAGTCCATCGACCTGCACCGGATCGATCCGGCGCTTATCGCCATTCCGAGCACATTCGTGGCGGCGGTCAGCGACCAGATCGTTCCTGCTGACGACATCGAAGCCTGCGCTCGAGCGGCGCCTAACGGCCGCCTTCTCAGCATCCACTCCCTCTACGGACACGACGCGTTCCTCAAGGAGGAGCGCGCGGTCGCGGAGATCATCTCGAACTTCCTGAATTCCCTGGAGAAGCAACAATGACCAAATTGACCACACGGGCCGTTCGCGCCGGCATCGACTGCGACCCGGCTTACGGCGCGGTGACTCCGCCGATCGTCCTGTCCGCGAACTTCACGTTCGAGGAATTCGGCAAGAAGCGCGCCTACGATTACGGGCGCAGCGGCAATCCGACGCGGGACCAGCTGGCGAATGCGCTGGCCGACCTCGAAGGGGGCGTCGGCGGCATCATCACGTCGACGGGAATGTCCGCCATCGCGCTAGTGCTTCAGGCGTTGCTCAAGCCCTGCGATCGGGTCCTGATCCCGCATGATTGCTACGGTGGGACGTGGAGGCTGTTCAAGGCGCTCGCGGAGCGCGGCGCCTTTGACCTCGAAGTCGTCGACTTCACCGACGCTGAATCGGCCCAGAAGGCGCTCGCCACCAACGCCCGGCTTGTCTGGCTCGAAACTCCGTCCAACCCGCTCCTTCGAATCACGAACATCTCGGAGGTAGCGAGGATTGCGAAAGCCGCTGGCGCGATCGTCGTCGCCGACAATACGTTTCTGTCGCCTGCGCTACAGCGTCCGATCGAGCATGGGGCGGATGTCGTCATCCACTCGACCACGAAGTTCATCAACGGCCACAGCGATGTGGTCGGTGGGGCAGTGATCGCTGCCGACCCTGCTGTGCTGGAAGAGCTCGGCTGGTGGGCGAACGCGATCGGCCTCGTTGGCGCGCCGTTCGACTCATTCCTGACGCTTCGCGGGCTTCGAACGCTTAGCGCCAGGATGCGCGTTCACGAGGAGAATACGGCGGCCGTCTCTGAGATCCTTGGCCAGCATCGGGCGGTTTCGCGCCTTCACTATCCCGGATGCATCGGACATCCTGGTCACGCGATCGCGCGCAAGCAGCAGGACGGGTTCGGCTCGCTGATCTCGTTCGAGCTAGCGGGCGGAGAGCGGGCGGTTCGCCGCTTCGTCGACGGATTGCGGAGCATCTCGCTCGCCGAGTTGCTCGGCGGAGTCGAGAGCCTCATCGCGCACCCAACGACGATGAGCCACGCGTCGATGGACGAGCCCGCGAGGCAGGTCGCCGGCATCCATCCGGGCCTGCTCCGGTTCTCGGTCGGAATTCGAGGATTCGGACGACCTTGTCGCCGACCTTATCGCAGCGCTCGATCGCGCTGCGGCTCCTGTGCTGAAGGAGGCTTGTTGATGCTTGCACAGCCTATTCGCCTGGCCGAGGGTCCATCACTTGCCAGCGGGGCAGCGAAAGTAGCGCTGCTTGGCAGCGGGACCGTCGGCGCCGCAGTGCTGAATTGCCTAAGCGAGTGGCGCGGCACGCCATTCGGCGACAGGCTGAACCTCGTGTTCGCGGCCAATAGCCGCCTGTCCCTGTTCGATCCGGAGGGTCTCAATCCGCAACATTGCGCCGAAGCCTTGTCGAATGCGCCTCGATGTGAGCGGCGAACGAGCCTAGCGGACCTTCTCGCCGCCCTCGGCAGCAGCGGCACCCGTATCCTCATCGATGCGACCGCCGACGGCGAAGTCGCGGCGAACCATCCGGCGTTGCTCGATGCCGGAGTGCATGTTGCCACCGCCTGCAAGCTTGCCGCCGGGACATCTCTCGCGCTCTGGAAGCAAATCCAAACGGCTTGCGAGCGAAGGGGAACGGGATTCGGGGATCGCGCAACCGTAGGAGCAGGGCTACCCCTGCTTCGATCACTTAGAGAACTCCGGAATGGCGGCGACCGTATCCATGCCATTGCCGGCGTGATGTCCGGCTCGCTCGCATGGCTATTCGACCGCTTCGATGGAGTCCGTGGGTTCTCCGAGCTCGTAGGCGAAGCCCATGCCAAGGGATTTACCGAGCCGGACCCGCGGGAGGATCTTTCGGGCGAGGACGTTCGGCGGAAAATCCTGATCCTGGCGCGCGCCGCGGGCTTCCCGCTCGAAAGCAGCAGCGTGGACGTAGAAACGCTGGTTCCTGCTGCGCTTCAATGCCTGCCACCGGAGGAGGTTCTCAACCAGCTCCATCTGTTGGATGAGCCGCTGCTCGCCAAATTTGAAAGCGCGCGGGCCGACGGAAGCAGCCTCAAATTCGTCGCTCGTCTGCACGGCGGGTCGGCAACCGTCCGACTCGAGTCGATCGCGTCCAGGGATCCGCTGGCCGGAGGAAGCGGGACGGACAATCGCGTGGCAATCTGGTCCGATCGGTACCGCGACCAGCCGCTGGTCATCCAGGGACCGGGTGCCGGGGCCAGGGTTACTGCGGCCGCGCTACTCGACGATGCGCTGCGATTGAGCGAGGAGCGACTTTCGTCGACTTAGGCTCTTCTGTTACGGTCCCGAAACCGCAATTCGGGGATGGATAGTCATGGCCGTCGAACTCAAGATCCTGGCGCTCGGCTCACTGCTGCTGGTAATCTACATCTTCACCGCCACGCGCTTCAAAACCGCGCAGTATGGCCGCAAGTGGAACATCGGCGCGCGCGACGAAGCGCTGCCGCCGCCGTCACCGCTCACGGGCCGGACGATGCGCGCCCAGGCGAACTTCGAGGAGACCTTCCCGATCGCGATCGTCGCGCTGCTCGGCGTCGTTCTCGCCAGCCGAACGAGCCATCTGACGGCGCTCGGCGGGTGGATCTGGCTTGGCGCGCGCTTAGCTTATTTGCCGATCTACGCAGCCGGGATTCCAATCGTCCGGACGATCGTCTTCCTCATCAGCATGGTTGGTCTCGGAATGGTGCTGTGGCCGTTGCTCTTCGGCTGAGGGCTTAGCGCCTCGATGTCCGAGGGCAGGTCTTCATCGAAGTAGGGCCCGTCGTCGCAGGACTTCTGGACCCCGTCCCCGATGACGGCGATCTCCGGGTGCTGCGACAGCCAGCGGCCGATAAGAGCTCTTCCCAGATCGGACGGGTCCTGGTCCTCTAAATCGTCCATATCGTCGATGCCGTCGCCAGCGTCCCCGTCATCCAGCGAGGTTCTCCGCGGCGTCGATCGCCCACTGTCGATCGCAAGCAAAGTCCCGCAAGGATCGGTCCTGAATCTCATCCAGTCGCGCTTTTGCAAACCGGGGCTGGGGTCGGTCATGAAAATGTCGGGTTCGTCGGGCGGATAGATGCTCTCGCTACTGGAAGCCGGTTGCACTGCCCGGTGGACGAGCGATGCGGATCCACGTGCCGCGAGCGGACTGGCGAGCGCGATGGCTGCTGTGAAAGCGACGACGGCACTTAGGCTTCAATTCACGGCGGGCACTCCCGGCTGACGGCCGTAAGCGTGCAGGGCGGAAGAACCGCGCGCTATCGGGATGCGCATTAGTTCGGGATCAGAAAAACCTTGAGAGCGCGGGGAGTGGGAAGCCGCGTCCCCGACCGCTCTTTACGCCATCTTCATCACATCAGGGCACATTGGTCGCTGGAGTTGAACTTTGAAACCGGCATCGACCCTGAAGACGGCGCGTGAGCTCGCGAGCAGCCAGCTGATCACCAGCTGCGCGGCATTGGCGGCCCTGTTCCTCTTCATCCCCACCGGCGAGCGTATCATCGCTTCGGCGGTCGGCGGATCAGGCCGGGAAGCCGTCGACAGCCAGCTCGTCATGGCCTTGATGCTCAACATCGCGGTCATCCTGTTTGCCTGGCGGCGGTCGAAAGACCTGCAGAACGCGCTCGCGGCAAACGAACTCGCCCAGCAGTCGGCGCACGAAAACGCATTCAACGACCATGTGACGGGTCTCGCGAACCGGCGTGAGCTGATGCGCGTGCTGGCGGATGCGATTTCCGCTGGTCGGCCGAGCAAGCTTCTCCTGCTCGACCTCGACTTCTTCAAGAAGGTCAACGACCTCTACGGCCACGTCGTCGGCGACGA
Source organism: uncultured Alphaproteobacteria bacterium (assembly GCA_963738825.1). Lineage (GTDB taxonomy): Bacteria > Pseudomonadota > Alphaproteobacteria > Sphingomonadales > Sphingomonadaceae > Sphingomicrobium. Next base: position 51,910 of record CAVTYB010000013.1, on the reverse strand, counting down.
AGTCCTTCGGCAGGCCGCTCTTGTCGTCCGAGCCACCGCGCCAAGCGGATCGTGCTGCGCCCGACTGGGCGGCGATGAGTTCGCGATCCTGATCCCGAACCTTCCGGATGCAGCAGTCACCGAATGCGTTGCGAAGATCATCGAAGGCATAGCCCAGCCGATGGTGCTCGGTACTGCGACTGCGCACGTCTCCGCTTCCGTCGGCATCTCGCAGGTCGAGTGTGGGATGAGCGCCGAAGATTGCCTGCGGCGATCGGATATTGCGATGTATTCGGCGAAGCGCGACGGTCGCAATCGCCAGGTGTGGTTCGACGAGCGCATGGAGCGCGAGCTGCTCGCGCGCACTCGCCTCGAAGACGAAATTCGAAACGCAATCGCAGCCGGCGAGTTCATTCCCTACTATCAGCCACAGATCGACCTCGCCAACGGCCAGCTGACCGGTTTCGAAGTGCTAGCGAGGTGGGACTCCCCGGAGAGAGGTCTGCTCGAACCATCGGAATTCATGGATGTCGCAGAAGGATCGGGATTAATCGCCGAGCTGTCGCTGTCGGTGATGAGGTGCGCGCTTCGCGAAGGACGCAGTTGGCCGAGCCACTTGAAAATGGCCGTCAACATCTCGCCGGTTCAGTTCAGGGACTCGCAGCTCGCCGAGCGCATTTTGAAGCTTCTAACCGAGACCAACTTCCCTCCCTCGCGGCTGGAGGTCGAGATCACCGAATCCTCCTTCCTCGAGGACCGTGAGACGGCGTTGACGATCGTCGAAAGCCTGAAGAATGTCGGCGTGACGATCTCGCTCGACGATTTCGGGACGGGCTATGCGTCATTGTCGCAGCTCCAGTCGCTTCCGTTCGACAGGATCAAGATCGACAAGAGCTTCGTCTCTTCCCTCCTCGCCGACGCTCAGAGCGACGCGATCGTGAGCACGATCCTAGCGCTTGGGCGCGCGCTCAAGCTGCCGATCACCGCCGAGGGGATCGAAGACGACGGGACCAGGGACCGGCTGAAGGGCCTAGGTTGCTCGGACGGGCAAGGGTGGCTCTTCGGTAAAGCCGTGTCCGGTGACGTCGTCCGAGCTTCTCTGGGGATCGAACAGAACGCCGATGAACAGCCGAGCGTTGACACTCCGGCGGCAACCGAGCGCCGCAGCCAGCACCGCCGCGCGGCTGCCGGCAAACGCAGCCGCTAACGCGACCTATCAATGATGATGGTGATGGTGGTGGTGTGTGATAACCGCCCCCGAAGCCGATCGTCACTGAGTAGGTCGGATAGGCGTAGACCGGATAGGAATAGTAGCTCGGATAGTAGGCAGGATAAGCGAGATAGGCCGGGTAGCCATAATAAGCCGGGTAGCCGTAATGGTAGTGGTGATAAGGCGCGTACGCGTAGCCGTAGTGATAATGGTGATGACGGTAATGATGGCCGTAGTGCGCAGCCGCAGGCGACGCAATCACCGCTGCGGCAGCTGCGGCACTGAGCAAAGACGTTCTGGACATGTCGAACTCCTTTCCATGCTCGTGGGGACGTACTTGGCCCCAGGAGGCGGAGGACTAGCGTGAGCCCGGGCGCTTCGCTCGCCGGTAACGCCGAAGCGAGGAGCGGTCAGGCCGAACTGCTGAAAGGGGCGGGCCTACACGACCGCGTTGCTCCAAATCACTTCCTTATACCACGCGGCGCTGAGCTTCGGTGTGAAGCTCTTGCGCTTTCGGATCATTGATTGGCAGGTTCGCGACATCTGACGAGACTGCTGTTGAAGGTGTCGTTATGGGCTGGAACGTGAGTGGTGCTCCCAGGGACCCGAAACTGCTGCGTCGCCTGCTCCGCGCGAAGGACCGTATGGATGCGGCCTCGCACGAGGAGTGGCCGGTGAGCCGGTTAGCGAGCGTGAGCGGCGTTTCGGAGGCTCATTTCTCGCGCTCCTTCAAGGATGCGTTTGGACTTCCGCCGCACCGCTATCTGCTCACCCGGCGGATCGAGCGGGCAAAGGCACTGCTTCGAGATTCGGACGAAGCGATCATCGACATTGCGCTCTCGACCGGGTGGAACAGCCTCGGCACGTTCGGGCGCGTCTTTCGCGATATCACCGGCGAGAGCCCGAGTGAGCTTCGCGAGCGGGAGAAGGCGGTTCCGAACGCGCTCGACCAGGTCCCGCACTGTTTCGTCCGCGCTGCGCACCGGCCCGATCTCAAAATCGCAGTTTCGGAGAAGCGGCGGCGCGGCGAGGCCGGTAAAGAGCCTCCCGAATAGAAGGAGGTCCCATGAGCGAAGGTGTCCAGGTAGCCGGCGTCTACGTCCACGATCAGGACGAAGCGCTGAAATTCTATGTCGAGAAGCTCGGGTTCGAGGTGCACACCGACGTCAGCAACGGCGGATACCGTTGGTTGACCGTCCGGCACCCCGACCAGTCTACGTTCCAGCTCGGGCTGTTCCGGCCGCAGGCGCCGATCGTCGACGAGGCGATTGCGGAGGCGCTCGGCCAGGCCGTCGCCAAGGGCGCGATGCCGCCGCTGGTGCTCGTTGTCGAGGATTGTCGTGCCGCCTACGACGAGATGCGTGCGCGGGGCGTCGAATTCACGCAGGAACCGATCGAGCGTTACGGCAATGTAGACGCGAGCTTCCGCGACCCGTCCGGCAACGGCTGGAAGATGCTCCAGGCGCGGTCGTGACGATGTGCTTCTGGCCAGGATTCAACGGAGTTGGCATGCAAGAGGATAAATACGGATCAGCCGGGGTCGACGAGAAGCTGAGGACGCTGAGCGATTGGCGCGGCGCGACGCTGGCTAAATTGCGACGCCTGATTCGCGAAGCCGATCCCGAGGTCGTCGAGGCGATCAAGTGGCGCAAGGCCTCAAACCCGCTCGGAGTGCCGACATGGGAGCATGGCGGCATCATCTGCACTGGCGAGACCTACAAGGATAAGGTCAAGCTGACCTTCGCGCGTGGCGCTTCGCTCGACGATCCGTCAAAGCTGTTCAACTCGAGCCTCGGTGGTGGAACGCGCCGCGCGATCGACTTCAACGAAGGCGAGAGCATCGATGAGAGCGCTTTCAAGGCGCTCATTCGCGAGGCCATCGCGCGGAATCTCGGCTAGGTTATTGGCAGATGGTCGGCGTCGAGGGCCCCTGGGCCGCCGCATAGCAGTCACCAGCCGCCGCGTCGGCGCGGCTCTCGTAGCGCATTGCCATGAACGCGGCGCCGCTGACGGCAACGATGATCAAAACTGCAATTGCCTTCACACGCATCGTTAGAGCCCCTGAGCGAGTCAGCCCCGCCGCTCCACTACGAGATAACATTCAACTATCGGTAAAAGAAGGAGACTCCGGCGCGGGCGGGCCGACAAACGTTAATCTCTGGTGCAAAACTGTGGATTGTGACTTTCAAGCCACGCTCTCGTCCGGGGAATCCCGGGTTGGACCTGAGTTTCACACCGTTCGGATTGGGATAGGCGGCGACGGATGCGGGTCCCAACTCTTTTCGCGGGCATGCTCCTGGCGGGTTGCACGTCCAATCATTACGCCACGGAACATCACGACAGCGAGCTTGGCGGCCGCGGGGTCGGTGCTTCGCAGCGATGTATTTCGGCGTAGCCGCACGAGTATTTCCGGGTTGCCGACAATGACCGCCACGTCCTTCTCTATGGCAGTGGCAAGACGGTCTGGGTTAGGCATTTGGAAGGGCTCTGCGGCTTTTCCCACGACGACCGGTTGATCAGCGATGTGTGGAGCTCACAATATTGCAGCGGTCAGGTGATCCGTTCTCTCGATATTTCGCAATCCGAGGGACCGTCATGCGTGATTGGCGACTTCACGCCGTATACCCACTCCTAAATTCAGCCGCGGCTGAACAGTTCCAGCCCTTCCGGCGAGGCGAAGCCGTCTAAGGGCACGTCCCAGTCGTCCGCGGGGATGGTTTCGGTCAGGCACTGCATCGGCCAGCCAACTCCGATCAGTCGTGCGCCGCTCTTCCTGAGACGAATTAGCGCGCGGTCGTAATGGCCCTTTCCGCGCCCGAGGCGAGTGCCGGAACCGTCGACCGCGATCAGCGGCACGAGGACGAGGTCGGGCTCAACCGTGGGATGCCGCTTGGCCGGCTGCATGATCCCGAACGGTCCCGGCTCGAGCGGATCGCCGGCGATGAAGCGGAACGGCTTTGCCGGATTGGTGAAACAGGGGAAGGCGACGATCGCTCCGACGGCCCGCGCTTCTTCCATTGCGGCGAGCGGGCTGATCTCCGAGCCGAGCGGGTGATAGGCGGCGACCACCGACACACCGGCGAATAGCGACGTGAGATTCTGAGCTAACTTTTGCTCGAGCCGCTCGCGCGCGCCATCGGACAGCGTCCGCACATAGGCGAGGCGCGCGTCAAGTGCCGCGCGGCGCAGTAAATCCTTCGACAGCGGCTCTATCTCAGGCCGCGGCAGCGAAGGTTCGAAGGGGGGTGACGGGACCACCATGGCCGTTTGCCCTAAAATCCTCTGACGCCAAAACGTCAGGTGGGCGCCGTTTGCTCCTGACCCCGGCGAGACCGCCGTGACCAGGGCAGGGACAGCTCCCTAGGATGTTCTATCGCCTCAGGGATTTTCCGAAGGCGCGCACCGGGTAGTGCCCGTCGCCACCTCATTTAGGCGTTTGCCGTCTCACTCTCAAGCTGTGCCGCAAGCATTTCGAGGCGATTCGCGAGCGCTTCGGCACGCTCGACCAGTATCGGGTCGGGCGGCGCCGCCATGGCCGCGGCGGCCGCATCTGGGCTTTTGTCGATCAACTGGTCAGCGAGAAGCAGGGAAGCGAAGAGGAACTGGCGCGCCTCCGACAATGTGCCAAGCCCTTGAAGCGCCTCACGGCTCTTGCCGTCGACGAGGCGTGCGGCGGCGCGTAGGTTCTCTTCCTCGCCCTCGCGGCAAGCCACCTGGTAGCTGCGCCCAGCGATATTGAGGTCGATCAGGCTGGCCATCAGGCGGCGGCCTGACGAATGAGCTCGTCGAGCTCTTCGACCACTTCGCGAACCTTGGCACGGAGCTCCTCGTCGCGCCCTGCCGCCGCTGACGCGAGGCCAGCGTTCGTTGAATCCGCTCGATCGCCTGTTCGGCCCTGTCGAGCGCTGCTGAAAGGCCCCCGTCGTCCATGAAGAGCGGACTACGCAAACTGCCCCTGAGCCGCAAGCCGCTGATTTCCGAAAAGGAAAATTATGGGCGCTTCTCAAAGGAGTGCGGATCGACATCGTCGAGCGGATTGAGCCACACCGTCTGATGGCCATAATCGTAGACGGCGTCGAATCTCGACAGCAGAGGCTCACCGGCAATCGCTGCGACCGAGCGCGTATATTCAGAGCCGCGTTCGGCTGGCCCGAGATAGGAGACAGTCTCGTCGCCGAGATGGAAAGGTCCGATGGCGACCGTTCCCTTCGAAATCCACTGGGATCCCCGCTGTTCACCCCGCGACAATTTCGCTCTTAAGCCATGCGCTGCCGCCCAATAATCTTCGATGATCGTCGGTCCGGCATTGCCGATATCGAGCATCACATTTCCGACAATTCCATCGTAGGCGCCGGCCGCAAGGGCTGCGTCCTCATCGAACAGCAGCCGGACCGGGCGACCCGAATGCGGTACTGCGCGATCCGACATCCTATAGAGCGACACCTTTTTGTCGCGGTGGTCGATGGCGACGATGAACCGCTCGAAGAACTCGAGACCGAGTATTCCCGCTCGCGGAGGAAGGCCAGGCCGCTCATTGTGGGTCAGCGGCAGCACTTTGGCGGGCTGGTGGGTGACGTCAGCCTGGCCGACCCGAAGGTCCGCGACGGTGGCGTAGCCGGTCTTGTGGACCTCGCTTCCGGCCCCGGTCGACGCGAAGGCTCCTTCCGGCGTCAGTCCGAGCGCCTGCGCCGTCGCCTCCGTCAGGATGAAATGGCCGCCGTTGTCGAGCTCGAAAGTGAAAGGCCCTTTGCCGTTGAGGTAGACGGGCAGGAATATGCGCCGCCGGTCAGCGTCTTCGTAGGCGATGGTCGTGCTGGATCCGCCCAGGATCTTGCTGTCGTCGGGCAGCGGCGGCGGGGAGAATGACGTCGTGCTCGCGGGCGAGACATTCCTGACCGTGTAGACAATCTCGCTCTCGTCCTCAGGGTCCTCGTCCCGTTCCCTGAATGGGTACAAGTGCCCGGAGGCGACGGGTCGCCAGTCGGCGAAGTGCCGGATCAGCCGGTTCTCCGGATATTGTAGGACCGCCCGGTCGATCTTGCCCGAACGATCATACCAAAGCTCGATTGGCGCGCCTCCGGCCGGAGTCAGTCGCCACACATCGAGCCCCGAAGCGGAATCGACACGCTCACGCGTGGCCGCCGCAGCGGCGCGGGGCGGCGGGCATGCCAGATGGGTCGTCAGCCAAGCCTCGGACCGCGCCAACCGCCGCGCAAAATCGGACGTCAAATAATGGCTTGCCCCCGAAACGTCCCTCGACCAGTCGAGGCGGCCGTCGAAGCCACTCCCGCGCTTGAGGCCGCCGAGCTTCACTGCTTCGGCATAGCGGCCGCTGCGCGGATCGACGGTGCGGGTGAAGGAGCCGCGAATGCCTCCGTCGTCGATTTCGCCCGAGATCGTGAAGAGATTGCCTGATCCGGACAGGCAGGACGCCGCGACCCGCGATCCACTTAGGATCAGCAACGCACACAAGCTCGCACGCTGCAGCATCCACTTACCTCCTCTACTCTCTGCGCGACATTTGTAGCGCGACAACCAGCGGTTGAACAGGCGAGCGTTGACGCGGCTCTGCTCACCGGACAAAGGGGCCGCGCCCTCGTCCCGGGCGAATCCCATTGCGGAGCCTCGATGCAGCCGACCGACCGCCGTCTCGCCAACGCCATTCGCGCCCTCGCGATGGATGCGGTGGAAGCCGCGAACAGCGGCCATCCCGGAATGCCGATGGGCATGGCCGACGCCGCGACTGCATTGTTCACGCGGCACCTGAAGTTCGACGCCTCTGATCCGCACTGGCCCGATCGCGACCGCTTCATCCTGTCGGCAGGCCACGGATCGATGTTGCTCTATTCGCTGCTCTACCTGACCGGGTACGAGCGGCCGACGATCGACGACATCAAGCGCTTCCGCCAGCTCGGCAGCCCGACCGCGGGACACCCCGAGAATTTCGAAATGCCGGGTATCGAGGTTACCACCGGGCCGCTGGGACAAGGGCTGGCGATGGCGGTCGGAATGGCGATCGCGGAGCGTCACCTTAGTGCCATCTACGGCGACGAGCTGGTCGATCACCGCACTTTCGTCGTCGCCGGCGACGGCTGCCTGATGGAGGGCGTCAATCACGAAGCGATCGGGCTTGCGGGGCACCTGAAGCTGGGGCGGCTGATCGTCCTGTGGGACGACAACGACATCACCATCGACGGAGCGGCCGAGCTTTCGCGCAACGAAGACGTCGTTGCGCGTTACCAGGCCGCGAAGTGGCATAGCGTCGAATGCGATGGCCTAAGCGCGGACGAGGTAAGCCGCGCGATCGACGAAGCGACGGCCGATCCCCGGCCGAGCCTGATCCGCTGCAAGACGATCATCGGCTTCGGCGCGCCCCACAAGCAGGGCACTGCGGCTACGCACGGCTCGCCGCTCGGCAAGGATGAAGTCAAGGCGGCGCGCAAGGAGCTCGGGCTCGAGGACAAGGACTTCTTCGTTCCCGACGACGTCCTCACCGCGTGGCGGACGGCAGGTAAGCGCGGGTCGATCGAACGCGCGCAGTGGGCGGATCGTTTGGACCGCGATCCGCGCAAGGATGAATTCCTCGCGCGTCTCAACGGCAAGGTCAGCGGAGCCTGGCTGCGGCCCTATCTCGACAAGCTGCTCCAGGACCTGAAGCCTGTCGCCACGCGCAAGGCGTCCGAGATGGCGCTCGAGGCGATCAACGCAGCGATTCCTGCGACTGTGGGCGGCTCGGCGGACCTCACCGGCTCAAACAACACCAAGACCAAGGGGCTGGAGCCGCTGACATCCGACAATTACGCGGGCCGCTACATCTATTACGGCATTCGCGAATTCGGGATGTCGGCAGCGATGAACGGAATGGCGCTACACGGAGGCGTGATCCCGTACGGCGGCACGTTCCTGGTATTCACCGATTATGCGCGCCCCGCGATCCGGCTCTCGGCGCTGCAAAAGGCGCGCGTTATCTACGTGATGACCCACGACAGCATCGGGCTCGGCGAGGATGGTCCGACGCACCAGCCGATCGAGCATCTGCAAAGCCTTCGAGCCATGCCGCAGCTCGAGGTGTATCGGCCCGCCGATGCGGTCGAGACGGCGGAAAGCTGGGCGCTCGCCTTGCAGAGCGAAGAGCCGTCTATCCTCGCCCTGACGCGCCAGAATGTTCGCCCGCTCCGGACTGAGCCTGCCTTTGAGAAAATTACGGCCCGCGGGGCCTATCGGCTCAAGGGCGCTGAAAATGCGCGCAAAGTGATTTTCATGGCGACCGGCTCGGAGGTCGAGATCGCACTCGATGCCGCCGCCCGGCTTGAAGCCCAGGGGATCGGTGCCGATGTCGTGTCGATGCCTTGCACCGAGCGCTTCGACGTGCAGCCTCGCGAATATCGCGAGGATATCCTCCCCGACGTGAGCAATCGCGAGATCCTTCGAGTCTCCGTCGAAGCCGGAACAACGTTCGGTTGGGAGCGCTACACCGGGCTCCACGGCCTTCGTATCGGCATCGACCGCTTCGGCGTCTCCGCGCCGGCGAAGGACGCCTACAACTACTTCGGTCTTACCCCAGACAAGATAGCCACGCGCGTGGTCGACTTCATGAAGACAAGAGGAATCCAATGACGAGAGTTGCAATCAACGGCTTCGGCCGCATCGGCCGCCTGGTCGCCCGCGCTATCCTCGAGCGGCCCGATTGCGGCCTCGAGCTGGTCAGCGTCAACGACCTCGCCGATGCAAAGGCCAATGCCTGGCTGTTCAAGCACGACAGCGTGCACGGCAAGTTCCCCGGCGAGGTTGAAACCGAGGGCAACAAGATCCTCGTCGACGGCAAGCGCATCTCCGTGACTGCCGAGCGCGACCCGGCGAAGCTGCCCCATGCGGCGAACAAGGTCGATATCGCGCTCGAGTGCACCGGTTTCTTCACCGATCGCGAAAGCGCGGAGAAGCATATCGCGGCAGGCGCGAAGAAGGTCCTGATCTCGGCGCCGGCGAAGGGCATCGACCTGACGGTCGTCTATGGGGTCAACGACGATAAGCTGACCGCCGAGCACAAGATCGTCTCGAATGCTTCGTGCACGACCAATTGCCTCGCCCCGGTCGCCAAGGTGCTCAACGACGCACTGGGTATCGAGCGGGGGCTAATGACCACCGTCCATGCCTACACCAACGACCAGAAGATCCTCGACCAGATCCATACAGACCTGCGGCGCGCGCGTGCGGCTGGGATGTCGATGATCCCGACGACGACGGGCGCCGCCCGCGCCGTTGGCGAAGTCCTTCCGGAGCTCAAGGGCAAGCTCGACGGTTCCGCGATTTGCGTGCCGGTGCCCGACGTGAGCCTCGTCGACCTGACCTTCACGCCGAAGCGCGACACCACGCGCGACGAGGTGAACCAGATCCTCAAGGCCGCTTCGGAGACGCAACGGCTGAAGGGCATCCTCGACTATACGGATGAGCCGGTCGTCTCGATCGACCTCATGCACACTAGCGCGAGCTCGACCATCGATAGCCTCGAAACAGCGGTCCTCGAAGGCAAGCTGGTCCGCGTCGTCAGCTGGTACGACAACGAATGGGGCTTCTCGAACCGGATGGTCGATACGGCCTGCGCGATGGGGAAGCTCGGCTAAGGGCTGTCCTACACGCGCCTCATTCGACTAAGGGCCGCGCTATGGTCTCATTGTCGGGCAAGCCATTCGATAATTCTCGACGTCCGCCGCAACTCGGCGCCGGCGTGTGCGTCACCGCGAACATTCGTGAACATTCGAGGCGATTGGTGAGCCGGTTCAAGACTTTGAATGATCTCCCCGAGGATCTCACCGGCAAGAAGGTGCTCGTCCGAGTCGACCTCAACGTCCCGATGGATGGCGCGAAGGTCACCGACGACACGCGGCTTCGGGCTATGCTTCCGACGGTGCTGGAGCTGAGTGACCGCGGGGCGATCGTGCTGTTGCTGTCGCATTTCGGAAGGCCGAAGGGTGAAAGGCGACCCGACATGTCGACTGCGCAGCTGGTCTTGCCGATCCACAGGCTCACAGGGCGGTCGGTACGGTTCATCGAGGATTGCTGTGGGCCTGAGGCGGCGCGCGCGATCACGACGATGCTTTCAGGCAATATCGGCGTACTCGAGAACACACGCTTTCACGCCGGCGAAGAGAAGAATGATCCGGACCTCGCGAAGGCGATGGCAGCGCTCGGTGATTATTATGTCGATGACGCTTTTTCGGCCTCACACCGTGCCCATGCCTCGACGGAAGGCATCACCCATTACCTGTCGAGCTTCGCGGGGCGGGCGATGGAGGCCGAGCTCAACGCGCTTGAGCGGGCTCTCGCCAATCCGGAGCGGCCAGTTGCGGCGGTGGTTGGCGGCGCGAAGGTCTCGACCAAGCTTGCAGTGCTCGGCCACCTGGTGGGCAAGGTCGATCATCTGATCATCGGTGGCGGCATGGCCAATACGTTCCTCGCAGCGCGCGGCGTGAATGTCGGAAAGTCGCTGTGCGAGCATGAGCTGACGGGCGAGGCGAACGCCATCTTCGACCTCGCCGAGCAGGCGGGATGCACCATCCATCTCCCGTACGATGTGGTGGTCGCAAAGGAATTCGCACCCAATCCACCGTCTCTCCGGATGTGCAACGTGCATGAAGTGCAGCCCGACGAGATGATCCTCGATGTGGGCCCGGCGGCCGTTGAGGCGCTCGCCGACGTGCTGAAGACGTGCCGAACCCTTGTTTGGAACGGTCCGCTCGGGGCATTCGAAACGCCACCGTTCGATGAGGCGACGGCTGCGCTGGCGAAGATCGCCGCCGCGCTCACGAAGGAAGGCTCGCTTGTTTCCGTAGCGGGCGGCGGCGATACTGTGGCTTCGCTCAACCACGCCGGCGTGGCGCAAGAATTCACCTTCGTCTCGACCGCGGGCGGGGCCTTCCTCGAATGGATGGAGGGACGCGTGCTTCCTGGGGTCGCCGCGCTATCGCGCGAGTGACTTCGGGTGGGGGAGCTATACAGCCGGGGCTGGTTCCCGCATCAGCGGGACGAGCACAATTTTGAGGTCGTCAAGGTCGAAGGCGCCTGCTTTCGCGTATCGAAGCAGACTCGCCCGATCGATCACGTAATTGGTGGGCAGCGCCTCGACGTCAGCGAATGCGCCGCCACGAATGCGCTCTGTCGGCTGGATCGTTAGGACCTTGAACAGCGGCTTCAATGCGGAGTTGGGAACGCTGTCGTCGGCGGCGACTGCGTAGATTTTCAATGGCCACCCGCGCGACGTCGCCAACCTATAGTAGCTGTCGAGGAGGGGAAGCTCGGTTCGGCATGGCGCGCACCAGGTCGCCCAGTAGTTCAGAACGACGACCTGCCCGCGAAGGTCGGAAAGATGCGCGTGCTGGCCATTGAGCACGAGATCAAGGTTTGGCGCAGGCTGTTTCAACCTTCAAGCTGGCCGCGGACACCGAGCTTGCCATCAGCGCGGACGCGAGCGCTGCGAACAGTCTTGACGATTTCATGGCTCCCCTTTCCCCAAGAGCGATTGTTGTTCGTCGTGAGAGGAGCGTCAAGGGACTGTTGTCCGCTCGTCCGATGCTGGTAGAGGCGGCGCCGATCTTGATGATAGGGGTCAGCGATGAATTACTCGGAAATGGCGGCAAAGATCGAACGCGGTGACGGGTTCATTGCCGCGCTCGATCAGTCGGGCGGGTCCACGCCCAAGGCGCTGAAGGGTTACGGGATCGAAGAAGGCGCCTGGTCGAATGACGAGGAGATGTTCGGTCTCATTCACCAGATGCGCGAGCGTATCATCAACTCTCCGTGCTTCGCGTCGGGCAAGGTGCTCGGCGCAATCCTGTTCGAGCGGACGATGGACGGGACGATCGGCGGGAAGCCGACGCCGCAGGCGTTGATCGACAAGGGCGTCGTGCCGTTCATCAAGATCGACAAGGGCCTGGAAGCCGAGGAAAACGGAGTTCAGCTGATGAAGCCGATGCCCGATCTCGATGCGCTCCTGACCCGCGCGAACGGGCTTGGTGTGTTCGGGACGAAGGAACGCTCCGTCATCAACCTTGCGAACCGCGACGGAATTGCCGCAGTTGTGCGACAGCAGTTCGACGTGGCGCGTGAGGTGCTCGCGCACGGCATGGTGCCGATCATCGAGCCGGAAGTGAACATCAAAAGCATGGAGCGTGACGCAGCCGATCGGCTCCTACGCGATGCGCTCCTCGATGAGCTTGCGGGCGTCCCGGAAGGCCAACGCGTGATGCTGAAGCTCTCGATCCCGGCCGAGCCGGGCCTGTTCCAGCCGCTGATCGATCATCCCAAGGTGCTCCGCGTGGTGGCCCTGTCGGGCGGCTTCTCGCGCCAGGATGCGTGCCGCGAGCTCGCCAAGAATCCCGGAATGATCGCCAGCTTCAGCCGCGCCTTGCTCTCCGACCTTCGCGCCCAGCAGAGCGACGAGCAGTTCAATCGCACGCTCAGAACCGCGATCGACGAGATTTACGACGCGTCGACGGCAAAGGTTCCGGCCTGACCTTGGACGAAGCCGAATTCGATCCGATGGATTTTCCGCCGCCGAAGCGGACGGAGCCGGCGAGGCTGTACCTGATCAGCCCGCAAGAGGTCGGCGGTGCGTTCCCTGACCGCCTCAAGGCTGCGCTCGAGCCGAAGCTAGCGATGGCCTTCCAGCTGCGGGTCAAGGACGTCGAGGAGCATGAGCTCGCTCGCCTCTCCGAGCCGCTGCAGCGCATCTGCGTTGACGCTGAAGTCGCGTTCATCGTCAACGATAGTATGAAGCTGGCAAAGCGCCTTGGAGCGGACGGCGTTCATCTCGGCCAGAGCGACGGTGACGTGCGGGAGGCGAGGGCGCTACTCGGTCCTTCGGCGCAAATCGGCAGAACCTGCCACGATAGCCGCCACCTGGCGATGGAAGCCGGAGACGCGGGTGCGGATTATGTGGCCTTCGGGGCATTCTATCCGACGACGACGAAACCGTCGCGCTATCGGCCTGATCCATCCATCCTGATGTGGTGGTCGGCCCTGTTCGAAATTCCATGCGTGGCGATCGGCGGCATCACTCCTGGCAACGCGAAACCTCTCGTCGATGCGGGAGCGGACTTCCTGGCGGTGTGCCAGGCGGTCTGGGGCGCCGACGATCCTCGTTCTGCAGTGAAGGCCTTCGCCGACGTCCTCGGCTGACGTCCCCTTGCGCGGCTAAGCCGATGCGTTAGTCTTTGCGCCCGCGGGAGAATTCGTTTGGCGACGAAGAAGCTTACGCCTGCAGCTGCCGAAGAGCGGTCGATGGTCGTGAAGCTGCACGCATTGACCGAGCATCCGCCACAAGTGCGTCCCGCCCGGACCAAGCGGAAATGGATGGACGACTTCGTCGACCGCCACGCTTACCGCTGCCTACCGTTGTCGATCGCCAATGCCTTCGGCTGGGAAGTGCTGTGCCCGATCCCGGTCGAAATCCGCTGGAACGGCGGAATGGCGGTGGAAGACATTCAGGTCATCGGCCTGAAAGAGCTGCCCGGTGACGCGTCTGTAGACCACTTCTGTCGATCGAATTTCTCACGCGGAATCATCACCTTTCACCTGGATTATGTGATTGAGACTGAACCAGGCTGGGGAATCCTCGCGACGGGTCCCTTCAACGATCCCAAGCCGACAGCGAGCCCGCTGACAGGCGTTGTGGAGAGCGACTGGCTACCTTATCCGTTCACGATGAACTGGCAGCTAACGGAGCCCGGAATCACGCGGTTCGAGGAGGGTGAGCCATTCTGCTTCTTCCTTCCGGTCCCGCGGCAAGTGCTGCCAAACACCGAGCTCCAGATCCACCGGATGGCGGACGATCCGGAGCTTCGAACACGGCATGACCAGTTTCGGCTCGCGCGCGACGATTTCATGCGGCGGGTGCGTGCGGGCGACCAGGCGGCAATCAAGGAGGCGTGGCAGCGTCACTATTTCGTCGGCCGGCATCCGGACGGGACCTTGGGCACCGAGCATTTGAACAGGCTTCGCCTGAAAGAAGCCGTCGACAAAAGATCGCCTCGCAAGACCGCATCCCAGCCGGCGATCCTCGGAACCGCTTCCGCGCCGGCGAATGGCGATCCGCGATGGGCGGCGGACAGCCCGCTCAACCGCATTCCGACATATTCGGGAACAGTGGTGATCCCGAACCGCGCGAAGATGGATGATGAGGGCCGGTTTTCGCCCGGCCCGAACACGAAGGTGGTGTCCACCAGGGCGGAGGCCGAAGCCTTCGGTCTGGATTTCCTAGTCGCCGACGGTCTCGTGAGCGAGGACAGGAGCGCGCTCCTCGTACGCGCGTTCGAGGAGCTTCATGAACTGGCGTTCGGAGCGTCGGACGTCGCGGCTTTCTGGGACAAGCGCGGGCTTTGGTACGCCGACGTACTCAAGCATGATCGCGAGGCCGCGAAGACGATGATGGCGGCGCTGGGCCGCTGCCTGATCGAGATGAAGCGCTTCTGGAAGCTCAACGTCCCAATCTACGCCGACGGCCTTCACATGATGAGCTGGAAGGCTGGCCTGTTCATGCCGCCCCATGCCGATAACGCGTATCCGGACGGCAAGCCGCACGATCTCGCCCATCGCGATCTGTCGGGCGTGCTCTACCTTAACGACGGCTTCGAGGGCGGTGGCCTGTATCTCACCGCGCAGGATGTGCTGGTCAGGCCCAAAACCGGAACGCTCGTCTCGATGGCGGGCGGTTTCCACCACGAACATGGCGTGGTGCGCGTCGATAGTGGCGTGCGGGTCACCATCCCGTTCTTCGCGACCTTCGCGAAGGAACATGCGGAGCCGGCGTTGGTCGAACTGAGCGAGCGAGTGGCCCAGGCGGAGTGACTTAACGATTCGACGCGGATTTCGGCACCTTTGGAAACTGTCGCTTCCTCCATCGTTGCACATCAACAACGCTTTCTGGGGAGAGTTGCGCTGAAGTACGCGGCGACCGCATTGTTCACGGCCGTTTTCACTGCGGTGGTCGTGAGTGCTTTCTGGATCTGGTTCTACAGCTTCGTACCCGAACCGAAGCCTCAGGTTGTCCGGAACGGCACTATTATCGCGGTGAAACCAGAGAAGGCCCCGCCGGTCGAGGTCGCGCAACAAGTTGTAGTGGGCCCCGCAGGCCTCGCGATCCCGGTGGTGGGTGTGAAAGCCACCACCTTGTCGACACCTATGACACAGCGCGCGGCGCCGGACGACGTCATGACGCCATCGACATCATGGCCGCCGAGGGAACGCCTGTGATTGCGGCGGCAGACGGGACGATCGAGAAGCTGTTCTTCAGCAAGGGCGGCGGCGGGATCACGATCTACGAGCGGGCGTCCGATCCCAAGTGGATGTACTATTACGCTCACTTGCAGGGTTACGCGCCCGGCCTTGCCGAGGGACAGCAGGTGAAGCGGGGCCAGGTCATCGCCCGGGTCGACCACACCGGCGATGCGATCGCTTCCGCGCCGCATCTGCATTTCGCGATCAACTCGATGGCGCCGGGCGAACGATGGTGGCAGGGAACGCCGATCAATCCATACCCGCTGCTTGCCGGGAAATAGCCAAGTCGCTACGGGCTGCGCCGGCTCTGTCCCAACACTTTCTCCGAGAGAAGACATGAAGATCAGCGGCGTGGACATCCGTCCCGGCAACATCATCGAATATGAGGGCGGCATCTGGCGCGCCGTGAAAATCCAGCACACCCAGCCCGGCAAAGGGGGTGCCTACATGCAGGTCGAGATGAAGAACCTCATCGATGGCCGCAAGACGAACGTCCGCTTCCGCTCCGCCGAGACCGTCGAGCGAGTCCGCCTGGACACCAAGGACTTCCAGTATCTGTATCACGACGGCGACATGCTCGTGTTCATGGACAAGGGCACGTACGAGCAGGTGATGCTGGCCGAGGATTTGCTCGGCGATGCGGCCGATTTTCTGCAGGACGGAATGGACGTTGTGATGGAGCTGTACAACGAGCGGCCGATCAGCGTTCAGCTTCCAGACCAGGTCGAGGCGACCATCGTTGAAGCCGACGCGGTGGTGAAGGGCCAGACGGCGTCGTCCAGCTACAAGCCCGCCGTCCTCGACAATGGCGTGAAGGTGTTGGTCCCGCCGCACATCACGGCGGGCACGAAGATTGTGGTCGACGTCTACAACCGGGAATATGTCCGCCGCGCGGACTAAAAGATGGTAGCCCACTCCGGCCTGATCACCGTCATGACCCGCGCCGCCCGCAAGGCGGCACCGCGGCTGAGGCGCGACTTCGGCGAGGTCGAACAGCTGCAGGTCAGCCGCAAGGGTCCCGCCGACTTCGTCTCCATGGCTGACAAGCGGGCCGAGCAGACGATCGTCGAGGAGCTTCGCAGCGCGCGGCCCGACTGGGGCATGCTGCTCGAGGAAAGCGGCGAGATCGAGGGCAATCCGGCGAAGCCGCGCTGGATCGTCGATCCGCTCGATGGAACAACCAACTTCCTTCACGGAGTGCCGCACTTCGCTATCTCGATCGCGGTCGAAGAGCGCCGTCCGGACGGACGTGGAGAGATCAGCCACGGGCTGGTCTACCAGCCCCTCACTGACGAGAGCTTCTGGGCAGAGAAGGGCAGGGGTGCTTGGTTTCACGATGCACGTCTTCGCGTTTCGGCGCGGCGCGACCTCAATGAGACGGTGATTGGGACTGGAATTCCGCATTGCGGTCGCGGCGATGCGGCCCGCTGGGCAAAGATTTACGCCGCAGTCGGCCCACAGGTCTCGGGCGTGCGCCGGTTCGGCTCAGCTGCTCTTGATCTGGCCTGGGTGGCTGCTGGTCGAATGGATGGCTTCTGGGAAGACGACCTCGATATTTGGGACACCGCAGCGGGCGTCCTGCTCGTCCGTGAAGCTGGAGGATTCGTGACGGATTACCGCGGATCGGACCGATCGTTCGAGCGCCGTGAATTTCTTGCGGGATCGAGTGCGATCCATTCCAAGCTCCAGAAGCTGGTGGCTGGGGCGATTTGCTGATCGGATTGCTGGCCTTCGCCGCCGCGACGGCGATACGGACGCAGACGTTGCTCACCATCGATCCCAAGCACCGCATCGTCGAAGGCATTGCGATCGACGGCCATACGATCTGGGTCTCGAGCATCCTCGACCGACAGATTCTGGACTGCACGGCGAAATGCAGAACCCTGGCGACTTTTCCGGAGGGGCTTCATCCGTTCGCGATTGCCTGGGACCGCTCGCGACGGCGTCTCTGGATAGCTGCCGATTGTCCGCCAGGTGTCACTGGTATCACGCCCTGTGATCGGGGAGCGTTGCTCGCTCTGGACGCGAGCGGAGGCTGCGGACACGCATTTCGCCGGATCCGGGCAACTTCCATCCAGGTGACGTCTCGGTTTCGGACGGGCGTGTTTTCGTCAGCGACAGTCAGACCGGGCTTGTTTTCAGCCTCTTGCCGAATTTGAAAGGGATCAAGGCGGTCAACCTGCCGGCCGACGGCAAGAGTGGAAAGGGGATCGCGCTCACACCGGACGGCAAGCATCTGCTGGTGGCCGATTACAGCCGTGGAGTGGGGATGCTCGACTTCTCGACGTCCAAGACGCGGCTACTGCCGAGACCGGACGGGAAGCAGCTGCGCGGTATCGACGGATTGGTTCGCTGCGGAAGCACCTACTACGGCATTTACCATGGGCGCTCGCCGGGCAAGCTGGTCGCTATCCGCCCCACCGGAAGCGGGCTGACTTTCGACGAGCCGCTCGCCGACGGATCGCCGCCCGACCCGACACAAATTGTCTTTGACGGCAAGCGCTTGCTAATCGTTGCTGATTAGGGGTGGGCAACGATCGACAAGGCGGCCCTTGTTCGATCGGTGGGGGCTCCAATCGTCGCCGTGCCGATCGGGAGGGACTGCGAGATCCACTGATGTTAATTCGCGGACTCCGCAGTGTTGCGACACTCGGCTGCCTGTCCTAGAGAGCCGCCAAGTTTTTCGAAGCCCCCGGAGTATTCCCTTGGCAAGCGTTGCCGCAGGCTACCTGCCGATCCTTTTGTTCCTGATCATTGCTCTCGGACTTTCCGCGGGCTTTGTGGTGCTGCCGATGATCGTTTCGCGCTTCACGGGGACTCATCGGCCGGACGCGCAAAAGCTCAGCGAATATGAGTGCGGCTTCCCCGCGTTCGAGGATGCTCGGGCCGAGTTCGACGTGCGATTCTACCTTGTCGCCATCCTGTTCATTGTGTTCGACCTTGAGGCGGCGTTCCTGTTCCCCTGGGCGGTGAGCCTCAACTTCACCAAGTGGACCGGCTGGTCGGCCATGATCATCTTCCTGCTCGAGCTTGGTCTCGGCCTCGCATATGCGTGGAAGAAGGGAGCGCTCGAATGGGAGTGATGCTTCGCGGCCCCGAAGACCGGATGCCGAGCGAGGAAGAGCTCGCGCGCATTTCCGGGCTAGTTCCGGGTGAGGTCGATCAGAAGAAGCTTCTCGAGCTCCAGCAGTCGCTGAACGAGAAGGGCTTCATGGTGACCACGGCCGAGGACCTGTTCACCTGGGCGCGGACCGGCTCCTTGTGGTGGATGACCTTCGGCCTCGCCTGCTGCGCGGTTGAGATGATCCATGTGAACATGCCGCGTTATGATCTTGAAAGATTTGGCGTTGCCCCGCGCGCGAGCCCCCGCCAGTCGGACGTGATGATCGTCGCGGGAACGCTCTGCAACAAGATGGCTCCGGCGCTTCGCAAAGTCTACGATCAGATGAGCGAGCCACGCTACGTCATCTCGATGGGCAGCTGCGCCAACGGCGGCGGCTATTATCACTACAGCTATTCGGTCGTGCGCGGCTGCGACCGCATCGTGCCCGTCGATATTTACGTGCCCGGCTGCCCGCCGACCGCGGAAGCCTTGCTGTACGGGATTCTCCAGCTGCAGCGGAAAATTCGCCGCGAAGGGACGATCGAGCGCTGATGCCGGTCAAACTTGCTCCGCATGTTCCGAAGATGGCTTCGGACGAAGGCGTCATCGAGACGGCGAAGGCCGCGCTCGGCGCGGCGCTGCTCGACGTGAAAGACGCGGTCGGCGAGATCACGCTGACCGTCCGGCGGGAGAGCATCATCGAGGTTTGCCGTGCGCTCCGGGACACGCCCGGTCTCGAATATCAGCAGCTGATGGATATCGCCGCGGCTGATTATCCCGACCGGCCCAAGCGGTTCGAGGTCAATTATCATCTGCTTTCGCTGACAAAGAACCGGCGCATCCGCGTGAAAGTCTCCACGGACGAGCAGACGCCGGTGCCGAGCATCGTCTCGATCTGGCCAGTGGTGGGGTGGTTTGAGCGTGAGGCATTCGATTTCTACGGCATTCTTTTCGAAGGAAATCCGGACCTACGCCGCATCTTCACAGATTATGGGTTTGAGGGTTTCCCGTTCCGCAAGGACTTCCCGCTCACCGGTTATGTCGAGATGCGCTATTCGGAAGCCGAGAAGCGCGTGGTCTACGAGCCCGTCTCGCTTCCCCAGGATTTCCGGACCTTCGACTTCCTGATGCCGTGGGAAGGCCCTGAATATCATCTTCCGGGCGACGAGAAGGCGACCGGCGAAGGACCTGGCGCGCCGACACCCGCACCCGCGCCGACAGGTCCGACGCCGCAGAACGTGAAGACTCCCGCGGAGACGATGAAGACGACCGCTAGGCCCGCAGAGACTGGCGGCGGGAAGCCGGCCGACGCCGAGGCGACGAAGCAGGCCCGCAAGCCGCGCGCGAAGAAGGCTGAAAGCGAGGTCAGCAAGCAAGCCACGGAGCAAGAAGCCGTGACCGACGCTCGCGACGATCTCTTCGCACATGCGGACCGCGCCGACGCGCGGTCGAAAGGCGCGCGTACCGTCGAGGTCTCGATGGGCGCGGGCAGCGAAGGTCGCGATCTCGGTCATCCGCGCGATCCGGGAGACGCGAACATCAGCAATTACACGATCAACTTCGGTCCCCAGCACCCGGCGGCGCACGGCGTCCTCCGGCTGATCATGGAGCTGGACGGCGAGGTGGTCGAGCGAGTCGATCCGCATGTCGGCCTTCTCCACCGCGGCACCGAGAAACTGATCGAGTACAAGACTTACGCCCAGGCGCTGCCTTACTTCGACAGGCTCGATTACTGCTCGCCGATGTGCATGGAGCACGGCTTCGTGCTCGCGATCGAGAAGCTGCTCGGCCTCGAGATCCCGCTGCGCGCGCAATACATCCGGACGATGATGGCGGAATTGACCCGCATCAAAAATCACGTCCTCAACCTTGGAAGCCACATTATGGACGTCGGCGCGATGACGCCGAATTTGTGGCTGTTCGAGATCCGTGAAGACCTGATGCAGATCTATGAGCACGTGTCCGGAGCGCGGATGCACGCCAATTACTTCCGGGTCGGCGGAGTGCGCGAGGATATCCCGCCAGAAGTGCTCGACAAGATCGGAGAATTCCTCGACAACCGCTTGCAAATATTCGAGGATTCGATCAGCCTCGTCGCGGACAATCGGATCTTCAAGCAGCGCAACGTCGATATCGGGATCGTCCACAAGGACGACGCGATCGCCTGGGGCTTCTCCGGCCCGATGATCCGGGCTCCGGCGTTCCGTGGGACATCCGCAAGGCACAGCCTTATGAAGTCTATGATCGCATGGACTTCGACATTCCGGTCGGCACCAACGGCGACTGCTACGACCGCTTCATGGTCAGGGTCGAAGAGGTCCGCCAGAGCTGGAAGATCGCTCGGCAGTGTCTAAGGGAGCTGCCGCCCGGCCCTATCGGCGCGGACAGCAAGGTTTTCCCGCCGATGCGCGCGACGATGAAGACCTCGATGGAAGCGCTGATCCACCACTTCAAGCTCTACACCGAGGGCTATCACGTGCCCGCGGGCGAGGTTTATGTGGCCACCGAAAGCCCCAAGGGCGAGTTCGGGGTCTATCTCGTCGCCGACGGCACCAACCGCGCTTACCGCTGCAAGATCCGCCCGACGATGATGAGCCACCTCCAGGCCATGGATATGATGATGAAGGGCCACATGCTGGCCGACACGACCGCGGTCCTGTCGGCGATTGATCCCGTGTTCGGGGAGATCGATCGGTGAGGACATTCGAGCGTGCCGGGGTCGCTCGCGCGTGCGCCTTTGCGTACCGGCGATATGGTGTTGGGAGTTTGATGACGCCCGCAATGCTCATGATTGGCGGATGCTTGCCGCTAATCGTCCCTGATCTGCTCGTGCGCCGCGGCGGGAAACGAGGACTGGTTTGATGGCCGGCCAGGCAGGATCCTCGACAGCCCCGAGCAGCGCGCCCGCTGGAAGAATTTCCAGTGGACCGACGAGAATGCGCGCAAGGCGGAGGAGATCGTCGCACGCTATCCGCCGGGCCGGCAGATGTCGGCTTCAATCCCTTTGCTCGACCTCGCGCAGCGGCAGGTTGGAGCGGAGACGAACACGCAAGGATGGCTCCCCATTCCGGTGATGGAGTTCGTCGGTCGCGAGCTCGACATGCCCTATATCGCCGTGCTCGAGGTCGCGACCTTCTACACCATGTTCAACCTCGAACCGGTCGGCCGCTTCCACGTCCAGGTGTGCGGGACGACGCCTTGCATGCTGCGTGGCTCCGACGACGTGTTCGAGGCCTGCTACAAGCGCGGGCTCAGGAAGGGCCACACAACCGAGGACGGACTGTTCACGCTTACCGAGGTCGAGTGCCTCGGCGCCTGCGCCAACGCGCCGATGGTTCAGATCAACGACGACAATTACGAGGACCTAACCGAGGAGAGCATGACCGCGATCCTCGATGCGTTCGCCTCGGGGAAAACCCCCAAGCCGGGCCCGCAGGTGGACCGGCAGACCAGCTGCCCCGCAGGAGGTCCGACGACGCTCAAGAAGATGGCCGAGCGCAATTACGACTATCGGCCGCAATGGACCGCCACTGCCGGTCCGCCGGAGGGCGCGCAATGATCGGGCTCATCATCGCCGTGGTCATCGGCATTCTCGTGGTTGGACTCGTGCTCAAGATCATCAAGGTCGCCATCATCCTCGCGCTCTGCGTCGGGATCGTGATGGTCGTTCAGAATAAGCTCGGGACGAAACGGCTCAAATGACGATCGCCGCCGTCATCATCGCCGTCGTCCTGGCATTCCTCGCCTTCAAGTTCCTGAAGGGCGTGATCAAGCTCGGATTGCTCGTGCTCATCGTGGTGTTTCTGATCTGGTTCTTCGCGAACGGGGTGGCACACTGATGGGCTACACCGGGCCGCTCGCGGACAAGGACCGCATCTTCACCAACCTCTACGGCTTCCAGGAGCCATGGCTGAGGGCCGCGCAGCAACGCGGCGACTGGGACAATACCAAGGCGCTGATGGATATCGGCCAGGACGCGATCATCGACGCGATCAAGGCGTCGGGGCTGCGCGGCCGCGGCGGAGCGGGCTTCCCGACCGGCATGAAGTGGAGCTTCATGCCCAAGGAGCCCAAGCCCGGCAAGCCCAATTTCCTAGTCATCAACGCGGACGAATCCGAGCCCGGGTCTTGCAAGGACCGCGAGATCATCCGCCACGATCCGCACAAGCTGCTCGAAGGAGCGCTGATCGCCGGGTTCGCGATGCGGGCACGGGCGGCCTACATCTACGTCCGCGGCGAGTTCATCCGCGAGACCGAGGTCCTTCGTCGCGCCGTCAGGAATGCTACGACGCCGGGCTGTTCGGGAAGAACGCGGCGGGCAGTGGCTACGACTTCGACGTCTTCGTCCACCGCGGCGCGGGCGCGTATATCTGCGGCGAAGAGATGGCCATGCTCGAAAGCCTCGAGGGCAAGCAGGGCAAGCCGCGCCTCAAGCCGCCGTTCCCGGCGGGTGCCGGCCTCTATGGCTGCCCGACGACGGTCAACAATGTCGAGAGCATCGCCGTCACGCCGACCATTCTCAGGCGCGGCGCGGAATGGTTCGCGAGCATCGGCAATCCTAAGAACGAAGGCACCAAGCTGTTCCAGATCTCCGGGCATGTGAATTGCGCCGTGCACGGTCGAGGAAAGCATGGGCATCGGCTTCCGCGAGCTGATCGACCGCCACGCCGGCGGCATCCGTGGTGGCTGGGACAATCTGCTCGCGGTGATCCCGGGCGGGTCGTCGGTGCCGCTCGTTCCTGCGGCCGAGATCATGGACGCGCCGATGGACTTCGATGGCCTGAAGGCGCTCGGATCGGGCCTCGGCACCGCAGCGGTCATCGTCATGGACAAGTCGACCGACATCGTCCGCGCGATCAGCCGCATTTCCTACTTCTACAAGCACGAAAGCTGCGGCCAGTGCACGCCATGCCGCGAAGGCACTGGCTGGATGTGGCGCATGATGGAGAAACTGCGCGTCGGTGACGCCGAAGTCGCCGACATTGACAAGCTGATGGACGTCACCAAGCAGGTCGAAGGCCACACCATCTGCGCGCTCGGCGATGCCGCCGCTTGGCCGATCCAGGGCCTGGTCCGCCATTTCCGCCCCGAGCTCGAGCGCAGGATTGCAGAATATTCGGGCCGCCGAATGCTGGAGGCCGCGGAATGAGCACGATCATGCTCGTCACCCTGGTCGTCTGCTTTGTGGTAATCTTCGCGCTGCGCCGCTCGCGCCGCGGTCCGCGCGTGACCGAGATCACGCGCACTGTAACGCGTGAGAAGGAGAACGGCGGCGATGCCTAAGGTCACCGTCGACGGCGTCGAGCTCGAGGTCCCGCAGGGCGCGACCGTGCTGCAGGCCTGCGAGCTTGCCGGCAAGGAGATCCCGCGCTTCTGCTACCACGAGCGGCTGTCGATCGCCGGCAATTGCCGCATGTGTCTGGTCGAGGTCGCTCCGGGGCCGCCCAAGCCGCAGGCGAGCTGCGCGCTGCCCGCCGCCGACGGCCAGACGATCCGCACCGACACGCCGATGGTGAAGAAGGCGCGGGAAGGGGTGATGGAGTTCCTCCTTATCAATCACCCGCTCGATTGCCCGATCTGCGACCAGGGTGGCGAGTGCGACCTTCAGGACCAGGCGGTTGCTTACGGCCGCAGCGGATCGCGCTTCGAAGAGAACAAGCGGGCGGTCGACGACAAGTACATGGGTCCGGTCATCAAGACCTCGATGACCCGCTGCATCCAGTGCACGCGCTGCATCCGCTTCTCGAACGAGGTCGCTGGCGTGCCGGAGATCGGCATGCTCTACCGCGGCGAGGATAGCCAGATCACCTCGTATCTAGAGCGAACCGTGACCAGCGAGCTTGCCGGCAATCTTGCCGACGTCTGCCCGGTCGGCGCGCTCCTCCAGAAGCCGCAGCTGTTCGAGCAGCGGCCGTGGGAGCTGCGCAAGGTTCCTGGAATCGACGTCATGGACGCGGTCGGATCGAACATCCGCCTCGACGTCCGTCAGCGCCAGGTGATGCGCATCCTGCCGCGCATCAACGAGGACGTGAACGAGGAATGGATCAGCGACAAGACCCGCCACCACGTCGACGCGCTCGTGCGCAACCGGCTCGACCGGCCGTGGGTTCGCGAAAAAGGCAAGCTGCGCGAGGCGAGCTGGAAGGAAGCGCTCGAAATCTTCGCCAAGCGGCTGAAAAAAGCCAGAAGCAAGGTCGCGGCGATCGCGGGCGATTTGCTCGATGCCGAGACGATGTACGCCGCGAAGAAGCTACTTGAAGGGCAGGGGTCGAAGCTGCTCGAAGGGCGGCAGACTGGCCTCACTTATGATTGCACGAGCCTATCGGCGGTCGCGTTCAACTCGACCATCGCGGGCATCGAGAATGCGGACGTGTTGCTGCTCGTCGGCTCGAACATCCGCTGGGAAGCGCCGCTGATCGCCACGCGCGTCCGCAAGATCGCGCGCAAGGGCGGCAAGGTCTTCGCGATCGGGCCCGAGCTCGACCTTGGCATGAAGGTCCAGTGGCTCGGCCATGACCTGAAGCTGCTTGGCAACCTGCCCGATGCGGTGGGTGACGCGTTCGCAAAGGCTGAGCGGCCGGCGGTGATCGTGGGACCTGGCGCCCTAGCCGCAGGTGGCCTTGGTGCGGCGCTGGCGCTGGTCGAGCCGCTCGGCCTCATCAAAGGCGACTGGAACGGTTTCAACGTCCTCCACGTCTCGGCGTCACGCATGGCTTCGTTGGTACTCGGCTACGCCCAAGTCGGTGGATTGAAGGATATTGAGGCTGCCAAGCCGGAGCTGGCGCTCCTGCTCGGTGCGGACGAGATTCCGGCTGACCGGCTCGAAGGCGCATTTAAGGTTTATATCGGCCATCATGGCGACAATGGCGCGAAGCAGGCCGACCTGATCCTTCCGGGCGCCTCCTATGCCGAGAAGCACGGCACCTACGTCAACACCGAAGGGCGCGTACAACGCGGCGAAAAGGCGGCATTCCCCCCGGGCGATGCGCGCGCGGACTGGACGATCCTGCGGGCCGTGTCCGAACTTGCAGGCAAGACGCTGCCGTTCGACAGCTTCGCCCAGCTTCGGCAGCAGATGGTTGCCGAATATCCGCAGCTAGGGCGCGATGGGCTGATCGACCTGCCATGGTCGCCGCCAAAGCTCGATACCAAGGTCGAGGGACCGGTCCGCTATCCGATCGGCGACTTCTTCCTGACCAACGCAATCTGCCGCAACAGCCCGACGATGCGTCAATGCTCCGAAGAGCTGGTGCAGAAGCTGCATTACGAAGTGGCGGCCGAATGACCGAAACCTTCGTCCATTGGGGCATGCAATACGGCTGGGCGTGGTTCCTGGCCACGGTCATCGGCATCCTGGTTATCGCGCTTCCGCTGATGCTCGCGGTGGCCATGATCATCTACGCCGAGCGCAAGATCTGGGCGGCGATGGCGCTTCGGCGCGGGCCGAATGTGGTTGGGCCCTGGGGCCTTCTTCAGAGCTTTGCCGATGGGCTGAAGGTCTTCCTCAAGGAGACCATCATCCCGACCAGCGCGAACAAGGGGCTGTTCCTGATCGCGCCGATCATCACCTTCACGATCGCGCTGATCGTCTGGGCGGTGATCCCGTTCGCGCCGGGCGTGGTGCTCGCAGACGTCAACGTCGGCTTGCTTTACATCCTCGCCGCGAGCTCGCTCGGCGTTTACGGCGTGATCGTTGCCGGCTGGGCGTCCAATTCCAAATATCCCTTCTTCTCCGCGCTTCGGGCGGCCGCGCAGATGGTGAGTTACGAGGTCTCGATCGGCTTCGTGCTGATCACCGTCGTGCTCTACGCGGGCACGTTCAATGTCAGCGAAATCGTGCTGCAGCAGAAAGGGTTCGGGCTGGGCATCTTCAACGGGTTCGGATTCAACCTGCTGCTGTTCCCGATGTGGGTCGTCTTCTTCATTAGCTCGATGGCCGAGACTTTCCGCACGCCGTTCGACCTCGTCGAGGCGGAGAGCGAGCTCGTCGCCGGGCACCAGACTGAATATTCGTCGATGGCCTTCGCGCTCTTCTGGCTCGGCGAATATGCCAACGTCATCCTGATGTGCGCTCTCAACGCGATCATCTTCTGGGGCGGATGGCTGCCTCCGGTCGACTGGGCGCCCCTCTACGTCATTCCCGGAATCGTCTGGCTGCTGGCGAAGATGTGCTTCTTCTTTTTCTGCTTCGGCTGGGTGAAGGCAACGGTCCCGCGCTACCGTTACGACCAGTTGATGCGTCTCGGCTGGAAGATCTTCCTTCCGCTATCGATTGTCTTCGTCGTCCTCGTATCGGGATGGTTGATGCTCACGAGGTTCGCATGAAGCACTGGGTCAAATCCTTCACGCTTTGGGAATTCCTGAAGGCACATGCCCTGACGCTGAAGTATTTCTTCAAGCCTAAGGCGACGATCAACTATCCGTACGAGAAGATCCCGACCTCTCCGCGCTTCCGGGGCGAGCATGTGCTGCGCCGTTATCCGAACGGAGAAGAGCGCTGCATCGCGTGCAAGCTGTGCGAGGCGATCTGTCCGGCACTCGCGATCACCATCGAGGCCGAGCCCCGCGAGGACGGCAGCCGCCGGACCACGCGCTACGACATCGACATGGTGAAGTGCATCTATTGCGGACTGTGCCAGGAAGCCTGCCCGGTCGATGCGATCGTCGAAGGGCCGAACCTCGAATTCGCGACGGAAACTCGCGAGGAGCTGCTGTACGACAAGGCAAAATTGCTCGCGAACGGCGACAAGTGGGAGCAGGCGATTGCCGCGAACCTTGCCGCCGATGCGCCCTACCGATAAGCGCGCCGCAACAGGGTCCCCCGTTTGATCGCCACACTCGCCTTTTACCTCTTTGCGACGCTCACCATCGCCAGTGCGCTGGCGGTCATCTTCGCGCGCAATCCGGTCCACAGCGTGCTGTGGTTGATCGTCTCTTTCTTCAATGCGGCGGGGCTGATGCTGCTGGTCGGTGCAGAGTTCATCGCGATGCTGCTGGTGATCGTCTACGTCGGCGCAGTCGCGGTTCTGTTCCTGTTCGTCGTCATGATGCTCGACATCGACTTCGCGCAGTTGCGGAGCGGCTTCACGCGCAACCTTCCGTTCGGGATCATCATCGCGCTGGTGCTACTGGGTGAGGTCATCGTCGCCGAGATCGCCCACAAGGCGGGACCGTTGCTTGCTGGACAGCAAATCCCGGCGGCGCGCGTCCCCAACATCGTCGCGCTCGGGCAGTTACTCTACAGCCGTTATCTGTTCGCGTTCGAGCTTGCGGGCTGATTCTGCTGGTCGCAATGATCGGCGCGATCGTCCTTACTCACCGCAGCCGCGGCGACACGCGCACGCCCAAGGCCGCGCGCCAGTTGCGCCGCCGACCCGACGACGCCGTGAAGCTCACCCAGCCTGGGCTAGGGGAGGGGATGAAGCTATGATCGGCCTCAACGCCTATCTCATCGTCGCCGCCGTCCTGTTCACGATCGGCGTGCTCGGAATTTTCCTCAATCGCCGGAACGTCATCCTGATGCTGATGGCGATCGAGCTGATCCTGCTCGCCGTCAACATCAACCTGGTCGCTTTCTCGGCTTATCTCGGCGATCTCACCGGCCAGGTGCTGGCGATGTTCGTGCTGACCGTCGCTGCCGCAGAAGCCGCGATCGGGCTCGCCATTCTCGTCACCTTCTTCCGCCGCCGCGGCACGATTGCGGTCGATGCCGCCGACAGGATGAGGGGCTGATGCATCCCGTTCTTTTCATCGTTTTCCTGCCGCTTCTTGCTGCGATCCTCGCCGGGCTGGGTGGCCGTTGGATCGGCGCGACCGCGGCGAAGTCGGTAACGACCGGCGCCCTGTTCATCGGCGCGTTGCTCAGCTGGCCGATCTTCTTCCAATATATCTCCGGTAGCGCGCAGCCGGCCGTCGTCCCTGTCCTCGATTGGATCCACTCGGGGACGCTTACCGTCGACTGGGCGCTTCGGGTCGACAGCCTGACGGCGGTGATGCTGGTCGTCGTCACGACCGTGTCGAGCCTCGTCCACCTCTATAGCTGGGGATATATGGAGGAGGACCCGAGCCAGTCCCGGTTCTTCGCCTATCTGTCGCTGTTCAGCTTCGCGATGCTGATGCTGGTGACGGCGGACAATCTCATCCAAATGTTCTTCGGATGGGAAGGCGTCGGCCTCGCTTCCTACCTTCTGATCGGTTTCTGGTATTACAAACCGAGCGCCAATGCGGCGGCGCTCAAGGCGTTCATTGTCAACCGTGTCGGCGACTTCGGCTTCTCGCTCGGCATTTTCGGCACCTTCCTCGTGTTCGGCACGGTGTCGATACCGGCGATCCTGCACGCCGCGCCGGGCATTGCTGGTTCCACAATCGGCTTCGCGGGGATGCGCGTCGATACGATGACCTTGCTCTGCCTGCTGCTGTTCGTCGGCGCGATGGGCAAGTCGGCGCAGCTTCCGCTCCACACCTGGCTACCGGACGCGATGGAAGGCCCGACCCCGGTCAGCGCCCTCATCCACGCCGCGACGATGGTAACCGCCGGCGTTTTCATGGTCTGCCGCCTGTCACCGATGTTCGAGACGTCGCCGACCGCCATGCACGTCGTTACCTGGGTCGGAGCGATTACCTGCTTCTTCGCGGCGACCGTCGGCTGCGCCCAGAACGACATCAAGCGGGTCATCGCTTATTCGACCTGTTCGCAGCTCGGCTACATGTTCTTCGCTGCCGGCGTCGGCGCCTATGGCGCGGCGATGTTCCACCTGTTCACGCACGCCTTCTTCAAGGCGCTGCTGTTCCTCGGCGCGGGCAGCGTGATCCACGCCATGCACCACGAGCAGGACATGCGCTATTACGGAGCGCTCCGGAAGGAGATCCCGATCACCTTCTGGGTGATGGTGATCGGCACGCTGGCGATCACCGGTTTGGGATTGGATATCGGACCGGGTATCGGCTTCGCCGGCTTCTGGTCGAAGGACGCAATCATCGAGGATTCGTGGGCGAGCGGCTCCGTTTCGGGTGAGGTCGCTTTCTGGCTGGGCGTCATCGTTGCGCTGATGACCAGCTTCTACAGCTGGCGCCTGCTGTTCATGACCTTCTTCGGCCAGCCGCGCTGGGCTGCCTCCGAGCATATCCAGCACGCGCTTCACGGCGAGCATGAGGATTCGTCGGAGGAGCATGGCGACAGCGCCCATGACACGCACGCGGTGGCGACCGGCAGCGGCGGATATCATCCCCACGAAAGCCCGCTCACCATGCTGGTCCCTATCTGCCTTCTGGCTGTCGGCGCGATGCTGGCTGGTCAGATCTTCCACGGCATCTTCGTGGATCCGGACCGCGGGCCTGCGTTCTGGCGCGGGAGCATTGCCTTCGTTCGTGAGCTCATGGAGGTCGCCGAGCACTCTCCGCTGCTGGTCAAATTCGCGCCGAGCATCGCGATGCTGATCGGCCTGTGGATTGCCTGGAACAATTATGTGCGCAATCCACGTGCAGCCGGCGCCTTCGTCGCGACTTTCCCGGGCATCTACAAGTTCGTCGCGAACAAATGGTATTTTGACGAGCTCTACGATTGCATTTTCGTGCGCCCGGCGCTGTGGCTCGGGAAATTGTTGTGGCACGGCGGTGACGAGAAGACGATCGACCGCTTCGGCCTCATGGGCCGCTTATGCGGTCGGCGTCGGCAACCGCATCGCCTACCGCTTCCAGTCCGGATATCTCTATTCCTATGCGCTGGTGATGCTGCTCGGCCTTATCGGCGCGGCAAGCTGGGCGATCTGGTGGGCCAAGTGACGGGACTGCCTTCGCTCTCCCTCCTGATTGCCGTCCCGATCCTCGCGGGCGTGTTTTGCCTGTTCATGAAGGCGGAGGCTGCGCGCTGGACGGCGCTGATCGGCACGCTGATCGACCTCGCACTCAGCGCATATCTCTGGGTCAATTACGACCCCAACGGCGCACAGTGGCAGTTCGTTGAAAAGTTCTCGCTGGGCGGCGGGATCAACTGGGCGCTAGGGATCGACGGGATTGCGCTCGTCCTCATCGCGCTAACCGCTTTCCTCATGCCGATCTGCATCGGCGCGAGCTGGCGCGCGATCGAGAAGCGCGTCCCCGAATACATGGCCTATTTCCTGTTGATGGAGGCCCTGATCATGGGCTCCTTCAGCGCGCAGGACCTGTTCCTCTTCTACGTTTTCTTCGAAGGCGGCCTGATCCCGATGTACCTGATCATCGGCATCTGGGGCGGCGCCGATCGGATCAAAGCGAGCTACAAGTTCTTCCTCTACACGCTCTTCGGCTCGGTGCTGATGCTGATCGCCATGCTCTACATGCGGTCCGTTGCCGCCACGACCGACATCCCGACGCTGATGGCGTTCAATTTCTCGAAGGAAGCGCAGACCCTCCTGTTCCTAGCCTTCCTCGCGAGCTTTGCAGTCAAGCTGCCGATGTGGCCAGTCCACACCTGGTTGCCCGATGCGCACGTCCAGGCGCCGACGGCAGGCTCGGTCATCCTCGCCGGCGTTCTCCTGAAACTCGGCGGCTATGGTTTCATCCGCTTCTCGCTTCCGATGTTCCCCGAGGGGTCGGCGCAGTTCGTCCCGCTCATGTTTGTGCTGTCGGGTATAGCCGTCGTCTACACGAGCCTGGTCGCGCTCGTGCAGAAGGACATGAAGAAGCTCATCGCTTATTCGTCCGTCGCGCACATGGCGTTCGTCACGTTCGGCCTGTTCGCCATGAACCGGCAGGGAATCGAAGGCGCAATGCTGGTGATGCTCGGCCACGGGCTCGTGTCAGGCGCGCTCTTCCTTTGCGTGGGCGTCGTCTACGACCGCCTGCACACCCGCGAAATCGCGGCCTACGGCGGGCTTTCGAATAACATGCCTGGATACGCCCTGCTTTTTATGGTGTTCACCATGGCAAGTGTCGGCTTGCCGGGTCTCAGCAACTTCCCCGGTGAGTTCCTGAGCTCGATCGGGACCTATCGGGCTTCGAGCTGGGCTGCGATCGTCGCGACGACGGGCATCATCCTTGGCGCCGCCTATATGCTGTGGCTGTACTGGCGCATCTGCTTCGGCGAGGCGCGAACCGCGGAAGCGTCGGCGATGAAGGACCTCGATGTGCGCGAGTGGTGGCTGCTTGCGCCGATCGCGCTAGCCGTGGTGTGGATGGGCGTTTATCCGGAAAGCTTCCTGAGGCCGATGCGCAATGACGTGGGCCGCCTTCTGACTAGGCTGGAGACTGTGGCGCCCGTCGGCGATTCCCACCTGACGCTCGGCAAGGGCGCGTCGCACATGGACATGGGAGCAATGCATTGATCCCGCGCTTCACTGCTCCGCTGCTCCCCGAGCTGATGCTGTCAATCGGCGGTACGATCCTGATGATGGTCGCGGCCTTCTCTGGACGCCGCGGATCGACGGCCGTCAGCTGGCTCGCGGTCTTGCTGCTGCTCGGGGCGACTGTCGCCCTGATCGGTGCGCCATCTCACACGGGCCCGGTATTCGAAGGCCTTGTCACTGCCGACCTGTTTGCGAGTTTCGGCAAGGCGATCATGTTCCCCGCCGCAGCGGTAGCAATTATCGCGGCGAACGGCTGGTTCGACCGCAGCAGCGAGCATGCGTCCGAATATTCGGTGCTGATCGTCTTTGCCGCCGTGGGCATGAGCGTGATGGTCTCGGCGACCAGCCTCATCGCGCTTTATGTCGGGCTCGAGCTCAACAGCCTCGCCGGCTACGTGCTCGCTTCGTACCGCCGCACCGATGAGCGCTCGGCCGAAGCAGGTCTGAAGTATTTCGTCCTGGGAGCGCTCGCGAGCGGGATCCTGCTCTACGGAATCTCGCTGCTCTACGGTTTCACGGGCACGACCAATTTCGCTGGCTTGGCCGCGGCGTTTGGACGCGGAGCACCTTCCCTCGGGCTCCTGTTCGGCCTTGTCTTCCTGCTCTCGGGGCTCGCGTTCAAAGCAAGCGTGGTGCCGTTCCACATGTGGACGCCTGACGTGTACGAGGGCGCACCGACGCCGGTAACGGCCTTCTTCGCTTCGGCGCCCAAGGTTGCTGCCGTGCTGCTCGCAGTTCGCGTCTGTGTCGAAGCCCTCGGCCCGGCGACTGACGCATGGCGCCAGATCGTGATCTTCGCGGCACTCGCCTCGATCTTCCTCGGCGCCGTGGCCGCCTACGGGCAGACGAATATCAAGCGGCTGCTCGCTTATTCGTCGATCAACAACGTCGGCTTCGCGTTAGTCGGACTTGCTGCTGGCGATCGCGCCGGAACATCATCGGTCCTGTTCTACATGGCCGTTTATGTGGTGATGACGCTCGGCGCGTTCCTCTGCGTGCTCTGGATGCGCGATGCCGAGGGGCGGCCGATCGAAAGCATCGACAGTCTTTCGGGGCTGGCGCAGACGAGGCCGGCTTTCGCCGCGGCTTTCGCAATCTTCATGTTCAGCCTCGCCGGCATTCCGCCGCTCTTCGGCTTTTGGCCCAAGCTGCTCGTCTTCACCGCCGTCGTTCAGGCCGGTTACGTGGCGCTGGCCGTCGCGGCGATCCTCGGGACGGTGATCGGCGCCTACTATTACCTTCGCATCGTGAAGGTCATGTACATGGACGAGCCCACCGAGCCCTATGGCCGCCGCCGCGAGCCGATCCAGGGCCTCCTGATTCTCGTCGCCGCGCTGGTCGTCTCGCCGCTCGGCTATTTGCTGATCGGTCCCCTCGGAACGCTGACGGACCGCGCGGCGGGGACGCTCTTCTGACTCGCATCCGTTTCGTCGAGCGCACCAGCTCGACCAACGCTGACCTTATCGCCGATCAAGCAGCCGGTGAGGGCGACTGGCTTATCGCGCTCGAGCAGGAGGCGGGCAGGGGGCGGCAGGGACGCGAATGGCTTTCGCCGCTCGGCAATTTCTACGGAAGCACGATCGTCGAGCTCCAGCCAGGCGACCCGCAGCCACAAACGCTGTCGTTGGCGGCCGGCCTGTCTCTGATCGAAGCCATCGACGTCGCCATCCCCGGGCAATCTCTGATGCTCAAATGGCCGAACGACCTGCTTCTTCACAGCAAGAAGCTTGCCGGGATCCTGCTCGAACGGAGCGGCGACCGCGTTGTGATCGGCTTCGGCGTGAACCTCGATTCGGCGCCCGACTTGCCCGACCGACCATGCGCGTCGCTGGGCGGCCGCGTAACGCCACAAGTCTTTGCCCCGCTGCTTGCCGGAAGCGTGGCGCGGCTCATTCAACTCTGGCGCCAGAGCGAACCATCATCGCTTGCGCAAGCCTGGCTCGCGCGCGCGCATGCCGTCGGCACCAGCCTCTCGGTCCATGCAAGCGCCGTCGAGACGATCAGCGGTCGTTTCGATGGCATCGAAGCCGACGGCGCCCTTCGGCTTCGGCTTGACGATGGTCATTTGGAGGTCGTTCGGGCAGGAGACATTTCACTCGGCTGAGTTGCTTACTCGCGGCGCGCGCGGCTTGCTGATACGGGAGCTTCGTTTCGCGACCGAGTTCGATGCGTTCGACGCGCCGGTGCCTCGCGCGTCCTTGCTCCTCACGAAACCCAGCGCCGGTCCTGTCGGCCGGCACTTTCGAGGCGAGGGTCTCCCCAATGCCATTCATCACCACCACCGACGGCACCGAGATCTTCTACAAGGACTGGGGTCCCAAGAACGTTCAATCGCTCTTTTTCCATCACGGCTGGCCGCTGAGCGCGGACGATTGGGACAACCAGCTTATGCACTTCCTGAACCTCGGCTTCCGGGTCGTCGCTCACGACCGCCGCGGTCACGGACGGTCGAGCCAGACCGACACCGGCAACGACATGGACACCTATGCCTCCGACGTGACGCAGTTGGTGGCTGCACTGGACCTCAAGCAGGCGATCCACATCGGCCATTCGACCGGTGGCGGCGAAGTCGCTCACTATGTCGCGCGCGCCGATGCTGGCCGAGTCGCGAAGGCAGTCCTGATCTCAGCCGTCCCGCCGCTAATGCTCAAGACCGAAGCCAATCCCGGCGGGATGCCCCTTGAGGCTTTCGATGCCTATCGGGCGGGCGTGGCCTGCAATCGGGCGCAAATCTATCTCGATATCGCCTCGGGGCCCTTCTACGGTTTCAACCGCACGGGCGTGCTCCCGATCGAAGGAGTGATCCGTAACTGGTGGCGCCAGGGGATGATGGGCGGCATCAAGGCGCAGTACGATTGCATCAAGGCTTTCTCGGAGACGGACTTCACGGAGGACCTGAAAGCGATTGAAGTTCCGGTGTTGATCATCCACAGTGAGGACGATCAGATCGTTCCTTACGCCGACAGCGCGCCGCTTGCGGTGAAACTGCTGAAGAACGGACAGCTGAGGACCTACACCACGTTCCCGCACGGGTGCATGACGACGCACCCGGACGAGATCAATGCGGACATTCTCGCCTTCATCCGCGGCGAGCAGGTCGGCGTGCCGGCTCACGAATCGCCGGCGATCGTCGCGGAACCGCTGCCGGCCTGATGATGGACGATCTCGGCCCGACCTTCGCCACCCGAGGAGC
This sequence comes from uncultured Alphaproteobacteria bacterium, assembly GCA_963738825.1. Taxonomy (GTDB): domain Bacteria; phylum Pseudomonadota; class Alphaproteobacteria; order Sphingomonadales; family Sphingomonadaceae; genus Sphingomicrobium. The sequence continues at coordinate 16,832 of CAVTYB010000013.1, read as the reverse complement.
GCAGATGTTCCTGCGTTTCACGGACGATGAGATTGCACGGCTTGCCCGGTTCGGTGAGCCGCGAAGCTACAAGTCTGGTGAGATGCTGGCGCGGAGGGGTGAGGCGGGCCCCGGATTGATGTTGATCCTGTCCGGTCAGGTCAATGCGAACTCGACCGGACGGAGGTGCGGGTTCCCACATCGTCACCCACGAGCGTGGCAATTTCATGGGAGAGCTCGCTCAGCTTTCCGGGCGGCCGTACCTGGTCGATGAAAAGGCGCTCACGGACGTGGAAGCCGTCGCGATCCCGCCGGATCGGTTGCGGGCGCTGCTCATCGCCGAAGCAGACCTCGGCGAGCGACTGATGCGTGCCCTGATCCTCCGGCGAGTCGGGTTGATCGAAGCACGCGCCGGACCGATCGTCATCGGCGATGAGCACGACGCAGACGTACTGAGGCTGACAAACTTCCTTCGCCGCAACGGGCATCCGTATGAAAGTCTCGATCCCGGAAGCGATAGCTGTGCGCGAACCTTGGTCGAGCGCTTCAACGTCACCGCCGAGGAGCTGCCGATCGTTCTCTGCCCGGGCGGGCAGCTACTTCGGAACCCGACCGAGTCCCAGCTGGCGCGATGCGTCGGTTTGCTCGGTCCGATCGACAGTGACCGGATTTACGATGTCGTGGTGATTGGCGCAGGACCGTCGGGTCTAGCAACATCGGTGTACGCAGGATCCGAAGGCCTTTCGGTATTGACGATCGACTGCCGCTCCTTCGGCGGACAGGCGGGCGCATCGGCTCGCATCGAAAACTATCTCGGCTTTCCCACCGGTATCTCGGGCATGGCGTTGATGGGCCGCGCGTTCAGCCAGGCGCAGAAGTTCGGTGTGGACGTCGCAATCCCGGACGAAGCCGTGAAGCTCGAGTGCGGCAATAACCCTTGCCACGTCCAGCTGGCTACCGGCGAACGCGTCCAGGCCCGCGCTGTCGTGATTGCGACCGGGGCACGCTACCGCCGTCTCGGTGTCGAACGGCTCGACGAGTTCGAAGGCGCGTCGGTCCATTACTGGGCCTCGCCGCTCGAAGCGGACCTGTGCGCGAACAGTGACGTGGCATTGGTCGGCGGCGGCAATTCCGCGGGGCAGGCGACCGTTTACCTTGCAGGCAAGGCGCGGCGAGTAACGATGATGGCTCGGCGTCCCCTCAGCGAAACCATGTCGCAATATCTGACCGAACGCATCGAGGCGCTTCCAAATGTCGACGTCGTGATCGGCTGCGAGGTGTCGGCGCTCGAGGGCTCGGAGGGGCAGCTGCAGGCGATCAAATGCCATAATCGCCAAACGGGTAAGGTGACCCGCCGAGAGGTCCGCTACCTATTTTCCTTCATCGGCGCGGAGCCCAACACCGACTGGCTTCGAACCTCGGGTATCAGCCTGGACAAGCGCGGGTTCGTGCTGGTCGGCGAAGAGGCCTGCGACGACCACCTGCCGCTGGAAACCAGCCGCAAGGGGGTGTTCGCCGTCGGCGACGTACGCTCGACCTCGGTCAAGCGCGTGGCGGCGTCGGTTGGCGATGGTGCCCAGGTGGTGGCTTCCATCCATGCCTATCTGGCGCGGGAGCGCGAGCAACCTGCTCTCGTCGCCCAATCGATTCCGGCGACGGCCTGACGCTCTTTGCCGGTTGCTGATGTTGTCGCTAAGGCCCCCGCATGCTTCTCGCCATTGACGCCGGCAACACGAACGTCGTCTTCGCGCTCGTCGATAGCGGGGAGATCAAGGCCCGGTGGCGGATCGCTACGGACCCGCGGCACACCGCCGACCAATATGCCGTGTGGCTTCACCAGCTGCTCGATCTAGAGGGGTTTCCGAAGGATGTTGTCACCGGCGTGGTGATCGGGACGGTTGTCCCTCGTGCGCTCCACAATCTCGAAGTGCTCGCCAGCAAATATTTTCGGGCTGAGCCCTTGGTAGCAGGGCAGGGAACGCTGACCTGGCCGATCGACCTCGATGTCGATGAGCCGCAGAATGTCGGCGCAGACCGAGCGCTGAACGCGATCGCTGCTCACGCCAAATATCCCGCCGACCTGATCGTCATCGACTTCGGCACGGCAACGACCTTCGACGTCGTGGATTCGTCCGGCGCCTACAAAGGCGGGATCATCGCGCCCGGCATCAACCTGTCGCTCGACGCGCTGGTGAACGCTGCCGCGAAGCTCCCGCGTATCGCAATCGAAGCGCCAACGAACAATCTCTCGGTTATCGGTCGCACTACGCAGGACCAGATGCTGATCGGGATCTACTGGGGTTATGTCGCAATGATGGAAGGACTGGTCGAACGGATGAAGCGGGAGTTGGGACGAACCGTCACGGTTATCGCAACGGGCGGTCTCGCCGACCTGTTCGACAAGCACACTAACCTGTTCGACGCGATTGAGCCCGACCTCACTATACAGGGGTTAAGCCTGCTATACGGCATGGCGGCCACGAAATGATCCCCGGCGAAGAGCTTCTGTTCGTCGCCCTCGGCGGCTCCGGCGAGATCGGCATGAACGTCAATCTCTACGGCTGCCGCGGCCAGTGGATAATGGTCGACCTCGGCCTCAACTTCGCTGGACCTGACTATCCCGGGATCGAGCTGATCCTTCCCGATCTCGACTTTATCGAGAACCAGCAGGAACGGCTTGCGGGAATCATCCTCACCCACGGCCACGAGGACCATATCGGCGCGCTTCCATACCTCGCCGACGAGCTTAAATCGCCGCTCTATGCGACTCCGTTCACCGCCGGCTTGATCGCCGGCAAGCTCGAGGAGGAAGGGCTTACCGGTCAGGTACAACTCAATGTCGTGGAGCGCGGCGGGACGGTCGAGCTCGGACCGTTCAAGGTGAGCTTCGTCGCTCTTTCGCACTCCATTCCCGAAGGCAACGGCCTGCTCATCGAAACGCCCTTCGGCAGCGTGTTTCACACGGGCGACTGGAAGATCGACGAAACTCCGGTGCTCGGTTCTGCGCCGGATACGGACGTCCTGACCGAGATCGGCGACCGCGGTGTGCTCGCGCTGGTGTGCGATTCGACGAACGTCTTCCAGGACAAGCCTTCAGGGTCGGAGGAGAGCGTACATGAGGGGCTTCTCGCCCAGGTGATGATGGCGAACGGCCGCGTCGTAGTCACGACCTTCGCGTCCAACGCCGCGCGCCTTCAAACGATCGGACGCGTAGCTCGTGAGTCTGGGCGGCAGGTTTGCATCGCGGGCCGGTCGCTGGAACGAATCCTGCGCGTGGCTCAGACCACTGGTTATCTCCAGGACTTTCCGCCGCCGATCAGTTTCGATGAAGCGATGCGCCTTCCGAAGCAGGACGTGCTGATCATCGCCACGGGCGGGCAGGGAGAGCCCCGCGCAGCGCTCGGACGCATTGCCTCCGGAACGCACGAGCTGAAGATTGGCGAGGGCGATACGGTGATCTTCTCTTCCCGGATCATCCCGGGGAACGAAGTCGCGATCGGCCGTATCATGAATCAGCTGTCGGACCTCGGAGTGCAGATCGTTACCGAGAAGCAGGCGCACGTCCACGTATCCGGGCATCCCGGACGCCCCGAGCTGATCCAAATGTACAAATGGGTGCGGCCGAAGATCGTCGTGCCTGTGCACGGCGAGCCGCGTCATCTCGCGGAACACGCCCGCGTGGCGCTCGATCACGGCGTCGCGCACGCGATCGTGCAGAAGAATGGTGACGTCATTCGCCTTGCGCCCGGCGAACCGAAAAAGGTCGATGAGGTGCGCGTCGGCCAGCTCGTCCTCGACGGCGACGTAATCCTTCCGGCCGATGGGGCGACGGTGAACGAGCGGCGCAGGATCGGGTACGGCGGGCTGATCACCGTCGCCGTTCCGGTTGGCGACGACGGCGCGCTGGCCGGCAAGCCCGTCATCCGGCCGTTCGGCGTCCCCGTCGAAGAGGACCGCGACGATTTCATCGCCGACGCGACCGATGCGGCGACGCGTGCCTACAGCCCCGGCGTGGACGAAGACCGCGTTCGCGAATTGGTCAGGCTTGCGGTCCGCCGCTGCGCGACCTTGTGGACGGGCAAGAAGCCGCTGGTGGAGGTGATGCTGCTTCAAGTCGCCGCATGAACTTCACCTCGATCATCGCCATCTATTTCCTGTTCTTCTGCTTCAGCGCCTTCGTGCTGTTGCCGTTCGGCGTGCGGACGACCGAGGAGATCGGCGAGAAGAAAATACCCGGCCAGGCGGAGAGCGCGCCGCACCGCTTCGATCTCAAGCGCCATCTATTGAGCGCAGCGATCGTCGCTGCCGTCCTGTTCGGACTCTACTACCTGAATTACGTCAACGGCTGGATCACCGCCAACGATCTCGACTTCTACAACCCGCCGCTCAACCAGCAGTCGAACAGCTAGCGTCGTTTGTCGACCGCCTGCGCGAGCGCGGCGTAAAGCTTGCCCATATCCGACGACATCAATGTGACCGCGATCATCCCGCCGTCGCGTTCGGCGAGGACCCGGCGCAGCATGGCTTCGAAATCATGGACGTAGCGGTTCACCGAAGACTGGAACTCAGGCTCGCTTTCGTAATGTGATTTGATCGACCGCGTTTCGCTCGCGTCCATCAGACGCACGGCGCGCCTGGTGAAGACGCCGCGGTTGCCCTTCAGATAGGCGCCCCACGCCTTGTCGTCGATTTCGTCGGACAGGATCTTGCCAACGTCGATCGACGCGGAATGCATCGAGTCGATCAGCAGCGAAACACGGCGGGCGAAAGCCTCGCTGTCCTTCTCGCGCTGCTCTTCGCGGGTCGCCTCGATATGCTGCTCGAGCGCCGACGCGCTCTGGCCGAGCGACAGCACCTGCTGAGTCAGACGGTCCGATGCGGCGCGCGCCGAATTCGACCGCGCGGGCCGCGACCGTTTCCACCTCTCGCAGTCGCTCTTCGATCTCCTCACGGATCACGCGTTCCAAAGCTGAGCGAGTCTCGTCGGACAGCTTCACGACGCTCGATGGGATGACTGCCTCAATCGCTTCGCGGGCGCGTTCGGCGGCGTGGGCAGCCGCGTCCTTCACATGGACCAGCGCAGTGACGAGCGCCGGCGCAGTTTCGGCGCTGAGGCTGGCCGCTTCGCGTTCGACCTCCAAGAGCATCGACGAAAGGTCGGTGAGCTTGCTCTGCGCGTTGCCGACGCCCTCATCGACGGTGGCGAGGAGGGCGGTGAAGCGATTCTGTTGGTCGCCGATGGTCTCCCCCGTCTCGGACAGGCGCTGACCCGCCTCGAGGGTCGCTTCGCGAATGCGCTCGATTTCGGGGCGCACAGCAGTCGCCGATTCGGACAACCGGTCAGCGCCGCCCTGGGCTTCGCCGATGGCCGTCCCGAGGTTTTCGCGGATTTCGTTGGTCAGCCGGTCGATGCTCTCGCTGAGGGTCGCGGTCCGTTCCACAATCGAGCCAATCGCCGATTCCTGTGAGATCGCCTGAGAAGCGAGCGTGTCGAGTTCGCTGCGCGCGCGGCTGAGCAATTCGATGAACTTGTTCGCACGCTGGTCGCCATTTGAAGCGAGCTCCGTGAACCTCTGGTCGATCGCTGCCAGGCCGCGATCGATTCCCGCAATCATCACGTGCGAAGCGCGGTCCTGTTCAGCGACGCGTGCCGACAGGCTTTCGAGCGAACTACTCGCGTGAGCGACATTGGCGGCCAGCAATTCCGCGGCGTCCATTCCTGCTCGGCCAAGACCGGCAGACGCCTGCTCGACGAGCGCAGCGACCGCCGCGGACTGAACGTCGATTCCGCCGCGGATCTCTTCGAGCGTCGCTGAGGTCCGCTCAAGCAGCGTCTCGAGAGTCGAGGACATCCCCGCATGCGCTTCACCGAGCCGAGCCGTGGCGGTGGTTCCGGCAATATCGATCTCAGCAAGTCGAGTGGCGAGCCGGTCCGTCGCCTCGGCAATCAGCTGGTCCGCTTCGCGGGTACGTTCGGTGAGGTGACCGACATGGTTGCCGAACACCTCGGCCTTCTCGACGGATTCGCTACCGAGCGCGCGGATTTGCTCCGCCAGTGCGCGCGTTGTCTCTTCGGCGCGCGGCAGGTCCTCGAGTAGGACGGCGACATCATTTCGTGCCGATTCGGCCGCGCGATCGAGCACTTCGCCGTGCCGCTTCAGCCTCTCGCTGCTGTTGTCGAACTGCTGGGTGATCCCGCCAAGCTTCCCGGTCGCGTCATCGCCCAGCTGCATCAGATGCTGCGCCATCATCGTCAGCTCGGAGCGGCTCTCGCTGATCCGCTGAGACAGGACTTCGAGCAAAGCTTCCAGCGACTGCGCTTCGCCGCGCATAGCGATGACGGAGCGAGTGAAGCGCTCTGCCTCCTTGCGGCGGGTGCGACCGAAGATCAGCCAGAGGAGCGCGAAAAGCGCGAGCGGCCCCGCCGCGATCGCCAGCCATTGGGCGACGATCGGCGAGGTAAGCGGTTGCCCGGAAAGGGTGCGTCCGGCGGACCAAGCCGAATAACCAAGCCACACCGCCGAAAGAGCGATCAACGCGATCGCAAGGACCTGCCGCCCGCCTGCTCCGAGATCGGCGGACAATTGCTCGGTAGGCTGGAGCCATTGCTCTTCTTCCATCGAACCGTCGGAAAGGACGTCCGCTCTCGTCAATTCGAGGGGCTCGAGGGAATTGGTCGACGCATGCTCGGCACGCTTGGGGATCGGTGTCATCGCAATGCCGACATTACCACCTTTGAAGCCTCGCGAAAGCGGTTAGAGAAGAGGTTCGAGGCGGGGAGGGAACGGATAAGCGAATGACGGTCGGCGCGCTGATCGGGGCCTATCAGGAAGACGATAGCGGCGGTCTTCGGGCGCTGCTTCCGCTGGCTGGAAGGACCCTGCTCGAATATCAGGTCCGCTGCGCCGCCGCTGCAGGAACCGCGCCGGTCGTGATCCTCGTCGAGCGAGTACCTCAGGCGCTCCAGGATGCCTTCGAACGGCTTCGCCAGGATGGCGTTGCGGTCTTTGCGGCGAGCGACGTCAGCGAAGCCCTGAGCCGCTTCGAAGCAGGCTCGATGATCCTGCTTGTAGGTGACGGCATTGCGCCGCCGGCCGAGTTAGTGGCCGCATTGGCGAACGAACCGGAACCAGCCGTCGCGACCGTTCCAGACGATGCCGCGCACGAGTTGTTCGAACGCATCGACGCCGAATTGCGGTGGGCCGGGGTGGCGCTGGTCGATTCGCATTTGCTCGGCTCAACAGCCGCTATGCTTGGAGATTGGGACCTTCAATCCACCCTTTTGCGGCGGACGCTGCAGGAAGGAGCGCTTCGCCTCCCGGCGAACGACGTCGGCGGTGAACCCCTTATCGCCGAGACAGGCGAAGACCTGCACGACTTCCAGCACAAGCTCGTCGTCAGCTCGCGCGGCGCCCGTCCGGACTGGGTCAGCCGCTATCTTCTTCCACCAATCGAAGAGCTTGCGACCGAGCGGCTAATGGAGAGCGGAGTCAGGCCGCCGTGGCTGATGTGGGCAGCGCTCGGGCTTACGCTTGGCGGAGCGCTTTGCTTCACCCGCGGATGGCTCGGCGCCGGCCTCGGCTTGCTTATCGCATCAATGCCGCTCGATCTCATTGCCAACCGGCTTGCTAGCCTGCGCCTGAAACCTCTGCCGGTCCGAATGCTCAGCCGGCTGGCCCTATGGCCCGCCGCCGGAATCGCCCTGCTCGCACTCGGCTGGTGGGAAATGGGCCATGTCAGCGGCTGGGGTGCACTCGTCGGCGCGATCGGGGCGGGCGCGTTCGCCGAAGCGACGCGAATCGAGCGATCGTCGATGCAGGACAGCGAGCCTTGGTTGATCTCACGCCGAAGCGCGATCGTTCTCGCCGTTCCCTTTGCGCTCGTTGGAGCCTGGACAAGCTATCTTGTGGTGCTTTCGGTTTACGCGCTGGTTTCCTTCTTCATTGTCCAGCATGTGCGCCATCAGTCATCAAGTTGACGCGAAGTTAACGGAAATTGGATAACGCAGTCGCGTAATGATGCCTGAAGAGTGGCCGATTATCGCTTCGGCAGAGCCGAATACGCCCGCGCGCGTCGCGGGCCGTGGACGCCTGTCCACGGTCCGGGCCGATTTTTTCCTCAATCCCGCCGAGCGCCTGACCGAACAGGAACGGGCGCTGATGACTGCCATGCTGCACTGCCTTGTGGGGGATATCAGCGGCGAGATCCGTGCTGCGCTTCCGGCCGGTTGGGCGGGAGCTAATGACGATGAGGCAGCGACCGTCGATTCCTTGACCAGGGCGGGCCTGCTCGATGACGCTGAGCTGATGGCGCTACTCCTGCGCCGCGCCGACGAAGAGCGGATTGGGAGCGCTGCCCGAGCACGGAGCGGTCGCCGCGAGGCGCGCGCTGTCCAGGGCCTCGTCAGCTACCACGACTCGACGGTGTCTGCCGCGGCAATGGCGCTGATCCTTGCGCGAGGCAGGCGCCGCGACCGCTTCGGTCAATGCCTGATCGCTTTCGACGATCTCTCGACCGTGTCATCGCAGAGGCTAGTCCACGCCGTCGCAGCAGCTTCGCGGCGCGATGTCGCCTCCGGATATGGCGCCGCTGCGGCCGATGCCGAGCTTTCCGCCGCGGCTTCGCGGCTCCTTGACAAGCATGATCGGGCGCGAGGCGTCGAGGCGCTTACTGCGGCCCTTGTTGCGGTTCTCGACGAAGCCGGAGGACTATCTGACGAACTACTTCTCGCCTGCGCCCAGGAGGGCGAAACTGGATTCCTCGCTCAGGTGCTCGCCCGAAGGGCCGGCATCAAGGACACCGTTGCTATGGACGAGCTTCTCTCTGCCGAGCCGGTTCGCTTGATGGCGCTGCTTCGTCTCGCCGGCTTTTCGCGCGAGCTCTGCGCGGGCCTGCTGGCAAGCCTCGGAGACCTTTTGGGAATCGATGATCCGGGATCTGCGATCGGGCATTTCGATGCCATGACCGCCGAGGAGATTAGCGCAACGGCCAGCTGGCTCTCGGCGACCGCGGACTACCGCACTGCGCTCGAAGCGTTGGGAAGCCGCAATGGCTAGTGCTCCATCCGAACCCCGTGCGGTCGCCGGACGGCTCGACAGCTTCGGCCGGCTCATCGCGGCCGACCCCGAGCTTGAATTGCTCCAGCGGGAAGCCGGATCGGAAGTCGGCCAGATGCTTGCTTTGCCGCAGGTCGCTGCAGTGGCCCAGCTGGCTCGTAAGCTTGGCACTTCTGTCGGGCGCCCAGCTGTCGCTGCCTCGGCTGACAACGACATCGAAATTTGGGTCAATGCAACGCCGGAAGGCGACGAGATCGCCTTGTCGTTAGAGGGCTGGACGATACGTCCTGCCGCCGGTCCCCGTCTTGCAACGATCCTCGGCGGCGGCAGTGAAGCCGCCAGCGCAGCCGCGCAGAACGAATGGGCGACCGACGAGGAGCTGCGGATCATCTCCATCTCATCGGAATTCGCTGAGGTGCTCGGAATCGATGTCGCCGAGGCCGCCGGTGCACCGCTCACGCGCATCGTCCGCCTCGAAGAGGATGCAAGCGGCGAAATGCCGCTGATCAACGCGCTTGCGGGCAGGCGCAGCTTTTCGGGCCAACGCGGACGCAGCCGATCGAACGAAGCCAGCATCGTGCTCAGCGGTGAAGTCGTGACGGCGGCCGATGGCTCCTTTGCGGGCTTCCGCGGGACAGCCGCAAGCGAGAAGGACACTAGCGCGCAGGCAATCACCCGTTCGCCGGGCTTCGACCAGGCGTTGGACGAATTGCTCCGCTCCCCGATCGATCGGATCATCGAGAGCGCTGAAAAAATCGTCGCGCGCTCGGACGGGCCGCTGCGCGGCGACTATGCAAATTACGGCAACGATATCGCGTCTGCTGCCCGGCATCTGCTCTCCGTGCTCCGCGCGATGAGCGAAGACCCCACCCAGGTTCACGGCCTCGTCGACCTTGCTGCGCTCGCGTCCGAAGCCGTCATCATGCTCGAAATCCTCGGCTGAAGATCGCGGCGTGCATATCCAGATCGATCGTTCCGAACCGCTTCGTGCTCGCGGACAGGAACGCGCGGTTATCCAAATTCTCGTGAACCTGATCGTGAACGCGATACGCTATTCGCCCGAAGGTGCCACGGTCCGGATCAGCTTCGACAGGGTCGCGGGGGCGGCGTCGGTAATCGTTGGCGACGAGGGTCCGGGTATCGCCGCTGGTGACGAGCAGCGCATCTTCGAGCGTTTCGAGCGAGCCCAGGCCAAGGAAGCCGGCACCGGCCTCGGCCTCGCGATCTCGCGGCGGCTCGCCCGTTCGATGGGTGGCGATGTGACCCTCGACAGCGCGCCGGGCGAAGGTGCGCGCTTCACGCTCACTCTTCCGGCTGCCTAGGCTCTCTTGTCGACCTGCACGTAGTCGCGCTGCGTGGCGCCGACATAGAGCTGGCGCGGGCGGCCGATCTTCTGATCCGGATCGGCGATCATCTCGTTCCACTGCGCGACCCACCCGACGGTGCGCGCAACGGCGAAGAGCGCGGTGAACATGTCTGTCGGGAAGCCGATCGCGTTCAGGATGACGCCCGAATAGAAATCGACATTCGGATAGAGCTTCTTATCGATGAAATAGTTGTCGTTGAGCGCGATGTGCTCGAGCTCTTTGGCCACATCGAGCACAGGGTCGGAAATGTTAAGCTCCTTGAGGACCTCGTCCGCGGTCGCCTTCATCACCTTCGCCCGCGGGTCGAAATTCTTGTAGACGCGGTGTCCGAACCCCATCAGCCGGAACGGGTCGTTCTTGTCCTTGGCCCGAGCGATATATTCGGGGATGCGTTTGGTCGTGCCAATTTCCCGCAGCATGTTGAGTGCCGCCTCATTCGCTCCACCATGCGCCGGGCCCCAGAGGCAGGCGATGCCCGCTGCAATGCATGCGAATGGGTTCGCGCCCGACGATCCGGCCAGGCGGACCGTCGACGTCGACGCGTTCTGCTCATGGTCGGCATGGAGGATGAAGATCCGCCGCATCGCATTTTCGATGATGGGGTTCACCACATAGGGCTCTGCCGGCACGCCGAAGGTCATCCTCAGGAAGTTGCCGGTGTAGCTGAGATCGTTCTGCGGATAGAGGAACGGTTGCCCGATCGAATATTTGAAGGCCATCGCCGCGATCGTCGGCATCTTCGCAATCAGTCGGTGTGATGCGATCATCCTTTGCTCGGGATCGGTGATGTCCGTGCTGTCGTGATAGAATGACGAGAGCGCGCCGACGACCCCGCACATGACCGCCATCGGGTGCGCATCACGCCTGAACCCGCGGTAGAAGGTCGCGAGTTGCTCGTGCACCATCGTGTGGCGGCTGATCGTGTAGACCCAGTCGTCCAGCTCCTTGCCGGTCGGAAGCTCGCCGTGGACCAATAGATAGGCGACCTCCATGAAGCTCGAATTCTCAGCGAGCTGGTCGATGGGATAGCCGCGATGGAGCAGGATTCCCTTTTCGCCGTCGATGTAGGTGATCTTGCTTTCGCAGCTCGCCGTCGAGGTGAAGCCCGGATCGTAGGTGAACATTCCGGTCTGGCCGTAGAGCTTGCGGATATCGACGACCTCGGGACCAACCGTCCCGTCAAGGACCGGGTATTCGAAATCGCCTCCCGGCGTTTTCATCGAGACGGCTTTGTCGGTCATTCGGTCGGCTCCATCTGGTCGGCGATGCGGGCGAGGCTTTCGTCCCGTCCGAGCAACGCAAGAACATCAAAAATCCCCGGTGAGGTCGTGCGCCCGGTGAGGGCGGCCCGGAGGGGTTGCGCAAGCTTGCCGAGCTTGGCGCCGCTGGCCTCGGCGACTTCGCGGATGGCTGCCTCTAACGACGCCGCATCCCAGTTCGCAAGTGCAACTAATTTTTCGTGCGCCGCAGCGAGGGTGGAACGGGCATCAGCCGTGAGCAGCGAGGCCGATGCATCGTCGATCACAAGCGGCCGGCTTGCGAAAAGGAACCGGGCGCCCTCCGCCAATTGAACAACCGTGTTCGCGCGCGCCTTGAGTTCCGGCATGGCCCTGACAAGAAGCGGCTTCTGATCGGCTGAAAGGCCGAGCCTCGCTGCGACAAGCTCCGCGAGGCGCTCGTCGTCGGCCTCGTGGATGTAATGGCCGTTCAAATTCTCGAGTTTCTTGAGGTCGAAGCGCGACGGCGACTTGCCGACGTGGGCGAGGTCGAACCATTCGATTGCCTGCTCGCGGCTGATGATCTCGTCGTCACCATGGCCCCAGCCGAGCCGAAGCAGGTAATTGTCGACCGCCTCCGGAAGCATGCCCAGCTCGTCACGGTAAGCGTCGACGCCCAGAGCACCATGCCGCTTGCTGAGCTTGGCGCCGTCCGGACCGTGGATTAGCGGCACATGGGCGTAAGTTGGTTCGGGCCAGCCCATCGCGCGAATGATCGCCAGCTGGCGGAAGGCGTTGTTGAGATGGTCGTCGCCGCGGATCACGTCAGTGACGCCCATGTCGTGATCGTCGACCACGACGGCAAGCATATAGGTCGGGCTTCCGTCGGAGCGCAGCAGCACGAAATCGTCGATTTCGCTATTCTGGACGACGACCCGGCCCTGAACCTGGTCTTCGACCACCGTTTCGCCGTCGCGCGGGGCCCTGAGGCGGATGACGAACGGCTTGTCACCCTGTTCCTCGGTCACCTCGCGCCACGGGCTCTCAATCCGGAACGGTCGACGCTCGCGCTGCGCCGCCTCGCGCTGGTCCGCGAGTTCCTCCGGCGTCATGTAGCAGCGATATGCCTGGCCGCGGTCGAGCATCCGATGTGCGATCTCGGCGTGGCGGGACCAGAACTGCGACTGGTAATATTCGTGGCCGTCCCAATCGAGGCCGAGCCAATGCATTCCGTCGAGGATCGCATCGATCGCCTCCTTGGTGGAGCGGGCCTTGTCGGTATCCTCGATCCTCAGGAGGAACTTGCCGCCGTGGTGGCGCGCGTAGAGCCAGTTGAACAGCGCAGTCCGCGCCCCACCGATATGAAGGAAGCCGGTGGGCGAGGGAGCGAAGCGGGTGACGATGGGACGTGAACTCATGCTTGCGCTAAGGCGCGCTTTCCTCTTCTTTGTATGCTGCAATGCAATGAACGAGCGCCCCTAACATAGGGAAAGCGCCTCTTCCACAGCGTGCTCGGAGCTATTGGAAGGCTCGGAATTCCGCGACTCCGGGGGCGTAGAAAAGCTCCTCAAGGCGGAGCACGCCCAGCTTCCGCCATGGTTGTTCATCGGCCTCGGGACGGGGATTGCAGCCTGGGTTCGGGCTCGATAAGCCGGCCCTGTGGAAGGCGTTCCTCTGCCTCACCGGCAGGCGGGCGCCGGTTGCCGAACTGCTTGGCAATTCCCTTGGCAGACGGTTCCGATCTTCTTGCTTTTTTCGCGCTCATGGCATGGTCGAGGAATATGCGTGTACAGCTCTTCGGGAATCGTCGCCGCCCTCATCCTCGAGAACAGCTCGAGGTCAGGTCGCTAAGGCAGGTTAAGCGAGCCTAGTATCGCCGGATGAGCCCGGCGAGGCGCCCCTGGATGCGGACTCGATTCTCTTCGTAGCGCTGAGGCTCGTAGCGACTGTTCGCGGGGTCCAGCCTGACCATCCGCCCCTCACGCCGATAAGTCTTCAGCGTCGCTTCCTCGTTGTCGATCAGCGCGACCACGATCTCGCCGTCGCGGGCCGTATCCACTTTCCGGATCAGCGCGAAATCGCCGTCGAGAATGCCTTCATCAACCATCGAATCGCCTGAAACCTCAAGCGCATAATGCTCACCGGGGCCGAGCAGGGCGGCAGGAACGGCGAAGCTTTCGGTGCCCTGCAGCGCCTCGATCGGCGTGCCGGCGGCGATTCGACCGTGGAGCGGAATCTCCATCGTGTCGTTCGGCGGCGACAGCAGGCCGGATAGGCGTCGAGGTCGCCGGCCTCGAGCCTTCGTCTCTGGCAGCTTCACGACTTCGAGCGCCCGGGCGCGGTTGGGGAGGCGGCGGATGAAACCGCGCTCTTCCAAAGCGGAGATCAGGCGGTGGACGCCCGACTTGGACTTGAGGTCCAGCGCTTCGCGCATCTCGTCGAAGCTGGGGCTGACCCCGCTCTCCTTCAGCCGGTCGTCGATGAAGATCAGTAATTCCCGTTGTTTGACGGTGAGCATTGGCCAGTCACTCCCCCGGATGGAACGAACGGAGAACTTTTAAGCAACGAACGCGGTGACGTCAAGCCATGCGATCAGCCGCCGCTGCTGACCATGCCGTGACCGAAGGATTGAATTGCGCGCTCGTTGCGCTTGGCCTTCGATGTCTCGCTTTCGATCGCGCGAGGAACTCCTGCGCGTAATCTTGTGCGATGGCCTGCTGCAGCTCGTTTTGCATCTGGCCGATCAGGCGGGCTGCGCCATGGCGTTGCCCGGCGTGATCTTGTCGACCTTGACGATGAAATAGCCTCCGCCCTGCGGATTCGGGGCCATTCGGCTTTTGCCCGCGCCGATGCCTGAACAGCATCTTCAGCGGCGGGGTACGGTTGCCCTGCGGTCGCTCATCTGGATCCGCGCGCCGCAGATCGGGCGGGGCGGCGGAAGGCTGACGCCGACTCGCCTTCATCGCCTCGGCGAGGGGTACGTTCCGTGCTCGACCTTGTGCTTCAATCTGCTGCCGCCGCAGCTGCGGGCGCGGTCGCAGTCGCCTGCTGGTCGATCCAGTCCTTCGCGACCTGGTCGTGGATGCTCTGCAAGTGGGCCGGAGCCGCCGGTACAACCTGTCCCGGCGACACCATTGCGTAACCCTGCATCGTTCGGCAGCGTGACGATCTCGGGCGGATCGTTGGGCTCGAGGTCGAAGCCTGTCTTCAGCGCCGGCGCGAGTTCCGGCGGCAGCTTGAAATTCGGATCGGCGCGCGACGCTGCCGTTTGCGATGATCAGCGGCGTGCGTCGTGACCGGTAGCTTCGCCTGCGCGGCCGCCTCCGCGAAGTTGCTGCCGTTGTCGATCGCGTTCTGGACCTTGTCGACGATGTCCTCGATCGCCCCCTTGCGCTTGTCGGCGTTGATCTTCGCGGCAATTTCAGCCTTGCCTGGTCGAGCGTCTTGCCGCCGACCGTCTTGACCGAATCGACCTTCGCGACGGCCCAGCCAAATTTCGACTTGCACCGGCCCGACGACCGCTCCTGAGGGCGCTGCGAAGACCGCCCGCAGCGGCCTTGCGCCGGCCACGCCCGCATAGGCGTTGCGAGTTTGGTCCTTGAGCGCGGTGACCGCGGCATTGGCGCCCGCGGGCGCGGCAGCGGCGGCAATCGTCGCGCCGCCTTTGGCTCGCGCGCGATCGCGTTCGCAGTCGCCTGGTCCTGGACCACGACCTGGCTGATGTCGCGCGTCTCCTTTGGTGCATAGTCGGCCTTGTGCTGGTTGTAATATGCCGCGATCTCCTGATCGGACGCGCGGATGCTCGAGACCTGGTCCGGGCCGATGCTGCGCAATTCGCAGGACGCGCTGCTCCGGCACCATATAGCGGACCGCGGTTGGCCGCGTAATATTGCTGCAGCTCGGCATCGGTCGGCTTCAGTCCGGCCTTGAACGCCTCGAGCGGAATGAGCCGCAGCCTTCACCTTCACGCTCCTCGAGCAGCATCGCGGCGTAAGGCGTCGCCATGCCCAGTGGAACGCGTGCATTTGTCAGCCACTGGCGTCAGCAGGAGACGTTGAAGCAGCCCGCCGGCGAGGACCTCGCGAACCTGCGGCGTCGGTTAGCCGCTGCTGAGCGAGAAACTGCCTGGTACGCCTGCTCGCTGAATTGCCCGTTCAGCCCTTGGTTTGACGGAATCTGCGCGATCTCAGCGTCGATCAGGCGCTTCGAGAGCGGGAAGCGTATCTTGTCGCGCGAATGCAACGAGCGCCTTGTCCTCGATCAATGCGTCGAGCACGGTATTGAAATCGCCGATGATGGTTGCGTAGTCGGCATTCGGGCTGTTGCTGCCGCGGGTTGCTGCAGGCGGCGCTGCATCGCATCGCTGATTTCCTGCTCGGTCACCTGCTCGCTGCCGACCTTCGCCAGCGTTGAGCTGCTGATCCCGAAGCCGAGATTGCCCGTGCCGAAATTGACAGGTCGGCGAGCGCGAAGCCGGTGAGAATCAGCGATGACGAAGGCGGCGACGATCCCGTGCCGATCTTGGATTTCTGCAGCGTCGGAAGTAAGGAGAGCATCGGGTTCCCAAAGTGCGGATGGAAGTTGATCCGCCGCTTTAGGGGCGAGCCTTGCATGCATCAAGGCGCGCCGCTACGGCGCCGCTGACAACGCGAGGGGGAGGGGAATGGCATTGAGAAAACTCGTTGCCGGAAACTGGAAGATGCATGGTCTGTCCGGGGACATCGACGAAATCCAGGCGATCGCCGATGCTTCACGCGCTTACCCGCGAGTCGACGTCGCCTTGTGCGTTCCAGCGATCTCTGATCGAGCGCGCGGCGCGAGCCGTTCCGGCTTCGCTATCGGCGGGCAGGACATCCATCATGCCGAAGGGGCGCGCATACCGGCTGCACTTCGGCGCAAATGCTGCTCGATGCCGGCGCAAGTTTGACGATCGTCGGCCATTCCGAGCGGCGGCAGGCTCAGCGCGAGAGCGACAAAGATGTGAAAGCCAAGGCTGAAGCTGCGCTCTCGGGCGGCTTGAACGTGATCCTCTGTGTCGGCGAAATCCTTGAGGTGCGCGAGCGGGGCGAAGCGGTCGACACCGTCCTCACTCAACTCGACAGGTCACTTCCGGACCGCCTTCTACCCGAGCGGGAACTGGCGATCGCATACGAGCCCGTATGGGCGATCGGCACCGGCAAGGTCCCGACCACTGCGGATATTGGCGAAATGCA
>CAVTYB010000012.1:0-63670 GCA_963738825.1 uncultured Alphaproteobacteria bacterium | reverse complement strand
TGACGCAGGCGCATTTGGGGGGCGCTACTCGGTCCCGACTGCCTCGGCAATGTTGGCGAAGCCCTCGCGTTTCAGCCGATCCGCAAGTCCTCGAGCGATACGGCGAGCGATGCCCGGTCCTTCGAAGACCATCGCGGAATAGAGCTGGATCAGGCTCGCACCTGCGCGAATGCGCTCCCAGGCGTCATCGGCATTCTCGATCCCACCGACACCGATCAACGGGATTTCGCCGCCGGACGCAGAGCGGAATTCACGAAGCGCCTTCAACGCCAGCGCTTTCAACGGCTTGCCTGAGAGACCTCCTGCTTCCTCGCGCCATTTGGACTTCAGGGGCGGCCGCGAGAGCGTGGTGTTCGATACGATGATCGCGTCGATCTTGTGCCGGATGGCGACGCGGACGATCTGGTCGGCCTCTCCCTCGCCAAGGTCCGGCGCGACCTTGAGGAAGATCGGCGGACCGTTGGGACCGCGTACTTCCTCGACGGCGGAAAGCAGCGCCCTCAGTGCGCCTTCGTCCTGCAGCTGCCGGAGACCCGGTGTATTCGGAGAGCTGATGTTGATCGTGAGATAGTCGGCGACAGGGCTCATCCTGCGCACGCCTTCGACATAGTCCGCGATCCGGTCGGCGCTGTCCTTGTTCGCACCGACGTTGACCCCAACCAGCCCACGCGTCCGATAACGCTTCGACAGCCTCGCCAAGGCATCGACCTGGCCGCGATTGTTGAAGCCCATCCGGTTGATAACAGCCTGATCTTCGGCGAGACGAAAAAGGCGCGGCTGCGGATTCCCCGGCTGAGGGCGCGGCGTTAGGCTTCCGACTTCGACGAACCCGAATCCGAGCGACAACATCGGCTCGAAGACCTCCGCGTCCTTGTCGAAGCCTGCCGCGAGGCCGATCGGATTGAGGAAGGTCAGTCCAGCGATCCGAGTTTCGAGCGTGGGCGTGTATGGAAGCTCCGGCGTAAATCCTGTGCCGGTTCGAAGTCGGAGCAACGCGACGCTCGCGCGATGCGCCTTTTCGGCATCGAACTGGAACAACATCGGGCGGATGAGCGGATAGAAGCGCACAGAGCGGCTATGGCATGCGAAGTGAGGCTCGTCATGCCGAGTGGTTGAGTTTCAGAGCGAAACCTCCTAAATCGGAGCGGAACAGTCCGAATTGTGTTTGGATAGACAGTGCGCCTGAGCCACCTTGCCGATTATGCGGTCGTTCTGATGACCGCCGCCGCCCGCCGGCCTGCTGGCGCGCGCCTGAGCGCCACCGAGCTTGCGTCCGAGACGGGCGTGCCTCTGCCGACGGCTCAGAAGCTGATGGGCCAGCTTGCGGCGTGCGGGCTGCTGTCGAGCGTTCGTGGCGCGGGCGGCGGCTTCGCACTGACAAGGTCGGCGCAGGAGATCAGCCTCGCCGATATCGTGGAGGCGGTCGAAGGCCCGATCGCGCTCACAATGTGCTCGGACTCGAACAATCACGAATGCATTCTCGACGCGCATTGCCGGGTGAAGCCGCACATCGGCGTCGTCGGCAGGGCCGTTCGCGGAGCGCTGGGTGCGGTCCGCCTGACGGAGCTCGCGCAATGAACGAAACCGTCAAGAACCGCGAGCTCAAGGAAAAGATCGCCCAGGACTACGAATGGGGCTTCGTCTCCGACGTCGAGCAGGAGTTCGCGCCGAAGGGCCTCAATGAAGACACGGTCCGGTTCATCTCGGGGAAGAAGGGTGAGCCCGAGTGGATGCTCGACTGGCGACTGAAGGCCTATCGCACTTGGCTCGAGATGGAGGAGGTCAGCTGGGCCAAGCTCGACATTCCCGAGATCGATTACCAGGACGCTTATTATTACGCGGCGCCCAAGGCGAAGCCGAAGCTCGCCTCGCTGGACGAGCTCGATCCGGAAATCCGCCGCACCTACGAGAAGCTCGGAATCCCGATCGAGGAGCAGAAGGTGCTCGCCGGGGTCGAAGGCGCGGCCAAGGTCGCGGTCGATGCCGTCTTCGACAGCGTCAGCGTCGCCACCACCTTCCGCGAGGAGCTGAAGAAGGCCGGCGTCATCTTCCTGTCCATCTCTGAGGCGATCCGCGAGCATCCGGAGCTGGTGAAGAAATATCTCGGCAGCGTCGTTCCGCAGCGCGACAATTACTTTGCCTGCCTCAACAGCGCGGTCTTTAGCGACGGCACCTTCGTCTACGTGCCCGAGGGCGTGCGCTGCCCGATGGAGCTATCGACCTATTTCCGAATCAATGCCGAGAACACCGGCCAGTTCGAGCGCACCCTGATCGTCGCCGACAAGGGCGCCTACGTCTCCTACCTCGAAGGCTGCACCGCGCCGATGCGCGACGAAAACCAGCTCCACGCCGCAGTGGTTGAGATCTTCGCCCACGAGGACTCGGAGGTGAAATACTCCACCGTCCAGAACTGGTATCCGGGCGACAAGGAAGGCCGCGGCGGGATCTTCAATTTCGTCACCAAGCGCGCGCTCTGTTCGGGCGACCGCTCGAAGGTCAGCTGGACCCAGGTCGAGACCGGAAGCGCGATCACCTGGAAATATCCGAGCTGCATCCTGAAGGGCGATGGCAGCGTCGGCGAATTCTATTCGGTCGCGCTGACCAACAACCGCCAGCAGGCGGACACCGGCACAAAGATGATCCACATCGGCGCCAACACGCGTTCGACCATCGTCTCCAAGGGCATCAGCGCGGGCCGCTCGAACAACACCTATCGCGGTCTGGTGCGCGTGCTTCCGCGCGCCGAGAACGTCCGCAACTTCACCCAGTGCGATTCCCTGCTCCTCGGCAGCGAGTGCGGAGCGCACACCGTTCCTTACATCGAGGTCAAGAACCCGACCGCGACGATCGAGCATGAAGCGACAACGTCCAAAATCAGCGAGGACCAGCTCTTCTACGCAATGAGCCGCGGGCTCGACCAGGAAGCGGCGGTCGCACTGATCGTCAACGGCTTCGCCCGCGAGGTGCTAAAGCAGTTGCCGATGGAGTTTGCGGTCGAGGCGCAGAAGCTGCTGGGAATTAGTCTGGAGGGGAGCGTGGGATGAGCAAGCTCAGACTCACTTACTCCTGCTTTGCGTTGGAGGTTCAGCAAAATGCCCGAAATCACTGACCTTCACGCGACCGTCGCCGACAAGCCGATCCTGAACGGAGTATCCGCCCAATGATGCCGTTGTTGTTTCTTGCTGCGGCGTCTGCCGATCTCGACGCGCTCGATCAGGCGGTCGCGCATTGCGACCGTGCTGCGGTGAACCCGATGTTCGCGGGCGAGGCTGCGCGGCGCAGCGGCTTCCTGCTCGATGCCTATCACGAGCAGGAGGGGATCGTGAACGATCGGCTCGCTTTGTCGGACCAGCGGCGGACGCTTCGAGAAGCCGCGGATATGAAGGCCGCGGACCGCAAGGACAGCGAGAAGCAGCTCGACCTTCAGCAGGCCGCGCTCGACGATCGGCAGAAGGCGCTCAACGACAAGCGCATGCTCGAAGGCATTCGCGAGGACGCGATGGATTCGATGCGCCATTATTTTCTGCTGAACTGCCCCGCCGGCGGCGGCAACGAGAAGGCGCGCTGATGCTCGACATCTCGAACCTCCACGCGACAGTCGCCGACAAGCCGATCCTCAACGGCGTGTCGCTGAACGTACCCGCGGGCGAAGTGCATGCGATCATGGGGCCCAACGGCTCGGGGAAGTCGACGCTGGCGTACGTGCTTTCGGGACGTCCGGGCTACGAAGTAACCGAGGGCAGCGCGACGTTCCTTGGCGAGGATTTGCTCGCGATGGAGCCGCATGAGCGCGCCGCGGCCGGCCTCTTCCTCGGCTTCCAGTACCCGGTCGAGATCCCCGGAATCTCCTATCTCCAGTTCCTTCGCGAGAGTCTCAATTCGAAGCGCCGTTCGAACGGCGCTTCGGAATTGTCGGCGGGCGACTTCATCAAGCTTGCACGCGGGCAGGCGAAGCTGCTCGATATGGACGCCGAGATGCTGAAGCGCCCGGTCAACGTCGGCTTTTCCGGCGGCGAGAAGAAGCGCGCCGAGATGGTCCAGATGGGCATCCTCGAGCCGAAGTTCGCGGTGCTCGACGAGACCGACAGCGGGCTCGACATCGACGCGCTTAGGATCGTCGGCGAAGGCATAAACCGGATCATGCGCGGCCCCGACAAGGGCGTGCTGTTGATCACGCACTATGAGCGGCTGCTCGAGCATGTGCGGCCGGACCAGGTGCATGTGCTGCAAGCCGGAAGGATCACGCGCTCGGGCAACATCGAGCTTGCGCGCGAGCTCGAGAGCACGGGCTATGCGGAGGCGGCGGCGTGACCACCACCCTCCTCATTCTCGGCTGCATGGTGTTCATGTTCGTTATCTACGGAATTCGCGGCACGCCAGGTCGCGCGGTCGCGGACACGGCGCTCCTGGTCATGCTGATTGGCATTGTCGTCATCGCGGACCTCGCGCTCAGCCAGTTCTTTGACACCGGGAACACCGGCAAGATCATCACCGTCGCCGCCGCCGCAGCTCTTGCCCTCGATGCGCTATACGGCCTGATGGCCCCGGAACGGCAGAAGCAGCGAGACAAGATGCTGCGTCGGCTGATGAAGAAGCGCGCATGACCGCTCCCTTCCCCACGCACCGCCAAGAGGAATGGCGCTACGCCGATCTCGACGCGTTGCGACCGCTCTGGCAGCAGTTCGCCGAACCGCTGACGCTCACCGTCGGGCCCGGCGAGACATTCGAGACGATGTGGCTGTCGGGCGACGATGATGTGCTTGTGCGCCGCATGCAGATCGCGCTCGATAAAGGCGCTCGGGCGCGCATCTTCGTGCTCAGCGCCGCTGCCGAATATGGGCGGACCGAGCTCGAGGTGAGCCTCGCGGAAGATGCCGAGTTCGAGCTGTTCGGCGCGAACATTGGCACCGGCGTTTCGACCAACGAGATCGTCACCAACGTCAAGCACATCGGCGTTGGCGGCCGCAGCCGGCAGACGATCCGCAGCGTGCTCAACGGCAAGGCGGTCGGCTCGTACCTCGGCAAGGTCGAGGTGGCCCGCGGCGCGCAGCAGACCGACGCCGAGCAATCGGTCAAGGCCCTGCTCCTCGACCGCGGTGCTACCGCGAACTGCAAGCCGGAGCTGGAGATCTTCGCCGACGACGTGAAGTGCGCGCATGGTGCGACAGTCGGCGAGCTCGACGCGATGCAATTGTTCTACGCCGAAAGCCGCGGCCTCGACCCGGCGAGTGCGCGGGCGCTGCTGCTCGAAGGCTTTGTCATGGGCCTGTGGGACGGCGCGAAGGAGGGCGGAGTGATCCGCGAAGCCGCGAGCCAAGCCTTACGGAGGGTCGTGTGAACGCGCCCACCCGAATCAACTCCGCACTTAACGTCCGCGACCAGTTCCCGGCCATCAGGAACTGGCACTATCTCGACAGCGCGGCGACCGCGCAGAAACCGCAGGCAGTTATCGACGCGATCACGCAGGCTTACTCGCACGATTATGCGACGGTGCATCGCGGCGTGTACGAACGCTCGGCCACGATGACGGACGCCTATGAACGTTCGCGCGCGGCGGCGTCGAACCTGATCGGCGGACAGCCGAACGAGCTCATCTTCACGCGCGGCGCGACGGAAGCGGTCAACCTTGTCGCGCGAAGCCTGCCGAAGAACGGCCGCAACCGAGTGCTGCTGTCGCAGCTCGAGCATCACAGCAACATCGTTCCGTGGCAGCTCGCGGGCTTCGAGATCGACTGGTTCCCCTGACTACTGACGGACAGATCGACCTCGACGCAGCCGAGAAGATGCTGAGCGAAGAGCATCGAGTCGTCGCATTCGCGCATGTGTCGAACGTGCTCGGCTCGATTCTCGACGCGAAGCGCGCAGGGCAAATCGCACACCGCAAAGGCGCGCTGCTTTTTCTCGACGGGTGCCAGGCAGTCCCGCGCTTGTCCGTTGATGTCGCTGCGATTGGCGCCGACTTCTACGCCTTCTCCGCACACAAGCTTTACGGCCCGACTGGAATTGGCGCGCTGTGGGGCCGAGCGGAACTCCTCGCGACGATGCCGCCTTGGCAAGGAGGCGGAGCAATGATCGAGAAGGTCACGTTTGAAGAGACGACGTTCCTCGATCCCCCGGCCCGGTTCGAAGCGGGGACGCCGCACATCGTTGGCGCGGTTGGATTGCACGCCGCTGTGGACTGGGTCGAACAGCTCTCGCTCGATGCGATCCATGCGCATGAATGCGCGCTGGTCGCGGAGACTCGTGAAGCGCTTCGCTCCGTTCCGGGAGTGATGATCTACGGTCCCGAGGATTTTGCCGGAATCGTCAGCTTCAACGTCGACGGGGTGCATCCGCACGACACCGCCACCATATTGGACGATGCGGGCGTCGCCGTCCGCGCCGGCCATCATTGCGCGCAGCCGCTGATGCGCTGGCTCGGAGTGGAGGCGACGGCGCGCGCGAGCTTCGCGGCGCACAGCGACAGCTCGGACATCGAAGCGCTGCTGCGCGGTATCGGACAGGTCAAACGGGTGTTCGCGTGAACGAGGAACGGAAGATCGAGACTGAGGAAGTCGACGCGGTCACCCCGCCGCCGCGCGCCCGCGTAACTCCCGAGTTCGAGCGCAAGCGCGATTATCTCGCCGGCTTCATCAGCGGCGACAAAGAGGATGAACCGAAGGGCGGCGCGGGAAGCGATCTTCAGGCCGCCGTCGTCGACACGTTGAAATCGATCTACGATCCTGAGATTCCCGTCGACATTTACGAGCTCGGGCTGATCTACAATGTCGAGATCAGCGAGGACGGCGACGCGACGATCACCATGACCCTGACGACGCCGCACTGCCCCGTTGCGGAATTGCTTCCGAACGAAGTCGAGCTGCGCGTCCTTTCGGTGCCCGGAATTCGCGATGCAGTCGTGAACCTCGTCTGGGATCCGCCATGGGACCCATCGAAGATGAGCGACGAGGCGAGATTAGAATTGGGAATGTTGTGAACAAGGAAACCAGACTGCGCGCGCGTCCCGCGGCAATCATCCTGACTCCGGCTGCGGAAGCCCGCATCGCCGAGCTGATGGCGCGCGCTCCCGAAGGCGCGATCGGAGTCAAGCTTTCGACGCCCCGCCGCGGTTGTTCGGGACTCGCTTATTCGGTCGATTACGTGACCGAGGAGAAGCCTTTCGACGAGAAGGTCGAAACTCCGGCCGGCACCTTCTACGTCGACGGTGCGAGCGTGCTCTACCTGATCGGCTCAACGATGGATTGGCGCGAGGATGACTTCGCGGCTGGTTTCGTGTTCGATAACCCGAACGCCAAGGGCGCCTGCGGCTGCGGCGAGAGCTTCACCGTTTGATCATCCGCGGCGCGACCGACGCCGACCATCCTGTCTGGGCGGCAATGCTGGCGCAGCTTCACACCGATCTTTCCACCGTAGAGTTCGAACGCGAGCTAGCGCGGTTCACATGCCTGCCGGAACCTTATGTCGGTTTTCTCGCCTTCTCCGATGCAGGCGAGCCGATCGGAATGATCGATGCGCGCATCCGCAACTATGCCGAAGGAGCGCCGAACCTGCGCGCTGCTTATGTCGAGGATTTATGGATCGCTCCCGAGCATCGCGGCAACGGAATTGCGAAGGCGCTGCTTGGCCATGTCGAGCAGTGGGCGCGCGATCAGGGTCTCGATTGGCTTGGCTCCGACGCCCGCCTCAACAATGAGGCGAGCCATGAATGGCATCGGGCGAGCGGCTTCGGGGAAACCGAGCGGCTCGTCATATTCGGCAAGCCGCTGACGTAGGAGGACAGAGTGGAGCAGGTCACCGGCCGCGAGTTTAGCGGCGGAGCGATGGTCGAGACCGATGGCACGACCTTCACCAATTGCGGCTTCGGTGCAGCTCAGCTCGTGTATCGCGGTGGCGAGCATCCGCTGTTCGATAGTTGCAGGTTCGGGGCCGGTGTGACGTGGCGCTTCCTGGGGCCGGCGCTCAAGACGATCCAGCTACTCCAGCGCATTCGCAATGCCGAGGGCGGCGAACACTTCATCGCCGACATCTTCGAGCAGGGAAAGTTCTTCGCCGACGAAGAGCCGCCAACGAGTTAGAATTTACCCCGGTCAATACTGATTGGGAAAGACTTGGGGAAAGCTTCACCGCTCGGTCCAACAGTGGTAAATCGGCGGGCGCAAAGGAGAGTGGCGATGCTCGTCTTCTCGATCGCCTTGCTCGCTGCTGCGGCATCCGCGCAGCCCGCCCTGGACACACCGATTTTCAACCCTACGCCGCAGGGGCCGCTGTGCCCCGAGACGGCCATGTCGCTCGCGCGGAAAATGGGAACCCGGCCTCCGCACGCGATCCCGCTTTCAAAGCTTCCGCCTGCGCAGACCTACATGGCCGTCGACCGCCGGATCGACACATGCCCGGCGCCGATGACCATGAGTGAGTATCGGAACTCGAACCGACGCTAGCTTACGGCCCAAGCGGGGAAGGGGAATTGACATGTCACGCACGCTCAGCCTGATTTTCGCGATAATCTGTTACGCCGTCTTCTTCGCGACTTTTCTTTATTTGATCGCCTTCGTCGGCGACCTGCCGGTGCCGCAGACAGTCGATTCTCCACCCTCCTCACTTGCCCCCATGGCGGCCGCCGTGGTCGACCTGGTGCTCATCTGCCTGTTCGGGCTCCAGCACAGCATCATGGCGCGTCCGGCCTTCAAGCGCTCGTGGATTCGCGTGGTTCCGCCTGGCGATCGAGCGCAGCGTCTACGTGCTCTTGGCAAGCATCGCGCTGCTCATCCTCTTCTGGTTCTGGAAGCCCATCGACCGGACCGTGTGGATGGTCTCACCCAACCTTGGCTGGCTCTCGATTCTCTTGTGGGCGATGTTCTGGGGCGGCTTCGGGATCGTGCTGGTCAGCACCTTCCTCATCAACCATTTCGAACTGTTCGGACTTCAGCAAGCGTGGCTCAACCTGGAAGGACGAGAGGTGGAAAAGCCCGAGCTCCGTCAGCCATTCTTCTACCGCTGGGTCGCGCATCCGCTTTACGCCGGCTTCTTCCTGGCCTTCTGGGCGACTCCGCACATGACGGTCGGCCACCTGCTGCTTGCGCTTGCACTGTCGATCTACATGCTCGTGGCGATCCGCTACGAAGAGCATGATCTCACCGGAGTGTTCGGCGACGAATATCGGCGTTACCGCTCTGGCGTGGGCATGCTCGTGCCGCGTTTCAGGCGGCGGAGCGCTTAGCCCCGCCGCCCGCCCCTCCCCAAGCGAAAAGCTAGAAGTCCAGGCTGAAGCGGAGCGCAGCGCCCATTTCGTCGGGCGAGTTGGCGATGTGGCCCGGGTCGCGCCGGTAGAAGAGATTGGTTCCGAGCCAGGCATTACCGTCAAGCGCGGTTCGGCCGTAGCTGAGCTCACCGTCGACCTCGCGCCCGCTCGGCCGCAGCGACATGGTCGTTAGCGTGTCGGTCGCCGTCTCGGTCGAATAATCGTAGGACGTCGGCAGCCACATCGCGAAGCCGCCATGCTCGATCCGAAGCGGCTGCGCGATCCTCAGGCCCAGCCTGTCGTTCGTTCCAAGCAGCCCGACCTTGGCGACGTCGAATGCATAGGCGTCGGTCGCGAACTTGCCGCCAGAGAAGCTGGTCCACCCGCGCCGCGCAGTCAGGGTCGCACTCCAGCCGCGACCGAAGTCGTGTCGTGCCTCGCCGTCGAAGAACAGGGTAGAAGCGCCTCCACCGCCTAGCGCGTTGCTCATTCGGCCGCCCAGCAGAGTTTGCTTCTCGTCGAGACGGCTAAGCCCGAACTGCAGCCAGCTCGGGCCGAAATGACGATCCACGGCCACCGTGGTCAGATTGTAGGGCGAACCGGTAGCGGTCGTACGGAGCTCCTGCCACACGTTCCCGCTCTCTCCCGAGATGGTCACACCAGTGCTTCCGAACTGATGCCGGACGCCGATGCTGCCGTTGTGTTGGGCGAGGAAGCCCGGGCTTCCGGCGATATCGTTGGCGACGAGGAAGCTGCCCTCTGCGACATTGTTGAGCCGCCGTTCCATGGCCTTCGCGCCGTCCGCGAATCCGAACGCGACCGCCGTTTTCTCGTCGATGCGCGCGACTGCAGAGCCGGCGACCAGCGTCGCCTTGCGGTGGTCCTCTGGCCCGATGTTCATCCGGTCCAGCTCGAAGCCCTGCGAGAGGTCGTGGCGCTCACGCACCGCCATCGCGATGTCGAGTGGTCCCGCACTGCTGCCGGCCACCTTGACGCCGTTCTGAAGCGAGCGCGACAAGGGATGATCGACCTGTGCCGTGCGAAGCGTCTTGGCGAGGTTCATCACATAAGCGCGGTTGTAGCCATCGAGGATGATCGCTCCCATCGACTCGGTCGTCGCGGCGTCACCCGCCGGCCCCGGCAGATCACCGTTCGTACCGCTGACCGGAGTCTTGCTGTCGGCCATCGACATCTGGCCCTGCGGCTGGAAAGCGCGCGCGATATTCAGCGCACCGTGCCCGTAGATGTCGTCAACACCCGCGGCACCGAGGTCGTCGGCACTGTCGAACAGGATCTGCACGATCTGCTTGCCGGTGAGGTTCGGAAATGCCTGCGCCATCAGCGCCACCGCGCCGCTGATCGTCGGCGCGGAGAAACTGGTTCCGGACCACATGAACTCCGTACCCGTATTGTCTGGAGCCTCGTCGTTGTAGCCGAGGGCCATCAGGTAATAGTTGGCGCCAATCCCGGCCTTGTCCGAGAAGCTGGAAATGACGTTGGTTCCGGACGGCCCTCCGATCGAGCCGGCAATGATCACAGAGCCGGTAAATTGCTGAGCAGGTGTCAAAGCGAACGGGTCCGGATCGGACGTAGCGTCGTTGCCGGCCGAAATGACGAGTACGATCCCCGCATTCACGGCGCGCTGCATTGCCGCCAGCAACACGGTTCCCGGCGTCGAACCACCCATGGAGAGGTTGATGACCTTGGCGCCCGCGAGCCGGGCGGCGTCGATTCCCGCTGCAATGCCGTCATCGAAGAAGCTGCATCCGTCCTTCGACGCGCAGCTTCCTACGCTGTCGGCGCGCTCGCTGACGATCGTCGCGTTGAAGGCGACTCCCATCGTATTCTGGTTGTTCCGCGCCGCCGCAGCAACAGCGCTCACGGCGGTGCCGTGGCCACCGTCATCGCTCACACCGCGATCGGCAACCACATCGCCACTCGCCGGATCGATTCGCCCAGCGAACTCGGAGAGGGACGGATTAATTCCACTATCGACGATTCCGATCTTGATTCCGGCCCCGGTCGCGCCCGCGTTGTAGGCGGCAATGGCGTCGGCTGCGACGGAATAGCCCGACGCTTCATATTCAGCGGTGTCGTAGTTGACGCCGGGCGTAGGCGTCGGTGTCGGGGTGGGCGTTGGTGTCGGCGTCGGCGTCGGCGTGGGAGTCGGCGTCGGGCTTGGCGTAGGTGTGCTCGGGGCTGGCGCAATCGGCGCCACTCCTCCTCCACCGCCTCCGCCACATGCGGAAACGCTGAACGCCAGCACCACCGCGCACGCGGTCGAGCCGAACAGCCGCTTAGTCATCCCCACCTCCGCTCAAGCCGTTGAAAACGCACGGCTTCCCGACTTCTTTTATGGTTACAGAATCCTTTCGATTTGCTTAAGCGACTGAATTCTCTAGGGCCTCCAGGCCCATGGACCAGCGCTTCGCCCATATCCGCGACTGGATTTTCGACCTCGATAACTGCCTCTATCCCGCCTCCGCCGGGCTCTTCGACCTGATCGACGAGCGCATGGCCGCGTATATCCAGCGGCTGCTCGACTGTGACGCGCAAGAAGCGAAGCGCGTTCAGAAGGCACATTTCCACGAATATGGCACGACCTTAGCCGGACTCATGAAAGAGCATGGCGTCGATCCCCACCAATTTCTCGCCGATGTTCATGACATTGAGCTTGAACGGCTGCAATGCGACGAAAGGCTGGGGCGATTTCTTCACCGGCTGCCAGGGCGCCGCTTCGTCTTTACGAACGGCGACGCACCTTATGCTCGACGAGTACTTGAGAAGATCGGAGTGGGCGAGCATTTCGACGATCTTCACGACATCCATGCCAGCAGCTATCGGCCCAAGCCCGACCCGCACGGTTACGAGCTGCTGTGCGAACGGTTCGGGATCGATCCGCCGCACGCGCTACTCGTGGACGACATGGTCCAGAACCTCGCGCCCGCCAAAGCCTTGGGCATGACGACGATTTGGGTCGACAACGGCTCCGAACGCGGCAACCACAATTTCGACAGCAAGGTGGTCGACGAGCGCATCAGCGACGTCAGCGACTGGCTCCAATCGATCTTGGGGGATGGGGATGGATGATCAATTCCAGGCGGTGATCGACGGCGCGTGGGAGAAGCGCGACAAGATCGGGCCCGATACGCGTGGCGAGGTACGCCTCGCCGTCGATGCCGCGATTGCAGCGCTCGATCGCGGCGAGGCACGGATCGCCGAACGCGGCAGTGCGGGCTGGATCGTCCATCAATGGCTGAAGAAAGCCGTGCTGCTCTCGTTCCGCCTCAACTCGATGGAGGCGATCGCGGGCGGCCCGGGGGGCGCGCACTGGTGGGACAAGGTGCCTTCGAAATTCGCTGGCTGGGGAGAGAAGGAGTTCGCCGCCGCCGCATTCCGGGCGGTTCCCGGAGCGATCGTCCGCCGCGGCGCATTTATCGCACCGGGCGCAGTGCTGATGCCGAGCTTCGTTAACATCGGCGCCCATGTCGGCGAGGGGACGATGGTCGATACTTGGGCAACGGTCGGAAGCTGCGCCCAGATCGGCAGAAACGTGCACATTTCGGGCGGCGCCGGCATCGGCGGGGTGCTCGAGCCGCTCCAGGCAGGTCCTGTAATCATCGAAGATGATTGCTTCGTTGGCGCCCGCTCCGAAGTGGCGGAAGGAGTCGTCGTGGAGCGCGGAAGCGTGCTCTCGATGGGCGTGTTCCTGGGTGCCTCAACGAAGATAGTCGATCGCTCCACGGGCGAGGTTCACTACGGCCGCGTGCCCGCTTATTCGGTCGTCGTCCCCGGCGCGTTGCCCGGGAAGGATGGCGGGCCGTCGCTCGCGTGCGCGGTCATCGTCAAGCGCGTCGACGAGCGCACTCGCTCAAAGACCAGCATCAACGAGTTGCTCAGAGATTGATAAGCTGAGCTTATAGGACGGATTCCAGCATTTGTTGGCCGCGGGGCGCTCCGAGCCCTAGCTCAGTAGGGCCATGAAGCCCGCCGACCCTAGCGCATTTGACCGCAAGCAGGCGGAAGCCGCCAAGCTTTCCGACGGCTACGAACTAGCCATGATTCGCTCGCAAATGAACCGCCGCGACTGGCTGCTGCTACTCCTCCTCGCCCTTATCTGGGGAGGTGCATTCCTCTTCATCGACGTCGCCGTGCGCCATGTCCCGCCGATCACCTATGTCTGGCTTCGAGTGACGATCGGCGCGGCTGGACTGTGGACCTATCTTATAGTCCGGGGCGAGCGCATCAGCCTGCCCAAGCAGGTCTGGGGCTCGATCCTGCTACTCGCGCTGCTGAACAATGCACTTCCCTTCACCTTGTTCGGATGGAGCCAGACGCACATCGCGAGCGGCCTCGCCTCGATCCTCAACGCAACCACGCCGATCTGGGGCGTTGTCGTCGCTCACTTCCTCACCAAGGACGAGCGCATGAGCCCGCGCAAGCTTGCCGGAGTGCTGCTCGGCTTCGGCGGCGTCGCGACGATGATCGGCCCGTCGCTACTGTCGAGCCTCGGCACCGGAGCGCTCGCCGAGCTCGCTTGTGTCGTCGCGGCGCTGAGCTATGCGCTGGCCGCCGTTTGGGCGCGACGCTTCAAGCAGCTCGGCATTTCGCCGCTCAGCATCACGACCGGGCAACTCACTGCTGCAGCGCTGGTCATGCTCCCGATGTCGATGATCGTCGACAAGCCGTGGACCCATCCGATCCCGCCGGTAAGCGCGCTCGCCGCGATCATGGCGCTCGCCCTGTTCTGCACCGCGCTTGGTTACGTGCTTTACTTTCGCCTGATCGACCGTGCCGGGGCGACTAATGCGCTGCTCGTCACCCTGCTCGTCCCGCCGGTCGCGATCCTGCTCGGAAGTCTGTTCCTAGGTGAGACTCTGGCGCCGCAGGATTTTGCGGGCTTGGCGCTGATCGCGCTCGGCTTTGCAGCGATCGATGGCCGGCTGCTTACGAGCCTTTCCCGACGCCGCCTTCGGCCAGAAGTTTCGCCGCAGCAGGGCTAGTCCAGTCCTGGTCGCCGACGTAGCGCCAGACCTCCTTGCCGTTCGAGTCGAACAGGATCGACGTCGGGAGGACCTCTGCGCCGAGCGCACCGGCGATTTTCATCTTCGGATCCTGATACGCGACGAAGTCGAGACCGTGTTTGTTGAGAAACGCCTCGACCGATTTCTGCGGCGAATCATCTTGGTCGATTGGAAGCACGATAAGCTTGCCGCTGTGCTGATCGCGCAACTTCTGAAGTGTCGGCAGTTCCTTGACGCAGGGTGCGCACCAGCTTGCCCAGAGGTTCACCAGCATCGGCCGGCCGTCGCTCAAATATCTGAATTCCGTTGCGTGCCCACTCGCATCGAGGATCTTCAGGTCGGGAATGGTGCCCCCTTTATGGGTACGGTCGATGCCCCTTGTTGGCTCGCCCGGCACCGCCGATGCTTGCTGGTTTTCCGTGGGTTGTTGAGCCTTGTTGCAGGAGACGAGCGCGAGGCCGGCGCTGGCAATCAGAAGAAAACGCATGGGCTCGCCGCTAGCCTAAGCGCCGGCGAACGGCTAGTCGGAGCCCATGAAGTTGACCCGCGTCATCTCGCTTGCGGCGGCTCTCGCGTTGAACGGTTGCGGAAGGGAGGCGGATCTCAGGCCTGCCAAGGGGAATCGCTTCCGGTCAAGCCGCTGATGGCGAAGACGACCCCGACGCCGAACGAACTGCTGACCATTCCCACCTACGCCAAGCCGGACCGCGTCGATGAGCTGGTGAAGCGCTCCGAGCCGCGGCCGCAGGACCCGTTCGATCTTCCCCCGCCGACCGGCGGCCGTGCGCCGTCGCTTCCGCCGGGCTCTGAAATTGCGCCGGCCTCGAACCAGCCGCAAACGCAACCGGCGCCGGGCATGCCCGTCACTCCGCCGCCCCCGCCAGGAGACTGAGTTCCAAATGGTTACCCGCGTACGCAAGGCGGTGTTCCCAGTCGCCGGCCTCGGCACCCGCCTGCTTCCCGCCACCAAGAGCATTCCCAAGGAGATGATCACGATCGTCGACCGGCCGCTGATCCAATATGCGGTTGACGAGGCGCGTGAAGCCGGGATTGAGGAGCTGATCTTCGTTACCGGGCGCGGGAAGTCGGCGCTGGTCGATTATTTCGACCAGGCCTTCGAACTCGAGGCGACCCTCCGCGAAAAGGGCAAGAGCCTGGACGTGCTCGCGCCTTCGAATGCGAAGTTCGGCGAGGTCATTACGGTGCGACAGCAGCAGCCCCTAGGCCTCGGCCACGCAGTCTGGTGCGCCAGGCACATCGTCGGCGATGAGCCCTTCGCGGTGCTACTCCCGGACGAACTGATGGTCGGTAAGCCCAATTGCCTCGCCCAGATGATGGAAGCTTACGAGCAGGTCGGCGGTAATATCGTCGCCGCGCTCGAAGTGCCCGACAGCGATACGCACAAATATGGAGTGATCGACCCGGGCGCGACAGAGGGCCGTCTTACCGAGATATGCGGAATGGTCGAGAAAGCCAGCGCCCGGAGCCGCTCCCTCGAACCTGATGCTCCCCGGACGATACATCCTTCAGCCGGAGGTGATGCGCGCGCTCGATGCCAAGGAAAAAGGCGCGGGCGGGGAGATCCAGCTGACCGACGCGATGGCCAAGCTGATCGGTGTGCAGCCGTTCCGCGCCTTCCTGTTCGACGGCGAGCGCTACGACTGCGGAAGCGCCGCCGGCTTCGTCATCGGCAATCTGGCGGTTGCCCTCCGGCGGGACGATGTCGAGTCCCGCGATCCGGCAGTTCATGGCCGGAGCTTAAGGCAGCAGCTCGACGTCCCAGTAGAGATAATCGCGCCAGCTTTCGTGGAGATAATTGGGCGGAAATGCCCTTCCATGTTCCTGAAGCTGCCAGGTCGTCGGTCGGATCGGCTCGCGATGCGGATGCATGTGCGCCTCGGCAGGTGTTCGCCCGCCCTTGCGCAGATTGCATGGCGCGCAGGCGGTCGCGACATTCTCCCAGGTAGTGCGGCCGCCGTGGGCGCGCGGGACGACATGGTCGAACGTCAGCTCCCTCCCAGTCCCGCAATAGACGCAGCGAAATTTGTCGCGGAGGAACAGGTTGAACCGAGTGAAGGCGGGATATTCGTTCGGGCCGCACATAATCGCGAAGCGCAATCACGCTCGGAAGCTTCAGCGCGATGCTCGGGCTGTGCACCTCGCGGTCGTAGTGGGCGACCACGTCGACGCGCTCAAGGAACATCGCCTTGACCGCCGTCTGCCATGGCCACAGCGAGAGCGGATAGTAAGACAGCGGCGTGTAATCGGCGTTGAGGACCAGCGCCGGGCAGCTCTCGGGATGGCGGATTAGCTCGGGATGATACATGCGCGCGCCAAGCAAAGCCTTTCGTCCGGTCGGTCCGAACTCCAGCTCCCCGGCCTCGTCGCACTCAAGGAGGAGAGGGCGTTCCGGCCCGTCTTCCCTTGTTGCCCACCGGATGCCAACCCGGCGTGACATGCCTATGACAGCATTTTCAATGACTCAGCGTCAAGAGTCGTTTCTGTCACACCTCGGATGATTGTGACGCGCTTCGCCCCCTCGCCGACCGGGCGTCTGCATCTCGGCCATGCGTTCAGCGCGGTTCTGGGTCACGAACACGCCCGGCAAAGCGGCGGGAAGTTCCTGCTGCGCATCGAGGATCTCGACCAGACGCGAAGCCGCACCGAGTTCGTCGACGGCATCTGCGAAGACCTGCGCTGGCTTGGCCTTGGTTGGGATGAGCCGGTGCTGGTCCAATCCCACCGTGCCGCCGTCTATGAGGAAGCACTTGAGCAGCTTCGCGAGCGAGGCCTTGTCTATGCATGCTTCTGCACGCGAAGCGACATTGCAGCCGCGCTCGAAGCACCGCACGGCTCATCGGCTCACTATCCCGGAACGTGCCGAGGAATGTCGGACGATCCCGATCGACGCGCAACCATGCCCCACAGTTGGCGCCTCGATGCTGCGAAGGCCCTGGCAGATCGCCGGTCTGCCCTCGTGGACGGAAGCCGACGGCCGCGAGTTTCAGTCCGACTGCGAAGACGTCGACGATGCGATCCTCGCCCGGAAGGACGCGCCTGCCGCTTATCATCTCGCTTGCGTCGTCGACGATTCGGCTAGCGGCGTGACCCTCGTCACTCGCGCTTCGGACCTGCGGCCGTCGACAGCAATCCAGCGTCTCCTTCAGGAGCTGCTCGGCCTCTGGGAGCCGAACTACTTTCATCACCCGATCATCGCGCATGCCGATGGCCGCCGCCTCGCCAAGCGGGACCTCGCGCCCACGCTGGCCGCGATGCGCGAGAGCGGAGTCGATGGCCCGGCGCTCGCAGCGCGACTGCTCGACGGCCACGTCCCGCTCTGGTTTCGTGTTCAGGACGCCTAAATAGCGGCCATGCGTTATGTCCTGCTCGTCCTGCTGCTGCTCGCGATGGCGGGGGTGGTTTACGTCCTCGTCCGAGGCGTGATCGCAATGGCGTCGGGCAAGGACGTGACCGGCGAGCAGTCGCAGAAATGGATGCAGCGGCGCGTTCTCTTTCAGGCGGCTGCAATCATCATCGTCATCCTCATCCTGATGATTGCCGGGGCCTCCCACTCGAGCTGATGGTCAAGCTCAACAAGATTTATACGCGAACCGGCGACGGCGGCACGGCTGGACTGGTCGACGGCAGCCGGGTCAGCAAGTCGGGCCTGCGCATGACCGCTATCGGCGACGTCGATGAGGCGAACGCAGCGATCGGAGTTGCGATTGCGGCGCTGGACGATCAAGCCGTCCAGCTGCGCTTGCTCGAGATCCAGAACGACCTGTTCGATCTTGGCGCCGATGTCGCAACACCGGGCGAGGTCGAGGGTGCCTTGCGCATCGTTGCCAGCCAGGTCGCTCGGCTCGAGGTCGAGATCGACACGATGAATGCGCTGCTCGAGCCCCTGACCAGCTTCATCCTTCCGGGCGGATCGATCGGCGTCTCTTCGCTGCACCTCGCAAGAGCGATTGTCCGTCGTGCCGAGCGGGCCGTCGTCGCGCTCGATCAGGCCGAGCCGCTCAACCAGCACCTCCTGGCATACCTTAACCGCCTGTCGGACCATCTCTTCGTTGCCGCGCGTTTCGTCGCGGCAGGCGAAGGAGGCGAGGTGCTTTGGACACCGGGAAAATCGCGCGGCGACTAGCCGTGACAGAGGAACATAAAGCGAACTTTGCGCTGGCTCCCGCGGCCGTTTCGTGGCAGGGGCCGCGCTGATGGCGACCCACGCTCAGCTTGAGCCCGCCGGGGACCTCGCCGCGCGGCTGTTCGCGACGCGCAAGCTGTCGCTCGGCCTCGCAGCGCCGCTCAGCGACGCCGACGCTACGATCCAACCATTCCCGGACGCCTCGCCAGCCAAATGGCACCTGGCGCACACGACCTGGTTCTTCGAAACGTTCGTGCTGCGCGATCACGTCGGGGGTTATCATCCGTTCGACGAGCGCTACGCCTTCCTGTTCAACAGCTATTATGAAGCGGAGGGCCCGAGGCATGCGCGCGCGCGGCGCGGAATGCTCAGCCGGCCTTCCCTGGACGAGGTCCGCGCTTTTCGCGCACATGTCGATGAGGCGCTGGAGCGGGCGCTGCCGAGCCTTCCGACCGCTGCTCTCAAGATGATCGAGCTCGGAATCAATCACGAGCAACAACATCAGGAGCTGTTCCTCACCGATATCCTCGCGACGCTCAACGAGAATCCGCTCGAGCCCGGTTACGGCGAGCTCCCGCCGCGCAGCCTGCTTCGCCGTGGAGCCTCTGTCATGGCACCGCGGCCGCGAAGGGATTGTCGAGATCGGTGCGACTGACGAAGGCTTCGCCTTTGATTCCGAGCGTCCACGTCACCGAGTGCTCTTGTCGAGTCACGAAATCGCGAGCCGCCGCGTCACGAACAAGGAATGGCGCGCGTTTGTCGATGACGGGGGCTATCGCACGCCGACGCTGTGGTTGTCCGAAGGCTGGGATTGGGTCCAGCGCGAGCAGATCGCAGTGCCAATCTATTGGGGCGGGGACGGCACCGAATTCTCCCTCGGCGGCCGTCGCGAGATCGACTGGGCGGCGCCGGTCGCCCACGTCAGCTATTTCGAAGCGGACGCGTTCGCACGCTGGGCAGGAGTGCGCTTGCCCACCGAAGCGGAATGGGAAGATTTCGCCGGCTCCGCCGATCCGATGATCGGAAACCAGCTCGATCACGCCGGTCCGGTCGCACCGCGCACCGGCGGCGGCATCTTCGGCGATGTGTGGGAATGGACGCAGAGCGCCTTCTCATCCTACCCCGGCTTCTCTCCCCCGGCGGGCGCCGTGGGCGAATATAATGGCAAATTCATGTGCGGGCAGTTCGTGCTGAAGGGCGCGAGTTGCGCGACCCCGCGCGGGCACAGCCGCGCCTCCTACCGCAACTTCTTCCCGCCCAGCGCCCGCTGGCAATTCACTGGAGTGCGCCTTGCTCGCGACGCTTGATCCCCAGACGAAAGCCTTCTGCGACGATGTGCTCGCGGGCCTGTCCGCGCCGATCCCGGCGATCCCCGCGCGATGGCTTTACGACCTCCGCGGGTCCGAGCTGTTCGAGGAGATAAGCCGGCTCCCCTCTTATTATCCGACGCGGACGGAGACGGCGCTTTTGACCGGCATCATCCCGGAGGTCGCGGCGCGGATTCCGAAAGGCGTCGCGGTTGTCGAGTTCGGCGCTGGATCGGCGACCAAGACTCCGCTCCTGCTCGATGCGATCGCGCCCTCCGCATATGTGCCAGTCGACATTTCCGGCGATTATCTCGAGCAGAGCGCAGCGGACCTTCAGGAGCGCCTGCCCTGGCTTCGAGTCCTTCCGGTCGTCGCCGATTTTGCTCGGCCATTCAGCTTGCCGTCTGAGATAGCGCACCTGCCGAAGCTTGGGTTCTTCCCCGGATCGACCATCGGCAATTTCGTGCCGTGGAGCGCGACGGACTTGCTGCGGCAGTTCCGCGCACTCCTCGGTCCCTGCTCGCAACTTCTCATTGGGATGGACCGAGTGAAACCGGTCGAGCGGCTGATTGCCGCCTACGACGAGCCGGAGGGCATCACCGCCGAGTTCAATCTTAACCTCCTCACCCGCATCAACCGCGAGCTCGACGGCGACATTCCAGTCGACGCTTTCCGCCATGAGGCGCGCTGGAACGACATTCTCTCACGCATCGAAATGCATCTCGTGGCAACGCGCGATGTCGAATTCTCCGTCGCCGGTCGGCACTTCAGCTTCGCCTCGGGATCTTCGATCCACACCGAGAACAGCCACAAATACGGCCCACGCGGCGGACGAGTGCTTCTGCTCGCCGGAGGATGGACTCCGATCAGCGAGTGGAGCGACGCAGAGGAGGACTTCGCCGAGATCCTCGCCGTCGCCGAACCGGAGAGGTTTGCGCCCTAACAGCGGCGCGGCTATGCGAGCGGCGATGGTCCACGCCCTCATCGATATCGCGCATTACCTGCTCACGATCCTGACCTGGGTGATCATCATCCAGGTGATCCTCAGCTGGCTGATCACCTTCAACGTGCTGAACACCAGCTCGCACGGAGTGCGCACCGTCGCGGTCGCGATCGACCGGCTGACGGCGCCGCTGTACCGGCCGATCCGCCGCCTGCTGCCGGATTTCGGCGGGCTCGATTTCTCGCCGCTGGTGATCCTGATCCTCATCCAGGTCCTCCAGAAGCTGCTCACGGGCCTCGACGTCCAATATTATTACGGCGCATGACCGCGAAGCTGATCGACGGAAAAGCCGCCGCCCTCGCGCTTCGTCAGCGGATCGCGGGCGAAGTGTCGCGATTCCGCGAGGCGACGGGGCGTGCGCCGGGGCTCGCGGTCGTGCTCGTCGGCGAGCATCCGCCGTCGGCGGCCTACGTCCGATCGAAAGTCAAAGCGACGCTTGAAGCGGGGATGGAGAGCTTCGAGCATCGCCTGCCCGAATCCGTGACCCAGGAAGAGCTGGTCGCGCTCGTCGACCAGCTTAACGCCGACCCGGCGGTCGACGGAATCCTCGTCCAGCTTCCCCTTCCCGATCAGGTCGACGAGCGCGTCATCATCACGCGCATTTCGCCGGACAAGGATGTCGACGGATTCAATCCCGAGAACGCCGGCCGGCTCGCGACGGGTCTCCACGGCTTCGTGCCCTGCACGCCGCTCGGCTGCCTGATCCTGTTGAAGCAGGAACTAGGCGACCTCAGCGGCCTCGACGCGATCGTCGTCGGCCGGTCCAACATCGTCGGCAAACCGATGGCTCAGCTGCTTCTCGGAGCGAATTGCACGGTCACCATCGCCCACTCGCGAACCCGCGACTTGCCGGGCGCCGTCAGGCGCTCCGACATTGTCGTTGCCGCCGTCGGTCGGCCGGAGCTCATCCGGGGCGACTGGCTGAAGCCCGGCGCGACCGTCATCGACGTCGGCCAGGAACGCGTCGAGCAGCCCGACGGCACGCGCAAGCTGCTCGGCGACGTGGCCTTCGATGAAGCCGTCGAAGTCGCCGGCGCGATCACTCCGGTGCCGGGCGGTGTCGGTCCGATGACCATCGCCTGCCTCATCCGCAACACGTT
Source organism: uncultured Alphaproteobacteria bacterium (assembly GCA_963738825.1). GTDB lineage: Bacteria > Pseudomonadota > Alphaproteobacteria > Sphingomonadales > Sphingomonadaceae > Sphingomicrobium. The sequence continues at coordinate 41,854 of CAVTYB010000012.1, read as the reverse complement.
CGTGTCGGCCGCTCGGCGCGAACGCTTCCCATACGACAAAAGCATATGATCGCCGCCCTGCTCCTTGCTTCCGCAGCGCCCAGCGCAATCGATGTTGAGCGAGCCTTCGCGAGCGATGCGAAGCGCGTCGGCCAATGGAGCGCATTCAGCAAATATGCGGACCAAGATGCGGTGATGTTCACGCCGCAGGCGGTGTGGGCGCGCGACTTTCTCAAGGGTCGCAAGGACCCGCCAAAGGCTGTCGCCTGGGCTGCCGCTCAGAGCTTCGTCTCGTGCGATGGCCGGACAGCGGTGAACACCGGGCCATGGTGGGGCGCGGACGGCGTGCACCACGGTTATTTCACGACGGTTTGGCAGCGCTCGAAAACCGGCTGGCGGTGGGTCTATGATGGAGGCGACCAACAGGAGGGGCCATCCCCCGCGCCTGTCCGTAAGCCCCAGGTTCATCGCGCATCGTGCTCGAAGAAGGCGCCAGGCGCTCCCGTCGCTCCATTGCGCCCCATGACCGAGCGTCAGGCGCGGACGACTCCCGACGATAAGGGTGACGGCCAAGCGGCTGACAAGACGCTGGGCTGGGACTGGAAGGTCGATAAGGACGGCGCACGTCTCTTCCGAGTCTTTTCGTGGACGGGAGCGCGCTACGAGCTCGTGCTGCACAACGAAATTCCAGCACCGCCGCCGCCGAAGAAGCGATGATCGAGCTGTTCGGCTCGGCGCTTGTCACCTTCCTGGTGATCATCGACCCTCCCGGCTGCGCGCCGATCTTCGCGAGCCTCACCGCCGGTGCGTCCCCGGTACAGCGCCGAGCGATGGCGATTCGTTCGTCGCTGATCGCGTGGATCATTCTGATGTTCTTCGCACTGCTCGGGCGTCCGATGCTGAACGCGCTCGGGATCAGCCTTGCGAGCTTCCGCATCGCGGGCGGAATCATGTTGTTCATCATCGCCATCGACATGGTGTTCGAGCGCAGGACCGAGCGGAGGGAACGCCGCGCCCACGCCGTCGAGCAGACGCCGGAAATCGAGGACATCAGCGTTTTCCCAATGGCGATGCCGATGATCGCCGGACCCGGCTCGATCGCAAGCGCAATGCTCTGGGTTTCGCGGGCTGAAACGCCGATTCACATCGTCCTCATTCTCGCTGCGATCACCGTCGTCATGCTGATCACGCTGGGCACGCTACTTGCGGCGGGGCCACTGATGCGTCTGATCGGAAGCAAGGTCGAGGCTGCGATCACGCGAATTCTCGGGGTCATCCTTGCCGCGCTCGCAGCCCAATTCGTCGTGGATGGGTTGAAGCAGAGCTTCCCGCACGTGCTCGGCTAGCCGACCACTCTCCACATCTTGAATGGCGAGTCCTTCGGCAGCTGCACCGACTGAAGCCATTTGGGCACCTGCCCGCGCTCGAGCTGCCCGTAAAAGCCCTTTGGAGTCTCGGCCATGAAAATGGTTGTCGTCGAGCTCTTGGGGCAGCTCAGCACGTAGGTGGAATGATATTTGGTGGAGATGATCTGATGCGCCTGGTCGGCGCTTCCGCGCCACGCTTTCATGATGTCGACGATCTGCGGGTAGTTGCGGTGATAGGGCCCCGCGATCGCATCGTGGTGCGTAAGCGTGATCAACCGCGGCCCGAGGTCGACGAAGGTGAACACCAGGCCCTTGGGCTCGAGCGCGATGGGATGAAGTCCCCACAGCGAACTGCACAGGTTGTTCGCTCGGCCGATGTCGCTCTGGTAGGAGGTCGAGGGCTTCTCGGGAATGAGATCGAGAATTGCTGGAATCGCTGCGCCAATCGCGACTAGCAGCGAAATGACTGCGCCGCTCACCCGCAGCCACGGATATTTGGAGTTCCAGAAGAAAGGCCACAGGATCCAGGCGAGTGCTCCCGCGCCGACTGCTGCCATCATTTGCGCGGCAGGTCCTGTGCGAGTCTGCCACAGGAGCAGCAGCGAGGCGACGAGGCCGGGCACGGCAACGGCAAGGATCCGCCTCAGCAAGTCGCGGTCGCGGCGGCGTAGCCACGCGAGAACTCCAAAACCGATGGCTCCCGTAACCGGAAGTGCGACCATCAACGTCGCGATGCGCCAGCCGTGGCGGTAAACTGGCCGCGCCTCCTTGACGTAGCTCATCCACAGCCGCTGCGCTTCGGGCGAGATATGCTCAGGCTTTTGCAGGCATTGCGGCCATACCGATGCGTGGAAGCCGGCGATTGCAACACCGGCGGCGACCGCCAGCGCAAACCTTCGCTTCCAGTCCGCCGGTGACAGCCAGGCGAGACCGTACATCAAGGCCGAACCGAGCAGCGCATCGGACACGAACACCGGCGACAGCGCATCGCAGACGGGGCCGCTGTTGTCATAGGAGGCGAACACCAAGTAGCAGAAGGCGATCCCGCCGCTCAGCGACACAGCATAAGCGCGCAGCCGCTCGGATTCCTCGACGTCGTCTACCCAGAACAGGACCATCGCCGCGCCTGCGAGCGCTAGATAGATGATCATCTCCAGCCCGATCGCCAGCGACAAGGCGCTTGAGATCCCGAGGATGATGCCGCCTCGAAGACGCTTGGGATCGGCAATGCTGGCCATGCTGAGCGCGAGCAGCGCGAGCTGCCAATTATGGTGGTCGATGCGCTCCGGCATGAACATGCCGTTGGTCGATCCTGCAAAGAAGACCGCGAGGAGCGCCATCGGATAGGCGAGCGGCGCGACCAGTCGCCGCGCCGTGATTGCAAGCGAAAAAAGCAGCAGCACGTAAGGGAGAAGCGGCGCAATCGCGACGGCCCATCGCTCGGCACCCGCGCCGCCGAGGAATGGTCGAAGCGCGAGGATCAGCCCCGCGATCGGGAGGTCGACCAGCCGCGACCAATGGATGTTCGCCCCCCACGGCGGATTCATCCGGTAGTTTCGAAGGTCGTACCATCCCTGCCCATGGAGCAGGCCGCGGACCTGCATGATCCGCATGTTATCGTCGGTATCGGGAAGTCCGAAGAACCGGATCTCGTTCCACTTCTGGAAGATGAACCAGCCGCAGATCACCAGCCAGACGACGACGACGATCCACTTCCAGCGGCGCTGGAGGAACTCGATGCCCTGCTGTTCGAGCGCGTCGATCTTGCGTTGCAGCATTTTTCCGGCTGTAGCCGTCAAACTCTAAACGGCAAGCAGCCGGACATGGCCTCCAGATTAAACGTCGATCACAAAGCCTTCGGTCAATTGGTGCGATTTGCGCTGGTGGGTTTCCTACTCGCCGGCATCTACTCGGTCATCTACTGGTATCTGGCGACTTATGTGATGCCTCCGGTCGCTGCGGTCGTGATCGCCTTCCTGGTTGCCGTCAGCATCGGTTTCGTGCTCCACAGCCGGTGGAGTTTCAGGGGACACGGCAAGCGCGAGGACCGGCGGATGAAGATCAAGTTCCTCTCCGTCCAGGGTTCGGGATTCTTGCTCAACGAGGCCTTCACCTGGGTTCTCACCGGGCCGATGTTCATGGTCCCACCTGGTGGCCACTCGTCCCGGCCATCTTCGTGACTCCGCTCGCGACTTACGCCCTCAACCGCCAGTGGGTGTTCGGCTGATGGAGCGCGCAGCCTATCGCGAGATGGCCGACCTCGATCAGCGGCACTGGTGGTACCAGGCGCGGCGCCGGATCCTGGAGGAGCTGATCCGCCGAACGATCCGGCCGCCCAAGGATGCGCAAATCCTCGAGATCGGATGCGGCACCGGACACAATCTCGAAATGCTCGGGACCTTCGGTCATGTCGACGCGATCGAGCTCGATGATGAATCGCGTGCCATCGCGGAGAAGAGACTTGGTCGAGGAATTGTCAGCGCGCGACTGCCGGAACTCGACGGCATTCCGGACGGCAAGTACGACCTTATCGCAGCGCTCGACGTCATCGAACATATCGATGAGGACTTCGGCAGCGGTGGCGGCCATCGCAGGCAAGCTGAAGCCCGGCGGCAAGTTCATCATGACGGTGCCCGCCCATCACTGGATGTGGTCCGCGCACGACGTCGTCAACCACCACAAGCGGCGCTATTCGAAGGCGGCCCTAAAGCGCCTGATCGAAGATTCGCCGCTCAAGATCGACAAAGTCGGTTATTTCAACAGCTTGCTGTTTCCTGCCGCGGTGGCTGAGCGCGTTGCGTCAAAGTTGCGCGGCAAGGACGATGCCGACGTGAAGCTCCCGTCAGCGCCATTGAACAGCGCGCTTCGAACCGTTTTCGCGGCCGAGCGTCACCTGGTGGGGCGTTTGCCCTTGCCGCCTTGGTCTTTCGCTGTTCGCCGTCGCCTCGGCGATATAGCCGAGCCTCGCGTCGGCGCGTCTGTCGCCCGCAACCTCCTGAACGATGTAGAGCGGGCGCCGCTTCGCCTCGTTGTAGAGCCGGCCGATATATTCGCCCATCAGCGCGAGGACGAACATCTGGACCGCGCCGATCACCAGGACGACCAGCATCAGCGACGTCCAGCCCTGAATATTCTCTCCGACGAGCCCAGGCATAGGCGATGTAGAGGATCAGGATCATCGATCCGATCGACAGCGCCAGGCCGACATGGCTCGCGAGCTTCAGCGGCGCCGACGAGAAGCCGGTCAGCGCATCGAGCGCGAAGCGCATCATCTTCTTCAGCGGATATTTGGTCTGACCGGCGAAGCGCTCCTGCCGGTCGTAGGGGAATGGCGACCTGCCGAAGCCGATCCATGCAACCATGCCGCGAATGAACCGCGCCTGCTCGGGCATCGCCAGAAGCGCATCGAGCGCGCGGCGGCTCATCAGCCGGAAGTCGCCGGCGTCGACCGGAATGTCGACCTCGGTCGCGCGCGACAGCAGCCGGTAGAAGCCATGCGCTGTCGCCCGCTTGAACGCCGTCTCGCCCGAGCGGCTCGTGCGGACGCCGTAGACGACGTCCGCGCCTTCGTCTCGCATCACTTCCATCATCTCGGGCAGAAGCTCCGGCGGGTCCTGGAGGTCGGCGTCGATGATCAGGATCGTATCGCCGCGGCAGAGGTCGAGACCCGCCGTGAGCGCGAGCTGATGGCCATGATTGCGCGACAGGTTGACCGCGACGACGTGGACGTCCTTCGCCGCCATCTCGCGCATCATCGGCCAGCTATCGTCGCTCGAGCCGTCATTGACGAGCACGATCTCATAATCCTCGCCCACTGCCGTGACGCGCAGCCGCGCTCAGCCGCTCGTGAAGCGCGGGAAGGCACGCCTGCTCGTTGAAGCAGGGAACGACGATCGAAAGCGCAGTCATCAGTGCAGACGATAGAGGATCGACCCCGGACCGCGCCAGACCGGCTCAATCCGGCGACCAGCTCGGGATCGTAGGGGGGGACGTCGATCAGCCACACATAGTCGAAATCGTTGCGCGGAAGCGCCGCGAGGGACTCATCGATCGTCCGGTGAAGCGGATCGCGGCAACGGTTCGGCCGCACCAGCTGCGACGGGTCCGCGGCAAAATAGCCGGCGGCGCGATATTTGAGGTCGAGCAGGTTGACGCCTTCGAGCAGCCACTGGTCGTTCGAGAAGCCTTCGCGCCGGACGATGACCATCGCGCCGAGATGGCTGTTGCGAAGAAGCGGCCAATATTCGGTGCACGGCATCCCGGTGAGCGTAATGACGCGCGCGCCCGCGCGGCATGCTCGTCGATCGCCTGAAGCATCCGCCTTCTGATCGTGCGCCGGCCAGTCCGAGGCTGATCGTATTGGCCGCCGTTCGTGTCGCGAAGAACAGCAGGCCGAGTACTGCCAGCACCTGCGCCGGTGCGCCCGGTCGGCAGCGCCACGAAAGCGGATCGCGAGAAGACCGACCGCGATCAGATAAGGAACCAGCCGCATGTCGGCATAAGCCGAGCCGAAGACGATCCGCGGAATGATCGCGAAGGAAGCAGCAAGGACGATCGCGGAAAAGGCAAGGTTTCGCGAAAGCGTCAGCTTGCGGCTGAACAGCGCGTAGAGGAACACCAGCGCCGCGACGATCAGCGAGCCGATGTCGAACCACTTCCAGCGATCGCGCAGCGCCGAATAGATCCAGCGCCATTTCATCTTCCAGTCGAACCAGTCGATCGTCTGGCCGCCATGGGTCTCGCTTCGCCAGATCAGCATGATGAGGATCGGAAGCGCCATCACCGAGGTGCGCAGCGCGGCCTCGAGTCCCGCCCGCCACCAGGTCCGGCCGCGGTCGTGGAGCCTGCACCGCGTCGGCCGAGAAGCACATCAAGCCGAGCAGGCCCCAGCCGTAAGTGTGGCAGAAGAAGACGACGAGCGAGATCGGTACGAACAGCCATTCGCGAACGACCGTGCGCTCCAGTCGCCCGAGCCTCAGCCAAAGGCCGAACGCCAGGAAGGCGAGCGCGACGGAAAGCGCGAAGTTCACGAACCCGAACAGGAACGGAAAGCCGTAGATGAACGGCAGCGCGAAGAAGGCGGTCGGCGGAATCCGTCCGTGCACCTCGCGCGCGACCCACAGGAAACCGGCGGCGGTGAGCGGTGGGATCGCGAGACACGATCAGCTTCACCGCCGGCTCGAGGCCCAAGAGCTTGCCCAAGCGGAATCACGAGCAGGTCGACGCCGAGGTTGCCGATCGCCGCCCAATGATAATCGTAATATAGCTGCAGCCAGGGCGAGTGGTCGAGGTCGAGCTCGACCCGATAGCGGCCCATGTGCCCGAACAGGTCCACCAGCGGCGGGATCGGCGGGTAGAGCAAGCGGCACCATCGTCGCGAGCACGACGAGCGCGAGGCAGAGCGGCGATCTCCCACCACGGGCGCGCCTCGACCTTTGCGTCCAACCGACAAGCTCGGCTTCAACCCCCATTCGTCACAAGCCTGTAACTGCCTTACCGCGCGCGCTCCTAGCGGCGATCGGGTCAATTGTCCATGCGAAGACGGCTGGATTACAACTTGTTAAGGGGCCGGATCAGGAGGCAGCGGTGCCAGAGTCCTTGTCGGACACGCCAGACCTTCAGTCCCTGAAGGCCGGGAAGGCCGACCGGCTCGAGCCAGTCGGGCGCTTTTCCGGCCTGAAGCATGTCCGCGAGGCCGCCGGGCCCGTGGTTGGCGAAGCGGATCGATTCGGGCGCGTTGGGGCAGAAGACGACATAGTCGACATGTCTCCGGGCGAGGATCTTCGCGCTTTGGCTCGGCGCGTAGAGGAACAGTTCGAGTACGTCGTGGATGCCCGATGCATTGCGGTGGTGCCCGCTCGCAACGGCCTTGTCGTATGTGCTGAGCAGCAGCGCCGGCGTAATCTCGAGCGGCGCGGCGATCTGGCCTTTCGGCAGCGCGCGCAGCTTCTCGATCTCGGTGCGGCGGGTGCAGAGGTCGCTTGCTTTGACAGCGTTCTGAAGCCGGGTGTTTACCGGCGCCACGGTCAAAGGAACTGCATAGGCCGGAGTCATGATGCAGAGCGCACCGGTCGTCGCGACCACGCGCACGGGCATCAGCGACAGCTTTCTGGCACCGCGATAAGCCTCTGCAGAGGTAAGCGGTTGCAGGCAACGCGATGATGCTCGCCGTCGTTCCGAAGCGGATGCACGAAGGCGCTCGCCCAGGTCGCGGCGAGAAGCAGGAAAAGATAGCTGATCCAGCGCTCGCGCTCTTCGCCCGAAAGACTACGACACGGCGAGCAAAGCGCCGACAAGCCCGACGATCGGCTGCGCAAGCCCGGCCGCGGCCTCTCCCAGCCGACCTGCCAGACGGGCAGCCCTTCGTCGACCTGGTTGTACCACATCTCCTTGACCAGCGGGTCGAGCGAGCCGAACGGCCCTTCAGCCAATGCGGATCGATCGAGAACATGGCGACGAGCGTGACACCCACCGAAGCGAGTATCGCACGCGCGCGTCCGCCACTCGGCAATCGTCGGCCGCAACCGCAAACCCGGCAGATCAGCGCTGCCACCGTGAAGGCAGCGAGATGCGCCGGCGTCACCACGTCGCGCGGCTGGGCCAGCCATATCGATGGATAATGCGTCAGCCGCGAACAGGAGCATGCTCGATGCCGCAAGCGCCGCCGAGATAGCATTTGAGTCGCTCTGCTCGCCGTCGCCGTCGGCAGCCACCGCCATGCGAACAAGGCGCCGACAGCGGCGGCGAACGGCAGCCCCTCGATCGAGATATTGAGCCACAGCGCCATGGCGATGCCGGCGACGATGCCGGAGCGCCGCGGCGACTGGTCCATCGCAGCCAAGCATCGCGACAAGCGCCATGCACGATCTGCCATCCGTGATGGTCGACGCGCATCGGGCGCATCTGCTTCATCGCGCCGAGCGAAAAGGGAGTCGCGATAGCCGCGACCAGCGCGGCGCTTGCTGCCCATCAGCTTGAAGCCGATCGCATGCACGAGGAGCATCGCGATGCCGAGCGTCAGCAGCGGGACCGCGATCAGCGCCGCCGTCTCGGCGCCCCATTGCACCGGCGAACGGGCGAGTGAGCAGGATCACGGCGGCGATCGGAACGTCGACCAGCCGCGACCAGTGCATCGGCACGCCGGCAGGCGGATTTAGTCGGTACTGTGTGACGTCGAACCAGCTCTGGCCGCCGATCCAGTCGCGGACCTGGAGCAGGCGCATCACATCGTCGGGATCCGGAAACTGGCGCTGTTCGCAATGCGCGTTCCAGCTCGCCATCGTGATCAGGAGCCGACAAGGCGAGCCAGCAGGCGCCAAGCGATGGCGATGTTGCGGCCGATTGCCGATCATCGCGAACACCACCTTCTTGCGAAGACGTAGGTCGCCTGAAAGCTGACCACGATCGCGACGCCCTTGGCGAAGCGCGGGTCGAGGCCGTAGCGGCTGCCGAGGCCGACGATGCCGGTCGTGATTCCGAGGCCGACGAGCGCCGAGAGGACGAACAGCGCCTGCTGCTGACGGCGCGCCCGCCGGAGTCCGCGGCGACCTGCGCCAGCGAACACCAGCGGCTCGAAATCAGCCAATGACAGACGATCCCGGCGATATAGCCGAAGGCGGCGGCGAGCGCCGGCGGCACTCCGAGCGACAGCGCCGCCATGAAGATGCGCGAAATCGACGCCGAGCGAGACCACGCTCGCTCCGATGTAGCGCGTGTAGACCTGGTCGAGCATGCGTGATCAGGCCGCCTTCAGCCGCTTCGGAACGAGCCGCTCGGACGCGAGCGCGGCCTGCGCGCCCTCGTCGCCCGCCTCGTGATATTCGGCGTCCTCGTTGACCGCCCAGATGTCGTAGGCGCGCCGGCCGGCCTGGATGTTCCGGACCGTCAGCATCGCCGTCATCATCGCGTGATCCTGGTTGTTGTAGCGGTGCATGCCGTTGCGGCCGACCAGGTGGAGCGTCGGATAGGCGGTCTCCAGCTCGGCGCGGATCGCCTCGACATTGTCGCGATAGATGATCGTCGTAGACGGGATAGGCCTTCTCCTGGCGGACCACGACGCCGCCTTCGACGTCGGCGGGATCGCACAGGCCGAGGATCGTGCATTTCCTTCTTCGCCAGCTCGACCAGGTCCTCGTCGCTCGACGCCCACAGGCCATCGCCCTCGAAGCAGAAATATTCGAGGCCGACGCAGGCGAGCGACGGATCGGGCACCATCTCGGGCGACCAGCTGCGGAAGTTCTGGATCCGCCCGACCTTCACCTTCGAATCGTGGATGTAGATCCAGTTGTCGGGGAAGATGTCCTTCGAGCGGATCATCAGCGCGACGGTGAGGAAGTCGCGGTACCTGAAGGTTGAGCGCGTTCGACAGCCGCTTTCGGCAGCGGATGGATCCGGCTCGTCAGCTCGCGGATCGGCGCCGACGAAATGACATGCGCGGCGCTGATGATGACGTTCTTGCCGTCGCCGGTCTTCGCCGCGACGCGCCAGCGGTCGAGCTTGCCGTCGAACGACAGCTGCTGGAGCGCGTGGTTCATCAGCACTCGGTTGCCCTTCGCCACGACGAAGTCGCGCGCCGCTTCCCACATCATGCCCGGGCCCTTGCGCGGATAGCGGAAGGTCTCGAGCAGGGTCTTGGTCTCCATGCCGTCGTTCGGCCGCTTGTTGAGGCCGAGCGAGCGCTTGAGGCCGTCGAGCACCGCGCCGCCGAGGCTCAGCCCCTTGATCCGCTGCGCCGCCCAGTCGGCGGAGATCTCGTCGCAGGGCATTCCCCACACCTTCTCGGTGTAGGTCTTGAAGAAGATGTTGAAGAGCTGCTCGCCGAACTGGTTGATGGTCCAATCCTGGAACGACTTCACGTCCTTGCGGGGAAACAGCCGCGATATAGCCGTAGGAGGCCATGCACATGGCCGAGCGCGAAGATGCCGAGGTTGCGGAGCGCTTCGAAGCCGCGCAGCGGATAGGAGTAGAATTTGCCGTCGTAGAAGATGCGGCTCATCCGCGGGCGCTGGATGAAGTCGTCGGGCAGGATCTCGTTCCAGAGATCGACCACTTCGCGCGACTTCGAGAAGAAGCGGTGGCCGCCGATGTCGAAGCGGAAGCCGTCGTGCTCGACCGTGCGGCTGATCCCGCCGACGTAGACGGGGTCCTTTTCGATGACGATGACCGAATAGCCGGCCTTGGTCAGCAGATAGGCCGCGGTGAGGCCGGCCGGGCCGGCGCCGATGATCGCGACATCGGCCGCGGCTTCGCTCTTGACTGGCATTGCTTTCCCCGTCCGCAAGTGACGGGAGCAACCTGTCGGCCAAGTTCTAAATCTTGGTTAACGGGCCGGTCAGATATTATGTAATCTGATATTCAACGAACAGAAAGCTCGGGCGATTAGCTCGTTACTGGTCCAATCGGAGGTTTTTCGATGCTCAAGTCTCTTCTCCGCGGCGCTGCAGCCGCAGCGATTCTCGCGAGCGGCGCAGCTTTGCCCAAACCGCTCAAACCCCAGCGGTCGCACCCAGCGCGGCTGCGCCCCACGGCCATATGCGACACGCAATGAAGACCGAGACCCGCGCGGACGTTCAGGCGCGTGTCGCCACGATGTTCGCGCGCCTCGACACCAATCACGACGGCTTCATCACCCAGGTCGAGATCGACGCGCTCCAGGCGCAACGCGCGCAGCGGATGGAGCAGCGCGCCGCCAAGTTCGATCCGTCAAAGATCTTCGACCGGCTCGACCTCAACCATGACGGCCAGATCACGACCGCCGAAGCCGAGGCCGCGCGAAGCCAGCGTGCTGCAGGCAAAGGGCGGCAAGCCGGCCAGGGCGAACGCCGCGGCGTTCGGCGGCCTGTTCGCCCGCGCCGACACGAACAAGGATGGCGTGATCACGCAGGCCGAATTCGACGCGATGGGCCAGCAGATGAAGGCCCGGATGGAGCAGGGCCGACATGAAGCGCGGCGGCACTTGGGCGGCGCGCATGTTCGAAACGGCCGACGCCAACAAGGACGGGAAGCATTTCGCTTGCCGAAATGCAGGCGGTTGCCCTCGCCACAGTTCGACCGCTTGGATCTCAACCATGATGGCACGATCACTCCGGATGAGCGCCAGCAAGCGCGTCAAATGTGGAAGGCCAAGCGCACCAAGAGCTAAGCTCGACTGCAATAATTTGAGGGCCCGGTGCGCTTCGCTCGTGCCGGGCCTTTTATTTGGCGAATGCCGGCGTCTCGGCCGCTCCACGCTTCGATGAAGCACGCTTGGCCGGCCGCGGCCCCGCCGTCTCGGCACCCAGCTTGCGGTACCGTGCTTCCGCTTCGGCCATATAGTCGCGCGTGATCGGAAGCGCGCGGCGATCGCGGATATACTGCACCTGGTAATTGCAGGCCGCGCCATCCTCGAACATCACGATCCCGCCGGCGAGATAATATTCCCACATGCGGAAGAAGCGCTCGTCGTACATCGCTTCGATCTCCTTGCGCGCCTTGGTCGCACGGTCGAGCCAATGCTCGAGCGTCAGCGCATAATGGAGGCGCAAATTCTCGATGTCGCTCGCGATCATCCGGACCCTCTGGCTCGCCGTTGTCATCTCGCTGACGCGAGGGCAGGTGATAGCCGGGGAAGATATATTTGTCGGTGAAGGGATCGGGTCCGGTCGAGATGTCGCCGAGCTTGCCGATCGTGTGAAGGAGCATCACTCCGTCGGGCTTCAGCAGGTCGCGGCACTTGGCGAAGAATTCGTCGTAATGCTTGGCGCCGACATGCTCGAACATGCCGACCGAAACGATGCGGTCGAACTGCTCGTCGAGCAGGCGGTAGTCGCTGAAGCTCGAACTTCACATGATCCGACACGCCCGCCGCAGCGGCGCGCTTGCGCGCAATTTCGAGCTGGCGCTCGGACAGGGTGACGCCGAGCACGTCGACGCCCGCGACCTTGTGCAGGAAGAGCGCCATCCCGCCCCAGCCGCAGCCGATGTCGAGAACGCGCTGGCCGGGCTCGAGCGCGAGCTTGGCGGCGATATGCGCCTTCTTGTCGAGCTGGGCCTGCTCGAGGCTGTTCTTCGGGTCGGTGAAGTAGGCGCAGCTGTATTGCTTGTCCTCGTCGAGGAAGAGTTCGTAGAGCTCGTCGCTAAGGTCGTAGTGGTGCGCGACGTTCTTGCGCGCGCGCTTCAGATTGTTGGTGTTGAACGCCTTGAGCAGGCTTTTCCCGCCCTTGCTTCGACAGCGTCTTGCGGCCCTTGCCCCAATCCTCCCAGCGATTGGCGCCGACGATCATCCGCATGAGGTCGAGCATCGTGCCGTCCTCGATGACGAGACGCCCATCCATATATGTTTCGCCGAAGCCGAGCCGCGGGTTCTTGATGATGTCGAATGCGACCTTCTTGTCGGTGAAGCGGACGGTGAGATGCTTGCCCCCGCCCGGGCCGAAGGTCTCCGGCGGCTTGCCGGGCGTGTGCAGGGTAAGGCTGCCCTTGGTCAGCAGCTTGCCGACGAGCCTACCGATCAAGGACATTCTCTAGTCTCCATTCGAAATCCTTTATGGATTGGCACGGCCCAGCCGAGACCGCAAATGAACGCCAGCCAATCATCCGCTCTTCCTGCGATAGCGCTCGCCTGCGAAGGCCCAGCGAATGGTGCTTGCGATCCCAAAGGTCCCGCCGCGGATCAGCGGTGACAGAAGCGGCCGCGTGAGGCCATGCATGTCGCGTGCAAAACCGGGCATCAGGTCGACTGCCGCATTCATCAGCAGAGACTGCACGGGAGCCTCGGCGATTGATCTGACCGGTGCTCCAAGCACGAGGTCGCGGAACTCGCGCGTACGATCGTCGGCGAAGAGCTCAGAGTGGAAGTCACGGATTAGCCGCTCCGCCTTCGCGCGGGTTCTCGGCACCGGGTCGGCGTGGAGCAGCCGTGCGATCTCGCTGCTCTCGGCGAAGTATCGATCCTGATCGCCGCTTCCCATCGCGGGCTCGGCGTAGCGCCGCCAGGCATCGAGGAAGTTGACCGCGCCCGCGACATGCACCCAGGCGAGCAGCCACGGATCGGTGGCACGATAGTTCCCGCCTTTGGGAAGCATCCCGCTGACCTGATCGTGGATGGCATTAACCTTCGCAATCGCCTTCAGCGCGGAATCGCGATGGGCATAGGTGGTCGTAGCGATGAATCGGGCCGTGCGCCGAAGCCGGCCAAGCATGTCGGAATGAACATCGCTGTGATCCCACACGCCGGCGAGCGCCTTCGGATGAAGCATCTGCGTGAGGAGCGCTGCGATCCCGCCGACCATCATCGAAGTGACGTCGCCGTGGACGCGCCGGATCACCGAACCGGGCGGGAACAAAGCATCATCCGAGGCGGGGACCGGCGTCTCGCCTTTCGACTGGTCGTTGAAGGTGCCGCGGACTTGCCGGACGAGCGCTCGTCGGACTGGAGCGAGCATGACTAGGCCGCTTCGCTGCTCCGGCGCTTCTTTTCCGCTGCCGTCTTAAGCTGGCCGCACGCGGCGTCGATGTCGCGGCCGCGGGGCGTTCGCACCGGCGCGGAAATGCCCGCTTCGAACACGATGTCGCTGAAAGAGCGGATCCGGTCGCCGTCCGAGCATTCGTATGGCGCGCCGGGCCACGGGTTGAACGGGATCAGGTTCACCTTGGCGGGAAGCCGATACTGCCGGATCAGCCGAACCAGCTCGTGCGCGTGCTCGTCGCTGTCGTTCTTGCCTTTCAGCATCACATATTCGAACGTGATCCGGCGTGCATTGTTCGCACCCGGATAAGCGGCGCACGCCTCGAGCAGCTGCTCGATCCCGTACTTGCGATTCAGCGGTACGATCTCGTCGCGGATCTCTTTGGTCACGGCGTGCAGCGAGACAGCGAGATTGACTCCGATCTCCTCACCCGCGCGCGCCATCATCGGCACCACGCCTGACGTGGAAAGCGTGATCCTCCGCCGCGACAGGCCGAGCCCGTCCCCGTCCATCACGATCTTCAGCGCGTCGCGAACATTGTCGAAATTGTAGAGCGGCTCGCCCATTCCCATCATCACGATGTTGGTGAGCATCCGACCCTCGGGCTGGCTCGGCCATTCGCCGAGCGCGTCCCGCACCAGCATCACCTGGCCGACGATCTCCGCCGGCTCGAGATTGCGCACCAGCTGCATCGTCCCAGTGTGGCAGAAGCGGCAATTCAACGTGCAGCCGACCTGGCTCGACACGCACAGTGTCCCGCGGTCGGCATCCGGGATGAACACCATCTCGAAATCGTGGCCGTCGTGGGTTTTCAGCAGCCATTTGCGGGTGCCATCGGACGAGACTTGCGCCTCTACGATTTCGGGTCGCGAGATGGCGAACCGCTCAGCGAACCAGCCGCGCTGCGACTTGGCGATGTCGCTCATCGCCGCGAAGTCGCTGACTCCGCGATTGTAGATCCAGTGCCAGACCTGCTTGGAGCGCAGCTTCGCCTGCTTCGGTTCAAGCCCTGCTGCTTCGAACTCGGCCCGAATTCTGCTCCTTTCGGAGGCCGACGAGCTCAACCTTGCCATCGGCGCGAGGCGCCGAGCGCCGCGGCACGGGCACAGGGTCGAGGGGGCCCGGAATGGCCATCAAGGTCGTATCGGCACTCATGGCAGGCGGCCTATCTAGTTATCGCCGCTCATTTTTGCCAGCGCAGGCAGCGGCAGCCGAGTTCGATCGCCGTTGCGGCGCCGTCGATCGAATAGGGATCGACGAAACGGCCTCCGGACGAATCGCGCGATTCGACGCTCATGCCGCTGGCATTGCGAAGCGCAGCGATGATCGCCTGCTCCTGCATCGGGCCGGCGCTCCAGGCATCGTTCGCTCGTGAGACAAGAAGGAACGGCTGGCTGTCGATCCGAAGCATCACCGCAGCCCCGGCGCGGGGCATTCGCCGCAGCCTGGCGTGAAACTCGCCCCAGTGTTTCCGGTCGGCGGAGAAAGTGAACCCGGAAATTGCCTGAACCTTGCCCTTGGCTGCCACGCGCAGCGAGCGGGAAAGCGCTTCACAGGTTGAGCCGCGGTCGATCGCCGCCCATCCGCCCCCGGCATAGAGAATCACGCCGCGCGCCGCGGCGGAAGAAGCGACCACTGCCGCACAGGCAAGCAACGCCCAACTCTTGCGCACGTGCTCAGGCTAGCGGCTTGTGGAGCGCCGCACCACTGCCCTCGAGATCGCGTGTCAGCTGGCGTCGCTAACGCGCGTCAACTTCTCATCCGTTGCGACGACCACGAATGCTTTGCCGGCGCTTTTGACGGCTTCGCCCGTGCAAAGCTCGTAGCGCTTGCGGACCAGGAGCCCGAAGAACGCCGTCTCGCGGAATTCGTACAGGATTACCTCGTCCCCATTTTCATCGAGGACGGGGATGGATTTGAAATCGTTACTCACAGGCCGCGCTTCCCCCACGGCGAAAGATTTGGCGTGTTAGATTTAACTGATGTTAGTTTTTCGTCCAGCGGAAATGCGTAAAGGGCGTTCCAAAGCTCATCGTTCGTGCCGTCCGGAGAGGCGCCGGTGTTTGATTTCTTCCACGGTGAGAACGATCGCGGCGATTATTGCGACGAATTCGCCGAGGCGGGGCGCAGCCGGGCCTTTACCTCCTCGATGCAGGTCCGCACGTCACGATGCGTGCTCGAAAGAATTTGAGCGCCATTTCGATTGGCGCCAGCGGCTCGCCGGGAACGCTCTTCCCGGTTCCCGGCCGGCGGTGATCCTCGCGGGCGATTTCTGAGCCGCCGCGTTCATCCTCACCAAAGTCAGGATCCATGCACAATGACGGAGCCGCGGCGCTTGGCCACCGCCGTTCTTTGCGGTTAGTCTCTGCCTGGCCGATGCACATCTATCTTCCCATAGCAGGCCAGTCGGTGAACGCCTGGGTCATCATCATCCTGGGCTTCGGCGTCGGCGTGCTTTCCGGCATGTTCGGTATCGGCGGCGGCTTTCTGACGACGCCGCTCCTGATCTTTTACGGGATCCCGCCGCCGGTCGCTGTTGCCTCGGCAACCACGCAGATCACCGGCGCAAGCGTGTCCGGAGCAATGGTCCACATGCGCCGCGGCGGCGTTGACTTGAAGATGGCGGGTGTGATGACCTTCGGCGGCCTGTTCGGCTCGATCATCGGCGCAGCCCTGTTCCGGATGCTCCAGGCGAGCGGTCAGATCGATGTCGTGATCAGCTTCCTCTATGTGCTGATCCTGGGCTGGATCGGAACGATCATGCTCAAGGACGGCCTCATCGCCGTCGGCGTCCTTAAGGGGAAACCTCGGAGTAGGCCGCTGCCGCGGCACAACCGCTGGGTCGCATCGCTCCCGCTCAGGTGGAGATTCTATAGCTCCGGACTTTACCTCTCTCCGGTGGCTCCGCTGGCAATCGGCTTCGCTGCCGGCATCATGACCGTCCTGCTCGGTATCGGCGGCGGCTTCATCATCGTTCCCGCCATGATCTATCTGCTCGGCATGCCCGCCCGCGTCGTGATCGGCACCAGCCTCGCGATGGTGCTGGCGGTGAGCGCCGCAACGACAATGGTCCACGCGCTGACTACGCGCTCCGTCGACATCGTGCTCGCCGGCCTGCTTCTCGTGGGGGGCGTCATCGGGGCGCAATATGGAGCCATCCTCGCGCTCAGGATCAAGCCTGACCTGCTGCGCCTTGCCCTTGCGGTGATCATCCTTCTCGTCGGCCTTCGGATGCTGCTCGGCCTCGCCTGGCACCCGGACGAGATTTTCTCGATCGAGTATCTGTGAAGCTTCGGCTCGCCTCGATCGTCTTGATCTTCCTGTCCCCGCTGCTCATCGGGGCGGCCAAGCCGGTGCTCGTCCCCGACATCTCCGCGCGTCAGGTCCAGATCCGCTACAGCTTTTCGGGAGCCCAGCTGCTGTTGTTCGGCGCGATCGCTTATCCCGACGGGCGCGCACCGACGCAGCCTGCCGACATCGCAGTTGTGCTTCGCGGACCCGTTCAGCCGATCCTGCTGCGAGAGAAACAAAAGATCGGCCCGATCTGGATGAATGCGGATTCGAGCCGTTTCCGATCAGCGCCGAGCTATTATGCCGTCGTTTCCTCAAAGCCGATCAGCGCGCTTGTCGACGACCGCACGGCGTCGATTTACGAGCTCGGCATCCACAACCTCCAGCTCTCCCCAGGCGGCGGCTCACTCCCGGAGCGCGAGCGCCATTTCGAGGCGGGTCTGCTCGATCTGCGATCCCGCGCCGGCCTCTATTCGGAAAATCCGCATGGCGTCGAAATCACCGACGGCATCCTCTATCGCGCGATCGTCACCATCCCGAGCCAGGTGCCGGTCGGGACCTACAGCGCCGAAACCTTCCTCATCGAACCAGGCCATGATGATCAGCATGGCGGAAAGGTCGTCGCCGTCGCGACGCGCGACATCCAGATCGACAAATCCGGGTTCGAACGTGACGTTTGGCTCGCTTCGCGGCATCACCGTCTTGCTTATGGCCTTGCGTCGGTGGGTCTTTCGCTGGCCCTCGGCTGGGCCGCCGCGCTCGCTTTCCGCCGACGCTTCTAAGAAGCGCGCCTAAGTTAATTTTAACCGCTCGCGGGTATTCGCTTCCCCGAACTTATTGTCTGGGAGCGTTGAGATAATGGACGAGCAGCCGAACCTGCGCGAATTCTTGAATGAAGTCAGCAGCTTCAGCGAAGAGGAAGCGGCGACGCCAGCCGCTCCTGCGAAATCCGCGCC
The DNA here is from genome assembly GCA_963738825.1 of uncultured Alphaproteobacteria bacterium. Classification (GTDB taxonomy): domain Bacteria; phylum Pseudomonadota; class Alphaproteobacteria; order Sphingomonadales; family Sphingomonadaceae; genus Sphingomicrobium. The sequence continues at coordinate 23,815 of CAVTYB010000012.1, read as the reverse complement.
GGCGAAGCTTTCGGCGATCGGCAAGGTCGTCGAAATCGCGGGCTCGGGATCGCAGATCCGAATGGACGCCGCAGCGCTCACGGCGCTTCAATCGCACTCCGACCCATCGGTCGCCATGTCCGGACAGGTCGGCAGCCAGGTGAAGATGATCGTCGGCGGCGCCTGGCTGATCGCCAACGTCCGCACCCTCCGGTCGGATCAGAATGAGCAGCTGGTCGCCCACGTCGACTTCCTCGGCGAGGGAAACAACGATTCAGCGGGCCGGCTCAGCAATTTCCGCCGCGGCGTCACTCGCTATCCCATTCCGGGATCCGAGGTCATGCCGGTGACGACTGCAGACCTTCGCGCCATTTTCGCCGCAAGCGACGAACCGCACATCGAGATCGGCACCGTCTATCCGACCGACGACATTCGCGGAGCGCTCTACGTTGACCCCATGCTGTCGAAGCATTTCGCGGTCCTGGGTTCGACCGGTACTGGTAAGTCGACCTCGGTCTCGCTCATCCTCCACCGGATTTCGGAGCTATCGCCCGAGGGTCACATCCTGATGATCGACCCGCACGGCGAATATTCGGCCGCGTTCAAGAATTGCGGCGAGATCTTCAACGTCGACAACCTGCAGCTTCCCTACTGGCTGATGAACTTCGAGGAACATTGCGAAGTGTTCCTCACCACTCACGGCGCCGAGCGCCAGCGCGACGGCGACATCCTCGCCAAGTGCCTGCTCGCCGCCCGCACCAAGGGCAAGGACCTCAGCCAGTTCGGCAAGGTCACTGTCGACAGTCCGATTCCCTATCTTCTGACCGATCTCCACACGATCATCGTCAACGAGATGGGCAAGCTCGACCGCGCCGGCGATTCGCTGCCGTTCCAGCGGTTGAAGACGAAGATCGAGGAGCTCCGCGCCGACCCGCGTTACACCTTCATGTTCTCGGGCATGCTGGTCTCGGATTCGATGCCGGGCCTGCTTGCCAAGCTGTTCCGTCTGCCAAGCCAGGGCCGTCCGATCTCGATCGTCGACGTCTCGGGCGTTCCTTCCGAAATCACGTCGGTAGTGGTGTCGGTGCTTGCCCGCATGGTCTTCGACTATGCGATCTGGTCTCGCACCGAGGCTCAGAAGCCCCTGCTTCTCGTGTGCGAGGAGGCGCACCGCTACGTCCCGAAGGATGAGCACCAGGAAGGCGGCCAAGCCGTGCGCAAGATCCTCGAACGCATCGCCAAGGAAGGCCGTAAGTACGGCGTCAGTCTCGGCCTGATCACCCAGCGTCCGTCCGACCTTGCCGAAGGCGTGCTGTCGCAGTGCGGTACGATCATTTCCATGCGTCTCAACAACGATCGCGACCAGGCCTGCGTCCGGGCCGCGATGCCCGAAGGAGCGCGCGGCTTCCTCGACGCCATCCCGGCGCTTCGCAACCGCGAGTGCATCGTCTGCGGAGAAGGCGTCGCCATCCCGATCCGGGTCCGCTTCGACGACCTCGAGCCAGAGAAGCGGCCAGCTTCGTCCGATCCGAGCTTCGCCCGCCTGTGGCGCGAGACGGGCGATGAAGCGGGAATCATCAGCCGCACCATCAAGCGGTGGCGGGGCCACGGCCGGTAAGGTTCGAGCGCACTAGCCGCCGCGCTGACCGCTCAGTCGGGAATTTCGGCCAACTTACCCTCGAGCGCCACTTCGATCCTCAGCGAAAGAATTTGTTCGCCGCGCTCGTATCCGAGTTGCCGGGGCATCATGATCGAGTCCTTGCCGAGCACGACCGTCATGCCGATGCGATGGCTATTCGAACCGAGCGCGCTCGCCGCGTTCTTCGCCACGGCGTAGAGATCCTGTCTCACGCGCAGCGGCAATTCGACCTTGCCCCTCGCGCGCAGCAAGGCGCGTTTGGCAGCCCGGTAGAGGAGCCCTGCGGCGTAGCTAGTCTTTACGGGATAGGCGTGATGCTGCGTCCTGCTCGGAGCGTCATGCTGGATCACCGAATCGATGAGCGCGGGCGCGAGCGGATGCCGGGCAAAACCGATCATCTGCAGCCGCTCCTCGAGATCGGTGTCCGCACCCGCGGCATAACCTTCGAGCACCTCGTCGTAGCCGCCGGCACGTCGGAATGCCGGGGCCGGGATGACATGGAAACCCTTCAGCTGGTTCGATGCGAGCCTTGGGCCGCCCGAGTTGAAGGCGCGCGAGGTCTTGCTGTCGAAAAAGCCATAGGCTCGCGGGGGGAGATCTGCCGAGAGCCGATCGATCGCAGCGTCGGCAAGGATCGTGTCCGCGTCAACGAACACGAGGAGTTCCGAGCTGGCGACAGCCGCTCCCGCGTTCCGAGCCTTCCAGTTCGAGAAATGTTCCTCGCCCGGCACCGACACCACGCGCGCCGACGGAAAGTTCGCCGAAACGAATTGCCCAGTGTCTTCGGGGCAGGAATAATCCACGACGATGACTTCGTTGGCGCCCTGCACGAGCATCTTCGGAAGGCTCGCCTTCAGATGTTCGAGCCTGCCCTTGCAGGTCGTGATGATTGCGAACGTCCGCGCCAAGTGAAGAAACCCGCCCTGTTCCTCGTACGGCAACCTTAAGGCCGCATAGGAGGAAGGGCTAGGCGCTGCGCGCGCTCGTGGTTCCTACGCTGAGCAGAACCTTCAGCCGCGCCTTCACCGCATCGCTGAGACGCGTATCCACGACCGGCGTGCTGGTGAAGCGGACCGCGAGCGGATTCACCGGCTGACCGCTTTGCCGCACCTCAAAATGGACGTGAGGCCCGGTAGAGAGACCGGAAGATCCGACATAGCCGATCACTTGGCCGGCACGAACGTAGCTGCCGGTCTGGGCGACGATCTCGCTCATATGGCCATAGAGGCTGGTGAGGCCGCCGCCATGGGCGATCTGCACCTCGCGCCCATAACCGCCGGCCCATCCGGCCGCGACGACCTGTCCATCACCGACAGCGACGATCGGGCTGCCCCACGCAGCACCGATGTCGAGCCCCGCGTGGAAGCGCGTGAAGTGAAGGATCGGGTGATAGCGATAACCGAAATAGGAAGTGATGTGCCCGTCGACCGGCAGCATCATGCCGCTCGTGGTCTGCTCGGGGCGGTCGGTATTGGCGGCGTCGATCCACTCGGCGCGACCGTTCGCGGTCCATTTGACCAGCTGCAGCGCCGATTGGCCGACACGCTGGAGCCCGGCGTAGAGCAATTGGCCATTCGGGCCGAGCACGAGGTCGAAACCGTCGGCGGGGCCAACCTCGCCGACGTCGATCTCGGTCGCCAGTGCAGCGAGATATTGAGCGGCGACCTGAGGGGTCGCGCCCGCCGCGCGCAGCGACCAGTAGAGACCATCTCCCGCACGGCCGCTGATCCGAAACGGCCCGGATATCGCCGCCGCAACCTGCTGTGCCGCCTGGGCTCGAACTTGCGGTACAAACGCGCGCTTCGGCGCGAATTCGAGCGGCTCCGCAGCTTTTGTCGGCGCCATCGCCATTCCCGTCGCGCCTCCGCTTGACAGCGGGGCGACGCCGAGCGCCTGCCATTGATGCTGATCATCGGTCGAAGAATTGATCGATCGCGGGAACGAGGCCCACGCGACGGTGCTGCAAAGCAGCGTGATGACGCCAGCAGTTTTCCAGCCCGGCCGCGGCCAGGCGGGCGCGAGCGACCGCCGGAGCGGATGCGCGTGGCTTCGTGACGTCAACACGAAGGCCGGTGTCGCGGATCGAGGTTAAAACGGCCTTAAATTCGACCAATGGAACTTGCGCGGCGAGGAAGCGCTGCCACATTCAAGGGACCTATGGCGCCGCGTCCAGACGCTCCGGTTCGGGCCATCCTCGGACCGACCAATACGGGCAAGACCCATCTCGCGATCGAGCGGATGTGCGGCCATTCCTCTGGCCTCATCGGCTTTCCGCTGCGGCTGCTCGCACGCGAAGTCTATGACCGCGTCGTCGCAATGAAAGGCGAGAAGCAGGTCGCCCTCCTGACCGGCGAGGAGCGCATCGTGCCGCCGCAGGCGCGGTATTTCCTCTGCACCGCAGAAAGCATGCCCGTCCCGGGCGGCGACAGCCACCATGACAATCAGGGCCAGCGCGATTTCGCTTTCGCCGCCATCGACGAGGCTCAGCTCGGAATCGATCCCGAGCGCGGCCATGTCTTCACCGACCGAATGCTCCGCGCCCGCGGCCGTGAGGAGACGCTGATCCTCGGCTCCGACACGCTGAAGCCGATCATCCGCGAGCTACTTCCGGACGCCGAGATTGTCAGGCGCCCGCGCTTCTCCACCTTGCGCTATGCTGGCAGCGCCAAGCTCTCGCGGCTTCCGCCGCGCTCGGCAGTCGTCGCCTTCTCAGCCGAGCAGGTGTACGCGCTAGCCGAGATGCTGCGGCGGTTCCGGGGCGGCGCTGCAGTGGTCATGGGCGCGCTGTCCCCCGCGACCCGCAATGCCCAGGTGGCGATGTTCCAGCGCGGCGAGGTCGATTATCTCGTCGCCACCGACGCGATCGGCATGGGGCTTAACATGGATGTCAGCCATGTCGCCTTCGCCGGCCTCGAGAAGTTCGACGGCCGCCGCGATCGGCGCCTCACCATCGCCGAGATGGCTCAGATTGCCGGCCGCGCCGGCCGCCACCAACGCGACGGCACGTTCGGAACGCTCGGCCTCTCCGAGGAGAGCGGCGGCTTCAGCGACGGCGAAATCGCCGCCATCGAGGAACATCGCTTCCGGCCGATGGACTGGGTCTATTGGCGCAACGCCGATCTCGACTTCACCGACGTCCGCTCGCTGATCGCGAGTTTGGAACACAAACCGGACGATCCGATGCTCCGGCCGGCGCCGGAGGCGATCGACCTCGCCGTGCTCAAGCTGATTGTCGAAGACCCCGCAATTGCCGCTCGCAAGGGTCCGCAGGCAAGGCGGCTATGGGCGGTGTGCGGACTGCCCGATTTCCGCAAGGTCGGACCGATGCACCACGCGCGCATGGTCCGCCGCTTGTTCAGCTATATCGGCGAGGGCGGGCATGTCGCGCACGAATGGTTTGCTGCGGAGGTCACGCGGCTCGACAATATGAGCGGCGACATCGAGGCGCTAGCCGACCGGCTCGCGGGCATTCGCAGCTGGGCCTATATCGCGCACCGGTCCGACTGGCTGAAGGAGCCGGCCAAATGGGCGGAGCGCACGCGCGAGGTCGAAGCGCGACTTTCCGACGCGCTGCACGAACGGCTGACCCAGCGCTTCGTGGACCGCCGAACTGCGGTGCTGGTGCGTGACATCGGAGCGCGCGGCGCCGACGCCCTTCCGGTGACCGTCGCAGCCGACGGCGAGGTCAGCGTCGGGCCGGAGCCCATCGGCCACCTCACCGGTTTCGAATTCCGCGTCGATCCCTCCGCGCGTCTCGCTGACAAGAGGTTGCTGCTTGCAGCCGCCGAGCGACGGCTTGGCGACGAGCTCGACCGTCGCGCCAACGCGCTGATCGAGGCGCCGGACCAGACCTTCGCGCTCATCGTCGAGGACGGCGGCGGTCTGGCGGTCGCGTGGGGCAACCACATCCTAGCGCGTCTGGCGGCCGGCAGTTCCCTCCTGGAGCCCGCGATCCGGACAGCCCGCGGCCTCGACCGACTCTCGGCACAGACTCGCGCTGCTCTTCGAGCGCGTCTTGAACGCTGGCTCGAATCCGAAGTCCACGCACATTTGCGAGCGCTCGAAGGCCTCGCTTCAGCCGCCACGGATCCGGCGAGCTCGCCTGGCGTGCGCGCGCTCGCCGCCATGCTCGCCGATGCGGGCGGCGTGCTTCCCCGTAAGGCCGCGCTCAGTCCGATCGCCCATCTTGAACAGGCCGACCGCCAGGCCCTGCACAAGCTGAAGGTTCGCCTCGGACCGCTCGACGTCTTCCTTCCGCCATTGCTCAAGCCGGCGGCGCAATTCTGGCGCGCCGCCCTCGCCTCGGTGCGCCAGGGTCAGCCGATGCCCGCACTTCCCGCGCCCGGTGCCGCCACGCTGACGGCTGACGCTGACCCGCGCGGCGCATCGCTCGCCTATCGGCGCGCGGGCCGGACCTGGGTTCGAATCGACCTCGCCGACCGGCTCGCCAGCCATGCACGGAAAGTCCGGTCGGCCGGCGGCAGCGATCCGGTCGACGCTCCGCTTGCAACGTCCATCGGTCTCGACGAGGAAACACTCGGCAAGCTGATGAACGACGTCGGCTTCACCCGCGCCGGGGACGCCTGGCGTTGGCGGGGGCGCAGACATCGTCCCGGCGGCGAGCAGAGGCACGGCAGCCATGCCTTTGCCGAGCTTGCGAAGCTCAAGAAGACGTGAGGATCGACCGTTACCTGCACTGCATCCGGCTCCTGAAGAGCCGAACCTTGGCCCAGTCGGTGATCGACGAGGGCCACGTCCGCATCGACGGCAAGCGCGTCGAAAAGCCGAGCGAGGACGTCCGCGTCGGAAGCGTCATCGCTCTCCCATTGCGTGGCCAGGTGCGCATCCTGAGGGTGCTGAGCCTCCCCAAGCGGCGCGGTCCTGCCTCGGAAGCGCAACTGTGCTACGAGGAGCTGGGAATTGACGAGGCGAAGCCCGCGACATAGCGAGGCGGGAAGAGGAGCCACGCACCAATGACCTACGTCGTCACCGACGCCTGCATCAAATGCAAATATATGGACTGCGTCGAGGTCTGCCCCGTCGACTGCTTCTACGAGGGCGAAGTGATGCTGGTCATCAATCCCAACGAGTGCATCGACTGCGGCGTGTGCGAGCCCGAGTGCCCCGCCGAGGCGATCTTGCCCGACACCGAGAGCGGACTCGAGAAATGGCTCGAGCTCAACTCCAGCTTGTCCGCCGACTGGCCGAACGTCACGCGCAAGAACGACCAGACTCCGGCCGACGCCGACGAGCACAAGGGCGAGGAGGGAAAATACGACAAATATTTCAAGCCGGAGCCCGGCAAGGGCGACTGACCGCCGGCTCAGCGCGTCAAAGTGAAGGTGTAATTCAGCCCAACTCCGCCCGACAGCTGGCTTCGCGAGCCGAACTCCCGAACGATCGGCGACTTGGAAGCGTCGCCCACCAGGCGCGCGTAACGCGCGTAGCCAAACAAACCCCAACGGTTACTGAGCGCGTATGATGCTCCGCTTGCAAGAGCGACGGCGTGCATTCCACCACCAGGACGGTAGCTCGGTAATCCCGTCGCGAGCGACACAGCAGGGGTAACTCCCAAATAGGCGCGCTGGTATCGGCCATCGGAGAACAGGACCCGCGGACCTAGCGAAAAAACATAGCGGTCGCCGTCCCGCCAGATCTTGTCCGCCCCGAGGTAGCCGACAAGCCCCTCGTGACCGTTGATGCCTTTCCGAAGCTCGGCGCGAATGCGGAAGGAGTCACCTTCCAGATATTGGGCGAAAGCTCCGGCCTCGAACGTCCTTGAAACGGAACCGACTGGTGCACCGACGTCGGACTCATTCCTGCGCGCCTGGATATTACCGGCCGGTCCAAATGAGAATCCGTCCTTGGAGATCAGTGCGATGCTGGGGCTGTCATCCGGCGCGCCAAAGCTGAACTCGTCGGTGCCGCGCGCAATGTTGATGTGGACAAGGGGCGCCGGCTCCACTTCGTCGGATCCAATGAATTGGGGAAGCAGCTGGGCGCCGAGTCCAACCCGGACGCGGATGTCGCGACTCTGAGCCTGGGCACCAGCGGCGCTCCACGCCGGCAGGATCGCAGCAAGGCCAATCAGCAGGTTTTTCATTCTCGGCGTAACCGCCGCACAACATCTTTGGTTGCACCGCGATATGGGCCGCATCGATCAGCGCCGGCTAAGGAGCTTCTCGACGATCAGGTCCGCCGCCTCGTCGGCGCTCATCGTCGTCGTATCGATGTTGATTTCGGCATTCTCGGGCGGCTCGTAAGGGCTGTCGATGCCGGTGAAGTTCTTGAGTTCGCCAGCGCGCGCCTTGGCGTAGAGTCCCTTCACGTCGCGCTTCTCTGCCTCTGCCAGCGGAGTATCAATGAAGATCTCGAAGAACTCGCCCTCGGCGACCATTCGACGCACCATGTGTCGCTCGGCGCGGAACGGCGAGATGAAGGCCGTCAGCACGATCAGCCCTGCATCCGACATCAGCCGAGCGACTTCGCCGACGCGCCGGATATTTTCGATACGGTCGGCCTCGGTGAAGCCAAGGTCGCGGTTGAGCCCGTGGCGGATATTGTCGCCGTCGAGCAGGAAGGTGTGCCGCCCGCGCGCCGCGAGCTTCTTCTCGACGATATTGGCGATGGTCGACTTGCCGGCGCCCGAAAGCCCTGTGAACCACAACACCGCCGGCTTCTGGCCCTTGAGGTGCGCGTGCGTCTCGCGGCTGACGTCGAGGTGCTGCCGGTGGATGTTGAGCGCTCGCCGCAGCGCGAAATGGATCATCCCGCAGGCGACCGTCGCATTCGTCAGCTTGTCGATCAGGATGAACCCGCCGAGCGCCTTGTTCGGGCTTGAGCCCTTCCACGGCATAGGGCTCGAACACGATCTCGCGGTCAGTCGCGATTTCGGCGACGCCGATGCTGTTCAGCCCGAGCGTCTTCGCCGCGAGATGCTCGAGCGTGTTGACGTTGATCTCGTACTTCGGCTCCTGGACCATCGCAGTGACCATCTGGGCTCCGAGCTTCATCCAGTAGCCGCGGCCGGGAAGCAGCTCCTCGTCGGCCATCCAAACGATCGTCGCTTCGAACTGGTCGGCGGCCTCGGGCGGATCGCCCGGCGGCAGCGATCACGTCGCCGCGCGAGCAGTCGATCTCGTCAGCGAAGGTCGACGGTGACCGACTGGCCCGCGACGGCTTCGTCGAGTTCGCCGTCGAGCGTCACGATCCGCTCGATGCGGGTCGTCCGACCCGATGGAAGAACTCGCACTTCGGCGCCCGGTCCCACGCTGTCCCGATGCAATCTGCCCTGAGAAGCCGCGGAAATTCTGGTTCGGCCGGTTGACCCACTGCACCGGCATTCGGAACGGCTTTTGCGCGTCCGCTGCGACGTCGAGTGGAACGCGTATCGAGATGCTCGAGAAGCGTCGGCCCCGCTGTACCAGGACGTCGCTTCGCTCCGGCTCATGATATTGTCGCCGCTTGAGGCCCGGACACTGGGATCGCCGACCCAATCCTCGATCCCGATCTGCTCCGCGAATGCGCGATAATCGGCGGCAGATCGCCGTCGAACGCTTCCTGATCGTAATCGACCAGGTCCATCTTGTTCACCGCGAGCACGAAGCGGCGGATGCCGACCAGCTTGGCGAGATAGGAGTGACGCCGGGTCTGGGTCAGCACGCCCTTGCGCGCGTCGACCAGCAGCACGGCAAGATCGGCGGTCGACGCGCCGGTCACCATGTTGCGCGTATATTGCTCGTGGCCGGGCGTATCGGCGACGATGAACTTGCGCTTGGCGCTCGAGAAGAAGCGGTAGGCGACGTCGATCGTGATGCCCTGCTCGCGCTCGGCCGAGAGCCCGTCGACGAGCAGCGCGAAATCGATCTTCGCGCCCTGCGTCCCGTGGCGCTTGCTGTCGCTTTCGAGCGCCTCGAGCTGGTCGTCGAAGATCTGCTTGGACTCGTAGAGCAGTCGCCCGATCAGCGTCGATTTGCCGTCGTCGACGCTGCCGCAGGTGATGAAGCGCAGAAGCTCCTTCGCCTCCTGCTGCGCGAGCCAGGCCCGGACGTCGTGGCGGATCAGGTCCTCTTCGGATTCGAGTGGGCGGGACATCTAGAAATATCCCTCTTGCTTCTTCTTCTCCATCGACGCGCTGCCCGCGTCCTTGTCGATGATCCGCCCCTGGCGCTCAGAAGTCTTCGTCAGAAGCATCTCGGCGACGATCTCCTCGATCGTCGCCGCCTCGCTCTCGACCGCGCCCGAAAGCGGGTAGCAACCGAGCGTCCGGAAGCGGACCTTGCGCATCACCGGCTGCTCGCCGTTCAGCGGGAAACGGTCGTCATCGACCATGAGCAGGAGACCGTCGCGTTCGACGGTCGGCCGCTCCGCCGCGAAATAGAGCGGCACGATCTCGATCCGCTCGCGCATGATATATTGCCAGACGTCGAGCTCGGTCCAGTTGGACAAGGGGAAGACGCGCATGCTCTCGCCCTTGTTCTTGCGTGACGTTGTAGAGCGACCAAAGCTCGGGGCGCTGGCGCTTTGGATCCCAGCGATGATTGCGGTCGCGGAAGCTGAACACGCGCTCCTTCGCGCGGCTCTTCTCCTCGTCGCGGCGGGCGCCCCCGAACGCCGCGTCGAAGCCATATTTGTCGAGCGCCTGCTTCAGCCCTTCCGTCTTCCACATGTCGGTGTGGAGCGGGCCATGGTCGAACGGATTGATCCCGCGGCTCACTGCTTCGGGGTTCTTGTAGACGATCAGCTCGGTTCGCCGGCTTCGGCCCCGACCTTGTCGCGAAGCGCGTACATGTCCCTGAACTTCCACGTCGTGTCGACGTGAAGCAGCGGGAACGGCAGCGGGCTCGGAAAGAACGCCTTCTTGGCAAGATGCAGCATGACCGCCGAATCCTTGCCGATCGAATAGAGCATCACCGGCCTGTCGGCCTCCGCGACGGTCTCGCGAAGGATGTGGATGCTTTCGGCCTCGAGCCGATCGAGATGCGTGAGTGCGCGCACGCTTTGGATCAGTTCCTGCTTTTAGGTCTTGCGGCGCGCGCCTTAGCACGCGCGCCTGCAGCCTCACGAAATCGTCAGGCGTTCTCTTTGACCTTGGCCTTGCCCTTCGGTTTCGACGCCGGCTTCTCGGCCGCTTCCGACTTCCAGCCGACCGCATCGACGAGCGGCTGCAGGCCCGGCCCATATTTCTTCCAGCGCTGCACCGACGTCTTGTAGATCGGCTTGCGCACCTGGGCGACGCTGGCGGTCTTCACCGGACGGTCGGACTTGTGGAAGTCGACGCACTTGTCGTCCCACGGCAGCCCCAGGAACTCGATCAGCCGGCTGCGCTTCCTTCTCCGTGTCGGCGACGACGTCCTCGTAGACGACCGTGGTCAGGAAGCCTTCCGGAAGCACCTGCTCCCAATGCTCCATCAGCTCACGATATTTGGCGTAATAGCGGCCGAGCTCGGCGAGGTCGTAGCTGTGCGGCATGTCGTCCTTGAACAGCTTGGTGAAGCCGCTGAGGCAGGTGTCGACCGGATCGCGCCGCGTGTGGATGACCTTCGCTTTCGGGAACAGCAGGTTGATCAGCCCGAGGAAGAAGTAGTTGGTCAGCAGCTTGTCGGTGATCCGCTTCGCATCGCCCGCGCCCTGGCCGAGCGCCTGTTGATAATTCTTCGCGACGATGTCGAGCTGCGCCGGCGTGATCTTCGCCATCATGTCCGGATATTTCGGAAGAGACGGGAAGCGGTCGCGCAGCTGGCCCAGTGCGCGAGCAAGATATTTGACCTCGCCCGCGCCGTAGACGTCCGGGTGGCTCGACAGGATCTGCTCGACCAGCGTCGAGCCCGACCGCGGCATGCCGACGATGAAGACCGGCCGATCGTCGTCGAGACCCTCGATATTTGCGGTTCTCGAAAACCTCCTTCGGGAAGGCGGCGCGGATGGCATCGAAGAAGCCGTGCGTCTCGTCTTCCTTATATTCGAGCTGCGCACGCTTCATGCGCCCACCGATGATATAATGCTCGAGCGCCTTCTCGTGCTGGCCGCGATCGTCGAGCGCCTTCGCATAAGCGAAATGGAGCGCCAGGAACTGATCCGCTTCCTGGTTTTGGCACCGATTCGAAGATCGCATCCATTCGGTTGAACAGCTCCTCGCCAATGCCTTCCGAGAAATCGACGAGGTCGTTGAGGTTGGCATAGGCGCCGTACATCGCATCGTTCAGCTTCAACGCCTTGAGGATGTATTCGCGCGCCTCGTCGAGGCGACCGACGGATTTCAGGGCTACGCCGTAGAAGTTGAGCGCCTCCGGATTGTCTGGCGCCTTCTTCAGCGCACGGTCGAGCACGTCGAGCGCTTCGTCGTAGCGGTCGGTCTCGTGAAGCACCTGGCCGAGGATGGTCAGTGCTTCAGGATTTTCGCTCTCTTCCTTGAGCGCGAGTCGGGTCGCCTGTTCGGCCGCCTGGAGATTGTTGCGCTTCAGCTGGATCTTCGAGGTGAGCAATAGCGTCTGCACGTTCTTCGGAGCAAACTTTAGCGCTTCGCCGAGCACTCGCAGCGCCTCGACTTCATTCTTCTGCGGCGAAAAGCAGCTGGGCGAGATTGTTGTGTGCTTCGATATATTGCGGATTCTGCTGGATCGCCTTGCGAAGCGCGTGCTCGGCTTCCTCCACCTTGCGGTCCTGCTGCAGCAGCGTTCCGAGATTGTTGTAGACCTCCGGGATAGACGGCGCGCTGGGTCAGCGCTTCCTGATAGGCGTGCATCGCGCCATCCACATCGCCCGTCATGCGCAGCGCATTGCCAAGGTTGTTGAGCGCCTCGGCCATGGTCGGCATTCAGCGCCAGCGCCTGCTGGTAATATTCGACGGCCTTGGCGAAGTTGCGCTTCTCGTATTGGATGATGCCGAGGTTGTTGAGTGCCTGGGCATTGTTCGGGTCGAGCTTGATCGCCTCTTCGAGCGCCTCGGCAGCCTCGTCGAGCTTGCCTGACTGGCGGAGGATCTCGCCAAGGTTCGCATGATAGCTCGGCGCCTGCGCGTTGATTTTGACGGCGCGTTTCAGCTCGGCGATCGCATCCTTGCTATTGCCGAGAGCGGCAAGCGAGACCCCCAGGATGTTATGGGCGTCGGCATTGCCCGGGCCGGGCCGAAATGATCTGTCGGCAGACGCGCTCCGCCTGCGCATAGTTGCGCCGTGAATAGAGCTGCCCCGCCATTTCGATCGCCTTGGCGGGCGTCACATTGACGCGGCCGTGCTGCGCCTTTGCGATCGTCTCGTCGATGGTGCTCGGGCCGCGGGCTTGGCCGCCTTGCGGGTTCCCCTGTTCGGCCAGGGCGATTCGCGGCGGCGTTGCAGCCTTCTTGGGTGCGGCCTTCGGCGCGCTGCTGGTCTTGCTGTTGCTCATGGCAATTCTTTTACCCGTAAGTTCCGGTAGTTAAAGGACCTTAGCCCGCAAAAAGAGAATGCGAAGCCCCCAAATGGAAAGAAGAGGGAATTGCTTCCCTCTTCTTCCTTACTTGAACCTTGCCGCTTCGTGGAGGGGTGGGGTCGAAAACCCCACCCAACCAGCTTCGGTTACTGTCCGCGCTCCCCGCGCTCGACCGGCGGTGGCGGCGGCGGAGGCGGAGGTGGCGGCGGAGGCGGAGGCGGCGGAGCCGCTGCCGGAGGCGGAGGCGGAGGCGGAGGCGGCGGCGGCGGCGGAGCCGGGTGACCGCCGAGCGGCACTACGATCTTGAAGTTGCCGCTGTGGCTGGTGACGCCACCGAAGAATTCGCCCTCGTATCCGATCCTGAGGTCGACCGCACCGATCTTGCCGCCGACGCTGACACCAGCGATCATCTGGCCCCGGCCTCTGCGCCGCGGAGATGATGTTGAAATCGTTCTCCGGATCCGGCGTGAAGAAGCCGTGGAAGTCGCTGCGCTTGTCGCCGAAGCGGTAACGGTAGCCGAGGTTGAGCTCCGGAACCACGCCGCCCATCTGCGTCGCCCACTTCACGCCGCCCGTCAGGAAGGCATGGTTGGAGCTCGAGCTGGTCACCGTCAGTGCCGCACCGTTCCCGTTATCCTCGCTGAAGCCCTGGAGCTTCGAGTTGACATAGTCGAGGTTGAGGTACGGCGTGATCACCGAGTTCGCGCTCATCGAGAACCTGGCGCCGCCATGCAGGCCGAAGGTCCACATCTTGACGTCCGGGCTGCCCTGCGGGTTGGCGACGAAGGTCGCTCCCGGTGCCAGGCCAGCGAAGTTGATGTGGCGGTCCGAGTTGCCGTTGAACGAGCTGTAGGTCGTCATCGCCTTCGCGAACCATGGGCCCGGATCGTAATCGCCGTAGAGGCCGACCTCCCAACCGTTACCCTTCGCCGAGTCGCCGAACTGGTTGTCATGGAGGTTGTTGCTGACGTAGCCTGCCTCGATACCGACGATCGCGGCCGGCGAAACGTCTGTATCGACCCCAATCAGACCGGTGAACCGCTTCGACCTGCTTGTCCCGGCCTCGTTGTCGCCATCCACCTTCCGCGTCTGGTAGTCGGCCTGACCCCAAATGTGGATCGGTCCGGACGCACGGCACTCGAGAACCGAGCCGGCAAGCGCCGGGATCTCACAGTTCGTCGCATGATCGACCAGGTCGTTGTAGTGAACACCCAGGCTCGGGAACGAATTCAGGTAGTTCGCATAGACTGAGCCCGACAGCATGTTCAGCGCGATGTTGTAGTTCACGTTGTTGTTGAACTTGAACAGGTCGGCGAACATGTTCGCTGCACCGCCCGTCAGGTTCACGTTGAAGTAGCTGTCCAGACCAGTCGCCACCGAGATCGCGTTCTGATTGAGGCCCGAAGGCGATTCGAACGGTGCCCGAACGACCCCGATATCGACGTTCGCCGCATTGTCGTAGATGCAGCCTGCGCTGATCAGCAGCGAACCCGTCGGGATGCCGTTGATTGTGCAGGTCGCGAACGTTCCGTTGCGGGTCACGGCGTCGATCACGTTCTGGTACGTCGTGGTGTCCCAGAGCCCATTGGCCGGCGTCGCAATGTTCGCGACGATGTGGCCGTTCAGGTTTGCGGTATCGACGAATACCTGCGGGTATGTACCGAGCGGCTCGTTGTGGCCGCCGCCCACAGGAGCCGGCAGGTCGAAGGTGATCGTGCCGTCCGCGCCCATGTTGAGCGTGTCCATGAAGACGTAGGACGGACCGTCGACCGGATCGATGACCAGGTGCAGGTTGCCGCCGGTGTTGATGTTGAGCGTACCCACGCCGCAATCGTTCTGCGCCGGATTGTCGAGCGTCAGAACTCCGAGGAAACCTCCGCACAGATCATTGTTCACGACGCCGTTGAAGATCGTCTCTCCATCGGTGACGTTGATCGTGTCGAGGTCGCTAGCCAGCTCGATATTGCCGTAGATGTGAGCCGGACCAGCCGCCGCACCCATCAGGTTGATGACCGACCGGTTTGGCTCTTCGGCCATGTCGATCGCCTCGCCGCGGTGGAACGTCGTGCCGCCATCCGTCGAGAACCGGGCGATAATGTCGCCCGAGTTGTTGATGGTGGTGACATCCAACGCGCCCGGGGTCGCCGTGCCATTGCTCTGGACGTAGATGCCCTCGGCTTCGGCGTTGCCGCCGTTGGTGACGGCAGTGACCATGATCGTGCCGGAGTTCGAGATCGTCATGTTGTTGACGCCACTGAACACATTGATCCCGGTCGCCACAGCGCTGCTTCCAGGAGTGGTGGCCGCGCCCGTCCCAACTGGGAGCGGTCCGCCGGCCGCCATCGCGAGCACGTTCAGCGTTCCGCTGTTCGTGATCGAGCCGTTCATCGGCTGCGCGTTGACGTTGACCACCGTGCCGGCAACTGTCGTTACCGGTGCGTTGACGACCGAAATGCCGACCGCATGAGCGATCGCCGTTCCCGGCGCCACCGCGTGAGCGGTGACGTGCATCGCACCCGAGTTGACTACTGTGGCCGTTTCCGTGCCGCCGCCGAATGCGCTTCCGTAATAGCCCTTCGCCGTGGCGGTCGCAGCGCCCGCGCTGCCGGTCGCTTTGGCCGAAGCAAGGACGTTGAGCGTACCGCTGTTGGTGAAGTTGATCGGAAGAGGATCGACCGACTGCCACACGCCGATCGCGCTAGCGAAGGCGTTGGCCGACGTACCGTGCGCAGTCGCTCGCGCCGCGACATTGAGCGTTCCGGAGTTCGTCACGCTTGCCGCGCCGGTGGTGGCGCCCACGCCGATCTGGCCGAAGCCGAGCGCAACTGCCGAAGCCGACGCCGGGCCGACGCCCGTCGTTGCGGTGGCGCCAGTCGCCGTCGGGCCAACCGCATCGGCAACCGCATGCGCCGTCACCGTTGCATGGCCGCTGTTGACGATGCTGAGGTTTTCGCTCGTCGCGGCTGCAACCTGGAGAACGCCGACCGCACCTGCCGCAGCAGACGCCGCCGTTCCGGCCGCATTCGCATGAGCTCCAACTACCAGCGTACCGCTGTTGTCCACCGACAGGTTCGCAGCCGTCGCAACATTGACAGCCACGCTGCTGGTTGCCGCCGCCTGCAGTATGCCGGTTGCGTTAGCTGCCGCCACTGCCGCAGTTGCGGCATTGGCGCTCGCCGATGCGATCACCGTGATCGCTCCGCTGTTCGTCACGGACGCGTTGACCGCCCCGACCGGCGTGAAAGTCACGCCGTTGGCTGTCGGAGTGAGGAACTGCGACGTCCGGCTTGGGTGACCACCTGACGACGTGAAGGTCGCCGTCGTCAGGGCGAGGTGTAACGTCGTCGCGGCCGCGAGACCGCCCTGAACGATACCCTTCGCGCTGGCGACCGCCAGCGCAGAGGTTGCACCCGCGTTCGCCGTGGCAGCAGCGCCGACGTCGATCGTGCCGCTGTTGTCCGCGGTGAGCGTGACGGTCGTGCCCTTTCCATTCTGGACAACGCCGGTGGCACCCGCCGCGGCGAACGCCGGAGTGGTGGTCGTGCCGCCGATGGCCGGACCGCCGAGCGCGTTGCTGGCGCTGGCATGGGCCATGACGTTGATCGCGCCGCTATTGTTAAGCGTGACGGTCGCCGGGCCGATGGGCGTGAACACAACTGTTTCCGTGGCGGATGTCAGGTGAACATTGCCGAAGAACGTCGTTGGGAAGAACACGGATGTGCCGCCCAGCGTCGTCTTGTGCAGCGTTGCTCCCGTTCCGTGGAAGTGCCCAGTGAAGTGGCTCGCAGCGGCCGCCGCGGACTGCGCGACGCCCAGAGCGCTAGCGATTGCAGCTGCGCCGTTTCCGCCCTTCGAAACCGCCGACGCAACCACTCCGATCGTGCCGCTGTTTGTGACTTCGGCAACTGCGCTGGTGCCCGCGGCAGCCTGACTGATCGCGTGCGCATTAGCGAGAGCAAGCGCGCCCGCACCACCGCTGGCTGAAGCGTGAGCCAGGACATCCAGCGAACCGGAGTTCGTAATCTTAGACAGCGCCGAGCCGCTCGGTGAGAGCGAGCCGGTGGCAGTCGCGTTGAAGGCAACTCCCGTCAGGCGGCTGGACGCAACCGCACCTGTGGTGAACGCCTGTGTGAACGTCGTCGCACCGGTGAAGGTTGAACGAGTCCCACCCAGTGCCAGCTGGTTGATCCCGCCCGCAACAGCCGACGCGAGAGCATAATCGCCGCGGTGAGCGGCATTGCCGACCGTCACATTAGCCGACGCAGCGACGCTGATCGCATCCGAGTTCGACAGGAGCGCCGATCCGGCGGCGCCGGCCTCAGCAAACTGCGAGATGCCGGAAGCGTGTGCGAGCGCCGTGCCTTCGCCGCCGCCTGTGGCGTTGGCGATCGCATCGACGTTAATCGGGCCGGTGTTGACCACCGACGCAACGGCCGTTCCGGTGAAGCCACCGAACGCGACTTGCTTGACACCTTCGCTGACGAACGCGCTTGCGAAGACATCGTGGCCGCCAACGGCGTTGGCGATTGCGGCGACATTGATCGTGCCGCTGTTGTCGATCGTCCCCGAGCCTTGACCCGCCGTGGTATTGAACCCGCTCGCGACCTGCACGATGCCGAAGCCGACGCCTGCGGTTGCGCTCGCGTTTTCGTCGCCGGATGCACCTGCATGCGCCATCACGTTGATCGCGCCGGCATTAGTGATCGCAGCGATCGCCGAGCCGTTCGATAGGACGATTTGGTCAATGCCCGAGCTGACTACCGCGACAGCGAAGGCATCGCCTTCTCTGCCTACGAATGCGTTAGCGCTGGCGCCGACGTCAATCGTGCCGTTGTTGACGATCGTTCCATTCGCCGTGGCGGTGCTTCCGAACGCCTCGGCGACCTGGCGGATGCCAGCTCCGACGAATGCCGAAGCCGTGGCGAATGCCAGCGTACCGGCATGACCAGCAGCCGATGCGTTCGCGGTCGCTCCAACCGCTATCGTCGCGCCCGCTGCATTGGTGATGCTTGCGTTAGCGACAGCCGCTCCGCTCTTGGCGCTCGCATTGGCTTCCTGGAAAATTCCCGTGCGAACCGCAGCAACCGCGTGAGCCGCCGTGGTGCCGGTTGCCGCCGCTCCAGCCAGGACGCTGATGAGACCCGCATTGTTGAGCGAAGCCGAGGCGCTTCCCGCGGTGTCGCCGGATGCGGCTGCAACCTGTTCAATGCCGGTTCCGATGGCCGCACTGGCGGCGGCCGACGCAGCGTTGGCCGCTGCGTTAGCGAGCACGGCAATCGTGCCGGTGTTGGTCAGCGCAACGCTGGCGTTCGCAGACCCGGGCGTCATCGCGCTGCCCGCGGGACCCGACTTCGTCGCGAAGCCCGTCGCTCGCGCATTAGCGATTTGTCCAACGCCTACGCCCACGGCGGCCGTCGCTGCCGCGGCGCCTGCTATCGCAGTGCCGAACAGTCCGGTGCCATTGCCGGTCGCGTTGGCGCTCGCGGCGACCATGATCGTGCCGTCGTTGGTGAGCGTGTCGCTCGCCGAGGCGAGTCCGGACTTCGCTATAGCGCCCGCGGCCTGGCCGACGCCGACGCTGACGCCAGCGGCGGCGTGGGCGGATGTGCCGCCGTTCGCGTTAGCAACTGCAGCAACCGTGATCACACCGCCGGCCGAGTTGGTCAGCGAATTGGAGGCGTGGTCAGACGTTCCGCCCATGGATGACGTCGCGCCACCCGCATGTGCGCTCTGGATGACTCCGAATCCGACCCCGGCGAGTGCGCTTGCGCCAGCCCCCGTGGCAGTCGCCATCGCGCCTACCGTGATGCTGCCCGAATTGGTCAGCGTGTTGGCGGCGCTTGCGGCTCCCGCATAAGTGAAGTTGGAAGTTCCGCCAACGGCGACAGTCGTCGTCGTCAGAGTAGCTTGCCCAGTGGCATTCTGCCTGATGCCCGTGCCGACATGCGCGCTGGCGCTCGCAAGCGGGAAGGTCGTGTGGTTCGTCGAGCCTGTGCCGACGACGGTGATCTTCGGCGCAATCGCGCTCGCGTGAGCGAGGATGCTGATCGAGCCCGCGTTGGTCAGAACGTTCGAAGCGCTGACAGCGGTCCCGCCGGTGATGGCCGTCGGCGTTGCCGTGGCGAAGGCAAACTGGCCGATTCCGCGCGTGACCGACGCGATGGCGGACGCCGCAGGCGTTGCAGTGCCGCTGTTGGCGTTGCCGTGCGCGATCGCGGTTGCGTGGATGGCAACGGTCGCCTGCGAGAAGGAATTGTGGGCGTTGCCATTGGTGGCGTGCGCCGACTGTCCAATTGCATTGACAACGGTCGCAAGCGCTTGCGCCGCGCCGCTGTCGGCAACCGCGCTCGCGAGCGCGCCGACGTTGATCGAGCCAGTACCCGTCAGGCTGACTGTCGCGTTCCCACTCGTTGCATTCGCGACCTGCGTGACGCCGTTGGTGACGTTGGCGAATGCTCCGGCGAAGCCGGTAACAGTATTATGTGCGATCGCGGTCGCGTGGATGTTGATCGAGCCGTTGTTGACGATCAGCGCGCTGGCGCTCGCGCCAGTCACCGCCGCCGGAACAAGCGCCGCCCCGAGAGACGGTGTGCCGTAGGCGGTCACGTAGCCCGCGCCGGCCACCTGGCCAATGCCGCCGTTGACAGACGCGTTCGCGGTCGCATCGCCCGTCGCATGCGCAACGGCGCCGATGTCGATCGATCCGTTGTTGACCAGAGTCGCGATCGCGTTCCCGCTCTTCGCGCCAGCATGCTGGACAATGCCCGAGGTGACGTTGGCCGAGGCCGATGCCGAGCCTCCGTGCGCGACCGCAGATGCGAGGATGTTGATCGAGCCGCCGGCCGCGTTCGACAGCGTGGCGTGGGCCGCGCTGCCCGCGGCCCCGCCAGACTTCACTGCGGCGGTCTGATGGATCGCGTGGGCGACGGTCGCGTCAGCGACGACGATGCCGGCCACCGGCGTTGCACCGGTTCCGACGCCGGTCGCATTGGCCACCGCCGAAATGTTAATCGTGCCCCCGTTGGTCAGGCTGGCAGTCGCGTCCGCGCCGGATTTGGCGTGAGCGGACTGCGCAATCCCGCCGTTGAGCACTGCATTGGCGGATGCCGCGCTGGTCGCGCCGGTCTGGTGTGCGACAGCCACGACCTGCTCGCGGATGAGGCCGCCGGCAGCGTTGCTGATGCTGGCTACCGCGTGGTTGGTCGTCGTCGTCGCCGTCTGGACCGCATGAACATGCTGGCTGATCAGGTTAGTGCCATGAGCGGATGCCTGCGCCTGGCCACTCGTTCCCGTCGCGTGAGCCGTTGCGCCGATCGTGATCGTCCCGTCATTGACGAGGTTCGCGGACGCGTTGCCGCCGCCGGCAAAGAGGGTGCTCGCCGTGGCGTTCTGCGAAATCCCGTTCACGACATGCGCCACTGCATCCACGGTATCCGTGCCGAAGCCGTTGGCGATGGCCGCGATCGTGATCGAGCCATGGTTCGTGAGATTTGCAGCGGCAGAGCCGGTGCTCGCAAGCGCGTTCTGGACGATACCGCCGATGACGGCCGCGCCGCTCGACACAGTACCGACAACCGATCCCGCATTCGCGTTTGCACCGTTTGCACTGGCGCGCGCCACGATCGAGATTACGCCGCCCGCCGCGTTCGTCAGATTGGCCGACGCGGTGGTCGCTGCGCTGGCATTCTGGATGATGCCGTTGTGGATGACGGCATTCGCGGTGTTGAATCCGCTAGTGCCGGTCGCAATGGCCGTCGCGTGGATGTTGATCGTTCCCGCGTTGGACAGTTTCGCGCTGGCGACCGATCCAGTGACATTTTGGGAAATGCCGGCGCTGGAGATGCTGGCATTCGCCTGGCCGGTGCCGCCGCTTCCATGAGCGTGGGCGAAAGCGGTGATGCCGATAGTGCCACCGGCGGCGTTGGTGACATTAGCGGTCGCCGAACCATTGTTCGCATGCGCCGTCTGCACGATTCCCTGTTGAATCGCCGCATTGGCGCTTGCGCTTCCGGTGGTCGCGATAGCAACTGCCGACGCTCCAATGTGAATGGTCCCGGTATTGCTGATGGCAGCCAGCGCGTTTCCCGTGCCCTGCTGGCTCGCAACCTGCCAGATGCCGGTTCCGCCGAAACCGCTGCCGATGCTCGCAATCGCCGCATTCGCGACTGCGCTGCTTGCGCCCGTCGCATGCGCGTTCGCGCTGATTCCGAGAGTACCTTCGTTCGTCAGGAGCGCCGATGCATTTCCGACGCTGGTGGAGACGGCCCTCTGCGCGCCGATGCCCCAGTTCAGGGTTGCGCTGGCGAGTGCGGCGGAGTTGGTCGAATGCGCGTTGGCCGACGCGTCGATGGTCAGGGTGCCATCATTGAGGTCAATCGCGAGTGCGTCCGTGACCGCGGTAACGCGCTGGAAAATTCCGGTGACGACGTGAGCCTGGGCAGTCTGGGAGCCGGCGCCGCTTGCCGTTGCATGAGCGTCGATCTCGGCGTTGCCGTGATTGACGATCGTTCCGGTCGCGCTTGCCGTCGTGCCGTTGACGGCCTGGGCAATGTTGTTGCCACCGCCGCCAGCCGGGTTGCTCTGAACCAGGCCGCTACCGCTGGCGTCTATGCCGAAGTCGCACGTGCCGGCGGCAAGGCAGATCGTCAACGTGTCCGTCGGCGACGGGCCTACGACCACATGCAGAATGCCGGGATTGTTCGTCGTTGCTGCAGCTGCAGGTGCGGCCACGCCAAGCGTTGTGAGCGAGGCGCCCGTGAGAAGCGCGATACGCCGTTGCGTCGTCGTCATCGATGTAATCCCCTGTTTAAATCCGCGGCCGCGAACTCGTTTTACTCCTGGAAGGCCACCCCTTTGAGGACTGCGCATTTTGGCACACGCGCAACCCCGCCCCCAAGGCGAGAGACTTCCCTGACACTGACTTATCGCTGACTTTGCGGAAAAGCAAAGCGGAAAAGTTGATGCGAATTGCAAATTCCCGCTCGTTCACGGCGCCCTTGTGGCCTTGTTGCAACAGCCTTGGTCCCTCGCGCGCGTGTAATTGAGGGAAGTCCGCGCCGGTTCCGAACTATTTGAAGGGTTCAGTGCACAGCAAGGTTGACACGCGAAAATGGCGGCAGTCGACGGGGCCCGGGCGAATCGCTACGAGTGCCGACGCTATTCCATCAGCTCCACTGACCAGGGGGAATTTTGAACGTGATCAACCGCCATCTCATGCTCGCCGCGACGATCACCGTCGCAGCTGCGTCTTCAGCCTTCGCAAGCGCTGTGGCGCCGGCCGCTGCGCCTAAGCCTGCCGCCCAGGCGCCGAAGTCGACGACGCGCGCCGAATTCCTATCAACCGTCCAGCAACGCTTCAACGCGGTCGACACCAACCATGACGGACAGCTCGATGCGAACGAGATCTCGGCCATGCAGCAGCGCGAGCTCCAGCAGGCGCGCGCCGCCGAGGAGCAGAAGCTTGACGCCGAGTTCACCAAGCTCGACACCAACAAGGACGGGCAGCTCAGCAAGGCCGAGTTCATGGCCGCCGCGCCGCCGCTTCAGGCCCGCGCAACTCCACAGCAGATGATCGGCCAGGTCAATTCGAACAAGGACGGCAAGATCAGCCTTCAGGAGTTCGAGGCCGGACCGCTCGGCACCTTCAACAAGCTCGACGCCAACAAGGACGGCACCGTGACTCCGCAGGAGATCCAGGCCGCCCGCACCGCCTCACCAAAGAAGAAGTAATCTGGACCCGTCTGAACGCTGCTCGCCGCTTCGGCTGGCGAGCGGCGTTCGTCCATTCTAAGGCGCGAAGCGGCGTGGCCAATTACCAGAACATCATGCGCCTTCGCCCGGAGGTGCGGCAGTTCATCCGCAACCGCCGTTGGATCCATCGCGGCGACGTCGTTACCTATGGCCGCAACATCCGCTGCGAGGGTTTCTCAACGGATGCGGCCGGCTTTCGCCACAGCACCTTCCAGGGCGAGACCCTCTCGGTCGCCGACTGCCTGAAGCGCGAGCGCTACGGCCTGGTCCTCGGCCCGAGCAGCGTCTACGGCTTCGGCCTCGCCGGGAACGAGAACACCATGCCCTCGCTGCTCGCCGAGCAGTTCGGCTTTCCTTTCGCAAACATCGGCCTTCCGGAAGGCAACAGCCGCAATCTCTATTCGCTGCTCCTGTCCTTCGTCGCGCGCGCGACGCACCGGCCGTCGGCGGTGATCCACATCAGCGGCGGCGACTATACCAACTTCTGCTACACCTCGATCGCCGACCCGGTGTTCGGCTCACCCAACCTCAAGCAGATCGAGATGGTGCTCAAGGAACGCGGTGGCCGCCCCCAGCCGAACTCCAGATCGTCCCATTGCTCGCCTTCACGTCGCTCTGGATCCGGGCGATCGTCGAGCTCTCCCGAATGCTCTCGATCCCGCTAGTCCTCGCCGACGACACAACTTTCTTCGAGAAGCGCAACCCCAGCGAGCTCGAGATCGAATCCGACCTCGGTAAGCCCTTCAACCCGGCCCAGACGCGCCAGTTCGAGACGCACAAGCGCTTCGTCGCCGACTATCATGAACGGCGCAGGACGCTTGCCGAAGCGCTCAAGGTGCCCCTCGCCGGCCCGGGAAAAACGAACGACATCGGCTTCATCGACGAATTCCACTACGACCGCGACGGCACCAGCGCGCTGTGCGACGACTTCGCCGCCGCGCTCGATCCTATCCTGTGACCTAGCGCGCCGGGACGGCCGCGCCTAAGGACAAGTCTTCCCCGGGGAGCTCTTCGAGCTGAGATCGGCGATCGGCGCCG
>CAVTYB010000011.1:0-77833 GCA_963738825.1 uncultured Alphaproteobacteria bacterium | reverse complement strand
TCGTACTTTCGATCGTCATGGCGGCGATTGCAGGCGCGACGCGGCAGCCGAGAAAATCGACACCTCGCTTGCCAATACCGCGGCCCCGCTAACTCAGCAACATCCGGCACAGCAGCAACCATCGCCCGCACCGGCGACAACGCCGCAATTCGCGGCAGAACCAGCAGGCGCCAGCCGTCCCGCTCGCTCAATAAGCCCTGTCAAAACCGAAAAAATTTCGCACGGCGCTTGCGTCGGCGGCGTTTGTCCCCCTAAGCCTCGAATCCCATGGCGCGGTTCATTTTTGTCACCGGCGGCGTGGTCTCATCGCTCGGAAAAGGCTTGCTTTCCGCGTCCCTCGGGGCGCTCCTTCAAGCGCGCGGCTACAAGGTCCGCATCCGGAAGTTCGATCCCTATCTGAACGTCGATCCCGGGACGATGTCGCCCGTATCAGCATGGCGAAGTCTATGTGACCGACGACGGGGCCGAGACCGACCTCGACCTCGGCCATTACGAGCGCTTCACCGGCGTTTCTTCGCGCCAGTCGGACAATATCACCACCGGGCCGCATCTATCGCGACATCATCGCCAAGGAGCGGCGCGGCGACTATCTCGGCGCGACCGTGCAGGTGATCCCGCACGTCACCAACGCGATCAAGGAATTCGCGCTCGCCGACACCGACAGCTGCGACTTCGTCATCTGCGAGATCGGCGGCACGGTAGGCGACATCGAAAGCCTGCCGTTCATCGAATCCATCCGCCAGCTGAGGAACGACCTCGGTCGCGACCAGACCGTGAGCGTCCACACGACGCTGGTCCCGTGGATCGCAGCAGCCGGCGAACTCAAGACCAAGCCGACGCAACAATCGGTCCGTGAATTGTCCAGCCTAGGCGTGCAGCCCGAGATGCTTGCTCTGCCGCTGCGACCGTCCGCTGCCCGAGAGCGAGCGCGAGAAGATCGCCTTGTTCTGCAACGTCCCGAAATCGGCGGTTATTCCCGGCTCTCGATGCGCGCAACATCTATGACGTTCCGCTCCAGTATCACGAAGCCGGCCTCGACGACGAAGTGCTGCGCGCCTTCCGGCATCGACGACGCTCCCGCGGCCCGACCTTGCGCGCTGGGACGAGATCATGGACCGCATCGACCATTACGAGAGCGAGGTCACGATCGGCGTCGTCGGCAAATATGTCGGCCTTCCCGACGCCTATAAAAGCCTGCGCGAAGCCCTGGTCCATGGCGGCATCGCCAACCGCGCCAAGGTCAACATCCAGTGGATCGACGCCGAGCTGTTCGAGCATCCCGAGGCCGACATCGTCGCCGAGCTCGAGCCGCTGCATGGAATCCTCGTCCCGGGCGGATTCGGCGAGCGCGGAAGCGAGGGCAAGATCGCCAGTGTCAAGTTCGCCCGCGAGCGAGAAATCCCCTTCTTCGGAATCTGCCTCGGCATGCAGATGGCGTGCATCGAGGCAGCGCGGAACCTCGCCGGAATCGAGGACGCCTCGACGACCGAATTCGGCGAGACGCTCGGAGCCGGTCGTCGGCATGATCACCGAGTGGATGAGCGAGGAAGGACTGCAGAAGCGCGCGGCAGGCGGCGACCTCGGCGGAACGATGCGTCTCGGCGCCTATCCGGCGAAGCTCGACGGGAATAGCGTCGTTCGCTCGATCTACGGCACCGACGAAATCAGCGAGCGCCATCGCCATCGCTACGAGGTCAACGTCCACTACCGCGATGCACTCGAGAGTGCCGGACTGCTCTTTTCCGGAATGTCGCCCGACGACCAGCTGCCCGAGATCGTCGAGCGGCCCGACCACCCCTGGTTCATCGGCGTCCAGTTCCACCCTGAGCTCAAGAGCCGCCCGTTCGAACCACATCCGCTCTTCGCCGGACTTCATCGAAGCAGCGGTGGAAAAGTCGCGTCTCGTCTGATCTGCATTAGGTGCGCGGGAACAGGGCCCCTCGCTGGCCCGTTACGCGCCCGTTCCGCAATCATCAAAGAGGAAAGCCGCACCATGCTCCTGACCATCGCCATCATCCTGCTCATCCTATGGGCTCTCGGCTTTTTCGCGTTCCATGTGGCCGGCAGCCTCATCCACATCCTGCTGATCATCGGCATCATCGTTCTCATCTGGAACTTCGTCGCCGGCCGCCGAGCCGTCTAGAGCGCGAATCTTCGCCGTTGCCGGGCGGGTGAGGCGCACCCTAAATCCCGCCCGATGACCAACAGCATTTCGACGCGCGTGGCCGTGCTCGGCTCCGGCCCGGCCGGCCTGACCGCCGCCATCTATGCCGCGCGCGCCGGCCTCGCGCCGATCGTCGTCCAGGGCATCCAGCCCGGCGGCCAGCTCACCACCACGACCGACGTCGAGAATTATCCCGGCTTCCGCGACGTCATCCAGGGCCCCTGGCTGATGGAGGAGATGCAGGCGCAGGCCGAGCATGTCGGCACCAAGATCGATGTGGGACCACATCGTCGAGGTCGATCTCTCGCAGCGCCCGTTCCGCCTCAACGGGCGACAGCGGCGACCATCTATTTCGGCGACGCGCTGGTGATCGCGACCGGCGCGCAGGCGCAAATGGCTCGGCTGCCGTCCGAGGAGCATATGAAGGGCAAGGGCGTGTCGCGCCTGCGCGACCTGCGACGGCTTCTTCTACCGCGGCAAGAAGGTCGCGGTGATCGGCGGCGGCAACACCGCGGTCGAGGAAGCGCTCTACATGACCAACCACAGCCACGACGTCACGCTGATCCACCGCCGCGACTCGCTGCGCGCCGAGAAGATCCTGCAGGACCGGCTGTTCGCCAACCCGAACATCAAGGTGATCTGGAACAGCGAGGTCGCCGAGTTCGTCGGCGGCGGCGACGCCCGAAGCGCTGGTCGGCCTCGACCTCCGCAACACGCGCACCGGCGAGATCAGCCGGGTCGACGTCGAAGGCGCGTTCGTCGCGATCGGCCACCAGCCCGCGACCGAGCTGTTCGAGGGCCAGCTCGACCTCGACGAGGACGGCTATATCATCGTCGAGCCGGGAACGACCCGCACCAGCGTGCCCGGCGTGTTCGCCTGCGGCGACGTGATGGACAAGATCTACCGCCAGGCGGTCACCGCCGCCGGCACCGGCTGCATGGCCGCGCTCGATGCCGAGAAATATCTAGCGGCGCAGGAATTCGAAGCGCTCGCTGCCGAATAAGTCGCTAGGGGTAAATTGCCTCGACGAAGTAGAGGCCATGCGGAGGCGCATTGAATCCGAGCGCCGCCCGATCCCGCGCCTCCAACGCTTTCGCCATATCGTCCGGCCGCCACTGGCCGCGCCCGACCATCGGCAGGCAACCGACCATCGAGCGCACCTGGTGATGGAGGAAGCTTCTCGCCGCGGCTGTGACGTGGATTTCTTCGCCCACGCGCGCTGACCTCGAGCGCGATCGAGAGTCTTCACCGGACTGTCTGATTGGCACTGGGCCGAGCGGAAAGTCGTGAAATCGTGGCGCCGACGAGATGGCTCGCGCCTTCGACCATCGCTTCGGCGTCGAGGGGGACGGCAATATGCCAAACCCGACCGCCATCCAGCGCAGGCGGCGCCCGGCGATTCGAGGATTCGGTAGAGATATCGCCGACCGACGCACGAGAAGCGCGCATGCCAATCGTCTGCCACCTCGGCGACCTCAAGCACGGACACCGGCTGCGGGCGCACCAGCGCGTTCAATCCCTCTCGAAAACGGTGCGGCGTGAGTGACTTCATGACGTCAACATGCGCGGTCATCGCGAGGGCATGAACGCCCGCATCCGTGCGCCCCGCAGCAGTGAACTGCGCTTGCTCTCCGGTCATCCGCTCTAGCGCTTTCTCGAGCGCCTGCTGGATCGACGGCCCATGTTCCTGCCGCTGCCAGCCCATGAACGGCCCGCCGTCATATTCGATCGTCAACCGCCAGCGGGTCATTGAGCCAAGCGACCATTAGGATTGAGCTGCGCGCCCTCGGGTATCGGAAACCCGCGAAGCAATTCATCGACCTGCATGCGCGATTTGCCGGGGCGCTGGACGACAATGGCACGAATAGCCCCTCCCCGCAGGCGATTTTAAGGCGATTGTCGAGCGACCATGCCAGCGGGACCGCTTCCAGGGACTACCACGGCTTCCCAGCACCTTCATCCGCTCGCCCATGAATTCGAACCAGGCGCCAGGCACGGGATTGAAGGCCCGAACCTGACGTTCGACCTCGTGCGGCGTCTCGGATGAAGTCTATCGAGCTTCGGATTTGTCGACTTTTTGCGCGTAGGTCACGCCTTCCGAGGGCTGAGAAATCGGAGGATGAGTCTGGGGCTCTGCAAGGTAATGCCGAAGCGCCTGTGCGCCACGTTCAGCAAGATCTTCAGTGAGTTGGCCGGCAGTCTTTCCATCGATTTCCACTTGCCATTCGAGCAGCGTTGGTCCGGTATCCAGACCCTCATCCATTTGCATCAGCGTGATACCAGTGTTCTTGTCGCCTTCAAGAATGGCCCGCTGGATCGGTGCCGCTCCACGCCAGCGGGGAAGGAGAGAAGCATGAACATTGATGCAGCCTAGGCGCGGTGCTTCAAGGATCGGCTTGGGTAGGATCAGTCCGTACGCAGCGACAACAGCCAGATCAGCGTCGAGCTCACGAAAGCGAGCCTGCTCCTCGTCATTCCTAAGTGTCCTTGGCGTGCGCACCTCGATCCCGAGTTCTCCGCCCGCTCGTGCACCGCGGTCTTCTGATCCCCCTTTCCGCGTCCAGCCGGCCGCGGTGGTTGAGTATAGACGGCCAAGATTTGATGCTTGGCCTCAATCAGCGAGTCTAGGGCTGGAACGGCGAAGTCTGGCGAGCCCATGAAAATGATCCTGATTGGATCGGGCGGCGGAATATGCCGGATCGTAACCGCCATCGAATTCGCTTCGCCTCTAAATTGCTATTTGCCCCTGACTTGCTCCGCCTCACGAAGCAATCCATTGCATCGCTATGGCATCCCAAGAGATCGAAGCGCTCAGCCAAGTGCTCGCGCGGCTGCCAGGGCTGGGTCCTCGGTCGGCGCGCCGCGCCGTGCTTCACCTCATGAAGAAGCGCGAGACCGCGCTGCAGCCGCTCCTCGCCGCGCTTCAGAACGTCGTCGACAAGCTCTCGACCTGCTCGGTCTGCGGCAATGTCGACACGTCGGACCCATGTTCCATCTGCCGCGACCCGCGCCGCGACGAGAAGATGCTCTGCGTGGTCGAGGAGGTCGCGGATCTGTGGGCGCTCGACCGTTCGCGCCTCTTTCCGGGACGATACCATGTGCTGGGCGGTCGCCTCTCGGCACTCGAGGGCGTCGGGCCAGAAGATTTGACCATCGATCAGCTCGTCAGGCGTGTCTCAGAAGGCGGCATCGACGAGGTGGTCCTTGCGATGAACGCGACCTTGGAAGGCCAGACCACGGCGCATTATGTCGCCGAGCGCCTGGACGGGTTTCCAATCCGTCTCAGCCAGTTGGCACACGGACTTCCCGTAGGCGGTGAACTCGACTATCTCGACGAAGGCACGCTCGCGCAGGCACTCCGCGCCCGCCGTCCGATTCCTTGAACCGCTTCAGTTGAAAGACTAAATTCACTCCATGGCAATTCGCCGCATCTATGAAACGCCCGATCCGGTCCTCCGGCAGATTTCCAAGCCGGTGGAGACGTTCGACGACGATCTGAAGACGCTCGTCTCCGACATGCTCGAGACGATGTACGACGCGCCCGGCATCGGCCTAGCCGCGGTCCAGGTCGGCGAGCCGATCCGCCTGCTCGTCATCGACCTCCAGGAGCCCGAGAATCCAGAGGATCCCGAGAGCCCGAACGTCAAGGATCCGCGGATCTTCATCAACCCCGAGATCCTGTGGCACTCCGATCATGATGTGCCCTACACAGAAGGCTGCCTTTCGGTGCCCGAGCAATATGCCGAGGTGATGCGCCCCGATAGGATCCGCGCCCGCTGGCAGGACGTGGGCGGCAAGACCTATGAGGAAGAGATCGAAGGACTTCTAGCGGTCTGCCTCCAGCATGAGATGGACCATTTGAACGGCGTGCTGTTCATCGACCACCTCTCCCGCCTCAAGCGGGATATGGTTCTAAAGAAGCTCGCCAAGTGGCGGAAAGAGCAACAGAAAAAGGCTGCTTGATCACAGTCGTCATCTGAACCTTCGCGAGTTCAGGCGGACGGACTCTCAAGCGAGCTCCATCACCGATTCCGCCGCGACCCGGCAATCAGCAGCGCATTCCCGGCACATCTGCGCGCAGAGTTTGCAATGTGCATGGTCGTGCTTCTCGCATTCCGCCGCGCACTCGTCACAGACCCTCGCGCACAGTTCGAGCATTTCCCTCAGCACCTGCTCGTTCGATCCGGTCCGGCGGACGGCCAGCTTGCCGGTCGCCTCGCACACGTCCGAGCAATCGAGGCAAATTCGGATGCACTGGCTCATGTCCATCTTCTCCGCCGCGCAGGCATCGGCGCAGCTGAGGCACATTCTTGCGCAATACATCAGGTGGTGGGCCGCATCGCCAAGCGGCTGGTTGACGTGGCCGCCGACGTCCGGGTGGAGCGAGATCATCTTGCGGATGGACATGTCATTCTCCTCATCAGAGCAAAGTTGTGGATAGCCCATGACGTTCCCCTTGAGCAGGAGCAACAAGGACTTTATTGTTCCCATTCTGTTCCCGGGGAGTCACGGTCATGGACGCGACCGTCATTGCGATCACTCTTGTAGCGCTGCTGATCGGTGCTGCGCTCGGCTGGCTGTGGGCCGGTCGTGAGTCTGCCGGAGCGAAGCAGACGGCCGAGAACCTTCGGCTTCAACTCGACGAGGTGGTTAAGGAGCGCGACGCGAACCGCGAGGCCGCAACGAAGCTCGCCGCGCTGGAGGCCTCGCAGCTGGAGCGTGAACGCGGCTTTGAGGGCCGGATCAAGGAGCTAGTGGAGGCCAAGGAGGCGCTCTCGGCGCAATTCTCGGAAATCAGCAACAAGCTGCTCGCCGAGGCGCAGGAAACGTTCCTCAAGCGCGCGGACCAGCGCTTCCGGCAATCTGAGGAGCATGCAGGTCAGAACCTGAAAGCGCTGCTCCAGCCCGTTCACGAGCGCCTGGAGCGTTATGAAACGACCGTTCAGAAGGTCGAGGCGGAGCGCCGCGACGCGTTCGGAATGCTTTCTGGCCAGATCGAGGCGATGCGCACGGGGACCGAACGTGTGTCCGCAGAGGCCGCCAAGTTGGTGAATGCGCTTCGCAACGCGCCTAAGGCGAGGGGGCGCTGGGGCGAGCAGCAATTGCGCAACGTCCTCGAGAGTTGTGGCCTGTCCGAGCACTGCGATTTCGCGACCGAGGTCAGCGTAATGGACGGAGAGGGCGTCCGGCTTCGTCCGGACGTGGTCGTGCGAGTCCCTGGCGGACAGTCACTCGTGATCGACGCCAAGGTCTCGCTCAACGAATATCAAGACGCCTTCGGCGCCGTCGATGAAACGGCGCGTGAGACTCATCTGATAGCCCATGCGAACGCGATCCGCGCCCACGTGAACATGCTCGGCGGCAAGGCCTACTGGACCCAATTCGACGATGCACCCGACTATGTCGTGATGTTCATTCCAGGCGAGCATTTTCTCACCGCCGCCCTCGAGCAGGATCCCACGCTTTGGGATTACGCGTTCGACAAGCGCGTGCTCCTGGCGACACCGACGAACCTCATCGCGATCGCTCGGACCGTTGCCGCGGTCTGGAGGCAGGAGCGCCTCGCCAAGGAGGCACGGCAGATCGGCGAACTCGGCAAGGAGCTTTACGAGCGGCTCGCCAAGGCTGCCGACGATCTGCGCAAGGTCGGCAGTGGACTGTCGACTGCTGTCAACAATTACAATAGCTTCGTCGCGAGCTTTGAGACGCGTTCACTGGTGACCGCGCGCAAGTTCCGCGAGCTCAATATCGAGCCGGGCCGCCGCGATATCGATGTCCTCGCTCCAGTCGAAGCGCTTCCGCGTTACGCCGAGGAAGAGCTCAACCTCAGCGAAGATGAGCCACCGCAGATCGCGGCTGAATAGGCTTAGAGCCCGCCGCATCCGTTGAAGCGCTGTCCGTCGACGGTCACCTGCACCTTGTCGGGATAGGCCCGGTCGCTCATGCCGTCGCTGCATGACCCATGGACGATGTTCACGTTGATCCGCTGCGTCTGGTAGATCTCGCCGGCGAAACCGTGGATCACAGCGGGTGTGGGCTGCTTGATCGGCTGCTGATCGGGCCGAACGAATGTCACGTCATGCTCGTCGATCAGAAGGTTCCAGAACGGTTCGGTCCCCAGCGCGTGGTAAGGCGCCGGCGGCGGTCCGGGCAAAGGCGCACACGCAGCCGTGGCGGCAATCAGCGAGACCGGAAATACTCTCTTCATGCACCGAACAACCGTGGACGAGTAGTGCTGTTCCGTCACCGCCAGCTTGCCTTGATTGCGAACGCCATCACCGCAGCGGCCATTGCCGCGTTCAGGCTGTCCGCCTTTCCCGCCATAGGGATCTTCACCAACAGGTCGCACTCCGACTCATAGTCCGCGGGCAGACCTTGCTGCTCATTGCCGATGAGAAGGAAGCACGGCTTGCGATAGTCGGCGTCCAGGTAATCATGCGTCGCCTTAAGGCTGGTTCCAGCGAGCTGGCCTTCTGCGGAGCGGAGCCAAGAGAGGAACTCACTCCAGCGCGCCGTGGCGATGTCCTGGGTGAAGAGTGCTCCCATCGACGCCCGCACAGCCTCCACCGAAAAGGGATCCGCGCAATCGTCGATCAGGATCAGCCCGCCAGCACCAACCGCATCGCCCGTCCTAAGGATCGTGCCGATGTTCCCGGGATCGCGAAGCGCCTGGGCGACGATCCAGAGCGGCGCCTTGGTCCGGTCGATCTGGGCGAGGGAGCTCTGGGGCTGGCGGTAGGCGCCGAGCAGCATCTGCGGATTGTCCTTGCCGCTCATCTTGGAAAGGATGTCGGGCGTCGTCTCGACCGCATCTCCGCCCGCCGCTTCAGTCGCCGCGATGATCTCCGCCGCAAGCGGATGCCTGGCACCTTCGGGCGAGAAGACGACGATCTCGGGCAGGCGTCCGCTGTCGCGCGCTTCGGTCAGGATCCGAAGCCCCTCGGCGAGGAAAAGGCCTTCTTCGCGCCGCGCCTTTTTGTCGCGGAGCGAGCGCAGCAGCTTCACCGTGGAGTTGGAAAAGGCGGTAACTTGGCGGGGCATTATTCTTCCCCGAACCGCTCCTCGACGAGCGCCACCAGCTTGTCCAGCGCCTCTTCGGCATTGTCGCCATCGACGTGGATGATGATCGCGTCGCCCATTGCCGCACCGAGCATCATCAGCCCCATGATGGAGGTTCCGCACACCTTGTTCGAATCCTTCTCGACCTCGATCGGAATTCCGATCTCGCTGGCTAGATTGACGAACTTGGCGCTCGCCCGTGCGTGGAGCCCGCGTTGGTTGGTGATCCGAACCTCGCGGCTGACCACCGTCAAGCGGCGGCCTCACCCAGGATTTCCGAAGCGACGGAGATATATTTGCGCCCTGCCTCGCGGGCAGCGGCTACAGCGGCATGAACCGGCATGACCTTGCGCGCGCCTTCGAGGCGGATGAGCATCGGGAGGTTCACTCCGGCGATGACCTCGATATTCTCGCCCTTCATCAGGCTGATGGCGAGGTTGGATGGCGTACCGCCGAACAGGTCGGTGAGGATGATCACGCCCTTGCCGAGGTCGACCCGGGCGATTGCGGCCGCGATATCCTTGCGCCGGCTTTCCATGTCGTCGTCAGGCCCGATGCAGATCGCTTCGATCGCTTCCTGGGGGCCGACTACATGCTCCATCGCGGTGACGAATTCGGCCGCCAGCCGGCCGTGGGTCACCAGCACCAATCCAATCATCGATTTAACACGTCCTCGCCCTCGCTTGCCGAAGCGCGTCCGGGATGCCGTTCGATCGTGTCCCTCGGAGGTGAGGCGAGATCACGGTGACGTACATTCGGAGCAAATCCGGCACCAGCCAACCGTTCCGCCATTTCGACTGCTGCTGCCACCGAGCGGTGGCGCCCCCCCGTACATCCGAACGCGACGGTCACGTAACTTTTGCCCGCGGCCCAGTAGCGGGGAATCCAGTCGATGAGAAGCGATTCGATGCGGTCGATTGTCTCACTCCAGGCCGGTTCGGCTTCGAGATAGGCGCGAACCTCCGAATCGGCGCCCGTCAGCGGCCGAAGCTCGTCGACCCAATGGGGGTTCGGAAGGAAGCGCAGGTCGAAGACCAGGTCGGCGGTTCGCGAAATGCCACGGGCGAATCCGAAGGATGCGATCGTCAACACCGGCTGGTCCGAATCGCCGCCGTAACGCCGCTGAAGCTCATCGCGGAGTTCGGCGGGGCTGAGATCGGTGGTGTCGAGGACGCTGTCGGCGCCGTTCCTCAGCGCCAGCGTCAATTGCCGCTCGCGAGCGATTCCGTCCTCTGCGGGCCGGTCCGGTGCAAGCGGATGTCTGCGGCGAGTTCTCGTCGTAGCGCCGCATGAGCTCGGTTCCGGAGCAATCGAGATAGAGAATCTCGGGTTCGACGCCCTCGATCGATCGGATAAGGTCGGGGAGGCGTTGCGGGTCGAACCCGCGGCTCCGCGCGTCCATCGCGACCGCGACGGAAGCCGTTCGGCATTGGTCGCCGCCGTTGACGAAGGCACTGAGAAGGTCCGTCGGAAGATTGTCCACGACGTCCCAGCCCATGTCCTCTAGGGTGTCTAGGACCGTCGATTTGCCCGCGCCCGACATCCCCGTGACGAGGAGAAGGCGCGGCTGGTGGCGTTTCGCCATCAGAACTTCAGGCCCAAGCGGTCGAGGGCGATCGCGATTTTCGACGGCGCAGAAGCGGTCGTCGCGTCAATTGAGATCAAAGGAAGAGCTACTCCGAGGATCGTCCGCTCGCGGCTGTCGTCCGGCATTCGCTCGATGTCGCTCGTCAGCTCGACGACCATTGCGACGGGCACGTCGCTGATGTGGTCGATTTCGACGATTCCAATGCCGCGCACTTCGAGCTTGCCGGCGATGTTGGGCGCAGCTGCGGCGATGAGGCGGTCTCCCTCGCGCTTGACGACAGTCTGGTCGTCGCTGACGAGGCTGAACCCACGATCGAGCAAACGCAGCGCGAGGTCCGACTTGCCCGATCCGGAAGCGCCGGTGATGAGGACAGCGCGACAGCCGAGGGCGACGGTGCTCGCATGGATGGTTTCTGCCGACAGTCGGGGCGCCGCTCCCCCGGTCTGGCTCATGTGCGATCTGCCGCCGGAAGGCGGATCGTGAAGCGGGCGCCCGATAGAGCATCGTCGCGATCGTGCACGTCAATCTCCCCGTCGTGGCCTTTGACGATAGCCTGGGCGATAGCAAGGCCGAGGCCCGAGTGGCGGCCGAAATTCTCGCCCTCCGGTCTCACCGAATGGAAGCGGTTGAAGATCGCTTCGCGGGCTTCGGGCGGGACGCCCGGGCCCTCATCGTCCACGCGTATTCGGATCTCGTCGCCAACATGCGCCGCAGCGATCTCGACGAGGCCTCCAGGTGGCGAAAAGCTGACCGCATTGTCGATGATCGCGTTGATCGCCCGAGCGAGCCGGTCCGGCTTGCCCATGACCACCGCAGTATCCTTGCGCGGACGGGCGAAGGCGAGGCGCGCATCGCCAGTCTCCCGGCGACTCTCCCAGCCCGTGACGATCTGTTCGATGAGGGGCCCGAGGTCGACCCGCTCGAAGGCGGCGCGATGGAGCTCGGCATCGGTCCGCGCTGCTTCCCCGATATCATTGATGAGGCGGTCCAGCCGACTGACATCCTCGCGCGCGATTGTCATCAGCCGCTGCCGGAGCTCAGGATCGTCGACGCGGTCGAGGCCGTCGACCGCCGAGCGTAGCGATGCGAGCGGGTTCTTCAGTTCGTGGCTGACGTCCGCAGCGAAGGCATCGATATTGTCGATTTGCTGGCGCAGCGATTGGCTCATGTCGGAGACCGCGCGGGCGAGCAGACCGATCTCGTCATTCCGCTTTGGGAGTTGAGGCACGTTGACTTCGCGCGCCCGGCCCAGGCGCACCCGATGAGCGGCGACGGCGAGGCGCCGCAGCGGCCGCGCGATCGTACGCGCCAGGAACATCGAAAGCAGTACGGAGATCGCGATGAGAACAGCCATCGCGCCGACGATGAGCGCCCGCTCGTGACGAACCGCTTTGGTGAAGGTCCGGTCATTGTCGGTCGCGAGGAGGACTCCGCCTTCGAACGGCACCGCCGATGAAATGACTGGTGACAGATCCGGCGCATTGCGGACTTCAGTATTGGGTCGTCCCAGCTGGCGAGCCTTGACCGCCTCGGGCCACGCCTCGAGCCGATCGATCTTCGGTTCCACATAATCGTCCAGCGATTTCGCGCCGACGATAAAGTTGAAGCCCTTGTCGAACGCCAACGCGACATCCTGCGTCCATTTTTGGGTGGTCGGGTCGCGCAGCTCCCAGGTTGGGCCGGTCAGCTTCCAGCTGTCGATCAGCAGGGAACCGTCGTGGTCGTACAGGCGGAAGCGATCGTCCGTAACCTTCGAGGCGGTCGCCAGCAGTGCAGGCCATTGCGATGCCGGCACGCTTGTCATCGCCGCGACCGCGGTCGCTGTTTCGAGCCGGGTCTGCTGTGTACGTTCCTTGCTAAGCCGATGACGAAACGCGTCCAGGTAGAGCGTGCTCAGGATGACCAGGAGCGCGGTAATGACGTTAAGCGCAAGAATTCGGTGCGTGAGCGTCCAGCGACCCTCCCAGCGCAGCTGGGGATCGGGCAGCTCACTGCTCGTCGAATTGGTAACCGACGCCATAGAGGGTCTCGATCGCGTCGAATTCTGAATTGACGCTGCGGAACTTGCGGCGGATGCGCTTGATGTGGCTGTCGATGGTTCGGTCGTCGACATAGACGTCGTCGCTGTAGGCGACGTCGAGAAGCTGGTTGCGAGTCTTCACGACGCCCGGCCGCTGGGCGAGCGCTTCCAGAATCAGGAATTCGGTGACGGTGAGACTGACATCCTTTCCGCTCCACCTGACCTTGTGCCGGGCCGGGTCCATCATCAGGCGTCCGCGCTCCAGCGGGGGCGGTTCGTCCTCGGCCATCGCCTCTTCGGCACCGCCGCGCTCGAGTTCCTGCCGGCGAAGGATCGCGCGGATGCGAGCAATCAACAGACGCTGCGAGAAGGGCTTCGAGATATAATCGTCGGCACCCATCGCGAGGCCTAAGGCCTCGTCGAGCTCGTCATCCTTCGACGTAAGAAAGATCACCGGCATCGGGCTGAACTCACGCACTCGGCGCAGCAATTCCATCCCATCGAGATTCGGCATCTTGATGTCGAATACGCCCAGATCCGGCGGATTGTCGTTAATCGCCTTCAGCGCAGCTACGGAATCCGAATAGACGCGCGTCACGAAACCCTCCTGCTGGAGAGCGATCGAGACCGAAGTCAGGATATTGCGGTCATCATCGACCAGCGCGATCACATGGTTCATTGGCCGCTCTGTCGATGCCTTTGCCGAATGGGTGAGGGGATTAGCCCACGAGGCGTGCCGCGCACAAGCGCGGCGGCGCCGGACCGCACGTTAATGTTAGCGTTACCGTAGGATGTCAGGTGCTTAACGGCGGTCAATCCGTTTTGACCACGCAACCTTTTCGTGCCTATAGGCGCTCGGTTTGCATACGTATGCGGCGGCAGGCCTGACACCGGCCGTCGCCGCTTTTGACATGTTTTGAAAGGAAAATTTTTCCGTGAACGAACGAGTTCCGCGCCGCGGGCTTGATGTGCAGGGTATCGCGACCAAGGCCGAAATCTTCTGGAATCTGACCACTGCGCCGCTGGTGGAACATTCCGTGCGACGTGGGGAAGGTTTGCTAGCTAAGGACGGGCCGTTCGTGGTCCGTACCGGCAAGCACACAGGCCGGAGCGCGAAGGACAAGTTCACGGTCAAGGATGAGCTCACGGCGGACGTGGTCTGGTGGAACGACGGCAACAAGCCGATGGACCCTGAGGCGTTCGATCGCCTTAAGGAGGATTTTCTGCTGGCGCTCGCCGACCAGGAGCAGCTCTACGTTGCCGATCTCTACGGCGGCTCGCAGCCCGAGCACCGGGTCAAGGTCCGGGTGATCAACGAACTCGCCTGGCACAACCTCTTCATCCGAACGCTGCTTGTGCGTCCCGAAGCCGGCGAGTTGGCCGACTTCGATCCGGAATTCACGATCATCGACCTGCCGAGCTTTCGCGCCGATCCTGAGCGCCACGGCAGCCGCACCGAGACCGTTGTTGCCGTGAACTTCTCGAAGAAGCTGATCCTGATCGGCGGCACCTCTTATGCCGGCGAGATGAAGAAGTCGGTGTTTGGGCTCCTGAACTTTCTTCTTCCGCCGCAGGGCATCATGCCAATGCACTGCTCGGCGAACATCGGCCCGAAGGGCGATACTGCGATCTTCTTCGGTCTTTCGGGTACCGGAAAGACCACCCTGTCGGCCGACCCGAACCGCACCCTCATCGGCGATGACGAGCATGGCTGGTCGGATACCGCGGTCTTCAACTTCGAGGGCGGTTGCTATGCCAAGATGATCCGGCTCTCGGCCGAGTCCGAGCCGGAGATCTACGCCACGACCAGGCGTTTCGGCACGGTGCTCGAGAATGTGGTGATCGACCCCGTCACGCGCGAGCTCAACCTCGACGACCCTACGCTCGCCGAAAACAGCCGCGGTGCCTATCCGATCGATTTCATCCCGAACTCGTCGGACGAGAATATGGGGCCGGTGCCGAAGAACGTCGTCATGCTGACTGCCGATGCGTTCGGCGTGCTTCCTCCGATCGCCAAGCTGACGCCCGAGCAGGCGATGTATCACTTCCTGTCCGGCTACACCGCCAAGGTTGCGGGGACCGAGATTGGCGTGACCGAGCCGCAGGCGACCTTCTCGACCTGCTTCGGAGCGCCGTTCATGCCGCGCCACCCGTCAGTCTACGGTAACCTGCTCAAGAAGCGGATCGCCGAAGGAAGCGTCGACTGCTGGCTGGTCAATACCGGATGGACCGGCGGGAAGTATGGCGTCGGCAAGCGCATGCCGATCAAGGCAACCCGCGCGCTGCTCAATGCCGCGCTCGACGGCAGCCTCAAGAAGGGCAAGTTTCGAAAGGACCCGAATTTCGGGTTCGACGTGCCGGTCGAGCTTCCGGGCTGCACGGAACTGCTCGATCCCAGGAGCACATGGAGCAAGCAGCCGGAATATGATGCGATGGCTGCGAAGCTCGTCGATCTCTTCCTGGAGAACTTCAAGCAGTTCGCGGACTTGGTCGACGAGGGTGTGCGCCAAGCGGCGCCCAAGGTGACCGGGCAAGCGCGACAACAAGCGCAAGCTCAGCCCGCCCAAACCACGTCAGCTTAGGCCTGGTCATCGATCGGGCCCTCCGTCAGGACCCGATCGATGACCGAATTCCATCCGCGAACTTTTCACTCCGACGCTGAGATTGAACATATCGGCGAGGGCCTTCTCGAGCGCTCTCTGCAGCGTTCCGAATGGACGCATGAGGCGCATCTTGCGGCGACCACTTACTTGCTGCTGAGGCGGCCCGACGTCGACATCGACAAGGAGCTGCCGGGCATTATCCGCAGCTACAACGAGAGCGTCGGCGGGGTGAACAGCGACACCGAAGGCTATCACGAAACTATCACACGGGTGTTCCTTCACGGCGTTCGGCTCTTTCTCGAAGAAGCCGATGAGAGCGAGCCGATCCACGAGCTGGTGAACCAGCTGCTGCTGTCGCCGATGGGAAGACGCGACTGGCCGCTGCTCTTCTATTCGCCGGCGCGGCTCTTCACCGTCGGGGCCCGACGGCATTTCGTCGATCCGGACCTCGCGGCGCTTCCCTGAAACGGTTGTTATGGGGCAGGGGGGCTTATGATCCGTCGTACTGCTCTAATCCTGGCCGCGCTGCTCCTGACTGGGGCCGCGGTCCCGGACTCACCGCCGATTCCGCCGAGCGCCATCTATCGCCATGCGTCCCTCATCGATGGGACTGGGCGCGCGATTTAGCGCGACATGGCCGTGCTGACAGATGGCGATCAGATCTCCGCCGTCCTTCCCGACGGGGCGCTCACCCCGAAGGAACTCCAGGACCGACAGCAGGTCGATCTCACCGGCAGATATCTCCTCCCTGGCTACATCGACTCGCACCAGCATTTGGCGACGCCGCCAGACCGGTCTGAAGCCGAAGCGCGGTTGAAACGTGACGCATACAGCGGCATTACCGCGACGCGGGACATGGCCGATGACTTGCGCCAAGTTGCCGACCTCGCCCGTGCCGCCCGCGTCGGCGAGATTCTCTTCGCCCGACATCTATTACGCCGCGCTGATGGCTGGACCGAGCTTCTTCGAGGACCCGCGCACGCAGGCGATTGCGCAAGGGGCGACGGCCGGCGAGGTGCCGTGGGAACAGGCGATCGACGACAATGCGGACCTCAATATCGCAGTCGCCAAAGCCGCCGGTACCGATGCGACAGGGGTCAAGATCTACGCGAACCTTTCCGGCCACCTCGTCGCAGGGATCACGAGGGCGGCGCATGGACTCGGCATGCGTGTGTGGGCGCACGGGATGGTGTTCCCGGCGACACCGCAGGAGGTCGTGGACGCAGGCGTCGATACGGTCTCGCACACTTGCTACCTGGCCTATCAGGCGATGACGAAGCGGCCGGATTCATACCAGCGCCGCTTTCCCATCGATTTTCGCTCTTCGCGCACGACAATCCTGCGATGGCGAAGCTCTACGGCGATATGAAGCGCCGCGGCACGATCCTCGACGCGACGCTTCACGTTTATCGTGAGGTCGAGGCTGCCGCGAAGGAGGCGCACAAGCCGCCGCTGTGCACGGTGGCGCTGGCCGGCAAGCTGACCAACCAGGCCTTTCGCTCCGGAGTGACGATCTCGACCGGAACCGATGGCGACACGGAACTCACAGACCCTTGGCCTTCACTGTTCGACGAGTTTGAGCTGCTGCACGATGCCGCAGGCCTACCGCCAATGGCGGTCATTCAGGCAGCCACGCTCAACGGAGCAAAGACGATCGGCAAGCCGAACGAAATGGGCACCATCGCTCCGCGCAAGCTCGCGAACATGGTCGTTCTCTCCGCCAACCCCCTCGAGGACGTGCGCAACATGCGGTCCGTCGTCATGACGGTGAAACGGGGGCGGCAATTCCCGAGGTCGGACTACAAGCGTTAAGCGGACCGGGTTCGAGCGATGTAATCGTCGAGGTTCTTGGCAAGCACTTCCAGCGGAACGTTGCCGCCCAGCACGATCGCGTCATCGAATTCCTTCAGGCTGTATTTCGACCCGAGCTCACGCTTTGCTTTGTCGCGGAGCTGATTGATCGTCGTATGCCCGATCTTGTAGCCGCAGGCCTGGCCTGGCCACGCACAATATCTGTCGACCTCGTTCGCCACTTCGAGCGGATTGGAGCCGTTGACGTTGACGAAATAGTCGACTGCCTGTCGGCGCGTCCATTTCATCGCGTGGATGCCGGTATCGACGACCAGGCGCACAGCGCGGAATGAGATCGACTGGAGGTAGCCGAGCCTCGCCGCCGGGTTGCCGTCATAGGCGCCGAGCTCGTCGCCTAGTTGTTCCGCGTACAGCGCCCAACCTTCCGAGTACGCGTTGAACGCCAGCAGCTGCCGAATCATCGGCTCCTTGTGCGTATATTCGCCCTGCCAGATATGGCCGGGAATCGACTCATGGAAGGTGAGATCCGTAAGGCTGTACTTGCGGTGCAGGTCGGTATTTCGAAGGTTGATCCAGAACCGCCCCGGGATCTTGCCGTCGATCGAACCGGCGCCGCCGTAAGCGGTCGGAGCGCCGGGCTCTTCCTCTGGCGACATCCGCTTCACCTCCATGTTCGGATGGACGAGCGTGTTGAAGGCGCGCGGGAGCTGCGCGTTGATCCACTTTAGCCGGTCCTGGATGAAGGCCATGATCTCGGCGCGCCCCTGGTCGCCATTCGAGAATTGATACTTCGGGTCTTTGGCGAGCGATTTCATGCGATCGCCGACGCTGCCGGTCGTGTAGCCGATCTGCTTGAGGATCGAATCCATCTGCCCGTGCAGCTGTTGAAGCTGGTTCAAACCCATCTGATGGATCTGGTCAGGCGACAGGGTGGTCGTGGTGCCGGCCTTCAGCGCCCAACGATAATAAGCGTCGCCGTTCGGCCGGGCCCACATGCCAGCATCATCGGTCGACTTCTCACGCTCGGCCTGTAGCTCGGCGATCTGTCGCTGGATGGCAGGCGCCACCTGCTTCTCCAGGATGTCGCGCGCCGGCGTTTGCCAATCGCCTGAGATGCCCTTCGCCTTCGTCTTCTTGAGCAGCGTATCGACCATGGCTCCGCCAGACGCGGCGTCCTTGGCGGCCATTATCAGCGCGGGAATGGTCTTGTCGATCAGGAAGCTCGGAGGAACGAGGCCTTTGCCGCGTGCTGCCTGGAGCCGCCCAAGCTCTCCGTCGAGAACCTTCGAAAGCTCTGACAAGCGGGAGAGATAGGCGTCGGCGTCGGCCTTGGTCTCGAGCGGCTGGTCGTTGTTCAGCAGCTGCGGAATGTCGAGCCACGCGCCGACATTCTGGATCACCACGTAAGGCGCGTTGCGCCACCCGCCGACGGCCACGTCGCCATAGGGCTGGGCAAGACCTTCGACCGCGGTCTCGTACGCGCTTCGGACCACCTCGAAATTGGTGCGCATCTGGAAGTTGAGACCGCTCGCATCGAACGCTTTCGCTCGGTGGAGGTCATCTCGAAGGACGCTCGCAATCCGATTCTGGCCTGCGGCCGATCGATCCTCGAGCCTTCCACGCAGCGCCGCTCGCGCACCGGTATCGACGCCGAGGCCCGTCGCGGCTTCCGGATAGAGGTCGAGGAAATGGTCGGCGAAGCTGTTGAGCAGCGGGAGTGGGTCTCCCGAAGCTTCTCTGCCGGCTCCTATTTCCTTCTTGCAGGCCGAAAGGAGCGGCATGGCGGCGGTAGATGCGAGGGCGGCGACCGCCTGGCGACGAGTGAAGTCCGGCAATGGCAATTCCTTGGATCAGATGCAGCAGCTTGGCCCTTGACGAGGGCCGCTCCAATCCTTGTGAAGGAAGCGACGCACGGAACGCAATTCCGACGAAGCGGCGGTCCGGTTCGCTGCGCGGTTGCGCCTGCCGAAGGGAGGGAACATGAGTGTGAAGT
The DNA here is from genome assembly GCA_963738825.1 of uncultured Alphaproteobacteria bacterium. GTDB lineage: Bacteria > Pseudomonadota > Alphaproteobacteria > Sphingomonadales > Sphingomonadaceae > Sphingomicrobium. Next base: position 58,593 of record CAVTYB010000011.1, on the reverse strand, counting down.
TGTTGGCATCGGCGGGGGCATTTCTGCTCGGGACGGCCGCCGTCTGTTCGCCGGTTTCCGCGACGCCGTCTGCCAAGCATACAGCGACGTCGGCCGACTTTCGGCTGAAAGCGCTGTACAACGGATATTCCGCTTGGGAGGACAAGGAGTTTGGCTTCGTCCAGGACAGCCGTGGTGAGCAGCAGAAGGCGGGATATCTTCCACATGTCGATGAAGCGTCGCAACTCCGCCGGGCAACGCACCTCAAGGATCTTCTAGCCCAGCTAGACGCCATCAAGACGGCGCAGCTGTCGCCCAACGAGAAGCTGAACGCGGAGATTTTCCGCACCGTGATCGAGAACGAGATCTCCGATTACCAATTCCGAACCTGGGAGATGCCGTTCAATAGTGACAGCTCGTTCTGGACCTATCTCGATGAATTGCAGCCGTTCGACGACGTGGACGGCTATCGCCGCTACATAGCCCGGCTGCGCGACGTTCCGCGCTATTTCGACGAGCAGATCATCAACATGCGCGCAGGACTTGCGCGCGGCTTCAGCGTTCCTCGCGCGACCCTCGACGGCCGTGACAAATCGGTGGCGGCCTTCATCGTCGACGATCCACTGAAGAGCAGCTTTTACAAACCGTTTGAGAGGTTTCCTTCGAATGTTTCTGCGCCCCAGCAAGAGACCTTGAGAGCGGAAGCGAAAGCGGTGATCGGCCAGACTGTCATGCCCGCTTACAACAAGCTGCTTGGTTTCGTTCGCGACGACTACATTCCGCACACACGGACCACGGTCGCAGCGCACGACCTTCCGGACGGCGATGCCTTCTATCGCGCGCAGGTGCGCGAATATACGACGACCGACATGACGCCCCAGCAGATCCATCAGCTTGGACTGCAGGAAGTCGCGCGAATCCAGGCCGAGATGGAAAAGACAATGCGTGACAGCGGCTTCAAGGGCACGATGCCCGAGTTCCTGAAGTTTTTGAAAGGCGACCCGCAATTCTACGCGAAGACGCCCGACGAGCTGCTTGGCGTATCGGCCTATGTCACGAAGCGCGTCGACGGCGTCATCGGCCAGCACTTCGGCCTCCTCCCGCGCAAGCGGTTCGGCGTCATCCCGGTGCCCGAAGCCCTCGCGCCCTTCTACACGTCCGGACGCGGCGGCCTCGAGAATTGTATGATGAACACCTACGACCTGCCGGTGCGACCGCTGTACAACATCCCCGTGCTCACGCTCCATGAATGTGAGCCCGGGCACAGCTTCCAGCTCGCACTGTCCTCGGAGCAGAAGGATCTGCCGTCCTTCCGTCGAAACCTTTATTTCTCGGGCATGGGCGAGGGTTGGGGCCTTTACAGCGAGTGGCTGGGCGACGAGCTCGGCATCTACCGCACCCCGTATGAGAAATTCGGCCAGCTCAGCTACGACATGTGGCGCGCGGCGCGGCTCGTGATCGATACGGGCATCCACCAGGACGGCTGGTCGCGTCAGCAGGCGATCGATTATCTCGCGAGTCACACCGCACTGACCCAGCACGAGGTCGAGACCGAGGTCGACCGCTACATCAGCTGGCCGGGCCAGGCGCTTGCGTACAAGCTAGGCGAACTGACGATCCTACGGCTTCGCAAGGAGGCCGAAACGACGCTCGGACCGAAGTTCGACGAGCGCCGCTTCCATGACGCGATCCTGGCGCTGGGCTCGGTTCCGCTCAACGTCCTCGATGACCAGATGCACGCCTTCATCAAGAAGGAGGCGGCAAGAGCCACGTCCGCGTCGAACTAGGCCGCAGGCGGAAGTACGTGCTCGGGCTCGACCTTCAGGCAATTGCCGTCGATGTCGACGATTCGAACCCGTTCACCGGGCAGTGCGGGGCCGCCGCGCGCTGACCATTCGCTGTCGCCCACGCGAACCCGACCGCCATTGGCGTCAACCGGCTGGCTAACGACGACAACTTTGCCAAGCAGGCGCTTTGCCCGATCGTTGAGCAAAGGATCCGCCGAATAGTCGTAGCGCATCGAATAGGCGCGGCGGCCGCCGATCCGCGCCGCGAGGAAGGTGAGGACCGCGAAGATCGCGAACTGAAGCGGCAGGCTGAGCGGCAGCAGCAGCGCGGCGAGTCCGGTAGCGATGGCAGCTCCGCCGATAAATACCAGGAAGAATCCCGGCGCAATGAGCTCGGCGATCAGCAGGACGACGCCGCCGATCAGCCACATCCATTCGGGGTCGAGGTGCACGCCGTTCACTCGCCTGCTTTAGGAACACTCGCGGGTGGCTTTGGCTTGGGCGGCAGCGGCTGGGCGCCGCGTCCGATGGCTTCCTTCGCGAGCTCGCCGATTCCACCCAAGGTTCCGATGAGTTGGGTCGCTTCGACCGGGAACAAGATCGTCTTGGCATTGGGGGAACGAGCAAACTCCGCAACGGCTTCGACATACTTTTGGGCAACGAAGTAATTGATCGCCTGCGCACTGCCTTGCTCGATCGCATCACTAACTGCCTTCGTGGCCGTCGCTTCGGCTTGAGCCGCGCGCTCGCGCGCCTCGGCCTCCCGGAACGCCGCTTCACGGCCGCCCTCCGCCTGGAGGATCGCGGACTGCTTCTCGCCTTCGGCCTTCAGGATCGCGGACTGGCGCATGCCCTCCGCTTCGAGGATAACCGCGCGCTTCTCGCGCTCCGCCTTCATTTGACGGGTCATCGCGTTGACGATGTCCTGCGGCGGACGGATGTCGCGAAGTTCGACGCGGGTGATCTTCACGCCCCAGGATTCCGTCGCCTGATCGACCACCGACAAGAGCTTGACGTTGATCTCGTCGCGCCTCGAGAGAGTCTCGTCGAGGTCCATCGAGCCCATCACCGTCCTCAGGTTGGTGGTCGAGAGGGCGGTGATTGCACTATAGAGGTCGTACACCTCGTAAGCCGCCTTGGCCGCGTCGAGCACTTGGAAGAAAACCACGCCGTCGACCGCGACCATGGCGTTGTCCTTGGTGATGATTTCCTGCCCGGGGATCTCGAGGACCTGTTCCATCATGTTGATGCGGCGGCCGACCCGGTAAAAGAATGGCGTCACGTAATTGAATCCGGGCTCGGCGACGCGCACGAAGCGGCCGAAATGTTCGATCGTATAACGATAACCCTGGCGGACGATCTTGACGCCCATCATCACGTAAAGAAGCACTAGAACCGCAACGGCGGCCGCGAACGTCGTAAGCATTTTTCTTCCCCGCTATCCCCGGATCAGGGCATGATGCGACGGTGATGGTCCAATCGGAAGCGAAAAACGACAAGAACATCGACCTGTTTGCCGTGCGGTCGCTGCTTTTCCTGCCGGCGTCGAACCCACGCGCGATTGCAAGGGCGAAGGAAGCGGGTGCCGATCTCGTTATCCTCGACCTTGAAGATGCGGTTAGGCAAGGCGACAAGGACGCGGCGCGCGATGCGGCGGTCGAGGCGGTTTCGAGCGCTTGGGCGATGCCAGTCGCGATCCGGGTGAATGGCGTCGGCACCGAATGGCACTCGCTCGATATCGACGCCGTGGCGCGGTCGAAGGCTGACTTCGCTGTCCTGCCCCGTGCAATTTCAGCGCAGCTGACCCACGACTTCGCTGAGGCGGTGGACAAGCCCGTGCTGGCGATGGTTGAGACCGCCGCGGGCGTGCTCGCCTCGGCCGAGATTGCGCCACAGACGGCCGGCCTGATCGCTGGGACGAACGATCTTCGAGCGGATCTCCGCCTGCCTCTTGATGCGATGCGAGAGCCGATTTCGACTGCTCTCCAGCTGATTGTCTTGGCAGCGCGCGCCACGGGGGTCGCTGCGTTCGACGGCGTCTTCAACAAGCTCAAGGACTCCGACGCCTTCCTCAAGGAAGCGGCGGAAGGCCGGCGGCTCGGCTTCGATGGCAAGAGCCTCATCCACCCCAATCAGATCGAGCCCTGCCACCGCGCCTTCGCTCCGAGCGAGGCGGAGGTCGAGCGGGCAAAGGCACTTGTCGACGCTTTCCGCGGCGGCGCTGAGCGCTTCGGCAACGAAATGATCGAGCGAATGCACGTCGATGCCGCTGAGCGTTTGCTGGCGAGGGCTAACGCCTAGCGAGGCTTGGCGAATCGCACCGGGCCTGTCATGGGCCGATATGGCCCAGCTTAACGACGCCGCTGATATCCGGCTCGGACTAACGTTCGACGACGTCCTCTTGCAACCGCTCGAATCCACTGTGCTCCCGAGCCAGGCGGATCCAAAGACCTTCCTCACCCGCGAAATCCCCCTCAACATCCCGATCCTGTCGTCGGCGATGGACACGGTGACCGAGGTCGACATGGCGATCGCGCTTGCCCAGCTGGGCGGAATCGGCGTCCTCCATCGAAACCTCAGCATCGAAGAGCAGGCCTTCGCAGTCCGCCAGGTCAAAAGGTTCGAGAGCGGCATGGTCGTCAATCCGATCACGATGACTCCCAACCAGACGCTCGCCGAGGCGCTCGAGTTGATGAAGGCGCATCGGATCAGCGGAATCCCGATCGTCGAGAAATCCGGCAAGCTCTGCGGGATCCTGACCAATCGCGACGTCCGGTTCGCTGAAAACCCCGGCCAGCGCGTCAGCGAACTGATGACGAAGGAGAATCTTGCGACTGTTCCGATCGGCACGACCGAGGCCGAGGCGCGGCAAATCCTCCACCAGCGGCGGATCGAGAAGCTCCTTGTCGTCGATGAGGGAAATCACTGCGTCGGCCTGATCACCGTCAAGGACATCGAAAAATCCGTTGCCGCACCCTTCGCTACGAAGGACGCCGAAGGCCGCCTGCGCGTCGCGGCCGCAACGACGGTCGGCGATAAGGGCTTCGAACGCTCCGAAGCGCTGATCGACGCTGGCTGTGATTGCATCGTTATCGACACTGCGCACGGTCACAATGTGGACGTTGCCAAGGCGGTCGAGCGCGTGAAGTCGGTCTCCAACTCCGTCCAGGTGGTCGCCGGTAACGTCGCCACGGCGGACGCCGCCAAGGCGCTCGCCGATTCGGGAGCGGACGCGATCAAGGTCGGCATCGGCCCTGGCTCGATCTGCACCACGCGGATCGTCGCCGGCGTCGGCGTCCCCCAGTTGACCGCAGTCATGGACGCGGCGCGCGCAGCGAACGGCGTCCCGGTCATCGCCGACGGTGGGATCCGCACCAGCGGCGACATAGCAAAGGCGCTCGCGGCCGGAGCGTCGGCGGTGATGGTCGGCTCGCTCCTTGCCGGAACCGAAGAGGCGCCCGGCGAAATCTTTCTTTATCAGGGACGTAGCTACAAGAGCTACCGCGGAATGGGATCTGTTGGAGCCATGGCCCGAGGCTCGGCCGACCGCTATTTCCAGCAGGACATCAAGGACCATCTGAAGCTCGTCCCAGAGGGGATCGAAGGACAGGTTCCATACAAGGGGCCTGTGCGCGAGATCATCCATCAGCTGGTCGGCGGCGTGAAAGCGGCCATGGGGTACACGGGCTCGACGACCATTGCGGAACTTCAGAAAAGGGCGCGATTCGTTCGGATCACCAACGCCGGCCTGTCAGAGAGCCATGTGCACGACGTAACGATCACCCGCGAGGCACCCAATTACCCGACACGCTGACCGATGACCCCCGCCGCTCGCCTACAGGCGGCCATCGAAGTGCTGGACGAGGTCATTGTGTCGGCGCGCGAAGACGGCCCGCCGGCGGATGCGATTGTCACCCGTTATTTCAGGCATCGCCGCTATGCCGGTTCGAAGGACCGGCGAGCGGTGCGCGAACTCGTGTTCCGAGCCATCAGACGCTCGGCGGAGCGACCTGAGACTGGTCGCTACGCAATGTTGGGTTTGACGAAAGACGAACACGCCCTCTCGGACCTCTTCGGTCAGCCGCGGGGACCGGATCCGCTGGAAGAAAATGAGGCCGCCGCTGAGGCGAGCCTGATTCCCGCTTGGCTCAGTCCCGAGCTCTCGCCACGCGTTTCACGAGACGAGTGGCCGCAACTGCTGGAACGCGCACCGCTCGACCTCAGAGTGAATGGAGCGAGAGCATCGCGAGACGACCTCCTCGTCGCGTTCCCGGGCGGGGAGCCGACACCGATCAGCCCATTCGGCATTCGCCTTCCTTCCGACAGCCGCATCGATGACCATCCGGCCTTCGAGGCCGGCCTTGTCGAGGTGCAAGATGAGGGCAGCCAGTTGATCGCGATCGCTTGCGAACCTGCCGCCGGCGAGCGGATCATCGACCTTTGCGCCGGCGCCGGTGGCAAGTCACTGGCGCTTGCCGGCCTTGCTCCTGAGGCGACAATCCTCGCCACCGATAGCAACCGCCCACGGCTTTCGAAGCTCGCACCGCGTGCCAAGCGCGCCGGAGCGGCGATCGATATCCGATTGCTCAGCCCGCCCAATGAGCTGTTAGAGGTCGAAGATTGGCGCGGTAAAAGCCATCTCGTCCTCGTCGATGCACCATGTTCGGGAAGCGGTACTTGGCGCCGCAATCCAGAGGGGCGCTGGCGCCTGACGCCGGAGAGACTCGACCGTCTGACCCAGGCTCAGGAGCGGCTGCTCGATGTCGCTGCCGAACTCGTCCGGCCTGGAGGACGGCTTGTCTACGCGGTCTGCTCCCTGCTGTCCCGTGAAGGGGCAGGGCAGATCGAGCGCTTCTTCCAGCGCCATTCATCGTGGATTAGTGAGGAAACCCCCATTCGTACGGGGCGTGCGGATGGAGCAGGGCGACTGTTGACGCCAGGCCACGACCGTACCGACGGCTTTTTCGTCGCGCGGCTTCGCCGTCCATGCTAGGCGGCGAACGAGAATTGGAGAGAATGATGAAGTCTTATCCGCGTCTTCTGTTCGCCGGCTTCGCCGCGATTGCGCTTGCGGCGCCGGTTGCCGGCCAGCGGTCCGACGACCAGATCCAACCGAAGTCGGTCCAGCTGATGCATCAGGGCCAGGCGGCGCTTGCATCTGGCAAACTGGAGGATGCGGAAAACGCGCTCGAAACGGCGCTCGTCGTCGATCCGCGCAATCGTTGGGCCTATGTCGATCTCGCCCGTGTCGCGGAGAAGCAGCATCTCTACGGCAAGGCGATCCGTATGACGAACAAGGCGCTACTGATTGAACCGAACGACCCGGACGCGATCGCCGTTCAGGGAGAGGCGATGGTCGAGATGGGTGCGACTGCCCGTGCGCAGGAAAATCTTCAGAGACTTCAGCAGATCTGCGGATCGAAGGGATGTGCCCAAGCGTCGCAGCTGTCTTCTGCGATTAGCCGCGGGCCAACTGTCGCTGCAGCGAAGACTCCGGACACGCCCAAGAAGGACTGATGCGTTAGCTGAGAGTCTTCGCCAGCTCCATCCATTCCGCGACGCTGATTGTCTCCGCGCGGCGCTGCGTATCAATTCCCAGCGTCTCCGCCGCTTCCAAGGCTCCAGGCATCTGCTTAAGACTTGAGCGCAGCATCTTGCGCCGCTGACCGAATGCCGCCTGCGTAAGCTTTTCGACTACAGTAGGACGAACCCCTTCGGGCTGCTCTTCAGGAACAATGTGAACCACTGAGGAGGTGACTTTGGGCGGCGGCACGAAAGCCGAACGATTGACCGTCATCGCAATTCGCGGACGGGACCTCCACTGCGCCGCAACCGAGAGCCGTCCGTAGGTGTTGCTTCCGGGGCTCGCCACGATCCGCTCGGCGACCTCTTTCTGGAACATGAGCGTGAGCGATCGCCACCAAGGCGGCCAATCGACTGAAAGCCATTTGAGAAGCAGTGCCGTCCCAACATTGTAGGGGAGGTTGGCCACCACGTGGACGCCCGTGCCGACCGCTTGTGGTTCATCAACCTCGAGCGCGTCAGCCTCGAGCACCTCGAGCCGGTTACCGAATTGCTGACGAAGCTCGTCGAGTGCCGGGATGCAGCGACGGTCTCGTTCTACCGCCGTGACCTGTGCCCCTGCGTCGAGGAGCGCTCTGGTGAGTCCGCCCGGACCTGGTCCGACCTCATAGACGCGCTCGTCCTCCAAGTTCCCAGGAATCGCAGCAATTCGTCCGAGCAATTGCCGGTCCAGGATGAAGTTCTGGCCAAGCGCCTTGCTCGCGCTCAATCCGTGCCGTGCAATGACGTCGCGAAGCGGTTCGGGGGTCAAAGCGCCTCGGCACGGAACATGGCATTATGTGCAGCCATGCGGATTGCCGCCGCCATCGGCCGCGGGTCGGCCCGATCCAGCCCGGCAATGTCGAACGCGGTGCCGTGGTCGGGCGCCGTTCGGACGATCGGAAGGCCTAGCGTCACGTTGACCGCGTCCTGGAAGTGCAGGGCCTTGATCGGGATCAGCGCCTGGTCGTGGTACATGCAGAGCGCCGCATCGTAATTGGCGCGCGCACTTTCGTGGAACATGGTGTCCGCGGGGTGGGGACCGCTCACCCGCCAACCTTCCGCCGCAAGCGCGGCGATCGCCGGTTGGATGATTTCGACCTCCTCGATGCCGAGCTGGCCGCCTTCACCGGCGTGGGGATTGAGTCCCGATATAGCGAGCCGCGGCTCGGGTATTCCAAAGTTTCGTTGAAGGCCTCTGAGCGCCGCACGTCCGCGCGATTCGATCAACCCAGCGGTAAGCTGGCTGGGTACGGCCGCAAGTGGCAGATGGGTCGTGACCGGCACCGTCCGAAGCGTGGGACCAGCCAGCATCATGACGACGTTCGCGGCGGCAATTCCGCATCGCTCCGCGACAAACTCGGTCTGACCAGGATGCTGGAAGCCGATGGAATAGAGTTGCTCCTTCGCCACGGGACCCGTCACGACTGCGGAGGCCGAGCCCGATCGCGCGAGCCCGACCGCGATTTCGAGCGAATCAAGTGAGCAGTGGGCGCCGGCGACACTCGGATGCCCTGGCGTGTCGGCATCCGCCGCGTTGAGCTGGATCAGCGGAAGGCCGACGTCGAACGCCGAATCGGCTTGACGGGGGTCGTCGATGATTTCGATCGGGCCATCCCACACCGCTGCGATTGACCGCGGGTCACCGATCGCGACGAATGGCAGCAACTGGAACTCATCACGCGAATCCCAGCATTTTGCGATGACTTCAGGTCCGATCCCCGCCGGATCGCCAAGCGAAATTGCAAGGGGGCTGGGCGGCGCGGCCGACATGGAAGCCGCCCTTATCGGAAATGATCGATTAGCGGAATTCGATCACTGCGTCGCGGCGAAGATCGGCAAGATACCGCCGCGCGCGGGTGTTCACCCGCTCTTCGTTGAGCTGACTGTAAATGTCGTCGTAGGTCGGAGCCGACGAATCCGCCTGGTCACGGCCGCAGATCACAAGCGTGCGAACGCCTTCCTCGATCGTTCCGAACGGCGGGGTCGCCTGACCGACCTGCATCGGGACCATCATCTGCTGAAGAGCAGTTGGGAGATCGCGCATCTTGACCTGGTCGCTCGACACGACCTCGCCGTGGAATTCAGCAGCAATCTTGTCAGTGCCGCCACAGCCGCCAATGCTCTTCGCCGCGTCGGCAAACTTCTCCAGCGTCGGCTCTGCTTGATCACGCGTCGTGCCCTTGGGGAAGGTGATCGAAACCTGCTTGAGGCTGAGGATCGCATCGCGCGGATCGGCCGTCAGGATCTTGCGCGTATCCTGCACCGCAATGATGGAAACGCCGCCCGGCACAGGGATCGGATTGCTGATCGTCCCCGGCGCCATATTACGGAGCGCCGCAGCGAGTGGGGCGGGCAGCTGCTCCGGGCGGACCCAGCCGAGGTCGCCGCCCACCGCCGCTGTCGAGGCTTCGGAATATTGACGAGCGTATCCGGCGAATGAGGCTCCGTTTTTCAGCTGATCCAGGATCTTGCTCGCATTCTGGAGCGTCTGCTCCTGCGTGTAGGGCGTTGCGGATAGGAAAATCTCGCCGACGCGATACTCCTCTGTGCCCTTCGATGCGTTGAGGCGATCGAGAACGGCCTTCACTTCATCGTCCCCGACGCTGACGCCGCTTTCGATCTTGTCGTGCTGCAGGCGGCTCCAGGCGATCTCACCTTGGATCTGCCGCCGCATTGAAGCGATCGAGGATCCGTGGACGAGCAGATAGTCCTTCAGCTGATCCGGAGTCTGCTTCACGCCGGCGGCGACCCGGGCGACAGTTCGGTCGATCTCAGCAGGCTTGATCACGATCTTGTCGTCCTTTGCCGCCTGGATCTGAAGCGTTTCGTCGATCAGGTTACGAAGGACCTGCTGACGGAGCGCGTCCACCTGGTCGGCGGGGATTTCGTTGCCGTTCGCAATGGCAAGCAGCGCAAGGCGCTCGTCGACGTCTGTCTGAGTGATGACGTCGCCGTTGACCAGTGCGGTCGCCTTGATGACCGAGGGCATGGCAGTGCCGAAAACTTCCGGATTCTCGGGAAGGTGCAGTGACTGGGTGGTGTTGATCGGCGGGGAATTCTGCTGATCGTCAGCCTGCTGGGCGGTGGCTCCGCTTGCAGCGCCGATCAGGATGGCGCCGGTCGCAATCATGGTGCGCGTGGAATTCAGTCGGAAAGCTCGTGCCACGATTTTCAAAATTCCCTTGATTTGCAGCCTGCTGCGGTCATCGCCGTTTATTCAAGCCCGCTGAACGCAGCCTTAGCGGCCAATGCCCTTCAATGCCAAGTGAACTCCGATGCTGTTGCCAGCGCGGAAGGTGCCGATGCGCTCATAGTCCCGCTTCCACGTAAGTCCAATCTGCAAGCAATCGTCTTCGTACTGGATCCCGAGACGGTCGCGGACCGGCTCCCAGCCGTCGGCGGTCGACAGTGGATCCTCACTCGCATCTGTAAGATCGACGACCGCCGCCCCGAAGATCGACCAATAGCGGGTTAGGAGGATTCGACCTGCTACGCGAAGTTCCTCCACGTCTCTGAGGTCTTCGATGCTTGGGTCGACGTCGCGGTTCAACTTGAGATAGCCAATCTGCGCATAGGTCTGGGTCGTGCCGATGGTCAGATCGATCTCATTGCGCCGAACCGCGAAATTGTCCTTGTCGATGCGGTATCTATGCGTGAGCTCGAGGAGCCGTCCGTAGCGAATGCTGGTTCTTCCGACGATGTCAGAGAGTCGATCGGTCAGGCCCGTTCCCTCGGGAAAGATTTCCGCGCGGTCTACCAGTCGGTAGCTCTGACCAATCGTGCTTTCGATCGAGAGATTTGGCCGGTCGAGCGACCAGTCGAACCCGTAGGTCACGCGGGAAGCGTCTTCCCAACGATCGTAGCCCGCGAAGCGGTTGAGCGCGAAGAGGTTGCTGTCCTCGAGATCGATGGACCTCGCGTCTTCGTTGGGGATGTCGAGGTTTTCAGTATGAGGCGTCAGCACCAGCTGCGCCCGCGGAACCAAGCGCTGCACGCCGCCGAATAACGGGCCAATGAACGGCCATTGGACATCGGCCGCGAGTGCCCCGATGGCCCTCGTGTGCCAGCCGTCCGTACCGCTGTAGATCGCGACCGTGGTGCTTTCCGCGTCGTCGGTATGATAGACGTCGCCCCGCCCGTAGGCGGTCAGCGTGATCTGCTGACCCCATGGAGTGATCCGCCTGAGATCCCATTCGGCGGCCGCGAAGGCCCGCTGCGTGTCCTGGCCTTCGATCCTCAATATCGACAGGCTGTTACCTTGCAATTGAAGCGTGCCGCCGAGCACGTCCTCCATTCGGAACCGCGCGTCGATCGCCGGAAGGGCGATCGGGATCTGCTTCTGGCGGTCCTCCTCCTGGAGACCCTCGAACGCCCAACCGGCGATGGTGATATAAGAATCCGTGTCGATCCGCTCGACATTGATGACGTTGCGCAGGCGGTCGTCGTTCGTGATGTCGTACCGCCGAGTCATCGTCTTGTCCGAAGCCACTCGGAGCGACGTGGTGATGCTCCAGTAGGGATCGAGCTGGGCCTTGCCGTTGGCTTCGAAATAAGCGCGGAAGCCCTTCTCCGTGGACGTGACGTCGGGATCGATGCTCTCGATCGTTCCGTAGGTGAGGAACCCACCGATCTGGAACGCTCCCCATTTGTCGAGTTGCCGGTACTTCGCCTCGATTGCCGGCAAGACGCCTGTGTAGATGTGTGGAGTCAGCGTGAAGTCGCGGTTGGGCCCCATCTGCCAGTGGTAGGGCTCCGCGATTTCGAACCCCTTCTTGCTCGAAATGCTGAAGTCCGGAGCGAGCCAGCCAGTTGCGCCCTCGTTGCCAGTGCTCACTTTGAAGATTGGCAGCAGAGGCAGGGTGATTCCGAACAGCTGGAACCGGCCGCCGATGAACCGCACCTGCTCGTGGTCCGGATCGTCAATGACCTTCGCCGCCGTGATCGCCCAGCTTGGCCGCTTCGGACAGCCTGTCGACGTCGTGACGGGGCAGGGCGAATAAATCGCATTGTCCAGCGTGGTGACGTTGCCCGTGCGGGTTCCGCGCGTTGCAGCGATCCTCGCCCCGTTCTCCATGACGACCATCAGGTCGTTGACGGTTCCGTCCTTCAGCGTGTCGGTGAGCTGCACGGTATCGCCGACGAGCTTATCGCCTTGCGGGGTAAGCAGCACGACATTGCCCTGTGCGAAGACCTGGCCGGTCTTGCGGTTCCAGATCACCTTGTCCGCGGCGAGATAGTTCCCCTCGCGGTCCATGCGCACCGCGCCCGCGGCGGTCACTACATCGGCGTCGCTGTCATAAGTGACGGATTCGGCACTGAATTCGACGATTTGGTCCTGTGCATTTGTAGGGGAGGCCGGGGTAGTGGACGCCGGTGCCCCCGGGGCGGCCTGCGCTGACGCCGCTGCCGGTATCGTCATCAGCATCGGAAGCGCTGACCACCAGACAAATCTCGCCGCCAACGCTGTCTCGCCCGCCCACTCGTAATGATGTGCCTTGGCAAGCGCCTATCGCACCTCTCCTTCGGGACGACAATCGCCCAGAGCAGCTTGTCGCCGCTCCTTTGCCAAGGTTGGACTTGCATCCTAAAGGCAGCGCGAACGTTCGCCTTCAGGGAATAGGGACAAATGGAAATTCGCTTCGCCGATAGCCGGCCTACGGGAGAATTCGCTCTGGTTCTGCCGATTGCCGGCAAGGACCGGAAGAGCCTGGGGTCGCTCGGAACAGCGCAGCAGGTGGTCGGCGCAGCGCTGGACCGCCAACGCTTCGAAGGTGAGGCATCGGCCGTATCGGAGCAGTTCGTTGAAGAAGGCGGCACGTCGCGGCGTGTCCTTATCGTTGGCGTCGGCGTCGGAACGAGCCCCGACAAAGCGGCCGAGCAGCTCGGCGGCACCGCCGCTGCCAGGCTGTTGACCTCCGGTGAGAAGCGAGTCGTCATCGACGTCAGCGGACTCGGCTATGACGTCGACGCCGCAGCCCGTGCCGGCCTTGCGGCAGCGCTCCGCTCGTGGCGGCACGACCGTTATCGCACGAAGCTCAAGGACAATCAGAAGCCGACGCTTGAAGAAGTCATCGTGGTTGGTGGTGGTGACGGTGCGCAGCAGCGTTACGACAGCCGCTGGGCGGCCGTGGCTCAAGGCGTATCGCTCACGCGTGAGCTCGTCACCGAGCCCGCGAACATCATGTATCCGGAGAGCTTTGTCGAACGCGTTCGCGCATCGCTCGAAGGGTCCGGGGTCGAGATCGAGGTCCTCAACAAGGCGCAGATGGAGAAGCTCGGAATGGGCGCGCTGCTCGGCGTGGCTCAGGGTTCGGCGCGGGAAGCTCGTCTGCTCATTCTGAAATGGAACGGTGGCGGAGCGGGCGAACCAACCGCGTTCGTCGGCAAGGGCGTCACGTTCGACACGGGCGGCATCTCGATCAAGCCGGCCGCCGGCATGGAAGCGATGAAGTGGGACATGGGCGGAGCCGGCGCGGTTGCCGGCGTGTTCAAAGCGATTTCGCTGCGCAAGGCAAAGGCGAACGTCGTCGGGATCTGCGGACTCGTCGAGAACATGCCGGGCGGCAATGCGCAGCGTCCGGGCGACGTCGTTACAACGCTGTCCGGGCAGACGGTCGAGGTGATCAACACCGACGCGGAAGGCAGGCTCGTGCTCGCCGACGCGGTCGCCTATGTCCAGCGCAACTACAAGCCGAAGACCGTTATTGACCTGGCGACACTCACCGGCGCGATCCTCATCAGCCTCGGCCATGAATGGGCGGGACTATTTTCGAACAATGAGGAGCTAGCGAGGGAGTTGCTGAAGGCGGCCGACGAATTGGGTGACAAGCTATGGCGCATGCCGCTCGCTGAGCCATTCGACCGCCTGATCGATTCGCCGATTGCTGACATGAAGAACGTCGGTCCACGCGAGGGTGGGTCGATCACCGCCGCGCAGTTCATCCAGCGCTTCATCGAGAACGGAACGCGCTGGGCGCACATCGACATGGCCGGCAAGGCATGGTCCGACAAGGCGAGCTCGACCTATGACAAGGGTGCGACGGGCTACGGCGTCCGTTTGCTCGACCAATATGTCGAGGACGTTCTGGAAGCCTGAACTGGAGCGGCCGTGCAGGTCGATTTCTACCAACTCGCCGGCACGGCTCCTGAGGGGGTCATCGCCAGTCTGGCGGAGAAGGTGCTCGCCGCCGACGGACGACTCTTGATCGTGGCAGACGATGAGAATTATCTCGCCCGACTAGAAAGGATGCTGTGGGATCAGGGAGCCGTCACCTTCCTTCCCCACGCGGTAGCCGGCGGCGCCGAAGATGCGCGCCAGCCGATTCTCCTTTCGACCAGCCCCGATGCACCAAACCTCGCTCGCAACATGCTGATAGCAGACGGGGTCTGGAGGGATGCCGCGCTGTCCTATGACCGCAGCTTCTTTCTCTTCGACAATGCGACGCTGGAGGATGCGCGGCTCGCGTGGAAGCTGCTGGCGGGTAGGGAAGGGCTCGAGCGACGCTACTGGGCGCTGGAAAGCGGCAAATGGGTCAAAAAAGCGTGAGGCTTGCCGCGCGGCGACTGCACCGCTAGGCGGCCCAGCAAATTCCAACCAACCCAAATACAGGAGACCGCCCGGTCATGGCCGTGACGCGCACCTTTTCGATCATCAAGCCCGATGCGACCCGCCGAAACCTCACGGGCGCAGTGACCAAGATGCTGGAGGAAGCTGGCCTTCGCGTCGTTGCTTCCAAGCGCATTCACATGACTCGCGACCAGGCCGAAGGCTTTTACGCCGTCCACAAGGAGCGGCCATTCTACAATGACCTCTGCACCTTCATGACGTCAGGTCCCGTCGTGGTTCAGGTCCTCGAGGGTGAGGATGCGGTGAAGCGCAACCGCGATGTCATGGGCGCAACCAATCCTGCCGACGCCGCGGAAGGAACGATCCGCAAGAGCTACGCCGAATTGATCGAGGCGAATTCAGTCCACGGTTCCGACAGCGACGAGAACTCGAAGATCGAGATCGACTTCTTCTTCAAGCCCGAAGAGATTGTCGGCTAACTCCCTCGATCAGAGCATCGGACTGAGAGTCGCTAGAAGATTCTGCCAGAGCCGCAAGATGATGCTGTAACTGGCCACATCCGCGGCCGTCACGCGATCGCACTGGGAGAGATATTCGTCCTGTCGGTCGCGGACGGCCATGGCGAAGGTGGGATCGTCGAACAGAATATTGTTCTCGAAATTGAGCTCGAAGCTGCGGCGGTCGAGGTTCGCGCTTCCGATTAGTCCGACGGCGCAGTCGACAACCATCGTCTTGGCGTGGAGGAGGCCCGGGCGGAATTCGTAGATCTCGGCGCCCGCGTCGATCAGGTCCTTGTAATAGCTGCGGCTCGACGCGGCGACGATCCGGCTGTCGTTCCGCTTCGGGAAGAGGATCACCGTGCGGACGCGGCGTCGTGCCGCTGACGTGAGCGCGAACAGCAACTGCTCGTCGGGAATGAAATAGGGTGTCGTCACCACCAGCTCGTCTCGCGCCGAGTGGATGAGCTCGGAGAAGCAGGCCGGCATCGCGTCGAATTCGGCCGTCGGCCCGGTGCCGAGCACCTGAGCGACGACGGCACCGTGACCTTCAGGCGTCGGTGCGGTCAGCAAGTCGCCGATCTCGTCGCCCCCTTCCGCTATCCAGTCCGAGACGAACAGATACTGGCACTGCTGTGCCACGGCACCTTCCCATCGGCTCATGATGTCGACCCACGGAGCGTATTTGGCCTTGATCCGGAACTCGGGGTCGGCGGCATTCTGGCTGCCGCACCAGGCGATTCGATTGTCGACGATCATCGATTTGCGGTGATTGCGGAGGTCGACGCGGCCGCGGATCGCAGTCCACAGCGGGTTGCCGACGGGGAGGGCGACCCGAACCTCGCATCCGGCGTCGCGCATCTCGCGCCAGTGATCGGACCTGATTAGGCGGCGCGAGCCAAGCGCGTCCGCCAGGAGCCGCACGTGGACGCCGCGCCCTGCGGCCCTGATGAAGGCATCCTTCAGCTTCAGCCCGTTGTTGTCGGCGAGCCAGATGTAGAAGCACCCGTGGACGGTCTCCCGGGCCGAATCGATGTCCGCGAGCATCTCATCGATGGCGGCGTTGCTGTCGTGCGCGAGGCGGGCGCTGTTGTTGCAGGTTGGGTCTAGGTGATTAACCGTGCGGGCGAGGGCGAAGGCAGCCCAATGGGCCCCCCCGACTTTTTCATGAGGACAGTCGTAGTTTCCCGCCGGACGCGGGAGCCGAGCGTTGATCTCGCGTCCTCGTCTCCTTCGTCCTGAACTGATGCGGGCCTCGCCGAGCAGCAGGTACAGAAAGACACCGACGACCGGCAGCAACAGCACGGCGATGATCCACGCGAGGCGCGCGGCCGGTTCACGGTGAGGTCGCAACAAGGCGCGGATGATCGTCGCGGCATCCGCGAGGAAGATCGCCGCAGAGCTGATGAACTCCCAGTTGAGCATCGCGGCTAATGCCGCACATCGCGGCGCGGCTGTCCAGCCTTAGCGACTGAGGCCCAAGAAATGCAGCGATCGCCCGCCGAACAGACCGCCGCCTTTCCACACATAGCGCAACGTGTAGGTGGCAGAGGCCGTCTTCTCTTTGCCGGCTTCGACGTAATGAGCCGTCACGCGCGCCTGGACGCTGAGCGGACGATCTTTTGGCTCATTCTCGTGGCCTTTGAGCGCCGCCGCCACATCACTTGAATTGACCATGCCGTCGCTTCCGACTTCGATCGCAGATGCGCCGGGCAGAGTGATCGTGAGCGATTCGAGGGCGTGAGTCGGTTCGACAGGGCTAATTTCCAACCTTTCGCCGTCGTCCTCTCTCTTGCCGCGCAAGGTGAGCGGAACGTTTTGGCGTTGTTCGACCACGACCTTGGTCGGCTTCTCGTTGCCGTTGCTCTTCCAGCTGATCCAGACGCCCACTGCGGAGACGATCAGCGCGGCGAGCGCGATCAGCTCGCCAAAGGTCACCCAGCGTCGGCGCTGGCGCTGCGATTTGGTTTCGCTCATCGTCCGCCAGCCTCAAGCAAGCGCCGCGGCGCCGCAAGCTCCCAGCTTTCCGCAATCCGGTCGGCGATATGGTCCCAGTCGACGCCGCCGCCAGCGACATTGATCGATATCCAGCTCGGCAGGTAGGCCGGCTTGGAATAGGTTTCAGAGTTCGCCTCGAGCAGCATGGCCTGCTCGTCGAGACTGCTGATTCGGACGCAGACTACCGTCTTCCCGTCTCCATGATGGTTGTCGCGGAATTGGGCGAATTGCTTGCCGGCGACGAAAAACGTCTGCTGACCGTGCGACAGTCGTTCCTCCGTCTCGGGCAGCTCGAGCGCGGCTTCGCGGATCCTCGTGAGTGGGTCGGTCATCTCAGTACGAACTCATTGAGGACGGCCGGGTATAGCTGATGTTCGGCTGCGAGCACGCGCCGTTCGAGACTCTCGGGGGTATCGTCGGGCATGATCGCGACCTCCGCCTGGCCAAGCACTTCGCCGGCATCGAGCTCCTCGGTGACGATGTGGACAGAGCATCCGCTGACCGAATCGCGCGCCTCGATTGCTCGCGCGTGGGTGTCGAGGCCGCGATAATTGGGGAGCAGGGAAGGGTGGATGTTGACGATGCGCCCCGCCCACTGGTCGACGAACCATGGCGAGAGGATCCGCATGAATCCCGCGAGAGCGATCGTGCCGACGTCCTGTTGCTCCAGCGTATCGGAGAGCATGCGATCATATTCCTCACGAGCGACGCCTTTACTGGCGCTCGCCCAGGTGGGAAGCCCGCGCTCGCACGCCCATTCGAGGCCGCGGGCTTCGGGCTTGTTCGAGGCAATGAGAACTACCGAGTAATTTCGCGCCTGCTCGGCAAGAGCGCGCATGTTGCTGCCGCGACCGGAGATGAGAATGGCAACGCGCCTCGGGTCACGCATTGTGCGTCGCGGACCATTCCTTCTGGGAGTTCCAGGTGCCGGCCTGCCCGGAGACCGTGCAGCCGCGTGGCCCTTCTTCGATGCGCCCGACCGCGAAGGCCGATTCGCCTGCCCCTTCGAGCAGGCTTGCGACTTCGGTGGCTGCGTCCGGCGACACGATAACGGCCATCCCGATGCCGCAGTTGAAGGTTCGCGCCATTTCCTCGCAGGTGATGCTTCCGCCCCGCTGGAGCAAGGTGAAGATCGGAGGCAGGTCCCAGCGGTCTGCCTCAACCACGGCGTGGCAATTATCCGGTAGAACCCTTGGAATATTCTCGAGAATTCCGCCGCCGGTAATGTGGGCAAGTCCTTTGATCCGCCGGTTCTGGACCGGCGGAAGCAGTGCGCGAACGTAAATCCGGGTCGGCTCCAGCAGCACTTCCGCCAAGGTCCGGTCGCCTTGGCCCGGCAGCCTTTCGGAAAGGTCCCAATGTTCCTGCTCGATGATCCGGCGAACGAGCGAGAAGCCGTTGGAATGTACGCCGGAGCTGGAGAGGCCGAGCACGATGTCGCCGGCCCCAATTTCCGAACCGGTCAGGACCTTGTCCCGATCGACCGCACCAACGCAGAAGCCGGCAAGATCGTAATCTCCGGCTGAATACATGCCAGGCATTTCCGCAGTCTCGCCTCCGATCAGCGCGCATCCGGCCTGGCGGCAGCCTTCGGCGATCGATGCCACCACCCCGGCAGCCACGTCATTTTCGAGCTTTCCAGTCGCATAATAGTCGAGGAAGAACAGCGGTTCGGCGCCTTGGACGATTAGGTCGTTGGCACACATGGCGACGAGATCGATGCCGACGCCATCGTGTCGGCCGGTCTCGATCGCCAGCTTGAGCTTGGTTCCGACTCCGTCGTTGGCGGCGACCAGGAGCGGATCGGAATAGCCTGCCGCCTTGAGGTCGAAGAAGCCGCCGAAGCCTCCCAGCTCTGCATTTGCACCCGCCCGAGCTGTTGAACGGGCGAGCGGCCCGATCGCCTTCACCAGCGCATTTCCGGCATCGATCGACACGCCGGCATCGGCATATGTGAGGGGCTTCTGGCTCATTTGTCGCGGGCACTAGAGACAAGCCGCTTGGATTTCCACGCCGTTGTCGCCAAAAGACGGCACTAATGCTCCGCCGCCGCCTTTTCGCTCCCCTGCTGCTAATGATCGCCGCCCTCGGATTTGGCGTGGCCGTTTACGCCCAGCTGGAGAGCACCGACCGCGGCATCCTTCCGCTCGACACCTCGAACACCCTCGAGATCGGCGGACTGCACGTGAATGTCACAGCGCAGGACGCGCAGACTGCACGGCTTGGTGGTTGGCGGCTCGCGCAGCGCCAGGCGTTCCGGCTGCTGTGGGCGAAAATGCACAATGCGCCGGCGAACCAGGCACCGAACCTGCCCGACGGAACGCTTGATCAGATCGTGACCTCCATTAATGTAGATCGAGAGCAGATCGGGCCGAACCGATACATCGCCGATTTGAGCGTCGAATTCGACCGCGGTAAGTCCGCACCCTTCCTTGGCGTCGAGGGAGCTCAGGTCACCGAACATTCGGTGCCGATGCTTCTGATCCCTGTCATCGTCACTGGCGGCACGGAAACGAGCCTCGAGCTCCGCAATGCCTGGCAGCGCGCCTGGGCGCAGTTCCGGACCGCACAGACCCCGATCAACTATGTGCGCGTCAGCGGCATGGGCGCGGATCCGCTGCTGTTGAATGCTGCACAAACGACTCGACCCGGCCGAGGCTGGTGGCGCGCGTTGCTCGACATGTATGACGCGCAGGACATCCTCATTGCGGAAGTCCAGCTCCAGCATGCCTATCCGGGAGGCCCCGCCGTCGCCAGGTTTATCGCGCGGCATGGCCCCGATAATGAAGTTGTCGGAGGCTTCACGCTCACAGCGCCGAATAGCGATGCGATCCCCGCGATGATGGCGCAGGGTGCACAGCGGATTGACGGAATCTTCGCTCAAGCGCTTGCCGATGGCCGCTTGTCGCGCGATCCGTCGCTCAATACTCCTCAGCCGCCGACACAGGAGCCTCTCCCAATTGCGGCGCCGAAGCCGGTGAACGTGGTGAATGCCTATCAGGTGCAAGTCACCGGCAATGACGTCATCTTCTACAATTTTGCGATGGCGCATCTTCGGACGCTGCCGGGCGTGACCTCGGCAACTCCGCAGCAGATTAATCCGGGTGGCACGAGCTACGTGCTGGTCGCCTACCGCGGAACCGTTGCCCAACTCGCTGGAGCGTTGAAGGCTCGAGGCTGGGTCGTCGATTTCGGCGGGACGGTCGTGCGTATCCACTCCGCGACCGACAAGCCGCCGTCGCTTCCATCGCCTCCGACGGCAGTGCCGACGCCGGCGCCGCAGCCAGCGCCGGCAAAGCCCGCTCCGGCACCGCCGGCAACCAACCAGACGACCGGCGCAGAGCAATGAAGCAGGGGCCGGACCAGATCGCGCTCCCGCTCGACTGGCCCCACAATGAAGGCGACGCCAGGTTCATCTTGTCCGATGCGAATCGCGATGCGTTTGACCACTTCCGCAAATGGAGCATGTGGCCCGTCAAGGCGACGCTGCTGACAGGGCCGCGCCGGTCGGGCCGCACCTTGCTCGCTCGGAGCTTCGTCGAGCGCGTCGGCGGGCGCCTTTTCGACGAGGCCGATCAGCGTGACGAGGAGGATCTGTTCCATGCGTGGAACCAGGCACAGGACACGGGACACCCGCTGGTGATGGTGTCAGACCAGGCGCCGCCAGCCTGGGCTCCGGCGCTGCCGGACTTGAAGACACGTCTCGCGGTCACGCCGGTGACGGCGATCAATCACCCTGATGATGCGCTGTTCGGGGCATTGATCCAGCTTCATTTCGCCGATCGCGGTCTTCACATTCCGCCTGATGCCCTAAGGTTCATGACCGATCGCCTTCACCGCGATTATTGGTGCGCCGAGCGTGCGGTTGAAGCCGTGGATCGATTCGCGATCGCGGAGCGCGCTCGTCTTTCGCTGCCGACGGTCCGGCGAGCGCTGGCAGAAGCGAGAATGATCGGCGAAGCGGCCTAGCCGCAGCGGATTTCGGTAATTTTGTTTGCGGCGTCGAGGTGCACGGTCACGCGGTCCTCGCGATAGTCCATCGTCAGCATGACGCCCGGCGGTGCCCAGCGCAGGACGGCCGCATTCGAGACGCGCTTGATTGCTGCAGCGACCTTGTTCGTGCGGACCTGGCCAACGAACTGATCCGTGCCGTCCGTCTTGCAGGTGTGGCCCGGGGTCTGACCGTGAACGATGGGTGCGGCGGGAGCTGTCGAACAGGCCGCTAGCAGCCCCGGAGCGAAAAGAAGGATTTTACGCATCCACTGTCTCCTGCTGCTCCTGAACAATCCGGCTCATCTTCAGCTTGCCGTTTTCAATGGCGAAGGCGAGGCGGCCTTCGACCAAATCTAGGGCATCCTTGCCGAACTGCTCATAGCGCCAGCCGTGAAGGATATTGATGTTCTTGCGGACTCCTGCAGCTAATGCCTCCAGATCGTCCGACCGGGCGATCAACCGAGCGGCGACGCCTGACTCCTTTGCACGGATCTTGAGCAGGAGCTTGAGAAGATCGCTGACCAGCGCCGCGTCCTTGGTGAGGCCAGGCCGCCTCGGTTCGCGGTCAGGCATCTCGGCCTGATCAAGCGTCTTGGCGGCGGCGAGCGCTGCCATCAGTCGACCGCCGATGTCGTTCGTCCTCCAGCCAGCGGACAGGCCGCGGACCTTTCCGAGATCATCCTGCGCCTTTGGGGGATGCAGAACGATCTCGTTCAGCGTGTCATCCTTGATGATTCGGCCGCGCGGCAGGTTCTTCGAGCGCGCTTCGGTTTCGCGCCAAGCTGCCAGCGCCTTGAGGCGCCCGAGTACTGCGGGATTGCGGCTCGGCAACTTGAGGCGTTTCCAAGCGTCCTCGGGCGGAAAGGCGAAGCTCGATGGATCTGCTAGTCGTTCCATTTCCTCATCCAGCCACGCCCCGCGCCCGGTCTTCTTCAGCTTTTCAACCATCCGCGGAAACACCGCCGCGAGGTGAGTGACGTCGGCGATCGCATAGTCGATCTGACGCTTGTCGAGCGGGCGGCGGCTCCAGTCCGTGAAGCGCGCGCCCTTGTCGAGGCTGTGGCCCAGCAGGCTTTCGATCAGGTTCGAATAACCGATTTGCTCGCCATGCCCGAGCGCCATTGCAGCGATCTGTGTGTCGAACAGCGGGTGGGGAACCTTGCCCGTAAGATTGTGGATAATCTCGAGATCCTGCCCGCCGGCGTGGAAGACTTTCAGAACCGCCTCGTTGTGCACGAAGAGCTCAAGAAGCGATTTAAGCTCGATTCCTTCTGCTTTCGGATCGATCGCGGCCGCCTCTTCGCTGCTCGCGACCTGAATCAGACAGAGGTCCGGCCAGTAGGTATTTTCGCGCATGAACTCGGTGTCCACGGCGACGAAGGGCTGGTCGGAGAGTCGGACGACGAGGGCCTTGAGGTCTTCGGTCTTGGTAATCAGTGGATGAATACGCATGAGTCTGCGTGGCCCATAGCCCCGCCTTCGCGGGTTGACAAAAAGAGAGTGGGAAGTGAAGCGCGGCGCGCGCTTTTCCAGCAAATTTCAAACCAGAAGGCCGACATTCCGAATGCACGCCTATCGCACCCACACCTGCGCAGAGCTGCGCGCACGCAATGTCGGCGACACCGTCCGCCTCTCGGGTTGGGTCCACCGCAAGCGCGACCATGGCCACCTGCTCTTCGTCGACCTGCGCGATCATTACGGAATCACCCAAGTCGTTGCCGACACTGAGTCGCCTGCATTCAAGACGCTCGATCGAGTTCGCGTGGAATCGGTGGTGACGGTCGAAGGGAAGGTGGTCGCCCGCTCGAAAGAGACGGTGAACCCGAACCTCGGCACGGGTGAGATCGAAGTCGTCGCGGGCACAGTGACGGTTCAGTCGGCAGCCGCGGAACTGCCGATGCCGGTCTTCGGCGAGCAGGAGTATCCCGAAGAGATCCGGCTCAAGTACCGCTACCTCGATCTCAGGCGCGAGCAGGTGCACGCCAACATCATGCTTCGCTCGGCCGTTATCGCTTCGATCCGGCGGCGGATGATCGACCAGGGCTTTACGGAGTTCCAGACACCGATCCTGACCGCTAGCTCTCCCGAAGGCGCGCGCGACTATCTCGTCCCGAGCCGCGTGCATCCCGGGAAGTTCTACGCGCTTCCGCAGGCGCCGCAGATGTTCAAGCAGCTGATCATGGTGGCGGGTTTCGACCGCTATTTTCAAATTGCACCCTGCTTCCGCGATGAAGACGCGCGCGCCGACCGCAGCCCAGGCGAATTCTACCAGCTCGACTTTGAAATGAGCTTCGTGACGCAGGACGACGTTTTCGCTGCTATCGAGCCCGTCCTATCGGGTGTGTTCGAAGAATTTGCCAACGGGAAGAGCGTGACCCCCGCAGGCGAATATCCTCGCATCCCATATAAAGAAGCGTTGCTAAAGTACGGATCCGACAAGCCGGATCTTCGTAATCCGCTCCTGATCACCGATGTATCCGAGCATTTCAAAGGTTCTGGTTTCGGGCTGTTTGCGGGTCTTGTCGAGAAGGGCGCCGTCGTTCGCGCTGTCCCAGCCCCCGGCACTGCCGAGAAGAGCCGCAAGTTCTTCGACGACATGAACGAATGGGCTCGCAGCGAAGGATTTGCGGGCCTCGGCTATGCGACGCGGAAGGGGGGCGAGTGGGGTGGGCCGATCGCCAAGAACCACGGCGAGGAGGGCATGAACCGAATCGCCGAGGTAATGGGACTGGGACTGGATGACGGCATTTTCTTTGCTGCTGGCAAGGAGGAGGACGCAGCGAGGCTCGCCGGCGCAGCCCGTACCCGGGTAGCCGAGCAACTCGATCTTCTGGAGAAGGGCTCGTTTCGCTTCTGCTGGATCGTTGATTTCCCAATGTTCGAGTTTAACGACGAGCAGAGCAAGATCGACTTCAGCCACAACCCCTTCTCGATGCCGCAGGGTGGGATGGAGGCGCTGGAGTCGAAGGACCCGCTCGATATCCTCGCTTGGCAGTATGACATTGTTTGCAATGGCGTGGAGCTGAGCTCGGGCGCGATCCGGAACCATCGGCCTGACATCATGTACAAGGCGTTCGCGATCGCCGGCTACACGAACGCCGAGGTCGACACGAAATTCGCCGGCATGATCAACGCGTTCAAGTTCGGCGCTCCGCCGCACGGCGGTTCGGCGCCTGGTATCGACCGAATCGTCATGCTGCTGGCCGATGAACCCAACATCCGCGAGGTCATCCTCTTCCCGATGAACCAAAAGGCGGAAGACCTGATGATGAACGCGCCGTCGGAGGTCATGCCGAAGCAGCTCAACGAGCTGAGCATCCGCATCGTGGGCGATGCGGCGCCGGTGGTGGCCAAGGTCGATCCGGCGAAGGTCGTCGCTCAGGAATAAGGGCTGCCGCTATCCGGGGTAGCGGATGTCCATGATCTCGTAGCTCTTCTCGCCCGCGGGAAGGCGCACGATCCGCTCGTCGCCGATCCTCGCGCCGATCAGCGCGCGTGCAACCGGCGCGCTCCACCCGATACGCCCCGCTGATGCCTCCGCCTCATCATCGCCGACGATGGTCAGCGTGCGGCGATTGTCTTCTTCGTCGGCAAGCTCGACCGTCGCACCGAAGCGAACCTGGTCTCGTGCTTCCTGTTTCGCGGGATCGACGACTTTCGCTTCCTTCATGATGCGGGCGAGGTAACCGAGCCTCCGGTCGATTTCGCGCAGCCGTCGCTTCCCGTAAATATAATCGGCGTTTTCCGATCGGTCGCCGAGTGATGCTGCCCAAGAGACGGTCTCGACGATTTTCGGACGCTCGATGCCGAAGAGGTCGTCATATTCGGCTCGGATGTGCGCCAGTCCCTCCGGAGTGATGTAGCGATCTGCCATGCGGGCCGATTATCAGCCTGGCTGATCCTTCCCAAGATAGCGCGAGACGTGAAGCGCCGTCTGCTGTGGCTGCGCCGAGCGAATGGAATCATAGACGACGCTGTTCTCGATCACCCGCTGCACGTAACCGCGTGTCTCGTCGTAGGGGATTGCCTCGATCCACGCGACTACGTCGACGCTGCCGCGGGGATCGCCATACTGGCGCACCCACTTGCTCGCGTTCCCGGATCCCGCGTTATAGCTGGCGACCGCGAGCGGCACGTTGCCGTTCCAGACATCGAGCATGTGCTGGAAGTAGGCTGAGCCGATCGAGACGTTGTAATTGGGATCGGTGATCAGGCGGTAGCCGTCGTAGCCGATCCCCATCTTCGCCGCCTGATCCCGCGCCGTCCCCGGCATCAGCTGCATCAACCCGCTCGCGCCGGCATGGCTGATTGCATAAGGATCGAAGGAGCTTTCCTGCCGGCTGATCCCGTTTGCGAGGGACCACATGCTGTTCGAGACCGAGGCCGACAAATAGGGATAGGCCTGCCGGACGTAGAAGCTGTCGCCCTTGATGCGGGCCATCCGCGCGACCCACACCGGCAAGTCCTGCCGCCCGAGTTGCTGCGCTAGTTGTAGCGCAAGGTTGCGGTCGACGTCGGTATTGAGCGATTCGGCAAGCGCTCGAACGAACAGCGCCTGCTCAGTCGAGCGCTGCTGCTGGCCGAGCAGCCGAAGTGCCTGGACGAGGCGGCGGCTCTCGAACGCTGCACGTTGCACTGAGGTCGTCGTATACTGTGGAAGCGCTGCGGGCGGAGGTGGAACTGCGCGTCCCAGGCGCTCGAGCGCGAGTTGGCCGTAGAAGAGATCCGGATAGGAGGCGGCGCGCTGGAAATAAGCAGCTCGCGGTCTGGAAGCTCCCGGCGCTCAGCGCTGCCCGTCCGGCCCAATAGTCGCCCTTGGTCTGCACCTGGAGCGAGCGGCCCGCTCTGGCGTAGCGGTCGAACATGCTGCAGCGCGCTCTGAGGCTCGCGCATCCGCTGCAGCGCCACGCTTCCGCCGAGCCAGGCGAGCGACGTGTAGTCGTCCCGAACGCACGTAGGGCTGGTCCGCGACCGATTGTCCCGGAGGCAGAGCATCATCGATCTGGCGCGTGATGTTGTAGACGTTATCCCATTGGCGGCCGCTCGCCGCGTCGCCGGCAAGCAGGAGCAGCATGTCGTAGAAGCGCTCCAGATCCGCCGGCTTGTAGGTGAAGTGGTGACTGCGGGCGCCGAGGTCTTCGGCCGCATCGGCGTAATGATGATCGCGCAGGTAGCGGACACGATCCATCATCAGGCCCGCATCGCGTCGTCACGCTGGACATCACTGCGCGATATTGCGTCTCGGCGTCAGACGAGTCCTGCTGCATTGCGATCCGCGCACCGAAAGCGGCCTGACGCTCAGGGCTCGCATAGGGAAGGAAGCGCGAGGCTTCGTCGGGCTTCTTGTCGAATAGCAGCGAGTCGATCCGTCGGTCGTGGTCGGCTCGAGTGAAGCTTGCGCCATACCGCGCCCAGATCGCTCTCGCATCGTTGTCGCTGAGATCGGACGACGCCCAGGCCTCGCGGGAAGCACTCAACGCATCGGCTGTTCGGCCGCTTGCTGCATAGGCGTCGGTCAGGCGTGCCCAACCGTTGCCTGTCGCGGGCTTGTCCTTGGCGAAGAAAGCCATGACGGTCGAAGCATTCTCGCCCGAGTGCATCGCCTTTTCCGCCCAGCCGCGCATTCGTCGCGGAGTCCGGCCAGTCGGGATTGGCGATCAGGAAGGATGCGTAGTCGGTGAAGCTGTAATTGCTGCTCTGGCGAAGTCGGCGCCACTGATCGAGCGAATAAGCGACGCTCGGCGCAGAAGGTACGGCGGTATAGGTCGTGGGCGCGGCATATTGCGCCGAACTCAACGGCGCGGTCGCCAGTAGGACGGGAACCAATCCAGCCATTCGCCACATGCTGGACATATTGGCACGCCCCTCCTTATCAGCCACTGAACGCGGCCCACTTGTCCACAGAAAAACTCGCGATTCGGGAGTTAAGTTCATGTTTTTCGGCTCGATCCCGGCGCTGGTGACCCCCTTTTCGGGAGGGCGTGTCGCCGAAGACACATTCCGCGAATTCGTCGAGTGGCAGATCTCTGAAGGGTCGAACGGGCTCGTCCCATGCGGAACCACGGGCGAGGTGCGCGACGCTGGACAGCGATGAGCATCGGCTGGTCATCGCAATCGCGGTCGAAGCGGCGAAGGGCAGGGTGCCGGTGATTGCTGGCTGCGGCACCTATTCGATACGGCGGCGTCGATCGAGCGAGCACTCATCGCGGCGGACGTCGGCGCCGACGCTGTGCTGGTCGTCGTGCCTTACTACAACAAACCAAGCCAGGCGGGCATTGCTGCGCATTTCACCGCAATCGCCGAAGCGTCTCCATTGCCGATCGTGGTATACAATGTACCCTCAAGGACGGTCGCCGACATCTCGGTGGAAACCCTTGGAGAAATCTCCGCGCATCCCCGGATCGCCGCCATCAAGGATGCAACCGGAAACCTCGCGCGCGTAACGGCTCAACGGCTCGCCTGTGGCGAAGATTTCATCCAGCTGTCCGGCAACGACGATATGGCGCTCGGTTTCAACGCGATGGGCGGCGTCGGCTGCATTTCGGTGACGGCCAATGTCGCGCCAAAACTGTGCTCGGATTTCCAGAAAGCGACGCGGGAGGGACGCTGGGACGATGCGCTTACGCTCCAGGACAAGCTTTACCCGCTTCACGCCGCACTATTCACGGACGCTTCGCCAGCGCCGACAAAATATGCGCTGACGCGGGTTCGGAACCGATTTTCCGGCCGACCTTCGGCTGCCGCTGGTGGAAGCGTCGGACGCATCGAAACGCGCCGTGGATGCTGCATTGGAGCATGCAGGTCTTATCTAAGCCTCATGGCCAAGCCACTTCCGCAACCGTTCGACAAGCAGAAGGTCGTCGCCGAGAACCGGCGCGCGCGCTTCGACTATTTCGTCGAGGAACGGTTCGAGGCCGGTATCCAGCTGACCGGCACGGAGGTGAAATCCCTCCGCAGCGGCGAAGGCTCGATCGCCGAGAGCTATGCGACCGTCGAAGACGACGAGGTCTGGCTGATCAACAGCCACATCCCTGAATACAGCCATGGCAATCGCCTCAACCACGAGCCACGGCGGCAGCGGAAGCTGTTGCTCAAGAACCGCGAAATCGCCAAGCTGCAAGGCGCGGTGACGCGCCAGGGTCTGACGCTCGTCCCGCTGTCGATCTATTTCAACGGCAGCGGGCGGGCGAAGGTCGAGTTGGCGCTCGCTCGGGGCAAGAAGGTGCACGACAAGCGTGAGACGATGAAGGAGCGGGACTGGAAGCGCGAACAGCAGCGCTTGCTCCGGCACAATGCCTGAGCCGGACGCAGGCACCGGCCGCTTCGAGTGGCTGACGCGCCACATCCCGACGGCGCGACACAGTCCACGAATATCGGTTGCTGCGGCCATTCGCGTCCCATCTTTCTCATCCCTCGCTGTGGAGGATGAGTCGGCGCTCGGTTCCACGCGGGGTGGCGGTGGGGCTGTTCGTCGCCGTGATCATTCCTTTCATGCACACGATCATTGCGGCGCTAGTGGCGATTCCGACGCGGGCCAACGTCGCCGTCGCCGCGATTTGCACGCTCGTCATCAATCCGCTCACGATCCCGCCCATGTATTATGCGGCCTATCGGATCGGCTCGTGGGAACTGCATCATGATGCGACAGCTGGTCGATCAAGCAGCCGCAGCGCGCTTCTCGAGCGAGATCGGCCGGATGTTGTTCTGGCTCCATCACGCGTCGGGCCCGATCGCTATCGGCATTCTGACGATCGCGGTGACGCTTGCGGCATTCGGCTACGTAGCAGCGTCCCTTGTCTGGCGGTTCTGGTCGCGCAGCCGCTGGCGCCAGCGCGGGCAGCTTCGGGACGAAGCATGAGCGCGTTCGTTCGCAGCCCAATTCCGCGCAGCCGTCGATTGCCGGTGGCGGCTCTTGCGAACCCCGATCCAAGCTAACAAAAGATAGGTATCAGGAGGGGATTGTGATGCTGAGAGTTCTTCGCGCTTGCTCTGGTTTCGACTGCGCTCATCGGATGCGCCACGCAGGCGCCGCCCCCTCCGCCTCCACCGCCGCCTGCCGCGGCTGCAGTGGTTCCCGAAGCCACGCCGGCTTCCAAGCCGCAATACGGCACTTTCGGCTTCGACACGGCGGGCATGGACAAGGCCGTTGCGCCGGGCGACGATTTCTTCGAATTTGCCAACGGCACCTGGGCGAAGAACACGCCGATCCCCGCCGACAAGGCCCGCTACGGCATGTTCAACGTGCTCGACGACCTGTCGAAGGAGCGCACGCGCGACGATCATCGAAGAGCAGGCGAAGGACCCGAACAGCAAGATCGGCAATGCCTACGCCAGCTTCATGGACGAAGCTGCGATCGAGGCGAAAGGGCCTGACGCCGTTCGATCCCTGGCTGAACGAAGTCCGCGGGATCAAGTCGCAAGAAGGATCTCGCGAAGCTCTATTCAGATGCGGACAGGCTCGGGATCGACATTCCGTTCCGGATGTTCGTCGGCCAGGACCGCAAGGCATCCGACCAATATGCGCTGAACGTCATCCAGGGCGGGCTCGGGATGCCCGATCGCGACTATTATCTGTCGACCGATCCCAAGCTCGTCGAGACGAAGAGCGAAATATCTCGCAGCACCTGACGAACGTGCTGACGCTCGCCGGCGAGCAGAACGCCGCGGCTCGGGCGAAGGCGATCCTCGATCTCGAGACCAAGATCGCGCAGGTCCATTGGACGCGCGCCGAAAGCCGCGACGCGACCAAGACCTACAACAAGATGTCGCTGGCCGAGGTGCGCAAGGTTCGCGCCGGGCTTCGACTTCCCGGAGCTTCTGAAAGACGACGGCGCAAATGTCGATTACGTCGATCGTCTCCCAGCCGAGCGCGTTCAAGGGCATCGCCGCCCTGCTCGGCAGGACGCCGCTGGCGGTGCTGCAAGGACCAGCTGCTGGTGCGCTCGCTCGACGCCTATTCGGCCTACCTTCCGCAAGAAGTTCGACCAGGAGAGCTTCGCCTTCTACGGCACCGTCCTGTCGGGAACGCCGCAGCAGGAGCCGCGATGGAAACGCGCGGTGAATTTCACCGTCGGAGCGCTCGGAGACGACGTCAGCCAGCTCTACGTCGCCAAATATTTCCCGCCGGAGACGAAGGCCGCAGCCGACCAGCTCGTCCACAACCTCATCGCCGCGATGGACCGGCGGATCGACCAGCTCGACTGGATGAGCCCGCGAAACCAAGGCGAAGGCGCACGCCAAGCTCGCCGCCTTCACGCCGAAGATCGGCTATCCCTCGCAGTGGCGGGACATGAGCGGGCTGGTGATCGACCGCAACGACCTCGCTCGGCAATGCGATGCGGTCGAACCGATTCGAGTATGACTATCAGATCGGCAAGCTCGGCGGGCCGATCCGCCGCTGGGAATGGGGCATGACCCCGATGACGATCAACGCCTACTCCAATCTCGACAATGGTCGAGATCGTCTTTCCCGGCCGCGATCCTGCAGCCGCCCTTCTTCGATCCGAATGCCGACCCGGCCGTCAATTATGGCGGCATCGGCGCCGTTATCGGGCACGAGATGAGCCACCAGTTCGACGACCAGGGCGCGAAGTACGACCTGCACGGCAATCTGGTCGACTGGTGGACGCCCGGCAGACGCGAAGAACTTCCAGGCGCGGCTCGACAAGTATGAGCAGCAGATCAACTCGTACGAGCCGCTTCCGGGAATGCACGTCAACGGCAAGCTGACGATGGGCGAGAATGTCGCCGACCTCGCCGGCCTCACGGTCGCGCACGATGCCTATCATCGCGTCGCTGAACGGCGCGCCGCCGCCGGTGATCGACGGCATGACCGCCGACCAGCGCTTCTATCTCGGATGGGCGCAGGTGTGGCGCTGCAACGATCGCGAGGCGGCGCTTCGCCAGCAGCTGCTCACCGATCCGCACTCGCCGTGCCGCGTGCGTACCGACGTCGTCCGCAACATGGACCCGTGGTACCCGGCGTTCGGCGTCCAGCCGGGGCAGAAGCTCTACCTCGCGCCAGCGGATCGCGTGCGCATCTGGTAGGATGCGGCGCTTCTGGTAGCATGAGTGCCAACGCTTATGCTGTACCAGGAGCTGCCGCAGATCAAATCCACGCCCCTCGATGGTTGGGCGCGGTGGCTTGCGCCCGCTGCTTATCCTAGGCAGCGGCGCTTACCGCCGCGCTTCTACTGCTGCTCCTGGTGGGACGGCCCGTCATCGTCGGCCAGGCTGGGGCTTGTGGGCCTGGTTGCGTCGGCATTCGCTTCTTCCGCAAGCCCACCGCGACGGTTCCGGACGAGCCGCTTGTGGTTGGTCCTGATTATTCGCTTGTGGGTTCAGCCCTTGGGCTCAGCAGCGATCCAGTCGCGCTAACGACAGGCGAAGGCTCGTTGCTCCTCGTCAACGCAGCCTATCGCGAACGCTTCGGTGATGCGCGGCCGCCACTGGGATTGGCAGCGGACGATCAGGCGCGCGAAGGGCTCAAGCTCGCGCAGTCGATGGCATGGCGCGACGGTGCGGGATGCGTCGCCGGCGTCGAAACTGCCGCGGGCTCCGTCCCAGTCGAGGTCGAGCGCGTCGGTAGCCAAGGCAATCTGCTGCTCTGGCGTTTCCTCAAGCCGACTGCGCCCGATCCGCTCACCATGGCTGCCAACCGCCTTCGAGGACGGGCCGGCGAGCTGCTCGGCCGCGCGCGGGCGTGCTCGCAGCGTTCGTCGACCCGCAGGGCAGGATCGTTGCTTGCAACCGGCTTGTTCGCGGAGCGCGCGCTTGGTGGGCGAAGGAGCGACGAGCTGCCGCGCCTCACGCGATTTCGTCGAACGAGAGCGACGGATGGCGGTCATTTCCAGTTGATCGCCGAAGGCGAAGCCGGGCGGCAACTCCGCGCCGTGCTCGTTCCGCTCGATCCGCCAGGGCCCGCCGACTTCGGCAACTTCTACCTGTTCGACAGTCCTGACACGCTGCCGATGTCGAGTTCGTCGCATCTCCAGGCGCTTGCTCGACATGCTGCCGATCGGCCTTGCGCTCGTGGACGGCGATGGCCGCTTCCTGACCATGAACCAGGCCTTCTGCCAGGCCGCGCGGCATCAAAGGCTCGAAGATGCCGGTCTATCCCGGCGATCTCGTCGTCAAGGAAGACAAGGCGGCGGTTGCCGATGCCGTTCGCCGCAATGCGCGCGGCCCGGCGATGTCGGGCGATCTTGCGGTCCGGCTCGCCCGGCATCCGTCCGAGCCGGTCGCGCTGACGATCGCCGGACTTCGCGGCCTTGGCGATGCCGCCGTCCTTCTGCTGCTCAAGGACAATAGCGAGGAAGCCAAGCTCAAGCGCCAGGTCGCGCAGGCGACGAAGATGCAGGTCGTCGGCCAGCTCGCCGGCGGCGTCGCGCACGACTTCAACAACATCCTCACCGCGATCATCGGCCACTGCGACCTGATGCTGATGCGGCACACGCCCGGCGACAGCGACTATGACGATATCCAGCAGATCAAGTCGAATTCGAACCGCGCTGCGGGCCTTACTCGACAGCTTCTTGCCTTCTCGCGGCAGCAAACCCTGCGCCCGCAGGTGCTCCAGCTTCCCGACGTTGTGTCGGAGGTGTCCCATCTGCTGAAGCGGCTGCTCGGCGAGACTGTCGAGCTGGTCGTCAAGCATGGCCGCAACCTCGGCCCGATCCGCGCCGATCCGGGCCAGCTCGAGCAGGTGATCATCAACCTCGCGGTCAACGCGCGCGATGCGATGGCTGCCGAAGGGCGGCGGAACGCTCACGATCCAGACCTATTCGGTGAAGTCGGACCAGGTTGCGGAGCTCGGCTCGGACATCCTGCCGATCGCCGACTACAGCGCACTGTCGGTCACCGACACCGGCACCGGCATTCCTGCCGAACGTGCTCGGCAAGATCTTCGAGCCCTTCTTCACGACCAAGGAAGTCGGCAAGGGCACGGGGCTCGGCCTTTCGACCGTCTACGGCATCGTCAAGCAGTCGGGCGGCTTCATCTTCGCGGATTCGAAGGTCGGCGAGGGGACCCGCTTCGTCATTTACCTGCCGGTCCACCGCGAAGAGGAGCGGCGCCACGACGCTCGCGCAGCGTCGGCAAGGCGAAGAAGGACGAGCTGTGGGGAAGCGGGACCGTCCTGCTGGTCGAGGACGAGCCGATGGTACGAAGCGTCGCCGAGCGGGCGCTCACGCGGCACGGCTACAAGGTGATCACCGCCGACAATGGCGAGGAAGCGCTCGAGATCGTCGCGCGCGGGAGAACCGATCGACCTCCTGATCAGCGACGTCGTCATGCCCGGAATGGACGGTCCCGACGATGGTCCGGGAGGCACGCAAGAGCCGTCCCGAGCTGAAGATCCTATTCATGTCCGGCTATGCCGAGGAGCAGCTTCGCAAGTCGATCGACATCGAAAATGTGAATTTCCTTCCCAAGCCCTTCTCGGTGACGGATCTGGCCGAAGCGGCGCGTCGTGCGATGGGTGCGAAATAAGGACTTTGCGGTTTCACATCCGCACTTTATGCGAACGGCTACATGGCTGGCACGCGTTCCATTCTGATTGTCGAGGACGAGCCTCTCATCGCGATGATGCTCGAGGACTTCCTCGATTCGCTGGGGCACAAGGTCCGAGGGACCTGCGAAACCGTCGAGTGCGCGCTCGAGGAAGTCGAGAAGGGCGGCTTCGACCTCGCGATCCTCGACGTGAACCTCAAAGGCGAGAACGTCTGGCCGGTCGCGACGAAGCTCCGCGAGAAGAATGTGCCTTTCGTCATCGCGACCGGCGGCCACGTCGATCCGCCGCCTCCCGAGTTCAACGACGCGCCGGTGATCGAGAAGCCCTATACGGTCGATCGAGTAACCCCGGCGATCGAGGCCGCGTTCGCGCAGTAAGCTGCGCTAGCAGGCTGCAGCTGTCCCGATGTTCGAATTCCAGTCGCACCTGATATTTCCAACGCACGCGGTGCCTTCGGCCGGTCCGTGGCCGACGGAGCAGAGCGGCTGTCACTAAAGGCTGCCGGCGGTCAGGAACTCGCCGGCATCCACATCCCGGCAGACGAACCCTCCAAGAACCGCACACTGATCCTCGGCTTCGGTGGCAATGCGTGGAATGCGCAGGACGTCGCCGAATATCTTCATGAGCTGTTCCCGGATGAGGACGTCGTCGCTTTCCATTATCGCGGCTATGCGCCGTCCGAGGGCTCGCCTTCGTCTGAAGCGCTCATTGCCGATGCGCCGCTGGTCTATGACCCCGCAGTTGAGCGGCTGAAGCCCACACAGGTAATCGCGATTGGCTTCAGCATCGGGAGCGGGATCGCGGCGCGGCTCGCGGCTGCCCGCAGGCTCGATGGGTTAATCCTCGTGACGCCGTTCGATTCGCTGAAGGCGGTTGCCCAGTCCATGTACCCGTGGCTGCCGATCGGCCCATTCTTCGAGCATGAAATCGATGCTGCGTCGGCGCTCGAGCAAGCTGAATGTGCCAGTTGCCATCATCGCCGCCGAGCGTGACGAGATCGTGCCGGCTGAACGAACCGACGCCCTGCGTGAGCGGGTCGCGAATCTAGCTTTCGACCGGACCATCGGCCGGGCCGGGCACAATGATATCTACGCCCGTTCCGACTTTCACGAGGCGATGCGGGAGGCCTTCGACCGTCTCAAAGTGTGACACTGCCCCCCTTGCTTGGGCCCCGACCTCCATCCATATTGTTGAAATCAAAAGGCCAATCGCGGAGCGGGATACGTTAACCGACCCGCAGAGTTGATTGTGTCATAAAGCGGGCTAGCATGCCCTTCAGAGGACGGTCGTTCGCGGCCGAGACGCAAGGACGGGAATGACCAAGCTTTCAGGCGGCGATAGCAAGAGCACTCTCTACTGCTCGTTCTGCGGCAAGTCGCAGCATGAGGTCAGGAAGCTGATCGCGGGGCCGACCGTGTTCATCTGCGACGAGTGCGTCGAGCTCTGCAACGACATCATCCGCGAGGAATCGAAGTCGGCGCTGGTCAAGACGCGCGACGGAGTTCCCGACGCCGTCGGAAATCTGCAAGGTTCTCGACGATTATGTGATCGGCCAGGATCGCGCCAAGCGCGTCCTCTCGGTCGCGGTGCACAACCATTACAAGCGGCTCTCGCACGGGTCGAAAGCCGGCAACGAGGTCGAGCTCGCCAAGTCGAACATCCTGCTGATCGGCCCGACGGGCTGCGGCAAGACACTCCTGGCGCAGACGCTAGCGCGGATCCTCGACGTGCCGTTCACGATGGCCGATGCGACGACGCTGACCGAAGCTGGCTACGTCGGCGAGGACGTCGAGAACATCATCCTGAAGCTGCTCCAGGCTTCCGACTACAACGTCGAGAAGGCGCAGCGTGGAATCGTCTATATCGACGAGATCGATAAGATCAGCCGCAAGTCGGACAATCCGTCGATTACGCGCGACGTGTCGGGCGAGGGCGTCCAGCAGGCGCTCCTGAAGCTCATGGAAGGCACGACCGCTTCAGTCCCGCCGCAGGGCGGCCGCAAGCATCCGCAGCAGGAGTTCCTGCAGGTCGATACGACCAACATCCTCTTCATCTGCGGCGGCGCCTTTGCGGGTCTCGAGAAGATCATCTCCGATCGCATGCAGGGCAAGTCGATGGGCTTTGGCGCCCATGTCGCCGCGCCCGATGAGCGCAAGACGGGCGAAATCCTCAAGCATTGCGAGCCAGAGGACCTGCTGAAGTTCGGCCTCATCCCGGAATTCGTCGGCCGCCTACCGGTTATCGCGACCCTCGAGGACCTCGACGAGGTCGCGCTGGTCAAAATCCTGGTCGAGCCGAAGAACGCCCTAGTGAAGCAATACGCCAAGCTGTTCGACATGGAGGATGTCCAGCTCGAATTTACGGACGACGCGCTCCATTCGGTCGCGAAGAAGGCGATTGATCGAAAGACCGGCGCGCGGGGTCTGCGCTCGATCCTCGAAGGAATCCTGCTCGACACGATGTTCGACCTGCCGTCGATGGACGGTGTCGACGAGGTGCACGTCGACGGCGACGTCGTCGAAGGTCGCAAGGATCCGGTTCGGGTCTATGCTGCGAAGGACAAGGCCGGCGACGCCGCCTAGGCGCCGCGCTCAACGAATGAACGGAATGATGGCCGGAACCTCTCGTACGTAGTGCGCGTGGTCACTCGCCGAACTGCGCGCGCAGCAGCTTCTCTTCCTCATGGATGCGGATGATCGTGCCGACCGAGTAGAAGGGCACCGCAATCAATAGCTGGGCAAAGTGGCCGAACCCGATCGCGAAGCTTAGCATGTAAAGAAACAATGCGAGATAGATCGGGTGGCGCACGACGGCGAACGGTCCGCTGCGAACGAGCTCGTGATCTGAGCGCATCCGCGCGACGACACTCCAGTTCCTGCCCATTGCGCGGGTTGCCGCGATGAAGAGAGCGATGGCGCCCCCGCCAAACAGCGCAACCAGTCCTGCGCAAATGAGTGACGATGGGGATGACCACGGTAGAGCGAAACGAACTTGACCCAATCCGCAGGCTCCGAAGCCGATAGCCTGAAGAACAATTCCGGCCGTCGAAACCCTGCTCTTCTTCGCCGAGTCACCGCCTTCGCGCTTTCGGGCGGCGCGCATCAGCGCGATCGCCCCAACGAGGACGATTGTCCAGAAAAGCCCGAACTGCAGAAAGCTGATTGGATTTGGCCGGAACATGGCCGGACGCTAATCCAATCATTCCAGAACTGGAACTACCGTCCGTGGACGGCGGCGAGCAGCTGCGGTCCGTAACGCTCCATCAGATGCGCGTCGCGGCCGTAATGATCCTCGAGGAACTGCACGCCGTCAGCCGTCGGCTGCACCGTCAGATAGGTCATGTAGACCGGAATCGGCGCGCGGAAGGTCGACATGCTCCTCGACCTTCGGATTCGTCTCCCTTCGGGATGACGCCGTCGAACAGGAACTTCGCCAGGCGCTTGTAATCCTCAAGCCTCACGCAGCCGTTGCTGATCCACAGCTCATTCTTCGTGAAATGCTCTTTCTCCGGCGAATCATGGAGATAGATGCCGAAGTAATTGGGCAGCATGAACTTCATCATGCCCATGGAATTGGCCGGGCTGGGCAGGCGGCGAAGCGCCACTTCCTGCGTGCCCGCCACGACCGCCTGCCAGTCGACTGTCGTTCGGATCGAGGATCTTCGCAGTCCTCGCTATAGTTGGTCATCACCTGATATTCGCGGTCGGTCAGATAGCTGACGCCCTGGGCGACGATGCGTGGACCGATCAGGTTCCGGACGAGGTCCGGCGGCACGTTCCAATAAGGATTCACGTCGGCATATTTGATGTAGGCCGCCATCATCGGCGTCGCGGTTTCGGCCTTGCCGACGACGACCTTCATCTCGTCGACCTTCTGGCCGTTGAGCCACATCGACAGACGCGCGTCGCCCTGCGTCGACGACCACATACTTGGGTTGCTCTTCCGGCGCCGGCAGGCGCTTCGCCCGCTCCATGTTGATGATGATCAGCTGCTCGTAATATTCGCGCACCGCGGTTGAGCGCGTCGATCGTCCCGGCGCCGGCGATTCCATCGTCCTTGAGCCCGTGAACCGCCTGGAACTGCCTTGACCTTGGCAGCAAGAGCGGCGTCGTAGCTGTTGCCATCGGGAAGGCCGAGGCGGGTTCGGAGCATGGCAACGCGGTCGCCGGTCGATCCGGGCTTCAGCGTTGGCCCGGTCGGCAACTGGATCTGCGGCAAGCTGCCCCAAGTCTGCTCATATTTGACGAGCCCGCGACGAAGGTCGGTGTAGATTGGATTGACCGAGGTGAAGAGGTCGACCGGAGCAGCGCTCCATGCGGCGTCGCTGCATCTCGGCCAGGAAGCCGGCTGGTCGCTGCACCGCGCGCGGGACCAGCGACTCGTCGATGTAGATCATGTCGACGCCCTGCTCGATCGCGGGCGGGAGATCGATCGGCTCGAGCGCCGGGGCCTTGTTCGACCGAGCCGCCGGCGACTGCCATGGCTGGCCCTGCGGCGCCTGGGGCGGTCGTGCCATCCATGGCTCTTCCACCGCGCGCTTGCGGCTGTGCGGCAGGGGGAGCCGGCTGAGGCGGCGGCGCGGGGCGTGGAACCGGCGCGGGCCAATATTGAGCAGAGGCACGCGGAAGCCATGGCGAGCGCGCTGATCGCGAGGAGGAATGACGAATTGTCACGCCACTAGGATAGCGAGTCAAACTGAACGGTTACAGAATCCGGCGACTTCAAATCGGCCGCGAATCATTCACCTTCCAGCGGAAGCGTGTCCTTTTCGGCACGTTGGAGATCCGAGCTTCTCGCGCCATCTCCTCGACCTCCTCGTCGGTCGGCGCCTGAGGCAGCTCGGTCTCGCCCGGAGCCAGGCTGTCGTCGGGAATTCCGGGGCCGGTGCCGGCGATGGTCTCGTTGATCGGCTCTTCGTTCGGGTCCGTGCTGATCTTTTCCCTGTCCTCGGCCATAAAATCTCCTTGTGCCCTTGAAGCGCTTAAAGCGACCGGGGCGGAGCGAATGTTCCTGCCCTTTGTTGCGCGGCCCGATAGGCGCAGCCCATATACTTGCCCATGACTCGCTTTCTTCCGATCCTTCCCCTTCGCGACATCGTCGTCTTCCCGCATCGCATTGTTCCGCTGTTCGTCGGCCGCGAGAAATCGGTTGCGGCGCTCGAAGCGGCGATGGCCGCCGACAAGGAGCTGTTCCTCGTCGCGCAGCTCGATCCGGGCGAGGACGATCCCGACCGCGACGCGCTTTACGATCTCGGCGTGATCGCGACGGCAATGCAGCTCTTGAAGCTGCCCGACGGGACGGTCCGCGTACTCGTCGAGGGCGTGAAGCGCGCGCGCCTCGTCAATCTCGTCGCCCGCGACGGCTATGTCGCCGCCGAGATCGAGGAGGTCGAGGAAGAGGACGCCGACGGGGCCGGAAGCCCAGGCGCTGATGCGCTCGGTCATCGATCAGTTCGAGAATTATGCCAAGCTCAACAAGCGGCTTCCGCCGGAGACCGGAATCCAGCTGTCCGAAATCGACGATCCCTCGGTGCTGGCCGACGCGGTCGCATCGAACCTTTCGATCAAGGTCGCCGACAAGCAGGCGCTGCTCGGCGAGCTCAATCCCTCGCGCCGCCTCGAGATGGTGTTCGCCTTCATGGAGGGCGAGCTCGGCGTGCTCCAGGTCGAAAAGAAGATCCGCAGCCGCGTCAAGCGTCAGATGGAGAAGACGCAGCGCGAATATTATCTGAACGAGCAGCTGAAGGCGATCCAGCGCGAGCTCGGCAACGAAGGCGAGGAGGGCGGCGACGAGCTTGCCGGAGCTTGCCGAGAAAATCCGCAAGACGCGGCTTTCCAAGGAGGCGCGCGATCCGCGCCAATTCGGAGCTGAAGAAGCTTCGAGCGATGGCGCCGATGTCCGCCGAGGCGACCGTCGCCCGCAACTATCTCGACGTCCTGCTCGGCCTGCCGTGGGGCAAGAAGTCGCAAGCTCAAGAAGGACATCGCCGAGGCTCAGCAGATCCTCGACGAGGACCATTACGGGCTCGAGAAGGTCAAGGAGCGGATCGTCGAGTATCTCGCGGTCCAGGCGCGCACGAACAAGCTCAAGGGACCGATCCTGTGCCTCGTCGGACCTCCGGGCGTCGGCAAGACTTCGCTGGGCCGCTCGATCGCGCGGGCGACGGGCCGCGAGTTCGTCCGCCAGTCGCTGGGCGGCGTTCGCGACGAGGCCGAGATCCGCGGCCACCGCCGGACCTACATCGGCTCGCTTCCGGGCAAGATCATCTCGAACATCAAGAAGGCGGGGACATCCAACCCGCTGTTCCTGCTCGACGAGATCGACAAGCTCGGCCAGGACTTCCGCGGCGATCCTTCGTCGGCGCTGCTGGAGGTTCTCGACCCGGAGCAGAACAACAAGCTTCCAGGACCATTATCTCGAGCTCGACTACGACCTCTCGGACGTGATGTTCGTGACGACAGCGAACTCGCTCGACATGCCGCAGCCGCTGCTCGACCGAATGGAGATCATCCGGCTCGAGGGCTACACCGAGGACGAGAAGGTGCGAGATCGCCAAGCGCCATCTGATCCCCAAGCAGATGGACGCGCACGGGCTTGAAGCCAGACGGAGCTGAGCTTCTCCGACGACGCGCTGCGGACGATGATCCGCCATTACACGCGCGAGGCCGGCGTCCGGACGCTCGAGCGCGAGCTCGCGAAGGTCGCGCGCAAGTCGCTTCGGCAAATCCTCGAGAGCAAGGCCGAAAAGGTCGAGCTGACGCCCGACAACGTCGGCGATTTCCTCGGCGTCCGGAAGTTCCGCTACGGGATGGGCGAGGAAGAGGACCAGATCGGCGCCGTCACCGGGCTCGCCTGGACCGAAGTCGGCGGCGAGCTGCTGACGATCGAGGCAGTGACCGTTCCCGGCAAGGGCCAGATCAAGACCACCGGCAAGCTCGGCGAAGTGATGCAGGAGTTGATCCAGGCGGCGATGAGCTTCGTCAAGGCGCGCGCTCCCGCCTATGGCGTCAAGCCGTCGATCTTCGCCCGCAAGGACATCCACGTCCACCTGCCCGAAGGCGCGGTGCCCAAGGATGGCCCTTCGGCGGGCATCGGCATGGTGACTGCGATGATCTCGACGCTGACCGGAATTGCGGTCCGGCGCGACGTCGCGATGACCGGCGAAGTAACGCTTGCGCGGCCGCGTTCTTCCGATCGGCGGCCTCAAGGAAAAGCTGCTTGCGGCGCTTCGCGGCGGAATCCGCACCGTGCTGATCCCGGCCGAGAACGAGAAGGACCTCGCCGAGCTTCCGGCGACGGTGAAGGAAGCGCTCGAGATCGTGCCCGTCGACCATGTCGACCAGGTGCTGGCGCGCGCGCTGGTCGAGCCGCTGCAGCCGATCGAATGGACCGACGCGGACGAGCATGCGGCCGAGCCGCCGGTTCATCCGCCCGTCGGAGAACCAGGAGCCGGCCGTCCGACACTGATCGAGCGTTCAGTCGCGCGGAATGTCGCGCGGATCGCGGATGATGCTCGTCACCATGCCGTAGTCGATCGCTTCCTCGGCCGTCAGCCAGTGGTTGCGGTTGATGTCCTTGTTGATGCGCTCGATCGGCTGGCCGGTTTCCTCGGAGATGATGCGCACGAGGCGCTCGCGCATGCGCAGGATCTCCCTGCGCTTCGATCTCGATGTCCGCCGCCATTCCGCGTGTGCCGCCCGCGGGTTGGTGAAGCAGGAAGCGCGTGTTGGGCAGGCAGAAGCGGCGGTCCTTGGCTCCGGCGAGGAAGATGTGCGCGCCGGCGCTCGCAACCCAGCCCGTGCCGATCATGTTGATTTCGACGTCGTTGCGGATGAAGCGGACCATGTCGTGGATGGTGTCGCCCGATTCGACGTGGCCGCCCGGCGAGTTGATGTAGATGTCGATCGGAGTTGTCGGCGTCGCGGTCGGCAAGCAGCAGCAGGCGCGAGCAGACATCGCGCGCGAGCCGGTCATTGATGTCGCCGAAGATCAGCACCTTGCGGGTGCGCAGCAGCTCGGTTTCAATCCGGCTGACGAAGTCTGCCTGAATTCGCCGGATTGCTGTTCGGGCGCATCGTTTCGTCATGTTCAGCTCCTCGCGCGC
Source organism: uncultured Alphaproteobacteria bacterium (assembly GCA_963738825.1). Taxonomy (GTDB): domain Bacteria; phylum Pseudomonadota; class Alphaproteobacteria; order Sphingomonadales; family Sphingomonadaceae; genus Sphingomicrobium. The sequence goes on along the minus strand of CAVTYB010000011.1, from coordinate 16,591 downwards.
GAATGATCGCGCTTCACTGTCATATAGGCGCGAGGTCGATGGTTCCCAGAGTCCCGCGATGAAACGACCGATTGGACATTTCAGCTACTGGACTCAGGCGCAGCAAGTCTTGCCTTAAAGGTCGATGCTCCGCGCGTGCGAGTCTTGGCCGCCGGTGAGGGAGAGCTGGGGCATGAACAAGCAGGAACTGATCGGCCATGTGGCGGACCGCTCGGGACTTAGCCGCAACGACGCGATCGCGCGCCGTCGAGACGATGCTGGAAGTGATCACGTCGACGTTGAAGCGCGGCGACGAAGTGCGACTGGTCGGGTTCGGCAATTTTTCGGTGACTCGGCGCAAGGCTTCGACGGGCCGTAATCCACGGACCGGCGAGCCGATGCAGATCACGGCAAGCTCGCAGCCGAAGTTCCGGCCGGGCAAGGTCCTGAAGGACGCCGTTCAGTAGCTGGACAGCACCGTGCGGCGGCACTATATCGCGCCGACTTCAACGGCGATGCGTGGGCGCGTAGCTCAGCGGTAGAGCACACCCTTCACACGGGTGGGGTCACAGGTTCAATCCCTGTCGCGCCCACCACGCTAACTCCTTGTAGACGAGCGCGGAATGAGGCGGGCAGGGCGCGCAGCCCAGTGCAACGCGGCGGATTTGCATTGGGCTTTTGTCACCCCGGCGAAATCGTTGCGTAACTCCCATACGCGCATTCGGCACGACCATTGAAATCTCGTTCGCTCGAGTGAACAATGATGTCCATTGCGAGACCACGGCCCGGTCCGTCGTCGTGGTATTTGTCTGTCGTCGCCATATTCAAGAACGAATCCACCCATCTCGACGAATGGTTGGCATTTTGTGTTTCGGAGGGTGTCGAGCACGTCCTGCTCTACGATCATTCGAGCACCGACGATTTAAAGGAAGTGCTGCAGGCCTGGATAGACGCGGGGATTGTGGAACTGATCGATTGGCCCGTCGCTTGGAAAGAGGAAGCTCAAACCAAGGCGTATCTGCACGCTCTCGGGCGCCTGCGAGGGCGAACGAAATGGGCTGCATTCATCGATATCGACGAATTCCTGTTCTCGCCGACCGGTGAAGCTTTGCCAACGGCTCTTAGGCAATATGAGGGGCACGCCGGGGTAGTCGTGAATTGGCAGTGCTACGGAACATCGGGCCACGAGAAGCGGCCGCCCGGATTGACAATCGAAAGTTACACGCGCCGGGCAAGAATTGGGTGGGCAAGGAACTACCGGGTTAAAACCATCGTCGACCCAATGTTGGCCGTGGCCCCAGAAGGGCCCCATCTTTTCACTCTTCAGTCAGGTCAGGAGCTTGTAACGGAAGAGTTCGTTCCGGTGCGGTTCGTGCGAACCGCAAAATGGCGTCGCCGGCTTCGATATCTCGCCGCCTGGCTGCCCTACTTGCCGTTCGATCCCTACTCGATCCGGGTACCAGTGCCGAAGCGCGTCTCGACGTCAAACCTGCGAATCAATCACTACGCTACGCGATCGGAGGAAGACCTGAGATCGAAGTACAAGGATCGCAAAGCGATGCGCGATTGGGACAAGCGTTCATACTCGCGGTATCATGACCGAAACGAGGTTGACGACCCGATACTTGTGCCGAAAGCGTCACGGGTCCGCAGCATCATCGCAAGCGTGCATGCCCGCGGGCGCTCACTCGCGATTAATAGTTAGAGCACCGTTAGAGGCTTCGGATTGATTATCTTTCATCGATCGAAAACCCTTCCCCAATCGAATACGCCGTAAAGCGGATGAATGAATAGACGCAGACAGCTTGGCCTCTACGCGGGCGTCGCCTGGTCGATCGTCGTAATGGCGATACCGTTCATTTTTCCGAACCTGCCCCGCATTCTTGCGGCATTGCTGTTCGACGGCGGCTGCTTGGTCGCCGTTGCCGCCGCGATCATCCTCCTGGTCGAAGTGCGGGAGCGGAGGCATCATCGGTTCTAGGCGTTGGTGAACAACCACGCCATGAACATCAAAGGTCCTTAGATCGCCAGATAGTCCGGCTGGAAGCTCGCGACGCGGCGCATTTCCGTCCAGTCGCTGAACTCGATCTCGCGGCCCTTGCGGCGGATCAGTCCCTGGCGTTCCATGTCAGCGAGCACGCGATTGACGTTGACCGAGGTCTGACCGGTGATGTCGGCGATCTGCTGCTGCGTGAAAGGGTTCATCATGTGCGCGTCGCGCACGTTCATCCGCACTGCGGTCTCACACAGCAAATGTGCGACGCGCGCGGTCGAATCGCGCCGTCCGCAATTGACGAGCCATTCGTAGCCGATCGCCTCGTTGCGCTGGATCAACCGGCGGAAGAAGCGCTGAAGCTCAGGATGGGCATCGACGATCGGGTCGAAGTCCTCTGCGCGTCCGACCATCACCTCGCTCCGAACGATCGCCTGGATTCCGTAGTCTGCGATCCCATCGCGCGGGAGAATCCCTTCGCCGGGGAAGCGCAGCGCCACGATCTGGCGGCGGCCCGTCGAATCCGTTTTGAACTTGGAGATGATGCCCGATCGGACGAACATTACTTCATTGCGACGCGCGCCCTGTTCGCGGAACGGCCGGCGCGGTTCGACCTGTACGACGCGGTGCTGCATTTCGTCGAGCAGATCGGCGAGATGGGTCTCGAGGCCCGCTGAGATCAAGGTCTCGCGCAAAGGCACACCGTGCGTTGCCGACTTCAGACGCCGACTCGCCATTTGGCCCTCTCCCCAAGGCATTTGAAGATGCTCCTCCTCTAGGAGAGACGCAAGACTTACACGAGAATTTATACAACATATATTTATCAAAAGTTTGCATGAAGCATGTGCTCACGCGCCTGCCTTGCGTTCCTGCGCGGGGGCCCCTAAGTGCCCGGCGCGGGCAAGGGAACCGCTCCCGATACGCGCCGTGGCGATCGTAGCTCAGCTGGTTAGAGCATCGGTTTGTGGTACCGAGGGTCGGGGGTTCAAGTCCCCTCGATCGCCCCATTTCAAATGACTTAGCCGGGACCGACAGCGAACAATGACGACCCCCTGGGGCTTGCCCGATTTCGACGAGCACGAAGCCATGCATTTCATCACCAACGAGGAGTGCGGCCTGAAGGCGATCATTGCCGTTCACTCGACGCATCTCGGTCCCGCGGCGGGCGGCGCTCGTTTCTGGCATTATGCGAAGGACGAAGAGGCGCTCGATCGACGCGCTGCGGCTGTCGCGCGGCATGAGCTACAAGAATGCGATGGCGGGACTGCCGCTCGGCGGCGGCAAGTCGGTGATCCTGGCGAACGAAGAGCGAACCAAGTCGCCCGACCTGCTTCACGCTTTCGGCAAGGCCGTGAACGAACTCGCTGGCAGCTACGTCACCGCCGAGGACGTCGGAATGAGCGTTGCCGACATGATCGAGGTTGCGCGGACGACCAAGTATGTCGCGGGCCTTCCCAATTCGCCCGGCGACGTCGGCGGCGACCCGGGACCGCACACCTCCCTCGGCGTGTTCCTCGGCATCAAGGCGGCCGTGAAGTGGGCCCTTGGGAAGGAGCGACCTCAGCGGGCTCCACATCGCGCTGCAGGGAGCGGGCAGCGTCGCCACCGGCGTTGCGCTGCATGCCTGCGCGGAAGGCGCGAGGCTGTCGATCGCCGACGTCGACCCAGAGAAGGCGCAGAAGCTGGCAGACCGGGCAGGCGGCAAGGTCGTCTCGCCCGACGAGATCCTCTGCGCTCGAGGCCGACGTTCTCAGCCCGTGCGCGCTCGGCGCGATCCTCGACGAGCAGACGATCGCCGGCGCTGAAGGTCCCGATCGTTGCAGGCGGCGCGAACAATCAGCTAGCGACTCCAGAAGACGGCGAGCGGCTCTCACGAGCGCGGCATCCTTTATGCGCCCGACTATGTCATCAACGCCGGCGGCATCATCAACGTCTGCACCGAATATCTCGGCGACGGCGACGCCAGCCTCGTTCGCCAGCGGATCGAAGGCATCCCGTCCGGCTCGAGCAGATCTGGACGGAAAGCGCCGAAACCGGGCCGCGACCCGGCTGCGGTTGCCGATGCTATGGCGCAGAGGCTCATCGGCAGGGCATAAGCGCCGCGCAGTGCACGCGCTCGCCAACCCCGCCCGGTTCCTGCGGATCGCCCGTCCGGCGACGACCTGGCTGTTGCTGGTCGGCCTTGCACTGGCGATCGGCGGGATGGCTGCGGGCCTCACGCTGACGCCGCCCGACTATCTGCAGGGCGAGACCGTGCGGATCATCTACATCCACGTACCGTCCGCCTGGCTCGGCATGGCGGGCTGGGTCGGCGATTGCAGCGGCTTCGCTCAGCCAGCTCGTCTGGCGCCATCCGCTCGCCGCGGTCGCCGGCAGGGCCGCAGCGCCGGCGGGCGCGACCTTCGCGGCGATCTGCCTCATCACCGGCTCGATCTGGGGCCGTCCGACCTGGGGCACCTGGTGGGAATGGGACGGCCGGCTGACCTCGATGCTCGTCCTGTTCTTCCTCTACCTCGGCTACATCGCGCTCGCCTCGGCCGAGACGCGAGCGTGGCGGGGAAGGGCGGATCGCCGCGATCTACGGGCTGGTCGGCGCGGTGAACCTGCCGATCATCCATTATTCGGTGCTGTGGTGGCGCACGCTTCACCAGGGCGAGAGCATCGGCCTGACCGGCTCGACCATCGACAATTCGATCCTGTGGCCGCTGCCGCTGACGATGGTCGGCTTCACCTGCCTGTTCGGCGCGGCGGTCGCTGATGCGCATGCGCGCGGAGCTTGCCGAAGCGAAGGTCGAGGCGCGGATGCGCCGGATGGGGACGGCATGAACCCCTGGCCCTTCGTCATCGCGGCTTATGCGGTCGCGATTGCGCTGACCGCCGCGCTGCTGCTGTGGGCGTTCGCGTCGATGCGCCGCGCCGAAGCCGCGGCCGACGCGCTCAAGCGCAAATGAAGCCCAAGAACCAGCGGCTGGTGCTGGTCGTCGCCGCGCTCGTCGCGCTGCTCGTCGCCGTGCTGCTCGCCATGTGGGGCCTGCGCGACCAGGCATCCTATTTCTACACGCCGGCCGACATCGCCGCGGGCAAGGCGCACGACGGCGAGGCGATCGCGGCTCGGCGGAATGGTCGAGCGCGGATCGATCCAGCACCTGCCCGACGGAGTCACGATCCGCTTCGTCGTCACCGACGGCAAGGCGCAGACACGCCGGTCATGTTCCGCGGCATCGCGCCCGACCTGTTCCGCGAGGGCTAGCGGCGCGGTCGCCGAAGGGCGGCTCGAGCACGGCACCTTCGTCGCCGACACGATCCTCGCCAAGCATGACGAGCGCTACATGCCGCCCGAGCTCGGCAATCTTGCGGCGGAGCACAAGGCCGGGAAGACGCTCGAGAAATGATCGCCGAGACCGGCCTTGCCGCGCTGTGGCTCGCAGCCGGCGCTCGCCGCGCTTCAGTTCGTCCTGATGATCCTCGCGCTTCGCAGCGACGTCGACGTGCGGCGGCGCGATGCGGTCGATCGCGGTGGTCCAGGGCGTGCTGACGCTGCTCGCCTTCGCGATGCTGCTGCTCGTCTTCGCGCGCAGCGACATGTCGGTCGCGCTGGTGTTCGAGAACAGCCACAGCGCCAAGCCCTTCATCTACAAGGTCGCCGGCGCCTGGGGGAACCACGAAGGCTCGATGCTGCTGTGGGTGACGATCCTCGCCGTCGCCGGCGCGTTCGTCGCGCTGCTCGTCGCGGCGGACGAGCGAGCGGACGCTGGTCGCGGCGCTCGGCGCGCAGGCGGTGCTGGCGCTCGGCTTCTACGCCTTCCTGCTGATCGCCTCGAACCCGTTCGCGCGGCTGTTGCCGGCGCCGCCGGACGGGCAGGGGCTCAATCCGCTTGCTCCAGGACCCCGGCTTGGCCTTCCATCCGCCGACGCTTTACCTCGGCTATGTCGGGCTTTCGGTCGCCTTCAGCCTCGCGGTCGGCGCGCTGCTGACCGGCGAAGTCGACTGCGCGCCTTGCGCGCGCGATGCGGCCGTGGGTGCTCGGCGCCTGGATCCTCCTGACGCTCGGCATCACCGCCGGCAGCTACTGGGCCTATTACGAGCTCGGCTGGGGCGGCTACTGGTTCTGGGACCCGGTCGAGAATGCCTCGCTGATGCCGTGGCTCGCCGCGACGGCGCTGCTCCATTCGATCAACGTGCTCGCTGCGCGCGGCGCGCTCAAGGCCTGGACGATGATGCTCGCGGTCATCGCCTTTTCGATGTCGATGGTCGGCACCTTCCTGGTCCGCTCGGGCATCCTGACGTCGGTCCACGCCTTCGCGATCGATCCCGAGCGCGGCACCTTCCTGCTCGCGCTGCTGGCGATCTATGTCGGCGCGGCGTTCACGCTGTTCGCGCTGCGCGGCGCGACGCTGAAGGAAGGCGCGCCGTTCGAGCTGGTCAGCCGCGAGACCGGGCTGGTGATCAACAATCTGCTCCTGAGCGTCATCCTCGGCATCGTCTTCGTCGGCACGCTCTATCCGCTTGTTCGTCGAGGCGGTGAGCGGCGAGAAGCTGTCGGTCGGCGCGCCTTATTTCAACGCGGTCGCGGGGCCGCTCGCGCTGCTGCTCGCGGTGCTCGTCGGCATCGGCCCGCTGCTCGGCTGGCGGCGCGAGCGGCGGCCCGTGCTGAAGCAGCTGACCGTCCCGGCGCTGCTCGGCGTCACCGCGCTCGCCATCACGATCATCCTCTGCGCCCGACATGCACATCCTGCCGCGGCTCGGCCTTACGGTCGCCGCCTATCTCGCGGCAGCGAGCATCCTGCCGCTGATCGGCCGCAATCCGCTTGCGAACGCCGCTTGCGACCTGGGGCATGGTCGTCGCGCATTTCGGGATCGCGGTCGCGCTCGCCGGAATGGCCGCGAACGCCGCCTTCACGAGCGAGACGCTGGCGATCGCCAAGCCCGGCGAGATGCTGAGCGTCGGCCCGTGGACGGTGCAGCTCGCAGGACGTCACGCCGACCGCGGGCAAGAACTGGACCGCGATCGAGGCGGAGCTTCGCGCGACGCGCGGGCGGGCGTCGTCACGCTTGACGCCGCAGACGCGCTATTTCTCCGACCCGCCGACCGAGACGAACGAATCGGCGATCCGCACCTTCTGGAACGGCCAGCTCTACACCGTCATCGGCAAGCCGGATCCGTCGGGCGGCTGGCAGCTGCGGCTGTGGTGGAAGCCGTTCGTGACCCTGATCTGGGCCGGCGGCGCGCTGATCGCGATCGGCGGCGCGCTGGCGCTGCTCGGGCGCGCTGTGGCGGCTGCCGTCGGCGGCGCCAGGCGAGCGCGAATGGCGGCGGGAGCGCTACGCATGAGCCGCGCGCGTCCGCTTCGCGCCGCTTGCGCTGCTTGCTGCTGATCATCGCCGCGCTGGTGTGGCGGCTTGCGACTCCGGCGGACACGAACGTCCATTCGACGCTCGAAGGCAAGCCGGTGCCGGCCTTCGCGCTGCCGCCGTCGTTCCCGGCAAGCCGGCGCTCGACTTCGGCCGATCTCGCGACGGGCAAGCCGCGATCTGGTCAACATCTTCGCGAGCTGGTGCGTGCCGTGCGTCGCCGAAGTGAAGGTGCTGCAGGCAGCTGAAGGCGCGGGGTGTCGCGATCGACGGCATCGCGGTTCGCGACCGCGCCGAGGACCTCGCCGATTTCCTCGCCCGCAACGGCGATCCCTATGAGCGGATCGGCAGCGACCCGCAGAGCGAGGTGCAGATTGCGCTCGGCTCGTCGGGGTGCCCGAGAGCTTCATCGTCGATGGCAAGGGCGTCATCCGCTACCAGCATATCGGCCCGATCGAGCCATCGCGACGTGCCGATGATCCTGTCCAAGCTGGAGCAGGCGCGGTGAAGCGGCTCGCTTCGTTTCGCTGCTCTGCTCGTCGCGCAGCCGCTGCTTGCCGACAGCAATCTGCCGCCGGCTTATTGGGCCAACCGGCAGCTGCCCGATCCGCGAGCAGGAAGCGCAGGCGCAGGCGCTGATGGAGCGAGCTGCGCTGCCTCGTCTGCCAGGGCCAGTCGATCGCCGATTCCGACGCCGAGCTTGCCGGCGACATGCGCGACCTCGTCCGCCGCCGGATCGCCGCTGGCGAAAAGCCGAGCGCGATCCGCGCCTGGCTGATCCAGCGCTACGGCACCTGGATCAGCTACAAGCCGACCGACGAGCCTGCGGCGTGGCCGCTGTGGCTTGCGCCGCTTGCGCTGCTGCTCGTCGGCGCGTGGCTGATCCGGCGCCGCATCGGGCTGAAGGCGGGCGCTGATGGGCTGGCTCATCCTTCTTCTGCTGGTCGGCGCTGAGCCTCGGCGCGCTTGTGGCTGCTCGGCGTCCGCGGCGGATTGCTGACGGCGAGCGCCGCGGCACTTGCTGCTCGGTGCCGCCGGCTATGCGCTGCAGGGCAGTCCGGACTGCCGGGTGCGCCGGCGCAGGGCAGCGAAGGCGCGTGACGTCTTCCCGCTGACGGAGGCGCGCCACGCCTTCTTCGGCAATTTCACGCCGGCCGAAAGCCTGGCTTCGCATGTCCGAAGCGCTGGCCCGCGACGGGCAAAGCGAGGACGCGGTCGGAATTCTGCAGAATGCGGTCAAACGCTACCCCGGCGATCCGCAGCTGTGGATCGGCCTTGGCAATGCGCTGGTCGACCATGCGCGCGGGCTGACGCCGCCGGCGGAGCTCGCCTACCAGCGCGCCGAGCAGCTGGCGCCGGGTCATCCCGGCGCACCGTTCTTCTACGGACTTGCGCTTGCCCGCTCCGGCGACCGCGAGGGCGCGCTTGCAGCTCTGGCAGGCAATATCCTGAAGACGCCGCCGAACGACGCGAGCTGGCGGCCGCTGGTCGAGCAGGGAGTTGCGGCGCTCAGCGGGCAGCCGAGCGCCGCCGCAGCGCTCAGGCGGCGACCGGCTCGTAACGAAGGTCGAGCGCTTCGGCGACCGCCTCGTGGCGGATCTTGCCGTCCGAGACGTTGAGGCCGTTCGGCGAGGTGCGGGTCCTGCCGCATCGCTTCCTCAGCGCCGAGGTTCGCGATCTTGAGCGCGAAGGGCAGGGTCGCGTTGTTGAGCGCGAAGGCGCTGGTTCGGGCGACCGCGCCGGGCATGTTGGCGACGCAATAATGGATGATCCCGTCGACCTCGTAGACCGGGTCGGCGTGGGTCGTCGCGTGCGAGGTCTCGAAGCAGCCGCCCTGGTCGATCGCGATGTCGACGAGCACCGCTGCCGCGCTTCATCGTCTTCAGCATCTCGCGGGTGACGAGCTTGGGCGCCGCCGCGCCGGGGACGAGCACCGCGCCGATCACCAGCTCGGCTTCCTTGACCGCGTTGGCGATCGCCGCGCGCGAGGCATAAGCGGTCTTGATCTGGCTCGAGAAGAACATGTCGAGCTCGGCCAGGCGGTCGTTGTTGATGTCGTAGATGGTGACGTCGGCGCGCATGCCGGTCGCCATCTGCGCGGCGTTCACGCCGGAGACGCCGCCGCCGAGGATCGCGACCTTGGCCGGAGCGACGCCCGGAACGCCGCCGAGCAGCACGCCGCGGCCGCCCTGTTCCTTCTCGAGATAATGGGCGCCGACCTGGACCGACATGCGCCCGGCGACCTCGCTCATCGGCTTCAGCAGCGGCAGCGAGCCGTTGCGTCGCGGTCACGGTCTCGTAGGCGATGCAGATCGCGCCCGACTTCATGAGGCCCTGCGCCTGCGTCCTTGTCGGCGGCGAGGTGGAGGTAGGTGAAGAGGATCTGGCCCGGCGCGGAGCATCGCGATCTCCTGCGGCTGCGGCTCCTTCACCTTCACGATCATGTCGGCGGCATCGAACACCGACTTGGCGTCGGGAAGGATCTTCGCGCCGGCCTTCTCGTAGGCGTTGTCCGGGCAGTCGATTCCCTTGCCGGCCTTGGTCTCGACGAACAGCTCGTGGCCGTGAGCGACCAGCTCGGCGACCGAAGCCGGCGTCAGCCCGACGCGATATTCGTGGACCTTGATCTCTTTTGGCACCCCAATGCGCATTTATTCGTTCGCTCCGCTTGATGTTTGCGCGGGCCTATAGACGGGCTTTTCGTCGCCTGTCCCCTCCGATTGCGGGGCCGTAACGGCAGTGCTAGTGGAGCGCGTCCGTGACCGAGGATATCGCTCGCGGCACAGGGGATGCGAGTTCGCAGTCTGTCGAGTCTGAACCTCAACACATGAACATCACCGCGACCGGAGGCGCCGAAGCCGACGCGCCGCACGATACCTCGTACGCACGGCCATGCCCAGGGGCCGCTCTACAAGCTGGCGCTCGGCGCGATCGGGGTCGTGTTCGGCGATATCGGCACGTCGCCGATCTACTCGTTCCGCGAGACCTTTGCCGGGCATCATCCGCTCACCCCCGACCAGTTCCACATCCACGCCGTCCTCTCGATGATCTTCTGGTCGATGATGATCGTCGTGACGCTGAAATATGTCACGATCATCATGCGCGCCGACAACAAGGGCGAGGGCGGAAGCCTGGCGCTTCTGGCGCTGATCAACCGCACGATCAGCGGCAAGAAGAAATGGGCCAGCGGCATCGTCATGCTCGGCGTGTTCGCGACCGCGCTGTTCTACGGCGACAGCATGATCACGCCGGCGGTGACCGTGCTGTCGGCGGTCGAGGGCCTGACGACCGTCCAGCAGGGCTTCGCAGCCGTTCGTCATTCCGGCCGCCGTCGTGATCCTCGTCGGCCTGTTCGCGATCCAGTCGCAGGGGCACGGCGCGGGTCGGCGCGATGTTCGGCCCGGTGATGCTCGTTTATTTCGGCGTGCTCGCCGTGCTCGGCGTCATCCACATCATGGACCAGCCGAGCGTGATCCTGGCGATGATCAACCCCGCGAACGCGGTCGGTTTCTTCATCACCGAACCCGTGCGCGCCTTCCTTGCGATGGGCTCGGTCGTCCTTGCGCTGACCGGCGCCGAAGCGCTCTACGCCGACATGGGACATTTCGGGCGCCGCCCGATCAAGGTCGCGTGGCTCTATTTCGTCCTGCCTGCACTGCTGCTGAACTATATGGGGCAGGGCGCAATGCTCCTTTCGCTTCCGGCGCACCGAGGTTGCGACGGAGGTGCGAGATCCGTTCTTCTATCTCGCCTCCGACGACGTTCCGGCTGCCGCTCGTGATCCTCGCGACGCTCGCATCCATCATCGCCAGCCAGGCGGTGATCTCCGGCGCCTTCTCGGTCACCCAGCAAGCGATCCAGCTCGGCTTCGTCCCGCGGCTGCAGGATCAGCCCACACCAGCGAAAGCGCGGCGGGCCAGATCTACATTCCGCTCGTCAACTGGGCGCTGATGATCATGGTATCTGCTGCTCGTGCTGACCTTCCGCTCCTCCTCCAACCTGGCCGCGGCTTACGGCATCGCGGTCACCGGCGCGATGGCTGATCGACACCGTCCTGATCGCTGTCGTGCTGATCACGATGTGGAAGTGGAACCGGATTCCTGCGTCGGCGCGCTCCTCGTCCTCTTCTTCACCGTCGACCTTGGCTATTTCAGCTCGAACCTGACGAAGATCCCCGCCGGTGGCTGGTTCCCGCTGCTCGTCGGCGCGATCGCCTTCACCTTCCTCACCACCTGGGCGAAGGGCCGGCAGCTGATGATCGCGCGGATGAACGAAGCCAGCCTGCCGATGGAGATTTTCATCAAGTCGGCAGCACCGAGCGCCGCGCGCGTGCCGGGCACTGCGGTCTTCATGACCAGCTCGGCGAGCGGCGTTCCCGCACGCGCTCCTTCACAACCTCAAGCACAACAAGGTGCTTCACGAACGCGTGGTCCTGCTCACCGTCCGGATCGAGGACGTGCCCTATGTCTCGGAGGAGAAGAGGCTGGAGACCAAGGACTATGGCGCGGGCTTCTTCCGGGTCCTGCTTCGCTACGGCTTCATGGAGGAGATCAACGTCCCTGCAGCGCTTGCGCAGCTCAAGGACATCGGCCCGCAATGCCGGATGATGGACACGAGCTTCTTCCTCGCCCGCCAGACGCTTCTGCCTTCATCGCGGCCGGGAATGGCGATCTGGCGCGAGAAGCTGTTCGCCTGGATGCTGCGCAACGCCGAAAGCGCGATGGAATTCTTCAAGCTTCCGACCAACCGCGTCGTCGAGCTCGGCAGCCAGGTGGAGATCTGAACCTTCGGCGCCCTCCGCGCATTGCCGACCGCCATGGCTGAAACCATCTCCTGGGTCGCGACGATCGCGACCGATCGTCGCCGCATTCATGACCGCATCGAACCTCGGGCTCGCGAGTGACGGGCTATCGGCTTTTGCGTCTTCACCGTCGGGGCCTTGTGCTGGATCGCGCGTCGGGGCGCTTACGCACCAGCCCGCGCTGCTTTGGACGAATGTCGTCCTGACTCGTCCTCGATCTCTTCGGCATCTGGCGATGGCTCGGCCGCCAGGCGCAGGTGGAGGAGGGCGCCCGTGCGGCGTCGAAGGCGAGCGAGCATACGCCTGGAGAGGCGCTGTTTCCCGATCTCCGCTGCTCGGCCGCGCTCCCGTTCTTTGCGGCGGCGAGGAAGTCGGCCATTGCATCGACGCCATGGCGGGCTGTCGAAGCGGCAAGCTCGACTATCTCGTCGTTTCCGAAGGCGGCGTTGCAGGAGTCGGCGAGAGGTTGCGCCGGCTGCCCTGGAGCGAGGCGCACGTGGAAGGCGAATATCGTGATTCGCATTTCGCCGCCGACCGCTTCGAACGACTTGGAGGAGCTGCAAAGGGACCAATGGCCGGCGCGCTGATCGTCACCGCGGAGATCGCGCAGCGCGACTTCTCGTGGCTAGACGGGCTTGCGCCGCGCCCATTATCCGGCCGAGCGCAACCAGGTGCCCGCGCACCTCACGATGTTCCACGCACTTCCGCCTTCGGTCGAAGCCGAGCTTGCGTGGCTCGCGCTCGGTCGCATCGCTCAACGGAAGCCGCCGAGTGCGAGCGATCGCGGGGCTGATGGATCTTGGCGGCGGAGTGGCGTTTCGCGTCGTCTCGGCCGATCTCGATCGCATCCGCGAGGAACTCGCGGCACGACCTTCACGGCCTGCTCGGGGCGCAGGACAGCGGCGGATGGCGGCCGCACGTGACCATCCAGAACAAGGTCGCGCCGAAGGCCGCGCGAGCGCTCAAGGCATCGCTCGAACGCAGCTTCGAGCCGCGCCCGCTCGCGAATCAGCGGGCTTGCAATTCACCGTTATCTCGGCGGTCCGTGGGAAAAGGTCGCCGTCTATCCGTTCAGGCCTTAGGTGACTTCGCCGATTCCGTCGCAGCTGAGATCGAAGGCGGCGAGGCCCGAATTCGAGCACCGAGGCCAGCATCGGCTGGTCCATCAGCTCGTCGATCGCCTCCTCGACGCTTTCGTTGACGATGCTCTGGGCTTCTTCCATCGCCTCGTCCCAGTCGCTGGCTTCGTAGGTGCCCTGGCCGACCCAGCAAAAGGCGATCACTTCGGCCAGCTGGTCTTCCCCCAGATCCTCGAAAACCGAGCTGAAGCTCTTCCTCGACGCTGTCGTTGATGTCGTCTTCGAGAACGCTGAGCGTGCCCTCCTGCTCGTCATCGACATCGTCGGCGTCTTCGTCGTCGGCATAGTCGACCGTTTGCGCCTCATATTCGCGCGCCCGGAGGATGATCCGGCACAATGTCTCGAGCGGGGTCAGCGGATCCATCAATGCCTCTTTCTATCGCCGCTCAACGACAGCAACAGTTAGCGGTTCCTCGCGTTGACCGTCTCGATACGCGCACCTATATGCCGCGCCTCCAACGCCCCAATCGGGGCGTTCCCTTAGCCTTGGGGCGGAGTAGCTCAGCTGGTTAGAGCAGCGGAATCATAATCCGCGTGTCGGGGGTTCAAGTCCCTCCTCCGCTACCATTTTCAATGACTTAGGACGAGTTGCAAGCAGAATTGGGTTTACACAGAAACGCCATTTTCTGCTCTGGTTTACACTCCCGCCCAGCTATCTCCTTGGTTTCTTTGGAAGAGCATCGGATTCTTCGTCCACGTGTTTTACACGGTCCGTGTCTTTTCGATCGCTAAGCTTCCAGAGATCGTATGCGCTGAGCCCTCCTGCGTCCGTAGGATCCTTGGGGTGGATCGTGATCTTGTCAGAGTGAATTTCAATCGAGCCGATCTCGATGCCGGCTCGCGCTGCGGCAGCGATCACACGCTTGATCTCCGCTGACGCAGGGAATTTCAAATTGCTGGGCATTGTGGTCTCCCACCAAATTTTCGGGTTTTTGGAATGGGTGTGCGGCGACGACCCGAGGGGCGCCTCGAACCCGAAAAAAACTCTTGGGAGATCGGCCTAGTCTGGCCCTTCGACGCAGCGGTGTCTCAGCGTTCTTGGCAACTCGGCATGGTTGTGATTTCGGGCGAGCTGTTTAGGCGGCCGCAATGGCGCACACCGGAGGAGTATCCATGTTGGAAAATGCAGCGGTCGCGTTTCTCGCCGCAATCCTGGCGCTGATTTGTTGGAGTATCCAGCAAAGCATAGAGCGCGGCCGACGTTTGGTACGGATCAAGGCGGCCCTCGCTGTCGAAATCGCTACTTTGGTCGAACTCATTCAACAGCAAAGTTATGCGAGTGAGTTCAGGGAGCACGCAGCAAGGATCAGAGCTGCGGGTCAACGCTTCGGCTATCCCATCGTCTGCATTCCCATCACCCATTCATACTTCAGCGTGTTCGAAGCGAATGCAGATCTCGTGGGGGACCTTGGTACGGAAGACGTCGTTCGAGTCATTTTGTTTTATCAGCAAGCGCGCAGCTTAGCGGATTTGCCTCGAAGGCCGGGACACCTGACAATGCCATCACTCCCGTAGAAGATGCCGCGAGCCGGTACGAGGCGCTCGCATCTGCTATCGACAAACTTTGTGGCCTTGGCTTGGCGGTTTCGAAGAAGCTGACAAGTGAGACCGTGCTCGCTCAGGTCAACGAGGTGGCTGTACTGCTCCGCCCAGCATGAGCGATATAGAGTGGCGTAGTTCTGACCGGCGGCCCTAGCGATCTAATGGCAGCTTTCGACTGCCGTTTCAGTCGGTCATCGCAACACACGCTTCAAATCGCTCGGCTGGTGTTTCGAACCCGAGCGTCTTGCGTGGGCGTCCATTAAGCTGCCGCGCGACCTCGTCCAAGCGCTCCTGTGAGTGAACGCTGAGGTTGGTGCCCTTGGGGAAGTACTGCCGCAGCAGGCCGTTGGTGTTCTCGTTCGAGCCGCGCTGCCACGGGACTCTGCGGATCGCAGAAGTAGACCGCGACATCGGTCGCAAGCGTGAAGCGCTTGTGCTGCGCCATCTCCTTGCCGCGATCCCACGTCAGCGATTTGACGAGCTCGTCGGGCAGGCGCTGCGCCTGGTCGATCAGCGCCGTGATCACCGACTGGCTGTCGCGGTTCGGCGACCTTGGCCAGCAGCACGTAGCGCGTGTGCCGCTCGACCAGCGTCACGATGTAGCTGTTCGACGAGCCGCACAGGAGATCGCCTTCCCAGTGACCAGGCACCGCACGGTCCTCGACCGACGCCGGACGCTCGCGGATCGAGATCATGTCGGTAAGGCTGCCGCGCCCATCGCTCTTGCTGCTGGCGTGACGCGACCGGCGGATCGCCCGGCCCGAGCGCAGATGCGCCTGCAGATCCTTCTTCAGGACGCCGCGAGCCTGGACGAACAGGCTGCGATAGATCGTCTCGTGCGACACCTGGTGAGCCTCGTCATCGGGATAGGTGTGCTTCAACCAGCCGGCAATCTGCTCGGGCGACCAGTTCTCAGACAACTTGGCAGCGACCAGCTGCCTCAACTCTTCATGCCGCGCGAGCTTGCACAGCTTGGGTCGCAAGGCGCGATCCCAGGCGCGCTTGTCCGCGGCTGCCGCACGATACCTGCGCTGACCGCCATTGCGCTTCAGCTCGCGGCTGACCGTCGATGGTGCACGCCGAAGCTGCGCGCGATCGATCGCAGCGACAGGCCGGCAGCAACGCCCCTCGAGATCTCCTCGCGATCATCCAGGCTCAGCACCCGTCGCGATCGTCGCCGCGGCACCGGACGGATGCCGCCATGCGGCTTGAGATGCTGGAAGATCGCTCCCGACGACCGGCCGAACACCCGGCCAATCAGCTTCAGTCCTTCACCCCGCTGCCAGCGATCCCAGACCTCCGCGCTCTCCGCCGCACTGAACATCCGCCGTCGTCTCTTCGCCATCGCATCACCTCACCTCACTAGGTTTAGTGTTGCGACGACCTCCTGAGACCACCACCCATTCCTGCCATTGGGCGAGGTTGCAGCGGCTACTAAGTCGAGGCATTCTTGGCCGCATGAACACCCAATGCGAGACATGTGGGCGGCAGCTACCCGACGAGAGCTTCTCGTCCGAGTGCTGGCGCTGCTCGCTCGGCGCTACGCATCCAGTCGCACCGTTTGTGTGGTTCGCCTTGTTCGTTGTCGCGCTCGCAATCGCTTGGCGATGGGGGATGCTGGCGGCGTTTGGATTGGCGGGACTAGCAACGGTCGGTATTTCGATATTCACGACGCGGTTACCTAATCGGCCTGTTGCCTATTGGTCGGGTCTAGCTGCCGTGGCGGTCGTCAGCTTGCTCCTGCTCGGCGTTGCCTTCCTCAAAAGCTAACGGCAGCTTTCCAC
>CAVTYB010000010.1:0-41699 GCA_963738825.1 uncultured Alphaproteobacteria bacterium | reverse complement strand
GGAGTCTCGATCGGGCAGATCCGGCCGTAGTGCGTCGGGTGGACGTCGCGGACCTCGAAGCCCGCGCGCTCGCGGGTGAGGCCGCCCGGCCCGAGCGCCGAGACGCGGCGCTTGTGGGTGACTTCCGACAGCGGGTTGGTCTGGTCCATGAACTGCGACAGCTGCGAGGAGCCGAAGAACTCGCGCACCGCGGCGACCGCCGGCTTGGCGTTGATGAGGTCGTTCGGCATGACCGTCGACACGTCGACGCTGCTCATGCGCTCCTTGACCGCGCGCTCCATGCGCAGCAGGCCGACGCGATACTGGTTCTCGAGCAGCTCGCCGACCGAGCGGACGCGGCGGTTGGCGAGATTGTCGATGTCGTCGATCTCGCCCTTGCCGTCCTTGAGGTTCACCAGCTCCTGGACGACCGCGAGGATGTCTTCCTTGCGAAGCGTCGTGACCGTGTCCTCGACGTCGAGGCCGAGGCGCATGTTGAGCTTCACTCGGCCGACCGCCGAGAGGTCGTAGCGCTCGGGATCGAAGAACAGGCCGTAGAAGAGCGCGTCCGCGGTCTCGCGCGTCGGCGGCTCGCCGGGGCGCATGACGCGGTAGATGTCGGCCAGCGCGCTGTCGCCGTCCTCGCTCTTGTCGGCCTTCAGCGTGTTGCGGATCCACGGACCCGTGTTGACGATAGTCGATGTCGAGCAGCTCGAGCGTCTTCACGCCGGCTTCGTCGAGCTTCTCGAGATTCTCCGGCGCTGACCTCGTCGCCGGCCTCGATGTAGATCTCGCCGGTCTTCTCGTTGATGAGGTCGTAGGCCGAATAGCGGCCGAAGATTTCCTCGGTCGGGATGATGAGGTTCTTGAGCGCCGTCCTTGGCCGCCTGGTTGGCGCGGCGCGGCGTGATCTTCTCGTTCGGCCTTGAACACGACCTCGCCGGTGTCGGCGTCGACCACCTCGTGGTTCGGCTTCTGGCCGCGCCAGGCTTCGGCGACATAGGGGATCTGCCAGCCGTTCTTGCCGCGCGATGTAGCTGACGCGGTTGTAGAAGGTGTTGAGGATTTCCTCGCTCGACATGCCGAGCGCATGGAGCAGCGCGGTGACCGGCAGCTTGCGCTTGCGGTCGATGCGGACGTTGACGATGTCCTTGGCGTCGAACTCGAAGTCGAGCCAGCTGCCGCGGTAGGGGATCACGCGCGCGGCGAAGAGGATACTTGCCGCTGGCGTGGGTCTTGCCGCGGTCGTGGTCGAACAGCACGCCCGGCGAGCGGTGCATCTGGCTGACGATGACGCGCTCGGTGCCGTTGATGATGAAGGTGCCGTTCATCGTCATGAGCGGCATGTCGCCCATGTAGACGTCCTGCTCCTTGATATCGATCACCGACTTGGCCTCGGTCTCGGGATCGATCTCGAACGTGGTCAGGCGCAGGGTGACGCGCATCGGCGCGGCATAGGTGAGGCCGCGCTGGCGGCACTCGTCGGTGTCGTACTTCGGCTCCTCGAGCTCGTAATGGTCGAAGTCGAGGTGCGCGGTGCCGGCGAAGTCCATGATCGGGAAGACCGAGCGAAGCGTCTTCTCGAGGCCCGAGACGTAGCCGGTCTTCGGATCCGAGCGGAGGAACTGCTCGTAGCTCTCGCGCTGAACCTCGATGAGGTTCGGCATTTCGGAGATTTCGTGGATGTTGCCGAAGATCTTGCGGATTCGCCGCTGCTTGGTCTTGAGCCCGCTGGTGGTCTTGCGAGGTGCGTCGATCGCTTTGGTGGCCATGTGCTTCCCTGCGCTGTGCGGAAGCGCACGGAGGCGCTCCCGCAATTGTTCTCCGGCCTGAAGCCGGACCGTTGTGTGGAGCGCTGCCCCGCTACCCTCTCCAATGCGTTCGGTCCGTGCGCCGTTCGGACCCTGTCCCGGAGAGGACGGGAAAAGCCCCGGGCGCACGTCACCGTGCGGCGGAGCCGTCTATTTGTGGATGAGTTCCATATAATCCTATTTTCGCGCTTGTGAAGGGGCTCCGCCGACTTTTGCAGTCGCCGGCTCCGGTTCCGATTTTCCTCCACAACGGAGAGACTTGGCTACCACCAGAGAATCGGTTCGGTCGTTTCAGGCGTTACCTTCAGCGACTAACTCACTTGTCCGTTATCAGCGTGCCGAAATCCCAGTGAAACTGGTTGGCGTTGCGGCGGCGAGGGAGTTTTTCTGAGGGCGCTTCGCCGAACAAGATCCGTCGCGGGAATGGCTTTGACTTGCGGCATCTCGACCAAGATTCTCACTGCCTCCACCTCTCATACCATGGCGGTGACGCGGCGGGCGTCGACTTGCCGCTCCGCGAGATTGTCATCGATGCGGCACTCTACGGCAGCTCCGCGTTGTTGCTGGCTCATAATCACCCGAGCAATGATGCTCGCCCCAGCGACTCCGACCTCCGCTCGACACGCCGGCTCGCAACCATTGCCAAAGCTCTGGGTTGCGTGTTGCTAGACCATTTCGTCTTCGCTGGCAGCGATTGCACCAGCCTGAGGCGCTTGGGCTGCCTCTAGGCTTTGCAGGGCTTGATCGCTCCTGGCGCCGGGCGCGACCCGGCAATTCGGAACGAGATGAAATAAGCATCGCCACCGGTCAGGCGGGAAGACTTCACGGGTTTGAGATTGAGCGCCGCGAACTCGCATTTGAGCTGCGCGGGCGGCATTCCGTGGCGCTTGACCGGTCGATCTGCGTCTACAACCACGACCATTCCGTCAGGCTTCAGTCCCTCGCGCATGTGCCACAGAAACGCATAAGGCGAGGCCACCTCGTGGTACATGTGGACGAGGAAGATCCGGTCGAAGGTATGCGGCGGAAGCTCGGGGTCGTCCGGCGTCCCAAGTCTGACGGCCACATTGTCGAGCCGCTGGCGCTGGACGCGATCGGTGAGCTGGTCGGTGACTTCCGGAACGATATCTTCCGCGAGCACCCTGCCCTTCGCGCCGACGACTTTCGCGAGACGGACCGTGTAATAGCCCTCGCCGGCTCCGACGTCGGCGACCCACATCCCGGCACGGACACCCGCGAGCTGCATAACCTGCTCGGCCTCACCGACCCGGTCGCGCGCGTCCTCGGTCGAGAAGGTGTCGCCGACGATCGGCGCTACGTCACGCTGGGCTTTCGGAAACCGCAGCTGCTGCGGCTGCTGACGGCAGGATAGCAGCAGAAGAGCCGCTAGGACGGCGGCCCTATTCCACATCCTCGACCTCGACCCTCTCGCCGGTTACGCGTTGCGACAGAGCGGCGGCCATGAAGCGGTCGAGGTCGCCATCGAGCACGTCTCCCGGCGACGTCGAGGTGACACCCGTGCGGAGGTCCTTCACGAGCTGATAGGGTTGCAGCACGTAGGAGCGGATCTGATGGCCCCAGCCTATGTCCGTCTTGGCGGCATTGGCGGCGTCCGCCTCGGCCTCGCGCTTCTGCAGCTCCGCTTCATAAAGCCGTGCCTTCAGCTGCTTCATGGCGGAGGCGCGGTTCTTATGCTGCGAGCGCTCGTTCTGGCACGCGACAACGATCCCCGTCGGGATATGCGTGATCCGAACGGCGCTGTCCGTCGTATTGACGTGCTGGCCGCCCGCCCCGGACGAACGGTAGGTGTCGATCCTGAGGTCCTTTTCCTCGACCTGGACGTCGATATCCTCGTCGACTTCCGGATAGATCCAGACGCTCGAAAAGCTGGTGTGGCGCCTGGCATTGGCATCGTAAGGGCTGATTCGAACGAGGCGGTGGACGCCGCTCTCGGTTTTCAAATTGCCGTAGGCGTTCTCGCCCTTCACCAAAATCGTCGCCGACTTGATCCCGGCCTGCTCACCCGAATGGTGGTCGATCATCTCGACCTTGAACCCGTGCCGCTCGGCCCACCGGGTGTACATACGGAGCAGCATCTCGGCCCAGTCCTGACTTTCCGTGCCGCCAGCGCCCGCATTGATCTCGGCATAAGCGTTGTTGGCGTCTGCCTCGCCAGCGAGCAGTGCGGCGACCTTGTCGCGGTCTGCACGGTCGGCAAGCTCGGCGAGGCTGCGAATTGCGTCCTCGACCAGCGCGTCGTCGCCCTCGCTCTCGGCCAGCTCGATCAGCTCTGACGTCTCGGCCAGCTCCCGCTCGAGCAAACGCGTCGCTCCAATCGCTTCTTCCAGCCGCCGCCGTTCCCTCATGACTTCCTGCGCCGCCTTGGGTTCGTTCCAGAGCGTTGGGTTCTCGACCTTGGCGTTCAGTTCATCGAGCCTCTTCAGCGCGCGGTCCCAATCCAGGAACCGGCGCAACAGCGCGGTCGCTGCATTGATCTGATCGATATGGGCCTGCGCTTCGGCGCGCATCTTCAAAACCTCTCGAGGATGAGCGCTACTAGAGCGTGTTCTGAGTTGGCAAGCCGCTCTGCGGTTTCGGTGCCGTCGCAACCGGCGCAGAAGGCTGCGGCGCTTGTCCTGGGCCCGGCTGCTGTTGCTGCTGTTGCTGCTGCTGCTGCTGCTGCTGAGCGGTGGCCGCCTGCTGCCAAAGCGACAGATATTGCGCGCTGTACGGATCTCCGAAGGTGCTGCGCTGACTATGTATAGCCTCGGTTTGCGGCTGGAATGCCTCCCAGATCACTTCCGCCTTCGGGTCGTTGTCGTTGGTCGGGAAGGCACCGAACACCGGCTTGCCGCTGGCGCGGTCGATCCGGACCCAGCGAATGCCAGGCGGCGCGGCGAATGGCACCTTCGGCTGATCCTTGAGCGCGGTCAGCGCCCATTCCTTCCAGATCGGCGCCGAGATGCGGCCGCCCTGCGCCCACGAACCCATGGGCTTCGGATTGTCGTAACCGACATAGACTCCGGCGACGATATCGGGTGTGCCGCCAACGAACCACACGTTGGTCGGGCCGTTGGTGGTGCCGGTTTTGCCGAACAGCGGACGGTTGAGATCGCGCAGGACCGTCGCCGTGCCGCGAATGATCACGCCTTCCATGACATGGACCATTTGGAAGGCGGCCATGGGATCGACGAGCTGACGGCTGCGGCTCGGCGGCCTCGGCATCGCTCCCCCGTTCCAGTCGGGTGCATCGCAATTCCCCATCAACGCGCAGCGGTTGTCGGTGCGGTAGATGACCTTGCCATCCCGACCCTCGACATAGTCGATCGTCGTCGGCTTCACCGATCGTCCCTGGTTGGCGAGGGTCGCATAAGCATTCGTCAGCCGGAGGACGGTCGTGTCTCCCGCGCCGAGCGCGATCGACAGGTAATTCTGATAATCACCGACGCCGAGCTTGCGCGCGGTATCGGTGATCTTGGGCATTCCGATGTTAGCCGCCGCGCGCACCGTCATTAGGTTGCGCGACTGCTCCAGGCCCCAGCGTAGCGTGTGCGGCCCCGCCGAGCGCCGGTCGAAGTTGACGAAGCATTTCTGTGGTAGACCCGGCCCCTGATCGACGCAGTAAGGCGCGTCGAGCTCGATCGTCGCCGGCGTGAAGCCATTCTGGAGCGCGGTCACATAGACGATCGGCTTGAACGCGGAGCCGGGCTGCCGGAGCGCCTGGATCGCGCGATTGTAGCTCGAACCGATGACGTCAAATCCGCCCTGCATCGCGAGGACGCGGCCGGTGTGGACCTCTTCTACCAGCATTCCGCCCGAGATCGCGGGGACCGACTTCAGCTGATAGTCGCCGGGAGCCGTCTGCTTGACGATCACAACCATGCCGGGCTTGAGCGAGTCGAAGGCTCGGCCGCCTACCCCCCGGACTGGCATCGACGCGCCCGAAACCGGCAAGGTTCCCCTCGATCCGTTAGTGAAGCCGACCGTCGCTTCGCCGTCGCTCTTGGAGAGGATGACGGCCTTGAGCCAGTCTGGGAAACCGGTGCCGACTGGAGTGCGATCCAGCTGGCCTGCCCAGTCCTTCGACGGGTCGATGGTCATGCCTAGGTCTTTCCACCCGCCCGCGCCACCGAACTTTACAAGCCCGTTACGGAGCGCCTGCGCCGCCGGGTCCTGCATGTTGGGGTCCATGGAGGAACGGACCCACAAGCCGCCGCTGTAAAGGCTGTTCGGACCGTCTTTGGAATCCTCGCCGAATTGCTTGATCAGCTCACGGCGGACCTCTTCCATGAAATAGCCGCCCTGTTGGCGGAATTTCTCATTGCTCCCGTAGCGGATCGTGCCGAGCGGGGTGGCGGCGGCAGCGTTCCATTGCTCCTCGGTGATGTAGCCGTTGCGGTACATCTCGCGAAGCACATAGTTGCGGCGGTCGAGGGCCTTCTGGGTGGCACGCACCGGGTCGTAGTTCGACGGGGCTTTCGGAAGGATGGCGAGATACGCGGCTTCCGGAAGCGTCAGCTCATCCACGTCCTTGTCGAAATAAGCACGCGCGGCGGCCTGAACGCCGTAAGCGTTACGGCCGAGGAAGATTGAATTGAGATATAGCTCGAGGATCTGCTGCTTGCTGAGCGTGTCTTCGAGCCGGAACGCCAATATGGCTTCGCGCGCCTTACGGCCGACGTTGTAGCTGCTGTCCCGGAGCAAATATTTCGCGACCTGCTGTGTGATGGTCGATCCGCCGGCAACGCGTCCGCCGCGGCCGAGGTGCGTAGTGTAGTTGAAGACGGCCTTGATGAACCCGGCGTAGTCGATTCCGTGGTGGTGGAAGAAGGTCTTGTCCTCCGCCGAGATGAAGGCGTGGACGACCAGTGGCGGAATCTCATCGTATGAAAGATCGACGCGGCGCTCGCGGGCGAAAATCTGGACCGGGTCACCATTGTAGCCGCGCACGTTGGTCGGAAGCGGGGGCTGATAAGCAAGCAAAGTCTGTGCCGACGGAAGCCCTGACGCAAAATAGATCCACATCGCGGCGACGAGCACGAACAGGCCAGCCACCGCCCACGCGATCAGGCGGACCCAGGTGCGCGCCCACCAGGGATCGACCCACTCGTGAACCCTCTCGTTGAAGGCCACGAGGTCGGGAAGCTGCCAACCGGGAGAAGTCAGACGTTCGAATTTCATTCGCCGACGCGTCTAGCCTGTCGCGGCTTGGCAGCAAAGCCAGTTAATCGGGATCTTGCTCCGTTAACGGTGCGCTCGGGCGGCAATGTCGGTCTCGATCGCCTGCGCGAGGGCGTGTGCGATCTTCGTTCGCTGCCCGGGTGAACGGAGAAGCAGTTCGTCGTCGGCATTGCTGATATAGCCCGCCTCGAAGAGAACGGCCGGTGCGTCGGCGCGGCGCAACACGTGGAATGCAGCAAATCGGTGCGGGTTCGGTCTTAGCTCGAACCGCCCGGCGGATTTGTTCACGAGCCGTGCCGCAAGATCGGCCGAGGCGCTCATTTGCGATTGCATGGCGAGGTCGGACAG
Organism: uncultured Alphaproteobacteria bacterium; assembly: GCA_963738825.1. Lineage (GTDB taxonomy): Bacteria > Pseudomonadota > Alphaproteobacteria > Sphingomonadales > Sphingomonadaceae > Sphingomicrobium. The sequence continues at coordinate 34,380 of CAVTYB010000010.1, read as the reverse complement.
CATCGCCTCGACGGAGCCATCCGAGGCGTCATCGGCGCTTCCGCGGTTCTCCAATTCTGCAAGCCTCGCCGCCTCAGCATCCGAAGCGACATCCGAAAGCGAATAGACCGTGGCGCCCCGAGCGAGCGGATTGGGTGCGCTGTCGATGTGGAGCGAAACGAACATCCCGGCATTGAGCCTGCGCGCGACTGCGGCGCGCTGCTCGAGCGTTAGATATCGATCGTCATCGCGGGTCATGGCCACGCGAACGCGACCGTCCTTGAGAAGATCGTCGCGAAGCTCGCGGGCAAGCGCCAGGGTGAGATCCTTCTCGCTGACCTCACCGGAAACGCTGATCGCTCCCGGATCGCGGCCGCCGTGGCCGGCGTCGATGACGATGATCGGACGGCCTCGCGCCTGTGGAGCTCCGTAAATCCTGTCGCTGACGGGCGGTGGCAGGTTGACCGTCAGAACTCGATTGAGCCGCCGCCCCGCTTCGCCCGGCAAAGGCGAACAGGACCGCACCCGCGGCGAGCACGCACATGGCCGCCCCGGCTAAAGCCCCTCCTTTGCCCAGTGGTCGCGTCATTCACCAACCCATTGACCCGCAATGCATTATCATCACGGAAAGATGGTTAACAGGGAATTTAGCGGCCGAGCCCCGCCGCTGATCGAGCGCGCTCCGCCACTGACTCCATATCGTCTCCGTGGCGGTAGAGCCAGCTACCTCCAACGCACAGGACGGTTTCGATCGACAGCCATTCGGCAGCGTTGTCCGGGCGAATACCGCCGGTCGGACAAAAGCGCATCTTCCCGAAAGGCCCTGACAGGGCTTTGAGTGCAGAGATTCCACCCGAGGATTCGGCGGGGAAGAATTTGAATCGATCTAGCCCCAGATCGAGGCCGCGCATGATGTCGGCGGCGGTGGCAACTCCCGGAAGGTAGGGAATGCCGGAATGGGCGACCGCTTTGGCAAGCGGTTCCGTGAGGCCGGGAGAGACGATGAATTGCGCTCCGGCTTCTGCTGCGTCGTGAAGCTGTTTGCCGTTGAGCACGGTTCCGGCGCCGACGATCGCGTCCGGAACCTGACGCATTTGCCTGATCGCATCGAGCGCCCGAGCAGTGCGAAGCGTTACCTCAAGGACCCGGAGGCCAGCGCCGACAAAGGTTGCGGCAAGCTTCGCCCAATCCTCGTCGCCATCGAGAACGAGCACTGGAATGACCGGCGCCGAGCGCATGATTTCGTCGATGGTCATCCGTGCTCCTTCTGAAAGGCCGCAGCCGCGCCGACAAGTCCGGGCTGCGGATGGGTGATGAGCTTCACCGGCAATTCGTCCATCCGCCGCTCGAACCGGCCCTTGGCAATGAACCGGTCGCGGAAGCCCGAGCGCGGCAGGTAATCGGCAAGCCGAAGGCCAACTCCACCGGCAATCACCACTGCGTTCGCGCCCTCAGCCAACGCCAGGTCTCCGGCGACTGCGCCGAGGCTGAGGCACAAACGGTCGAGCGCCGCGGTTGCGAGGCTGTCGGTGCCGGCAAGCGCCGACGCCCAGAGCTCCTTCTCGTCGTGGATGGTGACGTCGAGATTTTCGATCGTGGCAAGCGCTTCATAGAGGTTGGGAAGCCCCTGCCCAGCGACGACGCGCTCGACCGAGACCCGTCGGAAGCTCTTCCGGAGCTCGCGGAGGATTCGGTCCTCGAGCTCGTCGAGCGGTGCGAAGTCGATGTGTCCGCCTTCGGTCTCGATCACTTCGTATCCGCCACCCCTCCTCAGCAGCGCCGCGACTCCGAGGCCGGTGCCGGGGCCGACGATGCTCGTCACACCGTCCGCCGAAAGGGGTATCTCCGGCCCGCAAAGATGGCGGAAATGCTCTTCGCCAAGCGTCGCGACGGCGTAAGCGACGGCGCCGAAATCGTTCACGATCGTATAGTGATCGACGCCCAGCCTCTCCTTGATGAGCGCCGGCCGGATCACCCAGGGATTGTTGGTTAGCTTTAGGACATCGCCACCGACCGGCCCAGCGAATGCGATCGCAAGCGAGTTGGGGAGATCGATGCCCGCCCTACGGCCGAATTCCTGCCAGGCGAGCTGAAAGCTGCCGTGCTCCGAAGTCTTCAGCGTGACTGGATCGTCAAGACCGACGACGCGACCGCCGTCGATCTCGGCCATCGCGAAACGAACGTGAGTACCGCCGACGTCGGCAACTGCGATTTTCTTCACGCCCACTCCGATTCCATGGCGGCCAGAATCGCGGAGCCCCCGGCTTCCGCCTCGTTGCAATGCAGCCGCATCAGACCAAACAGCTCGCGGCCCGTTCCCACCGCCGGCGGCGGCGAGTTCGCCGGCGCCCGGGTCGCGAGATCGACCCCGACCGCTTCGAGTTCTCCCGAGCGCGCATCGAGCCGGACGATGTCGCCGTCGCGAAGGCGCGCAAGCGGCCCATCCGGCAACGCTTCCGGAGAACAGTGAATTCCGCCCAGTACCTTGCCGCTCGCACCCGACATGCGCCCATCGGTGACCAGCGCAACCTTGAAGCCGCGGTCCTGCACCACGCCGAGGGCTGGTGTCAGCTTGTGCAGCTCCGGCATGCCATTGGCGCGAGGGCCCTGGAAGCGGACGACGACGACGATGTCGCAGTTAAGCTCTCCGGCCTTGAAGGCTTCGAGCACTTCGTCCTGGTCGGAGAAGCAGCGCGCGGGGGCTTCGATCGACCAATTCTCAGGGTCGACTGCGCTGATCTTGGACACTGCGCGGCCGAGATTTCCCTGGACCAGTCGGAGGCCTCCATCAGCCTGGAACGGGTCGGACGCGGGGCGAAGCATATCGATGTCGGCGCTTTCCTCCGCCGGCCTCCACACCAGCTCGTCGCCGTGAAGCTCGGGATTCCCGATCCAGGAGTCCATCGAATCCGCGCCGGCGGTGTAGCGATCGGTGTGGATGAGCCCTTCGCGCCCGAGCGTGTAAGTGACGAACGCCATTCCGCCCGCATCGTGGAAGTCGTTCACGTCCTTGTGCCCGTTTGGATAGACGCGCGTGACGAGCGGAACTGCTGACGAAAGCTCGGCGAAGTCCTGCCAGTCGATGAAGATGCCCGCCGTGCGGGCGATCGCCGGCAGATGAATGAAATGGTTCGTCGAGCCTCCCGTCGCCAGCAAGCCGACCATGGCGTTGACGATCGCCTTCTCGTCCATGACCTCGCCGAGCGGCCGCTCGCCACTTCGCGCAAGGTCGGCGAGGCGATGCACGGCCGCACGGGTCAGCGCCTGCCGAAGCGGTGTGCCCGGGTTGACGAAAGCTGCATTGGGCACGTGCAGGCCCATCAACTCCATCATCATCTGGTTGCTGTTGGCGGTGCCGTAGAAGGTACAGGTGCCGGAAGAGTGGTACGAGCGGCTTTCCGCCTTTAGGAGCTCGTCCTTGCCGACTTTCCCTTCAGCGAAAAGCTGACGAATGCGCTGCTTCTCCTTGTTGGGCAGCCCGGACGGCATCGGGCCGCCAGGGATGAGCAACATGGGCAGGTGGCCGAAGCGAAGCGCGCCGATGAGCAACCCGGGAACAATCTTGTCGCAGATGCCGAGCAGCGCCACCGCATCGAACATGCCGTGGCTTAGCGAGACCGCCGTCGCCATCGCGATCACGTCGCGGCTGAACAGGGAGAGGTCCATCCCAGGCTGGCCCTGAGTCACTCCGTCGCACATGGCCGGGACGCCGCCCGCAACCTGCGCCGTCGCGCCGACCTCGCGCGCGAAAATCTTCATCTGCTCGGGGTAGCGGCCATAGGGCTGATGGGCCGAGAGCATGTCGTTGTAAGCGGTTACAATTCCAATATTCGGACCACCAAGCGTGCTGATCTTGGCCTTGTCTTCGCCGGATGCGGCGAAACCATGCGCGAAATTGCCGCAGGAAAGGCGGCTTCGATTGATGCCGCGCTCTTTCTGCTGCGCCATCAGTTCAAGATATCGGCGTCGGGTCGGTTTCGACCGTTCGACGATCCGATCGGTTACCTTGGCGACGACGGGGTTGAGAGCCATAGGTGCGCCCTACTCGTGCCAGCTGATGCCGTCGCGCTCGGTCAATGCGATCGCAGCTGATGGCCCCCACGTGCCCGCCGAATAAGGCCGCGGAGTCATTCCCTTTTCAGCCCAGGCAGCGCGAATGCGGTCGATCCAAGTCCATTGCGCCTCGACCTCGTCGCGGCGGACGAACAGGGTCGGATCGCCCTCGATTAGGTCGAGAAGGAGGCGTTCGTATGCGATCCGACGGCGGTATTCGCTGAAGGCGTTGGCGAGCCCTATGTCGAGCGGGATTTCCCGTAAACGCACGCCTTGCCGGTCAAGGCCGGGGGTCTTCGACATCAGCCGAAGCTCGATGCTCTCTTCGGGCTGCAGGCCGATGATGAGCTTGTTGGGCTTGGTCGTCGCCCCGCGCGAGGCGAAGATCGAATAAGGAACGTCGCGAAACTGGATGAAGATCTCAGACGTGCGCATCGGCATTCGCTTGCCTGTGCGAAGATAGAAAGGAACTCCCTTCCAGCGCCAATTGTCGATGTGCGCTTTCAAAGCGACGAAAGTTTCGGTCACGCTTTCGTGACCGATCTCCTCGACATAGCCAGGGACAGGTTCTCCATCGATGGCGCCGCGCGCGTACTGACCCGTGACGGTGCTGAATTCCGCCTCGGTTGTCGAAATCGGCCGGAGGGCACGCAGCACTTTCACCTTCTCATCGCGCACGGCAGTCGCGTTGAAGTCGCTCGGCGGCTCCATCGCCACCAGGGCTAGCAGCTGAAGCATGTGGTTCTGGACCATGTCGCGAAGTGCGCCCGCGCCGTCGTAATAGTCGGCGCGCCCTTCAAGCCCGATGGTTTCGGCGACCGTGATCTGAACATGCTCGATATGCGTGCTGTTCCACAAGGGCTCGAACATCGAGTTCGCAAACCGCAGCGCGAGCAGGTTCTGGACCGTTTCCTTCCCGAGATAGTGATCGATCCGGAACGTGCGGTCCTCGGGGAAATGCGCGGCGACTGCATCGTTGATTTCGCGGCTCGTCTCGAGATCGGTGCCGAGCGGTTTCTCGAGCGCCATGCGCACGGTCGGGCAGGCGAGCCCGGCCAACGCGAGCCCGTCGATGGTCTGTTTGAACAGCGACGGCGCAGTCGAAAGGAAGATGCCAACTCCATGACATGGATCGCCGATCTGCTTGGCTAGCCCCGCAAAGGCTTCAGGATGTGTGATGTCGATGGTCACATAATGGAGCCGCGACAGAAAACGCTCGGCGACACCCGCGCTGTAAAAACCTTCCGGCAGATGTTCCTTCAGCGCCTCGTCGGCCCGTTGGCGAAAGGCGGCATCATCAAGCTCGGTGCGCGCCGTGCCGATGATCCTGAGGCTATCCGGCAGCAGACCATCGGAATCGAGGCCGTATAACGAAGGGAGCAACATGCGCCGAGCAAGGTCGCCGGTCGCGCCAAACATCACCAGTGTCGAGATCCGGTCAGCCATGCGCGCGTGCTATAGACGGCGAATTGTTAGCGCAAACGACGAATATGTATCCGCTGCGCCGCCTACATGCCCGTGGCGGCGAAGGTGTGACCGTCGGGATCGAGTTCTCTGAGATCGCGGCCACGGGTCTCCTTGCCGAAAATGCCGACGAGGATGAGCGCGGCGACCGTCGGCACCATGATAATCAGTGAGACGAGCGATAACCGCGGAACGAGCGCCAGAATCGCCAATAACTGGGCGAAAACTCCACCTGCCTTACTGCATGCGGCCACGGTCCCGGTGGTGCGTCCACGGATGCGGAGCGGAAAACTCTCCGCTGTATAAGGCAGGATCATTGCGATCAGTGCATTGATGCCCACAATCAGCAAAGCGACTGGAAGGACGGGACTTCCGCTGTCGGTGAATTCGAGCTGGAGCACTCCGAGGAGCCCGACAGCGGTTAATGCGATCGCGGCAACTACAGACCACTTGCTGCTCCATGCGGCATAAGAGAAGGCAACAACGAAGACTGTTGGAAATGCGATGAGCGCCGATTCTGCGAGCAATTTGCTCGAAACCCCGACGCTGTAGCCTCTTGCGACGAGATCGGCGGGGAGCCACAACAGCAAGCCGAAATTGACAAGCCCGTAAACGATCGCCGCTAGGCTAAGCGCTACGAGCTTGCCCAGGAAGGCTCGTCCAGTGAGAGCCACCGCCTGGCTCTTCGCGAGTGCGACATTCTCCGCGTGGGTCGTCTTGCGTGCTTTGGACCCGAACCGCTCCATGACCCGCCTCGCCTCTTCGCGGCGGCCGCGGGCAAGCAGGAACTTCGCCGATTCCGGGATGAGTGCACCGAGAAGGATTAGCGAAAGACCCGTTGGAAGGTTCAAGAGCCACAGGATCCTCCAGCTGAAGATCGGCTGCAGGAGCGCAGAAAAGCCGCTTGCAGCGAAGTAGCCGACGGTGGCGCCCAGCCCGCCGACCAGCACGAGGCTCCAGCCCCGGTGTTTGCTCGGCATCATCTCTGCAAGCAGCGCATAAGTGACTGGAAGCATGCCGCCCGCCGCCGCGCCCATCATGAAACACATGCCGACGTTCCACGCGAGCGACGGCATTGCGCCGCAGATTGAAGTGCCGACGAACATGACGGCGGACAAAAGGATCGTCGCCTTCCGGCCATAAATATCCGCTAGCGCCCCCCAGACGATCGATCCGACCACGGTGCCGATCAGCGCGCAGAACGGCACTAGAGACACGGTGGCCTTCGTCTGATGGTATTCCTCGATCATCCCGGGGATGGTGAAGCCGAGGCTGGCCGGCTTCATGATGTCTATCCCAAGCGCGATCACAAGGACCAGCATCAAGGTCCAGTGCCACGCCGACAGAGGTGCATCTTCCGGCGGAGTAACGACGATTTCCTGGCTTGCGGAGAGCTGACCGGAGATGTTCTTCGGAAGCAGCCCATAAGCAGCGACTGCGACACCCAGAACGATGGCGGCCATGCCAGCGTACATGTCGCTGCCCATTGGCATCCCGTAGAGACGGTAATGAGTCATCCGACCCATTGCGAACATCGGCAGGTGAAGGAGAACCCCGCCGGTCACCATGATGACTCCAAGGACGAATGCCCAAGCGCCGCGCCGATCGGATAGGGTACTGGCGCTGACCATTTCGAACGCGGCAATAGCAGCGCAGGAACTGCTGTCACCCTTATAGAAGGGAAGTCACAGATTTCGGTGCATTTGTGCGACTGCGAAGGTTGCGGGTGCTACTCTGCGATGCTAACTCAATTGGCAGTCCCCGGCGGCCGCCGAGGAATTCATGCCACGGCCGGTGCGACGTGCCACGGCTCCACGAGGTTGAAGCTCGAATGACGCCACAGACTGCCCTTCATTCGCATTTCGATGAAGCGGCGCCCCCTGCGCACCGGCGCGGAATGGCTCGTCGAGCAGACACGCATTCCAGTCATCCTGCCATCGCAACCGGCCTGTACGCCGGCAGCGGGGCCCTAATCATCGCGCGCCGAAGCGTCCTAACGCCGAGCCGGCGCGCCTGGAGAAATTTCAATGTCCATGCGCATGCTTATCGATGCGCGCCACCCGGAGGAGACCCGGGTAGCGGTCGTCAAGGGAAACCGGATCGAGGAGTTTGACTTCGAATCCGCTGAGCACAAGCAGCTCAAAGGCAATATCTATCTAGCTAAGGTCACAAGGGTCGAACCGTCACTTCAGGCGGCGTTCGTCGATTACGGCGGAAACCGCCACGGCTTCCTGGCCTTCAGCGAAATCCACCCCGATTATTATCAGATCCCCAAAGCCGACCGCGAAGCGCTGCTTCGCGAAGAGGCAGAGCATGCCGCGGAGGAAGAGCGGCTTCGCTCGGCCGAGCTTGATGCGATCGAGGACGAGCCCGAGGAGCATTCCGAGGACGAGTTTGTCAGCGAGGATTTCGAAGCCGGCGAAGCGACCGCCACAACGACGGAGGCAGGCACTGGATCGAGCCGTTCGCCGGTCGACGAATCCGCGGCCGACGAGCTCCGCAAGAAGCGGCAGGCGCTGCGCCGCCGCTACAAGATCCAGGACGTGGTCCAGCGCCGCCAGGTGCTCCTCGTCCAGGTCGTGAAGGAAGAGCGCGGCAACAAGGGTGCCGCGCTGACAACCTATTTGAGCCTCGCTGGCCGCTACTGCGTGCTGATGCCGAATACGAGCCACGGCGGCGGCATCTCGCGCAAGATCTCGAACGGCGCGGACCGCAAGCGGCTGAAGTCGATCATGTCGGACCTGAAGCTCCCATCGACGATGGGGCTGATCGTCCGCACCGCCGGCCTCCAGCGCACCAAGACGGAGATCAAGCGGGACTTCGACTATCTCGCGCGTCTGTGGGACGAGATCCGGGAGCGGACGCTTGGAAGCACCGCGCCGGCTTTGATCTACCGCGACAGCGATCTCATCAAGCGGGCGATCCGCGACCTCTATCATCGCGAGATCGAAGAAGTGATTGTTGAGGGCGACGAGGGCTACAAGCAGGCGCGCGGCTTCATGAAGCTGCTGATGCCGAGCCACGTCCGCCGGGTGAAACAGCACAGCGAGACCACGCCGCTGTTCCAGCGCTACGGCGTCGAGGACCAGCTCTCGGCCATGTACCAGCCGATCGTTCAGCTGAAGTCAGGCGGATACCTGGTCATCAACCCGACCGAGGCCCTGGTCTCGATCGACATCAACTCGGGCCGCTCGACGCGCGAACATAATATCGAGCAGACTGCCTACAACACCAATCTTGAAGCGGCGCAGGAGATCGCGCGGCAGCTGAGGCTGCGCGATATGGCGGGCCTGATCGTCATCGACTTCATCGACATGGAGCAGAACAGCCATGTCCGGAAGGTCGAGAAGGCGATGAAGGAGGCGCTCAAGAACGACCGCGCCAGGATCCAGGTCGGCCGGATTTCAAGCTTTGGGCTGATGGAGATGAGCCGGCAGCGGCTTCGTACCGGCGTCCTCGAAGCATCGACCAAGGCCTGCCCGCACTGTGACGGCACAGGACTGATGCGCACGGCGGCCTCAGCCGGCCTGTCGGCGCTTAGGATCATTGAAGATGAGGCCGCGCGCGGACGCGGCGACAGGATTTGCCTCCGCGCGGGCAAGGAAGCTGCGGTCTACGTCCTCAACAAGAAGCGCTCCGAACTCGCGGACATCGAACAGCGCTATGGAGTTTGGATCGAGATCCTGATCGACGAGGGCTTCGAGGGCGCGAGGATGACCGTCGACAGCTCTGGCGGGCGTCCGGTCGCCCCGCCGCGGACCGAGGCTCCGCCTGCGGAGGAAAGAAGAAGAAGAAGAAGAAGCGGAAGAAGAGACGGTCGAGATCACGCTGGAAGGCGAAGAGGAAGACCATGAGGAGGAGCCTCGCGAGGAACGCGAGGCTGGAGAAGGCGATCGCCAAGGTCGCCGCCGCCGTCGCCGTCGCCGCGGAGGCCGAGGCCGTGGCCGGCGTGAAGGTGGCGAAGCCGAGGCAGATGCACCGGCGCAAGAAGAGCGTAGCGACGCCGCCGCTGAAGAAGCGCCGGCAGAGCAGTCGGAAGCTGTCCAGGAAGAGTCGGGGGAAGGCGGAAAGCGGCGTCGGGGAAGGCGTCGTGGCCGCAAGGGCGGTGATGGTGCTGCTGAGGCTCCGGCTGAAGCTGCGGTGGAACCCGACAGCTCGCCGATGATCGAGACGCCGATCGACGAGGAAGCGCCGATTGCGGAGACCGAGGCCGCTGAGGAGCCGGCGCCGAAGCCTAAGCGGCGGCGGTCGAAGAAGGCCGCCGAAGCGGAATTGGCAGTCGCCGAGCCTGCGCCTGCCGAGGCTCCGCCCGCAAATACCGCTGGAGAGGCTGCGGAACCAACCAAGCCTGCACGGAAGCGTCGCTCGAAGGCCAAGCCCGAGGCGGAACCTGGCGAGACCGCCACGGAAGAGCCAGTCAACGTGCCATCAGCGAACAATGACACCGCAGCGGACAGCGGATCCGAGCCGCGCAGGGGATGGTGGCAGCGCACCTTCGGGTAACTTTCATCACCCGTTCAGGCCCGAAGATGGTAATCGGCGGTCGATGAGATCGCCGATCTCCCGCTTCGCGCGCATGTTGATGCTCGCGCTCATCCTGGCGGCAACCAGCTGGCAGCCGGCTGCTGCACAGGACGACTCGGGACCGCAGATCCTTCGGGACACAGAGACTGAAGCATTGTTCCGTGACATGTCCGTGCCGCTGATCAAGGCGGGAGGGCTCGATCCCGGCAGCGTCAAGGTCGTCCTTCTCAACGATCCTGAGATCAACGCCTTCGTGTCGCAGGGGCAGACCGTCTACCTCCAGTCGGGGTTGATCGAGGACGCTGACAATGTGAACCAGGTACAGGGGGTAGTCGCGCACGAGCTCGGCCACGTCATCGCAGGCGATTCCATTCGAAGCGGTGAAGGCCAAAAACAGGCGATGGGAATCACGATCCTGTCGCTGCTAATCGGCATTGCCGCCGTGGCCGCCGGAGCCGGTGACGCCGGCATGGGCCTGATGATGGCGGGCCAGCGGGCCGCTCTTGGCGACATGATGGCGTTCACGCGCGCGCAGGAATCGACGGCGGATGCCACGGGCATGCGCCTCCTTTCGAAAGCGGGGATTAGCGGCAAGGGCATGCTCGATTTCTTCGGCAAGCTGCAGAACCTGGAATACCGACTCGCCATCTACTCGAAGGATAGTTTCGATAGGGACCACCCGCTGTCGTCGGAGCGTATTCAGGCGCTGCAGCAGACGCTTCAACTCGATCCCGCCTGGAACAAGCCGACCGATCCACAGCTCGAGGCAAGGTTCGAGCGGGTGAAGGCGAAGCTGCTGGGCTTCGTCGATCCGAGGCAGGCGGTCGTCAAATATCCGGAGAGCGATCAGAGTATCCCGGCCCACTATGCTCGAGCCTATGCGTACCATCTCGGCGGCTATCCGGATAAGGCGGAATCCGAGGCCAATGCGCTGCTCGCGATCGACCCGCACGATCCGTATTTCCTCGAGCTCAAGGGTCAGATTCTCCTCGAGGACGGTAAGCCGAAGGAGGCGCTGGCACCGCTCAGGGAAGCGACGGAGCGGTCGGGCAACGCGCCGATGATCGCGGCGATGCTTGGTCACGCTTTAGTCGAAACCAACGATGCGAAGAATTTCGACGAGGCGAAGGAAATCCTGAAGGTTGCGGTCAACCGCGACAATGAGGATCCGTTCGCCTGGTACCAGCTCGGGATCATCTACGACCACGAAGGCGATCAGCCGCGGGCGCAGCTCGCGACGGCCGAGCGGAGCAATCTTCAGGGTGACCCGAAGATGGCCCTTGCAAGCGCTCAGATGGCAATGAAGGGCATTCCTCCGGGAACGCCGGACTATCTTCGGGCGCAGGACATCGCCATGGTGTCCCGGGCCGAGCTGGCCAAGAAAGACAAAAGATACCGGGACCCGAAGGAACAGTGAACGAAGCGACAGCGCCGCGCAGATCGGGAACGTTCGGAGCGGGCATAGCGGGGGGCATCATCGGATCGCTGCTGACGGCGGCGGTCCTTTTCTTCGCACTCCCCAACGTTCTCAGCAGCCGGATCGTTCGGCAGGGCCTGGTTGCCGATCCCAAGATTCTCACCGATGCGGTCGATGCGCTTCGGGATGCGCAATATGAGCCGGTGCTGGCGGCGAACCGCTCGGCGATCGAAACGCCGTTCGGAAGCTCGTGGAAGGGCGCTGCGAAGCCCGACGTCACTTTGGTCGAATTCTTCGATTATGCCTGCCCTTACTGCAAGGCGAGCAACCCCACCGTCGACCGTTTGGTCCAAGAGGATAAGGGCCTTCGTGTCGTCTATCGCGAACTGCCCATCCTCGGTCCCGACAGCGTGACCGCGGCGCGGCTGTCGCTCGAGGCGTCGCAGCTCGGACGGTTTGCAAAATTCCACGATACCCTATGGTCTGCAGGACGCCCTGCGCCCGACTCGATTGCAACCGCAGCCAAGGCAGCGGGCATCACTCCGCACCCGCAAGACGATGTCGCGATCGAGGCAGAGCTCAAGCGCAACTTCCAGCTCGCCGGCCAGCTTGGGGCGACGGGCACACCGCTGTTCGTCATCGGCGACCGCGTGATGAACGGCGCCGTCGGCTACGATGCGCTGAAACAGGCGATCGGCGTTGCGCGCGCGAAGAAGAGCTAGGGCCGCTTCCCGTTCATGATGAGTTGCCCGCCGCTCGTCGAAGCCATTTTGACTCCGTCGCGCCCGCCCCTCCATTCCTCGCGCTTCGAGGGGAGGTTCTTGCATGCGTAAATTGTTGGTGTTCACGCTTCTCGCCGCAGCGTCCGGAATGAGCGCAGCGCGGGCTCAGACGGCGAGCGACGATCCTTACCTGTGGCTCGAGGACGTATCTTCGCCCAAAGCGATGGCGTGGGTGAATGCTCACAATGCGCGCAGCACGGCGGTGCTCGAGGCAGACTCTCGCTACCAGCAATATTACAACGAAGCGCTTGAGATCGCGCAGGCGAAGGACCGCATTCCATACGGTTCGTTCATCGGTGGTCAGATCTACAATTTCTGGCAGGACGCCGACCACGTGCGCGGTATCTGGCGACGCACCAGCATCGAGAGTTACGCCAGCGGCAATCCTCAGTGGGAGACCGTGCTTGATCTCGATGCGCTTGCCGCATCAGAGAAGGCCAACTGGGTCTGGAAGGGTGCCCAGTGCGCTCGGCCGGCGGAGCGCCGATGCCTGATCAACCTTTCCGACGGGGGTGAAGATGCGGTGACGGTCCGCGAGTTCGATCTTCCGACGAAGAAGTTCGTAAAAAGCGGTTTTACGCTCCCGAAGGGTAAGCAGGACGCGACCTGGCTGGACGAGAACAGCTTGCTCGTGAGCCGCGAATGGAAACCGGGCGAGCTTACGGAATTGGGCTACGCCTATGTCGTGAAGCGCCTCAAGCGCGGCCAGCCATTGTCGGCGGCGGTCGAATTGTTCCGCGGAACCAAGAAGGACGTTTCGGCCGGCGCCGGCGTGCTTCGCGATGCCGAGAATCGAACGCTGCCCGTGATCGTCGAGGGCACCGACTTCTGGCATTCGAAGAACTTCCTGATCGGCGCGAAGGGCAACCGCCGGATCGGCATTCCCGAGAAGGCGCAGCTGGTCGACATGATCGGCGGGCGCGTGATCATTCAGACTCAAGAAAGCTGGTCAGCCGGAGGCGAGGACTTCCCCGCTGGAAGCCTGCTCTCAGTCGATCTGGCGCGGCTCCGAGCGAAGCCTGCGCACCTCAAGCCGACCCTTATCTATGCGCCGGGCCCTCGCGAGGCGCTTGAGGGCGCATCTGCGGCCAAGGGCGCGCTTCTGGTTTCGATCCTCGATAATGTCCGCGGCCGAACGCTGGTCTTCAAACTGGCGGCGAATGGGACCTGGACGCGATCGGCGCTCGAGCTTCCAGACAATTCGACGATCGCCATTGCCGACACGAGCCACACGAACAACGAGGCTTTCCTGGCGGTGACGAACTTCCTGACGCCGCCGTCGCTGTGGCTGGCGGATGCAGGCACCGGTGAGGTGAAAGAAATCATGCGCCAGCCGGCGAAGTTCGATGCGTCGGGCCTCGTCTCCGAGCAGCGCGAAGCGGTTTCGACCGACGGGACCAAGATCCCCTACTTCCTGGTCCACCGAAGCGATATCAAGCTCGACGGCAACAATCCGACCCTGCTCTATGCCTATGGCGGGTTCGAAGCGAGCCAGACGCCGAGCTATTCGGCGCGATCACCGGCAAGCTATGGCTCGAAAAGGGAGGCGTCTACGCGCTCGCGAATATCCGCGGCGGCGGCGAGTTCGGTCCGGCGTGGCACGAGGCGGGCCTCGGGACCAAGCGCCAGATCATTTACGACGACTTCGCCGCAGTCGCTAAGGACATGATCGCCAACAAGATCACCAGCCCGCGCCGGCTCGGAATCCGCGGCGGGTCGAACGGCGGGCTGCTGATGGGGGTTGAATTCATTCAACATCCCGAGCTGTGGAACGCAGTCGATATCGAGGTCCCGTTGCTCGACATGATCCGCATCTCGAAGATCGCTGCAGGTGCGTCGTGGGAGGGCGAATATGGGAGCATTGACGATCCCGCCGTGCGCGCCTTCTGGGAGAAGACCTCGCCCTATCAAAACCTCCGCCGCGACGGGAAATATCCGGTGCCGTTCATCTTTACGACGACGAAGGACGACCGCGTCGGCCCGCAGCACGCGCGCAAGTTCGCCGCGCGCATGGAAGAATATGGCCTCCCCTTCCTTTATTACGAGAACACCGAAGGCGGCCATGCGGCGGGCGCCAATCTCAAGCAGGCGGCGCACACCAGTGCGCTGGAGATGATCTATCTCACCCGGCGCCTGATGGACCCGCAGGAGCCGCCCGCGCCAGCGGTCACGACGACCGCAAAATAGTCTGGAAGCGAAGGCGGACGTTGTGATCCAGGTCGCCGACGTCCGTCGTCCCAAACAGCAATTCACTCATTTGCCTTGCGGGCGGTCCTCCGCAACCGACTTAAGCAAGTCTGATTTGGCTTGGACTAGCTTGAGGCATTCGTTCATCACTTCTGAGGCGTTGGCGTTGTTAATCACGCGTTCCTGTGCCGCGAACGCCGCCGTGAGCTGAGCCGCTGTCGTCCCGTTATCGATTCGACCCATGAAGAAATAGAGCGAAGCCCGCGCCAGAGTGCGGTCCTTATCGTCCGTCGAACTATTGGCGAACGCATTGCTGACGAGAAGGCATCCCGCGGTGGTCGCAGCCGGCGCCTTCACGGCCGCAGCGGGAGGAGCGGAACTCTTGGTCTGGGACTGACCCGACGCGGTGGTGAGCATCAATGTCGCGATTAAGGCGAGCCTGGCGTTCATGATCGTGCCTCGCTTCTTGGCTAGCGGCCTGGGACCGCCGGACGGTCGTACGAATGGAAGAGAAGGTCAAATGACACGTGAGTGTCAGCTTCGCCGCGGCCGCCCCTTTCGGACATCGAACGATCCGCCAGCTTCACTCAGCCTCCCACCGCCGCACAGCCCGCTGCAGGCAGCGTCGCCGTCGGGTGAGAAACCTACCGCTCGAACGATCAGGGGCTAATCGGGTTCGTCAGAGCGATCTGAGCGAGCAATCATTCGTCCGGCGCGGACGCAAATTCCAATTCCTACAAGTCCAAATAGACTGGCAACAATCAAACCTACGATGATGACGGTCGGCCTTCCGTGCATGGCCGCAACGGCAATGAGCAAGCCGAACAGGGATCCGAGGATCCAGGCCAGATCAGCAGCTTTGGCCATAATTCTCCGGCAAATGTTGTGTTTCACCCACCGACCCCCCCGAGCGAATTTGCGTAGCTTCTTCGACGTGGGGAGTCGGCACGAATTACGACAGTAACTTGTCCGATCACGACAGGCTGTCTGAGGGTTTGAGCGATTAGCTTTCCGGAGCGCCCTTGAACCCTTGCGCCACGACGTACCACTCGCTGGAGTCCTTCCGGCTTGCCGGTGGCTTGGCGTGCTTTACGCTCGAGAAGTTACGCTTGAGCTCGGCGACCAGCTGATTGTCCGCGCCGCCGGCCAGCACCTTGGCAACGTAGGCGCCGCCTGGACGGAGAACCTCGCGGGCGAACTCGAGGCCGGTTTCGACCAGCGCCATTGTGCGCAGATGGTCGGTCTGCTGGTGCCCGACCGTATTGGCTGCCATGTCGGATAGGACGAGGTCGGCCTGCCCGCCCAGCTCCGCCTTCAGCCGCTCTGGCGCGGCCTCGTCCATGAAGTCCAACTGCAGGATGGTCACGCCGTCAATGGGGTCGGTGGCAAGCAGGTCGATTCCGACGATGCTTGCCTGCGGAGCCTTGCGGCGGACGACCTGGCTCCAGCCGCCGGGTGCGATGCCGAGATCGACGACAGCTTTGATCCCCTTCAGGAGGCCGAAGCGCTCATCGAGCTCCAGCAGCTTGTAGGCGGCACGGCTCCGGTAATTCTCCGCCCTGGCGCGCTTGACGTACGGGTCGTTGAGTTGCCGCTCCAGCCAGCGCGTCGACGAAACTTTGCGGCCTTTGGCGGTCCTCAGCCGCTTCACAATTGCCAGCCGTCGCGCGCCATCAGCGATCGGAGAATCCCTTCGCGGATGCCGCGGTCGGCGACGCCGAGGTTCTGCGCGGGCCAAATCTCAATGATCGCTTCGAGGATGGCGCAGCCGGCGACGACCAGGTCGGCGCGCTCGTTGCCGATGCATGGAAGCGCCGAACGCTCCTGATAATCCATGCCTGCGATCATGCTGCTGATCTTCTGCATCGCGTCCACGGGAACATGGAGGCCGTCGACGGCCCGGCGATCGTAGAAAGGCAGCGCCAAATGGACGCTGGCGAGCGTGGTGACGGTGCCGCTGGTCCCCAAAAGCCGGATGCCGTCGCGCTTCTTGGGTAGCATGGTCGTGAAATTGGCGAACGCGCGCCGAGCGCGCTCGCGCATTCTCTTGTAAGCCTTGAGGCGATCGGGCCCTTCGAGTGCTTCCTTGCCCTCGCTTTCAGTGAGGGACACGACACCCCACGGAGCGCTCCACCAGGCGCGGATCCTTGGCGTTCCTTCTTCCTGGTCGATCAGTACGAGCTCGGTCGACCCACCGCCGATGTCGAAGATCAGGGCCGGGCCGTCGCCAGGCTCGAGCAGCTTATGACAGCCGAGCACCGCGAGACGCGCCTCTTCCGCCGGCTCGATGATATCGAGAACGATCCCGGTCTGATCGCGAACACGATTGGCAAACTCCTGGCCATTATGGGCCCGTCGGCAAGCCTCGGTCGCGACCGAACGCGAAATGGAGACATTGCGGCGGCGGAGCTTGTCCGAACAGATCGCTAGCGCGCCGACCGCCCGGTCCATCGCCTCGTCGGACAAGGCACCGGTGCGTGAAAGGCCTTCGCCTAGCCGCACGATGCGCGAGAAAGCATCGATGACCGTGAAGCCGCCAGTCGTCGGACGAGCGATGAGGAGCCGGCAGTTGTTCGTGCCGAGGTCGATTGCTCCGTATGTGTGGCGATGCGGCTCCCGCTTTGGCGAGAAGCCTTGATTCGATGGCCCGCTCTGCTCGCGAAATGCTTGCTGCAGAGCCGGCGCACTGGCGGCACCCTGCGCCATGACACGCCCGTTCTTTCCTGCACCGCCCCTTGGATGGGCGGCTGACTTGAGGCGGTTTTAATCACAATTTTATGTTGTTGGGCAAGTCCAGCGAAACCCCGACGCCGCCGTTGACAGGGAAAACAGCCCTTTCTATCCCGCCGCATCCCAAGCTGCCCCGTCGTCTAATGGTAAGACTACGGACTCTGACTCCGTCAATCGTGGTTCGAATCCACGCGGGGCATCCAGTCACTGCGCTTCAACGTATTGATTTTACTGAGATTATGTACTTGCGCCGGGCCGACGCTCCCTCACCCTCTCCCACAACGGGTAAGCAAATCTCCCCTCTCATGCCCGCTGAGCGCCATTTGAGCTCGGTTGGAGCGCGGATCGCTGCAAAGCCTCCGCGCGGGTAGCGACCGTGACGCCGATTGCCGTCCGGAAGCGATGACTTAGTGAATGATGAGTGGCTAGGCGTAACCCGCGAGCGTAGGCAGCCTCAGACTCCGGACAGTTCGCTGGAATGCCAATTCCGGCTCACCGTTGTGAGCTGAGTCTGCTCATCGGGGTGTCCGGCATTGCAAGCGCACGGTCGTAAGGAATGCTCCCGCCTCGGGCATCCACGCGTCCAGCAAAAGTGCAAGCCGCGAAGAGTGTCGCACTGCGCTGAAAGCCGTTTCTCATCACCGAGGAATACGGGTCTAAGCCGCCGACCCAACAAGCAATGCGGCCCCGAACGCGACGAGGGTAACGATGAAGCTCGCTCCAGCGAAAAGCGAAGCGCGATGAGCGGTTAGCTCATACTGCGCACTGTGTATCCTGAGGATCGCGCCGGCTGTGGCAACGATTCCCATGCAAGCTGCTGCCAACAGTGCGCGTCCAAGTGTCGACGTAACCGCGAGAGTTACGGGGAGCCAATCGTCCATACACCGACTCCCTCACCAGGGGTTATTATTTTGGGCATAGATGCAGACTGCTGTTGCAAGGCCAAGAAAGGCGATGATGATTCCGCCGACGATTACGAGGATCGCCGCGCTGAGCTTGGCCAGGCCAAATATTGCCGCCACCCCCACCGCGCTCCAGACGATCAATCGGCCTGACGACCGTTTCCGCAGTTCAGTACCGTACTGCAAACGCTCCAGTTGGAACGTCTCCGGTCGTTGAAAATTCATGTTCATACGGAACGGACCAGCCTTCTTCTCCGGCCGGGCAACGTTACACTTCTAGAGAAGATCGAATCGTCCCGACGTGGGATGATTTGCCCCCATGTTGATGAGAGCTTCTGCGTTTCGGCGTCGGCCTCTACAGCTATGACTTAAATCAATGTTTCACGATCGACAGGAGGGCGCGGAACGAACGGTCACGTTATCGCGCAGGGACATTTCGGCAGTACGGCGACTACTAAATCTATTGTTCGGGGCCGAGCGCCAATATCTGGATAGTCTGTTTGGAACCGACAACGCAGTTCCGCTCTGACTTAGGTCGCAGCAGGTCGAGCTCGTAACGAGTTTGCCAACCGAGGTCCGCGGCCGGCCTACAACGGCGGGTCGTTCACGATCGCTCCGGATCGGGAGCGACCGGTTGTTGTAATGTAGGATATGGCGCGGCAGAAGAATCTCCGTCAGCGTTGCCGAATTGGGCGGGCACTGCTTGGTGTGCTGCTTCTTTGTCCCGAGGGCGTGTGAATTGGTGTGCGTAGGTGTGCCGAATCAAAACTGCAGTGACGCCGCGCCGGAGGATTTGTGCACAGAACCGACATTCGAAAGCTTCCGATCAAACCCGAACAGGAATTGAGCAGAGCCAGGAGGTCTCATTGCGCTTCAGCGAATGATGCTGAAGAGACTGACAATCACGTTCAGAGCAGGGCCGTATCCGTTGAGCTCGATGCTGACGACTTTAAGGCGCTGAAGAGGGTCCTGGCGGCACTCGCCGACGAACATCCAGTGTCTGAAAGCGCGACCGCGGACGATGCCAAGTGCATCGCCGAGATCATGTTTGAGATGAGAAATTCGCGGGCGCGCCTTTTTCCCGCGTCAATGTTCAACGAGCCCGCCTGGGACATGCTCCTGGCGCTTTTCGTGGCGCATGAAGCGCCTGCTGCCGCAGATCTTGCGAGATGGACCAGCACTCCAGTTTCGACTGCGATGCGATGGATCGAGTATTTGGAAACTCACAAGCTCATCATCCGAGAATTCCGAACTGAAGACCGCCGTGCACACCGAATTCGGCTCACCGACGAGGCTCGCGAGATCATGCAATCGCTGTTTTCTGAAGTTGCCAGGAAATTGCCGTAGCAAAGTCATTGTTCAGCTTGCGTCCGCAAATGCGTCGGAAGCGGTCGCGGGCGTAATGTCCGCTTGAGCCGATGGGCCGCGCTTCCAGTTCGACTGGAGGAGTGGGTGGTCATGGCCACGCCTGCCGATTGAGCACGGCAACTTAGCCCGGGAGTGGTTGCCAGACCGTCACCCGACGGCCTCAGTTCGTCCTCTAAATGCTTTCAGTCGCCCGGCACGCGTCATCTTTCGTGCCGTTCGACACGAAGCCGCGCGCAACAGTGATCGACGGCCTAGAACGCGACAGCAAAGCAACCGGCTCGGCGCGCCAGGGGCAGCTGAAACGCCGAGCCGGAGACACGCGCGCTGTCGGGGGGAGGCAGCGCGAGTTTCGGCCAGCGCATCTATTCTCAACGGCGGCGCTTATCCTAAACATACCGCTGGACTCGTTTCTAACTTAGGTTACAGCGGTGGCTCGCGCGGCGCGAGAGCTATGCCTCGCTCGGCTTAAGCGGTTCGGTAGATCGGGGGCACCCTACCGGGCCGCTTTTGCGGCAGCGTAACGATGAACAATAAAAAGACTTGGCAAGAGCCGTCACCCCGACGGCCTCAGTTCGTCCTCTAAATGCTTTCAGTCACTACGGCGGATTGAGAGTCCGTGAGAGCGCCGGACTTGCCCGCATTTACGTTCGCTTCGGCAATATTCACCTTGTGGCGATCCACAGCTGCTTCGAGGTCGTCGATCCAATCCCGTGTCTTTTCGACGGTCTGTTCGGTCGTGTCCTTGCCCTTTTGATGCGTCTGAAGGTCGCCGGCCTCCATCATCGCAAGAAAAGCCTGCAGGTGTTTGACGTGCTTTTCGATTGCCTCAGCGTAGCGGTCGATCATGTTGTCCTCCATACGTTTCGCTAAACATATTACATCGAGCGCAACGAGGCTCTGGACGGTCCTGGCTGCCCGAATTTGTCGAGTGCCGCTAAGCCTGAAGGGCAGTAGGGGATATTCTCGCGACCATGCGCCTGCCCTGCCAAATCTCGAACATTGCATCGACGTTCTTCTTTTCGATCTGCGCAACTGCGTCGTCGTCGCTCGCGGCGCGGAACCAGGCGGCTTCGTGAAGGCGGCCAACGCTGTCGAGGCAGTAGTAGCGGTAATTCTCTGAAGACATGTGCGGCTCCGACACAGCGGGGAGCTCTCCATTTGTCTCTCGGGCGCCGACTCGCTGTTAGGGGAGCATCGGCGATGTACCGGTCATACGCTTTTTGAGACCGTCCTCCTAACGCGCCGTTCAGCGCGTTGCGAAGTACCGCCAAACAGAGACGGCAGTGAGCAGCAGCGCCCCTCCAAGGAGCGCGACGAGCCATAGTGAGTGGCCATTCATAGAGGTTTTTAACGGATCCCAAGCGTCCAACGTTCCGAACGCGAACGCGCGTGCGGGCGCCGCGCCGTTTACCAGCTCCTTTGAGACACCTTTTACTCGCGGGACTTAAACGTCGCTCAGCAGCTTCTCCGTTCACCCGGCTGCGACATTGAACACCGGTCCTGCCCCAGACGTCTGGCGAGGCAGGACCGGCAGTTCCGAAGCTGTCGAGTTCAGCTTCGATGAAAGTGACGCGCTAATCAGTGTGATGTTTTCGAAGCCCAAGCATCGCCGGAGCATCCCCGCGGATGGACTGCTTTCGAGGCTGGAACGGTCGCCCGGAAAGCTCGTTGTCCTGCCGCTTGTTCGCCGCTCGAGCTGCTCATGGAGGTCGCAAGGATGTCTGTTCGCAAAGAGGTCCAATCCGACAAGTTCAAAGAGCCCGCTCGCGAGCTTGAAGTGGATGAGGACGAAGGTCGTTGGGAAGAACGGCTGCGAAAGGTTGCGAAACACAAACAAGCGCCGAACTCGCCCGAACACAAGAACGTGGGGGACGAAACCAACAATCCCGCACCGGACCGTGACGAGTCCAAGAAACATCCGGAAGGTGGCGATCCAGGTCGGAATTGACCTTCAGCCACAGCAACCCGCCTTGGCTCTTAGTCGTTAGGCGCTCATGCCAGACGATGCGAAGCGCTTCCGCGACCGCGCACGCGACTGTCGCAACCTAGCGAAGAGCGCCCGAAACGAGATCGACGCGGCGATGCTGGAGGACATTGCCGCCGAGCTGGAAGAGGAAGCTGAGAAGATAGAAGCCGAAGGGAGCGGTGAGGTCATTAGCGAATGAGGCCGTTCGCCTGGAGACGGCTCAGCCCCAATGCCCTGGCGGCCCCTCGCAAACCTTAGGCGGCGGCAGGTGGCACATGCATTCAGGTCCGTAATATCCCTTGCCGCCGATCGCCTTTCCGCAGGCGTGACATTTTCCAACGGTGGCCGGATCCGGAATGCGAGGTTTCTTCGGCATTAGCTGCTGATACGCGGGGCATCCATCGACCGTTTAATCGCCGCTGACGCAGATCAGCCTTGCCGCGCAGTTTGTCGCGGCAGCGTAACGGTCTGCCGATGAGCGTTGAATTGGCATTTACCGTCGCATTCCCGACATTCGGCATCCGTGATTCCTCATTGCCGGGCCGAGGTGGGAGGAACAATGATTTATCGCGCATGGAGTGGCGCGCTGTTGATCGGCGCGGCCGCGATTGCATCATCGGGAGCGACCGCAGCGGCACCCGCACCCAGTACGGCTGGCGTATCATCTTTGCTTTTAGCTGGTCCGGACATGCTCGGCACACGCGCCGTGCAAATCAGGGCGGAACGTTTCTCCGACAGTCTCAGGAGGGCGCGGGAGGATGCATCGGCATCGCCGCTGCTGCAGCGTCTCGTTGCGCCGGCGCGTAACTTCTCGCCGCTTCAGAAGGTTGCTTTCGTCCAGGCAGCGGTCACTTCGAGCATTCACTGGGTGTCCGATGCGACCGAATGGGGCCAGCATGATTATTGGGCGAGCGCGAAGCAAACACTCGCGCGCGGCGCCGGCGACGCGAAGAACCGTGCGATCGTCAAGTTCCAGGCGCTGCGGGCGCTCGGCTTCAACAATTCGGACCTGTTCCTGACGCTCGCCCGCGACCGCGTCGGGGGGCCGATCACCGTTCTGACTGTTCGCAGCGGCGGCCGTTACTATATCGTCGACGATACAGGCGGACCGCCCTTCCCAGTGGAAGCGCGGCGGTTTGAGTTCCAGCCGGTGATGAGCTTTGGAATGTACGGCTCGTGGGTGCACGTCGGACCAGCTCCAGTGACGATGGCATCCGCTGCAAGCAATTCTCCGGGGGTCGCTCGCAAGTAAGACGGGCCTCGCGGCGGCGGGCTGTGCTAATGACCAATGCAGCCCGTAGCTGGGGGAGATCAGCCTTGCTTCGCTCGCGATCCATTGCGGTTAGTTGCCTCATCCTGTGGCTCGCAGGATGCGGCGCCGCCGAACGGCCGTCGACACCTACGTCGGTGTCGCAGCGGTCTTCGGTAAGCCGTGTCCAACCCTCGCTCTCCGCCACGACGTTCGTTGCGGAGAATTCATCGATCGAGCTGTTCGTAACCCGCTCGTCGGAACTCGCTCTTCAGCGATCGTCGTCGCCCCGCGTCCGCGAATTCGCCCAGCGGATGGTCGATGATCACAAGGGAACGAGCGGGCAATTGTCGCTCGAAGGCCGAAGGTTGAACCTTCTCCCGTCCGCAACGCTGGCAGCGGGCGAACAGGCAATGCTCGACGCCCTTCAGGCAAGCAGCCAGTTCGATGCCGACTATGTACGCGACCAGCGCGCCGTGCACCGGCGCTTGCTCAGCATCGATAGCGCTTACGCGGCGAACGGCAGCAGCCCGACGCTGAGGCCAGTGGCCTCCGCGGCCCTTCCGATCGAGCAACGCCATCTGCGATTGATCGCCTATCTCTAGGGCAGGGATTCGCGGTAAATGGCCGCGTAACCATCTCCTCTAAGCCAATATTCTCCTTAGTTCGTCAGATGCGGACGCATGGCGATCCGCGGTTTTTGCCTTGCATTTTCGGTAGCCGTGGCAGCCCTCGCCTGTCCCGGCGCGGCGTCAGCACAATCCTGGTCGAAGACCGAGGCGATCCTCGGCACCCGCAGCGCCTTACAGGCTACACTTTCGAAGCAACACGCTGCTCAGCCGGTGCCCGCAACCTATTCAGTTCCGCACGCCAGTCAGCTGATCCGCCCGGACGTTGACGACGGAACTCTAAGCGGTCGTCCCGATCTGTTCGGCACAGTCGCCCTGCAAATTGGCCATTCGCCACTGGATGCACGCTGGCGCGCCGTCGAGCATTCATCGCTTAGGGGTGCGCCCGCTCGGTTTGCGGCGGCGCTCAAGAAGGTCGGCCCGATCGAGCAGCTTCGGCTGGTGAACCACTATCGTGAACCACCGCGTCCAGTATGAGGACGACCAAAGCCGGTTCGGCCGGCCGGATGTCTGGTCCTCGGCCAACGACACACTCCGGAGCGGCCGCGGCGACTGCGAGGATTATGCGATCGCCAAGCTGCAGCTGCTTCGAGCGGCTGGCTTCAGCCAGCGCGACCTCTATCTCAGCATCGTCCACGACCTCGTTCGGCGCGCCGACCATGCGGTGCTCGTGGCTCGCGCCGACGGCCACATGTACGTGCTGGATGACGGGACGAGCGAAGTGCTCGATGCGCGCGTCGTGACCGACTACCGGCCGATGCTTACCTTCGCCTCATATGGCGAGTGGACCCACGGTTATCGGATCGACGATCCTCAGGCCACGCCGGCGCTCGCAGAGGCCGATCAGCGCTCGCGAAGCGCGTCGCTCCTGGCCTTCAACGCCGGCTTCAAGAGGTAGGTGAGGACGCTCTTCCGTCCGGTGATGATCTGCGTGTTCGTCATCATTCCGGGCGTGATCGGAAGCGGATGGCCTGACGCCATCAGGTAGCTCTTGTCCGTCTCCACGATGACGGTGAAGTAAGCTTCCTTCTCCTTGTCGTCGTAGATCGAGTCAGCCGAGACCTGCACGACTCTGCCTTCGAGACCGCCGTAGATCGAGAAATCGTAGGCGGTCACCTTCACGAGCGCCCGGTCGCCGACCTTGATGAAGGCGATGTCGCTCGGCTTCACGCGCGTCTCGACGAGAAGCTTGTCGCCCAGTGGAACGACTTCCATGATCTTCTGGCCGGGCTGGACGAAGGAGCCGATCGTCGTCACCTGGACGTCGTTGACGACGCCGTCGACCGGAGAGCGGATCTCGGTGCGGTTCATCTTGCCTTCGGCACCGCGAAGCGACTGCTCGTTGACGGCGATCTTCGCGTTCACCTGGCTGCGTTCGTCGAGCGCCTGCTGCTTGAACTCGTAAGTCGCCTGCGAAGCTTGGGCCTGCGCTTCCTGGACGGCGGCCATCGCCTTGCCCTTGCTGCTCGCGAGCAGCGGCGATCCGGCCCTGGATGTCGACGACTTCGCGCTGCTTGTCGAGCAAGTCGGTCTGCGGAACGATGTTCTTAGCGGCGAGCGGCGCCATCATCTGCACCTGGTGCTGAGCCAGTCCCAAGCGTGCTCTGCAGACTGCTGATCGTCGCTGCTGCTTCGGCGGCATCCCGGCGCGCCTGCTCGGCGTTTGCCTGCGACGCTGCGACCTTGCTGCGGAGCGCATCCTCGCGCGCGGCCCGAAGGGCCTCCTCACCCGCGCAGTCAGTGCCCTGGCACGCGACGTTCGTGCCCATGCCCTCCTGGGTGAGACGCGCGGATCGCGCCTGGAGCGACTCCGTCTCCGCCTGAAGCTGGCCCAGTTGCGATTCGCTATCCGGGTTGTCGAGCCGGACGAGCAGCTGTCCCTTATGGACTCGCTGTCCGGTTCGGACGAGCAGGTCGCGCACAGTCGCCGGATCTGCAGCAGTGATGGTCTGGAGCTTGCTCGAAGGGATGACCTTTCCTTCGCCGCGAGTCACCTCGTCCACCTGTGCGATGCTCGCCCACAGCATGAAGACCGCGAAGGCGGCAGCGGTCGCGACGATGATCATCCGCGCGCCGGTCATCGGCTGGCGGTGCCTGATCGCTGGTCCGACGAGTGGAAGGGTAGCCATGGTTACGTTTGCTCCAAAATTACTTGCTGCCGGTCGATGTGCCGGCGGCGGACGCAGTCGCGACCTGAGCCGGTGCTGCAGCTGCGCCTTGCTGCGAGGCGATCATTTTCGAAGCCGCACCGCCGCTTTCGTCCGGTCCGGGAATGTGCAGAGTCCAGCCCTTGGAGGTGTCGAGCAGGCCGCCGACATCGTCGGAAGCTCGCGCAATTGGCGGCCCGAAATCGGCCTGAGCGAGGGCAACACCCCCGCCGTCGGGCGCAGGAGCCGGCGGCGGCGGACGCATCGTCAGTGGATCGCGAGGCTCGCCGATGTAGCGGCCAGTGAATGCCGCTGGCTGACCCCAGGCACCGGGCCAGCGGTAGAAGATGTGCTGTCCGATCGCGGCAACCTTGGCGAGCAATGGTGCCCAGCGCGGCGCAACATAGTCGGCGTGATAATGAGTGGCCTCGCCGATGGACCGCTCGACGTAGCCGGACAATGCGGCGCGAGCGATCTGCTCGGCTTCGCGCCAGGCGCCTTCGGCCGGACGGCGATAGAGAGCGCCGTCGCAGACGAAGGTGAACTGGCATGTACCGGTTCCAGCGCCTTGGTAGACGACGCCGCAGATCGACTTCGGAAATGCAGGATGGCGCAGCCGGTTGAGGACGACCTGCGCGACTGCGCGGCGACCCTCGAGCGGTTCCAATCCAGCCTCATAATAAACAGTCTGGGTCAGGCAGAGCAGCGCCCGCCGTTGGTCGATGTCGCTTCCAGCGAAGGCAAAGCTCTGGGCAGCATTCAGCGGGGCGTTCGCGAACGGCAGAGACGCGTTGATAATCTTCGCCTGATCGCCGACCGCGCGCATATCCCTGAGCGCCGAGCCGCTCGTCGCTTCGACGAGCGAGGCAGGTCTCGCCTTCGGAAGATCCATAGTCACCGCACCCGCCGGCTCACGCGCAGGAACAAGCAACAGGATCGCCGTCGCCGCCGCGAGGATCGCGATTGCTCCTGCCGCGAACCCGGTTGTGGAGCGCTTGCGGGTCACCGCTGCGGCACTCCTTGCTGGCTCGCCGCGGAAAGTTGGCCGAGGATCTGGTCGCGCGGCCCGTCGGCTATGATTTTGCCGCCATCGATGACGATCAAGCGCGTGAGGATCGACAGCATATTGTGCCGATGCGTCGCGACGACGAGCGCCTGGTCCGGCGCGAGCGCAGTCTTGAGATGCTCGACGAAATAGAGCTCGGTCTGCGTGTCCATCGAGCCGGTCGGCTCATCAAGGAACAGCAGCTTGGAGGGACTGACGAGTGCCCGAGCGAGCACGAGCAGCGACCGCTGGCCGCCCGAGAGCCGGCTGCCACGCTCGCCGACCGGCAGGTCGAAGCCAGCCGCGTCGCGCGAGAGGAAGATGTCGGCGCCCGAGCGAACGACGGCGTCGATCAGCTGACTGTCGTCGGCCTGAGCCGCGCCAAGCATCAGATTGTCGCGAACGGTGCCGCTGAAAACGTCGGCATCCTGGCTGACGAAGCGGAAGGCTTCGCGCAATTGGTGGGGGTGGTATTGGCGGCTGTCGAGACCATCGACGAGCATTTCGCCGCTCGTCGGCGCGTAAAGGCCGCAGAGGACGCGCCCGAGCGTGGACTTGCCGGAAGCGACACGGCCGATGACGCCGATCCGTTCTCCCGGGTTGATCTTCAGGTTCACGCTCGAAAGTGAATCGCGTGACGCATTCGGGTAACGGAACGATACGTCGCGGAATTCGATGTGGCCGGCGCGGATCTCCGGCACGATGCTGCGCATCGCCGACTGACGCTCGTCCTGCGCCTCCATCATCCGCTGCAGTGACGTCAGCGTCGCGAAAGCCTGCTTGCCGCGCGTGATGAGGAAGGCCAGCTGACCGACGGGCTGAAGCGAGCGACCGGAAATCATGATGATCGCGATGATCGCGCCCATCGTCATCTCGCCTTCCTGGAAGCGATAAAAGCCGCCGATGAGGAGACCGATGCTGATCGTCTGCTGCGAGACGCTGGCGAGGTTGACCGCGATTGCGGAGAGCTTGCGCATGCGCTCACTGGTTGCGGCGCTCATCGACGCATAGCGGCGCCAGCGGCCGAGCATCTGCCCTTCGGCCCGCGCTGCCTTGAGGGTCTCAGCACCCGAGATGGATTCGACCAGGACGGAATGCTGAAGGCTCGAATCCGCCTGCGCGTCGAGCGCGACCTTGCCCATCTGCCGCTGCAGGCTCAGTCCCACGACGATCATGAGGGTAATGCCAGCCAGCGGCACCAGGACCAGCCACCCGCCTACGAGCGTAATGAAGGTGAGGAACAGGAACATGAAGGTGATGTCGACCGCGAGGACGACCGTGGTCGAGGCGAAGAAGTCGCGGACTAGTTCATAGTCAGAAATCCGGCGCGCGAGGGCGCCGGTGCTGCCCTGCCGATCCGCCATCGGCAGGTTCATCACCTTCTCGAACAGCTTCTGCGACAGCTTGGCGTCGAGCTTGCGGGCGACCTCGTCGATCAACCGCGCTCGCGCGATCCGAAGCGTGAAATCGAAGGCCAGCGCCAGCATCACTCCGAGCGCGAGCACCCACAGCGTAGCGACCGCCTTGTTGGGAATGACTCGGTCGTACACGTTCATCGTGAACAGCGGCATCGCGAAAGCGAGCATGTTCACGATCAGCGCGGCGAGAAGGACAGGCCAGAATTCGCGGCGAACCTTCCAGATCTCCGACCAGAACCAGTGACGCCGCTTCGCCTCGTCCCACGGCCGCTCATTCTCACGCTCGCGGGTGGGATCGACTTCGACGACCACCGCGCGACCGGTGTAGGCCGGCTCGATTTCGGCGAGCTTCACCCAGATCGGTTCGGCGAGGCCCGGCGCGTAGACCAGCCCGTCGCGATCGCGCACTTCGAGAAGCACCGCAGCACGCTCATCCTCGAGCTCGAGGATCGCCGGGCATTTGCCCGACGGCCAGCCTTTGAGGCTTCGCGTAACCGGATCCGCCCGCATTCCCGCCTGGTCGAGCGCCGGCTCGACCTGGTGGAAAGGCATGCGCCCGTCTGCCGACAAGGCTAGGCCGGCGCGTAGCAGGACAGGCGACGAAGGCCGGTCCGCACGGCGCGCGAGGAACGCCAGGCAATCGAGGACGGGATCAACTTCCCGCGACGGCACAATGTTAAGCCAATTCATGAAACTCACGACCCGTCCTCTTGCTTGTTATCGGCCGCCGTCGCCGCGCTGCCCTTGGGGCGAAACAGCCGGCGGGGGCGGCGGGGGAGGCATTGCTCCCTCCGGAGCCGGAGGCGGCGGCGACATTCCTGCCGAGGGCGCAGACGCAGGTGCCAGGAGCGGCACCGGAATGCTGTTCTCGAGCAGATCCGCCGGCGGGATCGGATTGACGTGGTAGCGCGCCATCTCGCTCTGGATCGCCGCAGCCGGCGCCTGTACGCCGAGGCACTGGATCAGGCGGTTCTCGGAAGCGAGCACCTGATATTGCGCGTAGAGCTTTGCCAAGCGCGCAGTCTCGGTCTGATCCTGCACGACATAGCGCGAGTTCTGCGCGTCGAGCACATCCAAGAGTGACCGGCGTCCGATGTTGAACTGCTCCCGATAGGACAGCAGCAGGTCATCGGAGATCCGGCCCTGGGTTTCCAGCTCGCTTGCCAGAGCCGTCTGGTTCTGGAGGCGGCTCCAGGCGGTGCGGACGTCCTCTTCTGCAGCGCGAGTGCGCTCGAACAGACGTCCGTGGACTTCGCTTTCGCGCTGCTGCTGCTCGCGAACGTTCGCTTCCTTGATACCGCCGTTGAACACCGTCCACTTGATCACGCCAAGCGCCTGAAGGTCGGTCGTCTTGCCTTCGAAGCCATCGATGTCGTGGCCAGCACGGGCCCTCCCCTGGATGCTGAAGGTCGGCCCCAGCTCCGCCTTGGCTGCGCGGACTTCCTCACGCGAGGTGGCGAGATCGGCCATCGCCTCGCGAATGCGCGGATTCTCCTGGCGAGCGGCTCCTTCCGCTTCATCGAGCGAACCGGGCATACACTGAGCGAGGTCCGGCGGCATCGACACAGTGTCGATCGGCATTCCGGTGTAGGTGCGGAAGGTGATCGCTGCAGTGTCGAGATCCTCTTGCGCCTGGGTCACTTTGGCGCGCGCGGCCTGGAGCCGCTCCTCGGCCTGCTGCTGATCGGCGATGCTAATGGATCCCTTTGCGACGCCTTCACGAAGGTCACCGGCGAGCTTTTCGTGGAAGGTCACATTGTCCTGCGCAATGGCGACGAGCCGCTGCTGGAGGACATAGTCGATATATGTGCGCGAGGTATTCAGCGCGACATATTCGGACCGCTCCTGGACGCGCGCGGCGGCTGCATCGGAACGTGCTGCCTGACGGCGGATCTCGGCTTCGCGGCCGCCGCTGTCGTAGACGAGCTCATCCGCGATGATGTCGCCCTCCACCGGCCACAGCGTATGGTCCGCAATGCCAAGCTGCTTCCGTGTCGGGTTATGAAGGTCCTCGACGCCCGCTGAGCCCTGCGACCGAAATGACCGGATAGTAGCGGCCTTTCCCCTGCTGCAGTTCTTCCTCGGTCGCACCGCGGTTTGAAACCGCCTGGCGAATTTCTGGATTGGACGCGAGAGCGGACTGAACTGCGTCGCGAAGATCGACTGCCCACGCCGGCGCCGCGCTGAGCATCAAGGCTCCCGGCACGGTGAGCATCCATGGCTTGTTCAACATAAAACCCCCCTTTTGGTCATTCCGGGGGCGCACACGAATACGCGCGGCGCCTGCGTTTCGTCTCCTTCAACTCAACCGTGGGTCGGACCGGCGTGCTGCTGCATCGCCATCTCGACCGAAAGCATCGTGTGCCCGCCTCCCATTCCGCTGTGGAATGCCATGGCCGCGCCTTGAGCGGCGAGCGCCTCGAGAGCGGTGTGCGCAGCGTCGTGACCGGGCAAGCTAGCGAGCAGCACGTCGATGTTCGGGCCGTGTCCTTCGCCGCCGTTCAGCGCGTCTGCGACGACCTTGCTGACCACCTCGTTATGCTGCGCACCGTCCGTGGAGACGCTCGACTGAGGCTGTGTCGGACCATGCGGTGAAGCCGCAGCTGCTAGCGCCTGTGCCGATGGCACCGTCACTGCATGCGCGGTGACCGCGCTTATGGTCGTCGCCGCCGAATGACCCGCAGCCGACCCGTGCAGAAGCTCGGTCACTCCCGGCGCCTGCCTTGCATCGCCGCTGATCGCGCCGTGCGTTCCGTAATCCGACCCGTGGTGATGACCGTTTGCAATCGGCGCCTGGACGGCGTGCGAGGCAAGGACCGGCTGAACAACATGCGTAGGCGTGACGCCGGCGCTCGCTTCGATTGCAGCCGAAGCAACCATCGGCGCTTCCAGCGGCACCATCGCCGGCTCGTGACTGGGCACATGGCTCGAGCGCATGCGGATCGAGGCGGTTTTGCTCGGCCTCGAGCCCTGCAACGGCCAGTGCGGCCAAGAGCGTGATGTTCTGAGCGAGGGCATATGGACGGTGATCGTGCGCACCGTTGTCGTTCGACCCGACCAATGAATGATGCGAGTCACCGTTCGAGGTCTTGCCGCCGTCCGATGTCGACTGCGTCGCCGCACCTTGAACGACTACGTTAGGCGTCGTCGTGCCGCCACCGTCTGAGACCGTGATCGTCGTGGAACCGGTCACAGTATCGCCGTCACCGTCGGTGAACGTCATATCGACTGGGATCGTGTCGTCGATCGCGCTCGTGACCACGCCTACCTGGTCGAGGTTGATCTTGATCGAGCCATCCGATTCCAAGACATCGACCCAGGCGATGTTCGTGCCTGGAGGGGCCGTGATCGTAAGCGAGCTCGGCGAACCGTTGCTAAGCACGAAGTCTTGCGTGGTGCCGTCCTCATAATGAGCGACGAACTCTATCGTGTCTCCGCTACCGAAATTCTTGAACGAGAAAGTCGCGAAAGAAACCTCCGCGACCGTCGGTGTACCCGGAGGCGTGTACGGGCCGGCGCCGTCGTAATCGTTCAACGCTCCAAAATCGAAGCGCATGAACTCGCCGGCATCGAGGTTGTTGTTGCCAAGGCCCCATCCCGCGGTCGACCCGTTGACGTTGGACGTCTGCGTCAGAGAGGGATTACCGCCGGCCAGCCACGCGGCATTGTCGAAGCTCGCGGTAGGCGCCCAACCGGTCACGAACACCAAATTCGTCCCGCTGGCATTGTCCGTCACCACAACACTTTGCGAGGGGCCCACGCCGAACGAACTGCCAGCCCCGATATTGATCGGGGTGACCACCGGGTCGAGTGCTTGCAGCAGATCGAACGTATAGGTGCCCGACGTACCACCATTGGGGTCCACGGTGATCGTGAACACCGCAGTATCTCCGGCATTGACGGTGCCACTTCCGTCGACATCGGCATATGCCGTGTAGACGTTTCCGACCTGCTGCCCGACAAGCGCGTGACCACCCGATGTAATCCCCGTGAGGTCCGGCGAGATAAGGACGCTGGCAAAGCCGTCAGCGCCCATGCTCAGATGGAGCGAGCCGGTACCGTCCTTGAATGTTGGATCGTCGTCCGCCGGATTGTTGTCGGTGGCGATTGCCTGAATTGTTCCGAGCGTCGGCGTATCGTCATTGACCTCGACCGACAGCGTTCCGTTCGAGTGATCGCCGTCAGCGTCGGTCACCGTGTAGGTGATGGCGAAGTTGGCGTTATTCTCGTTGCCGCCCGCCACATGGTCGATCGGCGCAACCTCGGTCACCGTATAGGCGCCCGTCGCCGCGTTGACCGTGATGGTCAGCACATGCGTTGCGCCCTGCATGACCCACAGGTCACCGTTACCCTGAAGCGCGTAGGAGAACCCTGCCGGAGCGCCGCTCGCCGTCAGCGCGAAGGTCAGCGAACCGTCGCCGCCCGAGCCCGACAACGTGCCGCTGGTGTTCTGCGGAGCAAGGTCGCCGGGGCCGCCCGGGTTGCCATTGGCGCCCACCACATCGTCGTCATCGACGATGACCAGAGCATTCGGGCCCGTCGTCGGCACCGAGTTGCCGATGTTGATCGTCAGCGTGGCGCTGACCGTATCGCCGTCGCCGTCGACATGTAGGTGTAGGTGAAGACGTCGCTGTCGCCGCCACCCTCGCCCGGCGTGCGGGCATAGCTGTAGCTGCCGTCCTCGTTGATCGTCAGCGTGCCATATTGGCCCAGGACCACGAAGTTGCCCGACCCGTCGGCCGTGTTGTCGCTGTTCGCCGGAACGTTGTCGCTGGAGAGGCCGACAACACCGCCAAAGCCGTCCGCACCCGGGCTGTCGGCGTTTGCCGCACCCTCGTTGGTGCCGACACCGGTGATGACGTTGCCAGTCGCCGGGCCCAACGACCCAGACGCGATCGTGTCGCTGTCATTGTTCGCCAGCGGCGTATCGTCATTGACTTCGATCGGGCAGCGTCCCGGTCGCGCTGTCGCCATCGCTGTCGGTGACCGTGTAGCCGATGTCGAAGTTGACGTTGTTCTCGTTCCCACCGGCCGGATGACTAATCGGCGCAACCTCGGTCACGCTGTACGCCCCGGTCGCAGCATCGGTCAGGTGGATGGTGAGGACGTGTGTCGCGCCCTGGAGGACCCAAAGGTCGCCATTGCCCTGAAGCGAGTAGCTGAAGCCCGTGGCGGAGTGCCACTTGCAGTGAGCGCAAATGTCAGCGCCCCGTCGCCGCCTGAGCCGGAAAGGGTGCCCCTCGTATTCTGCGGATCAAGATCGCCGACACCGCCCGCATTACCATCCGCGCCAACGACGTCATCATCGTCGACGATGACCAGCGCATTCTCGCCCGTCGTCGGCACCGAATTGCCGATGTTGATGGTCAGCGTGCGCTGACCGTATCGCCGTCGCCATCCTTATAGGTGTAGGTGAAGACGTCGGAGACGCCGCCAGCCCGCCCGGCGTCCGCGCATAGCTGTAGCTGCCGTCCTCGATTGGAGGGTGAGCGTGCCATACTGGCCCACGACCACGAAGTTGCCCGACCCGTCGGCGTCTTGTCGACATGTTGCCGGCAACATTGTTGCTGGAGAGCGCAGACCACGCCGCCAAAGCCGTCCGCACCAGGACTGTCGGCGTTTGCCGTGCCCTCGTTGGTGCCAACGCCGGTGATGACGTTGCCGACCGCCGGGCCATCGACCCAGAGGCAATGGTATCGCTGTCATTGTTGGCCAGCGGCGTATCGTCATTGACCTCGACCGGGAGCGTTCCGGTCGCGTGTCGCCGTCGCGTCGGTCACCGTGTAGGTGATGTGCGAAGTTGGCGTTTTCTCGTTGCCGCCCGCCATGGTCGATCGGCGCAACCTCGGTCACCGTATAGGCGCCCGTCGCCGCGTTGACCGTGATGGTCAGCACATGCGTTGCGCCCTGCATGACCCACAGGTCACCGTTACCCTGAAGCGCGTAGGAGAACCCTGCCGGAGCGCCGGTGGTCGTCAGCGCGAAGGTCAGCGAACCGTCGCCGCCCGAGCCCGACAACGTGCCGCTGGTGTTCTGCGGAGCAAGGTCGCCGGGGCCGCCCGGGTTGCCATTGGCGCCCACCACATCGTCGTCATCGACGATGACCAGAGCGTTCGGGCCCGTCGTCGGCACGAGTTGCCGATGTTGATCGTCAGCGTGGCGCTGACCGTATCGCCGTCGCCGTCGACATAGGTGTAGGTGAAGACGTCGCTGTGGCCGCCACCCTCGCCCGGGGTCCGGGCATAGCTGTAGCTGCCGTCCTCGTTGATCGTCAGCGTGCCATATTGGCCCTGGACGACGAAGTTGCCCGACCCGTCGGCCGTGTTGTCGCTGTTCGCCGGAACATTGTCGCTGGCGATCGAGACCACGCCGCCAAAGCCGTCGGCGCCGGGGCTATCGGCGTTCGCCGTGCCCTCGTTGGTGCCAACGCCGGTAATGACATTGCCGACCGCCGGACCGTTGGACCCGAGGCAATGGTATCGCTGTCATTGTTGGCCAGCGGCGTATCGTCATTGACCTC
>CAVTYB010000009.1:0-29137 GCA_963738825.1 uncultured Alphaproteobacteria bacterium | reverse complement strand
GCCGCCGCCCGCGGGATCGTTGTCGACGTGGCCCGCGACATTGTTGCTGGAAAGTCCGGTGATGTGGCCACCGCCATCGGCGCCAGCGCTATCCGGCCCCGATGAGGTCGTTCCCACGCCTGTGATGACGTTACCAGTCGCTATGTTCGTCTGGAGATCGACCGTGTCGGTATCATTCGTTGCGATCGGCGTGTCGTCGTTCACCTGGATCTGCAGCGTTCCATTCGCAGAATCGCCGTCAGAGTCCGTGACGGTGTAAGTCACAGTGAAGTCGACGTTGTTCTCGTTATCACCGGCCGGGTGCATGATCGGCGCGACCTGCGTCACGTCATACGCGCCGGTCGCAGCGTTGACGGTGATCGTCAGCACATGCGTCGAGCCCTGCAGAACCCAAAGACTGCCGTTGGCCTGGAGCTGATAGGTGAAGCCCACCGGCGCGCCGTTTGCGGTCAACGCGAACGTCAGAGCACCGTCACCGCCGGAACCGCTGAGCGTGCCCGTGGTGTTTACTGCGTCCGGCGTATCGCCGGGACCTCCCGGATTGCCCCCGGGCAATGCATCGTCGTCAAGTTCAACGAGCGGATTTTGCCCCGTGGTCGGGATGTGGTCCGGATTGGTGATCGTCAGCGTCGCCGTGGTGGTATCGCCATCCCCGTCGGTGAGCGTGTAGGTGAAGACGTCGACAGATCCGCCTGGAGCTCCCTGGTTTTCCGTGTAGGTATAAGTGCCGTCGGCGCTGATGGTCAGTGTGCCGAACTCTCCGGCGACCTGGTAATTGCCGGCGCCGTCAGCACTATTGTCGCTGTTAGCCGGAACGTTGTTGCTCGAGATGGCTGTGAGCGTCGCATTGTCGGCACCGACCGTGTCCGCGCCCGCCGAGCCCGACGTCGTGTCGGCACCAGTCACCACATTGCCGGTTGCGATGTGGCTGACCAGATCAGTCGAGTCCGTGTCGTTGCGCGCGGTTGGCACGTCGTCGACGATGTTGACCGTCAGCGTAGCACTGGCCGTGTCGCCGGTATTGTCGGTGACGACCACAGAGAAGTGATCCGCGGTGTTGTCGCCGCTCGTGTTATCCGCGAGCGAATAAGTGTAGGTGATCTGGCCATTGTTAAGGTCGATGCCGGTGATGGTCATCGTGCCGAACTGGCCCTGGATCATCTGCCCAACCTGGGTGATCGCGACGCCGTCGATGGTGATGCTCTGCACCCCACCCTGGGCAGTGAACACGATCGTTCCGGTATTCGCTTCGCTGGGATCGCTGTTGTTGAGCGGATCGCCGTCGGCGATTTCGCCCGAGCCGGCGGGCTCGTTAGGCAGATTGCCGGTGCGTCCCGGCAGTCCCTTTTCGAAAACGGACTCAGACGCATCGACCGCGCCAAGCGGAAAATCGGGCGTTTCGATGACGACCGTCGGATGTTGATGGAACCCTTGGTCCGGCTCCTGGAATTCCGGCGGCTTGTAGCCGAACTCAGTTGGCGGGATCAGATCGCCGAGCGGAACGCCCGGATCGAGCGGCGGGATCGGATCGTTCCAGTTTCCGCCAGGCTCTCCCTGCTGGCCGGCAGCCGGCTGCGGCTCTGAATTGACCAATAGCGCGGCAACGTTGGAAGCCGGCACCTGAACATCGCCGATCGTGATCTCGGGGACGAAGACGGCGCCGTTCGGAATCACCATCTGCGTGCCGTCGGGCATGTTGATGACGAGATCGCGTCCGTTGACGTGGATGTCGGATAGCTCGACGCCTGCCGGCAGGGCGACGACTCCCTGACCGTTGGCTGCCGCGGCGACTTGCGCGATGTCGATCGTCAGCGTGGTCGACGCGCTCGCGCCCTTTGCGTCTGCGACCGTGTAATTGAAGACGTCCTTGACGCCATCCGGGCGTGTTCGGATTGCGGACGTAATTGAAGTTGCCCTGCGCATCCATCGAGAGGACGCCATATTGGCCGTTCGCCTGGAAGGTACCGTTGGCGACGATCGTCTGGCCGCCCGTGCCCTGCACTTCGGTGATCGTCGCGGGAGCCGCGCCGACCTTGTCGGCCCCAGAGGCGCCCGAGCTCGTTCCCTCGCCGGAAAT
The DNA here is from genome assembly GCA_963738825.1 of uncultured Alphaproteobacteria bacterium. GTDB lineage: Bacteria > Pseudomonadota > Alphaproteobacteria > Sphingomonadales > Sphingomonadaceae > Sphingomicrobium. Next base: position 27,060 of record CAVTYB010000009.1, on the reverse strand, counting down.
CGCATTACCAGTTGCCGGACCATAGCTACCGGCTGGCAGCGTATCGACATCCGGCCGGGCTACCGGCTCGGAATGTCCATTGGATACCGCTTGGGAAGCGTCGTCGTAGCGCATGTGTCACCCCCGTCGTGTCCTCACGAGTTTGGCGCGTGAGGGTCGTCAAAATACGCGCACGCCTTGAGGGTGGGCTCAGCTATAGCCTTGAACAGAAAAGGTTAACGGAAGAGCCCCGAACCCCGTTACTGCAGTGACAAGAACACTACTGCGCATAGTTTGCAAGGAGGTGACACTTGCAGCCACAGACAAAGCTTGATTCAAGAAAGCCAGGCGGCAAGCAATTCCACGTTAACTAAAGTGATATGATGATACAAAAGACTTAGGTTATTTTTGGAACATACCGATTATTTCATGAAACCGTTCGCCATTACTTTGCGATCTTAGAATAACTATATCACGTCCGTTAGTAGCTCAGGGTCGAACGTTAACGATTTTTGCTTCTGTTAACGGTTACCCGCAGCTTAATAGCGTCGGCTAGGCGACATTTCTTCTCCGCCGACGGCTATCCTGCGCACCGATCTCGCCGGCGAAAAATTTGCTTTGGCGGCTGTGCCACAACGGGAATCGCAGCCCTTGTCGTGGAGTGCGGCGAGCGACTCGCCGAGTGGCGTCCGAGTCGCTAGCGCTGGCGGGGAGCGAAGCTGATTGGCGCCAGAGGAAGGCGCTTTTGTCCGAACGGTCCGTGGACGAGGTACCCGAGGATCAGCGCTCCAGCCGCGATCGCGATCCCATAGGGAACGCGCCGCTCCCTCTTTTTGCCTTGAGTACGTCGGCTCCACGGCCGGCTCAACAGATAGCCGACAGCAACGACACCTCCGGCAATGAAGGTGAGCGCCACGAACCAGAGCGTGGATTTTAAGTCGAACCAGAGCGCTGTGGCGGCGAAGAGCTTGACGTCGCCGCCGCCGAGCAATCCTGCCGAGAATGCAAAGGTGCCAAGCGTCAGAATAGCTGCAAACGCCACGACATTTTGCCACAGCGCCCAGGAAGGCCCCTCAATCACGGCCGCGACCAGCGCACCCGCGAAAACGACGAGGCTCGTCACGTTCGAAATTCGCAAGCGAAGAGCATCCTCGATGGCCGCTGCGACCATCGCGCAGACAAGCACGATAATTAGCCAGGATGGAGCGGCGACGATTAGGTTCAATTCTGGCTCAACGCGTTCAGATTGTTCGAAGCACGGTCGTACCAAACAGGACTGGCGTTAAGAGCCTGAGTGAAGGCAGCAACTGCGCGCTGCTTATCGCCGAGCAGCTCGGCTGCGACACCGGCGTCGTTGAGCCGCGCTGCCCAGTCCGCATTCGCTTCGCCAGTACGGCGCCGTGGAAGGTCCGCAGCGAGCGCGGATTTTGCCAATTCGAGATTGTTGGCGATGCGCATTGAGCTGGTGTCCAGCGCGACGGCTTGCTGGAAAAGCGGGACGGCCGCTGCCCAATCGCCGCGCAGGAGCATCGACCAGCCCTGATTGTTGATTACCCGGGCTTCGTTCGGAGCGAGCTTGAGCGCTTGCTGATAAGACTTGTCGGCCGTCGTCCAATCGTGCTGCGCATCGGCCAGCACTCCCCGCGCGTTCCAGGAGCGCCACGAAGCGTTCCGTGGCGCAACCGCGCAGTCGACGAGGGGCTTAGCATCGTTGAACTTCTCGATCTCGAGCGCGGAAATGGCGCCTTTCTCACAGTCGCTTGGTTGCTTATCCGGTGATGCGGCCAGACGCTGGTAACCAACCCACGCTTGCAGATATTTGCCCGACGCAAAGTTGAGGTCGGCGGTCAGCCGTTCAATCGGTGTACCCCTGAAGCCTACCGAGACCGCTCGCGCGATGATCAGCTTGGCCTCCTGAAGCCGTCCTGCGGCGATTGCCTGCGTTGCGTCCTTTAGGATCGACGCATCGGGGCGAGATGCAGGGGCTGGCTGGATCGCTACGCTCGCTGCCGCCGCGATGACGAAGATCATGTCCGCCGCGAGCTGCCGATCCTGTCGACGGCATCGCGCCCCAGGATGAGGACGACGGCGTTGCGCTTCATCATACGGGCCGCGATCCCGAACTGCGCAGCGAGGCGCCGCCCGAGCGCTGCCTGGTTCTCGGGATAGAGCACCACGCTCGCGTGCTGCGCTGTCGGGCGCATCGCCGATCGCGATTTTTCGCCAGCCGCGACTGGAAAGGACCGTTCGCGCAGATGCCGCAAGTCCCCGACTGCGCGCCGCGTTGAGGATCTGGACGTTCGGCCTCGCCGGAGCGCCGGCGAGCGCGACCCAGCGAACGTTACTCACAGCAGCAACTTGAACGTTCTTTGGGGCCTGCCAGATCGGCTTGTCGGTTGTCAGAAGCGCTACCTCGCCGGACGTTAGGCGTTCAAGCCGCGGCGCCGGACGATGCTGCCACGCGCAAGAGTATCGGGCACGCGCGGCTGCTGCAGCGGCGCCGGTGCCGGGCGAGCCGGCGGAAGCGTGACCGGAGTGTTCGATGCAAGCGCGTTGCTGTGCTCGATGAGCCGCTGCGCCAGCAAAGCGGCGCGCGGATCTACCTGCGGAACGGCTGGCGCGACTGCTTCCCCCACGGCCTTTGCAGGCGCCGCATCGGGCTGCGAAGGAAGCTCGATCGGCGCTTCCGCCAAAATAAGCGGCTGCAGCTCCAGCCGGACACCCGGTCCAGGCAATGAAATTGGCAGCACAGCCGGGAGAACCACCGGCGGAACTTGCGCTGGTGGGACGATCGCAGGAGTTTCAAGCAGCCCAATCTCTTGCTGAGGTAGGGCTACCGGCCGTCCATCAAGCTTCGCTGCAGCATGCGCTGCCGGTAGCGCCACCGGAACCGCCGCTTCCGCGATGGGCCGCGGGGCAGAAGTCGGTACTGCAGTAGGTTGGTTGAGAACCGGCTCCGCCAGCGCGACGCGCCTGGGCTCCAATTGCGGCGCGGGATGCGCCGGAGGCAATTTGACGGTCACGCTCCCGATTGAGGCAATAGGAATCGCGGCGCGTTGTTCAGCAGTCGCTGAGGGGGTTGCAGCTGTCGCGGCAGGTCGCGAGGCGCTTCCAGCCTCGGCGCGCGTCTCGGCTGCCCGTTCGACCTGACCTTGGTGGTCGAGAACGTCGGCCAAAGCGAGCAGAAGCCTTGGATCATGCGGCGCGAGCGCGAGCGCACTTTCGTAGCTGGACTGCGCAATATCGAGACGGCCCATCGACGCATAGCAATCGCCGATGCCTTCGAGCGCCGCCGGATCTGAGGGATTGTAGCGCTGGGCCTTGCGGAAGCCCTCGAGCGCGAGCCCGACATTGCCGAGCATGAACTGGCCCCGGGCAACCGAAAGCGTGTCGCCGGCACCATAGGCAGCGGCGGCCGGATCGGCGATCGGCCGCACCTTCACCGAACTCATGGTTGTGCTCGTAGTGCAGCTAATGAGCGTCGCGCACGACACCAGTAGCGAAGCTTTGACCCCCCGGTTCATGTCAACCTCCGTGAAGTGCTGGGAACGACCGCCCGAACAACCCGGATCGCCGCCGGCAACATGAGAACGCCGATCATCGTCGGCAGCATGCAGGCGACGAGCGGAATAGAGATGAGGACCGGCAGCCGATGCGCCTTTTCTTCGGCTCTCATGCGTCGCTTCTCGCGCATTTCGGAAGCGTAGATGCGCAGCGTCTGGGAGATGGACGAGCCGAGTTTCGTCGACTGGATGAGCAGTGTCGCGAACGCTCGGATGTCGTCGGTACCAGCCCGATCGGCCATACGGCGCAGCGCGTCCTCATGGCTCCGTCCCGCGCGCAGTTCCAGCACGACCGCGCCGAATTGCTCGGCAAGCAGCGGATGCGAAGTCGTCATTTCCATTCCGACGCGCGAGAATGCGGCTTCGAGACCCAAGTCCCGCTTCCACGCAGACGAGCATCAGATCCAGCGCATCCGGAAAGGCGTTGACTAGCGCCTGCTGTCGCCGGTCGGCCTTGGCGCGAATGAAAAGCGCCGGAAAATAAAGACCCACCGCCGCAGCGATCACGAGCGAGAAGTAGAGCTTCATCATGCTGGGGCTCGACGCCGGTAAGCCAGAAGAAACGTCAGCACCAGCAACGGCAGTGATTACGACGAGCGTTAGGCGAATGAGCGTATAAAGGCGCGGTGCGTAGGTCGCGGTGAAGCCGGCCGCGATCAGCTTCTGCCGGAGCGAGACATCTTTCGTGTCGACGAGGCTAAGACCCCTACTTTCGATCGAGTTGACGAGCTTGAGCCAAGCGCTTTCGATCCGCTCGTGCACGAAGCGACCCTGTGGCAGAGCGTTGCTGAGCTCGGGCCGGCGACTTCGACCAGCCGGCGCCTCGCGAGCTGCCTCGCTCCAATACTTTGCGCCGACAAGTAAGCGACTAGCTGCGACGAGCGCGAACAGAAGCACCAGGAGAACAAGCCTGAGAACGCTATTTTCGGCGACAAGGTCAAGCATCGATCAAACTTTCAAATCGACCATTTTGCGAATGGTGAAGAAGCCGATCGCATAGAGCACGATCAGCACCGTGAAGCCGGGACGAACCAGGGATCGTCCGCGACATCCATGAAAAAGTGCGGATTGAATATGAACAGCATCGCGAACGTGAAGATCGGCAGGACAGTCAGCATGACCGCAGTCATCCTGCCCTCGCTTGAGAGCGCGCGGACCTTCAGCAGCATCGCATGCCGTTCGCGGATAACGCGAGAGAGATTTTCCAGAATCTCCGCGAGGTTGCCCCCGGTCTCGTTCTGGATCGACAGCGAGACGACGAACATCCGCATGTCGTCGAGATCCCAGCGCTCCGCCATGTTCTGAAGCGCGTCGCGCAGCTCCGCCCCGTAGGTCACCTCGTCGACGACAATTCCGAATTGAGAGCCGATCGGATCCGGCATCTCGACCGTGAGCAGCTCGAGCGCCGACGCAATCGGGTGTCCGGCCCGGAGGCCCCGAACGAAAACGTCGAGCGCAACCGGGAACTGCTCCTCCATGCGCTTGCGGGTGCGGGTCGCCTTAAAGTTGATGGCCATCAGAGGAAGTGCCGCCCCGAGGACGAAAGCAAAGATCTGCGCTGATGACGATGCGTCCGAAGTTTATGCCGATGCCCCACCAGACGGACATCAGCACGAGAAGCGCGAAAAATATTGCGAACGGGCGCGATCAGGATAGCAGCATCAGCCGACCCGTCGGAATCGTCAGCTGCGCCTGCATCAGCATCCGCTCGAACTTGTGTGCGATCCGGTCGAGGAATGGCGGCAGTCCTTCCGGCACGGATGACGTCGTCCGCCGCAGAATGTTCATCGTCTCGCCGATCGTGCGCCCGCGACCGATCAACGCTGAGTCGAAGATTGATCGCCCTGCCCTCGGTGCGGGCGCTCGCATAGGCGCGAAGCAGCGTTTCGGCGACCAGGACAACTGCGCCGAAAGTGCAGATAAGGACGAGCGCTTTGATCCAGATCGGACTCACGACTCAAACTTCGCGTCGGGCCGGAACAGTCGGCAGACAAGGTGATTCCATGCGACATCATCTGGTCGAGGAAGCGCGGTCGGATGCCTGTGGCTTCGAAGCGACCCTGAATGATGCCATCCGGACTGACGCCCGTCTGTCGGAAGCGGAAGATCTCCTGCATGGTGATGACTTCCCCCTCCATGCCGGTAAGCTCGGACACGCTAACAACTTTACGCCGACCATCCGCCAGCCGCGCTACCTGCACAACGACGTGGATTGCGGAGGCGATCTGTGCCCGCGACGACTTCGCAGGGATATCAATGCCGCTCATCCCGATCATCTGCTCGACACGCGAGAGCGCGTCCCGGGTGGTGTTCGCGTGGACCGTCGTCATCGAACCGTCGTGACCCGTATTCATCGCCTGAAGCATGTCGAAGGCCTCACCTGCGCGCACCTCGCCGACGATGATTCGGTCGGGGCGCATACGAAGCGCGTTCTTCACCAGATCACGCTGCGCGATCTCGCCCTTGCCCTCGATGTTGGGGGGACGCGTCTCGAGCCGAACGACATGCTCCTGCTGCATCTGCAGCTCGGCCAGAGTCTTCGATCGTGACGATGCGCTCGCGACCGTCGATCGAATGCCGACATCGCGTTGAGGAGCGTCGTTTTGCCGGAACCCGTGCCGCCGGAAATCAGAACGTTCAGCCTCGACTCCGACGATCGCGCTCGAGGACGTCGGCGACTTGCGGCGGAATGCTTCCGATCTCGACCAGCCGGTCCATGCTGATCGGCACGCGCGCGAACTTGCGGATCGAGAGGAGGCAGCCATCGAGGGCAAGCGGCGGGACGACCGCGTTGACGCGGCTCCCGTCGGCGAGACGTGCATCGACCATCGGCGAGGATTCGTCGATGCGCCGGCCGACCGCCGAGACGATCTTCTGGATGATCCGAAGAAGATGCTTCTCGTCCTTGAATCGCACGAGGCTCGGCTCGAGGACGCCGTAGCGTTCGACGAACACCTGGTCGTGGCCGTTGACGAGGATGTCGGTGATCGTCGGGTCCTTGAGCAGCGGCTCGAGCGGCCCGAGACCGAGGAGTTCATCGAGGATGTCGCCGACTAGCTGCTTGCGCTCCGCCTGATTGAGCGCCTCGTTCTGCTTTGCGAGCTCTTCCGCGATGATATCGCCGACTTCGGCCTCGATCTGCAGCGCGCGACATTTTCTCGAGCGCCTGAAGGTTGATGAGGTCGATAAGCCGCTGGTGAAGCTCGACCTTGAGCTCGGTATTCTTGTCGCGCTTGGCGAACGCGCCGGCGTCGCCGACCGTGACGAGGCGATGCTCATCGAGCGCGCGTTGCCGCTGCTCGTCGTCCTCGACGCCATCGAGCCGACTGGCTTTCTTGATTTGCCACATATTCATCGCTCCAGCCTCAGCGCTGCCGCGAGGCCGGCGTCGAGGACGTCGAGATCCTTGGCCAAAGCAGTTTTGCGCTTGATTTCATCAATGGGGACGCCGCGATCGATCGCGCCGCGCATCAGCGCGAAGTCGTTCGCAACGGTGTAGCTCACCTCGCGGCCGAGCGCCTTGCTTGCGTCGGCAAGGCTGATCGTTCGCGCGAGAACCTTATCGTATCGATTGACGACCACGCGGACCTCGACGTCGCCAAGATCCTGCGATTCCAACAGATTCAGTTGCCGCCGAGCGCGATTGAGGCCGGCGACGGTCAGTTCGGTGACGAGGACGACGAGGTCCGAGCGTGCGACCAGCGAAAGCGACCAGTTCGTCCAGTTCGTCGGCAAATCGAGCGAAGACAGTACCGAACTCGCGCGTGGCCAGCTCAACAATCCGCATGACATGCTCGCTGGAAACGCCTTCGAGCGGCATCATCTCGCCCGGAGCAGCGAGCACCTTAAGTCCGCTCGCGTGGTCGGTCGTCGTCGCCCTCATCAGATCGCCGTCGAGGCGCGTTCCGGCATCGAGCAGATCGGACGAGCGACAGCTTCGGGCGCAGTCCGAGCTGGAACGCCACGTCGCCGAATTGCACGTCGAGATCGATCAGGCAGGCCTCCCGCCCGTGACATGCTTCACGCTCGGCAAAGCGGATGGCAAGCTGAGTCAGCAGCGCAGTGGCGCCGACGCCGCCAACGCTCTTGATGATGCTGACGAGCTTCGCCTTCGTGGTGATGGCCGCCTGCGGCGCGCTCGTTCAATTCCCGCGCGACCGGAGCGAGCGAGGTTTCAACATCTTCGATGCTGAGCGGCAACGGGATGACGTCGTGTGCGCCGGCACGGATCAGCTGGCGGACCAGTGCGAGCGGCGGTTCGTAGGCGGCCGCGATCAGTGGTGTCTCGACCGAAGCAGCGAGCTTCTGGAAGCGCTTGATCGACGCCGCAGTGTCGGCGTCGACCTGAATCACGGCGGCAGCCGCGCCGGCAAGTTCGTCCGGGTTGATCCAGTCGGTCGTCGGCATGACGCTCAGAAAGACCGGCATTCCGGCAACCCGCAGGGCAGCAAGCTCCGCGGCGTCTCCCTCAGCGGCGCTGAGGTAGAGGTGCAGTGCCTGCTCTCGCTTGCTCGCCTTCCAGTTAGAGGCCGTTTCGTTGGGTGTAATCACTGACACGTCCTGGGCCTCAATTTGAAGTCGTCCCTGACGCGTCTTCGAGCGTCATGGATGCGCTTTGGATTGGAAGATTGAATGATCCGCCGAACAGTACGAGCGGCGCGAAGGGAACGTTACCTCGGGTGCTGACGGTAACGATTGGCGAGACGTCGGAGCCGTTCGGGTCGCCGGCATAGCCGAGGCCAGAATTCGTGTAGGTTATCTTCACCTCAGTGTCCTTCAGCTCAGGCGCAATCTGCGCCATCCGGGTCACCATTGAAGCGAACGCCGTCGCATCAGCCGTCGTGCCGATCCCGGTGCAATTGCTGTCACAAGCGCAGGTCAGACTTCCGGACGACTTGTCGCAGTGCATCTGACCAAAACTGGAGTTCGGAATGACCGCGCCCTGACCGAGGACCGAGCCGAAATCCTTCGCTCCCAAATCACTTGCGACCATGTTCGTAACTACGGCCCGTCGAACGCCGACCTGGGTCGCCTTCTCGAGCTGGTTCAGGGTCCACATGTAACGCCCGACATCGACGAGTCCGAAGAGAAATAGGATGAGGAGCGGCAACACCAGTGCGAACTCCGCACCCGCAGCCCCGTCGGTCCGGAAGCCCAGCTCCCTTATGATGCTCGAGCGCAGCATCAGCCCCCCGTCACCGACGCTTGCGCCTGCGCGTTGAGCTTGAGGCTCGCCGCGTTGAAACCAATCCTGGAAAATAATGACTTGTAGGGTACCGTCGCAGAGACAGTAACGACGGGCACGCCGCTAAGACCCTCATAGATTGATCCGTATGTCCCAGACGAGTTGTCAGCGCAGGCCAGAGAGACTGTCACCGATGTGTCGTCAGTCCATCCTGGGAGGCGAGCAGATCCACCGGCGGCGACCTGGTTCGTACGGGTTACTCGCTGAGTATCTTGCTGGACCCCGCTATCCACAGTGCTGGGGCAGGTAAATTTCTCGAAGCCCTCGCGCGATGCAAAGCGCGCGCCGTCGCGAACAGCCTTCACCACCACGTGCTCGGAATAGAAATAGTAGCCGAGCTCCATGGTGCCGAACATCAGGACAACCAGTAGAGGCACGACGAGAACCATCTCGGCAGCTGCGGAGCCCGAACAGTCCATGATGAGGCGCTTCAGCATCGCACATCTACTCTACTAGGTGCGGAACGGACCGCTGAGTGATCACGGGGACGGCGCCACCCTGCCCGGTTCCAGATGCGCCAATGATCTCGACGTAGATGTCGTTGGCGCTGCCGTAGCCGTTGACGTAGGTCACCCCGTTCAGCGTGAAGTTGCTGCAGCCGTTACACCTCGTGCGGGCTACGCTGGGCTCCACGAGGAAGATGTCGCTATAGCCTGCCACCTTGAGCGTCTTTTTCCCGTTGAGGCTCGAACTCTGGGAGTGGCAATTGACCACCGCAGCAGTGATTCGCCTGCGGTCCTCGCCTGCGGGATCCGGCGGAACCGCCGGAAGCTCGCATTGCGGGGCGCCGTACGCTTTGGTGGTGCCGATTGTCTGGGTCGGGAGCCTGGTAGGATCCTCGGATTCCCACAAATAGGTCTGATACCTTGTAACGTTCGGGCCCAGCTCCGGGTCTGTCTGCCACGCCGTACCTGGATGATTGGTGCGGAAATATGCGGCGCGATCCCAATTTCCGTCGCCCATTCTGTTATTTGCGCAAAGTGGATAATTGCCGGCGGAGTTCTGGAAATAATGGCAAATGTCCCGCGGAGGCCCCATCGTCTTCGGAATGACATTCGTGGGAAGCGCTGCGTTGGATCTCGGAAAATAGCGCGGCGGCGTGAGGTTCGTCGTCACGTCTGCGACAGCCTGCGTCGCTTGCGCCCAGCTCTGGCACTGCTTGTTGCCAGTCGTCGCTTTGAGAACGTCCTTGATCACGTTCGCCGACGCAGTGCAGGGTCCGTTCTTGCAGGCCGAGGCGTTGCCGGGATCGAAGTCAAACCGCAATGTTGAGCGAGTCACGGACCGCGTTCAGTACGTTGCCCGGCTCAGTCGTCACGCTGCCTGTGCTCTGGCAAGTCCCGAAATAGCGAATTCGACGCCAACGCCGCGGCGACGCCGTTCGCGCCATTGCCGAGCTGGTCGAGGAAACCGAAGTTTCCAGGTCCCCATTGGGTTCCTCCCTGCGCCATCACCACGCCAGTGCCCGGACGCGAGGCCGCCGACCGGATATTGCGGTATTGGTGTTGCCTGGCGGGCTCGGCAGGATTGCAGACGAAGAATGGAACGACGCCGCAGACGGCGCTGCTCATGCCGGCGACGGCTTTCGCGTTGAGGCTTCCGAAGAATGCCCCGACGATGGGAGTCAGCGCATAGTCCGCGGCGCGCGTGTCGACGGTCACCTTGACGAAATTCGAGTCCGTCCCATCGGTAGCCGGCGTGTTTGAAGACGCGCTAGTATAATTCTTGTAGAAGGTCAAATTCACAACAGCGACAGCGCCGGTGTGCGTGGAGTCCCTTCTGCGCGAATCGCGTTTGATTCGTGATCAGGTTTCTGCGCGGCTGCAGTCGCGCGCGTTTGGGAGTCGGCTTGCGTTGTCCAGCTGGGTTGCAGCGGCGAGTGCCGCGTGATCGGCTGCATCCTGCAGCTCCGTGTCCATTGCCGCGAGACGCGCATAGTCGAAAGCGATGCCGCCAACGGCGATCAAGGCGATCAGCGATAAGCGCAACGATCGGCGCAACCGCTCCGTCAGTGTTCCTCCATAGCTTTCGGATGAAGCGCATCATCGCCGTGCATCCCTATTGCGGTCCGCTGCCCGAGCTCATCCCAGCAGCCGCTGCCAGATGATCCACCACTCGTTGTCTCGGCAGGCTGCGGCTGTATCACTGCCCGGTGCGGTACCGCTTGACCGCTGCGGCTCCGAGGTCGCCACTGCTTCCCGGCTGCGCCGAATCCGCAGCATAAACTGGCGCAGGATTGATGGTCTGGATCGCAGCATCGTACTTCGGCCGCTTCGCCAAGGCCCGGATCCTCGTCGCCGATAGTGGCTGTTCCACGTGCTGCATCCCGCGAGCGCTGCGGACGCGATCACGACATTCCAGAGAGCGCTTAGAGGACATGGCCATAGTCCTTTTCGAATCCGATGGGTTTCTTCGCCTGCGCCATTCCGCCATGCCGGCGGCGGGACTGGAGGCGGTGGCGGCGGTGGCACCGGCGACGGCGTGACGAACGGCCGCGCAGCCGGCGGCACGCCCGTGTCGGTCCGGCCGTTGAGCAGGAGGTCCGCCTCGTTCGGAGGCCCGACGCGATCGGTCGGCACCTTCAGCGCCCCTTCCGGCACCGGCCGGACCAGATGCGGCGTGACGATCATCACCAGCTCGCTGTCCTGGTGCTGGAAGCCGGTCGAACGGAACAGAGCTCCGATGATCGGAAGCGAACCGAGCAGCGGCACCTGGCGGATCGTGTCCTGGAAGTCCTTGCGGATCAGGCCCGCCATCGCGAAGCTTTCGCCGTCGCGGATTTCGACGACCGTCTTCGCGCGGCGCGTCTGGAGGCCCGGGATCATGAGGTTGTTGATCATGATCGAGGCGGACGGATCGATCGCGCTCACTTCCGGCTCGACCACCAGGTTGATGACGCCGTCGGCAAGAACCGTCGGAGTGAAGGCGAGGCTGACGCCGAACGGCTTCCACTCGACGGTGATCGCGGTGCTACCGTTCCCGTTGCCGCCACTGCCCCTTGTGACGACGGGCACCGGGAATTCGCCGCCGGCGAGGAAGCTCGCTGTCTCGCCCGACAGCGCGACCAGCGTCGGCTCGGCGAGCGTGGTGACCGCGCCCTTTCGTCTCCAGCGCGTCGAGCGTCACGTTGAAGTCGGCGCCGAACGCCCGGAATGTCCGCGAGATGATCGCGAAGCTGTCGATGATCGCGCCGAGCCTCTTAGGATCGCGCTGACCCGATGACTCGCCGAGTCGAGCCGTCAGGGTCAGTGACAGTCGGCGTGACGTGCCGTTCCGGCAACGACTCGAGCCGTTGCCGATCACGCCTTCGTTCGCCCGTTGATGCCCCAGCTGACGCCGATCTGGCTGAGCGCCGAGCGCTTCACCTCGGCGAAGCGGACGTCGAGCATCACCTGCTGCGCCGAGCCCAGCGAGAGCAGGTTGACGACCTTGCCGGGCGCGTAGGTCTCGGCGATCTGCACCGCGCGGTCCGCCTCGACAGCGTTGTGGACCATGCCTTCGAGAACGACCGAATCGTTCGACATGCTCGCCGAGATCTGGTCGCCCGGAAGAAGTCCGGAGAGCTGGCGCTTGCAGCGTTGTCACGTCCGGCCCGACGACGATGTCGACCACCGCGATCAGATGATCGCGATCGTAAAGCGTCAGGCTGGTCGTGCCGGTCTTCTTGCCGAGCACGTAGACCGACGTGTCGCTGATCGGGACGATGTCGGCGATGTCCGGATTGCCGATCAGCGCCTTGGTATAGGGCCGGTCGGACCGGAGCACCTGGCTCTTGTTGACCGGCACGTCGAGCTCGCCGGCGTCGACGCCCGTCGCCACGCTGACCTGGGCGAGCGCGGATGCGCGGCGAGCAGCGCCCCGACTGCCGCCGCGCAAAGCGCAAAGCGTTTCAAGTTTCTAGCGCCCATATCCCCCCACCTTCACCTGCTCGCTCTTGGTGCCGCGATAGACCTCGATCTGCTTGCCGGTATCGACGGGAGCCGGCGGTCTTGGGTTTCACGCTCGGTCCAGTGCTGCGTCGAGTGCGCCGCGGCGTTCGCCGATGGCGATCTCGCGCCGCCGATTTCGTCATCGCGCCGCCGATCGCCCCGCCAAGACCGGTACCGAAGTTGCCGACGACCGCGGGCGCCGGATAACGCGCGCCGCCGTACATGTTGTAGCGAAGGTCATTCATGCTGACCGTCTCGACGACCGGATTGTTCTGCTCGCCTGGCTTGCGCAGGACGAGGCTCAAGTCACCCACCTGCTGAGCGAGCGCGAGCTTCTGCGCATCGAGCGGCGCGACCTCGAGCGTCGCGGTCTTGGCCACCTTGGGAGAGCCGTCGGCGTTCTTTGCCTGCTGGTCGATCGCGATGACGCGAACGTTCTGCAGCAGCACGTCGGTCGCCTGCTGGTTGCCGTCACCGCTCAGGTAGCTGCGCGTGATGAGCACGTCGACGCTGTCATTGGGCTGGACGAAGCCGGCGACGCCGGAGACGTCGTTGATCCGCACGCTCGCCGCGCGCATGCCTTCGGGGAGCAGCGCCGCAATCGACGCGCCCTGCCCTTCGGCCGAAATCTTGCCGTTGAGGATCGGCTCGTTGACCGAGATCGGCATCAGCGCGACGCGCTTCTTGCCGGTCGGCATCAGCTTCGCTGAGTCGGTGAAGGCGCCTGGCGGAATGCTGCTGTTCGGATAGTCGACGAACCGGACCTTGTCCGGCGTGATATCGGAGCCGTAGGCGAGAGGTGCCGCCGCGACGGCGACTTTCGTGGTTCCCCCCGCATAGGCGGTCTGCTGCGCCCGATTGAGATAAGAGTTCGCGATGATCACCGCGAAGAGACCAAGAACGATCGCACCGGCCAGTGCGATCAATGTTTGACGTGACATCATAGTCCGTCCCCCCGGACACAGCTACCAAACTCAGTTTGACTCTCGTTCAGCTGTTGAACGCAAACGTAGGGCCGTCCGGAAAGTCGGGCGGTCACCCGCCCGACTTCGGCAATCATCAACAGGCAGCTGGGTTTGTTGATGCAGTTCGACGCGTTGTTCATTGAGCCCGAAACCGCGTTGCCCAAAGCCAACGCGGCGAGCGCGATCGCGCCGCCCGACGATGGCGAGGATCAGCGCATATTCGGCAGCCGAAGCACCGGACTGGTCCTTCAGCATGCGAACGAAGGTCTTCATTTCGTCATTTCCTTCCACAAGCACCCATGCCCCCCCGTGGACACGGATTTCATGCTGCGCGTGGACCGGAGGAACTACGCTGAACTTACCCGGCCACGGACCCGATGGAACCGAGTTAAACGGTCCGTGGCCGTCGCCCCCGAGCGCTCAGCTGCTGAAGGGCTGCGACTCCGTTAACTTCTTGTCAACCGAAGATTTTTGACTTGCGTCAAGGTGTATTAACTACCGATTATCATGTAACTCATTGAAAATACGAGATATGACACTGTCACTTTGCCGACACAACGTTAACTTTCGATTCGTCCTATTTTCGTACGGTATGTCGCCTTACCGACACAGAAATCCACAGGTCAACAGCCGGAATTTGTTACGATTTTGCGACGCTAGCGAATTCGCGGAGAAGCGTTAACCGGGCGACTGCGGTGGCGGAATGTCACGTTCACGCGCTTCGAAAGCAACAGGTACGGCAGCCACAACGCCATGCTGATCAGGACCTTCCTGACGTTGCCTGTCAGCAGGGACTGGAGCGCGACGGCGACATTCGTCGGCAGATGGGTGGATTCGAACATCTGCGCCATCGCTAGCTGCATCACAAGATCGGCGATCCAGATTGCCAGTAGCAAGCGCGGAAACAGAGGGACCCGGCGCAATGCTGCAACGAAAGCGATCATGTAAAAGCTAGTGAACAGCACCACATCCGCGGTCATCGCGATATGAAGCACGGACAGCCAGTGTGGCGGAGCGGCGGGCATCGGCGGCATCGCGGCCAAATATTCGGCCGCTCGAACGGGAACGTTGAGCATCATTCCAATGATCAGCGAGACCATGCAACCACCGGCGCCATAAAGAGGATGTCGTTCAGCTTCGCCGCGACTGATGTTGAGCCACCGGCCGACGCGCGCGAGGCGCGTGCTTGGCTGTGCCTGCAAATGGCCACCCGAAAACCAGCGAAGGGCGAGGATCGTCGATGCGAAAGGCGCGACTACCAGCAGCACGTATGACCCGAAGGCCGACATCCGCGCCGCCGGAATGATGTGCGGAGCAGCCATGATCCGAGCGGTCGCGGCGAGACCTGCGCCGACAAGCCAATATTTGAGAATCAGCTCCAGCTGATTGTCGATGGTCAGCAGGATTGTCCGCGAGCGAGACGCCATGCCCCGACTTATCTGGCCGAAAATGGGTGCATCACGCACGGCGTAGTCTCCGCACCGCCCCCTTCAAATCAAGAATGTCGGTTTTCACCGGATGTTCCAAGATCATTCTTTCGAGCTGAAATTGGGTCGAGCTCCTGGCGTAGAAGACTCACTATTGCATCGCACCCACCTAAAGGCGATTCTCGGACTGCGTTGATTAGCGGATCGGTGTCGTCGATCATGCGCTGAACGCGCTGCTTGGGGAGGGGCATGCTCGACACCTTGCGACAGCAACTGCGGCAAGGCGTAGCGATACGTTCGCCGTTCGATCCGCTTTCTTTCCCCGCCTATATGATCGTTGCCGTTGCAGCGATTGTCGGGGCGATCTTGATGGCCTTCACTGGCTTCAGTTTCGATTTTCGCCTGGCGCTTAGTCTCGCCACTTGGTCAGGTGCGCTGTTCGTCGCGGCGTGGTTGCTCCGGAGCGTCAATCACCCGAGGTTGGCCGGAGCAATCGAAGCCGGCACACTTCTTGTTTGCCAGGGCTTTGCGTTCCTGTTCATCTTGTATCCGCTTGCGGGGCTGAGCGGTCCTTATGCAGACAGGGTCCTTGCTCGCGCCGACGCTGCGCTCGGTTTCAATTGGTCTTCATTCGCAATCGTTCTCGCCCAACACCCGCTCTTACTCAGGATTGGCTTATTCGCCTATTCGTCCTTTGAGTGGCAGCCGGTTCTAATCGTCGCTGCGCTCGCACTCTGTCGAACTCGAAAGGCGAATGTGGACGACGGTTGCCGCGAGCTCCATCGGACTGGCAATCACTTCCGCCATATTTCCTTTTTTTCCTGCCGAGGGGGCTTTACGCCATTTCGGTCTGACTGCAGCTTCCTTTACCGCGCTACCGAGGTCTTATTTGACGTTCGACAGTGCCATCCACTTGATCAAGGATGGCGGCGTTCGCCACATCGATACTGATCTCCTGACCGGGATCGTCTCATTTCCGAGTTATCATACGACCGCAGCCGTGATTTACGCGTGGGCATGTTGGCCTATCCGAATACTTCGTTGGCCGTCGATCGTACTCAACGTCGCTATGGCCACTGCTGCGATCCCGATTGGAGTACATTATCTCGTCGACATTCTTGCAGGTGCTGCAGTCGGCATCATCGCGACGTCCGTGGCAGGCAGGCTCGTAAACTGGCCCCGCCATGCCGGTCTCGTGTCGCCAATTCTTGAGAGCGCGTAGCATCGTGCGGGATGTGATTGCGATTGCATTCGATCGTTCTCGGGTCGAGATTTCTCGCGAGAAGATCGCCGGAGCGGCATTGGGCATGTTCCTGTTCGCTGCCCTGCCGATCGCGTTGGCAAGCACCGGCAAGGCGTTCGAGGACGGCGACGTCAGCTGGCATATTGCCGCCGGTCGCTGGATTTTGCAGCACAGGGCAATTCCCTCTGTCGATCCATTTTCATTCACGATGGCGGGACGGCCATGGATCGCCATGGAGTGGCTGGCGGATTGCATCTACGCGAGTGCCTTCGCCGTCGCTGATTACGCTGGTGTTGCAGCAGTCGTCGCCTCGGCGATCATCGCTCTGCACGCAATCCTGTTCATGCACCTTCGCCGCCGTGCCGGTTTATTGGGCATCGTGGCAGCGGTTGCGGCGATGGACGCGGTGCTTGGACCATTCCTCATTGCAAGGCCCCACCTGCTTGTCTGGCCCATCCTTGCCGCGTGGACATCGCTGCTCCTCCGGTCGCTCGACACGACCAAGCCGCCTCCATGGTGGTCAACAATCCTGCTGCTGCTGTGGACAAACCTGCACGGCAGCTTCCCGCTGGCGATCCTAATCGCCGGCGCGATCGCGCTTGATGCATTGATCGAAGCGAAATGGCGAACCTTGCCTCAATGGAGCGCATTTCTCGCGCTGAGCCTGGCGGCGCTTTGCCTCAACGCGAACGGAATTGAAGGTCTCCTTCAGCCGTTACACGTCACGTCGCTCAACATGTTATCTGCAATCAACGAATGGAAGCCGAGCACTCCATCGATAACTCCACAATTCTACTCGGTCATGTTGTTGGGTCTCGGGATCCTGCTCTGGAAGGGCGTTAGAATCCCGATCGGTCAATTATTGCTGGTGCTCGTGCTGCTGGCCTTGGCTTTCAACCAGGTCCGCCAGCAGGAATGGTTCATTATTGTGGCGGCACTCATCCTTCCTCCACTCTTCGAAGGCCAAGCGCCGAGCGGGCTCCGCATCACGCCGTATCTTCTACTCGGGGCCATTGGAGTGGTCATTCGCGCTATGGTGCCCCTCGTTCCTCCGGATTCGCCGGCAAACCCGCGGCACCTAATCGCCGCCATACCGGCGGACCTGAAGAGTAAGCCCGTCTTGAATGGCTACACTTTCGGCGGGCCACTAATCCTTTCCGGGATCCGCCCTTACATCGACGGTCGCGCGGATATGTACGGCGACGCGTTCTTCTCCGACTATCTCGAGATCATGGCCGGAAACACGGATGCATTTCATCGTGCCGTCTCGCGCTACGGTATCGCCTGGGTGATTGTTCCGTGGGGCGACAAGCCACTTATCCAGGAACTTGATTCATCGCAGGATTGGCGACGGCTGTACGCGGACAAAGTCGGCGTCATCGAAGTGCGAAAATGAGAATTTCAGGGACGTCCCAGAACCAGGTCGACAATTCCGCCGATGCATCCGACGACGATAAGGAGTGCAATTGGAAGGCCCAGCCATTTTTCCGAAGGCCACTCCGCAAGTGTGGGGAACAAGCGCTTAAACATCAAACCTACCCTGCCCCCATCAGCAGCATCTTCCTGAGCTCGTTATGGAATGCGACGAGCTTGGCGCCTTCGAGCTGGCCCGGGCCACCCTGGATGGACTTGACCGACAGCGGGTTCACCGGACGGCCGTTTTTCATCACTTCGAAATGGAGGTGCGGACCGGTCGACAGGCCGGTCGAGCCGACATAGCCGATCACGTCGCCGCGGTGGACGAGCTCGCCCGCATAGGCAGCGATTCGGCTCATGTGGCCGTATTTCGTTTCGATGCCGCCGGCGTGCGCGATGGCGACGGCTTGGCCGTATCCGCCCGCCCAGCCCGCACTCATCACCTTGCCATCGGCCGCAGCGACGATCGGCGTCCCCGCCGCTGCGCCCAAGTCGACGCCGGCATGGAAGCGCTCGTACCCGAGGATGGGATGGAAGCGTTCGCCGAAGCTCGAGGTCAGCCGGCCCTGGACCGGCATGCGCATCGCACTCGACCCGTCGCCCCCAACGCCGTCTGCGTTGATCCAGATGACGTGCTTGCCATCCGTCCATTTCATGAGTTCGACGTCGGCCCGGGCGACGCGGTCCAAGCCGGCATAAACAAGCTGGCCAAGGCTGCCGCTGGCTGGATCGCGCTGAAGCACGAGATCGAACCGGTCGTCGACGCTAAGGCCGTTCGTCAGAGTGATGGCCTTGGACAGCAGCGCGACATATTCGCGGCCTTGGAGCTCCGGTACGCCAGCAGCGGCAAGCGAGTGCGACAGGTCCGGCCCGACTTTGCCGGTGAAGCGGCGGATCGTCGGATCGGAGTCGGTCACGGCCGCTGGAACTGACGGCTCTTGATTGGCCCGCGGTAGCGAGGCTTGCCGACAATGGCGTACGGGGTCGCCGCACGGTTCGAAGGCGCGGAAGAGGGCAGCGCGGTTGCCGCCGTGATGGCGAGAATCGTGGATGCACCAAGAACGGCGGCGATACGCGCACGAATTCGAGCGAGGCGCGCAAGTGCGCCCTCGCCAGTTGCGAAACCTGCTGACGGTACTGACTGCACGGCCGCTTGCCCCCCGAATAAGGCTCGGCTCGGTTCCGAGCGCATTGTCTCAGCTAAGGCGCCGAAAGGTCAAGTAGTGTCGAGCAACCTTTAGCCCGCGTCGCGTTCCCCTTTGGCACGACGGAAACTCGCAAGCAGCGATGAGAAGGATGATCGTCGCGAGTCGGGGCAGGAACCGGATCATTTCCGGCGCCGACCAGATGATTGCGGGCATAAGGATGAAGAGCGCGGTAGCGGCAACGGCTAAACGCCCTCGCTGCATGAGATTCGGTATCGCGGGCGTGAAAAGCGCGAACTCATAGCCCATCGCGTGGGGAGCGCCGATAAGCGCTATCCCAGTACTGGTGATGAAGGCAGCAATGCGATCGCCGCGACGAAGCGCGGCAATTGTGAATGGCACTCCGATCGCAAGCAACGCGATGCGCACCCACGTGGGAATGTTCGGCGCAATTTCGTTGCTACGAAGGTCGACCTTCTGAGCATGGAGCGCAAGAAAGCCGGGAAGTGACCGAGCCCATTCTCCCCATTGGCCTATTCCGAAGATGCTCGCAGAGACAAGTGTCGAGACGATCAGGCACGTGGCCGCTATCGCGAGGATGATCCATTTTCGATTAAACAGCAGCGCAGCGGCGATCACGACGGCCAATTGCGGCTTGATGCAGGCAACCAGTCCGAGGAGCGCACCCGACAAAGACGGATGTTCGTCCATTAGGAGGATTGAGCCGAGCAACATGCTCCCGAGGACGAGCGATGTTTGTCCCCCGGGAAGTGCCCAGAGTGCAGCAGGCGTCAGGACAAGAATTGGAGCCCATCGCGAGCGGGCAGCCAATGCCGTCGCAGCACCGGACATTGTTGCCCAAAATACCAGCGCCAGCCTCATCGGGATTAGCGAAAAGGGCGCCAGAAGCGGCAATGCCGTCGGAGGATTGACGAACGCTACTGATCCGCCACCTCGATTGAGCGAGACTGCGAGAGCGTGCTGATCATAGGGATGCGAACTGCGAACAGCAGACCAGAGCATTTCAAAGTCTGGATGCGCGTTGGCCGACCGAGATACCCACCACGCAAGGGCTCCTGAGAGGACGGCTGTAGCCACGACCGTCAAACAATATGTTCGAGACCGCATGCGCTTTATTCCCCCATGCGCGTAAGGTAATCGTGTTGACCGCCCGTTCAAAACGGTCCGCGATCGCCGGTCCAGAGTGCCAGAGCGACGCTGGGTACCTGCGATTTTTGATCAAGACGCATCCACTCACACAGGGTAACTATCGGAACCTATGGTGAGGGGGCGCTGGCGGGATTTCGCGACGATCGTGGGGGGAGCTGCGATCCTTTACCTGCCGTTGAGCCTGGTAAGGTCACCGGACCTCTCGCTGTTCCTCATCCCTTGGCTGGAGCACATTCGGACGTGGGGTCCGGTCCTCGCCTTCGCCCATCCATTCAGCAATTACACTCCACCGTATCTTTACCTGCTCTCGGCTTTCTCTCTGCTCCACGCGCCGGACGCGGCTACGATTAAGCTACTGGCGATTGCGGGCGCTGCCTGGCTCGCATGGTGTGTCGGCCGTTTTGTTCATTTGTTCGGCGGCGATGCCCTGCGAGGTGCAGAACGCACCATCTTACTGCCGACGGTTATTCTCAACGCGGCCGTCTTGGGCCAATGCGATACGTTCTGGGTTGGATTCTGCATCCTGGCGCTCGGCGCTGCAATCAAGGACCAGCCATATAGAATGGCGGCTTGGGCGGGAGTCGCATTCGCGTTTAAGGCCCAGGCGGCATTCCTGGCACCGTTCTGCGTCGCATTTCTAATCCGCAAACGAGCGTGGACGGCGGCACCAATCCCAATACTGATCTATGGCGCGACGATAGCACCGGCAGCGCTCGTTGGATGGCCTTTGGTCGACCTCCTTACCGTTTACGTGCGGCAGACCGATTTTACGTTCATCGGTGACGCGCCAAACCTCTGGGCGATTCCATTTGCGCTTGGGGTGCGAGGCCCGTCAGTTTTCGTGGCAAGCTATGTCCTCGGAGCACTCGCCGCGCTGCTAGGAGTTTGGCTATCGCTACGGGCAAAGGACTTGAGCAAGGCCGCACTTGTATCTTCGATGCTGCCCGTATTTTTCCTTGCGAAAATGCTCCCTCGCTTCTTTCTCTTCGCGGACGTCCTCTCACTTGCAATCGCATTCGTGCGCCGTGACCGGGCCAGTATAACGACCGCGGTGTTGATTTCAGCTCGGGTCCTTCCTGTCGATCATCGCCTACCTTCACGCCTGGCCATGGTTGAATGCCGCTGCCTCTGGAATCATGTGTGGGGCCCTATGTTATTCGTTCGTCGGTTTGGTGCGAGCTGATGGCGCCGCCCTTCGATGGATCGATCCTCGGGTCAATCGGCACAATGAATTGGTCGAAACACTCCCGGTTGAAAATGTCTCGAGTGGTTTCTGACCCCCAGCGCTCCCGGAAATGGCAAGCCGAACTTCTGGAATCCCCGGAGCGCTTCGGCTCAAATAGCTGTGGTCACCGGAACGGTCGGGCCGGCGCCCTCAAGCGGCGGCAGATTTATCGTCGCTCTCGCTCATTGGTTTCCAGCGACCTTCGGAATGGCCGAGGGCGGTCCCACACCGCTTGCAGCGAGTCTCGGGCTCAAAACTGGTTGGATCGAGCTTCATGTGCCTTTGCGAAGGCTCATGGCCGACCAAGCGGCAAATCACAGACACGACATCCCCCTGAAGACGCGCTCAGCTGGGGCTCAAGTACGCCGATAAGTATCAGCAGTAAAATGAAAATCTGCTCAGGGTTTCTCCCGACCGGCCAGGATCAGCGCTACAGCCTTCTAGCCGCTAGATAGCCCAACCGCTGGTTCGCCGGCCGACGGTTGTTGCTTTGGTGACGTGATCATCCACCAATTGCCGAGCATGGCCGAACGCAAGCCTTCGCAACAAGATCTCGTGCAACAGCTCAGGCGTGTTAGGAAGGAGCTAGACCAGCTTCATGCGATGATCCCCGATCAAGAATCTTCGGGCCGGCAGGTTTCGGCTGAGCAGGTTAGCGCAATTCTTGAAGCGCGTCGGCGCCGCGCAAGGTTGTTTGGACCTGATTTCTTTTTCAGACCCTGCTTGGGACATCTATCGGTGAGAGCCGCGCTAGCGCCCGCGCTCTCCGTTCGGCGCCGGCGCAGGCGGCGGAGGAGGCGAATTGGTCGATTGGGCGAGCCAGCTCTCGCTGGCACCGCATGAACTCGTCACGGTAATCGGAGCTCCCGCCTGGAACGGGGCCGCATAGGGCACGCATTCCTGCGGTCCGCCGGCAGCGAGGCATAGCTGGCCGTTCGCGGCGGTCCAGGTACCGGGAACGGTTCTACCGGCCGGAGTCAGGATTCGAAGCTGTCCGGCAGGGTCGAGATAGACGGTGTTGGTGACCCCATTCGTCGTCACCGTGATTGGCTGTCCCACGACTTCCGAGCCCGGAGTCCAGCCGGCCTGCGCCATGGCGGCATCCGGAAGCAGGAAAGCGATGGCCGATCCAACCGCTACTCGAACCAGAACGCTCTTCATGATTCCTAGTCCCTTCCGATCAGAGTGAGACCGCGAAGTCTCTCATCAAGTGGGGCTGTTGCTGTGATTATGGTGAAGGACGAGATAGAGCCCCACACCTGCAGCGATCGCCGCGAGACCGAGGAGCAGAGGGCTAATTCCGAGGCCCGCTCCGGCCGGCTCTACCGGCGGGATCGGGATTGGCTGGGGCGGCGGGTTTGCAGCCGCAGCTGGTGCCTCATCGACCTGCGGCAAGACGCAGCCGTTGCCCGGTGTCTGTGCCATTGCGGCAGACGCTGCGGCGCCGCAAACGGCTACTGCCGATGCACCGCCACTCATCACGCTGAGCACCGCCCATGGGTCGGCCTGATAGGTCGGAGCGGGCGTTCCCGCTGCGATTGCACCCGTTGAACTGAAGAACAGCGACCCGGCGATCAGAACGCCGACTGCTGCCCTGATACCGCGGACATGCCTGACCTTCCTTCTGGCGCGGCGGGAGGACCCCCGCATCAGATCTCTCAAACGCATAGAGCAAGCTCATGTTTCGTTCCAGCAAAAACATCACCTAGGTTGCGTTCTCGGCATAGATAGCTCGTACCAACAGTCGGGGTCACTCAGCAAGCCAGCCGCCTTTCCCACCGCTTAATGATCCCCAATCCCTCAGAGACAGGCCGCGAGCAGCTCGTCAAGGACGAACTGTTGCCGTGCCTGTGATGAAGCACAGGTATTGCCCGAACCTGCAGCGATGGCGGCGGAAAGTCAGCAAGCCAATTCAACCGTTAGATATCTCTGCATGGTCACGATGTACGTGATGATTGAGTGTTCACGCGGCGGCGAATTTCTACAAGCTTTCCGTTCTCAAGACCCAAGCACCAAATCACACCCGGAAGGTCATCGCTTCACGATGAGACAATTATCACAATTGTGCAACCTTGCTGTTGGAATTGGCCCAGCGTTTGGAGAAAACCTTGTTCCGTCGCTCGATCAAGGGCGCTTTTGGCCTCATCGAACACTAGCAGGGGCGCGTCTTTATAAATTGCTCGCGCAATAGCTACTCGCTGGCGCCCCCACGATGGAACGCTCATCCGATCAATGGGCACGAAGAATTCGTCGACGACCCTGCTGTTTGAAATGTGTCGGGAAGTTATTGACCCCAGCGTTCGACTTCAAGCGGCGGCAGACCTGCTATGCGTCGCTCTCGCTCGGGGGTCTCCAGCGGCCTTCAGAATGACCGGGAGGGGCCCCACACCGCTTGCAGCGAGTTTCTGGCTCAAAACTGGTTGGGCGAGTTTCATGTGCCTTTGTGAAGGCTCTTGGCCGACCAATCGGCAAATCACAGACACGACATCCCCCTGCAGAACGCGCTCAGCCGGGCCCAACTACGCCGATAACTACTAGCAGTAAAATGAAATCTGAACGAAGACGGCTAGCGGATTTGGCTCGACATTTCGCAAAACAGCCTTTCTCCAAAGATCGTGACACCTTTGCATCGCCTACGTCATCTTCTACCGTTTTGGGCATGGGCCGAACCTATTTGACGAGCGAAGCGCGTGTTGATTGCCAGCGCTGGAGAGTCGGGCCCATCGTCCGCAGCGGACTGCGCCTGATGGATAAGGATGGAGCGCTACAAACGCTTGTGGGGCAACTTGGCCGAGTAAGGGCTGAGCTGGACCACCTCGAAGCGCAGTTCTCTATCATGGATCGAGAATCCGCGTTCCAAGAGATCTCCGCGGAACGGATTAGAGCGATTCTTCAAGCGCGCAGGCATCGCGACGATATTCTGGTCTCTTTGTTGATCACGGGTGGGACATCCTTTTAGCCCCGTATGCTAGACTATCCAATGAAAATCCGAACGCCGCGTCGAACCAAGGCAAATCGTTGGACAAACGTCTGTCGGCGCGTTGGCCACTAATCGTCGAGTCTTTATACTGAATGAAACCACATTCTTGCCTGCGCCCTTAAGTGCGGCCATCTTTCGCGACTAAAGCTTTGCCCTATTCCAGCACCCATAGATCGGACAGCGGATCGTGATGGCGGACAATTTCGCCAGCGAGCCGACGTCGCGTCGACTTAGCGAGCGTTCGCATCTCGGGCACGTGGAAATCGGGACGGCTGTAATAGTAATCGCAATTAGCACAATTGGCGTTCAGCGACCCGTTCGAGAATGACTCCCTGAGGGCTTGCATCCGTTCTCCTCGCCAAATCTCGAGAAGAGTCTCCCGCTCTATATTTCCGACACTAGCGCCGGCGCGTTCACGGACGATTCGCAGCCGCAGGCCTGAATGTCACCGTTCGATTGCACCACCAGACCCATGTAAGTCCTGCGGCACGCCTGCGTTTTGGACTTACCAGGTACCGGCGCGAGCTGCATTCCCGCCGGAAGTTGGTTCATCAGTCCCCCGAACGGCTGAAAATCTCCAGACATTCGATCTGTGGATTGTACGCCAACAACGGCTGCAGTTCCGGGTCGGCAAGCACATACTTCGGCCGGCCGGTCTGCCCGGAGACACAGAACGATTGGGATCAGATCCGGGCGCTTGCGGTTGAGGGCGAGAAGCTCGGTCACGTTGTTCCTGACCTTCTTGTACGCCTCACTACGGTACACCCGACGATACATATCTTCGTCGAATCCCGCGATGCTGATGTTAATCCGAGAAAGACCCGCGTCGAGAATAGCTTCGATTCCGTGCCGCGCGAGGAGAATTCCATTCGTAGTGACGACGATTCGATCGATCTGCGGCATCGAGCGAAGATAACAGACCCATTCAACAAACTTGGGATGGATCAGCGGATCGCCAACGGTCGGTGTAAGATTGATCGACCCCCCGCCCATCGCAACATATTCCGCGACTGTCTTCCTAAATACCGCTTCGGTCATGCGTTCGTGGGGACGCGTCTGCTGCGAATAGGTGCAGAAAACACAATTGGCGTTGCACAGGTTTGTAAATTCCAGCTGGAGCTGGAATGGGCGAAGCTCGAACGCACCTCGGTCCCCACCAGGGACTATGCGCCAGAATGGATCGGTCGCTCGCCGCTTGACCGCATTGAGGGCGCGCGTGAGAAAAGCCCGGCATCATTACAAAGGCTCCGAACACGGCCTCCGTCCGCTCGAGATCGTTACATTAGGCAATCGCCATCAAATATATCATCCCTGGACGATCGCCGCCAAATCAGTCGCCTGCAATGCGAGCTCCCGGTTAGAAGATTTGACCGCAGAGAGGCTGTGGCCGGCGGCTCTGGCATTCAGACTCGCCAAATGACACAAATGCGACCGATGCTGAAGCGACTAATATCAGGAGCGGTGATTCGTCTGATGTTGCTCCTCCAAAGTGGAAGCAGAGGCGTTTTCCTGACCAGCGACCGCTACGATCGGTCCACAGGACTGCGGTTCAAATGGCGTTCGGCGCAGCCGGGCATACTGGAGGGATCGATCGCGACCTTCGACGCATGGTCGGCGCAGTTTCGCTTTTTCGTCTCCGACGATCTCGACACGATCCAAAACTGTTTCCATCGCGGCCGCTTACGAAGAAGAAGAGCTCGGACTCATCGCCGATCATTTTTCAGGCGGAATCTTCGTCGACGTTGGCGGCAATGTCGGCAACCACTCCGTCTTCGCAGCGAAGATCCTCAAGGCCGAGCGGGTGATCACATTCGAGCCGAATCCGGTCGCGGCAGAGATGTGCGAAATCAACTTGGCTTTGAACGGGTGCGTAGACCTTGTTCAGCTGCATCGTGTCGGTCTTGCGGATAGGGCCGTTCAAGCTCGCCTCGAAAGCGAAAAGCACAATCTGGGAGGAACCCGCGTTCATCTGGACGCCGAGGACAGTGCAACTTGTATTGGGCGATGAAATGTTGGCTGATGAGCGAGTTTCGTTCATCAAGATCGATACGGAAGGTCAGGAGATTAATGTCCTTTGCGGACTGACCGGAACGATCAGGCGATGCCGGCCGCGCCTTATGGTCGAAGTTGAAGATGTGAACGCGGATGCGTTCAAGAGCTTCTGTGCAGAACACGGCTATCGCGTCGTGGAGAGCTTCCGTCGATACAATGAGTGCGCAAACTTGCTAGCTGTTCCCGTGGAATTCCACTGATCGCACTATGGATCATCCGTCCTTTCCATTGTGATCCCCACGTACCAGCGCTGCGACAGCGTCTGCGCTGCGGTCACCGCGCTGTCAGAACTCAGTTATGCGGGAAAATTTGAAGTGTTGGTCGTGATCGACGGTTCCACGGACGGCACCAGTTCGGCACTGGCTCGGCTAACATGCCCTTTCCCCTGCACTCCATTGAACAGACTAATCGCGGCGCCGCCTGCGCGCGGAACCGAGGTGCAGCCGAAGCAAGAGCCGACATCTTGCTATTTCTGGACGATGACATGATTGCTCGGTGCGATCTGCTTGAGCAGCATGCCCGCATGTACGACGATGGCGCCGACGCCGTTACCGGGAACATGCCGCTTCATAGGGATTCGCCCGAAGGTTTTTTATGGAACGATATCGCGATGTCCGGCGACTGGGATCGCGACGCGGCTCCGACGCCGTTCGACATTTTCACTGGGCAGTTATCGGTGCGCCGCTCGGTCTTCCAAAAGCTGGGCGGATTCGACGAACGG
>CAVTYB010000008.1:247500-413871 GCA_963738825.1 uncultured Alphaproteobacteria bacterium | reverse complement strand
AGACCCGTCGAACCTGATGCCGGCTGATACCGGCGGTAGGGAGAAGGAGTGTCCAATGGCCGACGCGCCCGCCGCACCGAACTCAAAGTCACCACCGGGCCGATCCGTGGATCGCGCAAGATCCATGTCGGCGATCGCAAGGTCGCGATGCGCGCCGTCGACCTCGAGCCATCGTCGGGCGAGCCGCCCGTCATCCTCTACGACACCAGCGGCCCCTACACCGACCCGGCCCAGCGAATCGACATCATGGCCGGCCTGCCCGAGCTCCGCCGCGACTGGATCCGCGCCCGCGGCGATGTCGAGGAAGTCGCCCAGCGCGAGGTCCGCCCCGAGGATAATGGCCAGCTCGGCCCCGACCGGTCGCGGCGGCGTCCAGCCCTTCCCCAACGTTCGCAAGCAGAGTCCTTCGCGCACAGGCCCGGCGCCAATGTCACGCAGATGCACTACGCGAGGCGCGGCATCGTCACGCCCGAGATGGAATATGTCGCCATCCGCGAGAACCTCGGCCGCGAGGAAGCTGCTGACGCCACCCGCGACGGCCAAGACTTCGGCGCCGCCATCCCCGACTTCGTCACCCCCGAGTTCGTCCGCGACGAGGTCGCCCGCGGCCGCGCCATCATCCCCAACAACATCAACCACCCGGAATCGCGAGCCGATGGCGATCGGCCGCAACTTCCTGGTCAAGATCAACGCCAATATCGGCAACAGCGCCGTCGCCTCCAATGTCGCGTCCGAAGTCGACAAGATGGTGTGGGCGATCCGCTGGGGCGCCGACACGGTCATGGACCTTTCGACCGGCCGCAACATCCACGACACGCGCGAATGGATCGTCCGCAACTCGCCCGTGCCGATCGGCACCGTCCCGATCTACCAGGCGCTGGAGAAGGTCGGCGGCGTCGCCGAGGACCTGACGCTGGGAGATCTACCGCGACACGTTGATCGAGCAGGCCGAGCAGGGCGTCGACTATTTCACCATCCACGCCGGCGTCCGCCTGCCCTACGTGCCGCTGACCGCCAAGCGCGTCACCGGCATCGTCAGCCGCGGCGGCTCGATCATGGCCAAATGGTGCCTCGCCCACCACCGCGAGAGCTTCCTCTACGAGCGCTTCGACGAGATCTGCGAGATCATGAAGGCTTATGACATCGCCTTCAGCCTCGGCGATGGCCTGCGCCCCGGATCGCACCGCCGACGCCAATGACGAAGCCCAGTTCGCCGAGCTCTACACGCTGGGCGAGCTGACCAAGAAGGCGTGGGAGCACGACTGCCAGGTGATGATCGAGGGCCCCGGCCACGTGCCGATGCACAAGATCAAGGAGAATATGGACAAGCAGCTGGAAAGCTGCGGCGAGGCGCCCTTCTACACGCTTGGGCCGCTGACCACCGACGTCGCCCCCGGCTACGACCACATCACCAGCGCGATCGGCGCGGCGATGATCGGCTGGTTCGGCACCGCGATGCTTTGCTACGTCACGCCCAAGGAGCACCTTGGCCTTCCCGACCGCGACGACGTGAAGGTCGGCGTCGTGACCTACAAGCTTGCCGCCCACGCGGCGGATCTGGCCAAGGGCCACCCCGCGGCGCGCCTCCACGACGACGCGCTGAGCCGCGCCCGCTTCGAGTTCCGCTGGCGCGACCAGTTCAACCTGTCGCTCGACCCCGACACCGCCGAGGCTTTCCACGACCAGACGCTGCCCGCCGAAGGCGCCAAGACCGCCCACTTCTGCTCGCATGTGCGGACCGAAATTCTGCTCGATGAAGATCACGCAGGAAGTCAGAGAATTCGCCCGGTTGCAGGAACAGCAGGCCGCTCAGCCGAAGCCGAAGCCGGCATGGAGGAAATGAGCAAGCGCTTCCACGATGAAGGCGGCGAGCTTTACGTTCCGGCCGCGGAGTGATCGCAGCCCTTCTCCTCGCCGCCGCCGCGCACCACGCCGCGAGCCAGCTCGTCGGCACCTGGCGGCTGGTGTCCGCGACACAGACGATGGCCGACGGGAGCGAACGGCCGGACCCGGACCTGGGCCCCAAGCCCCGAGGATACATCACCTACACGCCCACCGGGCGAGTCTGCGCGATGATCGGAAGCGGCGAGCGGCCGCTCTGGACCGACGGCGCTCATCCAACTCCGGCCGAAGCGAGCGCGATCTTCGCCAACATGGTCGCCTATTGCGGGACCTACACGCTCGACGAAGCTGCGGGAGTCGTCATCCATCATGTCGAGATCGACCTTTCGCCCAATCACGTCGGCATGGACCGCAAGCGCAGGTTCAAGCTTTCAGGGGACCGCCTGGAGCTTCACCCGGCCCCGCTTCCGGCCGGGATGCGCGACTGGACGGTCGCGTGGGAGCGGGTCCGCTGACGACCGGCATGGCAGAAATGAGCAAGTGCTTCCCGCTATTCGCGAATTTGCGCGTGATGGCGGCATAGGTCCCCGCCTCTATGATAAGTTGATCGGACAAACGGCGGTTGTGAATGCACTACCCACGATTGTGACTTGGAACGTCAGTCACATGAACGACCTGTTTCCTTCACTCGACGCGAAAGACCCGATCTCCTTCGCCAAGGACGCAGGATGACGGAAGACTTTGGCCAGTTGATCTCGGACTTGCGCCCGCTTGCGTGCTAACCGCCGCCCATCGCTCGACCGTAAATCGGCCCGCGAGCGACCGAGAGACGAACGCGCGAATGCCGAGTCGATGCGCCCCACTCGCCGCAACTCGGACTGCGGGTGAATTAGCCAGCGCGGCCGCAAATGAAAACCGCCGCCCGGTCGCCCGAGCGGCGGCTCCGCCTTCACTTTTTGAATTTGGTCAGGCCAGCTCGCGCTCCTGTTCCTCGACCATCGCGTCCGGCAGGCCCGCGGCGGCGTCGACCGGTTGGGCCGTCCCCGCCGCAACGTCGCGCTCGCGCTTATCGAAGAAGGCAGCGCGGCGCAGGCGATGCTTCAGGGACACCGAGGGGTTGGCGGGCGACGGGCCGCGATAGGCTCGCTCGACCCAGGTTTCACCGGGGCGGCGATCCGATCCCTCATCGTTGCCGGCCGTCGCTGCCGGCGCATTGCCCCAGGCAAAAGCGGAGGCCGCGGGGGCGACGATCGCTGGTTGCTCGTCAGAGACCGGGTCGTGTTGCGGGGCAGACCCGAACGCATCGGGCTCGGCTTCAGCCACCGGGCCGGACTCGTAATAGTCTTCGACGACTTCCTCATCCTGGCGCCGGCGACGCGACAGCGCAAAGGCGCCTGCACCGAGGGCCAGGAGGGCAAGCGCTCCGCCGCCCAACTCCATCGCGGTGCGATCTTGGGAGCCATTGGTCGGCTTGGCAGCGCTTGCTGCCGGGGCGGGCCGGGCGGGCGGCGCCTGAGTGTTGACGATCGGCGTTATCGACGATTTCCTCATCGCCGGCGCGGCCGGCGCGGCCGGCGCGGCCGGAGTGGCGGGGGCCGAAGCATGGGCCGCGTGCGTGACGGTTCGGGCGGGCGCGGGCTTGGGTGCGGCCTTCGCGACCGGCCTGGGTTTTGCCTTCGCCGCCGAAGACTCCGGAGCCGTCGAAACTACCGGCGGAGTGTCCGTTGTCTCTTCGACGGGCGAAGTAGTGGTATCGAGGGGTGGCGGAGTGTCGACGGTTGCCGGCGCCGGCTGGCTGGTCGTCGGCACTGGCTGCGCCGGAATTTCCTGCGCGAGCGCGGGGGTTGAAAGGAGCGCGAGGACCGCGGCAATCGCTGGAACAGCGCTGGTGGATGCGTAACGAGTTGTTTTCTTCATAATGAAGACAACTTCGCGCACTCCCGCGCGGTCCCGTCATTATCGCTATTTCGCCCTAAAATCCCGACCAGTTGAAATAACTAACGTACTGTTTTTACAAGGAAACTTGCAGCTGTTGGAACTTTTGTTCCACGTTTTCAAGAGCCTGCACGATCGCGCGACCCCGCTGACGACTGCCCCAGCTCGCGCAGCAGTTCGGTGAACCAGGGCAACGTCACGTCGAACGCCTTGCCGCCCGAGATCCGGTCGAACTCGATCACGCGGAGCTCGTCACCTTGCTCCTCGTCCTGGCCGACGACTTCGGATTCGCCGCGAAGCGCCGCGTCCACTGCGTAGGTGGTGCAGGCGCGGATCAGCGCGAGGTCGGCCTCGTTCGCGGGCGCGGAGCGCGCAAAATAGCCGCTCTTCAGGACCAGCACCTTCTCCGCCCCCAGCTCGGCGGCGAACCGTTCGCCGAACCATTCGCCGGGATTGATCTTGTCGAGCCGGACATGGCCGAACGGATCGCGCGGCACCGCCTGGCCGACCTTTTCCATCGCAATGACGATCTCGCGGACGCCGGCACCCTCGGAGATGAAGAGGTTGACGCCGCCCTGCTCGTCCATCGTCTTCCTGAGCCGCGTGGCCTCCTCAGCGATGTCGAACGGCCGCTCGGGCAAATAGACTCCGTGCACGTCCCATCGCGCCGCCGAGTTCTCGAGCCACTCGGCGAAGCCTGCATCCTTGACCCATTGGTGATGCGCGAGCGCGGTCGCCGCGGTGAGCCATCCGCAATTGCGGCCCATTACCTCGTGGACGATCAGCATTCGCGGGTTGGAGGAGCATTCGGCGATGATGTTGCGGGCGTAAAGCGCGCCCTGCTCGGCCGCGCTCCACGCACCGAGCGTCTGGCGGATCGGGATCACGTCATTGTCGATGGTCTTGGGCAGCCCGACCACCGTGAGCTTGTAGCCGTGACTGTCGAGATAGGCCGCGAGGTCGGCGGCGGTGCCGTTGGTGTCATCGCCGCCGATCGTGTGCAGCACGTCGACAGCGTCGCGCCTCAATTGCTCTGCCGCAACCTGAAGCGGGTCCTGGCCCGGCTGGACGAGCCCGCGCTTGATACAGTCCTCGACGTTGGTGAGCTTGACCCGGCTGTTACCGATCGGGCTTCCCCCGAAATCCTGCAGGCGGTTCGCGGTTCTTCGAACCTTGTCGGTCACCTCGACCGACTTGCCGGTCAGAAGGCCGGCATAGCCGTTGAGATAGGCGATGATCCGGACGTCCGGAGCGACTTCGGTGTAATGCTCGATCAACCCGCCGACAGCGGCGGAGAGGCACGGGGCGAGGCCGCCCGCGGTCAGCATGGCAACGGTGGTGACGGTCATGGGCCCTATGTGCCAACTCCGCGCCGTCGCCGCCAGACCGCTAGTGCGCAATCGGCTTTCGGTCGCCTTTCGCTGCCAACCGGAAGAAGGCGGCGGATGACAACCAGAACGTCGCAAAGACCCCGCAGGACAGGAGCGCTCGCGACGGCACGCCCGGCAAGCTCGCGGTCGATGGCGCGGTCGCAATGAGGGAGCCCAGCATTGCTTGCATGATTGCAACTCCGGCCATCGCTCGGGCCATCCCCGCGGGACGGAACCATGCGGCGAAGGCGCCGACCAATGCCGTCATGATCAGCATGAAGAAGCCGATTCCGTTACCGTCGTCGTGAACCACAGTCGTCCACACCGCCAGCAGCGACGTGACGACCGCGACGGCGACCCCTGCACTGAAGGCCCGGCGACTGCCAGCCGCTTCGTTCGACGCGCTCATTCGATTCCCCTTCGGCGGTCAGTGCGGCCTCCTTATCGCACCCGCCGAAATGCGCGGCATGAGCAAAAGGTGAGCATGGGCTGAAATCTACTGCTCATTGCTCCGTCCGCGCCGGAGGCGTAGGGCCGCCGCGCCCTGTTTCGTTGCGTACGCATTGGTCGTGCC
Organism: uncultured Alphaproteobacteria bacterium; assembly: GCA_963738825.1. Taxonomy (GTDB): domain Bacteria; phylum Pseudomonadota; class Alphaproteobacteria; order Sphingomonadales; family Sphingomonadaceae; genus Sphingomicrobium. The sequence continues at coordinate 408,150 of CAVTYB010000008.1, read as the reverse complement.
GGCGGCTCGCCGGCCTTGGGGGAGAACATTATGGACATCATCGCACGGGCCGCACTCGCGGCCGGACTCGCCGCCTTCACCGTTACTGCCGCCGCCGCCGCCTCTTCGCCCGACCCGGTGAAGGTCGACCCCAAACATTACAAGGTCGTCTTCGAAAACTCGCAGGTGCGGGTGCTCCACATCCATTACGGACCGCACGAGACCAGCGTCATGCATTGGCATCCGGACGGCGTGATCACCTATCTGTCGGGCGGCCACACGAAATTCCTTCTTCCGAACGGCAAGACGATCGAAGCGAGCGGCAAGCCGGGCGAGGCCGTGTGGGCCCCAGCCGGCGCGCACAAGCCGACGAACGTCAGCGACAAGCCGCTGGACGCGGTACTGGTCGAGCTCAAGGGCTCACCGGCCAAGAAATGAGCGATGCGCGGGGCGTGAGCCCGGGTCGCACGCCCGCCGCGCTCAGTCGTTCTTGAGGTGCTCCAGACCCCGCTGGCCCGTCTTTTGCGAGGGGTTGGCGGCGATGTTCTTCGTCTTGGCCTTCTTCGGCTTGCGCGCTTCTTTGTTCGATCTCTGCTGACCCTTGGCCACGGCGGCTCTCCTGCTGGGCGCATGCGCGCCGATCGGCGCGTCATAGCGGTTCGGGAGCGCGGCTCCTACTGTTGATGGTGCGTCAGCTCGCCAGCGGCTGATCCCCAGTGATGTCGGGGCGCTCCGCGGCCACCTCGGTGAAGAGCGCGCGGTAAAGCGCGCCGCCGATCGCCCCGCCGATCAGCGGCGCTACCCAGAAGAGCCACAATTGATGAAGCGCGAGGCCGCCGACGAACAAGGCCGGGCCGGTGCTCCGCGCCGGGTTCACCGACGTGTTGGTGACGGGGATGCTGACGAGGTGGATGAGAGTGAGTGCGAGTCCGATCGCGATCGCGGCGAAGCCGGAGGGCGCCCTGCTGTCAGTCGCGCCGAGGATGACGAGCAGGAAGCCGGCCGTCAGCACGACCTCGCACGCCAGCCCCGCGACCATCGTATAATGGCCGGGCGACCCGTCGCCGTAGCCGTTCTGGGCAAGCCCGTTGGAGGCGATATCGTAGCCCGGAGCTCCGCTGGCGATGAACAGCAGCAGGCCCGAAGCGAGGATCGCGCCGATCACTTGCGCCGCCCAATAAGGGAGTATTTCCTTGGCGGGGAAGCGGCCACCGGCCCACAGTCCAAGGGTCACTGCCGGATTGAGATGGCACCCGGAGATATGGCCGATCGCATAAGCCATGGTCAGAACCGTCAAACCGAAAGCCAGCGCGACACCCAGAAGGCCGATTCCGACGTCGGGAAACGCGGCGGCGATCACCGCGCTTCCGCATCCTCCGAATACCAGCCAGAAGGTCCCGATCAGTTCCGCAGCAAGCTTGCGCATCTCTCGTTCCCCCGAAGGAGGGTTGCCCGCGCCAGCCCTAATCTTGCGGGTGGGCGGCGCCATCGGGTCAAACCCCGATGTGGGGCGACCGCGTCCGTAGGCGTCACGACGTTTCGGAACCGGCCGAACCATCATTCCCTCGTCGAACATGCCGGCCGCGCGTCTATAATCGCTGGCGGTGAACGGATCGTGGGAGTTAGAGTAACTATGTACCGCTTGAGGAGAGGATCGATGGCCAGGCTCCGCCGCGTTCTGATCCTTGCGATCGGCGTGGCATTCGCCGGCGATGCCTATGCCGGAACGACGGCCGAGCCTCCAAGGATCATGAAGCCGCGGCCCGCACCGGCGACTCCGCCGCAGGTTGCGCCGCTGCCGCCCGCCGTGTTCGATCCGACGCTCGCCGTCGGAGGGCAGGACGTGAAGGCGAAGAAGATCGAGTTGCGCCTCAGCGTCGACGTGCGGGTGAACGGCCGCGGCCCTTATCAATTCATCGTCGATAGCGGCGCCGACACATCGGTCGTCGGCCTGCGCATCGCACACGACCTGCAGCTGCCTCTCGGAACGCCCGTGATCCTCGACGGGATGACCGCGCGCAACGTCGTCGACCGAGTGAAGGTCGACCAGCTGACCGTGGGTTCGACCACCTTCGGCGACCTCGAACTCCCTGCGTTGCGGGAAGTGGACGTGGGCGGCCAGGGCATGATCGGGATCGATGCACTCGTTCAGCAACGCCTGATGATGGATTTCGAGAAGCACCTGATCAAGGTCGAGGATGCCAGCATCCCGGAGCAGCATTACGCCGACGAGATCGTGATCACCGCCAAGCGCCAGCGCGGCCAGCTGATCCTCACCCATGTAAGGGCGGCGGGCTACGACCTCGACGCGATCATCGACACGGGGTCCGAAATCACGATCGGCAACCTAGCCCTTCGCGACAAGCTGATCCGCGGAAACCGCGACAAGTTCATCACCGTCCCAGTGATCGGAGTGACCGGCGAAGAGGTCAACATGCAGGTCGCCCGCATCGCCGAAGCTGCAACTCGGCCCCGTCACCCTGCGCAACATTCCAATGGCCTTCGCTGACGTCCCGCCGTTCAAGATCTTCGGCCTGGAGAAGAGCCCGCTTTGCTACTCGGGACGGACATATTGGAGAATTTCCGGCGGATCTCGCTCGACTTCCGCTCGCGCAAGGTGCGCTTCCAGCTGAGGCGCTGCGATGCTTCCGTCGTGATCAGCACCGACCCCGACAATTTCTCGCGCCTTTCGTCGAGCGGCGGTTCGGACGTGTGCAGGACCTAGATTTAGCGCTCCCGCTCGTCGAATGTCGCTGGCAAGCGACGATTTTTCAGGAAATGCTTAGGCGTTACTCATGCCGCTCACCGCTCGGGTAGAGATGATGAGGCGCTCTATATCTGAGAAGAGGTTGTGACATGCGTACGAACGTCCTGATGTCGCTCATCGCCGCGACAATGGCCGCGCCGCTCGCTGCACAGCCCCCTCCGGAGTCCCATAGCTCAGCAGCGCCCGGCGATGAGGCCATCGTCGTCACCGGCCAAAAGGAGTTGCGCCAGTCCATCCAGGATTTCGTCGGCGCGCTCACCAAGATCCCGTCCTACCAGCAGCTCGGCCGGTTCGAGCATAGCGTGTGCCCAGCGGTCTACGGCCTGCCAAGGACCCAAGCTGATGCAGTCGCAACCCGGATTTGCCTGATCGCGAAAACGATCGGCATCGTGGTCGGCGGCGACCATTGCGTGCCCAACGTCCTCGTCGTGGCGACGTCCGAGAAGCTGGCGTTCCTGGAAGAGCTTCGAAAGCACCGCGCCGACGATTTTGGGATCACAGATTCCGAGATCCGAGCTCTGGAGAAGCAGCTCGGCCCGGCGGCTGCCTGGCAGATCCAGGGTCCGCCGATGACCGAGGACGGCAAGGATCTCGACGTCGATCCTAGTGTGGGTCAGGTGGTCAACCGCACGATCGCCGGGTCGTCCAGGATCATGGAGCCCGTTCGCCCGCAGTTCGACGGCGCCATCGTCGTCATTGAACGCAGGGCCTTGCTGGGTCTCACGGTAACCCAGCTGGCCGACTATGCCGCAATCCGCTTGCTGACCGGCGCGGATCCCTCGCACCTCGGCAATTCCGGCGCGCCGACGATCCTCCACGTGCTCGAGGTGCCTATCGGCGGCACCGCCCCGATCACCATGACCCAGTGGGATTTCGAGTTCCTGCGCGGCTATTATGACGCGAGACGTAACCTGCACACGTCCGCCCAGCGCAGCGCGATTACGGATTCGATGACGAAGGATCTTCATAAGCCGCAGCAGAATTGAGGGCGCGGCCAGGGCGATTTGCTGAGGCTCGTCCCCAAGCCGCGCGTTAACTTGGGTTATTTCATTTTGCCCGCGGAACCGTCCTATTAGCCGGCCTCAGGGGGTCGCACGCGTGCCAGAATATCGGCTTTATTGTCTCGACGACCAAGGGCGGTTCGCGAGGGCGCACGAAATCCACGCAGAAGATGACGCCGATGCGTTGGCGAAGGCGCTCGGCATGAAGCTGGATGTTGTCTGCGAGCTCTGGAATCGCGACCGACACGTCGCGAACATTCCGCCGCAGAAGTGACGCGCGTAAAAGGGGCGCCCGCGCGCACGGGCACCCACTCTTGCTCGGCAATCGTGCCGGACTATTGATTAGTCGTGGCGTTGCCCGCGGCGTTGACGTCGGTCACGCCGGTATTCGTCGCGTTCATGTTGGTCGCGTTCATGTCCGTGGCGTTCATGCCCGTCGCGGCATTCATCGTTGCGCCAGCGTTCAGATTGGTACCGGCGTTCGTAACCGCGTTCGCCTGGTTGGTCGCATTCGCACTGCTGTTATTGTTGCAGGCGGTCAGCGCGGCGATGGCGGCTGCAGTCAGTGTGATCCGGGTTTTCATCTTGGCTTCCCTCGCAATTGTCGAGCGGCGCAACAGCGAACCGCGAGCGCAACGGTTCCCAACCTTGATCGATATATTGGCCGTTCGGCCCGGAACCTGCGTCGCTCGGAGGTCATTACATCAGCGTATCCGTCGGCCGCAAGAAGCGAGACATTGCCGGCGGCTGCCGAGCCGTTTCGACGCCGACTTCACCTGAATTCTAGTGCTTTTGCAGGTCCTTGACCGCCGCAAGCGTCCGTTCGACATGCTCGCTCGGATCGAGATTGGTGTAGGCCATCACAATCTTCCCATGGCGATCGATCACGTAGGACGTGCGGTTCGCATATTCCGGCTTCTGCTTTAGGACCACATCATAGGCCTGGCGGACGTCGGCGTCGGCGGTCGCGACTGGGAACTTGTTGCGGCATTCCTTGATCGAAAATTCCTGGAGCGTCGCGAGGTTGTCTGCGGACATGCCGATCACCTGCGCGCCCGCTTTCTTGAAGTCGCCGATCGATTCGCTGAACGCATGCGCTTCGGCAGTGCAACCGCTGGTGAACGCCTTCGGGAAGAAATAGAGGACGATCGGACCCTTCTTCAGCTGGTCGGCGAGGTGCAGATTGAACTCCTTGCCGCCAACCGCGCCGGTGGTGGTGAAGTCGGGCGCCTTGTCCGCCGGCCTTCAGCGCGGCTGCCGCCGGCGTACTCAACGAAAGACTGCGGCGACGAGTGCGAACAAGAAGCTTGCGCATGACGAGTCTCCCTCTAGGATCGGCTGAGCACGGTTCGTGCGCTGACTTAGCGCAGGCCGTTCAAAAGCGCGAGCGTCCGCTCGTCCCGCTTCCCGTCAAGAAAATCGTTGAAGCCGCGTCCCGAAAAGGCCCGCCGGGCTGCACTCCCGATCGAACAGCGTGAGGCTCGAGCGCAGCTTCACCGCGTCGATGCTGCCCATGATTTGCGCGGCGTCCGCTTCCCGCCCAAGGCAGGAGCGCCTCGACGCATTCGCTAAGGCGCGGTCCGAGCAGCGGATGATCGAGATAGGCCCGCGCCTCCTCGAGTGACCCGATGCCATAGAATTTGGCGGTCGGGCTGCGGCCAAGCCCTGCAAGCTGCGGGAAGATGAACCACATCCAGTGGCTTCGCTTTGCGCCGGCGCTGCAGTTCGGCCAGCGCCGTCGAAACGCCCTGCTGGGCATCGACGAAGCGCTGGAGATTGAAGGATCGGGTCACACCTGCACATCATGATCCGCGCGGCGGGCGCGGAAAGAGCGGCTGGCGCCTATTGGTGCGGCGCCAGCAGCCCTGCGAGCAAATAAAAGAAGATCATCAGTGGGCCCGGTGACCAGCGTCGCTGCGATGAAGCCCAGGCGGACGACGGTCGGGTCGATGCCGGTATAATCGGCAAGACCGGCGGCGACGCCCATGACCTTGGCGTCGCCGCGGTTGATCAGGAAACGTCCGTTCATCTTGTGTTTCCCTTGGTCAAGTGGCTTCACGCGATCGGCAGCGAGGTTGCGGCCGAGACGAGCAGAAGCGCGGAAATGAATGCGCCGGCGATGATGGTGGCGGCCTGACGGGCGGAAGTGAAAGAAGCGAACATGGTTAATCCCCTTTTGCATTTCTCGTTGCGGACCCGTCGATTGGGCCGTGCCATGATCAATGCAGGGAGCGTGCCAATTGAAAAAGTCGTTATTTTTCAGTGGCGCCGATTAAAAGCCTTGTCGCGATGCCGATGATATTCGCCGTACTTTGGAATTTTCACCGCCATTTGGGGGAAAGTTGCGGCAGGCAGTGTCCAAAACCGGACAAGCTACACTTGTAGCGCCGATATATGGCCAGTCTCGGCCCTGGGTTCAGCTCGACGTCGTGTTCCCGCCGTCGGGGTGAAGCACCTGTCCGGTCATGTAGCTCGAATCCTCGCAGGCGAGGAACAGGAAGCTCGGGCGCCACTTCGTTCGGCTGGCCCGGCCGCCCCATGGGCGTGTCCTTGCCGAATTCCGGAATCTTCTCCTTCGGCTGCCCTCCGGACGGGTTGAGCGGAGTCCAGATCGGCCCTGGCGCGACCGCGTTCACTCGAATCCCGTCCTTCACCAGATTCTTGGCGAGCGATCGGGTGAAGCCGACGATCGCTCCCTTGGTCGACGCTGTAATCGAGCAGCAGCTGCGATCCCTTGTAGGTCGTCTCCGACGTCGCAGTTGACGATCGCCGAGCCCTTGCTTGAGGTGCGGCACGCGCGGCCTGCGTCATGAAGAACATGCCGAAGATGTTGGTCTGGAACGTGCGCCGGAGCTGCTGCTCGTCGATGTCGGTGATGTCCTTGTCGCAATGCTGCTCGCCGGCATTGTTGACGAGGATGTCGAGCCTGCCGAGCTGATCGACCGTCTGCTCGGACCGCGCTGCTCGCAGAACTGCTTGTCGCCGATGTCGCCGGCGATGGTGATCGCCCGGCGGCCTTCCTTCTCGACGATCTGCTTCGTCTTCGCGGCGTCGTCATGCTCGCACAGATAGACGATCGCGATGTCCGCGCCTTCGCGGGCGAACAATGCCGCGACCGCCCGGCCGATGCCGCTGTCGGCGCCGGTGATCGAGCGCGACCTTTCCCTTGAGCCGGCCGGATCCGCGGATACCGCGGCTCCCAGTCGGGCTTCGGCTCGAGCCTGCTTTCGTGCCCGGGCTCCTGGTCCTCGTGGACCATCGGTTCCATGACATCGGCTGTCCTGCATGACCTACTCCTTTGGCGCGATTCCCATGTCCTCGCGCTCGAACTCGTCGGCGGTTGCCTGGTTCAGTCTGCTCAGCCGGCAGCCTTGCGGCCGACGCCTCGACGCGCGGACTTGGCTTGCGGGCGCTTGGATGCGTGATTGGCTTCATTCATGAGGCCCCTGTCGGAACCGCCCCGGCCCGCGCCGGGTTCCAGTGCTTGCCGCTGGCTCACCCGCGACTGCGCTTGTCCGCGGTCGAGCTCGCTGAGCGTCGGCTGACTTCGTCGCCTCCGGCGCGGCAGCGCGCGACGAGGGTCGGAAAGTCGAAATTGCTGTTCTCTATGAGCGCCGCGCCGGTCGCCGCCAAGCATTGCGCCTCGGTCGCATAATGGGTCTCGAGCGTCGCGACCGGCGTGCAGGTGCTGCCGCCGTCGGCGCAGCCGAGGATTGCGATGACGAAATAACCAAGTCCCATTGGAGCATCCCCTAAGATGCTGTTTTAACCACCGATTTTCGCGCGCGGTTCCATCGCATACGTTTCGCATTCGTTTGCTGCGGACGATCTGCATTCCTACCTAGGTGCCGATGGCCACAGCGCGACAGCCGGAAGGAGAAGAGAGGCGAGCCGGGCTTCGGCGCGCTGTGGCGCTTCCTGCCGATGCTCTGGCCGAAGGGCGAGCTCGAGCTGAAGGTGCGCGTCGTCGCCGCACTGGTTCTCGTGCTTGCCGGCAAGGCGGCGGTGCTGCTGATGCCTTTCGCCTACAAGGCGGTGGTCGACGGCATGTCGGCGCACGCGACAGCCGTTCGCTGTCGTCGCGATGCTGGTCGCTCGGCTATGCGGCGGCGCGCTTCGCCGGCGTCCTTTCCGACAATCTGCGCAATGCCATTTTCGAGAAGGTCGGGCAGGATGCCGCGCGCCGGCTTGCCGGCGACGGTCTTCCGCCACATCCACGACCTGTCGCTGCGCTTCCATCTCGAGCGGCGCACCGGCTCGCTGACCAAGATCGTCGAGCGCGGAACGAAGAGCATCGACATGATGCTCTATTTCCTCCTGTTCAACATCGGCCCGACGCTGATCGAGCTGACCGCGGCCTGCATCATCTTCTTCGTGAAGTTCGGCCCGGGGCTCGTCGCCGCGACGCTGGCGATGATGGCGATCTACATCCTCTTCACCCGGCGGGTCACCGAGTGGCGGGCCGAGCTGCAGCGGCAGCTCAACGATGTCGACAACAAGGCGATCGGCCGCGCCGTCGACTCCCTGCTGAACTACGAGACGGTCAAATATTTCAACGCCGAAGAGCGCGAGACGCGGCGCTACGACGAAGCCATCGCCGCTTTCGCGCGAGCAACGGTCCGCAACGAGGTTTCCCTGGCGTGGCTCAACATCGGCCAGGCGCTTCATCACCAACCTGATGATGGCCGGAGCGATGATCTTACACGGTCTGGGGCTGGAGCCGCGGCCGATTCACGCGCGGGCGACGTCGTCTTCGTCAACACCATGCTTCTGCAGCTCTTCCGTCCGCTCGACATGCTCGGCTGGGTCTATCGGTCGATCCGGCAGGGGCTGATCGACATGGAGGCGATGTGGAACCTCGTCGACACGCCGGCTGAGGTGACCGACTGCGCCGGCCGCCCGGCCGCTCGAGGTCAGCCGCGGCAACGTCCGCTTCGAGGATGTTCACTTCGGCTATGAGAAGGGACGCGAGATCCTCAAGGGCCTCGACCTCGACATTCCTGCAGGAACGAGCTGCGCGATCGTCGGCCCATCGGGCGCCGGCAAGTCGACCATCGCTCGGCTGCTTTACCGTTTCTACGATCCGACGTCGGGCCGCATCGCGATCGACGGCCAGGATATTGCCGAAGTCGACGCAAAACAGCCTGCGCGCTGTCGATCGGCATCGTCCCCCAGGACACCGTTCTGTTCAACGACACGATCGGCTACAACATCGGCTACGGCCGCGAGCGGGGCGACACAGGAAGAGATCGAAAGGGCCGCGCGCGGAGCGGCGATCGACCGCTTCATCGCGGCCCTCCCGGAAGGCTATGAATTCGATGGTGGGCGAGCGCGGCCTCAAGCTCTCGGGCGGCGAGAAGCAGCGCGTCGCGATCGCTCGAACGCTGCTCAAGGACCCGCCGATCCTGGTCCTCGACGAAGCGACGAGCGCGCTCGACAGCCGGACCGAGGAGGAGATCCAGAATACACTCGACCGAGTCGCGAAGAGCCGCACGACGATCATGATCGCGCATCGCCTCTCGACGATCGTCAATGCCGACCAGATCGTCGTGCTCGACAATGGCCAGGTCGCGGAGCGCGGCACGCATGAGGAATTGCTCGAGAACGGCGGGCTCTACGCCGACCTCTGGTATCGCCAGGCCGCCGAGCGGCTTGCCGAGGAGACCGCCGAAGCGGCCGAATAATCAGCGCCGGCGGAAGCCGCGCAGGACGTTCCCTTCGGTGCTGAGATAGTTTCGCCGGTAGTCGAACCGCGGCGTGTCGGAGAAGATGAGATAAGTAATATTTCATCTGCTCCGACCACCAATAGCCCGGGCAATGATCGCTCCGCAGCTTTGGATTGGCGGTGACATCGGCAAGCGTTGCATAGCCGTAGCGCGTCTTGTTCCACCGCTTCATCGCGAGATAATGGTCGCGCGCGACGATCCGCCATTCCTCACGCCGGTCGAGCAGCCAGAGGTTGAAGGCCGCGTCGGCAAGCTCGGGTCTCAGTGAGTTGGTGGCGCTCAAGCACCTTGCCGCGTCGCTGCGTCATATTCTTCCGGAAGCACTCCGAATTGGTTCTGAACATCAGCCCAGCTGCGGGTATAGGTCGCGCCTTCGCGGACGGCACCTCCCTGAGCGAGTAGACCGCCGTAGAAGGACGACAGCTCGTCCTGCTCCCAGTTGATCCTCTTTGCCGGTTTCGAAATCGACGTCGACGAACCACAAGCGGCCGCCAATTGTCTGCGGCTGGTGCCGAAGGATGGCGGCGGTGCAAGTGCGATACATGGCGAGGCAGTCGCGGTCGCCGAGCAGGTCCCAGCCGTCCCACAGATATTCGTAATAGCTGTCCGACGGCGGCCCGATGGTCGCGCGGCGGCTCTTCCATTCGCCAGTCATGCAATCCATCGAGTCGGCGAGAAGGCCTATCTTCGAGCGCCGCTCGAACATCGAGACCAGAGCCTTCTTCGCCGCTTTCCGATAGCGATCGTCACCGGTGGCTTGGCTGAGGAACCCGAATTCGGGAATGAAGGTGCCAGTCTCGGCCGGGTTGGTTTCCTGTCCGCGCAACGCTCCCGTCCGGAGATTGATGAAGCGGTGCGGGATTCCGAGCGGAGACTCCGCGAAGCTCGGGAGGAGGCGATCGGCGCAATCGCGCGCCTTCGCGAGCAGCACCGGATCGCCGCACGCATGCCATGCGGACAGCAGGCCGCCGACCAGTCGGATCGAGGTTTCGAAGACCGAGACCTCGCCGTCGACGTCGAAGTCGAGATTGCGCTTCACCCAATCTACGCCGTCGCGGAATTCCTCGTCGAGGCCCATGACCCAAAGCGTGTCGAGCGCTTCGATAAGCGATAGTCCGAGGTGATGATTTTTGAGCGGAAAGCCTTCCGAGCCACCGCTGATCGGCTTGATCTGATCCTTGCCCCACGCATGCTGCCGATAGTTGTGCCAGGACCAGCGCATTTCTCGCCGAACGTCGTTGCCGAGCGCATGCCAGTCGTGCGCTGAAAAGTGCTTTCGCGGAGCCGCGGCGGCGATGAGGCTTGCCGAGCCGCCGGCGAGCATGCCGCGGCGCGTAAGGCGGGATCGAAGCATCGAGCAGAGGCTAGCCGCCCCAGTCCCGCCGCGCTACTGCAGTGACCTGCGGCGCACTCGGTCCGCTGGACAGTTGAGTAGATGACCGACCCGCATTCGATCCTCAAACAGACCTTCGGCTTCGACCAGTTCCGCGGCGTTCAGGAGCAGGTGATCGGACGCGTTCTCGCCGGCAATCACACGCTGGGGGTCATGCCGACGGGTGCAGGCAAGTCGCTTTGCTACCAGCTCCCGGCGCTCGCGCGCGAAGGCACAGCGCTTGTCATCTCGCCGCTCATCGCGCTGATGCACGACCAGATCCGAAGTGCACAAGCGATCGGCATCCGAGCGGCCTCGCTGACCAGCGCCGACAGCGATCGCGAGCGGACCATCGAGCGGTTCCGCAACGGCGATCTCGACCTGCTCTACGTTGCGCCCGAGCGCGCAACGCTCGATGGATTCCGGCGGCTGATCGACCGGGTGGACCTCGCGCTAATCGCGATCGACGAAGCGCATTGCGTCAGCGAGTGGGGCCACGATTTCCGACCCGACTATCGGAAGCTGAAAGCGCTTCTCGACGATCATCCGGAAGTGCCGCGCCTCGCACTGACGGCGACTGCGGACCACCGCACACGAGTTCGACATCCTCACCCAGCTCGGGATCCCTGAAGACGGGCTAATCGTCGCCGGCTTCGACCGCCCGAATATCCGTTATCACGTCCGGCATCGGGAGCAGACAGCGAAGCAGCTGCGTGACCTTCTGGCGACGCTTCCAGGCTCAGCGATCGTCTATGCGCCGAGCCGCGACAAGGCGGAGAAGATCGCCGAGCAGATCGCCCGCGACGGCCGTCCCGCTTTGCCCTATCATGCAGGACTCGAGCCGCAGGTCCGCGCGCGCAACCAGGTCGCCTTCGGCAATTCCGAGGAGATGGTGATCGCGGCGACGGTCGCGTTCGGCATGGGCATCGACAAGCCCGATGTCCGGCTGGTCGCGCACGCCGCGATACCGAAGAGCATCGAGGCCTATTATCAGGAGACCGGGCGAGCCGGCCGCGACGGCGAGCCGGCCGAGGCGTGGCTGTTCTGGACTGCGCAGGATTTCGCTCGGGCGCGGCAGCGCGTCGAGCAGGAAGTCGAGTCCGAGCGGCGACCGGCGGAGCGCGAGCGGCTGAATGCCCTCGCAGCGCTCGTCGAAACTCCGCTATGCCGCCGAGCCGTGTTGCTCCGCCATTTTGGGGAAGACCCGGCGGAAGAGTGTGGCAATTGCGACAATTGCCTCGATCCGCCGGCGACGATCGATGCGACTGAAGTCGCGCGCAAATTGCTCTCCGCCGCATTTCGAACCGAAATGCGCTTCGGCGTCGCGCATCTCGCGGACGTCCTCGCGGGCAAGGAGACCGACAAGGTTCATAGTTTCGGCCACCATCGGCTGTCCGTATTCGGGATCGCGTCAGACGAGGAGATTGCGCTGGTTCGTCCGGTCGCGCGCGCACTGATCGCTCGCGACGCGCTTCGCACCGACGCTTATGGCGGCCTCTCATTCGGGCCGGCTGCGCGCCCAATCCTCAAGGGCGAGCAGGAGCTGGTGATCGCCGTTCCGCCAAAGGGCAAGCGCGCTCGGCGGAGCGAAAGAGGTCCGCTGGATCCACTGTTCGATGCCCTGCGTGAAGCTCGCCGGACGCTCGCCGCAGAAGCCAAGGTTCCGGCCTATGTGATCTTTCACAATTCGACGCTCCGCGAGATCGCCGCCGCCCGCCCAACCAATCTTTCCGAACTTGCGAAAGTGAACGGCGTTGGCCGAACCAAGCTAGAACGCTATGGGAGCGCAATGATCGCCGCAGTCGCTGCCGCGGGCTGATTCATTCAGTCCCGTGCAAGCCAAGCTATCTACGGCGGCAAGTGATTGACTTCCTGGGGAGAAATATGATCCGTAAACTTCTGCTCGCGTCCGCAGCAGTGGCGATGGCCACGACCGCGACACCCGTTCTTGCAGCCCCTGCCAAGAAGGCCGCCTCCGCTTCGGCGACACTTCCGGCGTCCAACCCGTTCGCCCAGCCGAGCACGCTTCCGTTCCAGACGCCCGATTTTTCGAAGATCAGGGACTCGGATTACCTCCCCGCCCTGCTCGCCGGAATGGCCCAGCAGAAGCAGGAAGTGCTTGCGATCGCCAACAATCCCGCGGCGCCGACGTTTGCGAATACGGTCGTCGCAATGGAGCGCTCAGGGGCATTGCTCGAGCGCGCCGGCCTCGCCTTCAACGCCGTCAATGGCGCGAACACCAACGACACGCTGCAGGCGACGGATTCCAAAACCGCGCCGCTGTTCGCCGCCCACAACGACTTCATCTACCTCAACGAGAAGCTGTTCCAGCGCTTCAAGACGCTGCACGACAACCAGGCGAGCCTGAACCTCAACCCTGAGCAAGCAAAGCTTCTGGACGTCTATTACAAGCAATTCGTCCATGCCGGCGCCGAGCTACCGCCTGCAAAGCAGGCCGAGCTGAAGACGATCAACAAGAGGCTCAGCACGCTCCAGACCGATTTCACGCAGAAGCTGCTCGCCGCCTCGAAGGCGAGCGCGCTCCATGTTACGGATCGTTCCGCGCTCGCTGGCCTCAGCGATGACCAGATCAACGCCGCGGCCGATGCTGCGAAGGCGCGCAAGGTCGACGGTTATGTGGTTTCGCTGCAGAACACGACGCAGCAGCCGGCACTCGCCAGCCTCACCAGCCATGCCACGCGCCAGCAATTGCTCGACGCGAGCCTCAACCGCGCCGAGCATGGCGATGCGAACGACACCCGGGCGATCATCCAGGAGCTCGCCAAGCTGCGAGCGCAGAAGGCCGCGCTGTTCGGCGACCCGAACTGGGCCGACTATACACTCTACGACCAGATGGCGAAGGATCGTGCGACGGCAATCGGCTTCCTCGACCGTCTGGCCCCAGCCGTTGCTGCCAAGGAGCAACATGAATGGTCGGACATCGTCGCGCTCGCCAAGTCGCAAGGTGCCGATTTCCAGCCCACGGCGGCCGACTGGAACTTCTATGCCGAACAAATCCGCAAGCAGCGCTACGCGATCGACAGCGACCAGCTGAAGCAATATTTCGAGTTCAACCGCGTGCTCGAGGACGGCGTCTTCTATGCCGCCAACCAGCTTTACGGGCTGACGTTCAAGGAACGCCACGACATCCCGACCTGGAGCCCGGACATGCGGGTGTTCGACGTCACCGACGCCGATGGCAAGCCGCTTGCGATCTTCATGATCGACCCGTGGAAGCGGGACAATAAGAACGGCGGCGCGTGGATGTCGAACCTCGTCAACCAGTCATATCTGCGCGGAACGAAGCCGGTCGTGTTCAACGTCCAGAACTTCACCAAGCCGGCGGCGGGCCAGCCGATGCTGATCAGCTGGGACGATGTTACGACGCTGTTCCACGAGTTCGGGCACGCGCTTCACGGAATGTTCGCCGCGCAGACTTATCCGACCCTTTCGGGCACCAACGTCGCGCGCGACTTCGTCGAGTTCCCATCGCAGTTCAACGAGAATTGGGCGCTCGATCCGAAAGTGCTCTCGCACTATGCAGTGAATTACAAAACAGGCCAGCCGATCCCGCAGGATCTTGTGCAGAAGATCCTCGCCGCGAGAACCTTCAACCAGGGCTATGAGGTCGGCGAGGTGCTCGAGGCAGCGCACCTCGACCTCGATTGGCACTCGCTGCCCGCGGATGCGCCGCTCCAGGACGTGGACAAGTTCGAGGCCGACGCGCTGGCGAAGAGCGGCTATGACGTAAGGGACGTCCCGCCACGCTACCGGACCAACTACTTCCTGCACATCTGGAGCAACGGTTATTCGGCCGGCTATTACGCTTACCCGTGGACCAAGATGCTGGCCCAGGATTCCTTCGCCTGGTTCGAGCAGCATGGCGGTCTGACGCGCGCCAACGGCCAGCGTTTCCGAGACATGATTCTGTCGCGAGGCAATACGCTCGAATATGCGGAGATGTATCGCGCCTGGGCCGGTCATGATCCGCAAATCCAGCCGTATCTCGACTTCTACGGTCTCGGCAGCGAGGGAGCGGCGCCTGCAGCTCCGGCTGCGGCGCCACCACCCCCGCCCGCAGCTCCAGCGACAAGCCCGAAGCCGGGCGAAAGGGGATAGGCCAATGATCCGCCAGCTCGACGAGCGGACCTTGGTGAGCGGCCAAATCGCTCCGAATGAGGTTGCCGGGCTGGCGGCGCAGGGCGTGACGGTGCTGGTCAACAACCGCCCCGACGGGGAGGAGGACGGCCAGCCTTTCGCTTCGGATATCGAAGAGGCCGCAGCGCAGGCGGGCATCGCCTATCATTTCGTGCCGATCATTCGTGGCATCGGGCCCGCGGATGTCGAGGAAATGCAGAAGGCGTGGCGCGAGGCGGAGGGCGGCAAGCTCCTCGCCTTCTGCCGTTCCGGGAACCGATCCGCGTTCGCGTGCGCGCTCGCCCATCGTGACGAAGGCGCGTCATCCGAAGAAGTACACCAGCGGCTAACGGCTGCGGGATTCGACCCGAGCCCGATCGCACATCTGCTCTAAGACCTGTAGTCGCCCAAGAGCTTCCTCGCTTCGGCAAGGTCTTCATCGAGAACCATAAGGCGCACCGGCAAGACTAAGGTGTAAAACCAGCCGAAGACATTGTTGATGTCCGCGTCGAACAGCACCGCGGCAATGCCCTCGCTTTCGAGATACAAGCGCGCAAGATCGGCTTCGACGCGGCTATTGTAACGAGCCGCTTCGACGATGTCCGTCACCAGGGTTTGTCCGCGCCAGCGGCGACTTCCTCCGGTCGCGACGGGCGTCCGAGAACCGAGTTGCGGTGCGGGAATCGGCCGAACTTCTCGATGATGTCACGGTGGTGCTTCGCGTAGCCGAGCTGGTGATCGTCACCGAGCGCGGTGAACAGAAGCACCGCCTGATTCTGATCGTCGAGCTTCTCGCTGTGCTGGAACGGCATGAAGAGGAACTTGCGCTCTTCCGGCGCGAGCTCCTCGTCGAACTTGCGCTCAACAGCACCCTTGGCGATCGCGAGGGCCAGCGGATCGGTCGCATAAGTCTCTGCCTGCCCGCGGAACATGTTTCGAGGAAACTGGTCGAAAAGAATCACCGCCGCGACCGCGGCCAGCGGATCCGTCAGGAACGATTCGGGCGGCAGCTGCCGCTTCTCGAACCAGAGCCTTGAGGAAATTCTGCTTGATCTGATGGTCGAGCGCGGGGTCCGTTTTCCACCACTGCTTGGGCTCGAGGCCGAACCAGAATTTGAGAACCTCGGCGCGCCAGTCGCCGCTCACGCGGCCGTGCCTCCAACGGTCAGGCCGTCAATGAGCAAAGTCGGCTGGCCAACGCCGGCAGGCACACTCTGGCCCGCCTTGCCACAAACGCCGACGCCTTCGTCGAGCTCGAGATCGTTGCCGATCCCCTTGACCCGGGTGAGGACCGTGGGTCCGTCGCCGATCAGAGTCGCGCCTTTGAGCGGCTCGGCGATCTTGCCGCCACGGATTCGGTAGGCTTCCGTGCACGAAAAAACGAACTTGCCGCTGGTGATGTCGACCTGACCGCCGCCGAAGCTCTTGGCGTAAATGCCGTCCTTCACCCGCTCGACAAGCTCGCCGGGATTGTCGTTGCCGGCGAGCATGAAGGTGTTGGTCATGCGTGGCATCGGGGCATGGGCAAAGCTCTCGCGACGGCCGTTGCCGGTCGGCTCCATGCCCATCAGGCGAGCGTTCAACCGGTCCTGAAGATAGCCCTTCAAAATGCCGTCCTCGATCAGGCAGGTGCGGCCGGTCGGCGTGCCCTCGTCGTCGATCGTCAGCGATCCACGGCGTTGCTCAATCGCGCCGTCATCGACGACCGTGACTCCAGGGGCAGCGACGCGCTCACCGATCCGGCCTGAAAAGGCCGACGTGCCCTTGCGGTTGAAATCGCCTTCCAGCCCGTGACCGACCGCTTCGTGAAGAAGGACGCCCGGCCATCCCGGGCCGAGCACAACCTGCATCTCACCCGCCGGAGCGGCGAGTAATTCGAGGTTCGTCAGCGCCTGCGCGAGTGCAATATCGATGGCCCGGTTCCACTCCGCCTCTTCGAACAACTTCCCGTAGAGATAACGTCCGCCGAGGCCGTGGTGGCCGGTTTCGCGGCGTCCATTCTGCTCGGCGACGATTTGAACACCGAGACGAACGAGCGGCCGAACGTCGGACGCGACGAATCCTCCGGCGCGAACGATATCGACCACGCTCCAGCTTGCCGACAGGCTGACGCTGACCTGGACAACGCGCGGATCCCGCGCGCGGGCCAGGGCATCGATCTGCTGGCAGAGCCGGACCTTCTCCGCGAACGGGACAAGGCTCAGCGGATCGTCGGCGCCGTACATCGACTGATTGGTGCGCTGCGGCTGCGCAGACGGCGATGCCGTGCGGGGGTCGAGAAGCTTGAGCGTCGCCGCCGCGCGCTCGATCGCAGCTTCGCTGATCTCATTGGCATGGGCGAACGCCGTCGTCTCGCCGCTCACTGCGCGCAGGCCGAAGCCCGAGCTGCTGTGATAATCGGCGGTCTTCAGCCGGCCGTCATCGAAGCCGAACGCCTCGCTCGCCGCATATTGGAGGTAAAGCTCGCCGTCGTCGTGTGGCGCAGATGAGTCTGGGCGAGCCGACGAGCCGAGTCCGGATCGAGGTTCCGGTAAAGGAATTGGCGAGGGTCAGGGAGGTCATGCCGGCTGGTCCGCCGGTCCGCCTTCAAGGACGAAGCGACGGTCGCAATAACCGCATTCGACAAAGCCGGTGTCCGGCTCGATCCTGAGATAGACGCGCGGGTGGCCGAGCTCCGGCGTCACTTCACCCGAGCCGTCGCAAGCGACCTGGACGGTTTTGACTCGGATCACCTCGGGCGGCGGAATTTGCGACGGCATGCCAGCGAGGTAGCAATGCGCCACCCGCCATTCAACCTCGGCGCATCAGAGGTAGATGGTAGTGACGTCGAAGGTCGATTTGTAGGTACCGTCCGGCTGGTTCGCGTTGATCTGGATAACTCCCCCCAGGCCGAAGAAGAAAGTCCGGGTGACCGGATCGATCAAGCGGACCGGCGAGCCGTCGAGAGTCAGCGCGAGCACGGGAATCGCGTCGCTCGGATTCGTCGTGCTCGTCAGCTGCGCCGGAGGAGTTACTGCGACGAAGACCAGCTGCGCAGGCGAGCCGGCAGTTCCGAAATAAGCACGGTGACCGACGTCGCTCGGATAGTCGCCAACGCCCCCGGTCAGGCTGCGCTTTCCGGTCGTCGCATTGATCGTAACCGTTCCCGACACCGGCGAGGGGATTACCGTGCCGAAATCGAGGTCGGCAAGCTTCGTGAGCGTCAGCGGCACGAGGATGAGGACCTTGCCGTGAGCGTCCTGCGCCGCCGTCACGGGCGCCGCATTCGCCGGCGAAGACACGCTCGGGGCCGTGGCCGCGATCGCCGCGGCGATGAGATACTTACTCAACTTCACTTGAATTCCCCTGGCAGGCACGGCCCGATCTCGGAAGCCATGATCGCGCAGCCGCCTCTCCATGCGTTCAAGATATTTGGTGCACGGGACTTTTACCTTGAATCACAATGCTTACCGTTATCTGCGCGATGCGCTGCAAGGCGTCGGCTGACACTGGTGATCGATTGTTCACCAATCGCCGCAACCACCCTTGTGGATTCGCCTTGCTTGCTTGTCGCGCCGCGCCGGCAACCCTATGCGGCTGGCGATGGACGAAGCGGCAATCAGCATCAAAGAGCTGAGCAAGGCCTACGCCGGCGGCAAGCGGGCGCTGAACGAGGTCAGCTTCGACGTTCCCCGCGGGCAAATCTTCGGCCTGCTGGGCCCAAACGGCGCCGGCAAATCGACCTTGATCAACATCCTCGCCGGACTGGTCACGAAAATCGAGCGGGAACGTCACGCTCTGGGGCTTCGACATCGACGAGCACCCGCGCAATTCGAAGCGGTCGATCGGCGTCGTCCCCCAGGAGATCATCTTCGATCCCTTCTTCACGCCGCGCGAGACGCTCGAGATCCAGGCCGGCCTTTACGGAATTCCAGCGTCGGAGCGGAAAAGCGATGAGCTGCTCGCCGCCATGCACCTGACCGACAAGGCGAACGCATATTCGCGGACCTTGTCGGGCGGGATGAAGCGGCGGCTGCTGGTCGCGAAGGCGATGGTCCATTCACCGCCGATCCTGGTGCTCGACGAGCCGACCGCAGGCGTCGACGTCGAGCTTCGCCGGCAGCTTTGGGACTATGTGCGCAAGCTCAACGCGCAGGGCGTCACCATCGTACTGACGACGCATTATCTCGAGGAAGCGGAGGAGCTGTGCGACCGCATTGCGATCATCAATCACGGTCGGGTCATCGCCAATGAGCCGACGCGCGACCTGGTCGCGAAAGCGCAGGAGAAAGCAGTCGTCGTCACCTTCGACCGGGACATCTCGCAAGTCCCCACCAACAGCTGCTTCGAGAATATCGCGCTGCTCGACGAGCGGACGCTCGAGATCACTTATCGCAAGGACAAGGTGAACGCAGGGCAGGTACTGAACGCGCTGACCGCGGACGGCCACGCGATCGTCGATGTCTCGACCCGCGACCCCGATCTCGAGGACGTGTTCCTCAGCCTCACTTCGGCGGAGCAGGAAGCCGCGTGAGCATCGATACCGAAGTATTGATCGTCGGATCAGGCGCGGCCGGGCTGACCGCAGCGCTGAACCTCGCCGAGAAGCACAGGGTCGCTGTCATCGCCAAGGGCGCGCTCGGCGACAGCGCCAGCGCTCGGGCGCAGGGCGGAATTGCGGCCGTGCTCGAGGAAGGCGACAGCTTCGAAGCGCACATCAACGACACGATGATCGCCGGCGCCGGGCTCAACGACCGCACGGTGGTCGAGCATGTCGTCGAGCATGCGCCGGCGGCGATCGCTCGCCTGATTGACCTTGGCGTGCCGTTCGCGATGGAAGGGCAATGCGCTTCACCTCACCCGGGAGGGTGGGCACAGCCATCGGCGAATCGTTCATGTCGCCGACGCAACCGGGTGGGCGATCAGCCAGGCGCTCGAAGCCGCAGCGGCGAAGCATCCTAACATCAGGATGGTGCCCGACATGGTTGCGATCGATCTCGTCACCGGGCGCCATGCCACCCAATTTTCGACCAGCGGCGCGGTGCACGGCCTCTACGCCTACAATCGCAAGAAGAAGCGGGTGGAAACCCTGACGGCGCGAGCGACGATCCTCGCCAGCGGCGGTGCGGGACGGGCCTATCTCTATTCGACTGCTCCTCGCGGAGCGACCGGCGACGGGATTGCCATGGCGTGGCGGGCCGGCTGCCGGATCTCCAACATGGAGTTCATGCAGTTCCATCCGACCTGTCTCTACAATCTCGAGGTCAAGAATTTCCTGATCACCGAGGCAGTGCGCGGCGAGGGCGGGATCCTGAAGCACCCGATCACCGGGCACCGCTTCATGCCGGACTATGACGAGCGCGGAGAGCTCGCGCCGCGCGACATCGTCGCCCGCGCCATCGACGCCGAGATCAAGCGCGACGGCCTCGACTATGTGTTCCTCGACATCTCACACCGCGAGCCCGAGTTCGTCCGCGAGCATTTCCCGAACATCTACGAGAAGCTGATCGGCCTCGGCATCGATATCACAAAAGAGCCGATCCCTGTGGTGCCGGCGCAGCATTACACCTGCGGCGGCGTGCTGGTGGATCTCGATGGACGCACCGATGCGCCGGGACTCTATGCCGCGGGCGAGGCGACGCAGTCGGGACTGCACGGAGCCAACCGGCTAGCGTCGAACAGCCTGCTCGAGTGCCTCGTGTTCGGCGAAGCCGCGGCGAAGCACATCATCGCCACCTGGGATTCGCTTCCGGCCGTCCCAGCGATCCGCGCTTGGGACGAGAGCCGGGTGACGGACAGCGACGAGGAGGTCGTCATCACCCAGACCTGGGGCGAGATCCGGCGCTTCATGTGGAACTATGTCGGCATCGTCCGGACAACGAAGCGTCTCGAGCGCGCCAAGCACCGGATCGACATGCTCCGGCAGGAAGTGCGGGACTATTATGCTCACTTCCGAGTCACGCCGGACCTCATCGAGCTGCGCAACCTCGTGGAGGTCGCCGACCTCATCATCCGAAGCGCGCTGTCGCGGCACGAAAGCCGCGGGCTCCACTACACGCTGGACTACCCTAAGACGCTGGCCGAAGCGAAGGACACTGTGCTCGTTCCCTAGCGACGTCGTGAAAAGTCAAATTTCGTCCCGGCCCAATTCGGGCTTTTTACCGATACAGATTATCTGCCTAGCGCCCATTGTCGCCCGCCTCCGAAGTCGGGAGGAAGGCAATGCAGAAAACTCTCATCCTAATGACTGCCCTCAGCGGCGCGGGCCTGTCCTTGAGCGGTTGCGCTACTGAGGATTACGTCAACCAGCACATCGCCATAGTGAACCAGCGGATCGACGCGCTGGAGACTGGGTGAACCAGGTCGATGGCACTGCGAATCAGGCCAGCCAGACCGCCCAGGCCGCGATGGGTTCGGCACAGCAGGCCAACCGGCGGATCGATCAGTTGACCGGCCGCGTCGACAGCATCGAGCAGCAGCTGGCGAGGAAGAGGCCGCGCGGCTAAACTCGCCGTTTCCATCTGCCGCGGAGGCGAACTGAAGGTGAAGCGTGGTTTGCTGGCGGCAGCGATAGGCGGCCTTGCCTTTGTTTCCGCGTCCGCGCAGGCCGCGCGCGCCCCCGCTCACCGCAAATCCGTGACCAAGCCAACAGCGCTGGTCGCATCCAGCGACGCCTGGCAGGTCGCCGACTGGGTAATTGCGTCGCATGACAATAACGGGATGCCGTTCATGGTCGTCGACAAGATCGGAGCCCAGGTCCTAGCCTTCGATCGCAGCCCGCGGCTCGTGGGTGCGGCGCCCGTGCTGGTCGGAATCACTCGGGGCGACCATTCCGAACCGGAAGCCGGTGACCGCGAGCTTTCCGACATTCCGGTCAGTGACCGGACGACCCCCGCCGGACGCTTCGTCGCCAGCTTCGGACATGCGGCAGGCGGACGGGACGTGCTGTGGGTCGACTATCCGACCGCGATCTCGCTTCATGCGGTGATCACCACCAACAAGAAGCAGCGGCGGCTGCAGCGGCTGAATTCGCCGTCGCCCGCCGACAATCGCATCACCTTCGGCTGCATCAACGTCCCGACGGTCTTCTATGCGAAGGTCGTGAAGCCGTTGTTCAAGGGCAGGTCGGGGATCGTCTACATCCTCCCCGAAACCAAGCCGCTTAACGAAGTGTTCCTCGCAATGCCGCCGCCAGCCGCAGGGGCTGCTTACTGAAGCGTCTCCGGGGCGGTCTCGGGCTGGATGTAGCCGTAGAACAAGGGCGCAAACGTTGCCGGCTGCTCGGCGATCTGGCGACGGGCGAAGCGTGAGCGATATTCGGTGGGACTGGCGCCGACTCGGCGAGCAAACGCCTTGCGCATCTGCTCGTAACTCGAGAAGCCGGACTTGTAGGCGACCTGCTCGACCTTGTCGGGGCCTTCCTCGAGAAGTCGCTTGGCGACCTCGGTGCGGGCCATTTCGACCCAATCGGCGGGCGAGGTGCCGGTCGCGGATTCGAAGGCCCGGAAGAAATTCCTAAGGCTCATGTTGGCGCGTTCGGCCAGCCGCTCGGTGCTCAGATCCTCACACGGATTCTCGACGATCCAGCCGAGGACCGAGCCGAGCGGCCCTTCGATCGACTGCGACTGAAGCGGGGCGCTGAACTGCGACTGGCCGCCGGGGCGCTTCATGAACACGACGAGGTTGCGGGCGACGAGGAGCGCGAGCGCGTGTCCGTAATCCTCCTCGACCATGGCCAAAGCCATGTCGATTCCCGAGGTGATTCCGGCGGAAGTCCAGATGGCGCCGTCCTGGATATAGATCGAAGTCCGGACGGACATCGATGTCGGGGAAGGATTCCTGCAGATGCCCGCAGTCTTCCCAATGGGTCGTCGCGCGCCGTCCGTTCAAAAGTCCGGCGGCAGCGAGGATGAACGCGCCGCAGCAGACCGACGCGACGCGAGGCGCTTTGCGGTAATTGGCCTTGACCCAGGCGGGAAGGCGCTGGTCGCAGCTCCGTGGTCGATCACTCCGCCGGTAACGATCAGCGTATCGTAGCTGGCCGGCGGGCAGGTTCTGGCTGCCTTGGAAGTCTCGACGACAATCCTCTGCTCGGTCGTGATGCGACCGCCTCGATCGACAGAGGATCGACGACATAGAGCATCTCCGACGTTTGGCCGGTTCGGATGAGGTGGCGCGCGGCGGAATGGAACACGCCGGCAGGCCCGGCGAAATCGAGCAGGTCACACCCGTCGAAAAGCAGCATTGCGATGCGCTTGAGCTGCGGTTCCATGGCCTTCCTCCTGTTCGAGGACGCGCCGGCCGGTAGCAGGCGTGGGAGGATGCCACCGGCCGGCTGGGGAGTCGATTCACGGCACGGCGACCGTGATCGTCCGCGCCGACGCGAGCTGGGTTCCGGCGCGAGCGACCGCGAGATCGATGTCGATGCGCGCCCTGGCCATCGCGAACGACAAGCAGTGCCGCTGTGCCAGCGCAACTTCGACTGACCGATTGCCGCTCGTTCTCGAGGCACAGGCCTTGGCGGCCGCGCGGGCGACGCGGCCTTCGAGCGCATGGCGTCCGGCCGGCGCGGTGATGTTGAGGTCCGCATAGCTGACTGTCGCAACCGGCGCATCGCTCTGGATCGACGATCGGGCCGTTCTGGGCGTGGAGCCGGGCGCGGCCCAAGGGCAAAGTCCGCGACGACAATGCATGCTGGGGGTTTTCATCGTTGGTCTCCTCGGACGGACGGCGAATCGGGTCATCCAGTCGTCGAGAAATTACGCCCCTCCCGTTTGCCCGAAATGACAGAAGCCCCTCGATTCGTGCCAAGTTGATCGCTCCCGCGCCCGTTTTTAAAGATCACCAACGCACCGCCCGAACCCTGTCCTGAAACCATGCTGTCGGGGGCGATCGAGCCGTCCGCGAGGCGGCGGAAGCTTTCGTGAAGACCCGCACGTACCTTCAGCCGTGTCCCTTCGATGATGTCCGGATCTACGAATTTGAGAAGCGAGGTGCGACGTCGAAAGCTCGGATCGAAAGCTGCCATCGGCGACCCTATATTCCGTTCAGCTTCCTTCCCGCCTTCAGCCTGCTAAATCCGCCCCTTCATGCCTGACGCCTCCACGCCTCCTGCTGCCCAGAACCACCTCTATCTGGTCGACGGGTCGAGCTACATCTTCCGCGCCTATCATCGGCTTCCGCCGCTCACGAACCGGCACGGCCAGCCGGCGGGCGCGGTCTATGGCTATACGACCATGCTGTGGAAGCTTGCCGACGGGCTCAGCAAGGCCGACGGGCCGACGCACATGGCGGTGATCCTCGATGCGAGCGAGCACACGCACCGCAACGAGATGTACGACCAGTACAAGGCGCACCGGCCGCCGCCGCCCGAGGACCTGGTCCCGCAATTCCCGCTGATCCGCGTCGCGACCCGCGCCTTCTCCATCCCCTGCATCGAGGAAGAGGGGCTGGAGGCCGACGACATCATCGCCTGCTACGTGATGGCGGCGAAGGCGGCCGGCTGGAAGGTGACGATCGTCAGCTCCGACAAGGATTTGATGCAGCTGATCGACGAGGATGCCGGGATCGACATGCTCGACACGATGAACGACCGGCGGATCGGGCGCGAGCAGGTGCTCGAGAAGTTCGGCGTGCCGCCGGAGAAGGTCGGCGACGTGCTCGCGCTGATGGGCGACAGCGTCGACAATGTGCCGGGCGTGCCGGGCATCGGGCCGAAGACGGCGAGCCAGCTGATCCAGACTATGGCGATCTGGAGACGGTGCTCGCCTCGACCGACGAGATCACCAAGCCCAAGCTCAAGCAGTCGCTGATCGACCATGCCGACGATGCGCGGCTGTCGCAGGGAGCTGGTGCGGCTGGTGTGCGACGCGAACCTGCCAGAGCCGCTCGAGGCGTTGGAGCTCAAGCATATCCCGAAGGAGCCGCTGGCTGAGTTCCTTGCCGACCAGGGGTTCAAGACGCTTCACGCGCGGCTGATGGGCGGGACGCCGACGCAGACCGGCGCGACGGTCCGGAATGACGTCATGGCGGCGATGGAGCGGAAGCCGGGGCGGCGCCGCCGAGCCCGAGAAGATCGAGATCGACCGGTCGAAGTACGAGACGGTGACCGACGAAGCGGCGCTCGACCGCTGGATCGCCGAAGCGACGGCGCAGGGCTATGTCGCGGTCGATACCGAGACAGACTGCATCGACTGCATCGTCGCCAAGCTCGCGGGCGTCAGCCTTGCGACCGGCCCGAACCGCGCCTGCTACATCCCGGTCGGGCACAGCGGCGCCGACCTTTATTCGGATGCGCCGAACCAGTTGCCGATGGCTTTGGTGCTGGCGAAGCTGAAGCCGCTGCTCGAGGACCCGGCGGTCCTCAAGATCGGGCACAATTTCAAATATGACTGGGTGATGTTCGACAAGGCGGGCATCGATGTCGCGCCCGTCGACGACACGATGGTGATGAGCTTCGACCTCGATGCGGGGAAGAGTTTCGGCCACAATCTCAATGACTTGCCAAAGCGCACTTCGACCATGAGTGCATAGCTACAAGTCGCTGTGCGGGACGGGCGCGAAGCAGATCACGTTCGACAAGGTGCCGCTCGGCCCGGCGACCGAATATGCGGGAGAGGATGCGGATATCACGCTGCGGCTGTGGCTGCGGCTGCAGCCGCGGCTCGCGCGGAGAATGTCGCGCGGGTCTACGAGCGGGTCGACAAGCCGCTGGTGCCGGTGATCAGCCGGATGGAGCGGCGCGGGATCAAGGTCGACCGCGACTATCTGGCGCGGCTGTCGGCCGAGTTCGGGCGCGACATCCAGGCGCTCGAGGAGAAGATCTACGAGGCGGCGTGCGGCCCGTTCACGATCGGATCGCCGCAGCAGCTCGGCGAGGTGCTGTATGGGCGGCTCGGCCTGAAGGGCGGGCGCAAGGGCAAGAGCGGGCAATATTCGACCGACGTGAACGAGCTCGAGCGGCTCGCGTCGCGAAGGCGTCGAATGCGCGACCTTGGTGCTCGACTGGCGCCAGCTGACCAAGCTCAAGAGCACCTACACCGACGCGCTGCAGCAGCAGATCAACCCGGAAACCGGGCGGGTCCACACCAGCTTCAGCCTGACCGGCGCGCAGACGGGGCGGCTGTCGTCGAACGACCCGAACCTGCAGAACATCCCGATCCGGACCGAGGTCGGGCGCAAGATCCGCGACGCATTCATCGCGGATTTGGGACTCAAGCTGCTGAGCGCCGACTATAGCCAGATCGAGCTTAGGCTCGCAGCGCACATGGCGGACGTTCCGCAGCTCAAGGAAGCGTTCAACGCCGGTGACGATATCCACTCGATCACCGCCGAGGAACTGTTCGGCACTGTCGACCGCGACACGCGCGGCAAGGCGAAGACGGTGAATTTCGCGATCCTCTACGGCATTTCCTCGTGGGGCCTCGCCGGCCGGCTCGGCGTTCCCAAGGACGAGGGCAAGGCGATCATCGACCGCTATTTCGAGCGCTTCCCCGGCATTCGCGACTACATCCATTCGACGCTGGGCTTCGCCCGCGAGCATGGGTTCACGCGCACGTTGTTCGGGCGGAAGACCCATTTCGAGCCGAACATCCGATCGCCCAATCCGTCCATCCGTGGCGGCGCCGAGCGGGCGGCGATCAACGCGCCGATCCAGGGAACGAGCGCCGACCTAATCAAGCGGGCGATGGCCCGGATGGACGATGCCTTGGCAAAGGCGGGGCTCGACGGCGTGAAGATGCTTCTGCAGGTCCACGACGAACTCGTGTTCGAAGTGCCGGACGGGCAGGAGGAAGAAGCGGCGGCCGTCATTAAGCAGGTGATGGCAAAAGCCGCGGAACCTGCGATGAAGCTTGACGTGCCGCTCGATGTCGAGGTCGGCTGGGGAGCGCATTGGGGCGAGGCTCATTGACGGATGGACCGGCTCGGACGGCTGCAGCCAGCCCCGATGCGGACATGGCGACGCTGGCGCGGGGCGGGAGACTCAACGTCTTCGGCTTCGTGCTCCGGCTCGCGGGGATGGTGCCGTTCCTGTTCATCGGCGGGCGGATCTATGGGCCGGCGGCGCTAGGGCGCTTCGCTTACGCCGTCTTGACGGTCGAATTTGCGGCGCAGATCGCGGCGTTGGGCCTGAGGCGCGGGCTCGCGCAATTGCTGTCCGACGGGAAGAAGCCGCAGGCGTGGATCGTCGCCGATGGGCTGTTGGTTGCGGCCGTCGGAGCAGCGATCGGAATGGCCATCCTGTTCGTCTTTCCGCGCGCAATGTACCCGACGACGGTTATCCACGGGCTCGACCGGATGCTCGCGATCACCGTCATTGCGATCAGCTGGACGGACATCGCGCTTGCCGCCCTCGCCTATCGCGACGATGTCGCTTCAACGGTGCGGGCGCGCTCGATCGTGCAGCCGTGGACGATCAGCATCGTCGCCTTCGCCTGGTCATACATCTCGCTCGATGACGGGTTGATCATCTCCTACGTCTTCTCGATGGTCGCGGCGCTCATAGCGGCGCTGATCCCGTTGGTGCGCTGTTACGGCCTTCCGAGGGGTTGGAAACCCGATCTGCCGACCGCCTGGTCGACAACGTGGCGCAACGTTCCCGTGGCCGCAGCCGACGCCGTCGAATGGGCGTCGCGAAGGATCGATCTCGCGGTGCTCGGCGCGTTCATGCCGGCGGCGTTCGTCGGCGTTTATTATGTAGCGCAGCAGGTCGCGACGCTTCCGGCCAAGCTGAAAACGAGCTTCGAGCCGGTGCTCGGGCCAGCGATCGTTCGGCGGATCGCGGTGAACGACCGGGCCGGGGTAGCGAAGCAAGTGCGGCAGGTCACCTACTGGATCATCGCAGCGCAGCTCGGAATTGCGCTGGCGCTCGGAATTCCGGGACGCGCTGTGATGGGGCTGGTCGGATCGGGGTTCACAGGGGGCACGGCGACGCTCGCCTTCCTGCTAGCCGCCGAGTTGATCGCCGCGACCGCAGTCGTCAGCGAAGCCGCGCTGATCTACATCGCGCGGGGGCGGAATATGGTCATCAGCCTGATCATGCTCGCGCTTGAGGCCGGCCTGGCGGCGGCGCTCATCCTGCTGATGAAAGGCGAGGGGTTTCCGCAGGCCTATCAGGCGACTGGGCCGGCGATCGGGTTGTGCGTCGCGCTCACCTTCGCCTCGATCGCCAAGTCACGCCTGCTGGCGAGCGAGCTAGGCGAGCCTGTGTCGGGGTGGCGGTTCGACCTGGCCTGGGCGACTGCGGCCGGACTTGTCGCGGGCGCAATCATTCGAATGCTGCCCGAGACGTTGCAGCTCCTCGGCGTTCCGGTGATCCTCGTCGCGTTCGGGGCAGTGCTATGGACCAAGGGCTTCGGACCCGAGGACCGCGAGCTGTTCCGGATGCGCAAGAAGCAGGTGCGCGAGCTTCGTGAAGCCGAGGCGGCGCTCACCCGCGATCAGGTCGTCGACGACATCGTCTAGTGCCGGAAATGCCGCATTCCGGTGAAGAGCATGGCGAGGCCAGCTTCGTCGGCGGCGGCGATCACTTCCTCGTCGCGGATCGAGCCTCCGGGCTGGATGACTGCAGTCGCTCCAGCTTCCGCGGCCGCTAGCAGACCGTCGGCGAAGGGAAAGAAGGCATCCGAGGCAACCGCCGAGCCGACCGTGCGCGGTTCGGGCCAACCGTTGGCTTCGGCGGCTTCCTTCGCGCGGATTGCGGCGATCCGGGCGCTGTCGCGGCGGTTCATCTGAC
Source organism: uncultured Alphaproteobacteria bacterium (assembly GCA_963738825.1). Lineage (GTDB taxonomy): Bacteria > Pseudomonadota > Alphaproteobacteria > Sphingomonadales > Sphingomonadaceae > Sphingomicrobium. The sequence continues at coordinate 379,454 of CAVTYB010000008.1, read as the reverse complement.
CGGCGCCGATGCCTGCGGTCACTCCGTCCCTCGCATAGACGATCGCATTCGACTTGACGTGCTTGGCGATGGTCCAGGCGAACAGGCAGTCGGTCAGCTCCTGCTCGGTCGGCTGGCGCTTCGTCACGCATTTCAGCCGATCGCGGGTGACGAGCCCGCTGTCGCGGTCCTGGACGAGGATGCCGCCGGTGATGACCGCGATCGTCTGGCCCGGCCGCGAGGGATCGGGCAGATCGCCCGTCAGAAGCAGCCGTAAATTCTTCTTCTTCGCGAAGATCGCCTTCGCTTCCTCGTCCGCATCGGGCGCGACGACGACCTCGGTGAAGATCTCGGTGATCGCGCTCGCGACCTCGGCATTGAGCGGGCGGTTCGTCGCAACGATTCCGCCGAAGGCCGAGACGCTGTCGCAGGCGAGGGCCTCGTTCCACGCATCGATCAGGGTCGCGCGGCTGGCCACGCCGCAGGGGTTGGCGTGCTTGACGATGACCACCGTCGGCTCGCCGTCGCGGAACTCGGAGACGAGCTCAATCGCGGAATTGGCGTCGTTGAGATTGTTGTAGCTGAGCTCCTTGCCCTGGACCTGTTCGGCCTGCGCGATGCCGCGCGCATGCGGCCCGATCGGCTCGTAAAGCGCGGCCTGCTGGTGCGGGTTCTCGCCGTACCGAAGCGGCATCTTCAGCCGGCTTGAACGGGTCCAGCTCTCGGGCCAACGCTCGCCCTGGTCAGCGAAGGCGAACCATTGCGCGATGGTCGAGTCATAAGCGGCAGTCAGGGCAAAGGCCTTGGCTGCGAACTTCTTGCGCAGTTCGAGCGTCGTGCTTCCGTTGTTTGCATCGAGCTCGCGCATCAGCGCGTCATAGTCCGAAGGATCGGTGACGATGGCGACATGCGCGTGGTTCTTGGCGGCGGAGCGCACCATCGAAGGGCCGCCGATGTCGATATTCTCGATGATCGTATCGCGGTCCGCGCCGCTCATGACGGTGTCGAGGAAGGGATAGAGGTTCACGACCACGAGGTCGATCGGCGCGATCGCGTGCTGATCCATCGCGGCGGCATGTTCGGGATTGTCGCGGACGCCGAGTAGCCCGCCGTGGACCATCGGGTGGAGCGTCTTCACCCGGCCGTCCATCATCTCCGGGAAGCCCGTGAGTTCACTAATGTCACGCACTGAGGCGCCATTCTCGCGAAGTTTAGCAGCTGTGCCGCCGGTCGAGACGATCTCGATGCCGTGCCTGGCTAGACCAGCCGCGAGCGCGTCGAGCCCGGACTTGTCGGAAAGCGAAATCAAAGCCCGTTTGACCGGGACGAGGTCCGTCATTGCTGATCCTTCTGATTAGCTGGAGCGGCGGAACTGCCAGCCGATTTCACCGCCCAATGCAGAAACTTCCCCGACGATGACAAGCTGCGTCGTACCGTGCGGTTGGCCGCGGCCGTCGATCCACAGCCCTTCCTCGGTCGCGAGATTGCCGCCGCGGCAGCGGAAGTTCCACGCCGGCGCACCCTTCGAACGGAGGATCGCGCCCATGCCATCGGCGGTGATGGTCGCCTCGACTCCCGGCGCCAGGTGGAATTGTACGGCGTAAGCAGCCGATTCGCGGATCTTCTTGCGGCCCTTGGGAATCAGATGATCGGCCCCGCGGATCTCCTTCCCGTCATTGCCAAGCATCAGGTTGCGCTTGTGGACGAGTTCGAAGGAACGAACGTAGCCGTCATGACTCGCTTCGAGCCGGCTCGAATCATTATCCTCGCTGCGCTCGATGCTGACGTCCTCGACGCCTTTGCCAAGCGCGCCGTTGGCGAGGATGTTGGTCGAATTGGTGTCCGCGAGGATCAACGTGCTGTGCGCTGCGGTGCTGCGCAAGCCCTGCACCAGCTCTTCGGGAAGCTCGCTCGGCATCGGGCCGGGGCCGCCGCAGTTGACGACGAGGCGCTGAGACCCGTCGGACAATTCAAAGGCTAGGGTGGAGGCGGAGCCGTGCTCCGCGATTTTCTGTGGCGGCGGCGGAGCTGCATCGACGACGATGATCGTGCCGAGCGCCGTCATTCGGTGATAGCCCCAGCCGCGCGGCTGGCGGAGCGGGCGCGCGCGAAGGCCGCAGCCCTCGATCAGTGCAGTAAGGCGCGATGGCTCGCCGGGATTGCATCCTTGCCAGCTTGATAGAGACCCGTCGCCCATGGTGACTCCATGAAGCGCTGCCAGAGACGCCTGCGACGCGGCTTCGATCCCTTCGGGAATGGTTTGCTTCGACGCCTGGTAGGAAGCGCGGAGCAGGCCGAGCCGGTCGACCAGCTGGACCTGCTCGAAGGGAGACCGGCTGATCAGGCCGCCATCGTCGAACTGCGCCGAAGCGAGCGCGCGGGCCAAGCCCGCCTCACCGCGGGCGACGCGCGGCACGCCGCCCTGAACGAGCAGGCCGGCGGCCACCACGCCGCACCAGGCGGTGACTCGGTCGAGACCGGCAGCGGCCTTGTCCGCGCTCCCTTCGATATGGCGCGCGCCCCGTGCCAACGTGTTGAGCAGGGCCGAACGATAGCCTGTATCGCTGCTCGACAGGATGTAGGGGGCATAGGCTGCCCAGAAGAGAATTCGCTCGCCCCAGAGGTGCGGCGCCCAAGCTTCATCGACCTTGGGCCCATGCGCGAGCAGCCAGCGGCCGACCACCGCCTCGGCGAGCTTCGCTCCGCGTTCGCGCGATGCCGCCGCGGCGAGGTCGCGAAGCCATGAAAATCCCTGCAGTTGCTCGGCGAGCATCCCGCTCGTTCCAACGCTCGCAAGATCGAGGTCTTTTAGCGGGAGAGTCTCGCTTCCGACGATGAATTGGCCAGCGAGCAGCGCCTCACCGCGCTGCTTGTCGCCGTGGACGTGATCGCGCGGCACTGCGACCAGCTTGAGCGGCTGCTTGCCATGCTTGAGGCGCGAGAAGAGCGAGCCCCGAGCGAGCTTCGAGACGGCCGCGCGCTCGGCGGCCGAGCCGTCGGCGCTCATGCGCCTCCCCTGAGTGCCTTGATGTTGCTCGCATAAGCGTCGGGACCGCCGCGGAACACGGCCGTTCCGGCGACGAGCGCGGTGGCGCCTGCATCCACCGCCTGCCGTGCCGTCTCCGGATCAATTCCGCCATCGACTTCGAGCTGGGTGTCGAGCCCGCGTGCGGCGATCTGCTTGGCGATCGTCTCGATCTTCCGCAGCTGGGCCGAGATGAACTTCTGGCCGCCGAAGCCAGGATTGACGCTCATCACTAGCACGAGGTCGAGATCGTCGAGCACATAGTCAAGGGCATCGACGGGCGTCGCCGGGTTCAGCGAGACTCCGGCCTTCTTGCCCAGCGATTTGATGTGCTGGACTGTCCGGTGAAGATGCGGGCCGGCTTCGGGATGAACGGTCATGATGTCCGCGCCGGCGTCGGCGAAGGCATCGAGGAACGGATCGGCCGGCGAGATCATCAGGTGGACGTCGAACGGCTTCTTCGTGTGGGGGCGAAGCGCCTTCACCACGCCCGGACCGATGGTGAGGTTGGGCACAAAATGGCCGTCCATCACGTCGACATGGATCCAGTCAGCGCCGGCCTCGTCGACCGCATGCACTTCCTCGCCGAGCTTCGCAAAGTCGGCGGACAGGATCGAAGGTGCGATGATTGGGCCAGCCATCGGCCCGATTAGACGGGATTAACCGTCGCGGACAAGCCGCGCGATGAAGAAGCCGTCAAGTCCGCCTTCCGCTTCGAGCAGGCCGGGAAGGATGCGGGCGAAGCCCTCTCCTGAAGGCGAGACGAACCTGGGCAGTGCCTCGAGCGAGGCGAGCGTGAAATCGTCACGCTCGGAGAGGAAGTGCCGGATGACCTCTTCGCCCTCCTGCGGTTCAAGCGAGCAGACCGAATAAACCAGCGTCGAGCCGGGTTTCAGCCAGCCAGCCGCGAGGTCTAGCAGCTGCCTCTGGAGGTCTGCGTTCGCGGCGATGATTCCGGGCCGCGCACGATAAAGGACTTCGGGATGGCGGCGAAACGTACCAGTCGCTGAGCAGGGCGCGTCGAGCAGGATCGCGTCGTAGGTGCGGCCGGGCTTCCATTTCAGCGCATCGGCTTCGACAAGTTCGGCCTCGAGGTGCGTGCGCTCGAGATTCTCGCGCAGCCGCCCGAGACGGCTTTTGGAGAATTCACTGCGGTGACTTTGTGACCGGCTGCGACGAGCTGCATCGTCTTGCCGCCGGGAGCGGCGCAGAGGTCGAGCACATCATGGGAAGCTTCGGGGATCAGGCGTGCCGGCAGCGAAGCGGCGAGGTCCTGCACCCACCAGCGCCCTTCGCCAAAGCCGGGCAGTTCGGTGACCGACGAGCTTTCGAGGCGCATATTCTTCGGTGCCAGGGAGAGTCCGCCCTGTTCGGCCGCATATTCGATCGCCTCGGATTCAACCGCGAAAGTCAGGTCTAGCGGCGGCCGGTTGGCGATTTGCCGCCGCGCCGCTTCGACCACTTCCTCGCCCCACGCTTGCCGCCACCTTTCCTCGACGTCTGCGGGGAGATGTGGTGCGGCCTCGACGGACACGCCGCGCCGAAGCAGCGTTCCCAGAACGCCGTGAACGAGGCGGCGTGGGCCGCCGTCGACCAAGGGCAGCGCCGTCGCGACAAGCGCATGCTCGGGGGTACCAAGGCCGATCTTCTGAGCGAGGGCGAGGCGGAGGACCGTTCGCGCCTTGCTGTCGTCGGGAATCCGCTGGCGCGTGGCGCTGTCGATCAGCTCGTCGAGATCGGGAAGGCGACGAAGAACCTCGCCCGCGATTGCGATTGCGAGCGCGCGATCCGCCGGGGGAAGATTGGTGACTCGCGATGCAGCAGAGTCGAGCGTCTGCCCGCGTCGAAGCACCGCATCGAGAATTTGAAGCGCCGAGCGCCTGGGCGCGAGGCCCTCAACGCTTGGCATTGGCATCGCCGTTCGCCATCTTGGCTGCATGGAACGTCCGAAGCATCTCGATGCCCCGGCCTATCTGAGCCCTTCGCCGCCGATCCCGGAGCCCGAGCCGATCGACAAAACCGAGCCGCCGGCCGGCGAAGAGCATCGGCTCGATCCCACGCGGTACGGCGACTGGGAGAAGAAGGGCATGGCGATCGATTTCTAGATTCCCTCGGCGCGGGGCGGCCGGGACAGCAACGCATCGAGGACCTGATCGACACCGGCGCGACCGGCGACGAGCGCATCGACCGCTTCGACGATCGGCATGTCGATATCTTTTTCGCGAGCTAGGCGAGCAAGAACCGCAGCGGTGAACGCACCCTCAGCGACGGTCTTGCGGTTGGACAACAGCTCCTCCGCGGGCTGGCCCTCGCCGATTCCTATCCCAAGCGAGTAATTGCGCGAGCTGGTCGACGAGCAGGTAAGCACGAGATCGCCGAGCCCTGACAAGCCAGCGAGCGTTTCGCGTTGAGCGCCGCAAGCAAGGCCGAAGCGCGTCATCTCCGCGAATCCGCGGGCGATCAGGGCCGCGCGCGCGTTCTGTCCGAGGCCCTTCCCTTCAACGACGCCGCAGGCGATGGCGAGCACGTTCTTGACGGCGCCGCCAATCTCGGCGCCCGCGACATCGTCGCTCACATAGATGCGGAACGTGGGCTGCGCGAGCCGATTCCGGAGCTGTTCCGCGAGGGCAAGATCCTCGCCGGCAAGAGTTACCGCGGTCGGCAGTCCTTTGGCGACTTCATGGGCGAAGGTCGGGCCGGAGAGCAGTGCAATCGGAGACGTCGGGCAAATCTCCCGAGCGACTTCGTGGAGGAGCGCTCCCGAGCTTTCTTCGATTCCCTTCGAGCAGAGCACGAGCGGCATGCCTGGGCACGGCATGCGCGCGAGCACCGCTCGCATATGCTGCGCGGGAGTTACCACGAGCCATGCATCGCAACCGGCAAGCTCGGAGAAATTCCCGGTCGCCCGGATCGCCGGATCGAGAGCCACGCCCTTCAAATAGATCGGATTCTCGTGGATCCGGTTGATCGCGGAGACGACATCGTCTTCCAGCGCCCACAGCAGGGTCTCGCGGCCGCCTTGCGCAGCGACCTGAGCGAGCGCGGTCCCCCAGGCGCCGCCGCCGAGGATTCCGAGCTTCATGCCTTCACGCCTGCCCCGCGGACCTTCTCGGCGCTGGAATTGAGCGGCCAGCGTGCGCGTGCCGGAGCGTCGAGGCCGTCGAGCAGGCCGGCGGCGAAGCGCTCCGCCCCCGCCCAGGCAATCATCGCCGCGTTATCGGTGCAGAGCCAGGCTGGAGGGACGCTGAACCGGCGGCCCTGCTCCTTCGCGAGGCCGGCGAGCGAAATTCGAATGGCCTGGTTCGCGGCAACTCCTCCCGCGACGACGAGCGCCGGAGCATCGCTGTTGGCAAGCGCGAGGCGGGTGCGGTCGACGAGGCAATCGACGACTGCCTGCTGGAAGCTCGCGGCAATGTCCTCTCGACAATAGTCGCCGGAAGCGACGGCGCGCTGCACGGCACTTTTCAGACCGGCGAAAGAGAAGTGCGGTTCCGTAGTCCCGACGAGCGGACGCGGCAGCGGAACGGCGCCGGCATCGCCATCCTTTGCCAGCGCTTCGATTGCGGGCCCGCCGGGATAGGAAAGGCCAAGCAGTTTCGCGGCTTTATCGAATGCCTCGCCAGCGGCGTCGTCGATGGTCGTGCCGAGACGCCGGTAGTCACCGACCCCACGAACTTCGAGAAGCTGGCAGTGGCCGCCCGAGACGAGCAGCAGGAGATACGGAAAATCGAGGTCGGGATCGACCAAGCGCGGGCTGAGCGCGTGGCCTTCGAGATGGTTGACCGCGAGCAGTGGTTTGCCAGCCGCCAGCGCAAGGCCCTTGCCCGCAAGGAGGGCGACCATCACGCCGCCGATCAGGCCGGGGCCTGCAGTTGCCGCGACCGCGTCGACGTCATGAATCGACATGTTCGATTCAGCCAGCACGCGTTCGATAAGCTCGGGCAGGATTTCGACATGAGCTCGTGCCGCGATCTCCGGAACCACGCCGCCGTAGGGCTGGTGTGCCGAGTTTTGGCCGACGACCGCCTGCGCAAGGATTCGCCGGTCGCTCGTAACCAGCGCCGCCGCGCTGTCGTCGCAGGATGATTCAAGGCCGAGGATAACAGTCATTTCGCGTCCGGCCCTTTGCCTGATGGCGCGGCAATGCACTAGGGGTGGCGCGATGCAGGGACTTCGCCTCGGGACTCGCGGATCGGCGCTCGCGCTTGCGCAGGCGCGCAAGGTCGCAGCAGCGATCGAGACCGCGCAGCGCTGGCCCGGCGGCTGGGTCCAGATCGTCGAGATCACGACGACCGGCGACAAGGTGCGGGACCGGCCGCTCGCGGAGATCGGCGGCAAGGGCCTGTGGACCAAGGAGCTCGATCGCGCACTGCTTGAGGAGGAAGTCGACTTCTGCGTCCATTCGATGAAGGACGTCGAAAGCATCCGCCCAAAGGAAATCCATATCGCTGCGGTCAGGCCTCGCGGTGACGTGCGCGACCGGATCGTCGGCGCAGCGTCCGTCGATGAACTGAAAAAGGGCGCGGTTGTCGGCACCTCGTCGCCGAGGCGGAAGGCACAGCTGCTGCGGCTCCGGCCGGATCTCAAGATCGTGATGCTGCGCGGCAATGTCGAGACTCGGCTCAATGCCGTCGAAACCGGCGAGGTCGACGCGACGCTCCTTTCCGCAGCCGGCCTGAAGCGCCTGGAGATCGACGCTGGAACGGCGGTTCCGACCGAAGTGATACTTCCAGCGCCGGGCCAGGCGGTGATCGGCATGGAGTGCCGGACCAACGACACTCGGACGCAGAGCGTGCTGACCACCGTGAACAACCAAATCACCTATGATTGCGTGATGGCTGAGCGCGCGTTCACGCGCGCGCTCAGCGCCGCCTGCGCTTCGCCCGTCGCGGCCTTCTGCACGCTGGAGGATGGCGATTTGAGGATGCGCGGTCAGCTCTTCAGCGAAGACGGCAAAGACATGGTGGAGGACCGTGCGGTCTTCGATTGCGGGGAATGGAAGGTGCCCGAAGAGCTGGGACGCTCGCTTCTTGCCAGGGCGCCGGATTCTATCCGGAGGCTGTTCGCGCAAGAATGAGGCGGGTGCTCGTCCTGCGCCCCGAGCCAGGCGCGACGGCAACCGTGAACCGCGCCCGCGAGCGACGCTTGGATGCCATTGCCGTGCCATTGTTCGAAGTCGAAGCGGTGGCGTGGAAAGCGCCAGAGTCAGCGAGATTCGACGCGCTTTTGCTCACCAGCGCCAACGCGATCCGGTTCGGCGGCGACCAGCTCACAAAGCTCCGCGGCCTTCCCGCTTACGCGGTCGGCGAAGCGACCGCCGAAGCTGCGCGCGACTCCGGGTTCGACATTGCGGTCACCGGCGAAGCCGGCGTGGATCGCCTGCTCCGATCGATCGAACCGGACCTGAAGCTCCTGCATCTTTGCGGCGAGGATCGCCGCGTTCCGGCTAATCCGCGCCAGCGGATTTCGAATATCCCGGTGTATGGCACGAAAAAGGTCTCGAAGCCTGACCTTCGCGTCGCAGAAGGTGCCGTAGCCCTCATTCACTCGCCACGCGCCGCTACCCGTTTCGCCGAGCTGGTGACGGATCGCTCGTCGACTGCCGTCGCGGCGATCAGCGAGGACGCGGCCGAAGCGGTTGGGAGGGGATGGCAGCGTGTCGAAACGGCGGAAGCGCCAACCGACGACGCGCTGCTAGCTCTCGCGGCGCGGCTGTGCGAGATAGCTGACCCGTAATGAACGGCACTCGCACGGGGATGGGCTGGGGCGCGCGGATGATGATCGCGCTGGTGCTGATCATCGTCGGCGCCGCCGCAGCGACATGGGGCCTCGCCCACTATCGAACCGCGGCGCGTTTTCTAGGCGTGGTTCCGGCGCAGCAGCAGCCGGTCATGCTCACTCCGAAACCGGTGGTCATGAACCCGCAGGCCGCGCCGCCGCCGCTTGCTCCCCAAGTTCAGACGCAAGTGCAGGACCAGAAGATCGCGAGCCTCGAGAATCGCATCGCAACGGTCGAGAATGCCACCGCTCGGGCGGTCGGATCGGCCGGGCGCGCCGATGCGCTCGTCATCGCTTTCGCAGCGAGACGCGCGATCGATCGCGGAGTGGCGCTTGGCTATCTCGAGAACCTGCTCGTCGACCGCTTCGGTGCGCAGCATCAGGCGGCGGTTGCCACCGTGATCACCGGATCGCGCCAGCCTGTACGGCTCGACGACCTCATCAGCCAATATGATGCGCTGGGTACGGAAATTCGCCGCGGCGGCCCGCAGGATAGTTGGTGGACCGACCTCCGCCGCGAGTTCGGCGAGCTGGTCGAAATCCATTCGTCCACGCGGCCGGCGGTCAATCCGGAAGCGCGCTACGCAAGGGCGCGGCAGGAGCTGGTCGGCGGTGATGTCGACAAAGCGCTCGCTGAGACCATGCGGCTTCCAGGAGCGGCGCGCGCCGGCGATTGGATCGGCAAGGCGCGTCGCTACATCATCGTCCACCGAGCGCTCGATCAGATCGAATCCGCCGCACTGATGCCCCAACCCGCCCCGCAGCACTGACCCGAAGGCTTGGCAAGCGAGTCCCGAGATGCGAATCTTGGGCCGCCCGTGCACAGCACGGGTTCAGCTGAAACCGCCTAAGCTTCTGGAAACAGGCGAAAGTTCGGGGGAAATGGCGAATTCATGACGTCACTTGGGAAAATGGCAGGACTTGCGCTGATCGTGGTCGTCGCCGCCCAGATGAGCGCATCAGCCGCCAAGCCAAGTCATGGGTCCAAGCCGACGGCGCATCACAAAGCAGCGCCGCGCCCGGCAGTGCCTGCGCCGAAAGGCCTCGCCGATCAGATCGACCAGCTTGGCAGCGGCTTCGATGGCCGTGTCGGGATTGCCGTTCGGTCGATCGATTCCGGCTGGGAGACGGGCTGGAAGGACCAGGAGCTCTATCCTCAGCAGAGCGTCAGCAAATTGTGGGTGTCGATTACCGCACTCGATGCCGTGGATCGCGGCCGGGTGAGCCTTGACGACAAGGTCACGCTGACGACCGCCGACCTCACGCTTTTCCACGAGCCCATCATCGACGACATACTGAAGAGCGGGACTTATACGACCACGCTCGGCGACCTCATGCTTCGGGCGATCACGACCAGCGACAATACGGCCAACGACAAGCTGATGCGCTCGGTCGGCGGGCCCAAGGCGGTCCGGGCAATGATCGCTCGGAAACATCTGGGTGCCATCCGCTTCGCCAATGGCGAACGCGACATGCAGAGCCGGATCGCCGGGCTCAGCTGGTCGCAGAATTATGCGCTGAACGGCCAGTTCTCAAAGGCGCGCGACGCGCTTCCCATCACGGTGCGGAGCGCTGCGTTCAACCGCTACATCGCCGATCCTTATGACGGAGCGGCTCCGGCAGCGATCGTCGGCGCGCTCGCGAAATTGAAGCGGGGCGAACTGCTCTCGCCGGCGTCGACTGCGCATCTCCTCGAGGTCATGAGCCACACACATACCGGACCGAACCGGCTGAAGGGCGGGCTCGCGCCCGGTTGGACGCTCAATCACAAGACTGGGACGGGGCAGGAGCTCGGTGGCGTCCAGGCTGGCTACAACGATGTCGGAATTCTCACCGCGCCAGATGGAAAAGGCTATTCGGTCGCGGTGATGATCAAGAAGACCTCGACCCCACTGCCAGTGCGAATGACCTTGATGAACAATGTCGTTCAAGCGGTCATCGCCCAGCACGATCGCGACTATGGCACTGATGCGGTCCGTCGCTAATTCCGCCGAGCGGTTGGTCGCGACGCGGGGCGTACAGCGGGTCCCCACACGCGATCTCGAATTGTTTATCGTCCGCGGCTTCCTCGACGTGGAGACCTGTACCGCGCTCATTGAGCGCATCGACGAGCGGCGGCGTCCGTCCGCGATCGCCGACGATGTCGGGATCGCAAACTTCCGGACGAGCGAAACCTGCGACCTCGACTGGCGCGATCCCATCGTCAGCGCCGTCGACGCGAAGATCGCGGAGCTGCTCGGGCTTCCGCTCGATACAGGCGAGCCGATCCAGGGACAGCGCTACGGTCCCGGCCAGGAATTCAGAGCGCATACCGATACGTTCGAACCCGGCGGCTACGACTTCTTCGTGCACACGGCGAAGAGCGGCCAGCGCACCTGGACGGCAATGATCTATCTGAACCAGCCGGAGGACGGCGGGGCGACGCGGTTCAAGACGATCGGGAAGACGATCCAGCCCGAGACGGGAAAACTGCTCGCGTGGAATAATTTGTTGCCCGATGGCCGTCCGAACTCGGCAACCCTCCATCAGGGGATGAAGGTCCGCCGCGGAACCAAGTACATCATCACCAAATGGTACCGTGAACGGCCGGCCTGAGGCGTTACTCGGTCCGATTCTTTCCGCCGCCCCCGAGTGCCTTCACATGGACGGTCTTGATATTCACGAACTCTCGGATGCCGAACGCGCCGCATTCGCGCCCGAAGCCCGAGTGCTTCACCCCGCCAAAGGGTGCGCGCGGATCGGAGCGGACATTTTCGTTGACGAAGCTCATGCCTGCTTCGAGCTGTTCGGCGGCGATCCGGCGGCCGCGGTCGAGATCCGCAGTGATCACTCCCGACCCGAGGCCGAACTCGCTGTCGTTCGCGATTCGGATCGCATCCGCTTCGCTCTTGGCGGCAATGATCGCGGCGACCGGCCCAAAGACTTCTTCATCGTGCGCCGGCTGTCCCGCACGTAGGTTCGTAAGGACGGTCGCCGGATACCAGGCGCCCGGCCTGTCGGGAACCTTGCCGCCGAGCAATAGCTTCGCGCCTTCGTCGATACTTTGAACGACCTGGCGGTGGATCTCGTCACGGGCCTTCACGCTCTGCATCGGGCCAAGCTTGGTTTTCTCGTTTAGCGGATCGCCCATCTCATAGCCTGACATCGCTTCGACCAGGGCCGATTCGAAACGGTCGAGAATGTCGCGAACGACGATGAAGCGCTTGCCGGCGATGCAGCTCTGGCCGCCGTTCACCATGCGCGCCGTCGCCGCGACTTTCGCGGCCGCGTGCACGTCGGCATCTTCGAGGATCACGTAAGCGTCCGACCCGCCTAGCTCGAGCACGCATTTCTTGAGAACCGAGCCCGCCGCGGTCGCAACGCTTCGTCCGGCGGCGACGCTGCCGGTGAGGGTCACAGCGGCGATGTGGTCATCCTTGATCAGCGCTTCGACCTCGCGGCTGCGGCATAAGCAACGTACGGAAGAGGTCCCGGGGCACGCCCGCCTGGTGCAGCACCTCCTCGATCGCGAGCGCGCAGCCGGGCACGTTGCTCGCATGTTTCAGAAGCGCGCCGTTGCCCGCCATCAGCGCCGGCGCGGCGAAGCGGAAGACCTGCCAGAAGGGGAAGTTCCACGGCATCACTGCAAGGACGACGCCGATCGGGTTGAAGGTGACGAACGCCTCCTCGCCGTCGAAATCGACCTGCTCGTTGGCGAGATAGGTCTTGGCATGGTCGGCGAACCAGTCGCAATGGAAAGCGCACTTCTCGACCTCGGCGCGGCCGTCGGTGATGGTCTTTCCCATCTCCTCGGTCATCAGCCGAGCGAACTCCTCCTTGCGCCCGCGGAGGATCTCGGCGGCCTTATGGATGATCGCGCTGCGGCTCGGCGAAGCTGGTCCGGCGCCACTCGTGGAAAGCGACGTGCGCAGCCGCGGCCGCCTTTCGGGCTTCGTCGAGTGAGGTTTCCGCGTAGCTTCTTCCCTGTTTCCCCAGTCGCGGGATTGATCGTTTCGATCCTTTTGCTGGTCTTGGGACGGGTGAGTTCTGCTTGCTCGGCCATGTGCGACTCCTTGCCGGGGCCACATAGGCTCGGCGGTCGGGCGTACCAACTGGAACGGGACAGTTCGGAAGAGACCGAAGGTGAACTGCAATGGCTAGCTGTCGCCCCTCGCGTCGCTCGTGCGCTCCAGCTTCGAAACTGCCCCTGGCAGTTCGCGAAACTGGAGCGGGCGAAGGGATTCGAACCCTCGACCCCAACCTTGGCAAGGTTGTGCTCTACCCCTGAGCTACGCCCGCTCTGAGCTGACGCCGGAGCGCTTGGATGCGCTTCCCGGCGGAGGTGAGGCGCGCGCCTAGCATGGGCTTCGCGGCTTCCGCAAGGCTTTGCACGACGCTTGTGGGGCGCGCCACTGCTGTCCATATGGGGCGCTCAACCGGAGCAGTGAAGGAGTGAAGGTAAGCCGTGGCGACCCTGGGCCTCAGCGAAGCCGAACGCGAATCGATCGAGCGGTTCGAGAAGGACGTCATCGAGCCGTCGATGACTTCGCTAGTCATCCTCGATTTCTGGGCGGAATGGTGCGGCCCGTGCAAGCAGCTGGCGCCGATCCTCGACAAGGTCGCTGCGGACTATGCCGACAAGGGCGTCAAGCTCGCCAAGATCGACGTCGACAAGGAGAAGCTGCTCGCCGCGCAGTTCCGGATCCAGTCGATCCCGACGGTTTACGCTATCTACCGGGGCCAGCCCGTCGCGGATCTCACCAATTATCGGACCGAAGGACAGATCAAGAAGGTGCTCGACCAGCTGCTTGCCCAGCTGAAGATCGAGCCGGAGGGCGCGGTTCCGCAGGCCGAGATCGAGCCGCTGCTGGCCATGGGCGAGCAGGTGCTGGACGAAGGCGATGCCACGCGAGCGGTGAACATCTTCCGGCAGGTCCACGACATGGCGCCGGACGATCCAGCAGTGATCGGCGGCCTGGCGCGAGCTCTGGTCGCCGCTGGCGAGATCGGACGAAGCGCGGCTGCTGCTGGGCGAGGTTCCGCCGGAGCTGGCGAGCAAGGCCGGAGATCGGCCGGGCGAAGGCGGCGTTGGAAGTCGCATCGGCTCCGACGGTCGACACCAGCGCCCTCGAGGCGCGGCTGGCCGCTAATCCGGACGACCATGAGGCGCGATTCGAGTTCGCATCGGCCAAGATGGCATCCGACCGGGATGCCGCAGCCGATGCGCTGCTCGAGATCGTGCGGCGCGACCGCGAGTGGAACGAGGGCGCCGCGCGCCAGCGCTTCCTTCAGCTGCTCGAGGCGCAGGGGCTGGAGGACCCATGGTCGAGCGCGCAGCGCCGCCGTCTTTCGGCCGTGCTCTTCACGTGAGCCGCACGATTCGGGTCCCGCTCTTTCCCGCTGGCGGGAGCGATCCTCTTCCCGCGGTCGCAACTGCCACTCCACATTTTCGAGCCGCGCTATCGGGAGATGGTGCGCGACGCGATCGACGGGGCCGGCCGGATCGCGATGATCCAGCCGCACCGAATCGACGATGACAATCAGGCGCCGCTTTTCGCCGTCGGCTGCATTGGCGACGTGGTCGGGATCGAGGAACTTGAGGACGGGCGCTTCAACATCGTATTGCTGGGATCGAACCGCTTTCGGCTGGTCAGGGAAGCGGACGTCGATGCGCTGTACCGCTGCGCCGACGTCGACATCACCGCATTCAACGACGAGGAGCCGCCACCGCTGTCGCTCGCTCAACGCGCGGAGGTTGAGCGCGAGGCTCGGCGCCTCGGCGACGCAATGGGGCTTGCGGTCGACTGGGACGCAGTCAGCCGGCTCGACGACGAGATGCTGGTGAACGCGATCGCGCAGGTCGCTCCGTTCGATATCGGCGCGAAGCAGGCGCTTCTCGAGCAGGCGACACTGGACGGACGCGCCGACCTGCTTGTCCAATTGATGCAGTTCCACCGCGCGGCGGTGAGCGGCGGCGTCGAGGTCGAACCCACCATCCAATAATTAGATCGGCAGGCCCCTCAACAGCAGCGGGAGATCGCCGCTGGTGCCGCGCGCTTCGCTCATCAGTCGGTCGCGGAGCGGCGAGATTCGGCCGACCACCCCCATGCCCAAGCGACGGATCGCAGAGGCCGCCTTTCCCGGAACGCCGTAGATACGAGTCAATGTATCGGTAGCGAAGGCGACGGAAAGCGCGTCGAGCGAGCGCCAGCGCTGGTAGCGGTCGAGCAGTTGCTTGTCGCCAAGGTCCAGCCCGAGACGCGCCCCCTCGACGAGCACTTGGGCAAGCGCGGCGACGTCGCGAAAGCCGAGGTTGAGGCCCTGGCCGGCGATCGGATGAATCGCATGCGCTGAATCGCCGACAAGCGCCAGGCGCTGCGCAGTGATTTGCGCCGCGTGATGGAAGCCGAGTGGGAAAGAGGAGCGCGGCGCAAGCATCTCGATCCTGCCGAGGAAACCGCCCATCGCCGCTCCCGCTTCGGCCGCGAAATCCCCGTCGCTCAGCGAGAGCCAGCCGGGAGCATCTTCGTTCGGAACAGACCAGACGATCGCGGAGCGATGACCGACCGACATCGTCACTCATCGGGAGGAGCGCGAACGGTCCGGTCGGATAGAAGATCTCGTAGGCGACATGCTCGTGAGGTCGCTCGTGGCGCAGCACGGAGACGATCGCCTGATGATCGTATTTCCAGCGAGCAATGTTGATTCCCGCGGCCTCTCGCGCCGGCGAATTGCGGCCATCGGCGGCCACAAGCAGCGGCGCCTGGAGCTTGCGGCCGTCCTCGAGCGCGACCACGACACCCGCCTCGCCGCGATCGACCTGGCGACTGCGGGATTTCCACAAAAGCCATACGTTTTTGCCGGTCTCGGAGCGCTCCTGCAAGCGCCGCGCGAAGGTGGCGGTTCTCGTGCATGAAACCGAGCGGCTCGCCGTCGTCGGGATCGAAATGGAGGCCGCCGGGCTTGAGGCCGTCGGCGACCGCGATTCGCCAGATGGGGCAGCCGGGCTCGGCAAGATGATCGGCAACTCCGATCGTCTCAAGCATCCGCATCGAGCTTGACGAGACCGGCACTGGTGCGGCCGTCGAACGCGGCACCGCGCCGCTGATCGGGGTCGGCGGGATCGACGATGATCGTCGAAAGCCCGCTCGAATTCGAGGGCGGACGCGAGCGCGAGGCCCACGAGGCCGCCTCCGAAGATGATCACGTCCGCACGATCCATCGCGCGCGCACCTAACCCGTTCGTCGCAATGATGCCACGACTTCGCTTGACCCGGGACTCCTCGTGGAGGATTCTTGGGGCCGGAAGACCTTTTTGGGGGTGGGAAATGGCGACCGTTGCCACGCGCGCGCCGAAGCGCGAACTGGCACCCGACTGGCGGGAAGCGCTGGCGACTGCAGTGCGCCGATTTGCGATCCGCAGCTGGGGCGCAATGCTCCTTTTGCTGAGCCTCGCCGCCGTGTTTGCGCTTGCTACCCACAATCCGACCGATCCATCGCTAAGCACCGCCGCGGGAGGGCCGCCCACGAACTGGATCGGAAGTCCGGGCGCTTACTTTAGCGACGCGCTGCTCTTGCTGTTCGGGATCGGTTCGATCCTGTTCTTGCCGGTCGTCGCGATTGCGGGATTGCGAATGCTGCGGGTCGAGCCTGCCGGCCATACCGGCCGAGGGCTGCTGGTCGCGGCGATTGGGGCGCTTCCTGCTCGGCACGGCGCTCGGACTGACCAGCGGCTCGGCCGTTTCCGGTCTTCCGGGAGGATGGGGCGGAGCATTCGGGCTCGCCGCCGCACATGGTCTCAACTCGGCTTTTGCGATGATCGGCAATCCCGCAGATCGCCGGACCCGCGCGGCTTGCGACGCTGCTTTTGCTAGCGCTTGCCGGTGCTGACGCTCGGCTATTTCGCAATGGGCCTCACGGCCGAGGAGCGGGACTGGATCCGTGCCAGGTTCCGGCGAGAGCCGCGGGCCCGGGCGGCGCCGACGCGCCACGGAACTGCGGGAGGATCGCCCGATTGCTGCGGCTCCGCCGCGGGCGCGGCCAACCGTCGCCGTTGCCGAGCCGGCCAAGCCAGTCGCTCCGGCGGTCCGCGGCAAGGACCGCAAGTCTGCAGTTGCGCAGCCGAGCCTGGCGCTCGGCGACAATTACCAGCTGCCGACCCTCGAGCTTGCTGACGCCGCCGCCGAGGGAAGGCCGCCAGCAGGTCGACCGCGCCGGGCTCGAGCGCAATGCGCGCCTGCTCGAAGCGGTGCTCGATGATTTCAAGGTCCGCGGCGAGATCGTCGAGGTGCGGCCCGGCCCGGTCGTCACCATGTACGAGCTCGAGCCGGCGAGCGGGATCAAGTCGAGCCGGGTCATCCAGCTCGCCGACGATATCGCCCGCAACATGTCGGCGCTGTCAGCGCGCGTCGCGACGATCCCGGGACGCAGCGTGATCGGAATCGAGCTTCCCAATCCGAAGCGCGAGATGGTGTCGCTGTCCGAGCTGATCGGCAGCCAGGCGTTCGAGGATCAGAACATGTCGCTGCCGCTGATCCTCGGAAAGAATATCGCCGGGCGATCCGGTGATCGCTGACCTCGCGCCGATGCCGCATCTGCTCGTCGCGGGCACGACCGGATCGGGCAAGTCGGTCGGGCTCAACTGCATGATCCTGTCTCTGCTCTATCGGTACGGTCCGGACGAGTGCAAACTGATCATGATCGACCCGAAGATGCTCGAGCTCAGCATTTACGACGACATTCCGCATCTGCTCGCGCCGGTCGTGACGGAGCCGGGAAAGGCGATCCGGGCGCTCAAATGGACCGTCGAGCAGATGGAGGAGCGCTATCGCAAGATGGCCAACCTCGGCGTTCGCGCGCTTCCGAGCTTCAACGCCAAGGTGCGCGAAGCGAAGGCGAAGGGCTCGAAGCTCAAGCGGCGGATCCAGACCGGCTACGACGCGCGATACCGGCCAGCCCGTCTATGAGGATGAAGAATTCGACTATGAGGTGATGCCGCAGATCGTCGTCGTGGTCGACGAGCTCGCCGACCTGATGATGACCGCTGGCAAGGAGGTCGAGTTCCTGATCCAGACGGCTAGCGCAGAAGGCGCGCGCGGCGGGCATCCACCTGATCATGGCGACGCAGCGTCCTTCGGTCGACGTGATCACCGGCGTCATCAAGGCGAACCTTCCGACGCGAATCAGCTTCCAGGTAACGAGCAAGATCGACAGCCGCACGATCCTCGGCGAACAGGGCGCGGAGCAGCTGCTGGGCAAGGGCGACATGCTCTACATGCCGGGCGGAAAGCAGATCATTCGCGTCCACGGCCCGTTCGTATCCGACGAGGAAGTCCGCGCAGTTGCGGAGCATTGGCGTAAGCAGGGTGCGCCCGATTACGTCCAGGCCGTCACCGAGGAGCCGGAGGACGGCGGATATATGTTCGATGGCCAGCCGACTGGCGAGGACGATGCCGAAACCCAGCTCTACCGCAAAGGCAGTCCAGATTGTCGCGGAGAGCCAGAAGGCGTCGACTTCCTACCTCCAGCGGCAGTTACGAGTGGGCTACAATAGCGCGGCGCGGCTGATCGAGCGGATGGAGAAGGAGGGTCTAGTCGGCCAGCCGGACCATGTCGGCCGCCGCGAAGTGCTGATCGACCCTGACGGGCACCCGATCTGAGACTGAACCGCTCGGAACTGTAGAGGTTCAGTGCGCATTCAAAGCGTGAACGCCAGTTTCCGGCGCAAAATTCCAGGAGCTTTCGAATGACTTTCCCGACGAAATTCGCGCGTGCGCTCGTGCCGGCCGCGATCATCGTTGCCGCACCCGCTTTTGCCGCGGATTCTGCCGACATGGCGCGGCTTGAAGGCCCACATCAGCGCGGTGCACACGATGACCGCGAACTTCGTGCAGACCGACGCGCGCGGCCGCTCCGCCGCCGGAAAGATGGACCTTCAGCGTCCGGGCAAGGTACGGTTCGATTATGGCAGCGGCGACCTCCTGCTGGTCGCCAATGGGAAGACGCTGACGCTGATCGACTATCAGGTTGGGCAGAAATCGAGCTGGCCGCTCAACCGTACGCCGCTCGGCGTCCTCCTTTCGAGTTCGCCGGACCTCAAGGGCCGCGCGCAGATCGTGCCGAGCAGCGATCCCAAAGTCCTCTACGGTTCGCGCGCGTGACCCCTCCGCAATATGGCTCGGTCACGCTCGTCTTCCTGCGCAGCGAGTTCGGCACCCGGCGGGCTTGCAGCTTTACGGTTGGACGGCCATCGACGGACAGAATCGGCGAACGACGGTCAAGCTGTCGGACGTGCGCTACAATGTGACGATCCCGCAAAGTGCCTTCACGTTACGCCCAGCCGAAGAAAAAATAGGGCAATAAAAGTTTCATTTTGCGACCTGTTCATCCCCGCGTCAGGCTGAAAGGCTTAGATAAAAGCTCGATTCTGTAAGTGCTTGGGGTTTCCCCCTGTTACCCTTGCCTTCAGAATCCCTTGCGTGACGAACGCTAGGTCGGCCCTCGCTCCATGCCCCCGGAGCGGGGGCCTTTTTCATATCGGGCGAGGCGGGCTAAGCGAGTGTTGTGGGCAAAAGGCTGAAGATCGCGTCCTGGAACATCAACTCGGTGCGGGCTCGCACCGCGCTCGTCGAACGCCTGATCGCGGAGCAGCAGCCCGACATCCTGTGCCTCCAGGAAACCAAGGTGCTCGACAGCATTTTCCCAGGCCGAGCTGTTCGAGCGGAACGGCTATGTGCACCGGCAGCTGAACGGCCAGCGGATGCACCACGGAGTTGCAATCCTCAGCCGGGTGCAGCTGAAAGACCCCGGCAAGCATGACTGGCAGGATAATGGCGAGGCTCGGCACATCGGAGCGCGGCTCGAGTGCGGGATCCGGCTTGAGAATGTTTACGTCCCCGCCGGCGGCGATACTCCGGACCGAACGGTCAACCCAAAGTTCGGCCAGAAGCTCGACTTCATCGACCGTATGACCCGCTGGTCGGAGGGCCTGAGGGAGCCGACGATCATCGTCGGGGATTTCAACGTCGCCCCCCTCGAATGCGACGTCTGGAGTCACAAAGCGCTGCTGACGGTCGTCAGCCACACGCCGGTCGAGGTCGAGGCGCTCACGAAGCTTCAAGCAGGCGCACGGCTGGACCGATATCGGGCGTAGGTTCGTGCCGGCGCCCGAGCGCTGCTTCACCTGGTGGAGCTATCGGTCGCCCGACTGGACCAAGAACGATCGCGGGCGGCGACTCGACCATATGTGGTGCTCTCCCGAGCTCGGCGGCCACGTCATGGCACATGAGGTGCTCGAGCCGTGCCGCAACTGGGAGCGGCCCTCCGACCATGTTCCGCTGATTTGCGAGATCGAAATTTGAGCGAGCATAGCGCGATTCGAAACGCGATCGCGATGCTCCGTTCGGGGCGGCCCGTACGGATTTCAGGCGATCAAGAGATCACCGTCGCCGCTGTCGAGACCACCAGTCCCGAGCTTCTCGCGCTGCGCGACAAGGACGGTCGGGCGCGGCTGATGATTAGCGGCCAGCGCGCCGCCGCCCTCAAGCTCGCCAACGAGCGCGAGGCCGCGGATCCGGAAGCGCCGGTCATGATCGAGCGCGCGAATCGTGGCTCGACAGGCGAGGCGGCGCTTGCGATAGCCGATCCCGGACGCGACCTCGACCGGGGTCCAATCGGGCCGCTTCATCCGGTCAAGCCGGAATTCATCGAAGCGAGCAGCGCTGCGCTGGCGCTTACGCGAGCCGCCGGATTGCTGCCGGCGCTCTGGATATTCGCGGCATCCGAATCGGACGCAAAAGTCGCGCTAGACGACATCTCGCGAGAGAGACGGCAACCTTCGGTCGAGATCGTAGCGCGAGCGAAGTTGCCGCTCGACGACATGCCGCCGACCCAAATCGTGGCCTTTCGAGCGTCGGATGACGGCCAGGAGCACGTTGCTCTGATCGTCGGTGCTTTCGGCGGCCAGCCGCCGCTGGTCCGCCTTCACAGCGAGTGCTTGACGGGCGACGTGTTCGGCTCGCTGAAATGCGACTGCGGGCCGCAGCTGAAGGAGGCCCTGCAAATCATCGGAACGCAGGGCGGCGGCGTTCTCCTCTATCTACGCCAAGAGGGCCGCGGCATCGGCCTTGCCAACAAGGTACGTGCTTATTCGCTTCAGGATCGTGGGCTGGACACGGTCGACGCGAACCAGCAGGCTCGGCTTCGCGGACGATGAACGCGACTACGGACATGCCGCGGCTATGCTGAGAGCGCTCTCGATCGATTGCGTGCGACTGCTGACGAACAATCCGGACAAGGTGAGCGGTCTAGAAGCGGCGGGAATTGTCGTCACCGAGCGAGTCGCGCACCAGATGCCCGCCAATCCGCACAACGCCGACTATCTCGCGACCAAGCGCAAGAAGAGCGGTCACCTCTTGATCTGATCCAGTCCGATCAGGCGCGCGACCTCTTCAAAACTGTGAGCGACATTGGCGATTCCGACCGCCCGAAGCATCTCATCATGCCCGTCGAAACAGTGCCGGCCGGCAGCAAGCCCAATGACGGCGGCCCCAGAAGCGAGTGCGCCTATGGCGCCGACCACCAAATCTTCGAGGATGACTGAGCGCTTGATATCAACCCCGAGCTGATCCGCGGCGTGAAGGTAAATGTCGGGCGCGGGCTTGCCGCGACTGACGTGCTCGCGGCCGCTGTACACGTTCTCACCCAGCACGTCGGTCAGGCCGAGATGATCGAGATGCCCCCGGATCCACCGGGTAGAGCTCGATGAGGCGACTGCCTTGGGCAGGTTCGGAGGAAGCGAGCGCACGAAGTCGATTGCACCGACAACCGCGTCGATCCCATCCTTGAGGGCCTGGACGCTCTTTTCCTTCATCTGTTGATGGAACTCGGGCGGGAGTGAAGTTCCGATCCTTTGCTCGATCGCGGCGATGAAGTCATTGCCGGCGAGCCCGGTGTAGTGGCGGATGGCCTCGGCGGCGGTGTGGCGGTGCCCGAGATCCGTCAGCAGCTCCGCGAGCTGGATATTGGCCTCGAACTCGCTTTCGAGCAGCACACCATCGAAATCGAAGATGATTGCGTCGTACTTGATCATTCGTCCTCGAACATGGCGGTGCCGATTCGAACTGCAGTTGCGCCGAGCATGATCGCCGCTTCGAAATCGGCTGACATTCCAATACTTAAACCAGCGACGTCATGCCGTCGGGCGAGTTTAGCGAGCAGCGCGAAAAAGGGCGCGGGCTCGAGCCCGAGTGGCGGAATCGCCATCAGCCCAGTGAGCGGAAGCGGCGATTTGCGCACAGTCTCCACAAGGTCACCGACCTCGCCGATTGCGCTGCCGCCCTTCTGCTCCTCTTCGCCGATGTTTACCTGGACATAGAGATTGGGCGCCTTGCCCGCCTTGCCCGCCTCCTTGACGAGCGCATCGAGCAACGAGCCCCGATCTACCGAATGGATCGTGTCGAACATAGCGACGGCTTCGGGCGCCTTGTTGGATTGCAAACGCCCGATGCCGTGCAGGCGAACGTGTGGGTGGCTGGCCAGCAAGGAGGGCCATTTGGCGAGCGCCTCCTGCACGCGATTCTCGCCGAAGTCGCGCTGGCCGGCGTCGATCAGGGCTTTGATGTCGTCGGGCGTGCGCCCTTTGCTGACGGCGATCAACCGGATCTCCTCAGGCGCACGCTTTGCAAGTGCGGCGGTCCGGGCGATGCGGTCGAGGATCCTGTCGCGTCTGTCTTGGGCGCTGCTCACAAGCACCGGCTATAGGAACGCTCATGCAACGCCGCCAGACGCGTCCGAGCCAGTGGTTCATCGTCGCTGACGAGGAGGCGATCGCTGCCGCGCGCCATCTGCGCCGCGGGACCGGGGTGCTGGTCATTAAACCGCTTGTGGCGAAGCAAGTCCGGCAGCTGCGGACAGCGGCCGCTCTTCGCGGCCTCACGATCGTCGGCGAAGGACGAGACGGCGCAGCGCGCGTCCACAACATTGCCGAGCTGCGGGCGGCGTTGCTCGCGAGGAAGCCGGTGATTTTCCTGTCTCCGCTTTATCCGACGCGAAGCCATCCTGACTGGAAGCCGCTCTTGCGCATGCATGCCGCCGCGCTTGCGCGGCTAGGCGGCAGAAGGCTGTTTGCACTCGGTGGAATGAACGCGCGAAAATTCGAGCGAATCAGGCGCCTGGGATTTCAGGGCTGGGCAGGAATTTCGGCGTTCAGAACTTGAAGGCAGTCCCGACGTAGACGGCTTGGCTGTCGCGGCGATCGTCCTGGAGCGCCGTCAGCCTGTCACGCTCGACATTGTAGCGAACGCCGCCCGTGAGAGCGATCCGCTTGGAGAGCGAATAAGAACCACCGACATCGAGCGAGTAAGTATCACCACGACGGAGCGCCGGCAGCGCTTTGCCGTCAGGCTTATCGGCACCGACCGCGACTCGGCCGGTAAACTTGCTCAGCGAGTAGCTGACGCCGACGACGGCGCTCTCGCGTCCGCCGACGGCCGGATCGGCGTCCTTGACCTTCGACACGTCGCCGGAGACGGCGAAACGCCGCCAGCCGACAGCGACGCCGAGGTTATAGCTGGAAGGTGCCAGCGCAGTGGCGGTCGTCACTGGAGCGCTCGCCTGGGCGAGAGCAGCATCGGTCGGCGCATTCACGCGAGCCCGAATCGCAACTCGGACCTGCGAAGGACGGCCCTTCGCGGGAGCCGGCGTGAACTTGAAATCGGTCAGCGACAGCGATTTGCCAGCTAGCGCCGCCGCCAATTTCGGATCGGCATTCGCCGGAGTGAATGACGAAAGGCTGTCGAAGCTCAGCGAGACGGCGGGAGGCCGTTTCTTGGCGGTCGTTGTTGCGAACGCTGGAGACAGGACGAGACCGGCCGCGGCAAGTGCCGCAACCAGCCGGGTTTCCCTGCTCTTAGCGTACTTCAACAACCGAACATTCTCCCTGTTCGCGAGTTGATATAGTCTTCTGAAGCTGAAGGTTCCATGACGGGAGTCGATTCGTTCATCCCCTGTTGCCCGCGAACCACATAATCCTGTCCCGGCCGGGGACGCTTGCGACACAAACGCCAGCACTATAACGCCCCCGCCAAGCTTTGTCTGACCAAGGACCGCCGATGAATTGCCTGCAAACGACCGCTGCCACCCTATTGGTATTTGCCCTCGCGGGCTCCGGCTGCTCCCGCAACAGGAACGTGCCGAACAGGCTGGCGCCTTCGCAGGTGACCACGATCGCGGTGAACAGCTACCTCTGGAAAGCTGCCATCGATACGGTTTCCTTCGCGCCGCTGCTTCAGGCGAACCCGAACAGCGGGGTGATCATCACCGACTGGTACACCAATCCGAAGGCGCCTGGCGAACGCGTCAAGCTGACCGTCGCGGTTCTCGATCCCGACCTTCGCGCCGATGCCCTTCGTGTTTCGGCGGCACGTCAGGTCAACCAGAACGGGCAATGGGTAGATGTCCCTGTATCGGCGGCGACGGTCCAGAAGCTCGAGGATATTATCCTGACCCGCGCCCGCGACCTGCGCCGCGCTGCCGTCCCCGGCTGATCGTCGGAATCGTCTGAATGGGTGGGCGTTTCGACCCGGGCGCGGCCGACCGCCGATGGCAGGAGCGATGGGCCGAGGCCGGCAGCTTTTCCGCTGACAGCAACAGCAACAAGCCAAAGACCTATGTGCTGGAGATGTTCCCCTATCCCTCGGGGCGCATCCACATGGGGCACGTCCGCAATTACACGATGGGCGACGTGATCGCCCGCTTCCGCCGGATGCAGGGGCACGAAGTCCTTCACCCGATGGGCTGGGATGCCTTCGGAATGCCGGCCGAGAATGCGGCGATGGAGCGCAAGGTCCATCCGGGCGAGTGGACCTGGACCAACATACGCACCATGCGCGAGCAGCTGAAGAGCCTGGGCTTCGCGCTCGACTGGGAACGGGAATTCGCGACTTGCGACCCCGCTTATTACGGGCATGAGCAAGCGCTGTTCCTCGATCTGTTCGACGCTGGGCTCGTCTATCGCAAGGAGAGCGAGGTCAATTGGGACCCGGTCGACATGACCGTGCTCGCCAACGAACAGGTGATCGACGGCCGCGGCTGGCGTTCGGGCGCTCCGGTCGAACGTCGGAAGCTCTCCCAATGGTTCCTGAAGATCACGGACTTCGCCGATGACCTGCTCGAAGGGTTGAAGACGCTCGATGATTGGCCGGAGAAGGTTCGCCTGATGCAGGAGAACTGGATCGGCAAGAGCCGCGGGCTGCAATTCCGCTTCCGCCTCGCGCAGAGCATCGGTGGAATCGAGGACGTCGAAGTATTCACTACGCGTCCCGACACGATTTTCGGCTCAAGCTTCGTCGCAGTGGCCGCCGACCATCCGGTTGCGCTGGCGGCTGCCGAAAGGGACCCGAAAGCCGCCGCGTTCATTGCCGAGTGCAAGTCAGGAGGAACCAGCGCCGCTGAGATCGAAACTGCGGAAAAGAAGGGGTTCGCGACCGGTCTCGAGGTCGTCCATCCACTCGATGCCGAATGGCGGCTGCCGGTCTACATCGCGAACTTCGTGTTGATGGATTATGGAACCGGTGCGCTCTTCGGCGTCCCGGGCCACGATCAGCGCGACTTCGAATTTGCGAAGCAATATCACTTGCCGATCCGCCGCGTTGTTGCGCAGAGCGCGGATCTGGCATTTGAGCCGATCGGAAGCGAGGCTGAGAGCGCTCCGGGAATTGCGGTGAACTCGCGCTTTCTCGATGGACTGACGACGGAACAGGCTTCCGCGGAAATCATCCGCCGCGCGGATCAGGCGGGCTGGGGCCGCGGCACTGTGCAGTACCGCCTTCGCGACTGGGGCGTCTCGCGCCAACGTTATTGGGGAACGCCAATCCCCATCATCCAATGCGCGAACTGCGGCGCAGTCCCCGTCCCGCGCGAACAGCTGCCGGTCGTGCTTCCCGACGACATCGAGTTCGACAAGCCGGGCAACCCGCTCGATCGCCATCCAAGCTGGAAGCATGTGAGCTGCCCATCGTGCGGCGGCACGGCCACGCGTGAGACAGACACTCTCGACACCTTCGTCGAATTCGAGCTGGTACTTCATTCGCTTCGCCAGCCAGCCGGCCGATAAGCCGTTCGATCGCACCGAAGCGGAAAAGTGGCTGCCCGGTCGCCCAATATATCGGCGGCGTCGAGCATGCGATCCTGCACCTGCTCTACGCACGCTTCTGGACTCGGGCGCTCCAGCGCCTCGGCCGGATCGGGATCGACGAACCCTTCAGCGGCCTGTTCACCCAAGGGCATGGTCACCCACGAGCACCTATCGCGCAGGCGACGGTAGTTGGCTCAGCCCGGACGAGGTAAGGCGAAACGGCGACGACTGGGTCCATATCGAAAGCGGCGCAGCCGGTGACCACCGGCCGCGTTGAGAAGATGTCGAAGTCGAAGCGCAACACGGTCGATCCCGAGCCGATCCTCGCGAAATATGGCGCCGACGCCGTGCGCTGGTTCATGCTCTCGGACAGCCCGCCCGAGCGCGATCTCGAATGGTCCGAGGCGGGAATCGAGGGCGCCTCGCGCTTCGTCCAGCGGGTATGGCGGCTCGCGAACAGCCCTTCGGCGGATGGCGAGAGACGACCAGCTCGAAGCGCAAGCTGCATCGGACGATCGCCGCTGTCGGCGAAGCGATCGATGGCCTGCAGTTCAACAAGGCCGTCGCCCAGCTCTACGAGCTCACCACCGCCATCGAGAAGGCGAAGCCGTCGGCGACGCGCGCCGAAGCGATCCGCTCGCTCATCCTTCTAATTGCGCCGATGGCGCCGCACCTCGCGGAAGAATGCTGGGCGCTGCTTGGCGGAGCAAGGGATGATCGCCGATGCTGCCTGGCCGAGCTTCGATCCTGCTCTGCTCGTCGACGACCAAGTCACTCTCGCCATTCAGGTCAACGGCAAGCTTCGCGACACGGTCACTGCACCGCGCGGACTCGACCGTGCTGCGGTCGAAGCGCTCGCGCTGGCTTCGACAATGTTCAGCGTCAGCTCGCAGGCGCCGAGCCCGCGCAAGATCATTGTAGTCCCGGACCGGCTGGTGAATATCGTCGCATGATGCGACGCTTCGCCCTCGCCGGCTTGTTCCTGCTGCTTTCGGCTTGCGGCCTTCACCCGCTCTACGGCGGCGGAGGGGACAGCCCGGTGCCGGGCTTCTCCGGTCGGTCGAAGTCGCGTCCGATTCCCGGCCAGCAGGGATGGCTCGTCCGCACCAAGCTCGTCGATCGGCTTGGCGAGATCGGCAGTGCGGACCGCGCGCTACCGGCTCGACGTCACGCTTGACGACAACATCACTTCGTATGGCCTTCGCGCAGACCGCGCGGCGACGCAGGAGCGGCGGACCTTGCGCGCGCGCTATCAGCTCGTTGATCTCGCGCAACGGAGCTGGTCGTGCTCGACGAGACCGCCGGGTCCGACGCGAGCATCGACGTCGTCAGCAGCGAATATGCGACCGTCGCCGCGGAGCAGACGGCGCTCGAGAATCTGTCGGGCATCGTCGCCGACCAGATCGTCGCCCGCCTTGCGGTCTACGCGGCGCGGACCACTCACCGGAAGTGAAGGCTAACAAGTCGTCGATCGGCCGCTCGGTCGACCAGCCGGACTCGAAAGTCCGCTTCTATCTCTTCCTGGGCCCGGACGAAGGACAGTCGCGAGCACTTGCCGGCGCGGCTTCTCGAGGCGCTCGGCGCGCAGAATCCCTCGTCGCTGCGGCCAGCGTGAAATCCAATCCATCGCTGCTCGCCGACGAGGCTGCGGCCCTGAGCTTGTTCGGCGAGCGGCGGCTGATCTGGATCGAACCTGCGAGCAACGACATTGCCGAAGGCGTCGAGATGCTGCTTGCAGCCGAAGCGGTCGAGAGCCCCGTCGTCGCGATCGCTGGAGCGCTTACGAAGTCCTCAGCGTTGCTCAAGCTTGCCGAAGGCTCGCCTGCAGCCCTCGCCTTCACGGCTTATATTCCCGAGGGCGACGATGCTGTCGCGCGTGGTCGCGGATCTCGGCCGACGTTACGGCCTCAAGATCAGCCCATCGGTTGCGGCGCCGGATCGCCGATTCGTGCCGCAACGACCAGGCGATTGTGCGCAAGGAGCTCGAGAAGCTGGCGCTCTTACATCGATGCATCGCCTCATTCGCCCCGCGAGCTTGGGCACGAGGCGGTCGACGCGGTCGGCGCCGAGACCCGGGAGAGCGATTTCCTTCACTTGGCCGACCTAGCGCTATTGGGCGAGATCGAGCCGCTCGCGGAAGCGGTCACGAGGCTGCCGGCGGGCGGTTCCGAAGCGATCCCGGCAATCCGTTCGCTTCAGCGTCGCCTTCTCTTGCTGGCGCCGGCGCGCGCACGAATGGAGCGCGGCGAGCGGCTCGATGACGTCATGGCGTCACTCGGGAGGGCCGTGTTCTGGAAGGATAAGGACCGTGTTGCCGCGATGCTGAAACGATGGACGGCCGAGGATCTCGCGACGATCGCTCGAGCGCGCCGGCTCGCTCGAGCGCAATTTGATGTTTGGCGATGCGCCGCCGCGCGAGGCGCTCGGAGAAGAGCTTCTGGCGATCGCGCGAAAGGCGCAGAGCGGCCGCTAGATCGGTTCGCCGCTCAGGCGCTGGCAGATCATGTCGAGCTGGTCGAGGCTCGAATAATGGAGGGTCACCGCCCCGCCCTGCCCCTTGTGGCTGACCTGGACCTTGAGGCCGAGAATGTCGCCGAGCTGCCGCTCAAGCGCCTGAAGATCCGCATCGACGGTCTTTGCGGCTGCGAGAGCTCGCCGGCCGGCATCGGTGCCGCGGTCCCGGACTTTCTCGTCGCCGCGCTTGCTCTTCCGCCTGGCGTACCGATAGGCCCTTGCGGATGATCTCGCGGGTCAAGCGCTTCGGGATCCGGAGCCGTCGCGACCGCGCGCGCATGGCCCATGCTGATATCGCCTTTCAATAGCGATTGTCGCACGAACTCCGGGAGATCAAGCAATCTCAAGAGGTTAGCGACATGGCTGCGGGACTTGTGAACGATCTGGGAGACGCCGTCCTGCGTGTGGCCATGCGCGCTTGATCAGCTGCCGATAGCCTTCCGCCTCCTCGAGCGGATTGAGGTCCTCGCGCTGGATATTCTCGATCAGCGCGAGCTCGGCGATCGTCGACTCGTCAATGTCGCGGACGATTGCAGGGATCGCGTGAAGCTGCGCCCGCTGCGCCGCTCGCCATCGCCGCTCGCCGGCGACGATCATGTAACCGTCGCCGTCGCTGCGCAGCAAGATTGGCTGCAGAACGCCGCGCTCGCGGATCGACTCCGCCAGCTCCTCCAGGGCCGTTTCGTCGAACTGGATGCGCGGCTGATTGGGATTGCGCCGAATCCGCGAGATCTCGATCTCGCGCACGCCGCCCCCGGCCCTCCGCCTGACCCTCCGGTAGTCGGCGCGCGCGCCGCCTCGCCGAGCAGCGCCTGGAGACCCATGCCCAGGCCCTTGCCGGCCGATCGCCGCTCATGCCGCCTCCGCCAGCTGCGGAAGGCGGCCGATCAGCTCGCGCGCGAGGCGGACATAGGCTTCAGAGCCCGGGCACTTGAGATCATAGATCAGCGCCGGAAGCCCGTGGCTCGGCGCCTCAGAAAGACGGACGTTGCGAGGAACGACCGTGTCGAACACCGCATCGGCCAAGACACGCGCGGACGTCCTCGGCGACGAGCTTGCGAGAGATTGTTTCGGCGGTCGAACATCGTCAGCGCGACGCCCAGGATCGAAAGCTTCGGGTTGAACGCGGCGCGAATCCGCTCGACCGTCTGCAGAAGCTGGCTCAAGCCCTCCAGCGCGAAGAACTCGCACTGCAGCGGAACGAGCAAGATAGCGCGCGCTGCGACGAGCGCGTTGACCGTCAGAAGGCCAAGCGACGGCGGACAGTCGATCAGGCAAATGTCCCAACGTCCCGGCGGCGGCGCAGCGCAGCGCCTTGTCCAGCCGATGCGCGCGGTCGTCGAAGAGCCACCATCTCGATCTCGGCGCCGGAGAGATCGACCGTCGCGGGAAGCAGGTCCAGGCGTGGCACGCGAGTGGCGATCGCCGCTTCCGTGGCCGAGCGCTCGGCCGATGAGTACGTCATAGCTCGATAGCCTGCCGCTGAGATGCGGCGATGCCCAATCCGGTCGACGCATTTCCCTGCGGATCGAGATCGACGAGCAGCACTCGCCAACCGATCGCAGCGAGCGCCGTCGCGAGATTGATGCAGGTAGTCGTCTTGCCAACCCCACCTTTCTGGTTGGCCACCGCAATGCGGATCATTTCCTTGCCCTCACCTCTGTCCCAACGACGATGAATGATTCAACGTCGGTGACACTCGGCTCCACACGAAAGCTACCTTGCCACGCCTTAAGCGCTTCTGCCAGTTCCCGCTCGGCGCTCCGGCCCTTCGGAAGCGCCCAAACGGTATTTCTTGTGGACAGATGTGCGGATATCTTCAGCAATTGAGGAAGCGCGGCGACGGCGCGCGCCGTAATCACGTCGAACGTTCCCTCGACGCGTTCCGACTTCTCACAGCGCACGACGGCCCGCAAATCGAGGGATTCGACGCACTTGTGGAGAAAATCGGCGCGAAGACGCCGCGGCTCGATGAGTGCGACGGAACCCTCGACGAGGCAAGCGATCACGACGCCCGGCAGTCCCGCGCCCGAACCAATGTCGATCCACGATGATCCAGGGCGCGGCTCATACCGAACGAGCTGCGCCGAATCGATGACGTGACGGTGCCATACGTGTTCTAGCGTCGCAGCCGAAACGAGGTTCTGCCGAGGGCTTTCATCGCGAAGAAGCGCGACATATGCCTCGAGCTTCTCAACTGTTTCACGTGAAACAGGCCGTTGAGCGGCCCGCTTCAGCGCCTCCATCATGCCGCGGCTCGGCGGCTCGCAGCGACGTAAAGGGCAGAAAGCGCTGCTGGAGTGATGCCCGGGACTCGCGATGCCTGATCCAGAGTCTCAGGGCGGGCGCCAACCAACCGTTCCACCATTTCGTTGGAGAGGCCGGGCACTGCCGAATAGTCGAACTCCGGCGCGAGCAACACACGCGAATCACGCTGAACAACTTCCCATTCGCGCTGCTGCCTTTCGACATAGGGCCGATAAAGCGAGTCGGCTTGCCCTTCGTCGGTCTCGGCGAAAGAGGCGGTCGAACGGCGCGCCATATGGTCCTCAATCTGCCTGCGGCGCCTGGCCGAGACGCAATTGGCAGCGATCGCGGCTTCACCAAGCCGCGTGGTAGCATTGTCGGCGCGAAGCATCAGCCGATATTCCGCGCGAGCGGTCATCATGCGATAGGGCTCGCTCAAGCCTTGGATCGTGAGATCGTCGACCATCACGCCAATGTAGGAGGTGAGTCGGTCGAACCGCACGTCGTCATCGTTCAACGCGCTAGCTGCCGAGTTCAGCCCCGCGACCAGCCCCTGCGCAGCCGCTTCCTCGTAACCTGTCGTGCCGTTGATCTGTCCGGCAAGGAATAGGCCGCCGAGCTCGCGCACCTCAAGCGTCTGGTTCAAGCGCCGAGGATCGACAAACTCATATTCGACAGCATAGCCTGGGCGGACGATGGCCGCGCGCTCAAGCCCCGCGATGCTGCGAACGAACGCCTCTTGCACATCAGCCGGCAGCGAGGTCGAAATGCCGTTTGGATAGACGAGCGGGTCGTCCAGGCCTTCGGGTTCTAGAAATATCTGATGCGCGTCGCGGTCGGCGAAGCGCCTGACCTTGTCCTCGATCGACGGGCAATAACGCGGCCCCCTTCCCTCAATCGCGCCGGCGAACAAAGGCGACCGGCCAAAGTTCGCTTCGATGATTTCGTGAGTACGCTCATTCGTCCGAGTGATCGCACATCGAAGCTGCGGTTGCCGCAAGCCCTCACCGAGCGCCGACATAGACCACGGCTCGGCATCGCTCGGTTGGTCCTCAAGCCTCGACCAGTCGATCGTACGCCCGTCCAGCCGCGGCGGCGTGCCCGTCTTAAGGCGCCCCTGTCCCAGGCCGATTTCCCGGATTTGCTGAGCCAGCGCGAGCGATGCTCGCTCCCCGACACGACCACCTTCAACGACCTTCTCGCCAACGAACATCCGCGCATCAAGGAAAGTACCGGTCGCGATCGACGACAGCACGGCAGCGCATCAATCCCAAACTTGTTTTCAGTCCGCTGACCCGGCCGTTGCGGGTCGCGATCGCAAGCGCCTCTGCAAGGATCAGGCTGACGCCGCTTTCGTGCAACAGTTGAGCGATCGCTGAGCGATACAAGTTGCGGTCAGCCTGGATTCGCGGACCCCACACGGCCGGCCCCTTGCTTCGGTTAAGCATCCGCCGATGGATCGCCGCACGATCTGCCGCTCGTGCCATCAATCCGTCGAAGACATCTAGCTCGCGTACGAGGTGTCCCTTCCCGACGCCGCCAATCGACGGGTTGCACGACATCTGGCCTGCGTCCTCGGGCCGAAAGGTCAGAAGGCCAACGCGTGCGCCACGACGAGCCGCAGCAGCTGCGGCTTCGCATCCGGCGTGGCCGGCGCCGATTACCAGGACATCGTGCATCGCGCGCTCTTAACGCATCGAGTGTTCCACGTGGAACACTCGGATCACTTGCCCAGGCAGAAGCGTGAGAAGAGTGCGTCGAGCACATCCTCGACACCCGCGCGCCCGGTCAGACGATCGAATGCCGATCGTGCGGCGCGCAGCTCTTCAGCGAGCAGATACCGACATCAGAGGAGTGCGCCGCAGCCGCCAACGCGACTGCCGCTTCGCCAATATTCTGGGCTTGACGACGATTGAGTGCAATTGCGCCCTCCTCCGGAAGGACCTGGCGCGCGATGACTTCGATTGCCCGTAGCAGCTCCGGGAGTCCTTCTCCGGACATCGACGACACCGCCGATGGATCCCGGAGGCGGATCGCCGCGAGTCCGCCAAGTCCAGCTTGGAATGCACCCGAATCGATCGTTGATGATCGGGCGCATCGTCGGGCTCTCCAAGCCAGACAACCAGGTCGGCCAGCTCGATCAGTTTCGATGCTCGCTCGACACCGATCGCTTCCACCTGGTCAGCCGGTTCCCGAAGCCCGGCTGTGTCCGTCAGCAGGATCGGAACGCCGGCGAGTGCGAGCGGCACCTCGATGTGATCGCGCGTCGTTCCCGGCACGTCGCGTCACGATCGCTCGGTCATCACCTGCTATCGCATTGATAAGACTTGATTTACCGGCGTTAGGTGGGCCGGCGACAACGACCCGGACGCCGTCCTTCAGGCGCTCAGCAGGCGGCCTTGAGAGCCACGATTCGCAACTCTTCGGCCAAAATGCCGCAATCGCGCAGGAGCCGACGGATCGAGGCACTCATCGTCTTCGTCATAATCGATCGCGCGCTCAGCCTCAGCAGATAGTGCGAGCAATCGTTCCTGCCAGTCAGCGACCTGCTTCCTGAGGCCGCCTTCGGCGAGCGCCAGTGCCGCCTTACGCTGAGATTCGGTCTCGGCTTCGATGAGGTCGGCGAGGCCCTCGGCCTCGGTCAGATCGATCCGCCCGTTCTCGAACGCGCGGCGGGTGAATTCTCCCGGCTGGGCGCTTCGCAAGCCGTCCACTGACGCCAAGACGCCAAGCACCGCATCGACCACCGCTCGGCCGCCATGGCATTGGAATTCAACGATATCCTCTCCAGTAGCAGCTGGCTGGCCCGTCGAATCGAAGGACCAACGCTTCGTCGAGCAGCTCGCCTGACGCGGGATTGCGCAACTCTCGAACGGCCGCTGTGCGGGCCTCGGGCAGGGATCCCGCAAGGCCTCGCCGGCCTCATGCGCGCGCGGACCGCTGACGCGAATGATCGAGACCGCGGCGGGCGGCCGCCCGCTCGACAGTGCGAAGATCGTGTCCCATCGCTTCAGGCGAAGAGCGGCGCGACCACCGGCGCCACATGGCCCGCGCCCTCGTAGATCATCTTGAGCGCCACCCACATGATGACCAGCAATCCGCCCCAGGCGATCCAGCGATAGCGGTCGATGTACCGGGCAATGATGTTCGCTGCGACGCCCATCAGAAGCACAGACAGCAAAAGGCCGAACACCAGCACCCACGGGTGATCGCGCGCCGCCCCCGCGACCGCCAGCACATTGTCGAGGCTCATGCTGACGTCGGCGAGCGCAACGCCCCAGGCGGCGCTCGCAAAGCTCTTTGCCGGCTTGAGGCCCGAATGCTCGTCGCCAGCGACTTCCGCTGAGCCGCCGCTTTCGCCCTTGTGGCGGATCTCGCGGTACATCCGCCACGCGACCCACAGCAACAGGATCCCGCCCGCCAGTACGAGGCCGACGATCTGCAGAAGTTGCGTGACCAGCAAGGCGAACGCGATCCGCAGCACCAGGCCGCGAGGACGCCGATCAGCGATGACCTTCTTGCGCTGGTCCGCCGGAAGGCCTGCCGCGAGCGCACCGACGACGATCGCATTGTCGCCCGCAAGCACGATGTCGATGAACAGGATCTCGAAGAAGGCCGCGAATGCGCTGGCGCTGATCAGTGGGTCCATCGACGCTGGCCTAGCCGACGCCCGAGCACACTCCTCAAGCCCAGCACATGTTCGCCGCCGACCCAGCCCTCGTAAATCATGTTGCATCGCGACCCAGAGGATCACTGCAAGGCCGACATAATTGAGCCAGGAATAGCGCTCGATCAGCCGCGCGACATAATTCGCGGCGAACCCCATGAAGAGCACAGAGAAGGTCAGACCGATGAACAGCAACGCCGGGTTCTCGCGCGCGATCGATGCGACCAGAAGCACGTTGTCGAGGCTCATGCTGAGGTCGGCGATCGTGATCCCAATCGCCGCCTGGAGAAACGTCTTGGCTCGCGGGCGGGCCTTCGACCGCCGGCGTGTCGGGATCGTCGCACACGACAGCTGTTCGCGCGGGTGGAGCTCGCGCCACATGTTGTAAGCGACCCACAGCAACAGCAGGCCGCCCGCGAACACCAGCCCGGTGACCTTCAGCAGCTGCGTCGCGATCACCGCGAAGGTGATGAGGAAAACCAGCGCCATGCCGACGCCGAACAACAGCACCTTGCGCCGTTCCTCGCGGCGGCAGGCCGGACGCGAGCGAGCCCATGATGACGACATTGTCGCCAGCCATGGTGAGATCGCCGATGATGATCTGCCCGAGTTTGGCGAGCCCCGCGGCGGTGAAGATCGCGCCGAAATCGAAGCCCTCAAACATCGGGCAGATCTACATTACTGGTTCATCGAAGCGAAGAAGTCCTCGTTCGACTTGGCGTCCTTCATCTTGTCGAGAAGGAACTGCATCGCATCGACCGTGCCCATCTGCATGAGGATCCGGCGAAGCACCCACATCTTGGTGAGTGTGCCCTGCTCGACCAGCAGCTCTTCCTTGCGAGTGCCGGACTTGCCGACGTCCAGCGACGGGAAGATGCGCTTGTCGGCGACCTTGCGGTCAAGGACGATTTCCGAATTACCGGTGCCCTTGAACTCTTCGAAGATGACCTCGTCCATCTTCGAGCCGGTGTCGATCAGCGCGGTTGCGATGATCGAGAGCGAACCGCCCTCCTCGATGTTGCGCGCGGCACCGAAGAAGCGCTTCGGCCGCTGCAGCGCATTGGCGTCGACGCCGCCGGTCAGCACCTTGCCCGAGCTCGGAACGACCGTGTTGTAGGCGCGGCCGAGACGCGTGATCGAGTTCGAGGAGGATGACGACATCCTTCTTGTGCTCGACGAGGCGCTTGGCCTTCTCGATCACCATTTCGGCGACCTGGACGTGACGGCTCGCAGGCTCGTCGAAGGTCGAGGAGATGACCTCGCCGTTGACCGAGCGCTGCATGTCGGTGACTTCTTCGGGCCGCTCGTCGATGAGCAGCACGATCGAGGATCACCTCGGGATTATTGTCGGTGATCGCCCGGGCGATGTTCTGCAGCAGCACGGTCTTGCCGGTCCGCGGCGGCGCGACGATCAGCGCGCGCTGACCCTTGCCGAGCGGCGAGACGATGTCGATCACGCGCGCCGATTTGTCCTTGATCGTCGGATCGAGCGTGTCGAGCTTCAGCTTCTCGTCCGGATAGAGCGGAGTCAGATTGTCGAAGTTGACGCGGTGACGGACCTGTCTCCGGATCGTCGAAGTTGATCGTGGTGACGCGGGTCAGCGCGAAATAGCGCTCGCCTTCCTTGGGACCGCGGATCTCGCCCTCGACCGTGTCACCGGTGCGAAGACCGAAGCGGCGGACGATCGAAGGCGCGACGTAAATGTCGTCGGGACCGGCGAGATAATTGGCCTCGGGCGAACGCAGGAAGCCGAAGCCATCGTTCAGCACCTCGATGGTGCCGGAACCCATGATCTCGACCCCGTTCTCGGCCTGAACCTTCAGGATCGAGAACATGAGGTCCTGCTTGCGCATCGTCGATGCGCCTTCGACGCCCATTTCCTCGGCCATTGCGACGAGGTCTGCGGGCGTCTTTTTCTTCAAGTTCTTTCAAATGCATAAGATGGTCTTTTCTTGGGGAGTTGTGCTCGAGCTCGTCAAATGATCTGGTCAAAGCCGAGGGCGGCAGGACGCCGCGAATGGAGAACGCGCGACCGGCAATTTAAGGAAACTGGCCGGGGCCGTCGCGATTCGAGGTATGTCTCGCCGCCGCCCTGTCAATCAGCAGCGAATCGGAGCGGAGCGCGCGAAGCCGATTCAGAAAGGGACGGACGATCACCAGGACGACGATGATCGCCGCGGCAATCGCCCGGGATCTCGTTGATCATGCGCACCGCCTTGTTCGACAGCGGCCGCTCACCCACGCGCCAGCTTCTTGCCATAGATCGCCAAGCCAGCCCTGGTAGGCGCTGAGCAGGATCACGAACGCGAGCTTGGCGATGAACCAGTCCTGGCTCCACGCATCGATGTTGAAGGCGAGCATCAGCCCGAGGATCCAGACGACGATCATCGCCGGCGTCAGGATGATCGAGCGCACGCGCGATTCGCGCTCGATCCACGCGCGATCCTCGGGCGAGCCGACCGGCGTCTCGTGATGGTAGACGTAGAAGCGCGGCAGCAGGAACAGGCCGGCGAGCCAGAAAATGACGAAGGTGACGTGCGCCGCCTTCACCCACAGATAGGCGGGGCCGAGAAAGCCCACTCAGATTGCTCACTTGTCCCCCTTCACCAGCGCGATCAGCTGCCCGACATGCTCGATAGGCGTGTCCTGAAGGATGCCGTGCCCGAGATTGAAGATGTGAGGGCGGTCGGCGAACGCGTCAAGGATGCGTCCGACACGGGACTTCGCAGTGGCTCGCCGCCGGCAACCAGCGCAAGCGGGTCGAGATTGCCCTGCACCGGCAGGTCTTGCCGGCAGCTCCTTCGCCGCCCAGAGCGGATCGACGGTCTCGTCGAGGCCGACGCGCGTGACGCCTGTCTCGCGCGCATAAGCGCCAGCTTGCCGCCGGCGCCCTTCGGAAAGCCGATCACCGGCACCTCGGGATGCCGCTCGCGCAAAGCCGCGACGATCCGTGCGGTCGGCGCGATCACCCAACCGCTCGAACTGCGCCGGCGACAGGCTCCCGGCCCAGCTGTCGAACAGCTGCACCGCTTCCGCGCCGGCGTCGATCTGCGCCGAGAGATAATCGAGCGTCACCTCTTCGATCCGCTCCGATGATCGCTGCAAACTCGCCAGGATCGGAATAGGCGAGCGCGCCGCGCTTCGGCCTGGTCGCGGCTTCCCTGTCCTGCGACCATGTAGGTCGCGACCGTCCACGGGCTGCCCGCGAAGCCGATCAGCGTCTTATCGCGCGTCGAGCGCTGCGCTCGACCTCTCCGCACCGTCTCGTAAATGGGTTCGAGCCGCTGCAGGATAGGGCGTGAGGTCGTCCAGCGTCGCATCGCATCAAAGGCGGGGTCAGTCGCGGCCCCTCGCCTGCAACGAAGGTCAGGTTCTGGCCGATCGCAAAGGGAACGATGAGGATGTCGGAAAACAGGATCGCGGCGTCGAGTTCGAGGAAAACGTTTGAGCGGCTGGAGCGTGATCTCAGCCGCCGCCTCCGGATCGTAGACGAGGTTGAGGAAGCTTCCCTTCTCCTGCCGGAGCTGGCGATATTCGGGAAGGTAGCGCCCAGCCTGACGCATCATCCACATCGGCACCGGATCGCGCCGCTCACCCCTCAGCACGGCAAGCAACGGCTTGTCGGGACGCGTGTTCGGGAAGTGTCGGCAGGCATGGAAGCCACCCCTCTTCTCTCCTTTATATATTTATAGAAGAAGATTGATGATGTGATTGGGCGCGGGAGTGCGGGGTTTAGGCGCGGCTCCCTGAATTGCCAACAAGCACAGGACCGACGCGCTGCCTTTGCAAATCACGAGTTGCAGACGATTCGCGCCCGTGATTCACAAGCTGGGGATGGATTTCGTCCCCGTGGATGAATCATCGCAATGGCTATGGTCCGGCATGGCATGAAATCGCCGGTTGAGATACTCCCCAGCCACAGCGCTAGCCTTCATTCGCCCCTTTTCCACAAGGTTGTTCTCTTGGTCCTGATCCTCGCCTCAACCAGCGCGATCCGCCGGCACATGCTCGATGCGGCCGGCGTCGACTACGAATCCGTCAAGCCCGCAGGTCGACGAGGACGAGCTCAAGCTTGGCCTTACGGACGCGAGCAACATCGCATCGCAGCTCGCGAGTGCGAAGGCGGTCAGCATCCCGGGCGATTGGGTCATCGGCAGCGACAGCGTGGTCAGCGTCCGGCGGCCGGATCTTCAGCAAGCCGCGCGACCGCGAGGAAGCCGCCGAGCATCTGCGCTTCTTCTCTGGCAAGCCGATGCTGCTGACAAGCGCGGTCGCGCTGGCCGTGGCGGAACCCTCGACTGGTCACACGTCGAGACCGCGATGCTCAGGTCCGGCGCTTTGTCGGAGACGTTCATCGGTGACTATCTCGATGCCGAATGGCCCGAGGTCGGCTACACTGTCGGGGTGTTCCGGCTGGAGGGACGCGGCGTGCAGCTGTTCGATCGGATCGAGGGCGACCATTTCACGATCCTCGGAATGCCGCTGATCCCGCTGCTCGGCGCGCTTCGCGAACGAGAGCTTCTTGCCCGCATGATCAGGATCGCGCTCACCGGCTCGATCGGCATGGGAAAGTCGACCGTCGCGCGGATGTTCGAGGCCGCCGGCGTGCCGGTGTTCGATGCTGATGCCGCCGTTCGCGAGCTTCAGGGCCCCGGAGGCGCGCTCATCGAGAAGATCGGCGAGCTGTTCCCCGGCTGTGTCCGCTGCGGGACGCTCGATCGAGAGTGCCTCGCTGCAGATCGTGCTCGCCGATCCGCTCGAAGCTCGCCGCTGCTCGAGGGGATCGTTCATCCCGCGGTTCGCGAGTGGCGCGAGACGTTCATCGCGCAGAATCGCAGATGCGCGCGGCGCTGGTCTTCGAAATTCCGCTGTTGTTCGAAACTGGCGCGGAGAAGGAATTCGACAAGGTCGTCGTCGTTTCGGCGCCGGCCGATCGTTCAGCGCGCGCGCGTGCTCGCAGCGCGCAGGGAATGACGCGAGGCGAAGCTCGATTCGATCCTCGAGCGCCAGATCCCCGACGAGGAAAAACGCCGGCGCGCCGATTTCGTGATCGACACCGGCGGCGACCTATCCACAACTGAGGCCCAGGTGCGGAACATTCTCGATTGCCTCGGCTTGGCCGGAGGTGGATAGATTCACGCTGTGCGGGAAATCGTCTTCGACACCGAAACCACGGGACTGAATCCAGCCGGCGGCGATCGCATGGTCGAGATCGGCTGCGTCGAGATGTTCAATCGGGTCGAGACGGGCCGCCACTTCCACGCTTATTTCAATCCCGAGCGCGACGATGCCGAGCGAAGCGGAAGCAGTCCACGGGCTGACGACAATCTTTCCTCTCGGACAAGCCGCTATTTTCCGAAAAGGCCGATGAGCTGCTCGACTTCCTCGAGGATTCGCCGCTCGTCGCGCACAATGCGCAGTTTCGACTTCGGCTTCCTCAATCTCGAGCTCGAGCGCTGCGGCAAGCGTCCGGTCTCGCACGAGCCGGATGGTCGATACGCTGCATGCTCGCCCGGTCGAAGCATCCCGGCGCCAAGCACAGCCTCGACGCCTTGTGCATGCGCTTCGGAATCGACCGCAGCCAGCGGATCAAGCACGGGGCGCTACTCGACGCGCAGCTTGCTGGCGCAGGTCTATGTGGAGCTCACCGGCGGCCGCCAGATCGGCCTCGGCCTCGTCGCCGACACCGCTCGCAGTCAGCAATCAGTTCACCCGGTCACGGTCCGCGAACCGCGTCCGCCGCGGCCGCATGCTGCCAGCATGCGGAGGAACTGGAGCGGCATCGTGCGTTTATTGCTCAACTCATCAATCCGCTCTGGGCACGCTTCGCCGTCAGTTGACGACGGCTTTTGGCGGGTCCTAAGCGGCCGCCGTCGGAAGGAGCAGGTCAAGTGGACGTTAGGGTCGCAGACCATCAAGTCGATACCAGCGAATCGGTGCGCGAATATGCGCAGCAGCGCATGGCCGAGATCACGCAGAAATATTTCTCGCGCGCTGTCGGTGCGAACGTGACCTTCGGGCGCGGCGCGGACAATGGCTATAGCTGCGACATCGTCGCTCCGGTCGCTTCAGGGCGTCGTTCTCAAGGCCTCGCATACCGCGCGCGAAGCCGCAGATGGCGTTCAACGGCGCTGCAGACCGAATCGAAAAGCAGCTTCGTCGCTACATGCGCCGGCTGAAGGACCACAAGGTCGACGACAATAGCCGAAGATTTTGTCGAGAATGCCGGCTACACGATCTTTTCGCCGAGAACCGCGCAGAGAATGACGAAGAGGCCGGCATCTCCGACGATCGTCGCCGAAACTCGGGTCGACATTCCGGAAGCGAGCGTTTCCGACGCGGTCATGCTGATGGACCTCAGGAACACCAATGCGCTGATGTTCAAGAACAGCGGCACCGGCGAGTTCAACATGATCTATCGCCGCGAGGACGGAAACATCGGCTGGGTTGAACCCCAAAAGGCCTAAGCCGGTCTTTTATTCGACGTCCCGCGGTGCGACGAGCATTCGCCTTGGCAAGAGTTCGACGATGCACCTTTCAGATTTTCTCGATTTCGACGCGATCAAGACCAGCCTATCCGGGTGGAAGCAAGAAGGCGCTGCTGCAGCAGCTGGCCAATGCTCGCCGGCCAGCGGCTCGAGCTTGATTCGGCCGGCGATCCTTGCGAGCCTGACCGAGCGCGAGCAGCTCGGATCCACCGGTTTCGGCCATGGAGTCGCCATTCCGCACGGAAAGATCGAGGGATTGAAGCGCATCTATTGCCTGTTCGCGCGCCTCGCTGAGCCGCTCGATTACAAGGCGATCGACGGAAGGCCGGTGGATCTCGTCTTCCTGCTCCTCTCGCCGCCCGACGCGGGTGCTGAGCATTTGAAGGCTCTTGCCGCGATCAGCCGGGTGACTCGTCACGCGACGACGCTTGAAAAGATGCGCGGCGCCCGAAGCCGCGACGCGCTTGCGGCGGTGCTAATGGGCGCCGACGAGCGAGACGCCGCCTGAGCGAGCGCCTACCGGCTCACCTCGAAGTTGCGAGCATTCTGCGCCGCGCTTCGGTGTCCGGAAATTTCGCGACGGTGATCCGAAAGGGTGATCCAGAGCGCGGTTCTTTGCTTCTTCTAGTATCCAGCCGTGGCCGCCACGTTGCTTGTCTGGAGCGTATTCTGAACCTGGACGGCAGTTATCGCTTGGCAAACAGCAGGACCCGGCGATTCGGCAAGTTCCGTCGATGTGGCGGCATTCGTCGACCGTCGTGCACGGTTCGACGAGGACCTTTGGGCGATCGAGCTAGATATCGCAGACCCGGAACGATTCATCGCTGAAACGACCTCTACGGGTTGACCCTGAGGCGCGCTGCGGGGAAACCTGCGCCACAACAACAAGAGCGGGGGGCATTCTCTCGGGGCCAAATTCCGAGAATGCCACGCGAGACGGGGAATCACGGCAGGCGCGAGCGGAAGTATTCGCAAGTAATCGTGCCTGCTATTCGCTGATTCACCGCACGTAAACGGCTAACATTCTTGGCTTCTTTTCGCTCGGCGCTGCTGATTTGTGCTGCGCTTACTGCATCGACGATTGCTCCGGCTCAAGCTGGACCTACCAGCGGAGACACGCTCGTCTCGGTCGCGAATGCGACGTTGACGAATGTATCAGTCCCGGAGCTGATCGATCCGAACGGTCAGGCCCAGTTGTCGCAGCCGGACGCGGATACGCCTGAGACTCCAGCGGACGAGCAGAACCCGAGCGATGCGATCGCCCAGCCGGCTATCGCTGAGCCGACAGTAGATCGGTCGGAAGACCTCACTGCGATGGTCGCCGACCTGCGCGGTCCCGAAGCGGGCAGCCGCGAGCTCGAATGCCTTGCAACGGGCGTCTACTTCGAAGCGAAGAGCGAACCGCTCGCCGGCCAGCTCGCAGTCGGTCAGGTGATTGCCAACCGCGCCCAGAGCGGAGGCCGGTTTCCTTCGACCTATTGCGGCGTGCTATTCCAGCGCGGGCAATTTTCGTTCGTTCATGGACATTCCTTGCCGCATGTCTCGCATGACACCCGGCAGTGGCAGACCGCTGTCGCGATCGCGAAGATCGTGGACCAGGGGCTGAAGGACTCGGTCATCGGCAACGCGCTCTTCTTCCACGCGCGCTACGTATCGCCGGGCTGGCACCTGAAGCGCGTCGCCTCGATCGGCAATCACGTTTTCTTCCGCTAGGATTTTTCAAGGACGCGGGCGGGCGGCGGGCGAGCTAAGGCTCGCCCGCCTTTTCATTTGTTGCCGATATGTTCTAACCAAGGTGGATGGCCAGCCAACTCGAGTCCCTCTGCTTCACTGACGAACTCCCGATTGCTGCTGACGTGGCGCGAGGGGTCACACGGCTGTTCTGCAGGCAGGACCTGTTCGCGATTTGCGAGATGCCTCTACCCAACGGGCGCCGGGCAGATCTGATGGCGATCGATTCCAAGGGCGGCCTGACGATCGTGGAGATCAAGGTCGCGAAGGCCGACCTGCTCGGCGACGGCAAATGGACCGATTATCTCGAATATTGCGACCGTTTCTTCTGGGCGGTCCCGCCATATCTGGCGCATATCCTCGAGGAGGAGCGCTATCTTCCAGGCGATGCAGGGCCTGATCGTCGCGGATCGCTACGATGCCGCGATCGTGCGCGATGCGGCGCATCGGCCGCTTGCGCCGGCACGGAGGAAGGCAGAGCTGCTTCGCTTCGCCCGGCGCGCAGCGCGCCGACTTGCCGCGCAGATCGATCCCTCGCTCGGCGAGGCTAGTTAGCCGACGCCGAGGCGCCTTTTGGCTTCTTGTCGTTGATCATTTTCTGGATGTTGCGGGCGCGGTTATCGCGGTTCGCATAGTCGCGCGCCGAATAGCCGGCGACCGAATCCGTCCGGTCCGGATCTGCGCCTGCATCGAGCAGCGCCTTGACCATGTCTGCATCGCGAAGCTGGACGGCGACGATCAGCGCGGTCTCGCCGGACTTGTTTGTATCGTCGACCTTCGCGCCGAGACTGATCAGCCACGGCGACAGCCTCGTCAAAGCCGACCTTGGCAGCAGCGATCAGCGGCGTGTCGCCATGATCCCCATGGGAATTGGCGTCCGCTCCTTTCCTCAGCATGAATCCGGTCCAGTCGCGATCACTGTTGCGGATGGCGATGATCAGCCCCGTGTCACCGTCCCCGTTCCTGGTGTCGATCAGAGTCGGATGCGCGTCGATCAGTTCGGTCGCCTTGTTGCCGTCCCGGTTCTTGACCGCATCGATGAAATCCTGGCCGTTGTTCGGAGCAAGTTGCGCCAAAGCAGGGCTGTAAAGCAGTGCAAAAGCACCGGCGGCTACTAGGATCTTCAACGACTTCATGGACTTAGCCTCAGGATTCCCCGCTTGATCGCGATCGATTAGCAGAGCATGGCTCTACTTGTCATGAACAGGCCCGAACCATTCTGGGAAAAGCCGCTCACCGCGCTTGATCGCGGCGAGTGGGAGGCGCTCTGCGACGGGTGCGGGCGGTGCTGCGTGCACAAGCTCGAAGACGAAGAGACGGGCATGCTCTACGCGACGAACGTCGCCTGCAAGCTGCTCGACCGCCATAATGGGCGCTGCCTCGACTACAAGCACCGCATGAAGCGCGTCTCCGACTGCGTGAAGCTCGACCGAAAGAATCTTCGGGACTCGATTGGCTGCCTGATACCTGCGCGTACCGCCTGCGCGCA
The DNA here is from genome assembly GCA_963738825.1 of uncultured Alphaproteobacteria bacterium. GTDB lineage: Bacteria > Pseudomonadota > Alphaproteobacteria > Sphingomonadales > Sphingomonadaceae > Sphingomicrobium. The sequence goes on along the minus strand of CAVTYB010000008.1, from coordinate 335,422 downwards.
GCGGGTGAGCCGCTTCGCGAGTGGCACTATCTGATCTCGGGCAGCCGGGAGACGGTGCATGAGGAAGGCCAGTCGACGCGCGGATGGACCGTGAGCGAGGATGACGCGGGGGAGCTCGAATATCATGTGGTCGAGCGCCCGCTCTGAAACGGCCCTCGAGGCTGCGCTCCCCGTTCCGATCGAAATCCGCGTGCTTCGCAGTGCTCGACGGCTGCGGCTGCGGTTCGATGAGGCAGCCGGAACCCTCAAGCTTACCTGTCCATCCCGAACGAGCCGCCGTGTCGCCCTCGCATGGGCGCTCGATCAGCGCGATTGGATCGAAGCGCAGCTCGCGCGCGTCGAGCCGCCGGAACCGTTTCGTGCCGGACGCCTCGATTCCAGCTCGAAGGCCAAGAGCTTCTAATCGTCTGGTGCGAACAATGGCCGCGCCTGCCCTCCATCGTCGGTGACGAGCTTCGCTGCGGCGGCCCCGCGCTGGGCCTGCCCCGCCGAATCGAAGTCCTTCCTGAAACGCCGTGCGCGCGACACCATGTCGCGCGACATCGCAGAATTCGGAGCAGCGGCTGGCGCTATCCCGCGCCTCGGTCACCATCGGGGACGCGGCCACGCGCTGGGGGAGCTGCTCGGCTAACGGCCGAATCCGAATGAGCTGGCGGCTGATCCTCGCCCCGCCGGAAGTTCGCCGCTATGTCGCGGCGCACGAGGTGGCCCACCTCGTCCACCTCGACCACGGTCCGAAGTTCAAAGCTCTGGAAGCGCAGCTATTTGGTCCGGGGATTGCCGAGGCGAAAGCTGCGTTACGCCGGATCGGGCCGCGGCTGAGAAGGATCGGTCGGGGGATATGATCTCGGCTGCGGCTGCTGCGGCGGCTGGGTCTGATAGGGCTGCCGCGGCGGAGGCTGTTGCGGGTTGGGTTGCGGGCGCCTGACCGGAGGCTGCGCCTGCGGAGGAAATGCCTGGTCGAGCTCCTGCTGCGTCGGCTCTCCGGTGCCGTCCGGATTCACCATTGGTTGCTGCTGAGGGTTGCCGGGTTGGGAGGGCGGCGTTCCGAGCGGCATTCCGTTCTCGTCGACCATCTGCCCGACGTCGTTCATGTCCACCGGTTGGTCGCCGTACATCTCTTCTTCCGGCGTCAGCTGCCAGTCGGGCATTGGCACCTGGGTCTGGAATTGTTCGACCGGGCGATTGGCGACGGCGACGGTCATGAAGTCGTGGAAGGCGCGGGCCGGGGCAGTACCACCCTGCAGTCCAGCGATTGGCTTAGCGTCGTCACGGCCCATCCAGACACCGGTAGTAAGGCCACTTGAAAAGCCGATGAACCAGCCGTCCTTGTTCGCGGTGGTGGTGCCGGTCTTGCCGGCGACCGGTCGCCCGATCTGCGCTGCACGGCCGGTGCCGGAAAGCACAGCCGACTGAAGAAGGTCGGTCATCTCAGCGGCGACCCAGGGCGCAACCAGAACGCGACCTTCGTCCACCTCGTGCTGGTAGAGGATGCGCCCGTCGGCGGTGACCACGCGGCGGATTCCGTAGGGCGTGATCGCAACGCCGTTGTTCGCGACCGAGGCGAATGCGCGCGCCATTTCGATCAGGCGAACGTCGCTCGAGCCGAGCACCATCGACGGATAAGTCGAGATCGGCGTCGTGATTCCGAAGCGCCGCGCCATGTCGGCGATCGTCGAGAAGCCGACCTGCGCGCCGATCTTTGCGCTGATTGTATTGATCGAACGCGAGAAGGCCTCGCGCAGAGTGACCGGCCCAAGGTTTTCGCGCTCAGCATTGCGTGGGGCTCCAGCCGTTGATCGTCACCGGCTCGTCGACGATCGTGTCGGTCGGTTTCATCCCGGATTCGAGCGCGGTCAGATAGACGAACAGCTTGAACGCCGATCCCGGCTGGCGCTCCGCCTGGGTCGCTCGATTGTAGATCGACGACGACATAATCCTTGCCGCCGACCATCGCCCGAACCGCGCCGTCGCGATCGATCGAGACCAGCGCGCCCTGGGCTCCGTCGGGCGCATTGGCGCGGATCGCCTTGTCGGCCGCGACCTGCATTCCCGGATCGAGCGTCGTCCACACGTCGATCGGATCGGTCGTCTGATCGATCAACGTGTCGAGCTGGGGAAGCGCCCAGTCGGTGAAGTAGCGGACGCTGTTGTTACTCGTCGTCTGCTGGATCCGGATCTTCGCGGGATCGACCGCAGCGGCCTGATCGGTGGTGATGAAGCCGTTCCTGCGCCATCGTCTCGAGCACCACGCCGGAACGATCCCTGGCGGCCTCGACGTCTGCGGTCGGCGAATAGTTGGATGGTGCCTTGACCAGCCCGGCAATGATCGCCGCTTCGCCGAGGCTCAGATGGTCGGCGCCGTGGCCGAAGAATTTCCGCGAAGCTGCATCGATCCCATAGGCGCCGCCGCCGAAATAAACGCGGTTGAGATAGAGCTCGATGATCTGGTCCTTGCTGAACTTGCGCTCGAGCGCGAGGGCCAGGATCCCCTCCTTCACCTTGCGGACGAACGTCCGGTTGTTGGTCAGGAAGATGTTGCGCGCGAGCTGCTGCGTGATGGTCGAGCCGCCCTGCCGCCAGTGACCGCTGCTGATCCGGACTTCGATCGAGCGCGCAATTCCGATGGGATCGACGCCGAGATGGCTTCGGATAGCGTCGGTCCTCGGTCGAGATGATCGCCGCTCGCATCTCGGGCGGAATCTGATCGTAGGGCAGCCATTGTCCGAAGCTCGGGCCGAGCTGCAGAAGCACCTGGCCGTTGGCAGCTCGAACGCGGATCATTTGTCCGAGGTCCGACCGCTTGGTCAGCTCACCGTAGCTGGGCAAATAGGCGCTCGCGACCGCAACGGCGACCACAAGCGCAAGAACACCGACCAATGCCGCATAGGCCAGGCCTTTGAGCACACCGATCAAAGTGGAGCCCTTTCGAGAGCCGGGTTCGGGACGCTTACGGGCCATCTAGTAGCTTGGGATAGAAAGCTGCGGTCCGTGCGACAATAGGGCGGCAGTTGAGCGCTCCTCGCTGATGATCACGGCCGCCTTGCGTCCGCCGGAGCGCATCTGGCGACCCGGACGTTAGCCGTCAATTAACCCTGTCTTAGCTGGTCACCGGCTAGGCCCGGAGCAATGGGCGAATTCAAATGCCATGCCCTTCTGCTCGCGGCGCTCGTCGCGGCCGCCGTCGGCCCTTCGCCGGCGCGCGGACAATGCCGCTTGTGCGCGACACCGACGACCACAATTTCGGAATCGTCGGAAGGCGGGCCCCTCCACTTGGAAGTTGAGACTAGCCTGGATTTCGGCCGCCTTGTTCTTTCGGGCGAAGGAACGGGTGCTGCAGTGATCCGGCCCGACGGCTCAACCGCCGCTCAGGGAGCGCTCGACCGCGTAAGCCCGCGCGCGATGGTTGGGAGGGCTTCGGTCCACGGGACACCTGGCCGAGCCGTTCGAATCGAACTCCCGCACATGATCGAACTTTATTCGCTAGGCGGCCGCGGGCGCATCTTGGTGGACGACGTGACCAGCGACCTTCCGTCCGACCCGAGGCTCGATTCGTCGGGCAATCTCACTCTTCGATTCGGCGGTCGCCTGAGCGTCACCGGCGATTCGGAAGGCGAATACCGCGGCGACATGCCGATCATCGTCGATTATCTATAGCACCCGCGCCCTCTCCACGGCCCGCGAGCATAAGCCTCCATTTCGCACGAAAATCTAAGGCTCCATTAACCAAGCCCTTGAGGGAAGCCGTAAGCGGACAGAGTTAATAGCAGCGCCACGGGTGACCGGACTTTGCCTGGGCAGCCGCCAAACTGAACCAAGTGGGGATTTCGATCATGTACAAGTTTCTTCGTATGGCGTCGCTCGCTGCGACGGTGGCGGCTCTCGGAACGAGCCCGGTTTTTGCGGCAGCGTCCAGCGCTACTGCCAGTCCGCAGGCGAAGGCTCAGGTTCGCATCCTGAAGCCGCTGACCCTGACCGCGAAGCAGGACCTCGATCTCGGTACCGTGGCTCTCGGCCAGGGCACCTTCAGCACGACTGTCGGCATTGCGCAGGACGGCACCTGGACTTGCGACAACACGAAGGTAACATGCTCGGGCACGCATCAGGTCGCCACCTATAATGTGACTGGTACGAACAACCGCACTGTCACGATCACCGCCGGCAACGTCACGATGTCGAACGGGACGACAAATCTGACCCTGACGGTCGATGCTCCGGCGACGGTTCTGCTGCCGAACTCCGGCAATACGGGCGTCGATTTCGACATCGGTGGCTCGGTCGCCCTCACGGAAGCGACCCCCGACGGTCTCTACACCGGCGACTTCAATGTCACCGCCGACTATCAGTAATTGATCGACCAGAAGACACGCGGGCTAGCCCGCGTCGGGAGGGGTCGCCGGTGACGGCGGCCCCTCTCTCTTTTTGCGGAGAGTTAACGCTCCGCTAACCATGTCCGTCAGCCGTTCCGCAACCGGTGATGGTTAATGCACCGCTTACCTTGAAAGCTTTCCGCGCCGGAAGCCGCTTGAGAGACGGACATTTCCATGACCAAATTCGCGCTTCGTTCACTTGCCGGAATTGCGCTTGCGTCGGCGTCCATCACTGCCAACGCAGCCCAGATCACGGCGACAATGAGCGCCAATATCGCCAAGCCGGTGCAGCTCACCAAGATCCAGGACATGGATTATGGAACGTTGCTGGTCTCGAACTACACAGGCACTCGAAACGTCGTCATGACTCGCGCCGGCGCCGTTACTTGTCCGGTCGAAATCACCTGCTCCGGTGCGCCGAAGCAGGCACGGTTCAACATTCAGGGCAGCAATAAAATGGTGGTCGGTATCACCGTGACTTCCGGCGGTCTCGTCAACGGAAGCAACACGATTCCATTCACTCCGGACGTCGCCAGCAGTGTCACAATGACCAACTCTGGCGCTCCGGGCACAAACGTCGATATTGGCGGGACGCTAACCGTCGACGGGTCCATCCCAGGCGGGCTTTATACCGGAACGCTGACCATCACGGCCGACTACCAGTAAGCATCGGCTTCCCGGCAATTGCAAAGGCCCCGCTTCGGCGGGGTTTTTTTGTTAGCGCGGACAGTCGGGGGACGCCGTAAACCAAGCGTGGTTAGCGGTATATTTACCCATTTTGGACAAGGGTGCGACCAATTTCGAGAGGAGTTGGTTCATGTTCTCCGTACGCCGCGCCGCTTGCGCGTTCGCCCTCGCTTTGATTGCGGCCGCCCCTGCCTCGGCCGGTGTTGGCGACCTCCTCGTCGCGCCGACTCGCCTGGTGCTCGATGGACGCCGTTCGACCGAGCTCGTCCTCAACAATATCGGCGAAGAGCCGGCCACCTACCGTATCTCGGTCGAATTCCGGCGAATGAAGGCGGATGGAACGCTCGATGAGGTCAAGGATCCGACGCCGGCGGAGCAGGCGGCAGCCGACATGATCGTCTACGCACCGCGCCGCGTCACGCTGGCGCCGCACGAACCGCAAACGATCCGGATTGCCGCGCGGGCACCGCAGGGCCTCGCAGATGGGGAATATCGAGTCCATCTCTTGCTCCGCGCGGTTCCGCCGCCTGAGCCGGTCGCCCCGTCCGATGGAGAAGCACCCAAAGGCGTCCAACTGCGCCTGATTCCCATTTACGGGGTTACGATCCCGATCATCGTCCGTCTCGGCAATCTCGATGCCAAGGCGTCGATCGCCGATGTGAAGCTCGAAACATTCGACGGCAAGCCGGCGGTGGGGCTGGAGCTCAGCCGAACGGGGACCCGGTCAACCTTCGGCGACATTCGCGTTTATGCTCCGGGGGTCAAAGCACCTGTTGCATTAGCCAGGGGCGTCGCCGTTTACACGGAGGTCAATGACCGGCACGTGATCGTGCCCTTCGACGACAAGCTGAAGGCACCGGTCAGTGGGCCCGTCACGATCGACTATGTCGAAACCTTCGACGACGGGAACAAGACCATCGCCGAAACCAAGGCAGTTCTGCACTAAGAACGGGCGGCGCAGCCAAGGCGGCAATCAATGCTCGGCGGGGCAACATGGCGGCGCAACGCAGCGCTTCTGCTGGCGCTTGCCGCCGGCAGCATCGCCGCATCCGCGCCGGCGCCGCCGAGTTCCGCGTCCAGCTGGACTGCGGATCCCGACGACCAATTCCTCCTCGATGTGACCATTCGCCAGCTGCGGCTGGGCGACGGCGTGCGTGCCTACAATACGCCTGAAGGCACATGTGTCGTCTTAGGCGACTTTGTGACCACGCTCGACGTTCCGGTGAAGATCGACCTGCAGGCGAAAAAGGCGACCGGCTGGGCGTTTCAGGAATCCAATCGTATCGACGTGGATTATGGCGCCGGAACAGCGACTTACGGCGCCGGCAAAACGGAAAGGCTGAGGCCTGGCACGATCCGGGAGACTCCCGAGGGCTGGTGCGTCCAGGCGACTGCCCTCGCGCGCTGGTTCGGGATCGGAGTGACTCCGGTCACCGCGGGCGCAGCGCTGGTCCTTCAGTCCGACGCCAAGCTTCCCGTCGAACTTGCCCGCGAACGCGAGGAACGCGCCGCTCGGATCCATCCGGCAGCGCTCGACCTGGCGGGGCTGCCTCAAGTGCGGATTCCGTATCGAATGTGGCGTGCGCCGGCGCTCGACTTCGTGGTCAGCGCCGGGGTGACCTATCGCGCGCAAGATGGCGTTCGGGTCGATCGCCAATCCTCGGTCTTCGCCGCCGGCGAGATCGCGCACATGTCCTACGACGCGCAGCTGACGACGAGTGAAACCGGGAAGCCGGAAAGCTTGCGCCTTCGGGCTTTCCGGTCGGACGCCGACGGGAAGCTGCTGGGACCGCTGCATGCCACGCATTTCGGTGCCGGCGACGTCGAGGGCTTCGAGAGCGGGCTGACCGGCTCCTCGGCAGCCGGTCGCGGCGCGGTCGTCACCAACCGGCCGCTGACGACGCCAAGCTCCTTCGGCCAGACGCGCTTCGAAGGGGACCTGCCGTCCGGCTGGGAAGCAGAGATCTATCGCAACGACGAATTGCTCGCCTTCACCCAGAGCACTGCCGACCAGCGCTATGTTTTTGATAATGTGCAGCTTCTTTACGGCGAGAATAATATCCGCATTGTCCTCTACGGCCCGCAGGGGCAGATTCGGACGCGCGAGGAGGTGGTCGACGTCGGGCAGGACAGTGCGCCGCCGGGCAAGACCTGGTACTGGGCCGGTTTCAACCAGCCCACGCGCGACATCATCACGCTGGAGAAGCCGCCCGATGCGCCCGAGGTGCCAAAAGCGCAGGCGACAGTCGCGCTCGAGCACGGAATCGACGACAAGACTTCGGCTTCCGCGCTTGCGCGGACGATGCTGTTTGACGACGAGCGAGTGACCTTCGTCGAGGGAACCGTACGGCGATCGATCGGCAAGGCGCTCGTCGAGGTCGGCGCAGCGCGGGAATCGGGCGGCGGATCGGCTGCTCGAGCGCAGGTCCTGGGGCAAATCGGCTCCGTAAACCTTAACGCAGAGGCTATTGTTGCAAACGATTTTCATTTGCGAGGACAGAATCGCGAGACCCTGCGTGATTATCGCGTCGATCTCGATGCGCCGCTGAAGATCGGGCGAACGACAATTCCCGGGCATGCGGAATTGCACATGCTCGACCAGCGGGACGGAACCAAGCAGGTCGACGCCGCGATGCGGCTCAGTGCGAACGTTCAACGCTTCAACCTCGCGGGCGGAATAAACTACCAGCACATTTACGCGGCTGGAGGCGCGAGCTCTCCGGCGGAGGTATATTTGAACCTGATCGGCAGCGGTCGCGTCGGCGAGGTTCGCCTGCGCGGCCTAACCGAGTTCGACGTTTCGCCGAGCGCGCGATTCCGAACCGCGGAATTGTCCGCCTACTGGTCGGCCAGCGACAATGTCGATTGGGAAGGCGACCTCGCTTACGACGGAGCCGGGAAGCGCGGACGGGTGCGCCTCTCCTATATTCGCCGTTTTTATGGACTCGCAGCCGCTTTCACCGCCGAGGGCGCCACCGACGGTTCGGTTGCCTTCGGTCTCAACCTCAACTTCTCACTCGATGCCAGCCGCGGCTTCGGCCTTTCGAGGGTGCCGCTGGCGCAATCCGGCCTCGTCCACGCGACGGTCTATCGCGACCTCAACGACAATGGCGTGCACGACAGCGACGAGCCCTTTGAAAAGGGCGCGCTGGTGACGACCGGAAACCAGCTGTCCGAGCACTCGACCAACGCAAAGGGGATGGTCACCGTTGCCGGCCTTACGCCTTATGCGCCGGTTGCGATCGGGATCGACGAATCCAGCTTGTCCGACCCAATGCTTGTGCCGAAGACAGCGCTGCAGGTCGTCGTTCCGCGTCCCGGCGTCGCAGCCGATGTTCAGATCGGTCTGGTCGGCGGCGGGGACATCGAAGGCTCCATCGTAAAGAGCGGCGGACTCGGCTTCGAGGGCCTGGACATCGAGCTGTTGGACGAAGCCGGTAAGGTCGTCGGTACCACCCGCACCGATTTCGACGGATTCTTCCTCTTCGAACGCGTCGCATACGGTCATTACAGCATCCGCGTTGCGGCCAGTTCGGCGGCGGCTGCAAAGATCGCGACCGATCTCGATGCCCATTTTGAAGTGACCGAGAGCAAGGCGGTGACGCGGCTAGGCTCGCTTCATGTGATGGCCCTGCCCCAAGTCGCTGCGACCTCGGGATCGGACGTTCCGGTCCTTCGTTAGGCCCCCATATCCATCAAGAATGGTGCGGTCGAGAAGACTCGAACTTCCACGGCCTTTCGGCCACAGCGACCTCAACGCTGCGCGTCTACCAGTTCCGCCACGACCGCACGTCATGTGATGAGCCGGCAAGGGTTGCCGGCACTGGCAAGGCGCGGCCCCTAGCAAAGCGATTTCGGTGGCGCAATGCCGGGCCAGGCGGGCCGGCTTCGCTCCATAACGGAACAATCATTAAAAGGCTGTTTACCAATATGAACGGAAAGCGTTACGCTTCCGATGATGGTCCTGCTCCTCGCCGCTGCAGCCGCTTCCGCGACGCCTCAACGGACCCAGCCGCCGGCTGCGGCCGTGCAAGCCACGGCAACGGTTCGGATCATCTCCGCCGTGCACGTGAAGCTCGATTCGACGACGAACCCCGAGGCACCGCCGGCGCACGCCAGCAAAGTCACCGCGGACGGCAAGGTCCAGCCGGCGCGTCTCATCGAATTCGAGTAAGGTCAGCCGGCTCCGACGCCGCCGAGCGTGATCGTCAGCTCGTCACCCCCTGGAGGGACGTTCACTTCGGCACTGTTGAAGCTGGCGCTCGCTCCAGGCGCGAGCGACCGCGCCGGCGGAGCGATCGTCCAGCTATAGACGACCTTGCCGGAGCGCGTCTTCAGCTGCGCTTGCAACGGAGGCACTTGTTGCTCGCTTCCGGTCGGATTGATGACCCGGCCAGTGACCGTGAGGAGCTCGTTGCCGCTCTCGAGGCGCTGGCGGTCCATGTGCGTCGTGACCAGCGCAAGCGGGCTGGTGCTGACGCCCGCGAGTCCCAGCTTCGCCTTGAGGTCCGGCGGCGCCAGGAACCAGAAGGCCGCCGCGACCACGACAACGATGACGACCACGAGCAGGATCGACAGGATTGGGCTGCGCCGTTTTGGCTCAGTCTCCTCTGGTCCCCGGTAGGGCGTGAAGTCGTCGTCCTGGACTTCCGCCTGCGGTGGCTCGTTCCAGTCTTCTACTAGGGCCGAACTTTTCTCCGGCCGCACGATATCGAATTGGGAATGCGCATAAGTTGCGCCCGTCTGCTCCGGCGCTTCGGTCGGGTCTTCCGGCGCAGCATACTGCTCCGTTTCGAGATTCGCTTCTTCGTAGGCGCGCTCTTCGGCCTCGGGGCCGCTACGCGGCTCGATCAGCGTAGCCTCGGCAACGCTTTCGTCCTCTTCCGTGGCAGGCTCTTCGACCCGTGTTTCAGGCTCCGCGGCAACCGCTTCCTCGGGTGGGACAGAGCCCTCTTCCTCAACGGGTGTGGCCGCGTCATCTTCCGGAGCCTGATGCCAACTATGCTTGCATGAGGCGCAGCGAACCTGCCGACCTTCGGGCGGAATTGTGCCGTCCTTCACCGCATATTGCGTACCGCAGCTCGGGCAGGTGAGGATCATGCGTCAAAAGCCCTCTTCCGGGACGTGGTTCACACGGTAAACAGTAATGGATGGGGCTTGGCAAGGCGGGGTGCCTTGCTTGGACAATCGGGGAGGCGGGAAGTGGCAGCGATTGCCGAATTCGACAGCGTGGGCCTGCGCTACGGCACGGGCGCAGAAGTGCTGCGCGATCTCGATTTCCGCCTGACCGAGGGTGGATTTTATTTCCTCACGGGCCCGTCGGGCGCCGGCAAGACCTCATTGCTCAAATTGCTCTATCTAGCGCAGCGCCCGACGCGCGGCCGGATCCGGCTGTTCAGCGAGGAGCTCAGCGAAGCGCCGCGCGAGGCGCTCCCGCCCTTCCGCCGCCGGATCGGTGTCGTCTTCCAGGACTTTCGGCTGATCCGTCACCTGTCGGCCTTCGACAATGTCGCGCTGCCGCTGCGCGTTGCCGGCGCCACCGAAGCGGAGGTCGAGGGGCCTGTGCGCGAAATGCTTGCATGGGTCGGCCTCGCCGACCGCGCAAGCGCCCGCCCACCAACGCTTTCCGGGGGCGAGCAGCAGCGCGTCGCGATCGCCCGCGCCGTCATCAACCGTCCGCAGCTCCTCGTCGCCGACGAGCCCACGGGCAATGTCGATGCCGAGATGGCGAAGCGGCTTTTGCACTTGTTCACCGCGCTTAACCGGCTCGGCACCACCGTTGTCGTCGCAACGCACGACATCGGCCTGATCGGCGCAACCCCGGGCGCAGACCTCATTCGGCTCGAGAACGGCACCGTCGTCGATCCGACCGGCATGCTGCGCAATCCGCCTCCGGAGCGCGGCTGATGCTCGCGTGGCTGTTCGTCGCGCCGGCGGACCGGCGACTGCTCGGGACAAGCCGCTTCCGCGGGCCGACGCCGTGGGTCATCGCGATCATGACCTTTTCCATCATGATCATTGCAGCGACGGGGCTCGCGCTGGCGAACACTGCCGGCTCGCTGACTCGGGCCATCGAATCGCGTTATGCCGTCGAGGTCCCGAACGGCGGACACGACCTTGACGCTTTGGTTGCGACCTTGAAGGCCGCGCCTGGAGTGACATCGGTGGAACCCGTGCCGCAAAGCGAGATGCGGCGGACGCTCGAGCGCTGGCTGGGCCCCGCTGCGCAGAGCGCGGATCTGCCGGTTCCGGCGCTCGTCAATTTCGACACTCGGCCGGGGATAGACGTCGGACAAATCCAGCAGCGCGTGCAGGCCATCGCGCCGGCCGCGCGAATCAGTCCGCATCGCGATCGTGTCGCACCCTTGCTTCGCTCCATGCGCTCGCTTCAGTGGCTCTCGCTCGGTCTCGTCGTGCTTCTCAGCGGGGCGGCAGCCGCCGCTGTGGTGCTTGCCGCCCGCGGCACGCTCGATACGCATCGCTTCATGATCGAGGTGATGCACGGCATTGGCGCGACTGACCTCCAGCTCACCCATCTCTTCCAGCGCAAGATCGCGATCGATTCACTGGTCGGCAGCATCGTCGGTGCAGTCGCGGGCGCGCTGGTCATCCTCCTCCTCGCCAGCGGAGCGTCCTTCACCGGCAATCTTATCGGCGGCGCAAGCCTCGCCGCCGGAGACCTGGTCGTCCTCCTCCTCCTGCCTTTCGCGCTCACCGCGCTCGCGACCTGGGTTGCCCGGATGGCTGTACTCGCGGCACTGCGCGACACATTATGATCTCCCGCGTCGCGTCGCTCATCGTGTTGCTCTACGCAATCGGCTTCGTCCTGTTCGCCTTCACGCTGGGCGCGCCCGCGCCGGCGACGGCTCAGCCGACCGACGCCGCGGTCGTGCTCACCGGCGGGAGCGGTCGCCTTGAACATGCGATCAACGTGCTCCGCCAGGGCAAGGCGAAGCGCCTGCTCGTCGCTGGTGCTGATCCGTCGGTCACGAAGCGCGATCTGGCAGTGCGCATTCCCGGAAGTGCGAACCTGCTCAAATGTTGCGTCGATCTTGGCAGCGAATCCGTCGACACGCGCTCGAACGCAGAAGAAGCGGGCCGCTGGCTGGCGAAGCACCGCTTTCGATCCATTCGCCTGATCACAAGCGACTGGCATATGCGCCGCGCCCGCTATGAGTTCGGCAAGGTGCTCAAGGGCCAGTACGTTATCGTGCCGGACGCCGTTCGGACGGAGCCGAGCTTCTTCACGCTCTTCGGTGAGTACAACAAATATGTGCTTCGCCGGATCGCAGTGTGGGCCGATATCTGATGGGCGTTCTGCGGTCGCTGCTTTACGCAGCGATATTCTACCCCGCGACCGTTCTATGGGTACTGGTCGGAGGCCCAGCGAGCCTGTTCGGGCGCGGACCGACGCTGGCGATCGTGCTGAGCTGGGTCGATTTCCATCATTGGCTCGCTCGGCACGTGCTCGGGATCCGGCTCCGAATTGAAGGCGACATACCGCGCGGGCCGCTGCTCATCGCGGTCAAGCACCAGTCGATGCTGGAGACTCTCGAGATGGTCCGGCTAACCAATCTCCCAATCATTGTCATGAAGAAGGAACTCGCGGATATCCCGCTCTTCGGCCTGCTCACGCGACGTTATGGCGTCATTCCGGTCGAGCGGTCAGCGGGCGCCAAGGCACTGAAAAACCTCGTTGAAGCGGGCAATCAGGCGATCGCGACCGGGCGGCCGGTAATCATCTATCCAGAGGGCACGCGGGTTCGCGTTGGCGAGACGCCTGAGCTGAAATCGGGATTCGCGGCGCTTTATCGAGCGCTCGCTCTCCCGGTCGCACCGGTCGCGCTCGATAGCGGGCGCCTGTGGGGGCGCGGCTTTGTCCACGGCAGCGGCACTGTCACGATCAAGATCGGCGAGACAATCCCTTCCGGCCTTCCGCGCAGGGAGATCGAGGCGCGGGTGCACGCCGCGATCAACGCCCTCGAATCAGATTCGGAGCCGAGCCCCTAACTTCTCCGCGGCAGCGACGATGCGCTTCGAGATTTCGCCGATCTGTTCGTCGGTGAAGCTTTTCTCGGTCGGCTGGAGCGTGACTTCGAACGCAAGGGAGAGGCCGTCCGGCGCCTCAAAGCGATCGAACAGACGCGCGGCTGTGATCGTCGCTTTGTCGGCGCCACGGATCGCTCGAAGCAGAGTGTCGGCCATCACCTCGGCCGGGACGATGAAGGCGAAATCGCGGGTCACCGCCTGGAGCGTTGGCGGCGTGTAGGCCGTGCGCGCATGTCCGCTCGAACGACCCTGCGGGATGGCGTCGAGGTAGATTTCCGCTGCCACCGCGCCGACCGGTGCATCAAGGCTCTTCTGAAGACCGGGATGAAGCTCGCCGAATGCAGCGACGATCGTCTTGGGCCCCAGGCGCAGAGTCGCTGACCGGCCCGGATGCCAGGTCGGCCCCGCGCCGGGGAAGATCTGCAGATTGTCGACCGGAGCCCCAGCGGCGTCGAGCAACGCGACGACTTCGGCTTTCGCGTCGAACGCGTCGAAACCTTGAGCCTTGCCGCTCTGCCAGCCGCGGCCGAGCCGCTCGCCCGCGAGGATCAGCCCGAGGGTCGGATGCTCCGCGTCGCCAAGATAACGACGCCCGACCTCGAACAGACGCACCGATGAGGCGCCGCGATCGAGGTTGCGCCTGGTTGCAGCGATCAGGCCTGGAAGGAGCGAGGGCCGCATGACCTTCATCTCCTCGCTGATCGGATTGAGGAGCGTCCACTCGCCGCCACCGAATAGAGTCGCTTCCTGCTCGGAAATGAAGCTCCAGGTCACCGCTTCATCGAGGCCGCGCGCCGCCGCAGTCCTCCGGACGCGCCGTTCCATCAGCTGCGAGCGGGTGGCGGTAGGCTTGGCCACCCCGGCCGCGCGGTCAAGCGGGATCGAGGGCACCTGGTCGTAGCCGTTGATCCGTGCAATCTCCTCGACGAGATCAGCGGGTCCTTCGACGTCACGCCGCCAGGTTGGGACGGTAACCTCACCATCGCTCACCTCGAAGCCTAGGCTTTCTAGGATCTCCCGCTGCCGCTGCTCGGGCACGTCGATCCCGCCGAGCGCCTTCGTCCGCGCGAAGTCGAATTGGATCACGCGTTTGTCGATCGGCGGCTGACCGACGCGCAGCTCCGCCGACGGCTCGCCGCCGCAGATATCGAGGATCAGCCCAGTCAGAATCGCGAGCCCATCGTCCAGGAATGCAGGGTCGACTCCGCGTTCGAAGCGGCTGCGCGCGTCGCTGGTGAGTCCAAGCGCCTGCCCCGTCCGTGCGATGCGCTCGGGCGTAAAATAAGCGACCTCGAGCATCACTTCCATGGTGGACTCGCTGACGCCCGAATCCTCGCCGCCCATGATCCCGCCGATGTCATGGACCTGCTTGTCGTCCGCGATCACGGTTATGAACGGCTCGAGACTATATTCCTTCCCGTTCAGGGCGAGCACCTTCTCGCCCGGCTTGGCCGCACGGGCCGTGAGGCCGCCGCTCAGCTTCGCAACGTCATAGGCGTGCGCCGGCCTGCCGTGGTCGAGCATCACATAGTTGGTGATGTCGACCAGTGCGGAGATCGGCCGCTGTCCCGCTGCTTTCAGGCGCCGTTGCATCCAGTCTGGCGAGGCGCCATTCTTAAGCCCCGTGACCGATCTCCCGTAAAATGCGGGACAGCCCTCGGGATCTTCGATCCGCACCGGAACCGGGCAAGGGAAGGTACCTTCGATCTGCGGAACGGCGAGCGGCTTCAGGGTACCGAGGCCCGCCGCGGCGAGATCGCGCGCGATTCCGCGAACGCCCATCGCGTCCTGTCGGTTCGGCGTAACGAACAGGTCGAAGACCGGATCGTCGAGGCCAGCATATTGAGTGAAGGCAGTGCCGATCGCCGCATCGTCTGGTAGCTCGATGATCCCGCTATGGTCCTCGCCGAGATCAAGCTCGCGCGCGCTGCACATCATGCCGCGCGATTCGACTCCGCGGATCGCCGCAACCTTCAGGGTGATGCCACTGCCCGGGATGTAGGTCCCGGGTGCCCCGAACACGCCGAGCATCCCGGCGTGAGCGTTAGGCGCTCCACAAACGACCTGGATCGCCTCGCCCGTCCCGGCATCCACCGTGAGGACCTGCAGCTTGTCCGCCTGCGGATGCTTCTCGGCGGTGAGCACCTTGGCAATTCGAAAAGCCTCAAGCACCTCTGCCGGGTTGGACAGCTCCTCAACCTCGAGACCGATGTTGGTCAGCTTGTCGGCGATCTCCTGCGCCGAAGCGTGGGTGTCGAGATGCTCCTTGAGCCATGAAAGCGAGAACTTCATGCGCCCACTCCGCCCGAAAGCGTGGGAACGTCGAGCGCCTTGAACCCGTAATGCTTCAGCCAGCGGATGTCGCCGTCGAAGAAGGCGCGAAGGTCATCCATGCCATATTTCAGCATCGCGAGCCGATCGATCCCGCAGCCGAACGCGAAGCCCTGCCACTGATCTGGATCGAGACCGAAATTCGCGATGACTCGCGGGTGGACCATTCCCGACCCGAGCACCTCCATCCAGCCTTGCTGCCCGCCGACCACGCGGCGCCCTTTCTCGATCGACCAGCCGACATCGACCTCCGCCGACGGCTCGGTGAAGGGGAAGTGAGAGGCGCGCATCCGAAGCACCACATCGTCCCGCTCGAAGAAGGCCCGGAGGAATGTCTCGAGAGTCCATTTGAGGTGACCGAGCGTGATCCCCTTGTCGATCACGAGCCCCTCGACCTGGTGGAACATCGGCGTGTGGGTCGAGTCGCTGTCGGAACGGTACACGCGTCCCGGTGCGATCACGTACAGCGGCGCGCCCTTGTCCTGAGCGGCGCGGATCTGGACTGGCGAGGTGTGCGTCCGAAGTACGCGCGGCTCTTCGTCGGGCGTCCTTGGTCGTAAATAGAATGTGTCCATCATCGCTCGGGCAGGATGGCTCTCGCCCATGTTGAGCGCGGTGAAATTGTACCACTGGTCCTCGATCTCCGGGCCTTCCGCGACAGAGAATCCGAGGTCGGCGAAGATTTCGGCGAGCTCGTCCATCACCTGGCTGACGGGGTGAACGGTGCCGGAAGTGCTTTCGGGCGAAGGCAGCGACAGATCAACCTTTTCGGTCGCGAGTTTTCGCTCGAGCTCTGCTCGTTCAAGCGATTCCTTCCGGTCCGCGATCGCATCGTTGACCTGCTCCCGAAGCGCATGAATCTTCGGTGCTTGGGAAGCGCGCGTTTCGGGATCCATGGACCCAAGCGACTTGAGCTTGGCGGTGATTTCGCCCTGCTTCCCAAGCAGCGCGACCCGCACGGAATTCGAGCTCCTGCAGGGTTTCGGCTGCGGCGACGCGGTCGAGCAACGCGTCGGACATGGCGCAGGGCCTCTAGCCGCGCCCTCAAGCAAAATGCAAAGGCGTGTTACAACCGCTCCTTATGAGCGACTGGCCCGAACTGAGCGTCGAGCGCGATCACGAGACCCTGGCACTGCTTCACCTCGCTGCGCAGATGATCGGAAAGATCCGGGTCGCGCATGCTCCCTGGGTCAATCACGGCTGGCACGCAGCGCTCCAGCCGAACGCGCGCGGGCTCGGCATCCTTCCGACGCAGGCGAGCGGCGGCCGCACCTTCACGCTTACGCTCGATCTATGCCGTCACGCGATCGTGCTTTGGGTCAGCGATGGCGCGCGCGAGGAAATTGCCGCTCAACGCGGGTAGCCTTGCGGCGCTTCAGAAGCGACTGATCGCCATCCTCGATCGCCACGACCTTCCGTCGGACTTCAATGGCACTCCTAACGAGATCCCAGACGCGGTGCCGTTCGCGGAGGACAATAGCCGGCGCGACTATGATCGCGAATTCTGCGCGAATGCTTCCGAGAGGCTCTTGCTGCGATGCATCCCGTCGTTTGCGCGCTTCCGCGCTGGTTTCGCGGGCAAGGCGAGCCCGGTCCATTTCTGGTGGGGCAGCTTCGACCTTGCGGTCAGTCGCTTCTCCGGCCGCAGGCGCCCGCCGCATCCGGGCGGAGTTCCCGGGCTTGCCGGATCGGATCACGCGCGAAGCCTATAGCGACGAGGTGAGCAGCGCCGGCTTCTGGGCAGGCGGAGTGACCCCGGCCGAGCCGTTTTTCTACAGCTATATCTATCCTGCAGCCCGCGGATTTCCAGACGTCGGAGGTCGCTCACGGCCACTTCGACCAGACATTTGGCGAATTTGTGCTGCCCTATGCGAAGGTTCGCGCTTCGGATGACCCCGAGCGAATGTTGATGGAATTCTTCCAGTCAGCGTTCGATGCTGCAGCCGATCTTGCGCATTGGGACCGTCGCTGCGCTCGAACGAGAGCCGGTCGCTCCATAAGAAAAGGGCGCCGCGGATTGCTCCGGGCGCCCTTCCTTGTTCGTTGCGGAAGAAGGCTTAGGCGGCCTTCTTCTCCAGCGCGCCCTTCGCTTGGGCGATGATAGCGCTGAATGCCTCGGCCTCGTGCATCGCGATGTCGGCGAGCACCTTGCGGTCGAGCGTGATCCCGGCGAGGTTCAGCGCGTGGATGAACTGGCCGTAGGTCAGCCCTTCCGCGCGGACCGCGGCGTTGATGCGCTGGATCCAGAGCGCGCGGAAGCTCCGCTTCTTCACCTTGCGGTCGCGATAGGCGTACTGGCCGGCCTTCTCGACCGCCTGGCGGGCAATTCGGATCGTGTTCTTGCGGCGGCCGTAATAGCCCTTCGCCTGATCCAGGATCCTCTTATGCTTGGCGCGGGTGGTTACACCCCGTTTGACTCGTGCCATCGTGTCGGCAGCTCCTTACTTCAGGCCGTACGGGCGCCCAGGCCTTCACGCGCGCCGTATCGGCGTCGGCGAGAATCTCGGTGCCGCGGTTCTGACGGATATATTTGGCGTTGTGGCTGATCAGGCGGTGGCGCTTGCCCGCGACACCATGCTTGATCTTGCCCGTCGCCGTGAGCTTGAAGCGCTTTTTGACGCCGCTCTTGGTCTTGAGCTTGGGCATTTTCGTCTCCTGACGTTCTTGAACGGCCGCGGCAGCCCTTTTGGCCGGGCGCGTTCGGTTGTTTCCAGAAGCTGGAAGAGCGCGGGCCTATAGAGGGGGATCAGCGCGCTGGCAACCTCACCAGGGCAGCTCGGAGCCGTTCCG
This sequence comes from uncultured Alphaproteobacteria bacterium, assembly GCA_963738825.1. Taxonomy (GTDB): domain Bacteria; phylum Pseudomonadota; class Alphaproteobacteria; order Sphingomonadales; family Sphingomonadaceae; genus Sphingomicrobium. The sequence continues at coordinate 317,195 of CAVTYB010000008.1, read as the reverse complement.
GCGAAGGAAGCGGCCGGTATCATCCATCGCCGAGTCGCTCGATCAGCGCGCGCATGTCGCTGACGCTCTCCTCGGCCGTGATTTCCGCGCCCGCACCGCCCATGCGCGTCTTGACCCAGCCGGGGCTGAGAAAACGCAGCGACGCCGCGCGGCTTGGCCTCGCAGCGCGAGGCAGTTCCACGCCATGTTCAGCGCGGCCTTTGACGTCCGATACGGAACCCAGCCGCCGCCATTGTCGGCGATGCTGCCCATGCCGCTGGAGATTGCGATCATCTTGCCGCTCGCGGACATGCTGCGGGAGCAGCGTCTTGCGCGAGCTGGTAGGGCGCGATGGCGTTGACCATCATCATGGCCTGCCAGTCGCGCGCATCCTCCGCGCTATCGGTGTTCATCGGGTGATTGGTTCCGGCATTGGCGATGAAGAGCTCGAGCGGGGGATCGATGCTGCCTGCAAAGGAAGCGACCGCGTCGGCGTCGGAAAGATCGAGCGGCTCGACCCGGACGCCGAGATCGTCGAGTTCGTCGGCTCGAATGGCGCGCAGTCGCGATCACGTCCCAGCCGTCGTTCGAATATTGACGCGCGAACTCGAGGCCGATGCCGCGATTCGCGCCGGTGATCAGGACTGTCGGCATGGCCCCTCCAACGCCGGAGGATGGAAAAAGCTCAGTGCCTGCACGAAACCGTCAGGCTCCCTTCGACTGCCGGGCCGAGCATTTCGACGCTCTTCGCTGAACCGTCGAGCCACGCGCGCCATTGCGGCGGGCTCGAGCAGCGCGACCCCGCGGTTGTGGTAGGGAGCGATGTCGGGCCCAGGAGGCACCGTCAGCATCGTGAAGGCCTCGCCGACGTCGGGCTTGTTTCGGATGATTCCCGCGATGGCGATGTCGCCCTCGGTCGGCTGAAAGAGCCAGCAATCCTTTCGCTTCTGCTTCGGATCGGACGGCGTCGTGAATTCATAGAAGCCGTCGACCATCACCAGGCAGCGGTCGCGCGAGAATTCGCGCCCGTCAGAGCGCATGTTGAAGACCGGCTTGCCGCCGGGCGCCGGCCACGACCAGCGGCGCTCGACCAGTTCGGCGACGCCTTGGTCATCGGTTGAAACGGACGATCGGCGCCTTCTCCGAGATGCGCACGTCGCGCGGCTCGAAGTTCGGAATGCCTTCAGGGAAGGTCAGCGGGATCTGGACTTCGGCGAACAGCCGACGGATCGCGTCCGGGTTCTTCTCGATCCGGTAGAGGTTGCACACGGCGCTCAGTCGAACAGGCTGGAGACCGACGCTTCGTCCGAGATCCGCTTGATCGCCTCCGCCAGCAGCGGCGCGATCGTCAGGCGGCGGATCTTGCTGCCCTTCGGGTCGGCCTCGCCGGTCCAGATCGAATCGGTGACGACAAGCTCGCTGAGCTCGGACTTGGCGACCCGCGCCGCCGCTCCGCCCGACAGGACGCCGTGGGTGCAATAAGCGAAGACTTCCGTGCGCCCCCTGCTGCTTGAGCGCGGCGGCTGCGTTGCAGAGCGTTCCCGCCGAATCGACGATGTCGTCGATGAGGATGCAGGTGCGTCCATCGACGTCGCCGATGATGTTCATGACTTCCGATTCGCCGGCGCGCTCGCGGCGCTTGTCGACGATCGCCAGCGGAGCGTTGTTGAGCCGCTTGGCGAGGCCGCGCGCTCGGACCACGCCGCCGACGTCGGGCGATACGACCAGCAGATCGCGGTTACCAAAGCGCGCGTGGATGTCGGTCGCGATCACCGGCGATGCAAAAAGATTGTCGGTCGGGATGTCGAAGAAGCCCTGGATCTGCCCGGCGTGGAGGTCGATCGACAGCACCCGGTTGGCGCCCGCGGTCGTGATCAGATTCGCAACGAGCTTGGCCGAGATCGGTGTTCGCGGCCCCGGCTTCCGGTCCTGCCGCGCATAGCCGAAATAGGGAAGGACGGCGGTGATCCGCTTGGCCGACGCGCGCCTCAGCGCGTCGATGCAGATCAGCAGCTCCATGAGATTGTCGTTCGCCGGATAGCTGGTCGACTGGATCACGAAGACGTCCTCGCCGCGGACATTCTCGTTGATCTCGACGAACACTTCCTCGTCGGCGAATCGCCGGACGCTCGCGTCGGTGAGCGGCATCTCCAGATATTCGGCTATCGAACGGGCCAGCGGCATATTGCTGTTCCCGGTAAGCAATTTCATGAGCGACTTATCCCCAGCAGCGACTCGCCATTAGCGAGGCGGGCGCGGTCCCGTAAAGGTTGCGGCATCGGGAAGGCTCGCTAAATCGCGCCCATGACCGATCGGCTCAGGATCGCGCTTGCGCAGATGAACCAGCGAGTCGGCGACCTCGAGGGTAATGCTGCCGCGATGCTGGAAATGCGTCGCAGGGCCGGCGATGCCGACCTGTTGCTGTGTCCCGAGCTGCAGCTGATCGGCTATCCGCCAGAGGATCTGGTGCTGAAGCCCGAGTTCGTCCGCCGAACGCATGAATGCACGGACGAACTGGTGGCGGCGACGACGAAGCCCGGTCCAGCGATGCTGATCGGCACGATCCTCAACGAGGGCGGCTCGATATACAACGCCTTCATCCTCGCCGACGGTGGCCGCGTAGTCGGGCGCACGCTCAAGCATGAGCTGCCGAACTATGGAACGTTTGACGAAAAACGCATCTTCACGCCCGGGCCGCTACCTCAGCCGATCGAATTCAAGGGCATCAAGATCGGCGTGCCGATCTGCGAGGATATCTGGCGGGAGGCAGTCTGCGCCCATCTCGTCGAGGCGGGCTCGGAGATATTGCTTGTCCCGAACGGCAGCCCCTACGAGCTCGACAAGGACGAAACTCGCTATCGGCTCGCACGCTCGCGCGTTCTCGAAACCTCGCTTCCTCTCATCTACCTGAACCGCGTCGGCGGTCAGGATGAAATCGTGTTCGACGGCTCCTCCTTCGTCGTCCACCCCGACGGCGAACGCGTGGTTCAGATGTGTGACTGGGAGGAAGCGCTGCTTGTCACGGACTGGGAGCGCACGACTGAGGGCTGGCGCTGCACGACACGCGAGGTGCACGAGCTCGATGCATTCCCGAAGGACGTCTACCGGGCGATGATGATGGGGCTGCACGATTATGTGGAGGACAATGGCTTCCCGGGTGTCATCCTCGGTCTTTCGGGCGGCATCGACAGCGCGCTCTCGGCCGCGCTCGCAGTGGACTCGCTCGGCCCCGGCAAGGTTTGGGGCGTCATGCTCCCCTCCAAATATACCAGCGATGAGAGCCTGGAGGATGCACGCGAGTGCGCGCGGCTGCTCGGCTGCCGTCATGACGTCGTGTCAATTGCTCCGGGCGTGGACGGAATGAATGAGATGCTTCCGCAGCTGACCGGCCTTGCCGCCGAGAACGTGCAGGCGAGGCTCCGCATGGTGGCGTTGATGGCGCTGTCCAACTCGAGCGGCGAAATGCTTCTGACTACGGGCAACAAGAGTGAGATGAGCGTCGGCTATGCCACGCTCTACGGCGACATGGCCGGGGGCTATTCGGTGCTGAAGGACGCCTACAAGACGACTGTCTTCGCGCTGTCGCGGTGGCGCAACGCGAACAAGCCGGATGGCGCACTGGGACCGGACGGGCCCGTGATGCCCGAACGCGTCATCACCAAGCCGCCCACTGCCGAGCTCCGGCCCGGGCAGAAGGATGAGGACAGCTTGCCGCCCTATTCAGTGCTCGACCGAATCCTCGAAGGTCTCGTCGACAAGGAGATGTCCGTTTCAGAAGTCGCCAATTCGACCGGCGAGGACGCGGCCCTGGTCGCCGACATCGAATCCAAACTGTTGCGGGCCGAATATAAAAGGCGGCAGGCACCGCCCGGCGTTAAGATCGGCAGCCGCAATTTCGGCCGCGACCGGCGATATCCGATCAGCAACTTCTTCCACACGGGTTCCAAATGAGCGTCGTCACCCGCTTCGCGCCCTCGCCAACCGGTCGGCTCCACGTCGGAAATATTCGGACAGCGCTGCACAACTTTCTGTTCGCCAGGAAGAATGGCGGGACTTTCAACCTGCGGATCGACGACACCGACCGCGAGCGTTCTACGGCCGAGTTCGATCAGGCGATCCGCGACGATCTCGACTGGCTCGGCCTCACTCCCGATACGATGGTGCGCCAGTCGCAGCGCTTCGATCTCTACGAACGTGAGTTCGAAAAGCTCAAGACGGCTGGCCGTGTCTATGCCTGCTACGAAACGCCCGACGAGCTGGAGCTTCGCCGCAAGGTGCTGCTTGGCCGGGGCCTTCCGCCGGTCTACGAGCGCAAGCCCGCCGATGCGCCGGCGCCCGGAGGGCGAGCGCCGCATTGGCGCTTCCGGCTCGACCACGAAGCGCCAATCGTATGGACAGACCTCGTCCGCGGCGAGCAGAAGTTCGATCCCAGGCTGCTGAGCGATCCCGTCGTCCGGCGGGAAGACGGAAGCTGGCTCTATCTGCTTCCCAGCGTCATCGACGACATCGACCTCAAGATCACCCACGTCGTGCGCGGCGAGGATCACGTCTCCAACAGCGCAGTCCAGATCCAGATGTTCGAAGCGCTTGGAAGCGAGCCGCCGGCCTTCGCGCACGAGGCGTTGCTGGTCGCTGCCGAGGGCAAGCTCTCGAAGCGGCTCGGCTCGTACGGCGCCGAGCATCTCCGCGACGAAGGCGTCGAGCCGATGGCCCTCCTCGACGTGCTCGCCCGAATCGGCACTTCAGAGCCAGTCGAGCCGCTCGTCTCGCTCGACGAGCTCGCCGAAAGCTTCGACTTCTCGACCTTCGGGAGAGCGCCTGCCCATTTCGACCCGCACGAGGTCGAGCTCGTGAACGCGCGCCTGCTTCACAAGCTCGATTACCGAGCTGTCGCCGACCGGCTTCCCGCCGCTGCGACTGAAGCGGACTGGCTGGCGCTCCGCGGTAACCTCGCGAGGCTGGCGGACTTCGATCGCTGGTTCACTGTTCTTCATGGCGACATTGAGGCTCCCGAGCTCGGCCATGAGGAGCGCCTCCTGGTCAAGGAAGCGGCCGCGGCGGCAGAGACCCTCGACTGGTCCGGCGAACCCTGGCGAGCGCTTGCCGACGAACTTAAGCGCACCACCGGCAAGAAGGGCCGCGAGCTCTTTCATCCGCTTCGGCTGGCGCTCACCGGCAAGGAGAGCGGCCCCGAAATGGCGCCGCTCCTTGCGGCGATGGGCAAGGATCGGGCCGTTCGCCGGCTGGAGGCCGCCGCCCGCCGTTAGAAAATTTGCGTTATCCAGGAGCGCAACAATGCTTCTTCACCGACGTTGCGTTGTGGAGTAATATGCTCGTCAGGGCCGCTCGAGAGAGGAGGTTCCGATGTTAGCTTACGCCGCCAATCGTCCGCAGTTCGCGGAACGGCCGCCCAGCCCCCGCACATTGCTTCTCATCATTGCCGTTCACATCGCGGCCGTGGTCGTGCTGCTTAGCATGAAGACGGATCTTCCGCAGGCGATCACCCGCCAACCGATTATCGTCCGGCTGCTTCGCGACAAGCCGCCCCCGCCACAGCATTTGGTGAAACCGTCGACGCCCCGGCAGCAGCCGGAAGTCACCCGAACGGAAGCGCAGGTGCCAACTCCTCCGCTCCAAGTGCGCGGTAGTCGATTCCAATCCGAAGCTTCCGGACATCCGCGATCTGATTGGACCCAGCATCCGGCCGAATCCGAATGTCGAGCCGGAGCAGGCCCTTCCGCCGGCGCCGACGATCGCTCGGCTCCTGACGCCGCAGTCCGAGCTTAGGCCGCCGTATCCGGAATCGAAGCTGCTGACCGGTGAGGAAGCGACCCTCACCCTGCGTCTCACGATCAACGACCAGGGCCGCGTCGTGGGCGTCGATCCGCTCGGCACAGCCGACCGAGTCTTTCTCGAGGCCGCGCGCCGCTACCTGATCGCTCAGTGGCGCTACAAGCCGGCGACCCGTGACGGGCAGCCGGTCGCGTCAACCGAGACGATCACGCTTCGGTTCGAACTCGACTGACGGCTGAGACTGGCGGAGCGGGCGCGGGAGACTTATCTTCCCCGAATGTCCTTCTTCCCTACGCCGTCGAGTCCGCGCGAAGCGCTGCGCGACCTGCTCGCGTTCATGCGGCAGCGCAGCCGCGAGCAGGTGATCGGGGCTTGCCTGGCGCTTCTCGTGACGGCGATCATCGTCATCGAGTTCCTGGTCGATTCGAAGATGAACACCGCTCCGGATCCGCAGGTCGTCGAGGTGCAGCTCTATTCGCCCAACCGGACCGACGCCGACATCGCCGCCGACCAGAAGAAGGACCAGGCGGCGGCCGAAGCGCAGAAGAAGGCCGACCAGGAGCAGTATAAGCAGCTCGCCAAGCAGCTCCATATTGACTGACGACAGGGAATGGATGGCGAAGGCGATCGCGCTCGGCGATGACGCGCGCGGCCGTTGCGCCCCCAACCCAAATGTAGGCTGCGTGATCGTCTCCAGCTCCGGCCGGGTCGTCGGCAAGGGCGCGACCGCAGCCCGCGGACGGCCGCATGCCGAAGCGGCCGCACTTCACGAAGCGGGCAAGAAGGCGGCGGGCGCGACCGTCTATGTCTCGCTCGAACCCTGTGCGCACCACAGCGACCGCGGTCCTCCGTGCACGGACCTGCTGCTCGAAGCGCGGCCCGCTCGAGTCGTCATCGGCCTCAAGGATCAAGATCCGCGCACAGCAGGGAAGGGCGTCCGCCGCCTCCGCCGCGCGGACATCGAAGTGACGCTCGGAGTTGACCGTGAAGCGGCGAGGCGGTCGCTTTCCGGGTGGCTGACGCGCCTTGAGCTCGGCCGGCCGCGAATCACGCTCAAGCTTGCGCTCTCGATCGACGGCAAGATCGCGCTTCCGTCCGGCGAATCGAAATGGATCACCGGCGAGGATGCGCGGCGCCACGTCCATGTCGAGCGCGCGCACAGCGATATGATCCTTGTCGGCCGCGGCACCTACATCGCCGACGAGCCAAAGCTCGACGTCCGCCTTCCGGGCTTCGAGGACCGCTCGCCGAGACGCGCGCTGCTCACTCGCGGAGAGGCGGTGGCCGGCTGGGAAATCCTTGGAAATCCAAAGGATGTCTATCGCCTTCATGACGTCAACGATTTGCTGATCGAGGGCGGATCGGCGACGGCGACCGCGTTTCTGACGGAAGATCTTGTCGACCGGATCCTGATCTACCGCGCTCCGATCATCGTCGGCGAAGGCAAAGCCAGCTTCGGCTATGTCGGGCTCGACGCGATCGCAGACGCGCATGGGCGTTGGCGCCTGATCGACGAGCAGCGCCTCGGAGTCGATCGTCTCGAAGTTTACGAGCGCGTTCGCCGAGCTTAAGCGCGCGAACATGTTCACCGGGATCGTCACCGACGTCGGCACCGTACGAAGCGCCGAGAAGCGCGGCGATCTGCGGCTCGTAATCACGACCGGCTACGACATGGATAGCGTCGACCTCGGCGCTTCCATCGCCTGCTCAGGCGCCTGCCTGACGGTGGTCGACAAGGGCGACGACTGGTTCGCCGTCGACGTGTCGGGAGAGACGGTGTCCAAGACCGCCGCGGATCGCTGGAACGAAGGTGCGCGCCTCAACCTCGAGCGCTCGCTACGTCTCGGAGACGAGATCGGCGGGCATATCGTGACCGGCCACGTCGATGCGGTCGGCAGCGTGGTCAGCATTTGCACCGAAGGCGATTCGAAGCGCCTAGGCATCAGCGTGCCACGAGCGCTAGGCCCGATGATCGCCGCCAAGGGCTCCGTCGCGCTCGACGGAGTGTCGATGACGGTGAACGACGTTCGCGATGCGGACGACGGGACGACCCATTTCTCCGTGAACGTCATCCCGCATACCGGACAACACACGACTCTCGGCGGGCTGGACGCTGGGCGACAACTCAATGTCGAAGTTGACGTCCTCGCGCGCTATATCGACCGGATGCTGGCAGCCAGATCACAATAGGAACAAGGGTGTTCCCACTTTCCATCACATTTTAATGTGATACATCGTGCGTATGAGCACGACCCTCATCGAACGTCTCGAAACCATCGTCGCCGCCGGCGAGATCAGCCGCTCCGGGCTCGCGCGGGCGGCAGGGCTTCACCCGAACAGCCTTCGAAAGCTCGGCTCGCCCGACTGGAATCCGACCGCCGACACGCTGACCAGGCTCGAAAAGCTGATCCAGCAGGGAACCGCCGAGGTGCTGGTCGGCATCGAAGCGATCATCGATGAAGCGCGCAACGGACGGATGTTCATCCTGATCGACGACGAAGATCGCGAGAACGAAGGCGACCTCGTCATCCCGGCACAGATGGCGACGCCCGACGCGATCAACTTCATGGCGCGGCATGGCCGGGGCCTTATCTGTCTCGCACTGACCAAGGACCGCGCCGAGCAGCTCGGGCTCGAGCCGATGACCCGCACCAACCGGAGCCGCAACGAGACGGCGTTCACCGTGTCAATTGAAGCGCGCGACGGAATCACCACGGGGATCAGCGCAGCCGACCGAGCACGCACCATCGCGGTCGCTATCGATGCCTCGCACGGGCCGGACGAGATTGTCTCGCCGGGCCACGTCTTCCCTTTGCTCGCGCGTCCAGGCGGCGTTCTTGTCCGAGCCGGGCACACCGAAGCGGCTGTCGACGTCGCGCGCCTCGCCGGCCTCAATCCCAGCGGCGTCATCTGCGAAGTGATGCGCGAAGACGGGACCATGGCTCGTCTCGAGGACCTGATGGACTTCGCCCGAACGAACGGACTGAAAATCGGCACCATCCGCGACCTCATCGCCTACCGGCTCAAGAAGGATCATCTCGTCGAGCGGGTCGCCAGCTCTCCCTTCCGGGCGGGCAGCGGTCAGCAGTGGCAGGCCCATGTATTCCGCGACAAATCGAGCGGCGAAGAGCAACTCGCGCTTGTCCACGGGACCCTCGACACCGATGCCCCCGTGCTGGTCAGGATGCACAGCCTCGACCTGTTCGCCGATGTGCTTGGCGAGAGAGGGCCTAAGTCTGACCTCCTCCAGGCCGCCATGAGGATGATCGAGGAGGAGGGCTCCGGCGTTGTCGTGACGCTGCACGCGGCCGCCCCTGGATCGCTATCGCGCTCGATCGACCTTCGTTCGGGCAAGCCCGCCGAAATGGGGGACGCGGTTCGCGGTTACGGCACCGGCGCGCAGATCCTCGCCGCGCTCGGAATCCACGACATGATCCTCTTGTCCAACTCGCGCCATTCGCCGGTCGGCCTCTCCGGTTATGGACTCGCGATCATCGAGGAGCGGCCGATCACCGTGGAAGGATAAGGATGTCGACGATTCTCCTCGTTGAGGCGCGTTTCTACCCCCACCTCAACGACATGCTTCTTCAGGGCGCCCGCAAGGCGATCGAAGCAGCCGGGCACAAGCATGAGACGATGACTGTCCCCGGTGCGCTCGAGCTTCCGGGAGCGATCGCGCTGGCGGCGCGAAGCGGACGATTCTGCGCGTTCGTTGCGCTAGGCGTGGTGATTCGCGGCGAGACCTATCATTTCGAAGTGGTGTCGAATGAAAGCGCTCGCGGGCTGATGGACCTGACGCTCCAGGGTTATGCGATTGGCAACGGTATCCTGACCGTCGAGAACGAGGCGCAGGCGGTCGAGCGCTGCGACGCCGGCCAGCTCGACAAGGGCGGCGGCGCGGCTCGAGCGGCGCTCGCGCTGCATGATCTCAGATCGAAATACGCGCCCTAGCTTCCTTCCGCACGCCCGCTATGCGCGCTTGGTGACTCGCCACGAAGCCCATCCACATCCGCTCGCCTTCCCCGCGTTGCTCCTCGGCAATGTGGCGCTGGCGTTCGGGCCGTGGCTGGTACGGCTCGCCGACACCGGACCGGTGGCGGCAGGCTTCTGGCGGCTAACGCTCGCGCTCCCGTTTCTCATCCTGATCGGCCAATTCGCTGGACAGCCCGCCCACTGGCCGCGCCGAGCGTTGGTCGCGACGGTCGCGATCGCAGCCATCTTCTATTCGCTCGACCTCGCCGCATGGAACGCAGGAATTCGGCTCACTAAGCTCGGCAATTCGACTCTGTTCGGCAATTCCGGAAGCTTCGTCTTCGCGTTCTATGGCCTGATTCTTGCGCACCGCGCGCCGTCGCTGAAGCAGAGCCTCGCGTTGTTGATGGCGCTCGCCGGCGCCGGATTGCTGATGAGCTCGAGCTACGAGCTTAGCCCGAAGAACTTCGCCGGAGACCTGCTCACGCTCGTCGCCGGACTCTTCTACGGCGGCTACCTCATTTTCGTCGAACGCGGACGTACCGAGCTAAAGCCGCTTCCGCTTCTGATCCTTGCGACAATCTTCTCAATTCCCATCCTTCTTCTCATCAGCCTCGTGCTCGGTGAGCGGATCTTGCCGCACGATTGGACTCCGTTGCTGATCTTCGCGCTGTCAAGCCAGGTGCTCGGCCAGGGTCTGCTCGTCTATTCGATCGGAACGCTGCCGCCGCTCGTCGTCGGGCTCGGCCTTCTTACCCAGCCGGCAATCTCGGCGACGGTCGGGTGGCTCGCCTATCGCGAGACGCTGTCGGCAGCCGATATCATTGGCGCTGTCGGGATCGCAGCAGCGCTCGTCATCGTCCGGCTACCCGATCGGGGCTTGCGCGCATCGGACGAGCCGCCCAGTTGAGCGCCATGACGGACCCGAGTCCACTCGAACAGCTCCGCAGGCGGCTCGCAATGGCGGTCGGCGAGAATGCCGTGTTTGACGGCTGGACCCGTCAGGCGGTCGATTCCGCTGCCCAGCAGCTCGGCGTGGACCCAGTCCAGGCACGCCTTGCCATGCCGAAGAATCAGGCCGGTGTGATCGACACCTACATCAAGGAAGTGGATCGCGGGCTCGAAGCCTATTTCAAGCCCGAACGAATCGGTTCGCTGAAGATTCGGGAGAAGATCCGGGCCCTGATCTGGCGCCGGTTCGAGATCATGGCTCCTGCACGCGAAGCGGTTCGCCGGGCGCTCGCGATTCTCGCCATGCCGCAGAATTTGCCGCTCGCACTTCGGATCTCGTGGCGCACGGCCGATCACATGTGGCGGATCGCCGGCGACAACAGCACCGACTTCAACCACTACACGAAGCGGATGACGCTCGGCGCGGTATACGCGTCGACCCTGCTTGTCTGGCTCGATGATCAGAGCGAAGGCTGGACGGACACTGCAGCCTTTCTCGACCGCCGGATCGACGATGTCATGAAAATCGAGAAACTGAAGGCCGAATGGCGCGGCTCGTCGGATCAGCGGCTCAGTCTTTCGCGCTTCCTCGGGCGTCTTCGCTACCCCCCTCGCTGAACGTCGGACCGGGGCTTCCGCTTTACGCTATGGATTCGTTAAGCGGTTAATGATAATCACTCGCAACAATGAACGCGCCATTCCATCCCGCTACACTGAGCCTCGACCGGTTGAAGATCGGGACGAAGGCGCGCGTGCTGTCGATCGACTGGACCCATCTCGAGGAAGCCGAATCGTGCCGCCTTCGGCATTTCGGCTTTGACGAGGGGGTGATGGTCGAGCCGCTGCACCTTGGCCCGTTCGGACGCGATCCGATCGCGATTCGCGTCGGCCGAATGACGGTTGCGATCCGGCGCAAGCACGCCGGCGCCGTCCGAGTCACTCCGCTAGAGCAGTGAACCCGCTCCCGCTCGTCGCCGTCGCCGGCAGCCCCAATGCCGGCAAGAGCGCGCTGTTCAACGCTCTGACCGGCGCGCGCCAGAAGGTCGGCAATTATCCGGGGGTGACGGTCGAACGCCATTCCGGCCGCCTAACGCTCGCCGATGGTAGGCCGGTCGAACTGGTCGACCTGCCGGGCGCCTACAGCCTCGATCCGGCGAGCCCCGACGAGGCCGTGACCCGCGATGTTCTGCTCGGCAAGCAGAAGGGCGAACGCGAGCCCGACGCGCTGGTCATCGTCCTCGACGCATCCAACCTCGACAACCACCTCCGCTTCGCGCTGCAGCTGATTGAGCTTGGCCTTCCGACCGTCATTGCGCTGAACATGGTCGACCTCGCCAAACGCGACGGACTGGAGCTCGATTCGAAGCGGCTTTCCGATCAACTGGCGGTACCGGTTGTCGAGACCGTGGCCGTTCGCCGCCGCGGCATTGCCGATCTCCAGAGCGCCGTCGACGACATGCTCTCGGCACCGCAATGCGGCGTCCACAAGCATGTGAAGAGCGACCTCGTTCACTTGCAGCGGCGCGCCCGCGAAATCGCCAGCGCTGCCGTCGTCAGCGAAACGCCGGTCCGACGCTGGACCCATCGCCTCGACGCTGTCCTGCTTCACCCGGTCTTCGGCCCGATCATTCTAGCCGCGATCATGTTCGTGATGTTCCAGGCCGTGTTCGCCTGGAGCCAGGTCCCCGTCGACTGGATCTCCTCAGCCGTGGCTTGGCTGTCGGGAGTCGCGAGGAACGCACTGCCCCAGGGACTCTTCCGATCACTAATCGTCGACGGTGCGATCGCCGGCGTCGGAGCGGTCATCACCTTCCTTCCGCAGATCCTGATCCTCTTCTTCTTCATCCTGCTGCTCGAAGGCACCGGTTACATGGTCCGGGCAGCCTTTCTGATGGATCGGATCATGCACGGAGTAGGCCTTTCCGGGCGCGCCTTCATTCCGCTCCTGTCGAGCTTCGCTTGCGCGGTGCCGGGGATCATGGCGACCCGCACGATCGACGATCCCAAGGACCGGCTGACGACGATCCTCGTCGCTCCATTGATGACCTGTTCGGCTCGGCTCCCCGTCTACACATTGGTCATTTCGGCCTTCATCCCGAACCAGCGAGCTCATCTGGGGCGTAGGTCTCCAGGGTCTGGTCATGTTCGCGCTCTACATCTTCGGGATCACCGGCGCGCTGCTCGCGGCCTACGTGCTTCGTCGCGGGGTCCTCAAGGGAAGCGGCGGCGGCTTCATGATGGAGCTTCCCAAATATCAGTGGCCGCCGCTCAAGGACGTCGCCATCGGCATCCTCACCCGCGCCCAAATCTTCCTCAAACGCGCCGGAACGATCATCCTCGGAACGACCGTCGTCCTGTGGGCGCTCGCAAGCATCCCGCAGGCTGGTCCGGGGCAGAAACAGAGCCAGGTTTCGATCGCAGGCCACATCGCGACCGGGATCGAGAAAGTGGTGAGCCCGATCGGCTTCAACCACGACATCAGCCTTGCGCTCCTTCCCGCCATGGCCGCGCGCGAAGTCTCCGTCAGCGCGATTGCGACCGTCTATTCGATCGATTCGCCGGACGAGCAGGCCGGCGCCCAGAAGCTGGAGGACAGCCTCCAGCACCGCTGGCCGCTGCCGACGGCGCTCGCCTTCCTCGCCTGGTTCATCTTCGCCCCGCAATGCATCTCGACTATCGCCGTCACCCGGCGCGAGACGAACGGCTGGAAATGGCCGCTGTTCATGATCGGCTATCTGTTCGTGCTTGCCTATATCGCAGCGGGTCTCACCTACTGGACGGCGGTAGCGCTGGGTTTATAGCGAGTTCCTCAAGAAGAGGAGAGCTGTCATGGCGGGCGTTAACAAGGTCATTCTGGTCGGCAATCTCGGCGCGGACCCCGAGGCGCGTTCGCTCAATAACGGCGGCGAGGTGGTCAACATGCGAATCGCCACGTCGGAGCAGTGGAAGGACCGCGACGGCAACCGCCAGGAGCGGACCGAGTGGCACAATGTCGTGATCTTCAACGAGAATCTCGGCCGAGTCGCGAAGAACTATCTGCGCAAGGGCAGCAAGGTTTATCTCGAGGGCCAGATCCAGACCCGCAAATGGACCGACCAGTCGGGCAACGACCGCTACACGACCGAGATCGTGCTCCAGCGATTCCGCGGCGAGCTCGTCCTGCTCGACAGCCGCGAGGGCGCTGGCGGCGGCCGCAGCGCGTTCGGTGGCGATGAGTATGACGATTTCGGCGGTGGGGGCGGCGATGCACCGGCACGCACCCAGTCCCGTCCTCAGCCGGCTGCATTCGACACCGACCTCGACGACGACGTTCCCTTTTAATCCGAGTTCCGAGCGGCCCTTCTAGCGCAGCGAGCGCTGCGAACGGGCTCGCCTGTTCTTCAGTGAGAACGCCGACCTCCTTCAACGCCGCATCGGCGCTCGCGCTTCTCGGATAGGGGTCGATGCAGAGCGCAAGCGTGTCTGCAATCGCGGTGCCCAGGTCGATTGTGGAGCCGTCGTAGAAGACCACGTCGCAATCCTGCTCGCCGAGCTCGATCTCCTCGTCGGGCGATCCATTCTCCAGCTCGGGCATGAAGAGCATGGCAAACGGCTCGTCGACATGCACCGCCACCGGATCGTTGGTCACGACGCAGCTCTGCTCGAGAGTCGCGGCAATCCGCCCTTCGGCTCGGACTACGCGGACCCGTCGGTGAAAGCGTCGCATGGGCATCGAGGCGATCGAGAGCATTCAGGGCGAGACGGTCGGCGATCGCGCGCCGCTCGGTCTCGTCGGCGGCGAGATCGATTCGCTCGCCGTCGCGAATTTGGTCGAGGCGAAGGTGATGGGCGAAGCGATCGGTCATTGAAGCTTGCCCTCTGCGATCTCATCGAGCCCCGCCGACCGGAGTTCGCTCCACAGCCGCTCCAACGCCGCAGCCGAATGCGCAAGCGCGTCCGGCGAAGCCTCGCCCTTAAAGAGGCTCTCCATCGTCGCGCGCGTCCAATCGGTTGATCCAGATGTCGCGGAGCGCCACAGCTCGGTCCGGCGGGCGAGCGATCCGACGAGCCTGCGAACCGTCTTTCCAAGCGTCGGGTCGCCGAGGCCGAGCTCGCGATGCTCCGACTCCATCACCTCAATGAAACGCTCGGTCAGCGCCACTGATACGGCATCACCGCGCTCGCCGTCGGCTTCGAGCCTCACCAGCGCCAGCGCAGCCACGGTAGCAAGGACCGCGAAGCGGCCGTCAAGAGTATCCGGGCACCCTTCCCTCGACATACCAGTGCGGCTCGCGCGCGATTTGCGTCACGCGTTCGAACAGCGCCGAGCCGCGCTGCGGGTCCAGCCGTTAATCTCCGGAACAGGAAGTCCAGCATAGCGTCCCTTGCGTTGCGGTGGCGGTCTTGCGCTTTGGCGCGGCGGGCATATTGAGGGCCGCGCGACGGCATGCAAGGCGGAGGAATCCGGCGCAGTTGGTGCGCCTCGCGAAAGGAATCAGGACAGACATGAAGGCCGGATTGCTCAGGGTTACGACGATCGCTTGCTGCTGGGCTGCTCGCGCCGGTTGCGCGACCAACCATGCGCACAAGGGCGCAGTCATCGATCCGCAGCTCGCAAGCTCGATCCAGCCCGGAGTCGACAACAAGGCCTCGGTCCAGAAGCTGCTCGGTACCCCGACCCTGCCGGGACAGTTCACTCCGAACGACTGGTATTACGTGTCGCGCGACACCAACCAGCTCGCCTTCCGCAATCCGCGCGCGGTCCGCGAAACGGTGATGCTCGTCCGCTTCGACCAGGCCGGCAACGTCGCCTCGATCCAGCGACGGGCAAGGAGCTCGCGATCGGCCTGAATCCGAGCCACCGCCAGACCCCGACGCTCGGACGCAAGAAGAGCTTCTTCGACGAGCTGTTCGGCAACATCGGCTCGGTCAGCGGCGGCGGAATGCCGGGCGGCGGCGACAGCCGGCCTGTACTAACGGCCGCGCTTCCGCAGTCGGATTGTTTATCCTAAGCGGTCGCCCATGACCGCGACGCCTGCCGGCATCACTTATGCCGACTATCTAAAGCTCGACCAGCTCCTCTCGGCGCAGCAGCCGATATCGGGCCTCCACGACGAGATGCTGTTCATCGTCATCCACCAGACGAAGGAGCTGTGGATGAAGGAGATGCTCCACGAGCTTCGGTCTCGCGATCGAGCTGATCGGTGAGGACCGCTTTGCCGAAGCCTATAAGGCGATGGCCCGGATCAGCCGAATCCAGGCGGTGATGACGCTCGTCATGGGACGTGCTGTCGACGCTGACTCCGGTCGATTACCTGAAGTTCCGCGACGTCCTCGGCACCAGTTCGGGCTTCCAGTCGGCCCAGTTCCGCGAGATCGAATTCCGGCTCGGGCTCAAGAATCCGGCTTTCCTCGATCATTATGACGAAGGCACGGCCGAGCGAGCGCGCCTCGATCAGGCCGCTCCGCGAGCCGAGCCTTCGGGAAGCTGCGATCGACGCGCTGCGCCGCGCCGGTTTCGATGTCGGCGACGGCTCGGTGGAGGCGCTCGTCCGCCGCTTGGCTGCGGGTCTATCGCGACGCTGAGCGCTGGTTCGAGCTCTACGAGCTGGCCGAGAAGCTGGTCGACATCGACGATTCGCTGGCGGCGTGGCGGCACAAGCATGTGCTCACCGTCGAGCGGATCATCGGCAACAAGCGCGGCACCGGCGGGTCGGCCGGCGCGCCCTATCTTCGCTCGACGCTCGAAAAGCGTGTCTTCCCGGAGCTATGGGCGCTGAGGACCGATCTTTGAGTTTCAAAGCAGCTGTTCTCGCGGAGCCTCGGCGCCGATCCCGAGCGGCTGCATTTCGCGGCGCACAGCCATCATCTGTGGCCCGACGCGAGCTTCGACGGCCACATGCAGTGCCTGGAATGACGCCGCCCGCCTCGCCGACCGCAAGTGGGACAAGGTCATGGATGAGGTCTGGCCCGAGGCCCAGGCGCATGTCGCGCGCGAGCTCGGGAGCGGCGACCCTACGGCGATCGTCTTTTCGTCCGAACACGCACGACTTCCTCATCCGGCTCATCACTGCAGCGCCCGCGCGCGACGCTGGACCGCTTCAAATCCTGACCACCGACGGCGAGTTCCACAGCGCTCGGCGGCAGTTCGCGCGATGGGCAGGAAGCCGGCTGGATCGAGGTCGAGCGAATTGCCGGCGGAGCCGTTCAACAGCTTTCTCCGAGCGATTTCTCGACCGCGGCCAAGACCGGCGGCCACGATCTCATTTTCGTCAGCCAAGTCCTGTTCGGAAGCGGTCGTATCTTCGAGCCGTGTTGGCGAGCTCGCGAGCATGGCGCAGCCCGACGGGCCCTGGGTCGTCATCGATGGCTATCACGCGTTCATGGCGATCGAGCAGCCGCTTGGAGTGGAGTCGGCACGTAGCGCCTTCTATCTCGGCGGCGGCTACAAATATGCGATGGCTGGGGAGGGGTGCGCCTTTCTCCATGCGCCGGTCGGCTTCGGCCCTCGACCGCCCGTCACCGGCTGGTTCGCCGAGTTCGAAGACCTCAGCCTGCCGCCGGGCAGCATCGGCTATGCGCCGGACGCCAGCCGGTTCATCGGAGCGACGTTCGATCCCGTCGGGCCTTTACCGCTTCAACGCGGTGCAGCGGATGCTTGCCGACAACGGCCTTACGACCACTCGAATGTCCGGTTTCGTCGCCGATCTTCAGCAGCAATTGCTCGAAGCAGTCGGCGGCACTGCGCTTGGCGGAACAGAATTGCTGAACCCGCCAGAGGCGTCGCCGCACGCGCGCTTCCTCGCATTTCGCATCTCAGAGCGCACAGCGCTGGTACGAGGATCTGAAGCGCAGCAACTGCATCACGGATGTGCGCGGCGACGTTCTGAGGATCGGTTTCGGCATCTATCACGACTCCGACTGACGTTGATCGGCTGGCGGCGCTGATCGGAGAACTTTCATAAGAAGCGAATTCGCGCAGTCAGCGCAAGCGCTTCACTGGTGCTTGCGCTCCTGCTCATCGCCTACATTTTCAACTTCCTGGACCGGCAGATCCTCGGGATCCTCGCCCAGCCGATCAAGGCCGACCTGCACCTTTCCGACACGCAGTTCGGAGCAATCGGCGGCCTCGCCTTCGCAATGCTCTATTCGGCGCTCGGCATTCCGCTCGCCTTTCTTGCCGACAAGACCAGCCGAAGCGGTGTCATCGCCAGCTCGCTTGCCGTCTGGAGCGCGTTCACGGCGCTGTGCGGGACGGCTGCGGGCTTTGGCCAATTGTTCCTCTACCGCCTCGGCGTCGGCGTCGGAGAAGCCGGCGGAGTTGCTCCCTCCTATGCCTTGATCGCCGACTATTTTCCGCCCGAACGGCGAGCTCGCGCACTCGCGATCTTCTCGCTCGGAGTCCCGATCGGACTTGCCAGCGGGGACGTTGGTCGGCGCCTATCTCGCCCATGCGATGAGCTGGCGCGCGGCCTTCGCAGTGATGGGGACGGCCGGAATCCTTCTCGCTCCAATCCTGTGGCTCGTGGTTCGCGACGTTCCGAAGGCACTCTCAGTGCAGGCGCCGCTGGCGAGCGTCTTCCCGATTGTTGCGCGCAAGCCTGCGTTCTGGCTGCTCGCCTTCGCCTCCTCGTCGAGCTCGCTCTGCGGTTATGGCCTCGCACTTTGGACGCCATCGGTGATGATGCGAAGCTTCGGCCTCGATCTAGCTGAGCACCGGCCAGTTTCTCGCCTCGCTGCTGCTAATTGGCGGCACGCTCGGCGTATTTGCTGGCGGCTGGTTCGCGGACCGGCTCGGTGCAACTGACCGCGGCTGGTATGCGAAGCTTCCGGCAATTGCCTGGATCATCTCGGTATCCCGGCTTGGGGTCTTGGCCTGTTCGCTCCGAGCCTGTGGGTCGCCTGGCCGCTGCTTCTCGTCGGGAATGCCGTCGAATATTCTTTGGCTGGGGCCCGTGACGACCGCCGTCCAGCATCTCGTTCCGCGCCCGATGCGAGTCAACTGCTTCGGCGAGCTTCCTCCTCATCAACAATCTGATCGGACTTGGTATCGGCCCGCTGCTGATGGGGCGGCTTTCGGACGCCCTTAAGGCCGACTTACGGGGCCGATGCCCTTCGCGATGCTGCAGTAGCCTGCCTCGGCTTCTATCTCGTTGCTGCGGTGCTGATGTTCCTTTCGATACGATCGCTGAGGTGCTTCTGGGTCTCAGACGCAACTAGCTAACTATCTGAACAAACGAGCAATTCCAGGTTCACGCAAGTGCGGTAGGGTGCAGGTTCCATCCGTTTAAACGTTGGAACGGTGCAGCGAACGGACCGTTTTACCGTTCGAAAGGAGACATTATTATGACCAGGGTTTTCTCGCAGCCGGCGTTGCCGCGCTGGCGATCGCAGCCCCGGCGAATGCGGGGCCGCACGGCAATCACGGCGCCGAGGCGGTGGACGGCAAGGCCACCAGGCCTTTCGCGAACCGCGGCGGTGGTGGCGGAGGCCATGGCGGCGGCGGATTTTCGAGCGCCGCGGCAGCAGCATGCAGTCGGCTCCGCGGTTCGAGCAGCGCCAGCAGCGTTTGTCGCTGCCGCGAGATGCAACACGCACAGCGCTTTGCAATGGAACGTCCGCAGCGTTCGCAGCGCGTCGAGATGCGCCAGCAGCGGGCCGAGCGTCCGCAGCTCGCGTGGCTGCTCGCCAGGAGATGCGCCAGTCGCACGCTCAGCAGCGTGCCGCGTCGCGCAATGAAATGCGGGCGAATCGAGCCCAAGGCCCAGGTCCGTCAGCAGGGCGCGCGCCAGTCGGGTCGAGCCGGCGCGCAATGCTCGAGCAGATGCGCTCGAACGCGCACAAGCCGCAGAATCGACCGAGCAAATCCGCGCTTGCCGAGTGCCAGCAGGCGCAGAACCGCCAGCAGACGAATCAGGGCGAGAACCGCATGGCGATGCGCCAGCAGATGCAGGGTCAGGCGCATGAACCGGATCGCCCGCTGCGGGGGCCAGCAGGTGCGAGACGAACGGCAGCAAGGCGCGCAGAACCTCCTTGCCGAACGGCATGCGCTTCGCGCTGACCGGATCGCCAACGCCGACGCGTTCCGCACGAGCAGCTTGGCGCTCGCTGGTGGAAACTCCGCGCACGCGATTCATCGCTCCTTCGGAAGCGGTTCGCTTCGTTGGTCAGCCGGTCGATCGGGCAAACAGTTTCGTGCCCCTCAGCGCGCTGCCGGCATCGGTAAGCTATCTCTATCCGGACGACGCCGGACTATTATTATCAATATGGTGGCGGCTACCTGTACCAGGTCGACCGCAGCTCGAGCCTGATCAATGCGCTCATCCCGCTCCTTGCGGGCGGGTTCCTGCCGGGCACTTACCTGCCGCAGCCGTATATGAGCAGCTATGTGCCCAGTTATTACGGGCTCAATAGCTTCTATCCGGCCAGCTACGCTACGTTTGGCGCTGGCTACGGCGCTATGGCTACGGCTACCGAACCTGTGCAACCGCTACGCTTATGGCGTCGTCTATCAGGTGGATTGCTGCACCGGCATGGTCGTGAACGTGATCCCGACCTACGCGGGCGGTTACGGCGTTGGACAGATGCTGCCTTCGGCATACAGCTATTACAACCTGCCGATGCAGTATCGCAGCATCTACTATCCGACGGCCGATTATTCCTACTGGTATGCGCCGGGGCGATCTACCAGTATGATACGAGCTCAGCCTCATCACGTCGGTCGCGGCGCTGATGTCGCCCGGGTTCACGATCGGTCAGCCGCTGCCGATGGGCTATGACATGTACAACGTGCCGATGGCCTATCGCGCAACCTACTACGACACGCCGAATGCCTGGTACCGTTACAACAACGGCTATATCTACCAGGTCGACCCGACGACGATGTTGGTGACGTCGATGGTCGCGTCGCTCCTGAGCTGACGACAGGCGAAACGTCGTTCATGATCAGATGAAGTTTGGCCCGGCGGATGGAACCCATCCTTCGCCGGGCCATTGCATATGCAAAACCAAAATAAGGAGCCAAGCGCATGAAAAATCATGCACTCGCGCTGACGGTTGCAGCGGCTGCGATGCTTTCGCTGGGCGCATGCAACAACAGCAACAATGGCAGCGGCAACGCCAGCAGCCCCGACCAACGTCCAATCCAAGCAGGCCGAAAAGGCCGCGGGCAACAAGACCATCGCCGCCGGGCTGCCGGCAAACGGCAAGTTCATGGCGGCGGCAAAGGCGGCGGGTCTCGATCAGACTCTCGCAGGTCCGGGGCCCTATACCGTGTTCGTCCCGACCGACGACGCGATCGGAAAGGCGCCCGCTGGTATCTTCGATACCGCCCCCGGCAATCGTGCACAGCTGACCGGGATCATCACTAATTTGGTCCTTCCAGGGACGGTCCTGGTCGCCGACATCGACAAGGCGATCGATGCCGGCAAGGGCAAGGCTCCGCTGGCGACGATGGGCGGCGGCACGCTGACCGCCACAAAGGAGGGCGGTAATACGGTTATCACCGACAGTCGCCGGCCACAAGGCGACGATCAGCAAGGGCGACGAGCAGTTCAGCAACGGCGTCGTTCACGAGGTCGATGCGGTGCTGATGCCGGCGAAACAGTCGGCGCCGAACGCTCCTGCGGTCGGCCAGAAGGCAGGAAAGTAATCTTAATCGACTAGTCGCATCTCCCCACTTCCGCGCGCGGAACGGCTCGCTATAACCGTGCCGTTACGAGTGCGGATGATGGGGCTTTGAATCGATGAAAGCGACGATTGAGCGGGCGATCCTTCTGAAGAGCCTCGGCCACGTCCAATCGGTCGTGGAGCGCCGCAACACCATTCCGATCCTGTCCAACGTGCTGATGGAAGCGCGCGAGGACGGTTCCATCCGCCTGATGGCGACCGATCTCGATCTTCAGGTCGATGAGACGATCCCGGCCAATATCTCGCAGCCCGGCGCGACGACCGTTTCGGCGCACACCTTATTCGATATCGTCCGTAAGCTTCCCGAGGGCAGCCAGGTCGAGATCACCGCCGCCGAGGGCAAGATGCAGGTCATCGCCGGCCGCTCGCGATTCAACCTCTCGACGCTCCCGCGCGACGACTTCCCGGTGATTGCGGAGGGTGACCTCCCGACCCGGTTCGAGCTTCCCGCAGCGACCCTCCGGCAGATCATCGAGAAAACGCGCTTCGCCATCTCGAGCGAAGAGACGCGCTACTACCTGATGGGCATCTTCATCCACGTCATCGACGACCAGATGCGCGCCGCGGCGACCGATGGGCACCGCCTTGCGCGGGTCACCGTGGCCAAGCCCGATGGTGCCGACGGAATGCCCGATGTGATCGTGCCCCGCAAAGCCGTGGCCGAGCTTTACCGGCTCCTCGAGGAGCTCGAAGGCACCGTTGAGATCTCGCTTTCGCCGACGAAGATTCGCTTCGGCCTCGGCAGTGCGATCCTCACCAGTAAGCTGATCGACGGGACCTTCCCCGACTACAACCGGGTGATCCCGACCGCGAACGACAAGCTCCTGAAGCTCGATCCGAAGAGCTTCTCGGCCGGCGTCGACCGCGTTTCCACGATCGCCAGCGAGAAGACCCGAGCGGTGAAGATGAGCCTAGACCGCGACAAGGTGACTCTGTCGGTGACCTCGCCTGAAAATGGAGTTGCCACCGAGGAGGTGCCCGCCGATTACGCTGCCGACGGGCTGGAGATCGGCTTCAACGCCAAATATCTGCTCGACATCCTGAGTGAGATCGACGGCGACACGGTCGAGGTGCACCTCGCCGACGCAGCAGCGCCGACGCTGCTTCGAGAGAATGACAAATCGAACGCGCTCTACGTCCTCATGCCGATGAGGGTCTGAGCGAGGCCGGACCTGCATGGACGTCGAGATCGAAAAACCTCACGTCCATCACAAGCCCACGGGGCGTCGTCATTTCGATCTCATCCTGCCGGTCGCGGCACTGTTCGTCTCGTTCGTTTCGATCCTGATCGCCTGGCACCACAGCCACATCATGCGCGAACTCGTTCATCAGAACGAGCGGATCGTGGAGGCGGAGTCCCTGCCCTATCTCGAGATTTACACCAGCGATCTGGCGAACGACGTTCGCACCCCGACCTTGCGCCTGACCGTCCAGAACGAAGGCGTCGGCCCGGCGCGGATCGCGGAAGTGCTGATGACCGTGAACGGCAAGCCGGTGCCGGACTTCAACACGCTCGTCGATCGTTGTTGTGCGCCGGGTCTGCTCGAGGCCCGAAAGAACAGCCCGAGGCAGTTTCGCGGCATGCGCAACGGCGAAGTGGTGCTGTCGAGGCTGCGCGACCGGATGATTCGGCCGGGCGAGGAAATCGACGCGTTCGCTTGGCCGATCACCGCGCAGAACAAGCAGATCGTCGACCGTTTGAAGACTGGGCTGGAATCGGACCGGATAAACCTTTCGATCTGTTTCTGCTCGGTGTTCGACGAATGCTGGATCCGAACCGACGAGGACCGGCGTCCGATCGCAGTCAAGCAATGCGCAGTCGAATCCGTGCCCTACCGGCAATGATCTAGGCGGCAGCGTCCGACAGCGGCTAAGCCGCAAAGGTGCCCGTCAGCCGCCTCACCTTGACCGACTTCCGCTCTTATGCCTCGGCGCAGCTCGAGCTGGGCGAAGGCTTCGTGCTGCTCTTCGGCGAAAATGGGGCCGGCAAGACGAACCTCCTCGAAGCCGTGTCGATGCTTGCTCCCGGGCGGGGGCTGCGCGGAGCAGCGCTTTCCGACTTGGCGCTCAAAGGGAGGGGCGGCGGGTGGTCCGTGGCCGCGCGAGTCGATGTCGAGCGAGATTGGCACCGGCACCCTCGCGTCCGCGCCGGAGCGGCGGCAAGTCCGGATCAACGGTGCATCCGCTTCTGTGAACTCTCTGTCGGAATGGCTTTCCGTTCTCTGGTTGACACCCGCGATGGACCGCCTCTTCACGGGAAGCGCGAGCGAACGCCGCCGTTTCCTCGACCGCCTCGTCCTGGCACTCGAGCCCATTCATGCGCACCACGCGAGCCGCTACGACGCCGCCATGCGCGCCCGGAACAAGCTGCTTTCGGATGAGCGATCGGACGAGGCGTGGCTGGCGTCACTCGAAGCAGCGATGGCCGAGCATGGGGCGGAGGTCGCGGATGCCCGAGCGCGAACGGTGTCGGCCCTCGACGAGCGGCTCGCGAACTCGGCGGAGGACGAATTCGCAAGAGCCGTGATCGGACTGGAAGGCTGGCAGAGCGCGGATCTGGCCGCCTTGCTCAGTGCCAACCGCCAGCGCGATGCTGCCGCCGGCCGGGCGACGGAGGGCCCGCACCGCCAGGATCTCGCCGTCCTTCATCGCGCCAAGCAAATGCCCGCCGCATATTCCTCCACCGGAGAACAGAAAGCACTGCTGCTTGGACTCATCCTCGCCCATGCGGAGCTGGTTGCGGAGCGCCGCGGCGAAGCTCCGATCCTTCTCCTCGACGAAGTTGCCGCTCACCTCGACCCGAAGCGGCGCGCGGCGCTTTTCGCTCGTCTGGAGGGGCGCGGGCAGGTTTGGATGACCGCGACCGAAGCGGCCTTGTTCGATGGCATTTCCGATGCTTCGCGACTTCATGTTCAGCCAAGGCAGGTTACGCCGGCCTGACCCTCGGGTGGACTTTCTTAACCGAAGCCCATATATTGCACTGCAACACGAGACGCTTTTCAAAGCGGCGTGAACGGTCTCGACAGATACGAGGACCCGGCCCGCGTCTCGATCGATTTGCTCTCCAATTCACGCGGGGCGCTTTTTTGACCCCCTTGGACCGCGCGATCTGCGCGGCCATTTTTATATTGGAATATTCATGTCCTTTCATTCTTTGGGGCTGTCCAAGCCCCTGCTCGATGCGCTCGCCGCGAAAGACTATTCGCAGGCGACCCCGATCCAGCTGCAGGCCATTCCGACCGTTCTTACCGGCCGCGACCTGCTTGGGATCGCCCAGACCGGAACCGGCAAGACCGCGGCCTTCATGCTGCCCTCGCTCGATCGCCTGGCCGAGGCCCACAAGTTACCCAAGCCGGGCCATGTCCGGATGCTGGTCCTCGCGCCGACCCGTGAGCTCGCCGCGCAGATCGCCGCTAGCGCCCAGGCCTATGGCCGCTTCATGCGCCTATCCGTGGGCGTGATCTTCGGCGGCGTTCCCAATTCGAAGAGCGTGCGCACCGTTGCCCGCGGCCTCGACGTGCTGGTTGCAACACCGGGCCGCCTGCTCGACCTCATCGACCAGCGCGCGCTCAGCCTCCGCGAACTTGAAATCCTCGTCCTCGACGAGGCCGACCAGATGCTCGATCTTGGCTTCATCCACGCGCTGAAGCGGATCGTCGCGCTCGTTCCGCCGAAGCGGCAAACTCTGTTCTTCTCGGCGACCATGCCGAAGGCGATCAAGGAGCTCGCCGACCGCTACCTCACCAATCCGGCCGAAGTCTCGGTGACTCCGACGGCGACCACTGTCGATCGGATCGAGCAGAGCGTCACGATGGTGAACCAGGCCGAAAAAGCGACGCTCCTTGCGATCACCCTCCAGAAGCAGTCGGTCGAGCGGGCGCTGGTATTCAGCCGGACCAAGCATGGCGCCGACAAGATCGTCCGGATGCTCGAAGCGGCCGGAATCGCCTCAGCCGCAATCCACGGCAACAAGAGCCAGGCGCAGCGCGAGCGCGCGATCGCATTGTTCAAGTCGGGCGAGGTGCGGGTGCTGATCGCGACCGACATCGCCGCGCGCGGGATCGACATCCCGGGCGTCAGCCACGTGATCAACTACGACCTGCCGGAAGTGCCCGAGCAATATGTGCACCGAATCGGCCGAACCGCGCGCGCGGGCGCCGACGGGATCGCGATCGCTTTCTGCGCTCCCGACGAGCGCGGCAACCTACGCGATATCGAGCGTACGACTCGCCAGCGGATAGCTGTCGCGCCGCTTCCTGCCGACTTCATGGCGAGTGCGGAGGCGTTCAAACGGCTGAAGCCTGCTCCAAAGGCCGAGGCTCAGCGCTCGGGTCGCCCGGCGACAAAAGCCGATCGCCGAGGCGACGGCCAGCAGCGCAAGAATCGCAACAACGGTGCCCGCCATTCGCACCGGGCGGAGGGCCATGCCGCTCACCGCTCCGGAACTCAGGACCGCAACGGCCAGCGCCGGGACGAGCATTCGTCACAGCGCCTCGACGGTCGCTCTTCTTACCGGCCCGAGGCGTTTCGCGAGACGCAGTCCGAACGCCGTCCCGATGGCGCCCGGCCCAAGCGGAAGTTCCACGGACGCCCGCGGCGCCCCGGCGATCCGCGCCGAGTCCAGGGCTAGCGCGATTCGCTTAGGGCGTATCTTTTGGTTAGATTCACGCCTATCACGCTAGGGCTACCAGCCGATATCGACGGTTTTAGGCGCCTTCAGCGCTCGCTCCATCCGTAACGCCAGCTAGCCACGAGCTGTCCGCCCTGGGCCGTCTCGGCGAACCCAGGCGGTGTGCTCATGGCCAAAGAAGAACTGCTTACTATCGAGGGTGTTGTTGACGAAATTTTGCCGGACGGCCGCTTCGGTGTCCTGCTCGATAACGAATGCCGCATCATCGCCTACACGGCCGGCAAGATGCGGCGTTACCGAATCCGCTCGATCGTTGGGGACCGAGTTCACGTCGAGATGACGCCGTACGACCTTTCGAAAGGGAGGATCGTTTTTCGCGAGAAGGTTCCAGGGCACTCCTCAGGGCCGAGACGACGGAGCTATCGTCGTTGAACAGGCCGGTTCGATGTAGTCTGAGCAATCAAGCGGTCAGTGAGATGCCGAGCTTTGCGGCAAAGTCCGCCTTTTGGCACGAGCTAAAGGCAGCCGCGAATGAGCATCTTGCCGCAGAGCTCGTCCATGGGCGGCCGTCAGCAGGCGATCCGCGAGTGCAACGCAAGGCCGCGATCATCCTGGCCTGGTTTGCCCTCTCCTACGGGGCGTTGCTGTTAGCCCCGACGCTATTTGCGGCGTTGCTTGCAACGCTGTCGCTCGCGCTCGCGGCCTCCGCGCTCGGCTTTTGCGTTTTCCACGATGCCAATCACGGAACGCTTTTCGAACGGCGAGCAGAAAATCTCATTGTAGCTAGGCTGTGCTCGGTGCTCCTCGGGCCTTCGCGGCACTTCTGGGTACACAAGCATCAGGGGATGCATCACCGCCAACCCAACGTCTTTGGTTGGGATGACGATCTTGAAACGCGTGGGTTGCTGCGGTTGTCGCCGGCCTGCGCCTGGAAAGCGCGATTCCGCCGGCAGGAATTGAAGGCGTTTCTTTACTATAGCTTGAACACTCTCGAATGGTTGTTCTGGAAAGACCTTTTCTGCCTGGCGCGCGGCCGCCTGAACAAGCACCACGCGGTCGACTTAAGCGGAAAGGATCGGACCGAGCTGCTGGTCTGCAAAGGCCTTTACCTTCTTCTGATCGTAGCGCCTCCGTTCCTCGTCCTGCCCCCGCTATGGGCGAGCGCCGCATTCATCCTGTTTCATGTCGTGTTGAGCTGGATGCTGGCGATCGTCTTTCAGGTTGCGCACCTCACACCCGGCATGGAGTTTGGAGGAGTCCAACCTGGTGACGACTGGGCAATCCACCAGGTCCGAACCACGGCCGACTTTGCCACCGGCTCCCGCGTTACGACTTGGCTGACCGGCGGTCTAAACCATCAGATTGAACATCATCTGTTTCCAACGGTGGCGCACACCCACTATCCGCGGCTGCGGCCGATCGTCCGCGCCGTAGCGCAACGCCAGGGACTGCCCTGCCATGATCTCGGCGGCGTCTTCTCCGCTATCGGTCAGCATTTTGTACTGCTGAAAGCGCTCGGAGCGGAGCGCTGATATCACGCACAGGTTGCAGCCGTCGCTACCCGGAATTCACAGCATTGGAGTGAACATGCGAGCTTTTAAATCGACCGATCGTGCCTTGATCGATCTGCGTGATCAACGCACCGACATCGCCATCAAAATCAGCTTGCTCACAGACAGCGCTGGCGCCGATGAAGTCCAGCTCTCTCGGCTGCAGCGCGACCTGGAGCTAATCGACCGTCGAATCGCCTCTTATCGCAACGCGCCTCGTACACACTGACGGGCATGAGCGCTGGTTATGTGGATTTTGCGCTCGCGGGCCAACACTTCACTTTGCGTGTCGATTGCCAGAGCTCCAGCGGACGAACGAGCGAGCGATCCACGAACATCGACGCAGCGTCATCATTCTGTGCGCCAAATTCCTCGATTAGGCTGAAGTTGCCAACGCCGTCGTGTGAGAAAAGACGATAGTGAAACATACGGCCTCCTGCAGGTTGAGACCCGCATCAACCGAATGCCAACGACTATAGGGCCATCGACAAAGATTATGCCCGAGCAGGGTTAACGGAAATGCGTCCTCTCTTCGAATAGATCGAAACGGCGTTCGCGTGTCTCCGCAAACCCTGGAGAATGCGGGGTCAATGAGGATGATCGTCGTGACCGACGCCAAGGGGTTCACCTCGAAGGGACGCTTCACTCAAATCAGACATTCCGCAAGACGTAAAGTGGCCTCCAGCGATAGACCGCGTTTCGCGCGTGCGCGCCCGCACGCACACGCCCGCCAGCCCCACGCACACGCCCGCGCGCGCGTGACTTCTTCGCCGAAATCCCTATATCTCGACTATGGCAATTACCCCTGAAAGCAACGGAAATTCCTATGGCGCCGAGAGCATCAAGGTCCTCAAGGGCCTCGACGCCGTGCGCAAGCGTCCCGGCATGTACATCGGCGACACCGATGACGGTTCGGGCCTCCATCACATGGTCTTCGAGGTCAGCGACAACGCCATCGACGAGGCGCTCGCCGGCCATTGCGACCGGATCCTCATTCAGCTGAATCCCGACGGTTCGGTGACGGTCGAGGACAACGGGCGCGGGATCCCGACCGGAATCCACTCCGAGGAGGGGGTGTCGGCGGCCGAGGTCATCATGACCCAGCTCCATGCCGGCGGAAAGTTCGAGAACACTTCGGAGGACAACGCCTACAAGGTCTCGGGCGGACTCCATGGCGTTGGCGTATCGGTCGTCAACGCGCTTAGCGAATGGCTCGACCTCACCATCTGGCGCGACGGCGAGGAGCATTTCATGCGCTTCCGCCACGGCGAGGCCGAGGCGCCGCTGAAGGTCGTTGGCCCGGCACCCGAAGGCAAGAAGGGCACCCGCGTCACCTTCCTCCCCAGCCCCGACACCTTCAAGATCATCGATTTCGATTTCGAGCAGCTCGAGCATCGCTACCGCGAGCTCGCCTTCCTCAACTCGGGCGTCCGGCTGATGCTGGCCGACGCTCGACATGACGAGCGCGTGGAGCACGAGCTCTATTACGAGGGGGGAATCGGCGCTTTCGTGAAGTGGCTCGACCGCGCCAAGAGCGCCTTGTTTCCCGAACCGATCGCCATCTCGGCGGTGCGCGACGGCATCGGCATCGATGTCGCCCTCGAATGGAACGACAGTTATTACGAGAACGTCCTGCCGTTCACGAACAACATCCCGCAGCGCGATGGCGGCACGCATATGGCGGCCTTCCGCGCGGCGCTGACCCGAACGATCAACAACTATGCCGAGAAATCCGGCATGCTGAAGCGCGAGAAGGTCACGCTCACCGGGGAGGACATGCGCGAAGGCCTGACCGCGATCGTCTCGGTCAAGCTGCCCGACCCGAAGTTCAGCAGCCAGACCAAGGACAAGCTGGTGAGCTCGGAGGTTCGCCAGCCGCTCGAAAGCCTGATGGGCGATAAGATGAGCGAGTGGCTTGAGGAGCATCCCGCCGACGCGCGCTCGATCATCCAGAAGGTCATCGACGCCGCCGCAGCTCGCGAAGCCGCCCGCAAGGCCCGCGAAGCGAGCCGGAAGTCCGTAATGGGAATCGCCTCGCTCCCGGGCAAGCTCGCCGATTGCCAGGAACGCGATCCGGCGCTCTCGGAGCTGTTCCTGGTCGAGGGCGACTTCTGCAGGCGGCTCTGCCAAGCAGGGCCGCAATCGCCACAACCAGGCGATCCTCCCGCTCAAGGGCAAGATCCTCAACGTCGAGCGCGCGCGGTTCGATCGCATGCTTGGCTCGAAGGAAATCGGGACGCTGATCCAGGCGCTCGGCACGTCGATCGGGCAGGACGAATTCAGCCTCGAGAAGCTTCGCTATCACAAGATTGTGATCATGACGGACGCCGACGTGGACGGTGCGCACATCCGAACGCTTCTGCTCACTTTCTTCTATCGCCAGATGCCGCAGCTGATCGAGGCCGGGCACCTCTTCATTGCGCAGCCGCCGCTCTACAAGGTCAGCCGCGGTCGGTCGGAAGTCTATCTCAAGGACGATGCCGCGCTCGACGACTACCTAGAGGAAGCGGGCCTGGAAGGGCTCGTCCTCGAAACACCGGAAGGTCAGCGAAGCGGCAATGACCTGAAGACGATGGTCGACCATGCTCGTCGCATGCGCACCCTGATGCGCTACGCGCCGCGCAGATATGATCCGACGTTGATCGAGGCGCTTGCGATCAACGGAGCGCTGAAGCCCAATATCGACAAGGACGGGAAGGCCAAGGCGATCGCGAAGGTCGCCGAATGGTTGGGCGCTGGTGATCTCGAAGCCAGCTGGTCGGGCGAGCTGACCGAAGAAGGCGGGTACGTCCTCAAGCGCTTGTGGCGGGGGGTGACGGACGCGCACATTGTCGAGCCTGGCTTCCTCGTTTCCGCCGAGGCTCGCAAGCTCGATACGCTCGCGAAAGAACAGGCCGCTGCTTACGCGAAGCCCGCAACCTTGCGCACCTTGAAAAAAAGCGCTGCGGCCGAGCAGGAGGCGACGGCAGGAGCGGGCGAAGGCGAAGATGCGGTCGAAGAAGCGGCCGCCGACACCAAGGGCAAACCGGTCGCGGTCACACGTCCCTCCGAGCTCCTAGATGCCGTCCTCGCCGCGGGCCGGAAGGGCCTTTCGATCCAGCGCTACAAGGGTCTTGGCGAAATGAACGCCGAGCAACTGTGGGAGACCACGCTCGATCCGGCGAACCGCTCTCTGCTTCGGGTTGAGGTAGCCCAGGCGGACGTCGCCGACGAGATCTTCACGCGCCTGATGGGCGACGTCGTCGAGCCGCGCCGCGAGTTCATCCAGGACAATGCGCTGAGCGTCGCCAACCTCGACGTCTAGGAACCATTCAGCAGCACCGGCTATTGGCGACGGCATGAGCAGCGGGCCCTGCATTACGCTGGCGAGCTACAACATGCACAAGGCGGTCGGACTCGACGGCCGCCGCGATCCGAATCGCGTTCTTCGCGTGCTCCAGGAGATCGATGCCGACATCGTCGCGCTCCAGGAAGCCGACAAGCGCATCGGCGGTCGCGGCTCGACCGTCCCGCACGAGCTGATCGACAGCCACGGCCTCTACAAACCGGTGCATCTCGGCGTTCGGCACAAGCGCGTGCTCGAAAAGGCGCGCAAGCACACCGACCGCCTTCTGAAGATCAACACCCGCAATATCGGCTGGCACGGCAATGCGATCCTCGTGAAGGAGCATGTCGGAGTGATGGGCTGCGCCACGCTCGACCTGCCGACACTCGAGCCGCGAGGGGCGGTGATGGCTGAGCTGCTGGTCGGCGACAAAGCGATCCGAGTGATCGGCATGCATCTCGATCTCTCCGGCCTGTGGCGGCGACGGCAGATGCGGGCCATCCTCGACGCGATCGCTCGGCGACCGCAGAAAATGCCGACGGTCCTCATGGGCGACACCAACGAATGGCGGACGGCGGCGGGCTGCCTCAACGATCTCGAGCCGGACTTCCACGTCGCGCCGACAGGTCCCAGCTTCCACGCTCGCCACCCGGTGGCTCAGCTCGACCGGATCATCGTCCACAAGGACCTCAATATCGAGGCCGCCGGCGTTCACATGAGCCCTGCAGCGCGCCGGGCGTCGGACCATTTGCCGATCTGGGCGAGGGTCAGCGCCTAGCCCACGATCTTCCTCAACCGGCGGCGCTGGATCGAAGAGCCGATGCTCATCGACTCGCGGTATTTGACTACCGTTCGGCGGGCGACGTCGAAGCCCTTTTCCTTGAGCATTCCCGCAATCGCATCGTCGCTGAGGATGTCGCCCTCCGCATCGATCAACTGCTTGATCGCCGCCTTCACCGCTTCGGCCGCAGCTCCGTCGCCCTCAGCCGACTGCACGCCCGAGCCGAAGAAGTATTTCAGCTCGAAAAGGCCGCGGTCGCAGAGCAGATATTTGTTCGACGTCACCCGGCTGACGGTGGAATTCGTGCATTCCGATTGCCTCGGCGACTTCGCGGAGGGTCATCGGCTTCATCGCCGAGACGCCGCGCTCGAAGAAGCCCCGCTGCCGCTTAACGATTTCCGAAACGACCTTGACGATCGTCCGCGCCCGCTGGTCGAGCGCTTTCACGAGCCAGTTCGCACTCTGCAGGCAATCGCTCAGCCAGGCGCGCGAGCTCTTGTCCTGCGGCCCTGACTTCAGCTCCTGATAGTAGCGACGGTTGACCAGAAGCCGCGGAAGCGTCGCCTGGTTGAGCTCGACCGAGAAGCCGGCGCGTATCGGCTTGACGAACACGTCCGGAGTGACCTCGACGGCAGCGTTGGCCGAGAAGCGGCAGCCCGGCTTCGGGTCATAGGCCCTGAGCTCGCGGATCATGTCGGCGAGATCCTCGTCATCGACCCCGCAGATCCGCTTGAGGTCGTTGGTGCGCCCTTTCGAGAGCAGGTCGAGATTGTCGATGAGGCGCGCCATCGCCGGATCGTAGCGGTCCGCTGCCCGCGCCTGCAGCGCTAGGCATTCTGCAAGCGAGCGAGCGCCGACGCCTGGAGGATCCAAGCCCTGCACCACCTCCAGCGCCTTTTCGACAAGCGGAAGCGGAGCGGCCGCCAGGTCGGCGATATGCTCGAGGGGCACTGCCAGATAGCCCGTCTCGTCCAGCGTCTCGGCAATGATTCGAGCAAGATCGCCAACATTGCCGGAAAGGCCGTGAAGCTGATCGACGAGATGCTCGGCGAGCGACGCCGCGCGATATTGAACGCGTTCGAAATCAAAGCCTTCGTCGCCGCTGGATGACGTCACGACGTCCGAATAACTGTCGGTTTCGAGCGCTTCGCTGGTCCAGTCGACGTCAAGCGGACGGTCATCGTCCGCTTGGCCCATGATGAGATCGTCGGCGCCGGGATCGTCGGGTGCTTCATTGCTGTCGACATCGTCGCTGGCAAAATCGCCCGCCGGTTGTTCCTCCGGCTCGTCCGACCGCGCCTCCAGCAACGGATTCTTCGAAAGCTCCTCGGCGAGATAGGCGTCAAGCTCCAGGTTGCTGAGTTGAAGCAGCTGAATTGCCTGGCGCAGCTGGGGGGTCAGAACCAGCTGCTGCGACTGGCGGATGCTGAGGGAGGGGCCCAGGCCCATTGGTCAACGCGTTACAGAGCGAAGCTCTCGCCGAGGTAGAGACGCCGGACCTCCTGGTCGGCGACCAACGCCTCGGGAGTCCCCGCGAACAATACCTGTCCGTCGTAGATGATGCAGGCGCGGTCGACGATGTCGAGCGTCTCGCGGACATTATGGTCGGTGATGAGCACGCCGATGCCGCGGCTCTTCAGTTCGCGAACCAGCTCGCGAATGTCGGAGATCGAGATCGGATCGATGCCTGCGAACGGTTCGTCGAGCAGCATGATCGTCGGTTCCGCAGCAAGCGCCCGCGCAATCTCGCACCGACGCCTCTCGCCGCCTGAGAGCGCCATCGCGGGCGAATCGCGAAGGGCGGTGAGGCCGAACTCGCCGAGTAATTGCTCGAGCCGGTCGCGCCTCTTTCCCGCGTCCGGAAGCGCGATCTCGAGGACGGCGATGATATTCTCTTCGACCGTCATCCCGCGAAAGATGGAGGTTTCCTGCGGCAGATAGCCGAGGCCGAGAATCGCCCGCCGGTACATCGGCAACTCGGTGATGTCCTCACCGTCGAGGAAGATCCGGCCGCTGTCAGGCTTCACCAACCCCATGACCGAATAGAAGCAGGTGGTCTTGCCAGCGCCGTTGGGACCAAGAAGTCCGACGACCTCGCCGCGATGGACGTCGAGCGAGACATCGTGGAGCACGGCGCGGCGATCGTAGGATTTGGCGATCGACCGCACCTCGAGGCCGCCGCTTTCCTGCTGCGCCTCGTTCGAGGGCCGCACGATGGTGGCAGCTTCGTTCATCGCAAGCCTACTTCGAATGCTGCTGCGGTTGCTGATGCTGGGGTACCGTGAAGTGGCCCGTCACCCGCCCACCGCTCGAGTTCACTCCGGGAGGGCCGCCGTCCACCACGGCTCGGCCGGAATTGAGGTCGATGACCAGCCGCGATCCGTTCACCAGATTATTGTCGCGAGTCGAGCTGGACATTGCCGATCAACGTGATGAGCTTGCGGTCGAGATCATAGATCCCAAAGTCTCCCTTGGCGGTCTCCGACGGGCTGTGGACCACCACTCCACCTGCAGCATCGAGGCGATTGATCTGGAGGCCATTGGCTCCCTGACCACCCGAATAAGCGACGGTGAGCCGTTGGGTGTCGAGCGTCATGTCGGCCTGGACGACATGCACATTGCCGGAGAAGACCGCGCGATCCGCACGGTCCTGGACCTCGATCCGGTCCGAAGTCACGTCGACGGGCGCGTTTGTATTGTGCCCGGCCAAAGCCGAGCGCGGCTGCTCCTGCTTGACCTGCGCCAGCGCTGTGGTCGCACCCAGCGCAGCGATTGCAGAGGCGCTAGCAAGGATGATGCCAAAAACACGCACGCCTATCATCTGACCGCCCCTTGGACGATTTTCAAGCGAGCACCATGATCGAGAACGACAGTCCGGTCGCCGAGGTCGGCGTGAAGCTGGCCTGCCTGGAACTGTCCAAGGCGCATCGAACCCGCGACGGGCCCCCCGCTTGCCAGCTGATGCGCCTTCAGGTCGACGCCCACGTCGCGGGTGGCGAGACGATAGCCGTCAGCACCCGCGACCTTGACCGGCCCGTCGATCATCAATTTCTGCGTGTCGAGATTGTAACGGCCGTCGTTGGCGCGGATGAGAAGAGGGCCCTTCTCCATATTCAGTCGGGCGGCCATGCCCATGATGTTGACCACCGGCACATCTGAGCTGGGCTGGATTGCGCGGTTCGCGACGATCGTGAATTGTTGCCCCTTATCGTCGGTGCCAACGTAGCGCGCTTGGTCCACGCGCATCTTCTCGGGCGCATTCTGGACCTTGTTCTTGTCGAGGATGAAGCTGACGTCGCTCTTCTTCCCCAGCGGCGCGAGCGCAAGAACGACGATGAGCACGCCGACGGCGGCCGGGAGAAGGATCTTCGACCAGCGGACGAGGCTATCGTGGGCACTACCGGGAATCGCCCAGCGGGGCCTCCCTGTCCGGGACGGAAGGGCGGCGTCAGGCACTGCGCGGCTCATCCGTCATGAGCGAAAATGTCCTGTTCGGGCCAGCCGGACAGGTCGAGCAGCGCGCGAGCCGGCAGGAAGTCGAAACATGCCTGCGCCAGCACGACGCGGTCTTCGCGCTCGAGCCGCTCGTCGAGCTTCTCCTTCAGCTGATGGAGGTAGCGGACGTCGCTCGCCGCATATTCACGCTGCGCGTCGCTGAGCTCCGGCGCGCCCCAGTCGCTCGTTTGCTGCTGTTTCGAAAGGTCGACGTTGAGCAGCTCCTTGACCAGGTCCTTGAGGCCATGGCGGTCGGTATATGTGCGCACGAGCCTGGAGGCAGTGCGTGTGCAATAGAGCGGCGCACCCATGATCCCGAGATAGGCCTGCATGATCCCGACGTCGAACCGCGCGAAATGGTAGAGCTTGAGCCGATTCGGGTCCGACAGCAGAGCCTTGAGGATCGGCGCCGAATAATCGCTACCGCGGCCGAAGCGGACCAGATGCTCGTTCCCCTTGCCGTCGGATAATTGCACCAGGCACAGCCGGTCGCGTCCGGGCATGAGCCCCATCGCTTCGGTATCGACGGCGATCGGCCCATCGGCGAATCTCACGTCGGAGGGCAGGTCTTCCTCGTGCAGATAAACGGCCATTCGAAATCCTCGGTCAATGCGCTTGGACGGCTTTAGTCCGCCTTGCGCCTGCCTTGCCACCCCCGTCAAAATTCGCTGATATTTGAGTCACTAGAGCAGACCTCATTTTTGCTGTAATGACGTGAACGGTGCGTGAGTGATTTACGCGTCATGACCGGTTGCGCCATTCGGCCCGAGCGCGTTGGTTTCTGGGGTAGGCGGGCTAACAAGTTCGGACGGATATGGGTTTCGATAGAGGGCGCAAAGGTGAGCGCGGTGGTCGCGGTCGCGACAAGCGCGATAATTTCGGCGGCGAAGAGAGTTTCGCAGGTGATTTTGGCGGCGGATTCCAGGAACGCGGCGGCTACGGCGGCGGTGGACGTGGAGGTTACGGCGGCGGCGGCGGCGGTTACGGTGAC
Source organism: uncultured Alphaproteobacteria bacterium (assembly GCA_963738825.1). Lineage (GTDB taxonomy): Bacteria > Pseudomonadota > Alphaproteobacteria > Sphingomonadales > Sphingomonadaceae > Sphingomicrobium. The sequence continues at coordinate 281,060 of CAVTYB010000008.1, read as the reverse complement.
CGCGGCGGCTTCGGTGGCGGCGGCGGTGGCGGCTACGGCGGCGGCGGTGGCGGTGGCTTCCGTGGCGGCGGCGGTGGCGGCGGCTTTCGTGGCGGCGGCGGTGGCGGTGGCGGAATGCCTCCGCAGGTCGTCGGCGAAGGCAAAGGCGTCGTAAAATTCTTTAACCCGCAGAAGGGCTTCGGCTTCATCGTGCGCGATGACGGCGGTGAGGACGTTTTCGTTCACATCTCGGCGGTCGAGCAGGCGGGTCTCACCGACCTCGCTGACGGGCAGCCCCTCGAGTTCACGCTCGTGGATCGTGGCGGCCGGATCTCGGCGACCAACCTTCGAATCGAAGGCGAGCCGATGGCAGTCGAGCGGGCCGAGCGCGGGCCGCAGCGGCAGCTGACGGGCGAGAAGGCGCAGGGAACGGTCAAGTTCTTCAACGCAATGAAAGGCTTCGGCTTCATTCAGCGCGACGACGGGCAACCCGACGCGTTCGTCCACATCTCTGCGGTCGAGCGCGCGGGCATTCCGACGCTCAACGAGGGCGACCGGCTCGAGTTCGAGCTCGAGGTGGACCGCCGAGGCAAGACGGCCGCTGTGAACCTGCAGCCGATCAGCTAAAGCCCGTTCGAGTCTTTAGGGGGCGAGAGGGTCGGCGGAGTTCGCTTCGCCGGCCCTTTTCTTTGTCTACATCGCGCTCGCGTAGAACGCGGCCAGATCGGCCTTCAGCTTCTGCGCCGAGGTGGGATCGATGTACATCATGTGCCCCGCCGGATAATAAGTGTAGCGGACGTTTGCCTGCAGCTGCGGTTCCAACGCTAGCTGATGGAATTCATATTCCGCGCCGTGGAATGGGGTCGCCAGATCATAGATGCCGTTGACCGACAGGACCTTCATGCGCGGGTTCTGGCGCATGGCGTCGGAGAGATCGACGCCGGTGTTCACGATCGCCTGCCTGCCCTCGGCAGACTTGTGGGTGACGTCCCAATCGTCGCCGATCCCCGCATAATTGTTCGGCCGATAGACGAGCGGCGTCTTGTAGCCGAGATCGCGGAACAGATAATCGTTGAGCGCACCGACGAACGCGCCTGTGATCGCGCTACCCTGCGGGTCATAGTCGGCGCTGTCGCCGATATTGTCAGGCTCCGTCCCCACGTAGCGTGAATCGATTCGGCCAATGATTTGGTGGCGGTCGCGCAGAAGCTCGCGCCGGAATTGGCTCGGATCGACCCGAAGATTCGATTTCAAAATATAGTCCGTCGAGAGGCCGGTGAAGTGCGCCATCTGCTCTGCGATCGACTGCTTTTCGGAGTCGCTGATCGCATTGCCCTTCTGGAGGGCCTGTGCGTACGGCCCGCTGGCGAAGTCCCTCGCCTGCTGCAAGAACTCCTCGAGCGGTGGTTTGCCCGGGATCTTGTCGAAATACCATGCATCGGCGGCGTAGGTGGGCAGGAAGCCGATCATCGACTGCTCCCCGCCGAACAGGTCGGCGAAATTGAAGACGGTCGACATGAAGGTGATGCCGTTGAGCTGCACGCCGGCGTCGAGCAGCTTGTTCGAAAGCCCCGCTGCGCGGGTCGTACCGTAGCTCTCGCCGATGATGAACTTGGGATCGTTCCAGCGCTGGTATTTGGTGAGATAGCGTTGGATCGTCCGCGCGAAGGCGTCGAGGTCCTTGTCGACTCCGAATAGGTCCTTCGGCTCGCTCTTGCCGATTTCGCGCGACAATCCGGTGGTCGGCGCGTCGATGAAGACCAGATCGCTGACGTCCAGAAGCGTGTCGGGATTGGGGCCATAACGGAACGGCGGTCCGGGAACCGTTTGGGGGATGGAGGCGTCGACTTTCATCGGACCGAACGATCCCATGTGCAGCCACATGGTCGAAGATCCCGGCCCACCGTTGAACAGGAAGGTGACGGGCCGCCGCTGCCCCCGTGTCGGAATCGTGTAGGCGACGTAGAACATGCTCGCGATCGGTTCGCCCTTGTCATTCCTGATCGTGAGATGTCCCGGGGTGACCGTGTAGGACAGGCTACGCCCGTGGAACGGGATCGAACGCTGGGCGGGCTGCGCGTCTTCCTCGACGCTGGCTTTCACTTGATCGGGGTTCGGCTTCGCAGCTTCGGCCTTCTGCTCATTGGTCGGCGAATCGCCTGCGGGAGCGTCTTTCTGCGCGAATGCAGTGCTGCTCAGCGCCAGTGCGATTGCGAAGGCGGACGTGCGGATCATGGATTGCCTTTCATTGGAATGGGACTGCCTTCGACCATGACGTAGCCGACGCGCTGAACGGCAGTCGGGTCGACGAGCGGGTCGCCGTCGACTGCAATGAGGTCGGCGGACTTGCCGGGATCGAGCGTGCCGGTCTCTGCCGACAGATTCATGAGGTCGGGGCCCCCCTTGGTCGCGGCGATGAGCGCATCGCGCGGAGTCATTCCGCCCTTGGTCACCATCAGCTCGACTTCGTGATTGGCCTGCGTGTGGGGTGCGACGGCACTGTCGGTGCCGAGCGCGATGTGCACGCCGTTGCGGTAGGCGAGGTTGAGTCCCTTGCCCCATACGCCGAGCGTCTGACGGGCCTTCGCCTCGCTGGCGGGGGTCATAATTCCCTTCCCGAGCGCGTTGGAGACGCCGCTGAAGGCCATCAGGGTCGCGACATAATAAGTGCCGCGCGCCTTCATGTCCTTGACGCCCTGGTCGTCGATGAACGTGCCATGCTCGATCGAATCGACACCCGCGCGAACCGCAGCATCGATTCCGCGCGCGCCGTGCGCGTGGGCGGCGACCTTTAGGCCCATGAAATGGGCCATGTCGCAGATCGCCTTCATCTCCTCGTCGGTGAAGTGCTGCTCGAGGCCTCGGGTGCCGGGATCGAGCACGCCGCCGGTCGCCATGATCTTGATCCAGTCGACCCCGGCGGCCGCCAGCTTGCGCACGACCTTCTGACATTCGTCAGCGCCGCTGCAGACCGACGAGTCCAGGTGCGCGTCATCCATCGCCGCGGCGAGTTCGGGCGGAAGGCCCGTGGTGGGATCGGCGTGGCCACCGATGATCGACAGCGGGGCACCCGCGACCCTGATGCGCGGGCCGGGGAAACGCCCCTCGGTGACGGCATCGCGGACTGCGATCACCGCGCTGGTATCGCCGCCGAGGTCGCGGACGGTGGTGAAGCCGCCCTGGGCCATCTCGAGCGCGTGGGTCAGGCCTACGGTCGCAGCGTAGGGGACCGAATGCTTCTGGGTGAAGCCGGTGTACCAGGGCTGCCCCGACGTATCGGTGAGATGGACGTGGACGTCGGTCATCCCGGGCATCACCGTGCGGGTGCGCTCGTCGACGACGATCGCGCCCGAAGGAGCGGTGAAGCCGTTTTCGATTCGCGTGATCCGTCCGTTGTCGACGATCACCGTCGACGCGCCGCGTTCCGGCTGAGCGGCGTCGACGATGAGATGCCCCGACTGGATCGCGTAAGTCGCCGCATTGGCCGCCGTGGTTATCGCCAGCGCCGCCGCGCCGGCAAGCAAGTGCCTGATCATTAGTCCCCCTCTCCCCGGAAGAGTGGGTGGCTTAGCGCGCGTTCGGCTTGGCCTTCAAGTAACCATCGCCTGAAGGCTCTCCAGTCGGTCGGCCTCAGCCGCCGGTTTGTCGATGCGAATGCGGCTGATGCGCGGGAAGCGCATCGCAACGCCCGACTTGTGGCGAGTGCTCTTGTGAACCGAGTCGAAGGCGACCTCAAGCACCAGGCTCTTCTCGACCTCGCGCACAGGACCGAAGCGCTGGATCGTGTGGCCGCGGATCCAACGGTCGAGCCATTTCAGCTCCTCGTCGGTGAATCCGAAATAGGCCTTGCCGACGGGGAGTAGCTCGCCCACCTCGGTCCAGCATCCGAAAGTGTAGTCGCTATAGTAGCTGGAGCGCTTCCCAGAGCCGCGCTGGGCATACATCAATACACAGTCGGCAGTCAGCGGATCGCGTTTCCATTTGTACCAAAGCCCGGTGCGACGGCCGGCAACATAGGCGCTGTCGCGTCGCTTGAGCATGATGCCCTCGATGCTCGCGTCGCGCGCGTTGAGCCGCAGGTCTTCGAGCTCCTCGAAATTCGCGGCGTCGACCAGTTGAGAGACATCGAAGCGGTCGGCATCGAGTTTGCTTGCAAATCGCTCAAGCCGCTTCCGTCGTTCTTCCCAGGGGCGTTCACGAAGGTCGGCATCGCCGTCGAACAGGATGTCGTAGAGACGCACGAAGGCAGGATAGGCGCCCAACATCTTCTGGCTGACATTCTTGCGGCCGAGCCTTTGCTGAAGTGCATTGAAGCTTGCCGCCGCACCGCCGTGCATGTCGGCGACGCCCTGGTCGATCCCCCGCACGAGCAACTCACCGTCGAGAACTCCGCGCGTTCGGAATGCCTCCGCGACGTCAGGGAAGCTTCCCGAGATGTCGTCGCCGGTGCGACTATAGAGCCGTGTCTGCCCGCCGGCATGGACCAGCTGGACCCGGATTCCGTCCCATTTCCACTCGGCGGCAAAGTCATCGAGCGACACTTTCGTGTCTTCAAGCGCGTGCGCAAGCATGAAGGGACGGAAGACCGGAACGTCCTTGGCGGTCGGTTGCGGCGAGCGCCCTTCGGCCCAATCGAACAGCTCCGTGAACGGCGGTGAAAGGCCATGCCACACCTCCTCCACCGCATCGACGTCGAGGCCGAACGCCTGCGCTAACGCCTGTTTCGCCAGCCGCGCGTTGATCCCGACGCGCAACGCTCCGGTCGCGAGCTTGAGAAGCGCGAACCGGCCCGACGCGTCGAGGTGATCGAGCATGACCGCAAGGGTGCGCGGTGCATCGAGGCGGGTCGTCGACCGCAACCGCTCGATCGCCTCGGTGATGCTGATCGTCGCATCGTCCGCTTCCGGGACGCCGGTCGCCGAAGTCGGCCAGAGCAGCGCCACCGTCTCGGCCATGTCGCCGACATAGTCGCAACTCATGTAAAGCAGCACCGGATCGACCCGCTCCTCGGCGATGGCGCGAACTGCGGCGCCCTTGACTGCGGGGATGTCGAGCGTTCCCGTCAGCGCAGCCAAACCGAAGCCCCGGTCAGGGTCCGGCGTTTCCCGGAGATAATTGCCGATCAGCTTGAGCTTGGTATTGCGCGAGCGCGTGTAGACGAGGTCGTCGAGCAGCTGCGAGAAGGCGCGCATTGCGCCTCTAATGCATGAACGGCGCTAGAGTGTCAGTGCAGGCGGACGGCGAGGGCGGCGAGAATGGTCTGGCAGTCGGTGTCCGACCGGCTGTCGATCGCTTCGTCAACATGCTCCAGGCAGGATTGGACCGCGATCCGGTGTCCGGGAAGAAGCGCGAGCTGCGCCGATGAGCGCGCCAGACCTTCGAGGGTTTTTAGGCCGTTTGCAACGGCGAGCTGCCTGATCGCGTCCATCCTTGCATAGAGGTCGAGCGGAGAAAGGCGCGGCCCCGCCTCGCGGATCTCGGCAACGCAAGAGGCGACTTGAAGCCTCAGGTTCGCCAGCGGATCGGTAGCCATAAACCCCCCTCAGTTGAACGGAGGGTCTCTCACATTGGTTAATCAGCCGTTACGGACGCGTGTCGGCAGTGCAACGATGTGCTAGCCTTGCGGCCGGCGATCCATGCGCAGGGGGCCCCCCATTGATCCTTCGTCGTCTTCGCGAACATGTCACCCAACACAACTGGTTCGCGGTGACGATCGATTTCGTCATCGTGGTCGTGGGCGTGTTCGTCGGCATCCAGGCTAGCAACTGGAACCAGGCGCGCATCGAACGCAGCCAGGCCCGCGAATATCGCTCGATGCTGCAAAACGATCTCGACGCGAAATCTCGAAAATCTCGCGACGCGCACCCGCTACTACGGCTGGGTCAGACGCGAAGCGCTGGCGACCCTTGCCGACCTAGATCGGTCTTCGAGCAGCCTCGACGAGCAGTTCCTCCTCCATGCTTATCAAGCGACGCAGATCCAGCCGTGGGCGCTCAAGCGCAACACCTACGACGAGATCCTGTCGGTTGGCGGAATGGCGAAGCTCGGCGATCCCGCGCTTCGTGACGAGATCGCCAATTATTATGTCACCTCGGACGTGACCGGCGCCAATATCTCGGTCGTGACACCCTACCGCGACATCGTCCGGCGAATCATGCCTTATGCGGTGCAGCAGGCAATCCGCGCGCGCTGCAACGAGCAGCTCGTCCAGGGCAGTCACGGGTCTGTGGACATCCGGTTGCCCAGCGATTCGTGCAAGCTTGGACTTGATTCGGCGATGGTTCATCGAGCGGTCGCACAAGTCCACGATTGGCCGGGCCTTGCACTCGACCTCAATCGCCAGCTCGTCGATCTCGATCAGAAGCTGCTTAGCGTCGACGCGATTGGGCAGCGCGCAAAGGCGCTCAAGGCCGCACTGAGAGACGCCGACGGCTAGGGGCGGGCGGCGATAACCTTGACAAAAGCGCCTCCGCCCATCAGAGGCTCGGCGGCACGGGCGGCGGAAGGCCGCTTTTTCTTTTTCAAGCATTTGGGACTGTCCGATGGCCAAGCCGGCAACCGTCAAGATCAAGCTCGTCAGCACCGCGGACACGGGCTTCTTTTACGTCACGAAAAAGAACCCCCGCACCCAGACCGAGAAGCTGAGCTTCAAGAAGTACGACCCGCGCGCACGCAAGCACGTCGAGTTCAAGGAAGCCAAGATCAAGTAACGAGCCTTTCGGTTCGTCATCCCGGATTCGATTCGGGATCCACCTTCTTCGTCCGGGAATGACGGCTTAGACCGCTCCTAGCTCTCGTGCGCGACCGCTTCCTCTTTGCCAGCAAGCAGCTGGTCCACCGTCTGCGCGAATTTCGCGACCGAGATCGGCTTCGATACATAGGCCTGCGCGCCAGCCGCGCGGATTCGCTCTTCGTCGCCGTGCGCGGAATAGGCCGTCACCGCCATGATCGGGACATCGGCAAGCTTGTCGTCTGCACGGATCAACCGGATCAGGTCCAATCCCGTGACGTGGGGCAACTGGATATCGGTAATCACGAGGTCGGGGGAGAAGCTGCGCGCCATGTCGAGGGCATTTCGGCTGTCCGTCACCGCTTCGGGCTCGTGGCCGTGCGCCGCGAGCAAATCACAGAACAGCTTGATGTTCAGCGCATTGTCCTCGACGATCAGGATCTTCGCCAATTGCTATCCCCACTAGCCTGCGATTGAATGTAAGCGTTGCTTCCGGATTCGCCAATCGATCCTCACGCTATCGCGCTTGCCGCACTGGCAGCAACGCTTGGTGACGCTCGACGCGCCCAACGGTTCATCGACCTGACCGGAATCGGCACAGACGATCTTCGCCAGCGAATCGGGGAACCCGCCATTCTCGCGGCGCTCCTCCGCTTTCTCGAGGCTCACGAGCCCGATCTCGTGCAGGTCGCCGAGGAGCTTGGCGTTTCGCCGGATGTGCTCGTACAGGCGCGGCGCGTGCTCGAAGGCGAAGGAAAGCAATGAAGACGATCCTCATTACGGGTGCGACGGCCGGATTCGGCGAAGCGTCGGCGCGCAAGTTCGTTTCCGGAGGCTGGTACGTGATTGGCACCGGGCGACGGGGCGATCGGCTGAAGCGGCTTCAGGAAGAGCTCGGCGATGCCTTCCTGCCCTTGGAGATCGACATGCGAGACATCGGTGCGGTCGACGGTCTCGCCGAATTGTCGCCACCGTGGAACGACATCGACCTGCTGCTGAACAACGCCGGCCTCGCGCCCGCCACCGATCCGCTCCCCGAAACCGACTGGAGCCGGATCGAGGACGTCATCGAGACAAATGTGACCGGCCTCGTCGCATTGACCCGTGCGCTGCTTCCCAAGCTGGTCGAGCGGAAGGGTCAAATCATCAACCTGTCCTCCGTCGCCGCAACCTACCCGTACAAAGGCGGCGCGGTGTACGCTGGGACCAAGGCGTTCGTCCGCCAATTCTCGCTCGACCTTCGAAGCGACCTTGCTGGGACTGGTGTCCGAGTCACATCGGTCGAGCCGGGAATGGCCGAGACCGAGTTCACCATCGTCCGCACGGGCGGCGACAAGCAAGCGTCCGAAAAGCTCTACGCGGGCATGAACCCGATGACTGCTGACGACCTCGCCGACCTCTTCTGGTGGCTCGCGAACCTTCCGCCCCACCTCAACATCAACGCCATCGAGCTGATGCCCGTCAGCCAAAGCTTCGCGGGCTTCACGGTCAGCCGCGAGGGTTGATTCAACTGCTCCCTGGTGCTTGGGGACGCCGATGAGCATCGACAACCGCCTCGCCGAACTCGGCATCACCCTTCCCCAACCGGCTGCGCCGGTCGCTTCCTATGTGCCTGCCGTAGAGATTGGCGGGTTCCTCCACATCTCGGGGCAGATCAGTGTCTCACAGGAGGGGAACCTCATCCTCGGCCGCCTGGGCGAGGACATGAACCTCGAGCGCGGGATCGAGGCTGCGCGACGTTGCGGCATCATGCTACTCGCGCAAATGCAGGCGGCGCTGGGATCGCTCGACCGAGTCGAGCGTGTCGTAAAGCTCGGCGCCTTCGTGAACAGCGCGCCCTCGTTCACCGACCAGCCGAAGGTCGCCAATGGCGCTTCCGAGCTGATGCAGGAAGTGTTCGGAGAGGCCGGTCGCCACGCCCGAAGCGCCGTCGGCGTTCCTGTCCTGCCGCTCGGGGTCGCCGTTGAGGTCGATGCGATCGTCGCCGTGAAGGCCTAGTTCATTTTCAACGGTTTACTCACCTAAAGGGAATGGCCGATCGCGAAACCGAAGTCATCGCCAAGATCGCGTCCGGAATTTCGGGACTGAATGGTCGCGCGTGGGACAGGCTCTCGGCGGGCGATCCGTTTGTAAGCCACGCCTTTCTTTCTGCGCTCGAGGATTCCGGAAGCGTCGGTCCGGGCACCGGATGGACGCCGGCGCCGATCCTCGTCGAGGATGATTCGTCGCACCTCATCGCCGCCGCCCCCGCCTATCTGAAGACCCACAGCCAAGGCGAATATGTGTTCGACCATGGCTGGGCCGAAGCGTGGGAGCGGGCGGGCGGTCAATATTATCCTAAGCTACAGGTCGCTGTGCCGTTCACCCCCGTGCCGGGCCCCCGGCTGCTTGGAACTCGACCGCAGCAGCTCCTCGCCGCGATTGAGGCGGTCACGATCCAGAACGACATCTCATCAGCGCATGTCACCTTCATCGATGACGAGGGAGCGGCGCAATGCGAGCGACGCGGCTGGCTGATCCGTCATGGCATTCAATATCATTGGCTGAACCGTGGCTTCGGCTCGTTTGACGATTTCCTGTGGGCACTGACCAGCCGCAAGCGCAAAACGGTCCGCAAGGAGCGGGAGGCCGCGTGCGAAGGGCTGGAAATCCGAGTGCTGCGCGGTGCTGAGATAGGTGCTTCCGAGTGGGAGGCCATGTGGGCCTTCTACCAGGACACGGGCTCGCGGAAGTGGGGGCGTCCGTATCTGACGCGCGAGTTCTTCGATGTTGCAGCCAGGCGGATGGGCGACGATTTGCTGTTGTTCCTCGCCTGCCGGGACGGCGTGCCGATTGCCGCAGCGCTCAACGTCATCGGCAGAGACACGCTCTATGGTCGCTATTGGGGCACGATCGACGAGGTGCCCTTCCTCCATTTCGAGCTTTGCTATTATCGCGCGATCGAGTGGGCGATGGAGCACGGCCTCAGCTCGGTGCAGGCGGGCGCGCAGGGCGAGCACAAGGTTGCGCGCGGCTATGAACCAGTGATCACGCGATCGGCGCACTTCATTCCGAACAAAGGCTTTCGCGATGCGGTCGCCGATTTTCTCGAGAACGAGCGCTCAGCCATCGCGGCGGAAGTGGAGTGGCTCCGTCGCGACTTGCCCTACCGGTCCTCGTCGTCGGGATAGAGCCGAACGGTCCGGCCGCCCGAGTCGGCCATTCCGCGATACATGGCCGGTGTCGTGAAGCCCCATGCAGCTTCGCCCTGAGGAGAAACCGCGATGAGCCCGCCTTTGCCGCCGAGGCTACCGATATCGGCAAGGACAGCATCCAACGCTTCCTGAAGCGATTGGCGGCCGAGCCGGACTCGCTCCGCAATCTGATGGGCTGCAACCGCGCGGATGAAATATTCCCCCGATCCGGTCGCCGACACTGCTGCAGACCGGTCGTCAGCATAAGTGCCAGCACCGATCAGCGGAAAGTCACCAACTTGGCCGAAGCGCTTGGCCGTCAGGCCGCCAGTGGAGGTGGCCGCCGCAACATGCCCGTCGACGTCGACAGCAACAGCGCCGACGGTTCCATATTTGATCTCGTCATCGAAACCGCCTTCGGCGAGCAGCTCTTCGAGCTGGCGCCGGCGTTCGGGCACTTCGAACCAATTGTTGTCGACCTGCTCGAGGCCATGATCGCGGGCGAAGCCGTCGGCGCCTTTGCCCGAAAGGAACACGTGCTGACCCTCGCTCAGGATCAGCCGGGCGAGGCTGATCGGTGCCCGCGTCGTCCGAAGCCCGGCGACCGCACCGGCGGCGCGGTCGCGGCCGTCCATGATCGCGGCGTCGAGTTCGATGCATCCGGTCGCCGTCAGAACGCTTCCGCGTCCGGCGTTGAAGCACGGATCTTCTTCGAGAACTCGAACCGCCGATTCGACCGCATCGATCGCGCGCTCGCGCTTCTCAAGGATCTCGGCGCCAGCGGCGATCGCGCGTTCGAGTCCCGCACGCGCTGTGCGATCATGCTCTTCATTGTGCGCCATGCGCGTCGATCCAGCGCCGCCGTGGATCACCAAACGCCAACGAGTCTCGCTCATGCGGCGGGCCTTAGCGGCCGCTCCTGCGCAGCGCCAGTTGACTCCGGGAGCCCTGACATATTATTATGATATCATATTTATGGAGGGCTAAATGGCCGATGGAAAAGTCATTGCACTGACGGCAACGAGCGAGCGGGAGGCATCCACCTCCAGCGGCTATCCGATGCTCATCGTCTTGCTGCTGGCGATCCTCGCCGACATCTACGGAATCTCGCGGCTGGGACAGGCGCCCAATCCGATGGGGGTCGCCATCGTCTTTCTGGCGACGATCGTGTTCATCCTCGTGATGCCGGGCTTCTACATGCTCCAGCCCAACCAGGCTGCGGCGATCACATTGTTCGGTGAATATCGCGGCACCGATCGGTCGACCGGCCTTCGCTGGACGCTGCCCTGGATGGGCAAGAAAAAGCTTTCGGTCCGAGCCAACAACTTCATCTCCGACAAGATCAAGGTGAATGACCTTCGCGGCAACCCGATCGACATGGCCGCGCAGATCATGTGGCGAGTGGTCGACACGGCCCAGGCTTTGTTCGACGTCGACGACTACAAGCAGTTCGTCCGAGTGCAGGTCGAGGCCGCGATCCGAACCATCGGATCGCGTTACCCCTATGACGATTTCGAGCACCAGGAAGTCACGCTTCGCGGCAACCACGACGAAGTTGGAATTGAGCTGAAGAAGGAGCTCCAGGCCCGGCTCGTCGTGGCGGGGATAACCATCGACGAATGCGGCTTCACCTACCTCGCTTATGCGACCGAGATCGCCGGTGCGATGCTTCGCCGGCAGCAGGCGCAAGCCGTCGTTGCGGCGCGAAAGACGCTGGTCGAGGGCGCGGTCGGGATGGTCGAAATGGCGCTCGCCTCTTTGTCGGAGAAGAAGGTCGTCGAGCTCGACGACGAGCGGCGCGCGGCGATGGTCTCGAACCTGATGGTGGTGCTGTGCGGCGAGCGCGACGCCCAGCCTGTCGTCAACACCGGCACCCTCTACCAGTAGGCGGGCAGCAGTGCCCGACGCCGAGCGTAAGGCCTATCCGCTGCGCGTCGATCCCGCCTTGTGGGCGGCGGTCGAGCGCTGCGCTTCGGCAGACCTTCGAAGCGTCAACGCACAGATCGAATGTCTGCTTCGCGAAGCGCTCGCGGCGCGCGGCGTGAAACTGAAGGCGCCCTCACCGCGCAAGCGCGGAAGGCCGCCGAAGGAGAAACGATGAGCGACGACGAAGAGGATTGGTTTGCGCCGAGACGCTTCGGCATGGGGCCAGGCCTGCCGATCAGGTGGCAGGGCTGGGCATTCATCCTCGCCTTTGTCGCCTTTGACATCGGGATTTGCCTGGAACTGCGGAACCGGCCGCTGCAAGTGATCGCGGCGATTGTTCCGGTCACACTCGTGTTTGTGGTTGTCTCGGCGCGAAAGACGCGTGGCGGATGGCATTGGCGTTGGGGAGGAGATGAATGATGTTCTCACTGTTGATTGCGGCCCTCGCGCCAGCTGCAATTCCAATGACCGCGCCCGGTCCGCAGGCACCACTCGAGGGCACCTTCCTCGACTCCGGCAAAGGCGTTCCGGTCATCCTGATCATTCCGGGATCCGGCCCGACCGATCGCGACGGTAACAATCCGATGGGAGTGACTTCCGCTCCATATCGCCTGCTCGCCGAAGCACTTGGCGCAAGGGGCGTCTCGACCGTTCGGATCGACAAGCGAGGACTTGGCGGAAGCAAGACTGCAGTCGCGGACGGCAACAAGGTCACGATCGCGGACTATGCAACCGACACGCACAATTGGGTCGCGGCGATCAGGAAGCAGACAGGGCAGCGCTGCGTATGGGTCCTTGGACACAGCGAAGGCTCGCTCATTGCACTGGCGGCGGCTCAGCAGCCTGACGGAATCTGCGGCGTTATCTCGCTCTCCGGCGCGGGTCGCAGGCTCAGCGACGTCATCCGTGAGCAGCTGCGCGCGAACCCCGCAAACGCGCCGGTGCTCGACTCCGCAATGTCCGCGCTCGACTCGCTCGAGAAGGGCCAGCATGTGGACATAACCAGCATGCATCCTGCGCTTCAAAGGCTGTTCGCTCCGCAGGTTCAGGACTTCCTCATCGACATGTTCCGTCAGGATCCGCCGAAGCTTGCGGCCTCGCTCAAGGTGCCCCTGCTGATCGTCCAGGGAGAGCGCGACTTGCAAGTGTCGGTTGCCGATGCCCGCGCGCTTGCGTCCGCTCAGCCGAAGGCGACGTTGCTGCTACTTCCCAAGATGACGCACGAGCTGAAGGACGTCGACAGCGACGACAAGGCCGCAATTGTAGCGACTTACACTGACGCATCGCTCCCCGTTGATTCAGGACTGGTCGAAGCAATCGTCAGTTTCGTGAAACATTAGCCGACCGACAGGTCCCGCTGCTGATTGACCAGCTGCCACTCGTCGAGATCGGAAAGCATGATTCGCCCCGCCTGCTCGGCGAGATCCGCGGCACGGGACAAAGTCACGTCCTTCCGAAGCTCCTCGTCGATCTGGCGCAGCGTGTTCGATGTTGCCAACGAGCGAACGGCGTCACCGCCGAAATCGGCCTGGAATCGAATTCCGAATATGGCTGTGCCGAGCGCAGGGAAGCCTGCCGAGACCAAAGTGAACCAATTGCCGTAGGTGTTCACCCACGGCAGGTGGAACGCATAATCGACGATGGTCGCGAATGACGCGATCAAAGTCGCGACGAACAATGTGAAGCCGACCTGTTCGAGCCGATGGTCGAGCTTCTCGATCTGCTCGGCGTGACGCTCGTGATAGGAAACCTGCGGCTCGACCTCGTGCTCTGCGATTGCGCGCCCTAGTCGCGCAGCGCAGACTCGGTCGATCTGTCCGGTCGGGGAACCCATCGCCCGCCAGATTCCGCCGGCATACCATTCGATCCACCGGCTCGGGATCGGGTTGGTGTCGGTGCCGGGCGGATCGGGCGCAGCGATTCCGAGCAGCTTGAGCGTGCGCATCGGCCGCAACCGCTCGGCGAGCTGGCGATAGTCGAGCCAGCGGCGATGCCATTCCTGCTTGATTCCGATATGGGCGTTGAGAATGATCGCGATCGTGATCAGCATTTCGAGCGCCGCTTCCTCGAACTTCAATCGCGGCGCCATGAATGCACTGAGGCCGAGGCAGACCGCGACTCCGCCGAGCACGAAGTTGAAGATGTGGCCGCTCCGATAGGTCTGCGCGAAATGGGTCGCGAGCCTATCCGCCCAACTGTAGGCATCTTCGAGGAGGCTGATCGGCGCGATGACGTTGTGCGCTTCGCCGCATCCGACGCGATAGCGATGCCACTCATCGCGGATCATCGCTGAATAATGCTTGTCGGTGAAGGTGGTGGGTCGGAAGGGCTTCACGCCAGTTGCGGCGAGCAGGAGCGGATATTCGATCCGGGCGCGGAAATGGCGCAGCCGTTCCCTCGTGAACATCTTCAGGAAGTGCTGTTCCTGTAAATCGATCGGCGGCATCAGCAGACCGCTCAGCAGCACATCGACATCCTCCCTGTCGAGCGCTCGGGCTACGCCGGGATCGTCCGCAACGGTCACCACGCTGGGATCGAAAGCGGCCCATAGGACGCGCGCTTCATCACGCGGTTTGATCGGGACGTGCACGATTGCCGTGCCGCGCGTCAGCGCCAGCTGCACAACTTCCCCCGTCCCGCCTCGTCCGCGCGGCGGCTTCCCGTCCCATACGGCAATGAGTACGTCACAATGGGCAACGGTCGCTCGGCCGGTCATGATGTAGGCGTCAAGGCTATCGTCGGGATTTCCTGGCAGCTCGAGGAGGCACGTCGCCCGCTCGATCAGCGCATCGAAGCGCTCTCGCGCAGCATCGTCGGCGAGGCTCGCGCGATAAACGTCCCGCGCGAAGGGGATGATCGCCTGCAATTGCCAGCCAAGCTCGAGCGCAAGTTCGGCGGCGATCTGGTCGGCGCCATCAGCGATCGGCGAGACGAAGCGGAGCTGGGGAGGCCCCGGCGCGAAGCAATCGTGCTCGCGTTCGAGCAGTGCCCGCCCCGAATCCTCGAGCTCCTTCAGAATCTCGCGAATGCGCTGCCGCAAGCGCTCGACGTCACCCTCCGCCAGCACCTCGGCGCGATGGCCGGTGACGCCGACGGAGAGGACGAAGGGAATTGCCGGCGGGCCGGCGCGGATCGGGCCGTTTTCGACGGTCGCGGCGGCCGCGATGACTGGCGCGTTCACCGATTTAACCTATTTCGCTGCCGCACAGACGATCATTACCAACGACCGCTGACGCCGTTCATATTTTTTCCGCCAGGATCGAGGCGAACGGGCTCTCCGCCGTTCGTAACTCTCAACGTGTATTGGAAATCTTTGATTTCATCATTTGGGTTATAGACGACAAGGGTCATTCCACCGTCGACCAAACGTAGCGGCCGGAATACCTCCCAAATCGCCGTCGTCGGGCACGCCGCCTCACCCTCGCCATATTGCGACCAAATCGCGTTCTGCCTCGGCCTGACGAACGTATAGCCGTCGGGATCGTCGGTGTCGTCATGCAGGTGGAACGCCACATCGAAGCCCGGGTGGCCGTTATTGTGGAAGACGAGGTCTCCGCCATGCGCTTGCTGCAAATAAGATTCTACAATGAACCTGAGTGGGTCAATTGATTCCAAATAGACATCGACATCAACCACCCACCGATCTCTCAAGGTTTTCGGAGGTATCCTTGGATCTCGCTTCTCCATTCGCCGCTCCTCTTTGCAACCGTCGGCTCGATTCCCCTCTGCGCCAGCTTCCTGACGATGAGGAGAATATTGCCGTTCATCTCGCCTCTCTTTTCAGCGAATCCTTCCCATTTACGCGCTCCTAAGATTAAGCGCCGCCATTGTGGTTTGAACCGACGGGGTCCCAGTTCACGTACCGCTCACGGTCCGCCTCATCCTGACCCTGCTTCACGAAGTTCAGCGTAAAGGCCCAGTCCTCCTCGCGCGGATTATCGTTGCGCACGATCAAGCGCTTGCCGTCGCCCGTGACGCAGATCGGCTCCATCACCGAATAGTCGCTGACGGTGTCCACGTCGGGGCATTTGCGGTTTGACCGATCGCCGGCTTCAGCCACCCACATCGCGTCATGGGGCACAGACGGAAATTTCAGATCGTCACCGGTTCGGTCGTCAAGCACGAACTCGACAAGATGATAATCGTGCGACTTCATTCCATGCCGGTCCTTGTGGAAGTGGAACTCATCTTCGCCAGCTTCAGAAATGTCGGATTCCGCCTGAAAATGATAGGAGCCGTTCGCGTCCTTCCTCGCGAGCACGGCAATCGGGTGCATCACCGCTTTGGGTCTTGTCATGCCTTCCCCCTTGCTTGCCACGCGTTACCAGGTGGCATGATACTTCATTGCCTTCAGCCTCGAAGCGAGTGGTGCCGCTTCGCGGGTGCGACCCAGCCGCTGTAACAGCTGCATTCGCCAGGTCATCTCGCGCGGTCGCTCCGCAACGTTGGCAGGCAGGCTGGCCAACCCTTGGTTCCAGGCCGCGGTGGCTCCTTGAGCATCGCCGCCGTGATCCTCTACGTCACCCAGAACTCGATACATCATCGCAAGAGTGTATCGGTCGGTTATCGGATCCTCGCTGTGCTGCTGCCGTTGTGACGCCAGCGCTTGTTGGGCAAATGCCATCGCTTGCTGATTTGCCCCCGAGGCGAGCGCGAGGCGCGCTCTGGTCATCGCACAAAGGGTGCTGAGCCGAGTTTTTGCGGCCGCTGACGATTCCGGCAGACCAGCAGCCAATGAGCAGCCGGCGGCAGCCTGTTGAGCGGCTTCGTCGCGGCGGTCCATCGAAAGCAGAAACAATGCAAACGCAACCCGAGCGTCTGCAGCCACGCTCTTCCACTGTGCATTTCGAGGCTCGATGGGGATCAGGTCTTCGGCTTGTCGAATTGCCAATTGCAGTTCGTTGGTGGCTCCGTCCGACTGACCTTTCTCGGCGAATAGGAGCCCCAGCCCCTCATGCGCGGTCAAGAGTCTCCAGCGCACGTCAGAGTCCGATGTCGCGGCAGCCAATTGTTCCAAAGTTGAAATCTGGCGTTGGCGTGCCACAATCGCTGCGTCGAAATTACCCCGCGAGCGCTGCGCATCGCCAACCCACGCCAACACGGTTGCGGATTCTTTCTGATAGGTACGATTGGCCGGATATAGCGACGCCAGCTTGTCCATCGGACCGGCTGCGCCCTCAAATTGCTTGAGCGCTTCGTCGAAACGGTGCTGGTTGTAGAGGGAGATGCCGAGGTTTTCGTTCGCGTAGAGAACCTCCATCCGATATTTGAGGCTGTCCGGCGCAATCGCAGTCATCTGATCGGCCAAGCGCTTATATTCGCGGAACGAGCTCTCCGCTTCTGCGGGCTTGCCTTCAAACCGGTCGGTTTCTCCGACATAAAAGATATTCTGCGCGTGCTCGAAGATCCGCTCAGGATCATTCGGCGATCGGCGCACCGCCTCGGCCGTGCCAGCGACAGCCTGCTGATAGAGCTGTTGCGCTTCCTTAAGATTGCCACGGTTGAAGGCGACTTCGGCCATTAGTTGCAAGGCACGCGAGCGCTGGACGAGCGCGTCATCGGAGAGCTGGCTCGTGTCCTGCTTACTGTAATAAGCGAGCACGCGCGTTCCGACCCCGTCGAGCGCGTCGAGCTTGCCGATCGGCTCCAGCTTGTCGCGGAGATCGCCGACCATGAATTCGATCAGGCTTTCCGCCTGGCGCCGCTGCTCGCGCGCTGCGTCGCGCGCCTGGATCGCGGTCACTGCGAGCGTACTGGTTATCGCCATGCCGGCAAGCGAGCCTGCCGCGAGAAGGGCGAGCCGGCGCTGCCGTCGGGTCTGCTCACGCTGGACCAGCTCGTCGAGGCCGACACCGAGCATGCCGGCGACAAGCTTCAGGAAGGCAATGCGCCTTCCTTCTCCGCCTTCGCGAAAATCGGCCGCGAGCGGTTCTGCGCGCTTCGTCGTCTGGTGTCCGCGACGGTCGTATTTGTAGCGCAGCGCCGGCGGAAAGCATTCCTCATGCTCCCGCCCCGGGATGTCGCTTGCGAACGGCTCGCCCGCAGCGACGGCGGCAAGGACGCAGCCCTCTGGCCGAGTGCGTTTGAACGATTCGATTTCGAGGTTCGTCCAGCGCGACTTAGACGCCTCGGGCGAACACAGCACGACCAGAAATTGCGACGCCGCGAGCGCCGCTTCGATCTCGACAGCCAGGTCGTCTCCCGCCGACAAGTCGTGCTGGTCGCGGAAGATCGGAGTCAGCCGCCGGGGAACCACACCGTGCGCCGTCAGCCTTCCCGCAAGGGCTCCGGGCACCCGGAACTTCTCGAGCTCTCGGTGAAGCCACTCAGCGAGCTCCTTATCCTTATGGCTGTAGCTGAGGAAGGCGTAGTAGCGGGTGCGAAGGCGCGGCCTGCGGCGTTCGGCCGGGTCGGCCCCGCCCGTCCTTTGGAAAGTCGGCAATCGGGCAAGCCGGGCCATTCGCCGCCCCCTGCGAGTACGTTAAGCCCGTTAACACAATGCGATAGGGCGCGCGATCGCCTTTCGATATCGCCCGCTCGCCTTTGCCGGCGCGGCCCAAACGCCTATATGCGCACCAAGAGGTATTCATGTCTTCCATCCGTCCCTGGCGCGATATCGAGCGGCGCAAGTCGCGGCAGATCATGGTCGGCTCCGTCCCTGTCGGCGGAGACGCGCCGATCAGCGTCCAGACCATGACCAACACGCCGACCGAGGACTCGAAGGCGACTATCGATCAGATCCGCCGCTGCGAAGAGGCGGGTGCAGACATCATCCGAGTGTCCTGTCCGACCGCGGATGCAACCGCGTCGCTGAAGGAAATTGTCCGCGCCGCGCGCGTCCCGATCGTCGCCGACATCCACTTCCATTACAAGCGCGCGCTTGAGGCCGCCGACGCGGGAGCCGCGTGCCTTCGCATCAATCCAGGCAACATCGGTTCGCAGGAGCGCGTTCGCGAGGTTATCACCGCCGCACGCGCGAACGGCTGCGCGATCCGCATCGGCGTCAATGCCGGCAGCCTCGAAAAGGATCTGCTCGAAAAGTACGGCGAGCCCTGCCCCGAGGCTCTGGTCGAAAGCGCGCTCGACCACATCCGGATCCTCGAGGATCACGGCTTCCGCGATTATAAGGTCGCGGTGAAGGCCAGCGACGTATTCCTGGCCGTCGCCGCATACATGCAGCTCGCGAGCGAGGTCGATTGCCCGCTCCACCTCGGGATCACCGAAGCGGGGGGTCTGATCGGCGGAACGGTGAAGTCCTCGATCGGCATGGGCAACCTGCTGTGGGCAGGGATCGGCGATACGATCCGCGTGTCATTGTCGGCCGAGCCGGAGGAGGAGGTTCGAGTCGCCTATGAGATTCTGAAGGCGCTCGGAATCCGCAGCCGCGGCGTTCGCGTCGTGTCCTGCCCGAGCTGCGCGCGCCAAGGCTTCGACGTGATCCGCACCGTCGAGGCGCTCGAGCAGCGCCTCCAGCATATCAAGACTCCGATGTCACTTTCGGTGCTCGGCTGCGTCGTCAACGGGCCCGGCGAAGCGCGCGAGACCGACATCGGCATCACCGGCGGCGGTAATGGCACACACATGGTCTATCTCTCCGGCGTCACCGACCACCACGTCAAAGACGGTGATATGATCGACCACATCGTGAAGCTGGTTGAAGCGAAGGCGGCCGAAATCGAAGCCGGTGGGGCTGAGCCGACGCTCGACGCTGCCGAATAGTCCTTAGCTCTTTCTTCATTTGGCGCGCGCATCATCGCGCTAATGGCCAAGTTGCTGTTGATCCTTGTCGCCGTGATCGGGTTCGCAAATTCGACGATTGGCGAACATTCTCAGCCGCCGCTGCTCATCGACAACGCACTGGCCCCAGCGACTCCTCTCGACGCACAGCCGTAAGCCGCTAGAGGCGGCGCGTGAACCGCGTCGCGCAGCAACCCACCAAAGCATTTGCAACCGCGCTCGTCGCGGTTGCTCTGCTGTCGATCATGGACGCGGTGATGAAGCACCTTGTGCTCGCGATCGGGATCATCGCGGTCAGCATCTGGCGGTCCTTTGTCAATTTCGTGATTAGCGCGCTCCTCTACCTCCCCCGCCAGAAACGTCGGCCAGATCGGACCACGCTTCGAATCCATGTCTGGCGCGGCGTGCTCGTCACGGTGATGGCCTTTCTCTTCTTCTGGGGGATCGGCCGAGTGCCGCTCGCCCAGGCAATTGCGCTCACCTTCATTGCCCCGCTCCTGTCCCTCGTGCTCGCTGCGGTCTTCCTCGGCGAGCATATCGGACGGCGCTCGATCGGCGGTTCCGTCGCCGCCTTCGCGGGGGTGGTGGTAATCGTGCTCGGGCAGGCTCGCACCCAGCTGGGCGCCGACGTTCTGCTCGGCTCTGCTGCGATCATCGGCTCAGCGCTCTGCTATGCTGGCAACATCGTGATGATGCGAAGGCAGGCGCTCGCTGCCAAACCGCTCGAGATCAACTTCTTCCAGTCGGCGACCGTCATGGCGCTGTGGATCATCGCACTTGCTGTGGTCGGCATTCCTGCATCGCCGGGCTGGCAATGGCCGTGGGTGATCGTCGCGGCATTGCTATCGACGTCAGGCACGTTGCTCTACGGCTGGGCCTATGCGCGCGGCGAGGCGAGCTACCTCGCAGTCACCGAATATAGCGCCTTCCTGTGGGCTTCAGCGCTCGGATGGATCATCTTTTACGAACGCGTTTCGGTCTACACGCTCGGGGGCGCGTTGCTCATCGTTGGGGGCTGCCTGATCGCGGTTCGGCGAAAGGCCGTGCCGCCGGAGATCGAAGTGGCTGCCTAGCCGCCGGACGCGAGCAGGTTCACCGTGAAAGCCAACACGCCGATGTTGAAAGCGAAAGCGGCAAGGCAATGGAAGGTCACGACCTTGCGAATGCTCTGGTCGGTGACTTCGACGTCGGAGGTCGCGAAGGCCATGCCGCAGGTGAAGGCGAAATAGACAAAGTCCCAATAGACGGGCTCGGCCGTGCCCGGGAACCGGAAGCCCTCACAGCCCGTCGGGGGGTGGATATAAGCCATGTGCGCATAATGAAGCGCGTAGACGCTGTTGCTGAACAGCCAGGCGACGATCAGCGTTAGCACGATTAGCCACTTCGTGAGCGGCTCGGGATGGCTGCCAACCGTTTCCGCAGCAACGGCAATCAACAGTACCGCCATGACGATCGCGGTGACGACCAGCAATACCGTGCGAGCCGCGTCATTCTTCTTCGCCGTGGCTTCGATCGTCATCGGATCGTCGATAGACAATAACGGCATGCATGAGGCGAGGAAGGCGATGGCTGCGACGTCGAAAGCCGCGATGATTCCAAGCCACTGGCTCGCCAGCCACTCACCGGCTGGAATGATACCAGCGAAAAGCAGGAAGACGAACATGATGAAGCGCCAGGGCCCGATCATGTTGCCGATGCTGCGCCGCTTCGCCATGAGCAAGGAGCGTAACGATTGCAGGTCCGTCGTCCAGCGAAAGGATTGAGATGCCCTGGGTTTGGCTGATCATCGGCGGCTTCTTCGAAGTCGGATTCACAACGTCGCTGAGGTTTGTCGATGGGTTTCGGAACCTGCCCTGGACGCTCGCCTTCCTGGCGTCGGTCGCGGTCAGCATGGGCCTGCTCGAGGTCGCGTCGCGGTCGATCCCGATGGGAACCGCTTATGCCGTGTGGGGCGGGATCGGCGCGGTCGGGACCGTTATCGTTGGAATCCTCTGGTTCCATGAGCCGTCGAGCATGGTGCGGATCCTGCTTATTCTGGCGATCGTCGCCGCGATCGCTGCGCTGAGGCTGACCGCCTAGAAACCCTTCATTGTCTAAGGCGGAAACTTCCAAGCCGCCGTCCATCCGCGCCGGCACCATGTCACTCGGGCCCTCATCGACTTCTTCGTCGATCAGCCTGTTCATCTTCTCGTTCATGGCCAGCACCAGCTGGCGAGCGACCGCTTTTTCGCGTCCAACACTTCGGTCCCACTACGCGCAAACTGCTCGCGTGGCTTCAGGATAAGGAACATGTAGTTCAATATTGGGCGCCTTGGTTGAGGTCGACGAAACCTACCGCGGCGCAGGTTCCATGTAAGGGGCGACCTGCGGATCTTCCGCTTCGATCGAGCGGTAGAAGTTCGGGCTCGGGAACGGTCCGCGCGCCTGCTCGTAGGCATAGCCGAGCGAAAGCAGCATCGCTTCGCTCCATTTGGCCCCCATGAAGCTGAGGCCCACCGGCATACCTTTCACGAGACCCATCGGGACCGTCAGATGTGGGTAGCCCGCGACCGCGGCGAGGCTGCCTGCGCCGCCGCCGCTGAACTGATCGCCGTTCACCGCGTCGATCTTCCATGCGGGGCCGGCGGTCGGACCAACCAGCGCGACGACCTTATATTGTTTGAGCAAGCGATCGATTCCGTTTGGACCGGCTGCCTGGAAACTCGCCTGACGCGCTTTCTTGTAGTCCGGGTCATGGAGGCCCTTTGTCTTCTCCGCCTGCTCGAACTGCTCTTGCCCGAACAGGGTCATTTCCTGCTGCGCATGCTCCTTGTCGAAGGCTATCAGGTCGCCGAGCGTGCGCGCGGCGATCGGTGCCGGGCTGCTCCTCAGATATTTCGCCAAATCGGCCTTGAGCTCGGTGTTCAGGACGAGGTTCTCGTTCTTGCCGATGCTCTTGTCGTCGAACTTCTTGATGTCGACGAGGATCGCGCCCTGCTGCTTCATGAGCGCGAGCGCCGTGTCGAACGCTGGGTTGAGCTGTTCCGTCGAGGCGAAGCGCAGAACGCCGATGCGCTTGTCCTTCAGCGACGCGGCATCGAGGTGTGCCGCATAGTCGGTCTTGTGTCTGTCGGCGTCCTTCGTCGCCGGATCGGCCGGATCGCTGCCGGCAATGACGGTCAACAGCTCGGCCGCATCGCGGACATTGTCCGACATCGGCCCGGCGGTGTCCTGGCTGTGGCTGATCGGAACGATGTAGGTCCGCGGGACGAGGCCGACCGTGGGCTTCAATCCGACGATGCCGTTGATCGATGACGGGCAGGTTACCGATCCGTCTGTCTCGGTCCCGATCGCGAAGCGGACGATTCCTGCCGCGACTGCGGCGCCGCTTCCGCTCGAGCTCCCGCACGGGTCGCGGTCGATCGCCCATGGATTGTGCGTCTGCCCCCCGACCGCGCTCCAGCCGGAGATCGAATGAGTCGAGCGGATATTCGCCCATTCGCTGAGGTTTGTCTTGCCGAGGATCACCGCGCCGGCACTGCGCAAACGGGCCACGAGCGGTGCATCTCGATTGGTGACATTACTCGCCAGCGCGAGGCTTCCTGCGGTCGTCGGCAATGAACCGGCGCTCTCGATATTGTCCTTGATCAGCACCGGCTGGCCAGCCAGCGGTCCGCGAAGCTTTTCGGCGTCGACCGAGCGCGCCTGCTCCATTGCCGTCGGATCGATTGCGAGCACCGAATGCAATTGCGGATCGACGGCTGCGATGCGTTGCAGTGCGGCCTGAACGTTGACTTCAGCCGGTCCGGCGACCTGCGCCGCCGCCGCAGTTGCGAGAGCCAGCGAAGCAACACCCGTTGAGCCGACGATCACCTTACGCATAACGCCCCCCTCGTTGTCGTTGCTCAGCGCGGCGCAAGCAGCGCGTCGAGCGTGCCTGGTCCTTTCCCGACCTTTTCGAATCGCGGATAGCGCAGGCCGCCGTGCCAATCGAGCGAGACCGTTCGGTAGACATCGCCGTCATGCACCAGCAACTGCGGTGACGGACCGCCGTTCGCCGCGCTCTTGATCGCTTCCTTGAGTGCGTCGCCGCTGAACTTGCGGCCGTTCACGGCGAGGATCTCCGATCCGATGGTGAGGCCGGCATTAAAGGCGGCGCTGTCCCACAGCACGCTTCCGATCTTGCCGTCATTGCCGACGGTGAAGCCGCCCGAATAAGTCAGCTCGTTGCTCTTGCCCTTCTTCTCGGCGCTCTTGATCCAATTGGTCGGCTCGGGCGTGTAAACGAGCTTGTAGCCGCCCTCGTTGATCCCCTCGAGCGGAGCTTCCGGAGCGATGCTGTAGACCTTCTGCTGAAGGTAGCTTCGCCAGTCGTAGGGCTGGACCTTGTCGAAAGTCGCGACAACGTCGTCGAGGTCGTAGGTGAGCTCACCCCAGTCGCGGTCGCGGACGCCGTAGAAGGCCTTGGCAAAATCGTCGATCGAACGCTTGCCGCCGGACTGCTGGCGGATGATCCGGTCGATGTCGGTCCAGATCAGCTGGCCCTCGCTGTAATAGTCCTCGCTCCGCATCCAGCTCCGCCACGGCTGCGGCGAGCGGTGGGCGATGATCGGGTCGTTGGTCGTGTCGACCAGCGGACGCCAGTTACGTCCCGGCGTGCCGAGACTGTAGGCCGCGGCGGTCGCCGCGAGTGCGTCGAGCGTGTCCTGCTTCGACAGCATGCCCGAACGAGCGCCGAGCACATAGCCCCAGAATTGCGTGCCGCCTTCATAGACCCACAGGAGGTCTGTCCTGCATCGCCGTCCGATAATCGGGCGTCCACAAGTCGGCCGCGCGCCGGAACTTGCCGTTCCAGCTGTGGGTGAACTCGTGCGGCAGCAGGTTGCGGTCGCGAAGCGCATTGTCCCAGTCGGTGAAATAGCCGCGATCCGTTCCGTCTTCAGAGCTCCGGTGATGTTCGAGCCCCTCGCCGCCGAGATAATCGGAGATCGTCAGAAGGAAGTCGTAATGGTCGTAATGCTGGGCGCCGAACGCCTTCACTGCCTGCTGCACCAGCCGCTTGTGCGCCGCGATCTGGTCGGGCTTGGCGGCGAGCTCCTGCTCATTGTCGGCAATGACGTCGAGTGTCACGTCGGGACTGAGCTGGAACGCGCGATAGTGGGCACCTGCGATCATCGGGGAATCCATCAGGATCTCGTAGCTCGTGACCGGATAATCGACGCGATTGCGCGCTCTGCCCGCTTGGGCGAAGCGCGGTCGCGACATGCCATCCGGTCGGAACGATCACCGACGCCTGGATCGGAATGTCGCGGACGATAATAGCCCGCCGGGTACATCGAGTTCGCGATCCACTGGATGCTCGCCAGGTCCGGCGTCGCGACGATTCGGCCCTGGTTGGCGGCAGTCGGCGAAAGATACTGGAAGTCGACGTCGATCGCACTCACTCCCTGCGGAACGGCGATGTGGAATGCGGAGACGTCGAGGTTGTCGCGCACCCACTTCAGCTCCTGCCCGTTGGCGGTCGCGCGAAAGCCTGCGACCTTATTGATCTGCCCGCGCGGGCGAGTGGTTGCCGGGCAGCCACTTCGGATAGAGCATCACGAAATCGCCGGGCCCCGAGACCGGCACATGCTCGTGCACCTTGAAGATCGCGCGGGTGACGTCGCTCGCATCGACGGTCAGCTGGATCGTTCCGGGATAAGCGACGTCGCGGGGGCCGGAATCGTGTCGATCTTTGGCGTTGCAGCTCGGGCCTGCTGTTTTGCGGCGGGACGATCTGTGCGGGCTGCGGCGCTCGCAAGGCACGAAGACAATAGGAAAGCAAGCGCGGCTTGGCGCATCGAGTACAGACTCCTTCGAAGACGGAATCTCGACCGTACCTCTAACGAAATTTGCGGCGCGTGCAAACGATCGTGCGCGCGTTTGCAGACTGCAATTCGGCACTTTGTCGAAGTTCACGGCGTTGTCAGTTGCCATTCAGTTCGGCCCAGCTAACGGAGCCCGCATGAAATCTCGTCCGACGCTGCTCGGCAGCGCTGCACTCCTTTCGCTCGCCTCGCCCGCGCTGGCCCAGCCGACGCCGCCGCCGCCAGATGCCTCTGCGCAGCCCGCAGCGACGACGGCGCAGCAGCCGGCAACGCCCGCGACTGCGCAGTCCGACACCGCTGCTGCGCAGGCCGCGGATGAGGACTATGGCGACGAGGAACCAATCGTCGTCCAGGGCGCGCGCGCCCGCGGCTCGGTGGTCGGCGACATCCCGCCGCAGAACATCCTCGATTCGCGCGATATCCGGGCGACCGGCGCGACCAGCATCAACGACCTGCTCGATGCGCTCGCGCCGCAGATCGGAAGCTCCCAGGGACGCGGCGGGCGAGCAGCCCGTGCTCCTCCTCAACGGCCAGCGCATCTCGAGCTTCCGCGAGCTTCGCGACATTCCGCCCGAAGCGATCGAGCGGCTCGAGATCCTGCCCGAGGAAGTGGCGCTGAAATATGGCTATCGAGCCGACCAGAAGGTCGTGAACATCGTTCTTCGCCAGCGCTTCCATTCGACGACCGCGCAGGTCGGCGCGGGCCTCGCGACCGATGGCGGCTATGCCAACGGCAACGTCGACCTCACCAAATTCATGATCGACAAGAACGGCCGAACGACGCTCAACCTGCACGCCGAAGGCAACAGCATGCTGACCGAGAACGAGCGCAACATCATCTCACCGGCAACGCCGCCGACCGAGCAACGCACGGAGGATGTGCTGGCCGCGCGTTCGCTGCTTCCGAGCAAGCGCGATATTCGCGCCTCGGGCACGTTCAACCGCCAGGTCTTCGGCGATGTCTCGGGCACTCTGAACACCGAACTCGAGCACACCGACGGCCGCGCTCTGATCGGCCTCGACGACACCTTGCTCAAGCCCTCGCCCGCAACACGAGCACCGACACCGCGCACGCGGGACTGACGCTGAACGGCACCAAGTCGAACTGGCACTGGACGCTGACCAGCAATGGCGATCTCGAGCACGACCATTACCGAGACCGACAGTGACGAGCCGACCGACGACCGCGACCGGGCGGTCGAGACCACCGCATCGGGCGACATCAAGGCCACCGCGAACGGCAATCTGTTCACGCTTCCAGCCGGCGATGCGAGCACCACGATCACGCTTGGCGGAAGCACCGCTCATCTCGACAGCCAGCGGCGCGCAAGCGGGCTTCACGAATTCGACCATTCGCTCGGCCGCACGACGGGCGAAGCGGCGATCAACCTCGACCTTCCGATCTCGCGCCGGAACCAGCGACTTCAGCGCGCTCGGCAACCTGACGCTGAACGGCAATGCGGAGGTCGACCAGCTCTCCGACTTCGGCACGCTGACGACGCTTGGCGCGGGCGCGAACTGGTCGCCGGTCGATCGACTGAATTTCTCTGCAGCTGGACCCGCGAAGATGGTCCGCCGACGATTAACCAGCTCGGCGATCCGGTGCTCGTCACGCCTGACACGCGGATCTTCGACTTCGTCACCGGCCAGACGGTGCTCGTCACGGCGACGACGGGCGGCAATCCGAACCTCCAGTCGGACATGCGCAACGTGTTCAAGCTCGGCGGCGAACTGGCAGCCGTTGGCAGAATACCGATCTGCGACTCCGCGCCGAATATGTCCACCAGACGATCGCCCACCCAATCTCAGAGCATCACCGTCACCCCGACGATCGAGGCGGCGTTCCCGGACAGTTTCGTTCGCGACGACATCGGGCAGCTGGTCAGCGTCGACCTGCGGCCGGTGAATTTCGAAAGCTCGGAGCGCGACACACTGCGGATCGGCTTCGATTTCTCCAAGCCGCTGAAGTCGCAGCCAGCCGTCGCAGGCGGTGATCGACCAGATGCGCGCGCAGTTTCGCGGCGGTGCTGGTGGCGGTGGCCGTCCCAGACGAATGGTGCAAGCACCGACCAGACCAACAGGCCGCCACCGGGTCCGCCGCCTGCCGGTGGCGCGCCGCCGGCAGGCGGGCTCCCGCGGCAGGGCGAGCAGCAGGACCACCTCCGGGCGGCCTACCACCGGCAGGCGGCGGCGGCTTCCGCGGGGAAGGCGGCGGCCGCGGTGGTCGAGGCGGCGGCTTCTTTGGCGGCGGCAATCGCGGTCGGCTGACCTTTTCGCTCACCGACACCATCACCTTCGTCGACAAGGTGAAGATCGCCCCCGGTTTTCCCGATCGTCGATTATCTGCACGGCGATGCCGCCGGGCAGAGCGGCGGCACTCCCCGCCATAACGTCCAGGCGCAGGCGGGCTATTTCAACAATGGCATCGGCGCGCGGTTCGTCGGCAATTGGCGCAGCGGGACGAACGTCGACACGCTCGACCGGCGACAATCTCCATTTCTCGCCGCTCGCGACGTTCGACCTCAGACTCTTCGCCAATCCCGGCGATATCCCGGAGGTCGCGGTCAAGCATCCGTGGCTGCGCGGAACGCCAAGTCCAACTCCGGGTCGACAACATCTTCAACAGCAGGCCGAAGGTGCACGACATCAACGGCGCCGTGCCGCTGAATTATCAGCCGGACCTCCTCGATCCGCTCGGACGGACGATCATGATCAGCTTCCGCAAGCTGTTCCTACCTGACCCGAGCTGGTTCCGGCGGCAGTTCCAGGAGATGCGGCAGGGGCAGTCGCGCTGAGCGAATTTCGCTTGTCGCGAATTTGTGCTTTAGCGCCGCGACCATGACGCCAGTACAGCCCGTCCGGGGCACGCAAAGCCTGCTCGGAGAAGAAGCCGACCGTCTAGCGACGGTGATCGCGGCGTTCGATCGCGTGCGACGGTTGTACGGGTTCAAGAGCATCGAGGTTCCGACGATCGAGCAGACTGCGGTCTTCGCGCGGACGATCGGCGAGACCACAGACGTCGTCTCCAAGGAGATGTATTCGTTCGAGGATCGCGGCGGCGAATCGATCACGCTGAGACCCGAGTTCACGGCGGGGATCTGCCGTGCCTATCTCAGCGAAGGTTGGCAGCAATATGCGCCGCTCAAGGTCGGGACCTATGGGTCCGCCTTCCGCTACGAGCGGCCGCAAAAGGGCCGCTTCCGCGAGTTCCATCAGCTCGATGCGGAAATCATCGGCGCCGGCGAGCCGCAGGCGGACGTCGAGTTGCTTTGCCTCGCCGACCAGCTGCTGAAGGAACTCGGCATCGACGGCGCGATCCTACAGCTGAACACGCTCGGCGACCCGGAGACGCGCTCCGCCTGGCGCGACGCGCTCTACGAGCATTTCCGCGGCAACGCTTCGGCGCTCAGCGAAGACAGTCAGGCGCGGCTCGAGCGCAATCCGCTGCGGATCCTCGACAGTAAGGCGCATCAGGACTGGCCGATTGTCGACAGCGCTCCGGTGATCGATGACTTCCTCACTCCCGAAGCCGCAGAGTTCTTCGGCAAGGTCACTGAGGGTCTCGATGCTGCCGGCATCAAGTGGGAGCGGGCGCCCCGCCTGGTGCGGGGCCTCGACTATTATCGCCACACTGCGTTCGAGTTCGTCACTGATCGCCTCGGCGCGCAGGGGACCGTACTTGCCGGAGGCCGCTATGACGGCTTGATCGAGGCACTCGGCGGTCCGCGCACGCCCGCGGTTGGCTGGGCGGCGGGAATCGAGCGCCTGGCGATGATGATTGGTGCACCCGAGCCGGCGCGGCCCTCGGTCGTCATCGTTCCACTTGGTCCGCGCGCCGAGCTGGAAGCCCAGGGAATTCTTGCCGGCCTTCGTCGCGCGGGCATCGCAGCCGACATGGCCTACCGAGGCAACATGAAGAAGCGGCTCGGGCGAGCGAACGACTCGGGCGCGGTGTTCGCGCTCATCATCGGCGACGACGAGCTCGAGCGTGGAGAGGCGCAGCTGAAGGACCTCGCGAGCGGCGAGCAGCGGGCCGTCTCCCTCGATCTTCTGGCGGAAACGATCGCTCGATGACGCAGATCTCGTCCGAGAGGATCGCATCGATCGAGGCGCGCCGGCATGAGCTTGCCGAAACAATGGCCCGTGCCGACCTCGCGCCCGAGGAATTCGTTCGGCTGTCGAAAGATTATGCGGCGATCGAGCCTGTCGCAGCCGCTGCGCGCGAGGTGCGAAGGCTTCGAGCAGAGCTGGATGTGCTCAACGGCATGTTGGCGGATCCGACTGCCGAGCCCGAGCTGAAGGAAATGGCGGCGAGCGAGGCCGAGGAGATTCGGCACAAGCTGCCGCTCGCGGAGCGAGCCCTGGCGATCCAGCTCCTGCCGCGCGATGCGGCCGATCAGCGTGCGGCGATGCTCGAGGTTCGCGCGGGAACCGGCGGTGACGAGGCGGCGCTGTTCGCGGGCGATCTGCTACGCATGTACCAGCGCTTCGCGGAGACTCAGGGCTGGCGGTTCGAGCTCATCAGCGTCAGTTCGTCCGAAGTCGGCGGCTATAAGGAAGCGATCGCATCAATCAGCGGCGCAGGCGTGTTCGCCAAGCTGAAATTTGAGAGCGGCGTGCACCGAGTCCAGCGTGTGCCCGTCACTGAGAGCGGCGGACGGATCCACACCTCCGCAGCGACGGTGGCCGTGCTTCCCGAAGCCGAGGACGTCGACGTTCAGATCGACGACAAGGACCTGCGCATCGACGTCTATCGCTCCTCGGGTCCTGGCGGGCAGTCAGTCAACACCACCGACAGCGCGGTTCGGATCACACACCTTCCGACCGGTCTCGTTGTCATCCAGCAGGATGAGAAGTCCCAGCACAAGAACAAGGCCAAGGCGCTGAAGGTCCTGCGAACTCGGCTGTTCGAGATGGAACGCGAGCGGCTGGCGAACGAGCGCGCAGGCGCGCGTAAATCGATGGTGGGCTCGGGTGACCGCTCGGAGCGGATCCGCACCTACAATTTCCCTCAGGGACGCGTCACGGACCACCGGATCAACCTCACGCTCCACAAGCTCGACGAGGTGCTCGAAGGTCCGGGGCTGACCGAGATCGTTGATGCGCTGGTCGCCGAGGACGAAGCCGAACGGCTTGCAGGTTTGGAAGAGGCGTGAAGCCGATCGCCCGTGCGCTGGACGATGCCACGCGCCAGTTGACCAGAACGAGCGACACGGCGCGTCTCGATGCCGAGCTGCTGATGGCGGAAGCCTTGCATATCGATCGCGACAAGCTCCTGCTCTCGCCGCCGGACCGAAACGTACCCGAGCGGTTCTGGAACATGGTGGAGCGCAGGTCGGAAGGCGAACCGGTAGCTTACATCACCGGGCGTCGGGCCTTCTGGAACATCGAGCTTCACGTCGGACCGGGCGTGCTCGTTCCGCGGCCGGATTCGGAGGTCTTGATCGCCTCGGCCATCGAGCATTTCGAAGGGTCTTCGGGACCCAAGCGGATCCTCGATCTCGGCAGCGGTCCGGGAACGCTGCTCCTCGCCGCGCTCGACATTTGGCCGGAAGCTACCGGCCTCGGGATCGATGTAGCGCGCCATGCTCTGTCTTATGCTTCGGCCAATGCCCGACGCCTCGGGTTTGAAGCGCGAGTGAAGCTGATGCAAGGAAACTGGGCGACTGGGCTGCTGGAAAGGTTCGACCTGATCCTTTGTAACCCGCCGTACATTCGCTGAAGGGGCGGAGCTGGGGCCGGGGGTTCGCGAGTTCGAGCCTGACGAGGCGCTGTTCGCTGGTCGCGAGGGCCTCGACGCCTACCGCGAACTCGCCCCGCAGCTCCCGCGATTGCTCAATCCCGGTGGGCTGGCGGCGATCGAGATCGCACCGGACCAGGTCGAGTCGGTAGTCGATCTTCTCGCTCGCGACGGGCTGCAGGCGAAGGTCGCGAACGACCTCGCCTGCCGCGCCTCGTTCCGTCTTGTTAACCTGGGTATGAGAGAAAAGCGCTTGGCATCCGCTGTCGGGCGCACTACATCGGTGTCCTGGGCCGGGCCCGCTCCCTTAGAAAAGCTGAGCGCATCCCGTTCCAACCCCCGACGCAATCGGCCGTTCGTCTGACGCTCAAAAGGCGCAGACCGGAACGAGAGGGTCAGGAGCGGCGCATAGGCGCGGCCCTGCTCGACTGAGGACCCAAGGGGACTACAGCTACTTCGTAAGGATGTAGGCATTTGATCAACAATCGTCAGGGCGGCCGCAGGCGCGGTCGTGGGGGACAGCGGGGCCAGAACCTCGGCGGACAGCCGGGGAACCGGCAGGATAATCGCCAGCGCGGCAATGCCGCCCAGCTCCTCGAAAAATACAAGAGCATGGCGCGCGACGCGCAGCTATCGGGCGACCGCGTCCAGACCGAATATTATCTCCAGTTCGCGGACCATTATTTCCGCGTGCTGAGCGAGAGCCGCGCGCGGTTCGAGGAGCAGAACCCGCAGCACCGTCGTCAGCGCGACGATGACTTCGAGGACGACGATGGCGGCGACGAAGAGCTCGTCGAGGCCGGCGAGGGCGAAACCTCCGAGGCCGATGAGCGTCAGGACCGCCGCGAACGTCAGGATGCGGCAGCCGCGCCGTCGACCGCGAGCCGCGCCGCTTCAACCGCGAAGAGCGCGGCGCGAGACGAGGACGATCAGCAGTCCGAGCAGCGTCCTCGCCTGAACGGCGGCGGTGACAGCCTTCCGCTCGACGTGCTTCCGCCGGCGATCGGCGCGCGAAGAGGCCGCCGGCGACGAGGAAACTGCCGCGCCCCGTCCGCGCCGCCGCACCGCGAACGCCCCGCCCGCCCGACAGGCGACGAGGAAGTGGCGCCTGCTGCTTAAGCCTGGTCGACTGGACGCGGACGGTTGTTCGCGTCCAGCGCCACGAAGGTGAACAGACCCTTCGGTGACCTTGACCTCGGTCGCGCCGAGGTCGCGGTGCGCGACGACTTCGATCCGGACCCCCATCGACGTCCGGCCGACCCGCTCGACGTCAGCATAGACCGAAATCAAGTCGCGCAGATGAATCGGCGCGATGAACTTCATCGCCTCGATCGCGACCGTCGCGACCGGCCCGCGAGCTCGGCGCGAGGCGACGATGCCCGCCGCAATGTCCATCTGGCTCAGCACCCAGCCGCCGAAGATATGGCCGTTGGCGTTAATGTCGGCGGGGCCCGGCATTACGCGCAGGATCGGCGCGCGCTCGAGGTCGGTCATTCCTTCTCCTTCTGATGAGCCTGCCCTGCCGCGGCTTCGTCGTGGCCGCTATCCGCGCTGAGGAAGACCAAGCGTCATCAGCGACGTGCCGAGCAAGACCGTGAAGCCGACGCCGAGGGCGGTCGCGATCAGCATGTTGATGTGGAGCGTTGGATCGCCTTTGCTCGACCAGGATCAGCGGCAATGGCGGCGATGACGACCGACAGCAGACGCGAGCAGCCGAAAGATCCGCCAGAACCGGCGCCTCATCGAATTTCGTGGGCTGGGGACCGGGTCATGGACGGGCACGGCTTCCCTTTGGCCGCGCGAAGTGGGACTATCAAGACGGACGAGAGGCGAGTCTTCGAAGGAGGCAAGCCATGACGATTGCGGCAGTGCTCCAGGGAAAAGGCAGCAGCATCGAAACGATCGCTGCCGACGCTTCGCTGTTCGATGCGGTGCGGCGGCTTGGCGAGAAGCGGATCGGCGCCCTTCCCGTCGTCGAGGACGGCCGGATCGTCGGCATCGTGTCGGAGCGCGACATTATCTACTGCCTGCGCGAACACGGACGCGACGCGCTCGACTGGCCGGTCGAGCCGCGCGATGAGCTCGCCGGCGATCACCGTCGATTCGCAGACACGACGTCCTCGATGCGCTCGCGCTCATCACCGAGCGCCGAATCCGCCATCTGCCGGTGGTCGATCGCGGCGAGATTCGCGGCATCGTGTCGATCGGCGACCTCGTGAAATACCGGATGGACCGGATCGAAGCCGAAGCCGACGCGATGCGCGCCTATATCCAGAGCGCCTGAGCCAGTAGCGCGAAACCAGCGTTTAATTCAGTCGCTTGGCCCTTGAAGAGAGCGGCGGTCTCTTATCTAGGTATAACGCGAGGGCGTCGAAGGCGTTCCGAGCGGCGCGATCGGAAAATTGCAACATAAGTGCAAAAACCCGGTT
>CAVTYB010000008.1:0-242500 GCA_963738825.1 uncultured Alphaproteobacteria bacterium | reverse complement strand
GAGCTGGGTTCAGAACGTCGCGAGACAGTTTGGTCCCTATCTGCCGTGGGCGTCGATACTTGAGAGGAGTTGCCCCTAGTACGAGAGGACCGGGGTGAACATGCCTCTGGTGGACCTGTCGTGGCGCCAGCCGCGCAGCAGGGTAGCTATGCATGGACGGGATAACCGCTGAAAGCATCTAAGCGGGAAGCCTCCCTCGAGATAAGGTATCTTAGAGTCGTGGAAGACCACCACGTTGATAGGCCGGGTGTGGAAGTGCGGTAACGCATGGAGCTAACCGGTCCTAATTACTCATTTCGCGCTTGAGAGTCCCACCATCATCGTCAGCTCTGCTGACGATCTGGTATGATCTCAGCTAGATGACGCCTAGATACAAGTTGCACGATTTCTAGAACTGCTTCGCAACGCCGTCCCATAGCTTGGTGACCATAGCGTCCGTGACCCACCCGATCCCATCCCGAACTCGGCCGTGAAACCGGACAGCGCCGATGGTACTACTGCTTAAGCAGTGGAAGAGTAGGTCGTCGCCAGGCTTTGAAACTGGCGGTTCGAAGAACCCATTCGCGATGTTGAAAATGCCGCTGTCGAGACTATCTCGCAGCGGCGTTTTTGTTTGAGGCGAGAGCCTCGTGATGTTGGCGCGGGGTGGAGCAGCCCGGTAGCTCGTCAGGCTCATA
This sequence comes from uncultured Alphaproteobacteria bacterium, assembly GCA_963738825.1. GTDB lineage: Bacteria > Pseudomonadota > Alphaproteobacteria > Sphingomonadales > Sphingomonadaceae > Sphingomicrobium. Next base: position 241,823 of record CAVTYB010000008.1, on the reverse strand, counting down.
ACCTGAAGGTCGCAGGTTCAAATCCTGCCCCCGCAACCAACCATCAAGCCGCCTTCGGGCGGCTTTTTTTGTGCCCTGATCAATAATTGTACGCGCGCTCGCCGTGATCGGCGATGTCGAGACCCTCTCGCTCGGCATCGCGTGCATGCCGCAGCGGCATCACCATCCTCACGATCCCGAAGCACAGCGCCGATCCCGCCGCCGGACCAGGCGATCGCCACGCCGACCGCCGCGACCTGCCTTACGAGCTGCCAGCCCAGTGCATAGTCCGCTCCGCCATGCCCGCCGAGCAAGGGCAGCGGCAACGATCGCCGTGCCGATCGAGCCGACGATCCCGCCAAGCCCGTGGATCCCGAACACGTCGAGGCTGTCGTCCGAGCCGAAGCCGGTTCTTGATCGAGCCGACAAAGCCGTAGCAGACGAGGCTCGCAGCCGCGCCCAGCAGCATGGCGCCGATCGGTCCGCTTGCGCCGGCGGCAGGCGTCACCGCAACCAGCCCGGCAACCGCGCCTGAAGCGCCGCCGAGCATCGACGGCTTGCCCGACACGAGCCGCTCCGCGCCCATCCAGGCGAGCAAGCCCGCCGCCGGCGCCACGAGCGTGTTCACCATCGCCACCGCAGCCAGGCCGTTCGCCTCGAGCGCCGATCCGGCGTTGAACCCGAACCAGCCGACCCACAGCAGCCCCGCGCCGACCATGGTCAGCGCCAGGGAATGCGGCGGCATGGCTTCCCTCAAATGGCCGATGCGCGGACCGGCGAACGCGACGCCGACCAGCCCCGCGACGCCCGAATTGATGTGGACGACGGTCCCGCCGGCGAAGTCGATCGCGCCGAACTTGAAGAGGAAGCCGTCCGCTGGCCCAGACCATGTGCGCGAGCGGCGCGTAGACGATCGTCTGCCACAGCAGCGAGAAGAGCATGATCGCCGCGAAGCGCACGCGCTCGACCAGCGCTCCGATCACCAGCGCACCGGTGATCGCGGCAAAGGTCATCTGGAATGCTGCGAAGACGAGCTCGGGAATTGCCTTGCCGCTGTTCCCGACCGCCCAGCTGCTGTCGCCGGTCGATGCCGGCGAAGCCAGCCTTGCCGAGCCCGCCGATCAGCGCTCCACCGTCGTAGAAAGCGAGACTGTAGCCCCACAGTACCCAGGTGAGGATCGCGACCGCAGTGATCCCGAGTACCTGGCTCATCACCGACAGCAGGTTCTTCGCACGGACCAGGCCCGCCGTAGAAGAGCGCGAGGCCCGGGAGCAGCATCAGCATCACGAACGCAGTCGAGACCAGCATCCATGCCGTGTCGCCGCTGTCGATCGTGAGCTGCTGCCCCGCCATGCACGCACCCCCGTTTGCTGCAGCGCACAAGCTAATGCGCCTGCAGCGGCGGGCTACGTGAAAGCTTCACCTATTGGGCGGGCGGCTCCGGATGCGCGGCCTTCCACTCCATCGCCGTATGGACGCGGCTTTCGACCGACGGGTGATCGTAGAAGATGATCTCCTCGATCTTGTTCGGGCGCGGGTAGCGATATTCCGCGGTCTTCACGAGCGAGGTCGACAGCGCGTCAGGCCGGTTCTCGGTTTGCAGCGAATACATGTCCGCCTGCGCCTCGAGCGTACGGCTGAACGTGTTGACGATCGGCATTCCGACGAAGCCGAAGAAGGTCAGCATGAACATTAGCACCGGAAGCCCGCGCGGCTCGGCGAAGCGTCGCCGAACTGCCGAAGCGACGTGCGAACCAGGGGAAGGACTGTTCCGCGATCCAGAATAGGATGATCGCGCAGATCGACGTGAAGAGAATGCCCCACCAAGTGTGCTTCAGTACGTAATGGCCGATCTCGTGCCCGGTGACGGCGCGCACCTCGTCGAGCGTCGCATTTTTGAAGGCGACGTCGGAGATTGCGACGCGGGCCGTGCTTCCGACACCGCCGGCGTTGGCGGTGAAGTTATTCGACTGGCGCGAGCCGTTGTACATGAACACACGCTCGGGCGGCACGCCGGCGCGGCCCGCCATCTGACCACGGCGTCGTGCACCTGACCAGGCGGCACGGGCGTGTAATGGTTGAACAGGGGCTCGATGAGCACCGGCGAGAGCAAAGCAACGAAAGCGAAGCCGACCGCGACCAGGGCCCCCGACCAGATCCACCAGCGCTTGCCCGCGCGGCGGATCAGCCAATAGACACCGATGAGGAAGATGGCCCCGATCATGGCGCTGACCAACGTTCCGATGCCGAGCTGAAATAGCCAGTCGGAAAAGGGCTGGCTGGTTCGGCCGTAGCTCTTCTCGCGCCACCAATCGGCATAGACCGACCACGGCAGCATGAGGATCGCCGAAACGACAAAATATACGAAGGCGATCACGAAGGCGCTAAGGTTCCGCCGCTTCTCGCCGCAACTTCGCCTCGAGGCGGTCGAGGATTCCCGAAGCGGACGATCAACCAGGTGACGACCGCTGCGACGACCACCGCCCATAGCAACATCCATTCCTTGCCGATGGTATAATCGATGCGCCTTCTGAAGCGCGGCCGGCCCAAGGCTGTCGATATATTGCGCGGTCGCGGCGTTCGGATCGAATGCCATGCAATACCCTCCCCTTCAGACCGGTAGCGTAACAGCTGCGGGAACGACTGCAAGGCGCGGCGATTGACGTAACATGCCCAGGTCCAAATCCGCTCCGGTGCCGATGGAGGCGCTACTCGCCTCCGAGCTTCCGGAAGGTGATTGCTGGCAGTTCGAGCCCAAGTGGGACGGGTTCCGCTGCCTCGCCGGACGCGACGGGAAGGAAATCACGCTGACGTCGAAATCGGGCAAGCCGCTCGGCCGCTATTTCCCCGACGTCGTCGCGATGCTGGGCGCGCTCAAGGAGAAGCAGTTCCTGCTCGATGGCGAGCTGATCATCCCTGTCGATGACGCCCTCTCGTTCGAGGAGCTGCAGCTTCGCCTGCATCCCGCGGAAAGCCGAGTGCGCAAGCTGGCCAGCGCGCATCCGGCCGAATTCATGCTGTTCGATGTGCTCGAGATCGGCGGCAAGGAACTCACCCACCTGCCGTTGTCGAAGCGCCGCGAGGCTCTCGAGAAATTCTTCGCGAGGAACGGGGTGCCGCGCCTGCATCTGTCGCCCGTGACCCACGACCGGCGGACCGCAGTCGACTGGCTCGAGCATAGCGGCGGCGCGCTCGATGGAGTGATCGCGAAGCGTAGCGATCTCGAATATCGCTCGGGCGAGAGGGCAATGATCAAGGTTAAGCAGCAGCGCACGGCGGACTGCGTCGTCGGCGGCTTCCGCTATGCGGAGAAAAAGAATGTCGTCGGGTCGCTGCTGCTCGGTCTCTATGACGACGAGGGCAAGCTCAACCATGTCGGCTTCACGTCAGCGATTCCGGCGAAGGACCGGCCGCAGCTGACGAAGCAGCTCGAAGCACTGATCGAGCTGCCGGGCTTCACCGGAAGCGCGCCTGGCGGCCCAAGCCGGTGGAACAGCGAACGGTCCATGGCGTGGGAGCCGCTGAAGCCCGCACTGGTCTTGGAGGTCCGCTATGACCAGGTCACCGGCCACCGCTTCCGCCACGGCACGGGATTCTTGCGCTGGCGACCGGACAAGGATCCGAGACAATGCACCTACGAGCAGCTCGCGCCCGAGCTTCGTCCGTCGCAACTCGAAGAGCTGTTCGGCCCATGATCTTGCTCTTTGACGCACCGCTGATCAGCGGGCTCAGCTATGGCGAGGAGGTTATCAGTGCTGAAGAGGAGGAAGCGCTGATCGATCATCTGGAGGCGACCGATCTGTCGCCGTTCCGCTTCCACGGCTTTGTCGGCAACCGCAAGACAAAGAGCTTCGGCTGGCGCTACGACTTCGACGATGCGAGCTTTACGCCGACCGAGCCGTTACCGGAATGGCTGACACCGGTGCGCGCCAAAGCAGCGAAGTTCGCCGGACTGCAGCCGGAAAATTTCGTCCATGCACTGCTCGCGCGCTATGACCCGGGAGCCGGAATCGGCTGGCACCGCGATCGCGATGTGTTCGAGAAGGTGGTCGGAATCTCGCTCGCCAGTCCGGCCACGCTCCGCTTTCGTCGTCGCAGACCGGACGGATTCGAGCGCGCTAGCCTCGATGTCGCGCGGCGCTCCGCCTATCTGCTGTCCGGGGAAGCGCGCTGGGACTGGGAGCACCGGATCACGCCCGGCGATCAACTGCGCTTCTCGATCACCTTCCGAACCACGTCCAACAAAGGCCGCCGCAAAGAAATGCTAGCGGCTCTCGAAGCCCGCGACGCACTCCGCGACCCAGCGCGCGGCGGTCAAAGCGCTGAGGTCGCTGGGATCGAGTGACGGGTCCCATTCCGTAAGATCGATAACTCGAACGCGGTGATCGCCGGCAATTCGCCGCACTGCCCAAAAGAAATCGCTGACCTGCATGCCGCCCGGACGCGCACCAGGCGCGCCGGGCATCTGAGATCGGTCGATCACGTCGATGTCGCAATCAAGCACGATCGCATCGGCGCCCGCCATGTGCTCCATTGCTCGCTCGACCGCCTTCTCGATTCCGTCGCGCCGAACCTCCTCGATGCTGACGACGAGATTGCCTGCGTCGAGCGCGTCGCGGTGCATCTTGGCGGTGTTGGCGAAACTTGCGAGTCCGATCTGGGCGATGTTCCTGCCCTGCAAGCCGTCCTGCATCAGCGCGCGTACGGGATTGCCGTTGCTGAGGCCGTCGTCGAGCTCCCGCATGTCGAAGTGCGCATCGAGCGTGATCAGCCCAACCGTTTCGAACGGCATATCGAGGGCGAGGACCGCCGGTCGAGTGATCGCATTGTTGCCGCCGGCGACGAGGGTCAGCGCGTGGTCCTTCAGGCTGGCCGCTATGGCATTGCGGATTGGATCCGTCGCTTGCTCAATGCTCAGCCCGTCGAGCTCGACATCGCCGCAATCGTGGATTGGAGTGAACAGTGAATCGCCTGTCTCGATGTTGTAGCGACCCATGCGTTTCAGGGTCTGGCGCAACAGAATCGGTGCCTTGTCGCACGCGCCCGGAGTCACCGAGCCTGCGGCAAGCGGCGCTCCGACCATACCAATCGGCACGCCATCGTCATCCACCAGTAATTCGGAAAGGTTCGGCCAGGCGATGCTCATGGCTTTGCCGTAGCAACGAGCCTCGCCTAAGGGCAAATCATGTGGGACCGGCTGCTCGTCGATTGCAACATCGCCACCCTCGAAGAAGCGCCGGGAAATCAGCTCGGCCTGATCGAGAACGGCGCGATCGGGATCGCCGACGGCAAGATCGTGCGCGTCGGCAAGAGGACCGAGCTTGCGGGCTTTCGCGCCAAAAAGGTCGATGCGCTCGGCGGCGCCTGGGTCACGCCGGGGCTGATCGATTGCCACACTCATTTGGTGTTCGGCGGCACGCGCGCCGACGAGCATGCGATGCGCCGCGCCGGCGCGACCTATGAGCAGATTGCCGAAGCGGGGGGCGGGATCGCTTCTACCGTGAAGCGGACCGCGGCTGCGTCGGACGAGCAATTGCTCGAGCAAAGCCGCCGCCGGTTGCACGCACTGATGCGCGGCGGTTGCACGACCGTCGAGATCAAGTCGGGATACGGGCTCGATCCCGCGAGCGAGCTGCGTCTCCTCGAAATTGCGCGCGATCTTGGCAAAGGCGAAGCCGTGCGCATCGTCCCGACGTTGCTCGCCCTGCACGCGCTGCCCGCGGACCAGCGCGATCGCCGCGCGCATTATATCGGCGAGATCGTCGACAAGCTCATCCCGGCAGCAGCGAAGCAGGGGATTGCGACCAGTGTAGACGCCTTCTGCGAGGGCATCGCGTTCACGCCCGAGGAGGTCGAGCGCCTGTTCAAGGCAGCCGCGCATCATGGCTTGCGCGTCCGGCTTCACGCCGAACAATTGTCGAACCAGCACGGGGCTTCCCTTGCAGCGCAATATCGCGCGCTGTCCGCTGATCATCTCGAACATCTCGACGACGCCGGCGCCAAAGCGATGGCTGCAGCGGGGACGGTCGCAGTGCTATTGCCGGGCGCTTATTATGCGCTTCAGGAGAAGAAGAAGCCGCCAGTCGCGATGCTTCGCAAGCACAAGGTGCCGATCGCGGTCGCGACCGACTGCAATCCGGGGACCTCGCCGCTACTATCTCCGACCCTGGCGATGAACATGGCATGCACCCTGTTCGGATTGACGCCCGAGGAGGCGGTCGCCGCAATGACGACCAACGCCGCGCGCGCGCTTGGGCTCGCGCATGCAGTCGGCAGCATCGCCGCGGGCAAGCAGGCCGATCTCTGCGCGTGGCGCATCGAATCCCTGAGTGAGCTTGGATATTGGGTCGGGCTGCCAGGACCTGAGAGGAGGATCTTTGCCGGCCTCGACGCCTAGGCTCGCCGCGGCGCTGGTCGCCCTCGTCTGCTGGGTCGGGCTCGCGCTGAATTTCTCGGCGACCTACGCTAGTCAAAGCGACCTCCTCGCGACGTTGTGGAGGCTCGGCCACTTCTTCACGATCATCAGCAACCTGGCGCTCGCACTCGCAATGACCTGGGTCGCCCTCGGCGGGCGCGTCTCACCGTTCATACTCTCCGGACTGACGCTCGCGATCCTGCTCGTCGGAGTGGTTTATGTGCTCCTGCTCCACGGCCTGCATCCCTTGAGCGGCCGGGCGCTGATTGCGAACCATCTGCTCCATTATGTCTCGCCAGTCGCGATGACTGCCTACTGGCTGCTGTTCACTCCCCACGGACGGCTGCGTTGGCAGGACGCGTTCTGGTGGGGCCTCTTTCCGCTCGCCTACTTCGTCTACGTTATTGCACGCGGTGTGCACGGCGACGGCTATCCCTATCCCTTCATCAACGTGACGAAGCTTGGCGCGATGCAGACTGGGATCAACGCGCTTGGAATCGCCGCCGGCTTCACGATCTGCGGCTTCGTGCTCGTCTTCATCGATCGGCTGCTACTTGGGAGGCGGCGGTCAAATCGCTAAGGCGCAATCGATGAGCGACAGACGCGACAACAGCCGTCACATCCGCGCCCGGCGCGGAAGCGAGATCAAGGCCAGGCAATGGACAACCGAAGCCGCGGTCCGGATGCTCCAGAACAACCTCGACGACGAGGTCGCGGAGGACCCTCAGAGCCTGGTGGTCTATGGCGGCATTGGCCGCGCTGCACGCAACTGGGAATGCTATGACAAGATCGTCGAGACGCTCGAGCGGCTTGAGGAGGACCAGACCCTGCTCGTCCAGTCCGGCAAGCCGGTGGGTGTGTTCCGCACCCACGAGGGAGCCCCGCGCGTCCTCATCGCCAACTCGAACATCGTTCCCAAATGGGCGAACTGGGAATGCTTCAACGAGCTCGATCGCAAGGGGCTCATGATGTACGGCCAGATGACGGCCGGCAGCTGGATCTACATCGGTAGCCAGGGGATCGTACAGGGCACGTATCGAGACCTTCGTCGAGATGGGCCGCCAGCATTATGGCGGCGACCTCAAGGGCCGCTGGATCCTCACCGCTGGCCTCGGCGGAATGGGAGGTGCACAGCCCCTCGCCGCCGTGATGGCGGGCGCTCACTGCATCGCGATCGAGGTCCAGGAGAGCCGCATCGAAAAGAGGCTCGAGACGCGCTACCTCGACCACCGAGCGACGAGCATCGAAGAGGCGCTCGAGATCATCCGAACCGCGAGCGAGCCGACCAGCGTCGGTCTCCTCGGCAACGCCGCGGAGATCCTTCCGCAAATGCTGGAGCGCGGCATCCGTCCCGATGCGCTCACCGACCAGACTTCCGCGCATGATCCGGCAAACGGCTATTGTCCCGTCGGATGGAGCGTGGCGAAATGGAAGGAGATGCGCGAGCGCGATCCCGCCGCGGTTGCCGAAGCGGCTCGAAGTCTCGATCGCCCAGCATGTCGAAGCGATGCTCGCATTCAAGTCGATGGGTGTTCCGACCTTCGATTACGGAAACAACATCCGCCAGGAAGCGAAGGACATGGGCGTCACCCACGCCTTTGACTTCCCAGGCTTCGTTCCCGCCTACGTCCGCCCGCTTTTCTGCCGAGGGATCGGTCCCTTCCGCTGGGCCGCGCTCTCCGGCGACCCCGAGGACATCTACCGCACCGACCAGAGGGTGAAGGAGCTGATCCCCGACGATCCGCACCTACATCGATGGCTCGACATGGCGCGTGAGCGGATCGCCTTCCAGGGTCTTCCGGCGCGCATCTGTTGGGTCGGCCTCGGCCAGCGCCACCGCCTCGGGCTTGCTTTCAACGAGATGGTTCGGAACGGTGAAGTCTCAGCGCCGATCGTCATCGGCCGCGACCATCTCGACAGCGGAAGCGTCTCTTCGCCCAACCGCGAGACCGAGAGCATGAAGGACGGCAGCGACGTCGTCAGCGACTGGCCGCTGCTCAATGCCCTGCTCAACACTGCGTCGGGCGCGACTTGGGTATCGCTGCACCACGGCGGCGGTGTCGGGATGGGCTATTCGCAGCACGCCGGCATGGTGATCGTCGCGGACGGCACCGACGATGCGGCTCGCCGGCTGGAGCGGGTGCTTTGGAACGATCCGGGCACCGGTGTCATGCGCCACGCCGACGCAGGCTATGACATCGCCATCGAATGTGCGCGTGAGCAGGGCCTCGATCTGCCGATGGTGGGCGGATGAAGCTGAATCCTGAAATCGATCGACGTTGCGACGTTGCGCCAGCTTTGGGGCGGCGCGGAAGCTTCGCTCGACGACTCCTCGATGCAACGCGTCGCCGAGTCGGCCGCGGCCGTGGACCGAATCGTCGCCGGCGGTGAAACGGTGTACGGCGTCAACACCGGCTTCGGCCTGCTGGCCAACACGCGAATCCCGAACGACCGCCTTGCCGAGCTTCAGACCAACCTGATCCTGTCCCACAGCGCCGGGCTTGGCGACCCGCTCCCGCGTCACGTCACGCGGCTGATGATCGTTTTGAAGCTACTTGGGTTGGGCCGCGGCTATTCGGGCGTTCGCATCCTCGTGATCGAGGCGCTTCAGCGGCTGCTCGATCATGACGCGATGCCGGTCATCCCGTCACAGGGAAGCGTTGGCGCCAGTGGGGATCTCGCTCCGCTCGCTCACCTGATCTCGGCTTTGATGGGCTATGGGCGCATCGATGTTGCGGGCGAGCTGCTCCCTGCACGCGATGCGCTCCAGCGCATTGGCCTCGATGAGCTCCAGCTCGGCCCGAAGGAAGGTCTTGCCCTCATTAATGGCACGCAGGCGAGTACGGCTCTCGCGCTCGATGCTCTGTTCCAGGGCGAGCGCGTTTTCGCGGCCGCCGTCGCCGCCGGCGCAATGTCGGTCGATGCGCTGAAAGGAAGTGCCAAACCCTTCGATCCGCGCATTTCGCAGTTGCGCGGCCAGCTCGGCCAGATACGCGTCGCTGCCGCCATTCACGACCTGCTCCAAGGCAGCGAAATCCTCGTCAGCCATGTCAAATGCGACCGCGTGCAGGATCCCTATAGCTTCCGATGTCAGCCGCAGGTCATGGGCGCCGCGCTCGACCTGCTCGAGAATGCCGCGCGCACGCTCACCATCGAAGCGGGCGCCGTGACCGACAATCCCATCGTGTTCGCCGATGAAGATACCGCCATTTCGGGCGGCAATTTCCACGCCCAGCCGGTTGCCTTCGCCGCCGACACCATCGCCATTGCGCTATGTGAGGTAGGCTCGATTTCCGAACGGAGGGTAAGCGTCCTCGTCGATCCCAAGATGAGCGGCCTTCCTGCCTTCTTGACTCCGGATTCCGGCGTGAACTCAGGCCTGATGATTCCACAGGTCACCGCCGCCGCGCTGGTCAGCGAGAACAAGAGCCTCGCCTTTCCGGCGAGCGTCGATTCGATTCCCACTTCGGCGGGCCAGGAAGATCATGTCTCGATGGCGCCGATCGCCGGGCGCAAGGCAGCGCAGATCGCGCGCAACGCCGCCGGCGTGATAGCGGTCGAGTTGATGGCGGGGGCAGAGGGCATCGACTATCACGCGCCGCTCAAGACCTCGCCGAAGCTTCGGGAAATCCACGCTGCAGTACGCGCCCGCTCGCCGCAGTTCACCGCCGACCGTTACTGGGCTGACGAGATGAGCGCGCTTCAGGCGGCAGTGCTCGATGGCGAGATTGCGAAAGGCCTACCGGCGCTCGGCTAGCTGACGCGATCCCAGTGAGTCGTCTTGCAGATCACCGCCAGGACGCATCCATGCACCGCGAGCCGGTCAGGCCCGACCGCTTCGATCGTACCCTTTGCATTCATGTTTCGGCTGGCGAGGAACACGTCGGCGCGCCAGGTCCCGGGACCTGACGGCTCGATATTGTCGATCACCCGTGAGCCCATGAGATGGGTGCCGCTGCCGCGCTGAGCTTTCGTGCGCTGCTGCTGGGAGGCCTTGACGACCCGGCCGCACAGGCTGTGTCCGCACGGCCCGATGACGATTTCCATTGCCCCGTTCTTCCACCGTCCCTCGAGGCTCTTGGCAGCCGCGCCGGATGGCGCAAAGGCAACCGCAAATCCTACGAGCGCAAGAAAAAAGCGTTTCATTGCACCCCTTTAGCAATGCTTTGCGGCAAAAATCGCACCTTCAGCTTGCCATCCGATGAACTGCGCTTCCTTTCGATCGGGTCTATTGCGGCGCCGGAACGGAGCCGTCAGTCGGCAAATCGGCTGTGAATGCGGTCCACAGCTGCGCCTTGCACAGCTCCTTGCCAGCGGCGCATCCGGAGACCTTGAGCTGCGTCGGGCTCAGGCGATCGAGCTTCGCCGTCACCCGCATGTTCCTGTCGGGAATGAACAATTTGCCCGCCCAGCGTCCCTTCTTGTCCTGCTGGAGAGCGGTCAGGAGCTGAGCGCCCACCAGATCTGAGGTGGTCTTGCTTGCGTCCTTCTTGGCCTTGTCGGTGGCCCAGACGACGGTCCCGCACGGGTTGTCGCCGCATGGCGCAATCTTGATGATCGTATTTCCTCCCGGGCTTCGCCAGGTCCCGTCGAGCGGCGACGATGCGGCTGCGGCGGCCTGGGCGGCGAGAGCTGCAATCAGTGCAAGTGCGGCCATGTTCGCCTCCTTTGCGGGGCGAACTTGTACCGGACGGTGATGACTAATGGAAATCCCGACTTTTCGGGATGATTTCGACATTGCGCGGGTGGCGATTGGGCGGACGTCCCCAACTTCCCGCGTGGTCGGCCTTCTCGAGGTTCGCCGGAAGCAGTGAATCGTCGCTCAATCGGCTGAGCAGGTGCGTATGATCCTCAAGCCCTCCGGCGACGACGTGGATCACATTGCTGTCGGGGTCCTTTTGAACCACTCCGTGCACGGCCATCAGCCGAGCGCCCATCACGATCTTGCGCTGCTTCTCGAACACCGCCGGCCAGACGACGAGGTTGGCGATCCCCGTCTCGTCCTCGATGGTGATGAAGACGACGCCCTTCGAGGTCCCGGGCCGCTGGCGGATCAGCACCACGCCCGCCATCGACAGGCGCCTGCCGTCCTTCAGGGATGTCAGCTGTTCGGCAGTGACGAACTTCTGCGCGTCATAATGCGCGCGAAGGAAGTGCATCGGATGGGCTTTGAGGCTGAGTCGGATCGTCTGGTAGTCGCTGATCACATGCTCGGCGAGCGGCATCGCCGGAAGCTGCGCGGGACACTCTTCACTGCCTTCATCGCGGGCCTCGGCATAAGTGAACAGCGGAAGATCCGGCGCTTGCTTGAGTGCGCGCGAATCCCATAGCGCCGAGCGGCGATCGAGGCTCATCGACCGGAACGCATCGGCCGCCGCGAGGCGCTGGATCGCGTGCACCGGCACGCGTCCGCGGCTCTGCAGCTCCTCAACGCTCGCATAGGGCCGACGCGTCACCAGGCGGTCCGCTGAATTCGCGCTGCAGCCCGTCGACCTGACGCAGGCCGAGGCGCAGCGCGCCATCTTCAAGCGAGCAATCCCAATCGCTGTGGTTAACATCCACCTCGCGCACCTCGACGCCATGCTCGCGCGCGTCGCGGACGATCTGTGCCGGCGCGTAAAAACCCATCGGCTGCGAGTTCAGGAGCGCGCAGGCGAAGGCCGCGGGATATTTCCACCTGAGCCAGCTCGACACGTAGACGAGGTGCGCGAAGCTCGCCGCATGGCTTTCGGGGAAGCCATATTCGCCGAAGCCCTTGATCTGGTCGAAGCAGCGCTGCGCGAACTCGATGTCGTAACCGCGGTCGACCATCCGTCCGACCATCTTGCTCCTCGAGCTCGCCAATGTTTCCCTTCGATCGGAAGGTCGCCATCGCTTTCCTGAGCTGGTTCGCTTCTTCCGAGCTGAACCGCGCCGCATCGAGCGCGATCTTCATCGCCTGCTCCTGGAAGATCGGCACGCCGAGCGTCCGGCCCAGGATTTTCTCCAGTTCGTCGGGAGGGCCATGCTTCGGATGCGGGCAGGGGAAGGTCACCGGCTCCTTGCCGCCGCGGCGCTTCAGATAGGGATGGACCATGTCGCCCTGGATCGGCCCCGGCCGGACGATCGCGACCTCGATGACGAGATCGTAGAAGCAGCGCGGCTTAAGCCTCGGCAGCATGTTCATCTGCGCCCGGCTCTCGACCTGGAACACACCGAGCGAATCGCCGCGGCAGAGCATGTCATAGACCTCGGGCACCTCATGCGGGACAGTCGCCAGCTCCCACCGCTCGCCATGATGCTGCGCGACCAGGTCGAAGCATTTGCGGATGCAGGTGAGCATCCCGAGCGCGAGCACGTCGATCTTCAGGATCCCGAGCTCGTCGATGTCGTCCTTGTCCCATTCGATGAAGGTGCGGTCATCCATCGCGCCATTGCCGATCGGCACGGTCTCGGTGAGCGGCCGCTCGGTGAGGATGAACCCGCCGACATGCTGCGACAAATGGCGCGGCATCCCGACCAGCTGCTCGGCGAGGCGGATCGTGCGCTTCAAATGAGGGTCGCTGAGATCGAGTCCCGCGTCGTTGGCGCGTTCTTCCTCGAGTTCGGCCTCCATATGCCCCCAGATGGTCGAGGCGAGCGCGCCACAGACGTCTTCACTGAGGCCCATCACCTTGCCGACTTCGCGGATCGCCGAGCGCGGGCGATAGTGGATCACGGTCGCGGCGATCCCGGCGCGGTCGCGGCCATATTTATCGTAGATGTGCTGGATTACCTCCTCGCGCCGCTCATGCTCGAAATCGACGTCGATGTCGGGTGGCTCGCGGCGCTCCTCGGAAATGAAGCGCTCGAACAGCAGGTCATTTACCGACGGATCGACCGCCGTGATCCCTAGGCAATAGCAAACCGCGCTGTTGGCGGCGCTGCCTCGCCCCTGGCAGAGGATCGGCGGGTCGAGCTCGCGCGCGAACGCGACGATGTCGTGGACCGTCAGGAAGTATCGCGCGAAATCGAGCCGCTCGATCAGCGGAAGCTCGTAATTGAGCTGATTCATCACTTTGTCTGGAATGCCGTCCGGCCAGCGAGTCCTCGAGCGCCTTCCCACGTCAAATGTTCGAGATGCTCCTGCGGCGAGCGGCCTTCGGGCACCGTCTCCTTCGGATATTCGTACTTCAGCTCGTCGAGGCTGAAGTGCAGTGAATCCGCGAATTCGCGCGTGGCGGAGATCGCATGCGGCCAGCGTTCGAATAGCCGGATCATCTCGTCCGGCGATTTCAAATGGCGCTCGGCATTGGGGTTCAACAGATAGCCGGCGTTGGCGATCGTCGTCTTCTCGCGGATGCAGGTGACGACGTCCTGTAATGGCCGGCGCTCGGGCAAGTGATAATGGACGTCGTTGGTCGCCAGGATCGTACATCCGTGGCGCTTGGCGAGGCGGTCCAGGCGCTCGATCCGCGCATTGTCGCCGCCGCGATAAAGCCAGCTTGCGACGACATGCCGCAGTGACGTCAATGCCGCGCGAAGGCGTGGCAGCTCGGCTTCGAAGGCGTCGAGATCGTCCTCCGGCCAGGCGATGAAGGCGATTCCCTCAGAATGATCGGCGACGTCAGCAAGGCTTAGCGTGCACTCGCCCTTCTCCGAGCGCATCTTGCCGAGGCTGAGCAGGCGCGACAGACGGCCGTAACCTTCGCGGTGGATCGCATAAGCGAGCAGGCTCGGCGCGTCGTTGAGATCGAGGCGGCAGCCGATCAGCGGCCTGATCCGTGCGGTCGTGCACGCGCTGTGCATCCGAACCACCCCCGCCAGCGTGTTCCGATCGGCGATGCCGATGGCGTCATAGCCAAGCGCCAATGCCGTCAGAGTCAGCTCGATCGCGTCCGAAGCGCCGCGCAGGAATGAGAATGGCGAAGCGACGCCAAGCTCTACATAACGGCGACGGCGTCGTCGGCGGCTGGAGGCATGTCATCGCGCCTCACCAGCTTCACGCGCGAAAATCCTTCTTTCTCGGGCATCAGCCGAAAAGCCCGTGGATGAACCAGTTCGGCGCCCCGCCGCGCCCGTCCCCGATCACACCCTCGCGATAGATCCAGTAGCGGCGACCCTCGCCGTCCTCGACCCGATAATAATCGCGCAATCGAGCGGACGAGGGTTGACGCCACCATTCGGGCGCAATCCGCTCCGGTCCTTCGGCAAGAGCGATGTCATGGACGGCGCGACGCCAGACGAAGCGCCGCGGCATGCCTTCGGGAGTCGCGTAAATGACGTCGATCGCCTCGGGCCGGTCGAGGAGGCGCTGGGGGCGCTTTAGCCCATCTCCCCTTTGCGGGAGAGGGGTTGGGGAGAGGGGTCGGCCAACCGAACGCCCCCTCTCCCTTCCGCCGCTTCGCGGCGCGACAGCCGCCGCCCACCCACTCGCGCACTCCGGCAAATGGCTCTCGAAAGGCTGCGGCTTGCGCACGCGCCTCGGGCCAAGCTTCACCGTCAGCCGGTCGACCAGTCGCGCCACCTCGCGTTCGCCGCTCGACTCCTCGACGAGGCTGTCCTGCGCCGCTCGAAGATCCTCGGCCCAATCCGCCACCAGCGCGAAGGCGTCGAATCCGAACTCCGGATTGAGGGCTGCCGCCTTGTCGCCGAGCAACCGCTGCAAGTGCTTCGGATCGCGGCTGGGGATCGTCGTCGCAACACATCGCAGCCGCCACCGCTCCATCGACTCGATAATCCCTGGAGCGACAGCCGCCGGGCACCGAGATGGCGCTCCTGCAGCTGCCGCACCAAGTTTGGGATCAGCCGCTCCAGCACCTGTCCGGCCGCTTCGGGATGCGTTGCCGGCTCCTCGAGCCGAAGCGTTGCACGGGGCGGCAGCTCCGCCGCGACCGAGGTCAGCGCTTCGGGCTTGCGGCCGAGCATGCGGTCGAGTGCCTCGACGACGTCTTCGGCTCCGCGGAACCGCCGTGCCAGTGCGAGCCGCGGGACATCGATCAACGCGCCGATCGTCTTGAGCCCCAGCCGCTCGAGCGTGCGCACTGTGTCCGGGTCGAGGCGGAGCGCGGAAATGTGAAGCGGTGAGAGCTGCTCGATTAAACCCCTCTCCCCTTCGCGGGATAGGGGTTGGGGAGAGGGACTGAGTGAGCCAGCGCCCATGCTGCCACAGCAGTCGGCGCAATCGCGATCCGAACCGTCAATCCGATCGCCGCGAACCTGCGCCGCACATCGCGGACGAGCCCGTGCACTCCGCCGAACAAATGTGCGACTCCGGTGACGTCGAGCCGCAGCCCGTCTCCGTCGACCTCGACAAGCGGCGACCAGCGGCCTGCCCAGCGCGCCAGCCGTTGTACCAGCGCTGCATCCCCTTCGGGATCGGCCGGAACGGCGACCAGCGCAGGGTCGAGCGCGCGTGCATCGGTCAACCGCGCGCCAGCGCGGGCCCCGCGCTCGGCGGCGGCTTTCGTGACGGCATGAATGACCGGCCCGTGCGTTCCCTCGACCGTGAGGACGATTGGATCGTCAGGCGGTGAGGCGCTGCTCTTCGCCCAGCGTTCGACCGCCAGATCGCCGGCAACCAGATGGAAAGCACCCGCTTCACCGGCGATGCTCCATCGTCCCGGCGGCATCGAACGCGCGCGGAACAGCTCCGACATCCCACACCGGCAGTCCAGGCGCGCGCAGATCGAGATCGTTGAACAGCGACGGGGCGCTCGCGATCCGCCAGCGCATCCGCGCCCCGCTCAAATTGGCGTGGCCGCCGAGGCGAACCAAAAAGGCGGCCACGCCAGACCGCTCCGACGCGACGGCGAGCCGCCGCGTAGCGGTGAAATCGAGCGCTTTCGGATCGCCCCAGATCTCGCCGATCACGGCGGACAGGGCCGAGCATCTTAAGCCCTCCTCCATTGCCCACAACGCGTCGCGGGCGTCGCGCGCCTCGACATGGATGAGGTTTTGGGTCGGGAGGCCCGGCGGATGGACCCGCCCGCTCTCGAGGATCGCCATCCGCTCCTGCACCCACAACAGCGGCTTATCCATCGCGATCTGCGCAAGCAGGAACCCTGCCCAGCCGCGTCGCGAGGATGGGCGGAGAACAGTTCGGAAAGGGTGGGGCTGGACGGCGCAGGCAGGTGCCAGCGCTCGCCCAGCCCGCTGGGGAGCTGGTCAATTTTGGCCGCACGGCTTGCACCGCCGACGACCAGGGTAAGGCCTGCAGCCACACGACTCACAACGTTCTCGTTCTTCTTTTGTTCTTTATCCGGCAACTCGGATGAAAGAGTCAATCCTGCGACTCGGGCGGTAGTGGGCCGCTTATGACTGCGCGAGGAGTCTCCGATGTGACGAAATGGCGAAGGTCTTGTGACAGGCAATCCCAAGCGGCTGGATTCAGGCCTGTTCTTGAAGGAACTTCCGGACTTCCTGAACCACGTCGCGCGCGGCGCGCCTCGAAATGCCGAACGCCATGTGGTGGCATTGCAGCTCGACCTCCTTGTCGCGCTCGTGATCGAGGCCGCGAGCGGAGCGCGGCGCGATCAGTCCATCGCGCCGCGACCAGATCGCAAGGTGAGGCACGGGCGGCTTGTCCGTGATCCGCGGAAGCGGCGGATCGTCGACCGCATGGCCGGCAACCCTTTCATAGAGCTTCCACACATTGTTCTGCCGCGGGTCGCCGGAGAAGGGCGACCCTAGCGTGATCACCGCCTTCACCTGATCCGGATGATATCGCGCATATTCGCGCCCGAAGAGTCCGCCGAGGCTCCAGCCGACGATGACGATCGGCCGGTCGTGACCAAGGCTGTCGATCCGCTCGCGAAGCTTGTCGATCGTGTCCGGCTTGGCGCCGAGGTTCCATCCCTGCTTCCAGCCATGCACTCGGAAACCCGCCCGGGCGAGCTCGCGGCGAAGCGAGAAGGTGGTCTGGTCGCTGCACAGGAAGCCGGGGATGACCAGTACCGGCTGTCCGTCGAGTGGGCCCCGCGGTCCGCGCTTGCGGAACGTGCCGACCATGCGGCCGATGTTCCAGGCGATCTCGCCCCAGTTGCCGTGTCCGAGGCGGAGCATCGTCGCCTTCCCACTGCTGCGCGGTCGGTTGCGCTCAGAGGAACTCGCGCCCCATCAGCTGCTGCATCGCCCTGGGCAGCTTCACGCGACCGTCCGCGGTCTGGTGGTTCTCGAGCAACGGAACGAGGATTCGCGGGCGAGGCGAGCGCCGTATTGTTGAGCGTATGGGCGAACCGCACCTTCCCGTCCGCTGCCGCGATAGCGGATGTTCGCGCGGCGCGCCTGCCAGTCGTGAAGCGTCGAGCAGCTGTGGGTCTCGCGATATTTGCCGAGCGACGGCACCCAGCTCTCGATGTCGTTCATGCGATACTTGCCAAGGCCCATGTCGCCGGTCGACGTCTCGATCACCTGATAGGGGATTTCGAGCGCCTGGAGCATCTCCTCGGCAAGCCGGAGCAGGGTCGCGTGCCATTCGGCCGACTGCGCGTCGTCGGCCTCGCAGACGACATATTGCTCGACCTTCACGAACTGGTGGACGCGCAGCAGCCCGCGCACGTCCTTGCCGGCGCTTCCTGCCTCGCGGCGGAAGCAGGGCGAGAAGCCGGCGTAGAGGATCGGCAGCTTGTCGGCCTCGATGATCTCGCCCGCATGAAGCGAGGTCAGCACTACCTCGGCGGTCCCGGCGAGCCACAAGTCGTCGTTCGGAAGCTCGTAGGTTTCCTCGCGATGGCCGGGAAACTGGCCCTGGTTGAGGAAGGCCTGCTCGCGCGCGATCGCCGGAACGGTGATCGGGCGTGAAGCCCGCCGCTGCGATCTGCTCGAGCGCCCAGCCCATCAGCTTGGTCTCGAGCAGCGCCAGCCCGCCCTTCAGGCAATAGGTCCGGCTGCCCGACACCTGAGTCACTCGCGACAGGTCGCCCCAGTCGTTCTTCTCGATCAGCGCGACATGGTCGAGCGGCTCGAAATCGAACTTCGGCACTTCGCCGACTGTGCGGATGACGACATTGTAGCTTTCGTCCGGCCCGACCGGCGCGCCCTCGTAGGGAATGCCCGGAAGCTTCAGCATCAGCGCCTTGAGCTCGGCTTCTTTGTCCGGAAAGCTCGCCCTCCAGCTCCGAAGCGCGCGCCCCGGCTTCCTTCGCCTGCCGGCCCAGTTCGGCTTTCTCTTCGGGCGCTTGCGTCCTTGAACTTGGCGCTGACCGCGTTGCGCTCGGCCCGCAGCCGGTCGATCTCGGTCTTCGCCGCGCGCACTTCTGAATCGAGCGCGAGCAGCGCGTCGAGATCGCAGATCCACGCCCTTGTCGCGGATCGCCCGCTCGACCGTCTCGCGGTTCGCCTTGACGAAATCCAGTGCCAGCATTGGCGCGTGCCTAGCGGAAGCTAGTCGAAGTGCAACCGGCGGTAGCGGCCGCGGAAGTAAAGCAACGGGTCGAGGCTCGGATCGAAGCTCGCCTTCACGACCTGGCCGACGAGGATGTGGTGGTCGCCGCCGTCGTACACCGCGAAGCGCTCGCACTCGAACACGCAAAGCGACTCCTCGAGGATCGGCGCGCCCGCTTCGCCGCATGACCATGGCGTGTTTCCGAACCGGTCCTCGTCCCGTGTCGAGAAGCGGATCGAGGCCGGCTGCTGTCCGGTCTGAAGCACGTTGATCGCGAAATGCGAGCGCGCCGGTCAGCGCCTCCGCGCTCGCCGCCATCTTGTGAAGGCACACGAGCAGCAGCGGCGGATCGAGCGAGACGGAGGTGAAGCTGTTGACCGTCAAGCCCCGCCGGCCTGCCCTCGATCGTCGAGGCAGGTGACGACCGTCACTCCGGTCGCAAAGCAGCCGAGCGCGTCGCGCAGCGTGCGCGGGATCGTGCCCGCTCCGATATTCGCCCTTCGTCGACTCCAGCCATGCAATTCGGCTATAGCGCGCTCGACTGCCATTGCGAGGCGCGATAGCGGCCGTGAGTCAGAGTGAGGAGCCGAGGGAGATCAAGATGAATCGAGTTCGCGCGAGCGTTTGCGGCTGTTGGCGTCCTTGCTGCGGTACTTCCGGCAGCGTCCGTAGCGCCAGCCGGCCGATCCTAACCTCTATCTCGAGCAGATCGACGGCGCGCGCGCCCTCGCCACGGTCAAAGTCGTGGAACGCTGCGACCTTGCGCGCGCTCGAAAAGCAGCCCGGCTTTGCCGATTATCGCGCCAAGGCGCTCGCGCTCCTGTCGACCAACCAGAAGATCGCCGAGCCCGACCAGATCCTCGGCGATAAGGTGCTGAACTTCTGGCAGGACGAGCAGCATCCGCGCGGAATCTGGCGCGTGTCGCCGCTCGCCGCCTTCGCCTCCGGCCAGCCGCAATGGCGAACGCTTCTCGACATCGACGCGATGAGCAAGGCCGACAACAAGAAATGGGTGTTCAAGGGCGCCGACCTGCCTTTCGCCCGCCTATGTCGACTGCATGGTCAGCCTGTCGAACGGCGGCGGCGACGCCGTCGAGGTGCGCGAGTTCGACCTCGACAAGGCGGCCTTCATTCCCGGCGGCTTCTTCCTTCCGAACGCGAAGAGCGAAGTGTCATGGGCGAGGTCCCGACGCGCTGTTCGTCGGCACCGACTTTGGCCCCGGAACGCTCACCGATTCCGGCTATGCGCGAATCGTGAAGCTGTGGAAGCGCGGAACGCCACTGTCAGCGCTGCGACGACGCTTGCCGAGGGGCAGAAGACGCGACGTTTCGGTCAACGCCCGACTCGCTGGTCGACGGCGACCGCACCTGGCCGATCCTCACCGCGTGCGGTCGATTTCTACCATCACAAGGTCAGCCATATCGCGCCCGGACGGCCGCCTCGTGCCGTCGCCGCTGCCCGATGACGCGGACATCGTCGGACGTGCTCGACGGGCGCGTCATCGCGTCGCTCAAGACGCCGTGGCAGGGCCATCCTGCTGGCGCGCTCGTCGCTTATTCGATTCCCGACCTGCTCGCCGGGCAAGACGCCCGCGATCGAGACGGTGTTCGTTCCCAACGAGCACCAGGCGGTCGAGGAAGTCTCCGCGAGCCATTCGAAGCTGTGGGTCAAATATCTCGAGGACGTGTCGGGGCGGCTCACGGCCCTCACCCGCGCGCCCGACGGCAGCTGGAGCGGCAGCCGCGGTCGCGCTCCCCGACAAGTCGACGATCCACCTCAATGCGACCGCGTCCACCTCCGACCTCGCCTTTGCGACGGTCGAAGGCATGCTGACTCCGCCGACCCTGTTCCGCGTCGAGCCGGCAGCCGCGCCCGCGGCGATCCAGGCGCTGCCCGCCGCAGTTCGACGCCTCGAACATGGTCGTCGAGCAGCATTTCGCGACCTCGCCCGACGGGACGAAGATTCCCTACTTCCTCGTCCATCGGAAGGACGTGACCGGCCCGGTTCCGGTGCTGATGCACGCCTATGGCGGGTTCGAGCTCGCGCAGACGCCGAGCTATCTCGTGCACGAGCCCTACCGCTCCGGCCCGCTCGCGCTCTTCTGGGTGCAGGAGGGCAATGCCTATGTCCTCGCGAACATCCGCGGCGGCGGCGAATACGGGCCCAAGTGGCACAATGCGGTGCTGCGCGAGAACCGGCAGAAGGCCTATGACGACCTCTACGCCGTCGCCGAGGACCTCATCGCGCGCGGCATCACCCAGAAGGGCCGCCTCGCGGTCTCCGGGCCGCTCCAACGGCGGGCTGATGGCCAGCGTCGCGATCACCGAGCGGCCCGACCTGTGGGGCGGCGCAATCATCGGCTCGCCGCTTGTCGACATGAAGCGCTATTCGCACCTGCTCGCCGGCGCATCGTGGATGGGCGAGTATGGCAATCCCGACGTTCCCGCCGACTGGGCGTTCATCAGCAAATATTCGCCCTACCAGAACCTCAAGTGCGGCGTGAAATATCCGGTGCCGTTCATCTACACCTCGACCCGCGACGACCGCGTACATCCCGGCCACGCGCGCAAGTTCGCCGCGAAGCTCGAGGAATGCGGCGACAAATTCTACTATGACGAGGCGATCGAAGGCGGCCACGCAGCCGGCATCGTCCCCGAGGAGGATGCGCAGCGGGTGGCGCTCGAGGCGGTCTATCTGAACCTGGTGCTTCCGCAGACCGGAGCCGCAGCGCCGACACGCGGAGAGCGTGGCTTCTAGAGGGCGAGCAATCCTTCGGGCGTAAGCGCCAGCACTTCGGCAATCGTCTTTTCGAGCGATTCGGAGACGAGGTAGCGCGGCTGGAAGGCATCGTGCTTGTAGGGCGTGTTCACCGCCCGCTCGACCGAGAAGGGCAGCCGCTCGACCTCGTCGCTCTCGAGGCTGAAGTGCGATTCGCCGAAGCTCGAAGCGAGCCCCGCGCCGAGGATCTTGAGCTCGCCATGCTCCCTCGCAAGCCCGAACTCGACGCTGTGCCAGTAAAGCCGCGCGGCGCGATGTCCCTTCACCCGCCGCGATCGCAGCGACTGCCGAGCTCGCCGACGTGCCGGGCCATCTCGGCATAATCGTGATGGGCGAGCATCGGGATGTGCCCGAACATGTCGTGGAAGCAGTCCGGCGCCTCGAGATAATCGAGCTGGTCGCGCGTGCGGATGAAATTGCCGACCGGGAACACGCGCTCCGACAGCATCGCGAAGAAGATGTCGTCCGGGCACCAGCCCCGGCACGGCGACCGTCCGCCAGCCGGTGCGCGGCTCGAGGATCGCGTTCAGCCCCTCGACGTCGGGAACGCCCGGGTGCGACAGCTTCAGGAGGTCGATGCCGTCGAGGAACGCGCGACACCACGCGGGTGCCGAGCAGCTCGACCTGGCGGGCGAACAGCAGGTCCCAGACCGCATGGTCGTCCTCCGTGAAGGATTCCCAGCATTGCGGGACGACGTAGGATTCCCATTCGCGGGCGGCAGCGTCCTTTTTGATCTTTTCTTGCAGCATTCCTGTCGTCCTTCATGGGCAATAAAAAACCCGCCGCGGAGGCCGGGGCGGGTCGAGGTTGGTCGTCTGAACTAGGCGCGCGTCAGCCCGATCCCAACCTCGTCGGGATAATAATAAACTGGGCTGACAAGCGTGCGGGTCATTGCAGTGCCGTATCTCATGTCATGCCTGAACGATCAATGGCCGGCAAAGTGCCCTAGTTCAGGTGGTTCGAGACATTGCTGTACATGACGGTGATCTTGTTCCCGAGCTGAGTCATGGCGACGATGCCCGCGATCGAGATCAGGGATGCGACGAGCGCATATTCGATCGCGCTCGCACCACGTATGCTGCGGAGAAGTTTCATTAACTGGTACATCGTCCCCTCCGAAGTTAACCATTTGAACGCCTGAATGGCGTCGGTGCGATGATTCTCCTCTGTGCGCGCTGCCAAATCATTGCAGTTCATGGTTAACCGGGAGCACCGATTCCGGGCCATTGCGGACGCGAGTTGCGGTGCTACGGTCCCTCCGCCTTAAGGGAGGGAAGAATGCGTCATTCGCGTTGGTTGTTCGTCGCTGCAGCGATCGTCGCAGTGCCTCAGGTTTCCGCAGTTTCAGCGCAGTCCGCACCGGTGGCTGCGACAGCCAATGCCGAAGATGCCCGTCTTACCGCCTTCCTCGACAAGGAATTCGCCGAGGACCTGAAGCTTCGTCCCCAGCTCGCGACCCGCCTCGGCATGAAAGAAGGCGAGGACCGCCTCGACGACATCAGCGATGCCGCCGATCTCCAGCGCCTCGAAGCGCGCCGCGCCAGCGTCGCCCGGATGAAGGCCCAGTTCGACCGGTCCAAGCTTTCGCCCAAGGGCCAGACCAACTACGACATCTGGGAAACCGAACTTCAGCGGATGGAGCTTCAGTACAAGTACCGCCGTTTCCAGCCGCCCTTCTATTCCTTCCTCTATTCGGTTCACTCGCAGCTGCCGAACTTCCTAATCAACACGCATACAGTGCAGGATGCCGCCGACATGCGCGCCTATAACGCGCGGATCCGGCAGATTCCCAATGTGCTGGACACTGCGATCGCCCAGTCGAAGGAGTTGGACGCACAAGGCATCCGCGCGCCGAAGTTCGAGATCGAGCGCGTGATCGACGGCAGCAAAGTGATCGTCACTGGCGCTCCGTTCGAGCGCGGCAAGGATTCTCCTTTGTGGGCGGACGCCAAGGCGAAGGTCGGCAAGCTCCAGTCCGGCGGCAAGATTAGCGCCGCCGACGCGGACGCGCTGCTCGCCGACACGAGCGCCGCGCTCCTGTCGATCAAGCCCGGCTACGAGCGCGTGATTGCGTGGGCGAGGAGCGAGCTTCCGACCGCGCCGAGCGGCCGGGTCGGTGCTATTTCGCTCCCGGGCGGTGCCGACTGGTATGCTGCGGCGCTCAGGATGAACACGACGCTCGACCTGACGGCTGATCAGATCCACCAGATTGGCCTCAGCGAGCTCAAGCGGATCGAA
The DNA here is from genome assembly GCA_963738825.1 of uncultured Alphaproteobacteria bacterium. Lineage (GTDB taxonomy): Bacteria > Pseudomonadota > Alphaproteobacteria > Sphingomonadales > Sphingomonadaceae > Sphingomicrobium. Next base: position 218,066 of record CAVTYB010000008.1, on the reverse strand, counting down.
GGCGAGCAGGATGCGCTGGCCCGGAAGGCCGGCTTCGCGGACCGCAACGCTTTCTATGCCGATCGCGCCAGGCGTTTCCCGCCGCAGCCGTGGACCGATGCGCTGCGCGCCGATTACCTGAAGCGCGCAAACACCATCGTCGCGCACAACCGGTCGCTTCTTTCCGAACGTTTCAACAACCTTCCCCAGTACCGAGCGGAAGTGGTTCGCGAGCCCTCGTTCAGCGAAGTCGCCGGCGGCGCCGCCCATGCCGCTCCGCCGAGCCCCGACGGCGTTCGTGCGGGCCGGGTTTATGTCCACCTGCTCGGCAAGACGCCCGATCCAGCGCTCCTCGCCGACCTCATGTGCCACGAAGGTATTCCCGGCCACGTGATGGCCGGGGACATCCAGGTCCGTCAGACCGGCACGCCCAAGTTCCGAAAGGCGGGTGGCTATGTCGCCTTCAACGAGGGCTGGGCATTGTACGCCGAGCAGCTGTGCAAGGAGATGGGCGCTTATCCCGACGTCGCCGACGATTTCATGCACCTCGACCAGGAGCACTTCCGCGCCGCGCGCCTCGTCGTCGATACCGGCATCCACGCGCTCGGCTGGACCGAGGACCAGGCGGTCGATTTCATGGAGAAGACCGGCCGCCTCTCACCCGACCAGGCGCGTTCAGAGGTCCGGCGCTACATCACGCTCCCGGGACAGGCGACGGGCTACAAGATCGGCATGCTGAAGATCATGGAGCTTCGGAAGAAGGCCGAAGACACGCTCGGGGCGAAGTTCGACGTGAAGGCGTTCGACGACCTTATCATCAGCGACGGCTCGCAGCCGCTGCCGGTGCTGGAAACGCGCGTGAACGATTGGATTGCATCGAGGAAGTGAGACGCAAGGCTATTCGCCGCGTTCGACCCAGTCCATTGATCCGCCGCCGGGATTCAAAGTCCTGTCGCTGCCGCTCATTTCGACAGTAGGACGGCCAGATAGGGGCTCTTCGCGAAAGACAGACCGTTTCGCTCAGGTTCAATGGTGACTTCGAGATTCGCTTACGCCGCCGGTCACAAACTCCTGGCGGAGCCGTTTTGCACGTTGCTCCTCCAGCTGTCCGCTGGTCGCGTTCGCGACATCGATGGGCTCAAGAATGTGTATCGTCACATTTGGCGTTGCTTCGGTGACTGCTGCAACTTGCCCAACCCTCATCACGGTGAGGTTGCTCGGCGTTGCCGAATTCGCCTGAAAACTGCGGTCGCTAAGCTCGAAGCTCAGCGTCTTCTCGTTCCCCGACCTCAGCCAGGCCGCCATCGTTTGGCCGAGCGCTTGTGGTTCGATGACCATGGTTTGTTTGTCGATCACGACGAGCCGCTCGTCCTTCGACACGGAACTGGTGAGCGCGATACTCTCCTTGAGCCTGCCGCTGAAACTCCAGACTGCAAGTACCAACACTAGCAGCAGGATCACGCCAACCATCATCAGGGCCCGACGCGCTTTCCGGTCCAAAGTGACGTGTTTAGCCGACATGACGTCTCAGCTCCCAGGTGACAGCGGGACTCGAGTCACTCGAGCTAAGGTTTGGAATGTGGGACGGATATCCGGCCTTTTCCTGAGTCAGTCGCGAACCCTTCCCAATGTCGGACTTCCGCCCATCGCTGCCCTTAGCTTCCTGCAAGTCGGCTTATCGCTTCGGCGAGTTTTGAATCACGATCGGTCACGCCGCCCGAATCATGGCTGGTCAGTCGGAAGTCCACGCGATTCCACACGCTGGTGAATTCGGGGTGGTGGTCGACCTTCTCGGCGTGCAGCGCGACGCGCGCCAGGAAGCCGAACGCCTCGCTGAAATCCTTGAACTTGAACGTTCGGATCAGCGCTATTCCGCCATCCTCGAGCGTCCATTCGTCGGGAGCGTCCATTGCAGAATCTCCTCTCCTACAGGCTCTCCAATCATTTAGCCTGCTGCGATGCCCGACCGCCAGACCAGCCTTCAACACTTGCGCTGCCGGGCCCTCAAAGTTCACGGAAAATGGCGCCTCACCACGTGACATCAGTGAACGTAAGCAACGACGACGAGCCTTGAAATGCAGTTCGGCCAAGCGCAGTTGGGCCGCAAAGGAGCATCAGCAATGGCCACCCAGCTAGCCGAGGACAAAGGCGTTCTCGGTCTCGACAACCCGATGGGCACCGACGGGTTCGAGTTCGTCGAATATACGGCGCCCGATCCGACGCTTCTTCGCGACCTGTTCACGAAGATGGGCTTCCCGGCGATTGCGAAGCACAAGCGCAAGGATGTGACGCTCCACCGCCAGGGCGAGATCAACTTCATCATCAACGCCGAGCCCGACAGCTATGCCGAGGCGTACGCGCGCGACCATGGGCCGAGCGCCTGCGCGATGGCCTTCCGGGTCAAGGACGCCAAGGCTGCGTTCGAGCGCGCCGTAAGGCTCGGCGCAACGCCGGTCAAAAACGACATCGCGCACGGCGAGATGGACATCCCCGCGATCGAGGGCATCGGCGGCTCGCGCCTCTTCTTCGTCGACCGCTACGGCGGAGCCGTTGGCAGTGGGGCTCGATCTATGATGTCGACTTCGACTTCTTCGACGACGCCGGCGAGAGGCTGGAAGAGCTCGACAGCAGACTCACCTACATCGACCATCTGACGCACAATGTGCACCGCGGCCGGATGGCGGTCTGGGCCGAGTTTTACGAGAAGCTCTTCAACTTCCGCGAGATCCGTTACTTCGACATCGAGGGGAAGCAGACCGGTCTCTTCTCCAAGGCCATGACCTCTCCCTGCGGCAAGATCCGCATCCCGCTCAACGAGAGCCAGGACGAAAAGAGCCAGATCGAGGAGTTCCTCCGCGAATATAAGGGCGAGGGCATCCAGCACATCGCGCTCGGCACCTCCGACATCTACGAAGCCGTGGACGTCCTGCGCGGCCGTGGCGTTGCCTTCCAGGACACGCCGGACACATATTATGAAATGCTCCCCGAGCGCATCAAAGGCCATGAGGAAAGCATTTCCGAGCTCGAGAAGCGTCGCATCCTTATGGATGGCGCTCCGACCGATGGGCAGGGCCTACTTCTGCAGATCTTCACCCAGAATGTAATCGGCCCGATCTTCTTCGAGATCATTCAGCGCAAGGGCAACGAGGGCTTCGGAGAGGGGAATTTCAAGGCGCTGTTCGAAAGTATCGAGCTCGACCAGATACGCAGGGGCGTTCTCTGACCGACGCCTTCATCTGCGACTATATTCGCACACCCATCGGCCGCTACGGCGGAGCGCTTGCGCATGTCCGTGCCGACGACCTTGCCGCGATCCCGATCAAGGCGCTGATCGACCGCAATCCCAGCGTGGACTGGTCCGAGGTCGACGACGTGATCCTCGGTTGCGCCAACCAGGCGGGCGAGGATAACCGCAACCTTGCACGAATGGCGGGCTTGCTCGCCGGGCTTCCCGACAGCTCGGGTGGAGTGACGCTCAACCGCCTGTGCGGCTCGGGCCTCGACGCGGTCGCAATGGCGGCGCGCACGATCCGCGGCGGCGAATCCCATTTGATCGTCGCTGGCGGCTCGGAGAGCATGAGCCGGGCTCCCTTCGTGATGGCCAAGGCGACGAGCGCGTTCGATCGCAATGCCGAGATGTATGACACCACCATCGGCTGGCGCTTCGTCAATCCGAAGATGAAGTCGGCCTATGGCGACGACACCATGCCTAGCACCGGCGAGAATGTCGCACAGGAGTTCCAGATCAGCCGCGAGGACCAGGACGCATTCGCGCTGCGCAGCCAGGAGAAGGCGGCCGCCGCGCAAGCAGACGGCCGCCTCGCCGCCGAGATCGTTCCGGTCGAAATCCCGCAGCGCAAGGGCGAACCGATCGTCGTCGACAAGGACGAGCATCCCCGCGCCACCAGCGTGGAAGCGCTTGCCAAGCTGCGTCCGATCGTGCGTCCGGACGGCACAGTCACCGCCGGCAATTCTTCCGGCGTGAACGATGGCTCAGCGGCACTGATCATCGCTTCGGAAGAAGCAGCCAAGCGAAACGGTTTGACACCCAAGGCTCGCGTGCTTGGCGCCGCAGTCGCCGGCGTTCCGCCTCGCATCATGGGCATCGGGCCGGCACCCGCTTCGGAAAAGCTTATGAAGCGCCTCGGCCTCAAGATCGGCGACTTCGATGTGATCGAGCTCAACGAGGCGTTCGCAGCGCAGGGACTGGCCGTGATTCGCCAGCTCGCCCTTCCCGACGACGCGCCGCAGGTGAACCCCAATGGCGGCGCGATTGCGCTCGGCCATCCGCTCGGAATGTCCGGCGCACGGCTCGCACTCACTGCCGCCGAACAGCTGCAGCGCACCGGCGGCAAGCTCGCGCTTGCCACCATGTGCATCGGCGTGGGCCAGGGAATTGCGCTCGCGCTCGAACGGGTGTAATATTCCCGTCATGGCTTCGGTGGCGGAAAAGACTCTCGACGAGGCGGCCGTCATGGCCGTTCTCGAGACCATCCCCGATCCGGAAATTCCGGTGTTGACGATCACCGACCTCGGCATCGTTCGTGGGTTTGCGGAAAATCCGGCACGAGTGCTGATTAGTCCGACCTACACCGGCTGCCCGGCGACCGTCGCGATCGAGATGCTGATCCGCGAGGCGCTCGACAAGGCCGGCTTCAGCCACGTCCACATCGAGCGCGTGCTGTTCCCGCCGTGGACGACCGACTGGATGACCGATCGCGGACGCGAGCGGCTCAAAGCCTATGGCATCGCGCCGCCCGACCCATCGGCCACAGCCGAATGCCCCCGTTGCGGATCGAATGATACGGAAGAGGTGAGCCGCTTCGGCTCAACCCCCTGCAAGGCGCAATGGCGCTGCAAATCCTGCCTGGAGCCCTTCGACCGCTTCAAATGCCACTGAGACCTATGGCCTGATCCAGAACTCCGTGCCTACGAGCGTCCGGATGGCATGGATCTTGTGGTCGCCACCGAGCTCGTGAAGCGTGGCACGCGTTTCAAATCGCGGGGATAGCCTGGGTGTCGGTGCCGGCGCCATGGGTAAGCAAAGCCTCAACGCCGGAAACATATGAGGGTGGAGGCGGCGGCGGCGAAGCGTCGGCTGCCGCTGCAGCAAGCGCCAATATGCAAAGCCCAAACTTCGCAACCGTCACGGTGTGAACGATATTCCCGTGCATTCTGGCCCGCAACGGCGCCCAAATCTTTGACGTCGATCAACTCGACCGCCTCACCACTCGGCAAAGCTGCCGTCCTTGTTGCGGAAGATCGGGTTGCGCCAGCGATGCCGGTCCTTATCCGCCTCGCGCACCGAAGGCTCGTCGATGTCGATCCCGAGGCCCGGTCCTTCTGGCACCGGCAAGTAGCCGTCGATCGGAGTCAGCGCCTCCTTGTTGGTGCAGAAATTGAGGAGGTCGTGGCCGCCGGTGTTGTAGTGGATTCCGAGGCTGATCTCCTGGATCGCATGGTTGGGAGTGCAGGCTGCGATCTGCAGGCAGGCCCCGAGCGCGAGCGGCCCCAGCGGACAATGCGGAGCGACCGCGATGTCGTAAGCTTCTGCCATCGCGGCGATCTTGCGCACCTCGAGGATTCCGCCGGCGTGGCTGAGGTCGGGCTGGATGATGTCGACCCATCCATGCTCGAACACCGGCTTGAACTCCCAGCGTGTGTAGAGCCGCTCACCAAGTGCGATCGGCGTCGACACCAACGCCGCGATTTCCCTTAGCCCTTCCGGGTTCTCGGACAGCAACGGCTCCTCGATGAACAGCAGCCCGAGCGGCTCGAGCACCTTGGCGAGCTGCTTGGCCATCGGTCGATGGACGCGCCCGTGGAAGTCGAGCCCGACGTCCATTCCCTGCGCCTGCGCGGCGACCACACGCTGGACGACTTCGTCGAACGCTTTTGGAGTCCCCATCCAGTCCATCTCGGCGGTCGCATTCATCTTGACCGCGGTGAAGCCCTGGTTGCTTCGAACCTCGGCAGCCTCAGCGATCTCATTCGGCCGGTCGCCCCCGATCCATGCGTAGGAGCGCACCCTCTCGCGCACCTTGCCGCCGAGCATCTGCCATGCCGGCAGCCCGAGCGCCCGGCCCTTGAGGTCCCAGAGCGCCTGCTCGAGCCCCGACAAAGCCGACATGAGGACCGCTCCGCCACGGTAGAAGCCGCCGCGGAACCCGACCTGCCAGATGTCCTCGATGGCGAAGGGATCGGCGCCGATGAACCGGTCGCGATAGATTTCAAAGACGCCGTCCACGGGCTCGGCCCAGCCTTCCAGGCTCGCCTCGCCCCAGCCAAACGCCCCGTCCTCGCTCTCGACTCGAACGAACAGCCAGCGGGGCGGGACGTGGAAGGTCTCGATCCTCCCGATCTTCAGCTTGCTCATGAGTCTGTCACTTGGCCGCCGGTCCCGGTCAGCTTGCGCCCAGCGGCGTCGTCGTCGTCGTCGGGATGGTCGCTGATCTTCTTGATCGGGACGACGAGGCACACGCTCGAGGCGGGCAAGACATTGCGCCAATCGGCGATCAGCTGCTTGTAGGCGCGGCCGACGTTGCGGATCCGGCGGTCGAGATCAAAAAGGCCGAGCGGATTGACGTTGCCGTTCTGCTCACGAAGCGCGGTGTCCCAGTCGACCTGGTCGGTCAGGCTGTACCAGGTGAATCCGACAGTAGGGATTCCTACGTTGCGGAGCCTGAGGACGTTGGCCCATTCCTTCCACAGCCATTTGACCGCTTCGTCGCCGTGCGGACCCTCCCACAGGTTGGTTTCGGTATGCATCACCGGAAGGCCGTAGCGATTGTAATATTGGCGGGTGATCTCGGCGTAGCCAAAGGTCTCGCCGGCGGCGACGGTATGGCCGTCGGCGAACACGCGGTGCTCGTTCAGCTGGTAATAGTCGTTTCCGAAGATGCAGTGCTGCTTGAGGCGATGCTCGAGGAACCACTCATATTCCTCGCGGGTCATGCCGTTATCGAGCAGGTATTGATACATGCCGCTGTCGACGCGCCGTCCGTAATTCAGGTCGAGGCTGAGGTAGCGCATCTGATTGAGCACTTCGGCCCGGCCGATCGCTCCTGGCGAATCCGCATGATAATATTCGGACGATTCCGACTGGATGAAGATTGCGTCGTGGCGGCGCTTGAGGATTTCGATCATCCCCATGACGTTCGCTTTCACGAGGTGCTTGAGCGCAGTGACGAACGAGCGATCGTCCTTCTTCTGCTCGTTCCACCAGCCGTACTTGGCGGAGAAGACCGCGCAGATGAACATCTCGTTGATCGGAGTATAGAGCTGTACCCACGGGAAGCGCTCGGCGAACTCGCCGCAATAGGCCGCAAACAGGCGAGGGAAGTCAGGGTTCTGGAAGTTCTCGATCCAGTCCGGCACCCCAAAATGGCAGAGATCGACGATCGGCGTGATCTCGCGACGCTTCAATTCGGCGAAGGTGAGGTCCACGAACTCCCAGTCGAACTTGTTGGGGCCGAGATAGGTTTTGTAAATCGGCGGCCCGTAGCGGAGATAGTTGATCCCGACCTCCTGGACGCAGTCGAAGTCTTCGCGCCAGCGTTCATAGTGGCCGCAGACCGCCATCTCATCGACGCGCGTCTTGCCGTGGTTGATCGTCGGGATGCTGTTCTCGATCCCGGTCGCGAACATGAAGTTGGCGATGAGTTAATCTCCTTGGACGGCCGCTTCACTTCAAGCGGCCCGCATCAGAACGCGGCGAACCGATAGCGGTACGGGCCGCAAACGAAAACCGTTTGGAGCATTGTCGACCAATGCAGGTTTTCGGCTAAGGCGAATAAAGCATGCGCTGGGCAGACGGTTTCATCGCGGTCGATTGGGGAACGACAAATCGACGGGCCTATCGGCTCGATTCCGAAGGTAAATGCGAGGACGAATTCGAGGACGCGAAGGGCGTTCTGTCAGTCCCGCACGGCGGTTTCCCCGCTGCCGTCGCGCAAATCCGGGAGCGGCTCGGCGACAGACCGCTCTTGCTTGCCGGGATGGTCGGATCGAACCGCGGCTGGAAGGAGGCGCCTTATGTGGCGTGCCCGGCGGGGATCGAAGAGCTTGTTCAGAAGCTGGTTTGGCCGAGCGACCGCGAAGCCATCGTTCCCGGCGTTTCGTTCATCGGGCAGGGCCGCGCCGATGTCATGCGCGGCGAGGAAGTCCAGCTGCTCGGCGCTGCGGCCGCCGGTCTCGTCGGCTCCGACGCCCTGGTCTGCCACCCGGGCACCCACAACAAATGGACCGTGCTTCACCAGAGCCGGATCCAGAGCTTCCAGACGGTCATGACCGGCGAGCTGTTCAGCCTCCTCAAGGAGCACAGCATCCTGGCAGACCTCCTGAAAGGGCCCGTCTCGGACGATCAGACATTTCGGGACGCCGCCCGCCATGCGATCTTCAACGAGGCCTTGCCCGCCGAGCTGTTCTCCGTTCGCGCAAGCGTCCTCCTCGGCCAGATGAAGAAGGAGGACGCGGCTTCCTATGCAAGCGGGTTGCTGATCGGCACCGACGTCCGAATCGGGCTTCAGGTGCCGACTGGTGCACAGGTCATGGTCATGGGCCGCCCGGAGCTCACCAAGCTCTACGTTGCCGCGCTCGCCCAGGCCAAACGTGAGTCAGTCGAGCTCGACGGTGAACAATGCTTCCTCGCGGGCATTCAAGAGATTGCGAAGAGGATCTGACGTGAGCGCGAAGGAACTGCTGCACCGCTATCTCGACGAATGCCCGCTGATCGCGATCGTCCGCGGCATGACTCCCGACGAAGCTGAGGGCCGTCGGCGAGGCGGTTCAGGAAGGCGGCATCCGGATTATCGAGGTTCCGCTGAACTCGCCGGACCCGTTGCGGAGCATTGAGCGGCTCGCGAAAAGGCTCGGGGATTCGATGCTTGTCGGAGCGGGCACCGTGCTTAGCGCCGACCAGGTGACACAGGTCCGTGACGCTGGCGGCCGGATCATCGTCTCGCCGGATACGAACACCGCCGTCATCGCTGCTGCCGCCGAAGCGGGACTAGTCTCCTCGCCCGGTTATTTCACGCCGTCGGAGGCGTTCGCGGCGATCCGGGCCGGCGCAACGTCGCTCAAGCTGTTTCCGGCTGAGGGAGCGACGCCCTCTGTGTTGAAAGCGCACCTCGCCGTGCTTCCGAGCGACATCCCTCTTCTAATCGTCGGCGGTGTCAAACCCAACGATATGCGGCTCTGGCTGGACGCGGGCGCGACGGGCTTCGGGCTCGGTTCGGGTCTGTACAAGCCTGGCCAGTCCGCCGCGGAGACGCTCGAGAAGGCGCGGGCCTATGTCGCCGGAGTGAAGCAATGAAGCCGCTTCGCATCGCCATCATCGGCTATGGCAAGATCGCCGAAGACCAGCACGTTCCGTCGATCAAAGCGAATTCACGCTTCGACCTGGTGGCGACGTCCAGCCGCTCCGGTCAGGGGGTTGGAGAGAAGTTCACCGACTGGCGCGACCTCATTCGTAGCGTCGCTCATCTGGACGCCGTCGCGATCACCACGCCGCCAGCGCCGCGCTACGAGATCGCCCGCGAATGCATCCAAGCGGGCCTCCACTGCTTGCTGGAAAAGCCGCCGACCGCGGGGCTAGCCGAAATCGCCGACCTCGACTGCCTCGCCCAAGCAACGGGGGTCACCCTCTTCACGACATGGCACGCTCAGCACCATCCGACCGTCGAGGCAGCCGCCAAAGCCCTCGCTGGCAAACGCATCAAGTCGATGCAGATCCATTGGCATGAAGACGTGCACAAATGGCACCCGGGCCAGCAGTGGATTTGGGAGCCCGGCGGCTTCGGCGTGTTCGACCCGGGCATCAACGCCTTTTCGATTGCGACGAAGATCTTTCCGGGTGGATTGTTCGTTCAGGCCGCCGATCTCAGCATCCCCGAGAACGCGCAAACACCGATCGCCGCCGATGTGACGTTCTACAGTCCCGAGGCAGATGGTCCGCTGGCCGCCAGCCTCGACTGGCGCCGAACCGAAGGCGAGGAGTGGACGATCACGCTCGAAACCGGCGATGGGACGAGCGTGCGTCTCGAAGCCGGCGGCGCCCGGCTGATTCTCAATGGAGAGGCGAGCGCGGACAGCGGAATCGGCGAATATCCTGACATCTACCGGACCTTTGTCGACCTGATCGACGAGCGCCGCAGCCTTGTGGATGTCGCCCCACTTCGGTTGGTCGCGGACTGCTTGCTCGTCGGCGGGCACCGTCGCGTCGAAGCGGTCTACTGCTGATGGAGCAACTTCGCTCCACAGGCATTATGGCTATCGAGCCGCGCTCGTAACGAGATTGGCGGCACATCAGGAATCCTAGACGTGGTGCAGGTGACAACAGACGAGCTTAATCAGGCCGACGAGGCCTTCGCAGGCAACCGCCTGCTATCGACCTTCTCGCGCGAGGCGCGCGCGCTCATCGAGCCATTCGGCACGATGGTAGATCTCGAATCCGGTGAGTCGGTGCTCGAGGCGCGGCGAACAGGTTCGATCGACGCTGTTTCCGGTGGGGTCTACGCTCATCACGATGGTCGCCGAACTTGGCGAGCGGCGCTCGATCGAGGTGGCGTCCATCGGCAACCGAGGAGCTGTCGGCGGAATCGTAAGCTGCGGCCATGCGCCGGCGTTCACGCGGGCCGAGGTGCTGGTCGGCGGCAAAGCATTTCGGGTGCCGATGGCAGCGCTCGAGGATGCCAAGAAAGGCTCAACGTTCGTCGGCAATCTCTTCTGCCGCTTTTCAGATTATCTGCTCTCGATGGTCATGCAGTCGGTCGCGTGCAACGCTTTCCACTCGATCACTGAGCGAGCGGCGCGATGGCTCCTGCATGCCCAAGCCCGAGCCGGGGATCGCATCGAGCTCACTCAGGAGGCCTTGGCCGGCCTGCTCGGAGTCCAGCGGACGACCGTGAATGCCGTGGTCAAGGAACTGAGCTCGGAGGGTTTGATCACCACCACCCGAGGAATCGTGCGGGTTGTGGATCGGGCCGGGCTCAAGCGGCGCGCTTGCGAATGCTATCAGCGGCTCGAGGATCATTATACCGCGGTGATCGGTCCAAGCGGCACCGGTAGCACTGACTAAGCGACGAACCTCCACGCCAGCGTCTCACCGGCATGGAAGGGTACGAGATCGATGTCGTGCGATTCGATTCGTTCAGGAACCTGGACCTCGCCCCGCTCAAGCGTGACGGTGCCTTCGTTGAGCGCCAGCCCATAGAAGCGAGCGCCGTTCTCTGAAGCGAATGCCTCGAACCTATCCAGCGCCCCTTCGGCCGCGAAGACCGACGCATAGCTTTCGAGCGCGAACGGCGCGTTGAAGATGCCGGCACAGCCGCAGGCTGACTCCTTCGCGAGGCGCGCGTGGGGGGCGCTGTCGGTGCCGAGGAAGATGTTCGGCCAGCCGGCGGTTGCCGCTTCGCGAATCGCGAGGCGATGCTTTTCGCGCTTGGCCACCGGAAGGCAATAAGCGTGCGGCCTCAGCCCGCCGGCGAAGATGGCGTTGCGGTTGATAATGAGATGCTGCGGCGTGACGGTCGCTGCGACATTCTCTCTATTGCGGACGAAGTCCGCGGCCTCGGCAGTCGTGATATGCTCGAGGACGATCTTCAGCTCGGGAAAGTCTTCGACGAGCCGCGAGAGGATCCGGTCAATGAAGACGGCCTCCCGGTCGAAGACGTCGATATGCTGATCGGTCACCTCGCCGTGGATGCAAAGCACCATGCCGATCTTCTGCATCCGCTCGAGCGAAGAATAGATGTTTCGGATGTTGGTCACGCCGCTGGCGCTGTTGGTCGTCGCTCCCGCCGGATAGAGCTTCGCTGCGACCCAGATGCCGTCTTCGAAGCCGCGCGCAATCTCGTCGGGATTGGCTCTCATCGGTCAGATAGCAGGTCATCAGCGGCGTGAAGCCTGGCCCCGTCGCCTCGACGATCCGCGCCCGATAGGCGGATGCAGCTTCCGGCGTGGTCACCGGCGGCACCAGGTTGGGCATGACGATCGCCCGCGCGAACTGCCGAGCAGTATAAGGCGCGACCGCGCGCAGCATGTCGCCGTCGCGCAGGTGCACGTGCCAGTCGTCGGGCCGGCGGATGGTCAGCGTTTGCGAAGCCACGTGCCGCTCCCTAACTGAGACCCATGGCCGCGACCACCCTGACCGACCGAGCACTCGTCCGACTCTCCGGCGAGGACGTGCGCGGCTTCCTGCAGGGCCTCGTTACCAGCGACGTGACCGGGGTGCTTCCAGTCTGGGCGGGCCTACTGACGCCGCAAGGGAAATGCCTGTTCGATTTCCTCGTCTGGGACGACGGCGACGACTTCCTGCTCGACTGCGAAGTGGAAGCTGCGGAGGATCTGATCAAGCGGCTGGCGATCTACCGGTTACGGCGGCAGATCCGGATCGAGCGGGATGATCGCCTCGCCGTCCACTGGTCGGTGGAGGCGGGCAAGGGTGTATCCGATCCGCGGCTCGGCCGCGCTCGGAAAGCGCTGGCTTGCGCCTGCCGAGCGAGCCGGCGAGCGGCTGGCTCGAGCACCGCCTCGACCTCGGCGTCTGCGAAGGCCGAGCCGAGCTCGGCGACCTGCTCTGGCTCGAGTGCAATGCCGCCGAGCTGAATGGGGTCAGCTTCACCAAGGGATGCTTCGTCGGCCAGGAGAATACCGCCCGAATGAACTGGCGGCAGAAGATCAACCGGCGCCTGTTCGTCGACCGTCGGCGGCGGCGGTGAGCGCTCCCGCGTCGAGTATCCCGAGCTCGACCTCTCGGTCGTTCACGCGCGCGTCGATGCGATTCCCTCGACAACGCCATCATTCCCGACTGGCTCAAGCGCCGCGCTCGCTCAGTCGAGCACCGCATAAGCACGCACCGGGAAGGTCCCCATCCCGCTCACCTTCGGCGGCACGGCGGAGAATCGGAAGCCCTCGTCGGGGAAGCTGCCGAGGCCCGTCATATGCTCGCAGATCGGGATTTCGGCGCCGAGCAGGCGCGTGTGCACGGGGCGCGCACGCGCGTGCATGTTGTCGATGTTGCAGCTGTCGATCCCGACCAGTGCAGCGCCCGTGGTCGGCCAGCCAGTCCGCGGCTTCGGCGGTGAGAAAGGGATGCTCGCCGAAATAGCCTTCGGTCCGCCAGTGCCGGTCCCAGCCGGTGTGCACCAGCACGGCCTTTCCGCGACATCCGAGCCTCTCGAAGTCGCCGGCGTCGATGGCAATTTCCTTCTCCCACGGCCGGCGAACGACGATGTCCGGGACGTCGGCGAGCGACGGCAGCGGCAGTTCAGCAAGGTCCTTGCCGTCGGCGTAGCGATGGAACGGGCTGTCGAGGTAGGTGCCGGTATTCGCGACCATGTCGATCCGGCCGATCTGGAAGGTCGAGCCGTCGTCGTAGTTCGCGGCCGATGCCTTCGCGCGTCCAGAAGTCGCAGATGTGCGGCCCGGGCAGGCCCTTGTAGGTCGTCATGCCATGCTCGATCACATGGCTGAGGTCGACGATCCTCTTTTCCTGATGATCCGCCATGACGCGATTGCTCCGATGAGTAGCCACAGAACATTGAGCGCGGCGGACGGCATTGCGCCGTGCCACCAGCCGTTGATCACGAACCCCGCCGCGCCGACCACGTTCATGCCCTGATAGACGAGCGACTGGCCCGTGAGCCTGCCGGCCGACAGCAGCAGATAGGCCAGCAGGATGAGCGCCGCTCCGCCCCAGCCGGCAATCTCGACCAGCCAGCGGGTGAGGTCCCAGGCCGGCAGCGCCATCACGCCGCCGCCAGCCTCCTCAGCACGTAATGCAGGATGCCGCCCGACCTTGAAATATTCGAGCTCGTTGTAGGTATCGATCCGGCAGCGCGCGGTGAAGCTGAGCTCCTCGCCATTGTCGCGAGATCACCTTCACTTCGACATCCTGCGCGCGGCTTCAGCGCGGCGATGCCCGCTGATCGTGTATTTCTCCTTGCCGGTCAGGCCGTAGGTCGCGGCATTCTCGCCGTCGCGAAACTGGAGCGGAAGCACGCCCATGCCGACGAGGTTGGAGCGGTGGATGCGCTCGAAGCTCTCGGCGATCACCGCCCGGACGCCGAGCAGGACCGTGCCCTTCGCCGCCCAGTCGCGCGAGCTTCCGGTGCCATATTCCTTGCCGGCGATGACCACGAGCGGGCCGCCCGTCCTGCTTGTAGAGCATCGCCGCGTCGTAGATCGGCATGACCTCGCCGGTCGGCGCGTAGCGGGTGAAGCCGCCCTCGACATTGTCGAGCATGCGGTTGCGGATGCGGATGTTGGCGAAGGTGCCGCGCATCATCACTTCATGGTTGCCGCGGCGCGATCCGTAGCTGTTGAACTCGCCGCGGCTGACACCGTGCTCGAGCAGATAGCGGCCGGCCGGGCTGTCGGGCTTGATCGCCCCGGCGGGCGAGATGTGATCGGTCGTGATCGAATCGCCGAAGATCGCCAGCGGCCGCGCGCGCTCGATGTCCGCGAGCTGCGTCGGCTGCATCGTCATGCCGGTGAAATAGGGCGGGTTCTGGATGTAGGTCGAAAGCGCCGGCCAGCTGTAGGTCTCGCCGCCGGTGATCTCGATCGCGCGCCAGCGCTCGTCGCCGCTGATAGACGTCGGCGTAGCGGCGGCGGAACATCTCCGAATGGACGTGCGCGTCGATGAGCGAGCGGATTTCCTCGTTCGACGGCCAGATGTCCTTGAGGAACACCGGCTCGCCGTTCGAGGCGGTTCCGATCGGCTCGTTGATCATGTCGGAGCGGACCGTGCCCTTGAGCGCATAGGCGACGACCAGCGGCGGCGAGGCGAGATAATTGGCGCGGCAGTCGGGCGAGACGCGGCCTTCGAAATTGCGGTTGCCCGAGAGCACGCTGACGGCGACCAGGTCGTTGTCGTTGATCGCCTTGCTGATCGGCTCGGCGAAGCGGGCCCGAATTGCCGATGCAGGTCGTGCAGCCATAGCCGACGAGGTCGAAGCCGAGCGCGTTCGAGATCGTCGCTGAGGCCGCTTTCGTTGAGATAATCGGTCACCACCTGGCTTCCCGGGGCGAGGCTGGTCTTGACCCACGGCTTGGGCTTGAGGCCCTTCTCGCGGGCCTTGCGGGCGACGAGCCCGGCGGCGATCAGCACCGAAGGGTTGGACGTGTTGGTGCAGCTGGTGATCGCGGCGATCGCGACGTCGCCGTTGCCGAAGTCGAATTGCTCGCCCTCGACCGGCACGCGAGGGTCGTTCGCCTTGTGATAGGTGGCGTCGAGCTCGGCATTGAACTGCTCGTCGACCTCGCCGAGCAGCACCCGGTCCTGCGGCCGCTTCGGGCCCGGCGAGCGACGGCTCGATCGAGCTCATGTCGAGCTCGAGCGTGTCGGTGAACAGCGGCTCGGGCGAGTTCGCGTCGCGCCACAGGCCCTGCTCCTGCGCATAGGCGCGCACCAGAGCGATCTGCTGCGTCGTCGCGGCCGGTCAGCTTCAGATAGTCGATCGTTCGCTCGTCGATCGGGAAGAAGCCGCAGGTGGCGCCATATTCGGGCGCCATGTTGGCGATCGTCGCGCGGTCGGCGAGCGGCAGGTTATCGAGGCCCGGCCCGTAGAATTCGACGAAGCGGCCGACGACGCCCTTCTGCCGCAGCATCTGCGTGACGGTCAGCACGAGGTCCGTCGCCGTGATCCCTTCGTTGAGCTCGCCTCGAAGGCGGAAGCCGACCACTTCGGGAATGAGCATGCTGACCGGCTGGCCGAGCATCGCCGCTTCGGCCTCGATCCCGCCCACGCCCCAGCCGAGCACGCCGAGGCCGTTGACCATGGTCGTATGGCTGTCGGTGCCGACCAGCGTGTCGGGATAGGCGAGCGTTTCGCCGTTGGCGTCCTGGTCGGTCCAGACGCATTGCGCGATATGCTCGAGGTTCACCTGGTGGCAGATGCCGGTGCCGGGCGGCACGACCTTGAAATTGTCGAACGCCTGGCTGCCCCACTTGAGGAATTCGTAGCGCTCGCCGTTGCGCTCATATTCGAACTCGACGTTCTTCTCGAACGCGCTGCGGATTGCCGAATTCGTCGACCATCACGCTGTGGTCGATGACGAGATGCACCGGCACCAGCGGATTGATCTTCTGCGGATCGCCGCCGAGCTCGAGCCATCGCGTCGCGCATCGCGGCGAGGTCGACGACCGCCGGAACGCCGGTGAAGTCCTGCATCAGCACGCGCGCCGGGCGGTACTGGATCTCGCGGTTGATCCGCCGTTCCTTCAGCCAGTCGACCATCGCCTGGAGGTCGTCGCGAGTGACCGTCTCGCCGTCCTCGAAGCGCAGCAGATTCTCGAGCAGCACCTTCATCGAGAAGGGCAGGCGCGAAACGTCGCCGAGCGCCTCGCCGGCCTTTTTCAGCGAATAATAAGCGTAGGTCTTTCCCTCGACCTCGAGGGTCGAGCGGGTGTGGAGGCTGTCCTGGCCGGTGGGGATCATCGGTCCTTCGTCTTCGTGAACGCGCGTGGCGTGCGCGCAAAATGGGGGTGCCGCGGCCCTTAGCAATCCGCTCCGCGGCCGCAAACCGCGGCGATTCGGCCCAATCGATGCGATGAAGCGGAACAGCCATCGCGGCCGGATCGCCGACGGCCTGCCTCGGAATTCTGTTATATCGGAGCAGCACTAAATGGGAAGTTGCATGACACGACGACAGCGACTATTTCCGCCGCGCGCGCCGCCGAAGCTCGCGCGGCCGCATCGCGCCAAGGGCCGCGGCGAGGAAGCCGCGGTCGCCGGCGAGCTTGCGCTCGCCTATGCCGCGCTTGCGCGGCGCCGGGCGGCGGCCGATGCCGAAGCAGCGATCGCGAGCGATTCCGCCGCCGAGACTCGCCTAAATCCAGCCGCGCTTCTTGAAATAGAGATAGGGCCCGACCGCGGTCGCGAGCATCAGCGCGAGCGAGAGTGGGATAGCCGTAGCGCCAGCTGAGCTCCGGCATGTAGTGGAAGTTCATGCCGAAAATGCCGGCGATCAGGGTCGGCGGCAGGAACACCACCGCCGCCCAGGAAAACAGCTTCATCGCCGCATTCTGCTCGATGCTGATCAGTCCCAGCGAAGCGTCGAGCAGGAAGGTGAGGTTGTCGACAGGAAGCTCGCATGCTCGCTCAGTGAGGTGACGTCGGTCGTCAGGCTCGCGACGTGGTGCCGGAGCTCTCGTCTGGTCCTCCTCGTGGACGCGGTTCGAGCCGCCGAAGAAGCTCAGCATCCGCAGCGTTGCTGACCGCCGAGTAGCGGATCTTCGTGAGCAGTGTCTGCGACTCTGCCGATGCTGGTCAGCAGCGCGGTCAGCTTCTCGGCCGGAATCCGCCGCTCCTCCTGGTTGCTCCTGGAAGATCTCCTGCGACAGCTCTTCCATCGTCGCGCTGACGCGCTCGATCTCGTCGGCCAGGCGGTCGATGATCGCGTCGAGCAGGCGCACCAGCGCAGTCGGGCCGTCGCGCACCAGCTCCGGGTCGCGGCGGGCATGGTTTTCGAACGTGCGCACCGGCTTGGGCGTCGCGTAGCGGATCGTGACGAGCCGGTTGCCGGCAAGAACGAAGCCGATCGGCGTGGTGGTCGGCATGCTGCTCTTCGACGCCGCGAAGCGCGCTGACCGTCATGTAGAGCGCGCCGTTCTTCTCGTAGAGGCGGCTCGACGGCTCGATCTCGGCCATTTCCGTCCTGCGTCGGGACATCGACCTTGATGCAGCGCTCGACGAGCCGCTCTTCCTCATGGGTCGGCTCCTCGAGGTCGATCCAGGTCGCATCGTCGGGAATTCGCTCGAGCTTCGGCGTCGATGATTCGTCCGTCGCAGTCCGGGGCCGTAAGTGCGCAGCATGCGCGCGTGTCTCGGCTGAACGGCAGTTCTTTGCAAGCCGCCATCGCTCTGCTAAGCTCGTGCTCGCAATGACCGACCGGCGAGCCGCCGATCGCGGCCTTCCTCATCATCGCAGCCGCGGCGGCGATCGAGCTCGCGATGGGCCGCCATCCCATCTGCACCTGCGGCACGGTCGACCTGTGGGTCGGCGCGCGCGACAGCCCGAAGACCAGCCAGATGCTGTCCGACTGGTACAGCCTCAGCCACATCGTCCACGGGCTGCTCTTCTATGCCGCGCTGTGGCTGGTCGTTCCGGCGCTGGCCAGTCGAGTGGCGTTTCTCGCCGCGCTTGTTGATCGAGGCGAGCTGGGAGGTGGTCGAGAACACGCCGATGGTCATCGACCGCTATCGCGAGACCACCGCGGCGCTCGGCTACAGCGGCGACAGCGTCATCAATTCGGTGTCCGACATCCTGATGATGTGCGTCGGCTTCCTTGCCGCGCGCAAGCTGCCGCTCTGGGCTTCGATCGTGCTCCTGATCCTGCTCGAGCTGGTTCCGCTGTTCGTCATCCGCGACAATCTGACGCTCAACATCTTGGAACCTGCTTGCGCCCAATGCGGCCGTCCAGGCGTGGCAGGCCCGTTGATCAGGCTGCAGTGAGTGAGCTCTGGGGACGCATCCCTTCGGTGAGCGTGAACGGACCGAGCGTCCGATCCCGTCCTCGAGCGTCAGGCACGAAGCGTCATCAGGCGCGGCGCTTTCTTGGTCGCGCCTTGGCAATTTGCCCAGACGAGACGCGCCTCCTTGCTCGTGAAGAACTCCCCGACCTTCACCGGGCCGGGAGTGCCCGTCCGGTAGGTGCCCTTGACCGAGAAGGAGCCGTCCTTAGCTGGATAGATCGCGATCGTCGATCGTCCCCGATGCGCAGTCGAACTGGACGTCCGCAAGTCCACCCTCTAAAAGCAATGCCTGCGTGTTGGCCGCCCCACATTCCGAATCACGTGATCCGACCTTGCCGCGCGCGTCGCAGCCCGAAACGACGATTGCCGCACGCTGCGACCAGGCACTCTTGAACGACACTCGCCCCACATACCTCGTGCTCCCGTCCCGGCCCTGCGATGGCTAGCAGGAAAGCGTTGAACGCGCATGATTTTGAGATGCGGCACAATCCACGCCGCCGAACATTGATGCGTCTATGCCGAAGGGAGAATGGATTGTGAGAGTTGCTTTGTTACTGTGCCCCATCCTGCTCCTGCTGGCGGCCGTGCCTGCGCACGCGGGCGAGCTGTTCGGCGGCGTCTACGTCCATGACGTCAAGCTTCCGACCGACAAGAGCGGCATCGAAAGCGGCGCCGACCTGCAGCTCGGCTATCGCGGCGATGCGATCGGCCACACGCCGCTCCAGCCTTATGTCTTCGGCGCGCTCAATACCGCCGGCGAGACCGAGCTATGCGGCGGTCGGCCTGTCGGCGAAATTCGGCCAGCGCATCTACATCCGGCCCGGCCTCGGGATCGCCATCCACAACGGCTCGGCGGACAAATATCTATCCGGACCGACAAGATCGCCTTCGGCAGCCGGGTCCTGTTCGAGCCCGAGCTCGCGCATCGGCACGCAGATCAACGGCCGCCTCAGCATCGAGGCGAGCTGGGTGCACATGAGCCACGCCCAGCTGTTCGGCCGCGAGAACCCGGGAATCGACAATCTCGGCGTGCGGCTGAACCTGGCGCTTTAGCGGCCGACCATCCTTTCCGGCTTCACCACCCGGTCGAAGGTCGCCTCGTCGACCAGCCCGAGCTCCAGCCCCGCTTCCTTGAGCGTCTTGCCCTGTCTTGTGCGCGTGCTTGGCGATGGCCGCGGCATTGTCGTAGCCGATCTCGGGCGCGAGCGCGGTGACCAGCATCAGCGACCGGTTCATCAGCTCGGCGATGCGCTCGTCGTCCGGCTCGGCGCCGTCGAGCATCCGCTCGGTGAAGCTTTCCATGCCGGTCGACAGCAGGTTGATCGAGCGGATCACGTTGGCGCCGATCAGCGGCTTGAACACGTTCAGCTCGAGATGGCCCTGCATCCCGCCGATCGTCACCGCGACATGATTGCCCATCACCTGCGCGGCGACCATCGTCAGCATCTCGGCCTGGGTCGGATTGACCTTGCCCGGCATGATCGAGCTGCCCGGCTCGTTCTCCGGCAGCTTCAGCTCGCCGAGGCCGCAGCGCGGGCCGGAGCCGAGCAGGCGGATGTCGTTGGCGATCTTGGTGCAGCGCGACGGCGATCACGTTGAGCACGCCCGACAGCTCGACCAGCGTGTCGTGCGCGGCGAGCTCGGCGAACTTGTTGGGCGCCGACGTGAACGGCAGCTGGGTCAGGTTGGCGACCTCCTTCGGCGAATTCCTCGGCGAAGCCCTTGGGCGCGTTGAGGCCGGTGCCGACCGCGGTGCCGCCCTGCGCCAGCCGCATGCAGCCGCGGCAGCACGCCTTCGACCCGCGCGATGCAGTCCTCGATCTGCGCCGCATAGCCGGAGAATTCCTGGCCGAGCGTCAGCGGAGTCGCGTCCTGCAGGTGGGTGCGGCCGATCTTGACGATCGCGTCCCAGCGCTGCGCCTGGTCGGCGAGCCGCGCGTGCATCGTCTTGCAGCGCCGGAAGCAGCCGCGCGTGCACCGCGCGCGCGGCGGCGATGTGCATCGCGGTCGGGAAGCTGTCGTTCGACGACTGGCTCTTGTTGACATGGTCGTTGGGGTGGACCGGCGTCCTTGCCGCCGCGCTTGCCGGTCAGGATCTCGTTGGCGCGGCCGGCGATCACCTCGTTGGCGTTCATGTTCGACTGGGTGCCCGAGCCGGTCTGCCAGATGACCAGCGGGAACTGGCTGTCGAGATCGCCGCGCGCGACTTCGCCCGCCGCCTGCTGGATCGACCTCGGCGATCTTGGGGTCGAGGCCGCCGATCCGCGCATTCACCCGCGCCGCCGCCTGCTTGATGAAGCCCAGAGCATGGACGATCTCGAGCGGCATCTGCTCGCGCGGGCCGAACGGGAAATTCTCGATCGAGCGCTCGGTCTGCGCGCCCCAATAGGCGTCGGCGGGAACCTCGATCGGGCCGAAGCTGTCGCTTTCGGTGCGGGTGGCGGTGCTCGGCATGATGCCTCTTCCGTCATTCCGCTGAAAGCGGGATCGCATCCTTTGCGCGGTCGCGCTTGAAGGCAGGCGGCCCCGGATCAAGTCCGGGGTGACGGCACCGGCTACTTCTTCCGTGTGAAGTCCACGCTGACGACGTTGGAGCCGTCGTCGGGCGCCTCGGCCTTCACTTCGCCTTCGGCGGCGCGTCGTTCTCGGCTTCCTCATGCTCCTCGTGCGGCGCCTCCTCGGCGCTCGGCCTGGAAGGTCAGCGCGAACTCGACCGCCGGGTCGTGGAACTGGGTGACCGCGGCGAACGGCACGTGAAGCGTCGCCGGAACGCCGCCGAACGACAGCCCGACGGAGAAGCCGTCCTCCTCGACCTTCAGGTCCCAGAAGCGGTGCTGGATGACGATCGTCATCTCGTCCGGGAAGCGCTCGAGCAGATGCTTGGGGATGGAAACGCCCGGTGCGCGCGTCTTGAAGGTGATGTAGAAATGGTGCTCGCCGGGAAGCCCGCCGAGCGCTCGACCTCGCCGAGCACGCGCCCGACCACCGCGCGAAGCGCGTCCTGCACGATCTCGTCGTACGGGATCAGGCTCTCGGGGGTCTCGTCGGTCATCGCTCTTCGGTGGTAGCGAGCGGGTGAGCACGGTCAAGCGGAGTTGGACATGCCGATCGACGCCACGCAACCCTATGACGACAGCAACATCTTCGCCCGGATCCTTCGCGGCGAGATGCCGTCGAAGAAGGTCTATGAGGACGAGCATGTGCTCGCCTTCCATGACATCAACCCGCTCGCGCCGACCCACATCCTCGTGATTCCGAAGGGCCCTTATGTCTCGTGGGACGATTTCTCCGCAAGGCTTCGGACGCGGAGATCGCGGGCTTCGTCCGCGCGGTCGGCAAGATCGCGCGCGAGGCCGGGCTGGTCGAAGGCGGCTACCGCTTGCTCGCCAACATCGGGCGCGAACTCCGGGCAGGAGGTGCCGCACCTACACGTGCACATCTTCGCCGGACGGCCGCTCGGGCCGATGCTCGCGCGCTAAGCATTGGCGCTGTCGAAGGGGGATTGCCCTTCGGCACTGCAACCGTTAGGGTCGCGGCACGAAACTGAGATTCGGTAGGGGAGTGACGATGGCCACTGTAGCACCGCGCGCGAGCGGGCCGCGGACGGATCAAGCCGCTCGACGAAATCCTCGCGACCGCCGAGAAGAAATCGCTCAAGCGCTCGCTCGGCGCGTTCCAGCTGACCTTGCTCGGCATCGGCGCGGTCATCGGCACCGGCATTTTCGTGCTGACCGCGACGGCCGCCCAGAAGGCGGGCCCGGGCATGATGGTCAGCTTCATCGTCGCCGGCACGGTCTGCGCGCTTGGCGGCGCTCTGCTATTCCGAGCTTGCCTCGATGGTGCCGGTCGCGGGCTCCGCCTACACTTATTCCTATGCGGTGATGGGCGAGATCGTCGCCTGGCTGGTCGGCTGGGCGCTGATCCTCGAATATGCGCTCGGCGCAAGCGCCGTCGCGGTCGGCTGGTCCGGCTTCATCACGCGGCCTTCTCGATTCCATCGGAGTACACTTGCCCCATGCCTCGAAGGTCGGGCCGCCAGATCCAGTGGGGCTTCCTCCAGGGCGGCGAGGTCGGCGGCCTGATCAACCTGCCTGCCGTGATCTCGTCGTCGCTTTGTCACGACGCTTCTCGTCATCGGCACGAAGGAAAGCGCCACGTTCAACGCGGTGCTCGTGCGTCATCAAGGTCACCGCGCTGACCCTGTTCCTCATCATCACCCTGCCGATGATCAGCGGCCACACCGCCAACTTCCACCCCTTCGCGCCGCGCGGCTGGGGCAATCCGCTGAGCTCGTCGGGCACCGGCATACTTGGCGCCGCGGCCTCGATCTTCTTCGCCTATGTCGGTTTCGACGCCGTCTCGACCGCGGCCGAGGAAACCAAGAACCCGCAGCGCAACGTGCCGATCGGGCTGATCGGCAGCCTGCTGATCTGCACGGTCTTCTACCTGCTCGTCGCCGGCGGCGTGATCGGCGCCTTCGGCGCGCAGCCGCTGATGGATCCGGCGACCGGCATCGCCTTCAAGGAGGGCTCGCCCGAGCTCTACGCCTCGGCTGCCTGCCAGGCTGCGCACGCGCCGACGGTCTGCTCGAAGGAGGCGCTCGCCCATATCCTGCGCGAGGTTTCCAACCCGCTGTTCGGCAACCTCGTCGGCCTTGCGGCGGCGATCGCGCTGCCCTCGGTCGTGCTGCTGATGATGTACGGCCAGACGCGCATCTTCTTCGTGATGGCGCGCGACGGCCTGCTTCCGGAGCGCCTGTCGGCCGTCCACCAGCAGTTCCGGACGCCCTATATCGTGACCATCGTCACCGGCATTTTCGTGGCGATCGCCGCGGCCTTCCTGCCGGTCGGCACGCTGGCCGACTATTCGAACGCGGGAACGCTGTTCGCCTTCGCGGCGGTGTCGCTCGGCGTGATGATCCTGCGCAGGAGGGATCCGAGCCGTCCGCGGCCGTTCCGAACGCCGGCGATCTTCGTTGTCGCGCCGCTGTCGATCGCCGGCTGCCTGCTGCTGTTCGTCAACCTGAACGTGGAGTCGAAGCTGCTGTTCGTCGTCGTGGACGGTGCTCGGCCTCGTGGTCTACTTCCTCTACGGCTATCGCCACAGCCACGTTGCGCGGGGCATTGTGGATGTGCCGGAACTCGCGGCAGATGCGCCGGGATCGATCGGAATTGCACCGATGCCACGGGCGCCTGCGCCGCCCCAGGACATCGGCGAGCCCGAATAAGCGGGTATCGTGACCGGGCCGCCATTCAAGCTGCTCGGTCTCGATCATTTGCTGCTGCACGTTCGCGGAATGGGCGAAGCGGAGCACTTTTATTGCGGCGTTCTAGGGTGCGAGATGAAGCATCGCTTGCCCCAGCATGCGATGGCCGAGCTGTCAGCGGGCGTGACGCTCGTCGACGTTGACGATCCGAACGGTGCGTGGGCACTCGAGGGAGCCTCCGCCGGTCGCAACCTCGACCATTTCGCGATCCTGACCGAGGGCTGGCGACAACAGGACATGCGCACGTGGCTTGCGAGCAACGGCGTTGCGATCGAAGAGGTGCGCGTCGAGGAGGATGAATTGTCCTTCTATGTACGCGATCCTTCAGGAAATCTCGTCGAGCTGCTCAGTCGGCTTTAGCCGACCAATTCTTCGGCGAGCGCCCTGAGGTCCGCCTCCGGCCGTGCGCCGTAATGCTGGATCACTTCCGCCGCGCAGATCGAGCCGAGCCGCAGCGATTGCTCGACACCGAGGCCCCGCGCCTCGCCTGAAAGATAGCCCGCGGCGAACAAATCGCCTGCGCCGGTCGTATCGACGAGCGCACGGATGGGCTCTGCGCTGACCGAGAATTTCTGTCCCTGCGAGAGTGCGAATGCTCCTTTCTCGCTACAGGTGACGACCACCGTTGGAACTTCGGAAGCGACCGCGAGCGCCGCTTCCTCGGAGCTGTCATGCTCGGTGAGGCTCATGATCTCGGCTTCGTTCGCGAACAGAATGTCGACGCCGCCTTTGCGAAACAGGTCCCAGAGATCGGCGCGATGGCGATCGACGACGAAACTGTCGGAAAGAGTGAAGGCGACCTTGGTGCCTGCGGCTCGGGCCGCTTCCATCGCCTTCACCATCGTCGAGCGCGGCTCCTCCGGATCCCACAAATAGCCCTCGAGATAGAGGATGTGCGCGTCCGCTACCTGCGCCGGATCGATGGTATCAGGCGCGAGCCGCTGCGCCGCCCCGAGGAAGGTATTCATCGTCCGTTGAGCGTCGGGAGTGACGAGGATCAGGCAACGCGCGGTCGCTCCAACATCGATGCGCAGCGGCGTGTCGAAGTCGACTCCAAGGCTGCGGATGTCGTGCGAGAAGATCGCTCCGAGCTGATCATCGGCGAGCTGGCCGACGAAGCCGGCGTTCAGACCGAGCGACGCGACGCCGGCAACCGTGTTCGCGGCCGATCCGCCGCTTAGCTCGCGCGCGGGACCCATCGCGTCGTAGAGGCGGGTTGCCTCGGCCTCGTCGATCAGCCGCATCGCGCCCTTGTGCATCTGCTCGCGTGCCAGAAATTCGTCGTCAGCATCCGCAATCACGTCGACGATGGCATTGCCGATTGCGAGTACGTCGAGGCGGCGAACGGTCATGATATCTCCGGCGAGGTCAGGAAAACCGCGCGCCTAGCGGGGCATTCGGTGCCCGGCAACCTTGCCTCGGCCGCGCTGCGCGGGCATTCCATGCCGCAATGCGCCGGATCCTACTCGCTTCAACGCTCTTTCTCGCCGGCTGCGCCACGAGGCCGGAGCCTCCTGCGCCCGCCCAACCGGTCCAGGCTGCTCCCGTGCAACAGCGGCATGCGACGCGTCTGACGGGTCTAACCGCTTCGGAACTCACGGTACATTTCGGTCGCCCCGCCTTCCAGGTTCAGGAAGGGACGAGCCTGAAGCTGCAGTTCCGCGGCAAATATTGCGTGCTCGACGCCTACCTCTACCCCGGCCAAAGCGGCACGCTCGTCGTCACCCACGTCGATACGAGGACGCCCGCGGGCGCCGACACCGATCAGGCGACCTGCATCTCCGCGCTCGAATATCCGAGCTGAGCAAGCGCCCATTCTGCACTTTCGGCGATCACCGGATCGGGATCGCCGAGATGCTTTCTGACTGGCCGGAAGCAATGCACGGTCGCCGCTGTTGCCCGCTGCGATCAGGCAGTTGCGGATCATGCGCTTCACGCCGATCCGCTTGATCGGCGATCCCGCGAACATCTCGCGGAACGACTGCATCATCGAGCGCGAGCAGGTCGGCCAAGGCGCGGCGCGGCCAGCTCGGCACGCGGCAGGAATGCGCGGTTCGCCGCAGCGGCATCGGCAAAGCGGTTCCAGGGGCAAACGGCGAGGCAATCGTCGCAGCCGTAGATGCGATTGCCAATCGGCCTCACGGAATTCCTCCGGGATCGGCCCGTCATGCTCGATCGTCAGGTAGGAAATGCAGCGCCGCGCATCGATCCGGTGCGGCCCCATGAACGCGCTGCGTCGGGCAGGCGTCGAGACAGCGCGTGCAGCGTCCGCAATGCTGACCATCATCGGCGGATTGGTCGGGCTCGAGTTCGAGGCTGGTCAGGATCACGCCCAGGAACAACCAGCTGCCATGCTCGCGGCTGACGAGATTGGTGTGCTTGCCCTGCCAGCCGATGCCGGCCGCCTGCGCGAGCGGCTTTTCCATCACCGGCGCAGTGTCGACGAAGACCTTCAGCTCGCCGCCAGCCTCCTCGACGAGCCAGCGCGCGAGCGCCTTCAGCGCCTTCTTGACGGTCTTGTGGTAGTCGCCGCCCTGGGCATAGACCGAGATTCGTCCGAGCTCCGGATGGCTCTGCAAGCGCAAGCGGATCCGACGCCGGCGCATAGCTCATCCCGAGCGCGATCGCCGACTTCGCCTCGGGCCACAGCGCGAGCGGCGACACACGGTGGTGCGCGCGCGTCTCCATCCACTCCATCGTTCCATGATGGCCGGCTTCGAGCCAGCGCTTGATGTCGAGCCCCGCAGCATCGGCGGCGTCGGCGCGCGCGAAGCCGCAGGCGGAGAAGCCCAGCGCTGCCGCTCTCGTCCTTATTGCTTCCTCAAGGCTTTGGCCCTTATGCACGCCGGTCACCTACACCGTTCGGCCTGAGCTTGTCGACGGCCTGGCTTTGATTTCTCAAGGGAATTTCAGTGCTTCGACAGGTTCGAGCACGAACGCGACAAATGCACCGGATCGCGGTCGAAGCAATCGATCTCGTCAAGGATTTCGGCGAGACGCGCGCGGTCGATGGCGTCAGCCTCGCAGTGCCGACCGGCTCGATCTACGGCCTGCTGGGCCCTAACGGCGCCGGCAAGACCACGACCCTGAGGATGCTGATCGGAATCATCGATCCGTCGAGCGGCTCGACGGCGAGTTCTCGGCAGCGCACGCCCGCTCGAGGCCGCGCCCGAGGTTGGCTACCTGCCCGAAGAGCGTGGCCTCTACCCTGCAATGCATGCGCGCGACGCGATCGCGTTCATGGGCGCGCTTCGTGGCCTTCCCTTGCGACGAAGGCCGGCGCCGGGCCGACCAGCTCCTCGACGAACATGGTCTTGGCGAATGGGCGAAGAAGTCGATCCGCTCGCTCTCCAAAGGCATGGCGCAGACCGTGCAGCTGCTCGGCACGATCATCCACAAGCCCGCGCTGATCGTCCTCGACGAGCCCTTCGCGGGTCTCGACGCGATCAACCAGGGCACGCCTCGAGGAGCTGATCCGCCGCGAAGCCCGCGCCGGAGTGACGGTCATCTTCTCGACCCACGTGATCGCCCATGCCGAGCGGCTGTGCGAGCGAGTCGCGATCATCGCCAAGGGCAAGGTCGCGTTCGACGGCCGGGTCGACGAAGCGCGGGCGAGGCTTCGGCCGATCGTCCGCTTGCGCACTCGGGCGGCGGACGGCGAGTGGCGCTCGGCGATTCCGGCGAATGCCCGGCGCGAGGGCGACGAATGGGTGTTCGAGCTTCCCGAGGGCGGGCCCGAGCCGCTGCTCAAGGCGCTGATCGATGGCGGCGCCGGCATCGAGACCCTGGCGATCGAGCGGCCGGGCCTGCACGACGCCTTCGTCGCGATCGCGGGCAACAAGGCGGCCGCCGAGATGGGGCAGGAGAAGGTGCAATGATGCGCTTCATCCGCTCGTCGCCTTCGTCATCGCGCGCCGCGATTTCTCCGCGACCGTGCTCTCCAAGGCCTTCATCTTCTTCCTGCTCGGCCCGCTGTTTCCACTGCTGCTTGGCGGCGTGTTCGGAAGCATCGGCGCCCGAGTCGCGACCCAGGCCGAGCGGCCCGTCGTCGCCGTCGTCTCGGCAGCGCCCACGATTTCGATCGGCTCGCGGATGCGCGCGACACAGCTCGACACAGGCGCTGGGCGACGCTGCAGTCGTGAACATCGTCCATTATTCGCCGGAGCCGGACCTCGCCGCCCAGCAGCAGCACTTGCTCGCGAGCGGCAAGCCGCCGGTTCGCGCGGTGCTGAGCGGCGGCCTCGATCATCCACAGCTGACCGGCGCGGTCGCGGACGACCCGGCGACGCTGGGCCAGCTGCGTCTGCTCATCGGCAATGCGCGCGCGTCATCGCGCGAGCGAGGCCCGGAGCTTCCGGTGACCAACGTCGCACGCGCTCGTCGGGGTCACTGATCAACGATCGCGCGGTGACCGCGCAGATCGGCGCAGATGCTGCTCTTCTTCCTGACCCTGTTCCTCGTCGGGCATGGTCATGTCCCAGCTGATCGAGGAGAAATCGAACAAGATCATCGAGGTGATCGCTGCCGCCGTGCCGATCGATGCGATGTTCGTCGGCAAGCTGTTCGCGATGCTCGCGGCCTCGGTCGTCGGGATCATCGTCTGGATCAGCGCCGGCGCGCTGCTCATCCAGATGTGAAGCACGGCGGCAGTCGCGACCTTGCCGCCGCCGGCGGTCGGCTGGCCCGGATTCCTCGCGCTTGGCGATCGTCTATTTCGCGATGAACTATCTGCTCCTCGGCGCAGTCTTCCTGACCATCGGCGCGCAGGCGTCGACGGCGCGCGAAGTTCAGACCATGTCGATGCCCGTCGACCTTCGGTCAGGTGCTGATCTTCGGCTTCGCCGCGACGGCGATCGGCGCGCCGGATTCGCCGAAGGCGCTCGCCGCCGCGGTCTTTCCCTCTGTCCTCGCCGATGGCGATGCTCGCGCGCGCCGCGCAGGAACCGCAATGGTGGCCGCACCTCGCCGCCATCCTGTGGCAGGCGTTGTGGGTCGCCCTGATCCTGCGCTTCGGCTGCGCAGCTGTTCCGCAAGACGGTCCTGAAATCCGGCCCGCGCACGCCCTGGTGGCGGTTCGGCCGCGCCTAGTCGATCGCCTCGCGCGCCATTTCGGTCAGCTTCGCCATCAGCGCGCGGTGCGGGAATGGGCCGTGGCTGATCCGCGCGACGCCCGCTTCCGCCCAGACCTTCTTGTCCGGGCGCTCCGGGGAAGGCGATGACGTTGAGCGGCAGCGGCACCTCGCGGACGACGCGCTCGATCTGCTTCGGATCGGACAGCCGCGGAACGAAGAAGCCGCTCGCGCCGGCATCGGCGAACGCCTTTCCGCGCTCGACCACCTGATCGATCAAGCGCATCGTCATAGGTCTGCGGTCTTCAGGAACAGGTCGGTCCGCGCGTTGATGTAGAATTCGTCGCCGACCGCGCCGCGGATCGCGGCGATCCGCCGCACCTGGAGGTCGAGCGGATGGAGCCCTTCGCCGCCGATCACCTGGTCCTCGAAATTGCAGCCGACCGCGCCGGTCTCCTTCGAGCCGCGCGACATTGGCGGCGCCCTCCTCGGGATCGGCCGAATAGGCGCCCTCGAAATCGACAGTCAGCGGCAGCTCGACCGCGCTCGACGATCCGCCTGCGCATTGGCGAACGACGAAATCGATCGGCACCTGCTGGCCGTCGGGCCAGCCGTTCGCGTCGGCGACCGGGTGGCTGCCGGTCGCGAGCGCCTTCGCTCCGGCGGCGGCGACTGCTTGCGCGCTTCCGACGTCCCAGATATTGTAGAGGATGACCGGGTCGCCGGGCACGTGGAGCGCGGCGAAGGTTTCGAATTTGCTCGCCATGGCGCGGCCCGCCTACGCCTCGTGCCGTTGCCGGCGCAATCGCGACGGCCGTTGTCATAAAAGTGCAACACGAATGTCACAGAGCGTTCGCCGAAGGGTCGCTAGGGCGAAGCCGAATTCCGATCCACACAGGAGTCCGATCCCATGAACAAGCTGCTTCTCGCCCTGCCTGCGCTCGCGCTTCTTGCTGCCTGCGGCCAGCAACGCCGGCAACGAATGCAGGCTGCCCCAGGCTCGGGCGCGCAGATCACCGGCGCCGGCTCGACCTTCGTCTATCCCGTCCTCTCCGCCTGGGCGGCGGACTATCAGAAGCAGGCCGGCGACCGACGATCAACTATCAGTCGATCGGCTCGGGCGGCGGCATTGCGCAGGTCAAGGCCGGCACCGTCGATTTCGGCGCGACCGACCAGCCGCTTGCATCGCGATGAGCTGGCCAAGAACAATCTCGCGCAATTCCCGATCGTCGTCGGCGGCATCGTTCCGGTCGTGAACATCGCCGGGCATCGATGCCGGCAAGCTCAAGCTCACCGGCCCGCTCCTCGCCGACATCTACCAGGGCAAGATCAAGAACTGGAACGATCCGGCGATCGCGAAGATCAACCCGGGCGTGAACCTCCCGAGCGCGGCGATCGCGGCCGTCCACCGTTCGGACGGTTCGGGCACGACCTTCAACTTCACCCACTATCTCAGCCAGGTCAGCCCGACCTGGAAGGCGGCCCGGGCGAGGGCAAGACGGTCAATTGGACCGGCGGCGTCGGCGGCAAGGGCAATGAAGGCGTCGCCGGCTACGTGAAGCAGCTCCCGAATTCGATCGGCTATGTCGAATATGCCTATGTCGTCCAGAACCACATGACCTACGCGCTGCTTCAGAACGCGGCGGGCAATTTCGTCGCGCCGAGCGCGGACTGCTTCGCTGCAGCCGCGGCGAACGCCGACTGGAAGAACGCCAAGGACTTCAACCTGGTGATGACCAATGCGCCGGGCGCTCAGGCCTATCCGATCGCGGCGAGCACCTTCATCCTTCTGCCCAAGCAGCCGAAGGACAAGGCCAAGTCGGACGCGGCCGATCGCCTTCTTCAAATATGCGCTCGAGAAGGGCCAGGAGCAGGCGAACAAGCTCGACTACGTCCCGCTGCCGCAGACCTCGTGCAGCAGATCGAGAGCTACATCGTCGCAGAATGTCAAGTGAACGCGACGGCCGCCACAGCATCGACGGAGCCGCGCTCCGGTCGCAGCGAAGAGCGGCGCCGGCGCGGATCGCGCTTTCCAGCTGATCACCGCCGGCGCCGCCTGGTTCGTGCTTGATCCTGCTCGGCGCGCATCGCGCTGTCGATGGCGTGGGGCGGCCGGCTCGCGTTCCAGACGTTCGGCTGGCGCTTCATCACCAGCTCCGACTGGGACGCGGTCGGCGGCCATTTCGGCGCGCTGGTTCCGATCTACGGGACGCTCGTCACTTCGGCGATCGCGCTGATCATCGCGGTTCCGGTCAGCATCGGCATCGCCCTGTTCCTGACCGACATCGCGCCGCGCTGGACGCGCGGCCCGATCGCGATCGCGATCGAGCTGCTCGCCGCCATCCCCAGCATCATCTACGGCATGTGGGGACTGTTCGTGTTCGCGCCCTTCATGGCCGCCCATGTCGAGCCATGGCTTAGCGATCACCTCGGCGGCAAGGCCGATCATCGGCCCGCTGTTCAGCGGCCCGCCGATCGGCATCGGCATGCTGACCGCCGGCATCGTGCTCGGGATCATGGTCATCCCGTTCATCGCCGCGGTCGCGCGCGAAGTGTTCAGCGCAGTCCCTGCGCCGCTGAGGGAATCGGCCGTTGCGCTGGGCTCGACCCGCTGGGAAATTCTGAGCCGCGTGACGCTTGCCCTACACGCGCTCGGCGATCATCGGCGCGATCTTCCTCGGCCTCGGCCGCGCGCTCGGCGAGACGATGGCGGTCACCTTCGTGCTCGGCAACGCGCACGACCTTTCCGCCTCGCTGCTGATGCCGAGCAACTCGATCGCCGCGGCGATCGCCAACGAATTCACCGAGGCCGACACCGACCTCTACCGCTCGTCGCTGATCGCGCTCGGCTTCCTGCTGTTCGTCGTCACCTTCATCGTGCTGACGATCGCCAAGCTGCTGCTGCTGCGGATCAACAAGCAGATGGGAAGGACGCACTGATGGCGATCCCCGCACGCCGCCGGGTCGCCGATGTCGTGGCGTTCGTCTTCGCGACCGCTGGCGACGGTGTTCGGCCTCGTCTGGCTGTCCTGGATCCTGTGGACGACGCTTCGCCAGGGCGCCGCGGCGCTGACGCCGGCGCTGTTCACGCAGATGACTCCGCCGCCGGGCGCGAGCGGCGGGCTTGCTCAATGCCTTCTACGGAAGCGCGGTCATGATCCTGCTCGGCGTCGTCATCGGCACGCCGATCGGCGTTGCGGCCGGAACCTATCTTGCCGAGCACGGCCGCTACACGCGCCTCGCCGCGGTCGTCAGCTTCATCAACGACATCCTGCTGAGCGCGCCGTCGATCGTGATCGGCCTGTTCGTCTACGAGCTGGTGGTGCGCACGCGCGGGCCATTTCTCCGGCTTCGCAGGCGCGCTGTCGCTGGCGATGATCCTGCTTCCGATCGTCGTTCGAACCACCGAGGAATCGCTGCGCCTGATCCCGGACACGATGCGCGAGGCGGGGTTCGCGCTCGGGCTGCCGCGCTGGCGGGTGACCCGGCAGATTCTCTACAAGGCGGCGCATGAGCGCGATCCTGACCGGCATCCTGCTCGGCGTCGCGCGCATTGCCGGCGAGACCGCGCCGCTGCTGTTCACCGCGCTCAACAACCAGTTCTGGAGCGCGAACCTCAACGCTCCGCTCGCCAACGTGCCGGTGGTGATCTTCCAATATGCGATGAGCCCCTACGACGAGTGGCACACGCTCGCCTGGGCCGGCGCGTTCGTCCTCACCGCCTTCGTGCTCATCCTCAACATCCTCGTCCGGCTTCTCGCCCGGAAAGGCAAACAACGATGAACGACACTGCAACCGCGCTTCGAATCACGCCCGCGCGAGCTCGGCCTCCGCTCCGATCGTCCGACGTCGGTCGCGATCGATATCCGCGACCTCGATTTCTATTACGGCAAGGGCCACGCGCTGAAGGACGTCAACATGGCGATTCCGGCCAACTGCGTCACCGCGATCATCGGCCCGTCGGGCTGCGGCAAATCCACGCTGCTGCGGACGATCAACCGGATCTACGAACTCTATCCCGAGCAATATGCGACGGGCGCGATCGTCATCGACGGCCGCAACGTCCTCGACCGGCGCTATCCGCTTGTCGGACCTGCGCCGCCTGGTCGGAATGGTCTTCCAGAAGCCGACGCCGTTCCCCTCGTCGATCCGCAGCAACGTCGCCTTCGCGCTTTCCTATTACGAGCGGCTGTCGAAGTCGGAGATCAACGACCGCATCGAGGACGCGCTTCGGCAGGCGGCGCTGTGGGACGAGGTCAAGGACAAGCTCAATCAGAGCGCGCTCGGCCTTTCGGGCGGCCAGCAGCAGCGGCTGTGCATCGCGCGCACGATCGCCGTACGGCCCGAGATCCTGCTGCTCGACGAGGCGACCTCGGCGCTCGATCCGATCTCGACCGCGAAGGTCGAGGAGCTGATCCACGAGCTGCGCGAGCGCTTCACGATCGTCATCGTCACGCACAACATGCAGCAGGCTGCGCGCGTGTCGCAGCGCACGGCCTTCTTCCACCTCGGCGAGCTGATCGAGTTCGGGAAGACCAGCGAGATCTTCACCAACCCGCGCGAGCAGCGGACCAAGGACTATATCACCGGCCGCTACGGCTGATCGGAGCAATGGCATGCAGCAAGCCAGCGGACATACGCTCAAGGCCTTCGACGAGGATCATCGAGCGGCTGCGCGCGCTCATCAGCCAGATGGGCGGGCTTGCCGAGCATGCGATCGGCGAAGCGATGCGCTGCCTCGATGCAGCGCGACATCGAGGGCGCCGCCAGGGTCGTCGAGGACGACAAGAAGCTCGATGTGCTCGAGATCGAGACCGAGCGCCGCGCGGTCCAGCTGATCGCGCTTCGAGCGCCGATGGCCGGCGACCTTCGCGACGTCGTCGCCGCGCTCAAGATCTCCGGGCGTCGTCGAGCGCATCGGCGATTATGCCAAGAACATCGCCAAGCGCGTTCCGCTGCTCGAGAATGTCGGCAAGATCGAGCCGCTTGTCGCTGCTTCCGGAAATGGCGCGGATCGCGACCGAGATGGTGCACGACGTGCTCGACGCCTTCGTCGAGCGCGATGCCGAAGCGGCGGTCCGCGTGTGCGAGCGCGACGCCGCGGTCGACGATTTCTACAATTCCATCTTCCGCACGCTGCTCACGCACATGATGGAAAATCCGCACAACATCGGCCAGTCGGCGCATCTGCTGTTCGTCGCCAAGAACCTCGAGCGGGTCGGCGACCATGCGACCAACATCGCCGAGATGGTCTATTATGCCGCGACCGGCGAGCACATGGCCGACCGGCCCGGCAAGTCGCCGAGGTGAGACGATGATCGAACAAGCGCCTCCTGCTCGTCGAGGACGACCGCGCGCTTGCCGATCTCGTGACCTTCCATTTCGAGCGCGCCGGCTACGACGTGACCCGCACCGGCGACGGCGAGGAAGCGCTGATCCTCGTCGACGAGGTCAGGCCCGACGTCATCCTGCTCGACTGGATGATCGAGGGCATCAGCGGGATCGAGGTCTGCCGCCGCCTGCGCCGCCGGCCGACCACCGCCAACGTGCCGATCATGATGCTGACCGCGCGCGGCGAGGAGAGCGACCGCATCCGCGGCTTCGAGACCGGCGCCGACGATTATGTGACCAAGCCGTTCAGCCCGCGCGAGCTGGTCGCCCGCGTCGGCGCGGTGCTTCGCCGGGTCCGCCCGGCGCTTGCCGGCGAGCAGCTCGCCTATGCCGACATCGAGATGGACGTCGCCGCGCACCGGGTCCGCCGCGGCGGCAAGCCGGTCCCGCTCGGCCCGACCGAGTTCCGCCTGCTCAAGCATTTCCTCGAGCATCCCGGCCGCGTCTTCTCGCGCGAGCGGCTGCTCGATGCGGTCTGGTCGCACGATCCCGACATCGACGCGCGCACGGTCGACGTGCACGTCCGCCGGCTGCGCCAGGCGCTCAACGCCGGCGAGCGGCCGGACCTCATCCGCACCGTCCGCTCGGCCGGCTATTCGCTCGACACGCGAAGCGCTGACAAAGAAAACGGCCCGCCGAAACCGGCGGGCCGTCCCGTTCGCCAGCGAGGTGAGTGCTGCTTACTTGATGTTCGGAGCCGACGTAGCCCTGGATCCGCTTCACCAGCGGCGCGGGAAGCGGCACATAATCGAGGCTCAGTCGCCTGCGGCTGGCCCTTGCGTCAGCGCCCAGCCGAAGAACTTGCGCGCCGACGCGCTCGCCGCCGGCATTCTTCGGCTGCTTGTACATCAGCACGAAGGTCGATGCCGCGATCGGATAGGAGTCCGCGCCCGGCGCGTTGGTCATCACCAGGTTGAAGTCCTTCGCGTGCGCCCAGTCGGCGGTCGCCGCCGCGGCAGCGAAGGTCTTGCGCATTCGGGGCGACGAACTTGCCGGCCGAGTTCTGCATCAGCGTGTAGGCCATCTTGTTCTGCATCACATAGGCATATTCGACATAGCCGATCGAATAGGGGATCTGCTTGACGTAGCCGGCGACGCCTTCGTTGCCCTTGCCGCCGATTCCGCCGTTCCAGGACACGGTCGTGCCTTCGCCGAACTTGGACTTCCAGCCCGGGCTGACCTGGCTGAGATAGTGGGTGAAGTTGAAGGTCGTGCCCGAGCCGTCCGAACGGTGAACCGGCGTGATCTCCTTGGCCGGGAAATGCAGGCCCGGGATTGATCTTGGCGATCCGCGGATCGTTCCACATCTTGATCTCGCCGGCATAGATCGCCGCGAGCACCGGGCCGCTCATCTTGACCTGGCCGGGACGCGCGCCCGGGATGTTGATGACCGGAACGATGCCGCCGATCACGACCGGAAATTGCGCGAGGCCCGCGCGCTGCAGCTCTTCGCTCGAGAGCGGCTTGTCGGTCGCGCCGAAGTCGACGGTGCCGGCCTTGATCTGCGCAATTCCGCCGCCCGAGCCGATCGACTGATAGTTGATCTCGTCGCCGCCGGCTTTCTTGAAGTCGGACGCCCATTGGAAAGCACCGGATAGACGAAGGTCGAGCCCGCGCCGGTGATGGTTGCGTCGCGCGCTGGCCGCAAACGCCAGGCTCGTCGACGCCGCCAGATAGCACGATAGAACGAGTAAACATATTCATTTGAAGATACCCCCGAGGGTGGAAACGGGCAGCGGCACCTCCGCCGCCGCCTCCGCCTTCCGGCTACGCCTCGCGCGGTGACTTCGAAAATGACCGCATTGTTGCCATTCCGTTGCGGCGCTGGAGCGTTCGCGCTGGTGCACGAAACACGCACAGATCGCGAGTTCCAGACGGCGCTGAAACGGCTGTCACAAATCTGTCCGCCAGCGTCACAGAATCATCCGCTTAGCCCGACTAGCGCGGCCTCGAGTTGCAGACTCGCCTTCAAGATTCCACGCATAGTAAGGGGGGCATTCCGATGAAGTTTCTCGTCTCGTCGCAGAGCTATTGCTCGCGTGCACCGTTGCTGACCGCCAGCTCCGGCGCTTCGCGCAAGAAGCCGCGCCGCACAGCGTGACGACATTGCCGTCAATTCGCGATGCGCAGATTCAGGCGCTTCGAGGCGCAGAGTCGAACGCAACTGCAGGCCGCGCAGGCGCCAGCACAGGCTGCGCGAAGGTCAGCCGCAGCAGTCGCCGCGAGCGGCGACGCTGCGTCACCGGTCGCGCTCGGCGCAAGCGCAGGAGGCCGCCGCCGCTGGAGAAGGCGGTCAAGCACGACAGATCAGCGGCAAGGCCTATCTCAACGTCAGCAACATCCACCAGACGTCGACCGATCTTGCTCGGCAACACGACCGACAGCATCCAGAACGGCACGCAGACCGAGCTCAAGCGCTTCTACGTCGGCGTCGACCACAAGTTTAACGACGTCTTCTCGGCCAACATCACGACCGACTTCCGCTACAACAGCCAGTGGCACGAGCAACGACGTGCTGGTCTATGTGAAGAAGGCCTTCTGCAGGCGAAGCTCAACCCGGCCTTCACGATCCGCGTCGGCGCAGCCGACCTTCCGTGGGTGCCGTTCGCCGAGGGCCTCTACGGCTATCGTTTTGTCGAGAATACGCTGATCGACCGGACCAAGTTCGGCACGTCGTCCGACTGGGGCGTCCATGTGCTCGGCGGGTTCGGAAACAGCCTTGTCAACTACCAGGTCTCGGCGATCAACGGCGCGGCTACAAGACGCTCGTCGCGCAACACGAACACGATCGACCTTGAAGGCCGCGTCAACGTTCACCCGATCAAGAACATCACGCTCGCCGTCGGCGGCTACACCGGCAAGCTCGGCAAGAGCAACGACACGGTCAACATCGAGCATCACGCTACACGCTTCGACGCGCTCGCGCGCCTATACCGACAAGCGCATTCGCGCGGGCGTCGAATATTTCTGCGCCAAGAACTGGAATAACATCCTGACGGCGCCTGAACCGGCGAGCCGCCGAGTGTCGGCAACGACAACGGCCACGGCTGGTCGGCGTTCGGATCCTTCGCCTTCACTCCGCAAGTTCAACGTCTTCGGCCGCTACGACTGGGTGAAGCCGACCGCAATTCCGTCAGCGCTCGTCGCGACGACTGAAGGACAATTATTTCAACGTCGGCGTCGACTATAAGCCGATTGCGCCGATCGACATCGCGCTCGTCTACAAGCACGAGAAGGCGAACAACGGCTTCCTCAACACCTCGAATGGCAACATCGGCGGCAACGATCACGGCAACTACGACGAGATCGGCCTGTTCGGTCAGCTCGTCTTCTGACCGCCTTTCGACTACCTCTCCCCTCGGCTCGAAAGGCCGCCCCCTCGCTTCGGCGAGGGGGCTCCGACTCAAGCGGATGGAACGATGGCCGGACAATCCGCTACTGATCCGCTCATGCGGCATTACGGCGAAGACGTGCGCGCGCTGATCGATGCGCTGGAGGAGCCGGCGCTCATCGTCGAGCGAGGCATCGTAGCGATTGCCAACGGCCCGGCCCGCTGACTTCTCGGAGGCCGGGTCGAAGGCCGCGATGTCCGCTTGGCCATCCGCCATCCGCAGGCGCTCGAGCACATCCTCGCGATCGGTCAGCCGATCTCGAAGCGACCGGAATCGCCGAGCCTGGACGACCATGGCGGCTATCCGTTCGCCCGCTTGACGAGGAGGCGGTATTGGTTCGGATGTTCGACCGCTCCGACATCGTCGCCGCCGAAAAGATGCGCGTCGATTTTGTTGCCAACGCGAGCCATGAGCTGAGGACTCCGCTCTCGACGATTGGCGGCTACGCCGAGACGCTTGCCGAGGAGGATGATCTCCCTGCCAAGGCGCGTTCGGACTTCGGCCGGATCATCCGCGACGAATCGCGGCGGATGCTGCGGATCATCGAGGATTTGATGAGCCTCTCGCGGATCGAGGCCGACCGCTTCGTCGCGCCGTCGGATCGCGTGTCGGTTGCCGATGTCATCCAAGTCAGCCTCGCTTCCGCAGGAGGCACTCGTTCGAGTGTTCAGCGCCACATCTGCGCCGACATCTCCGACGACGCTTCCAGCAGTCCGCGGCGATGAGCCCAATTGGTCCAGCTGTTCGACAATCTGATCAGCAACGCCATTCGCTACGGCTGCGACAAGCCGGATTCCAGGTCGAGATCGCGGCGCGCACCGAGGGCCGATCAGTGATCATGACGGTGACCGACCATGGTCCCGGAATCCCTCGCGAGCATCTGCCGCGAGTGACGGAGCGCTTCTACCGCGTCGATGCCGCGCGAAGCCGGGAGTCCGGCGGCACCGGCCTCGGCCTCGCGATCGTCAAGCATATCGTCGAGCGACACCGCGGTTCGCTCGAGATCAAGAGCACGCTCGGCTTCGGCACCAGCGTAACCGTCCGCCTTCCTATCGCAAGCTAGCAAACCGCGGCCGAAACAGCCTGACCCAAAGCGGTTAAGCAACAGATCGCCTCGGGCGGCCTTCGTGACGGGCGGTTCGCGACGACGGGCTCGACGCCCGTTGCCGGTCCGACGACCGGCAAGTCCCCGACGGCCAGGATGGGACGGCCTTCAAGTTTGACCTTCTCCCGAGCGAGGACCCGCGCCTCTTAGTGGACGAATCTCGCAACGACGTCGCGGTATGAACGCGAAACCTTCACCTGCGCTCCCGAATCAAGCACCAGGAAACATTCGCCGTTCGTGTGGGGCTTCACTTGCCGCACAAGGTCGAGATTGACGATGGTCGAGCGGTGGACGCGCTGGAAGCGGCGCGGATCGAGCCGCTTCTCGAGGTCCTTCATCGTTTCGCGAAGGATCAGCGTATTGTCGCCCGTCTGGATGCACATATAGTCGCCGGCCGCGTCGATCCGCTCGATCGTGTCGACGTCGACCCGGAAGATCTGACCCTGGTCCTTGATATTGATCATCTTTTCGTAGCGGTTCGACGCCGGCGTATCACTGACGCTGTCGGCCAATTCCTCCGCCGCCTCGGGCGCATGCTCGGCGAGTGCTTCCTTTAGGCGCCCCGCTTCCTCAGCGCTTCGCTTCTCCGATAGTCGCTGGCGAACCCTGTCCATGGTCGCTGCAAGGCGGTCCTCGTCCACTGGCTTCATCAGATAGTCGACAGCCTGGGCATCGAAGGCTCTCAGCGCATGGTCGCCATAAGCGGTAACGAAGACGAATAATGGGAGCTCGACGTCCATCAGCCCCTGGATGACCGAAAAGCCGTCGAAGCCCGGCATCTGAATGTCGAGGAATACGAGATCGGGCTTATGGGTCTTGATCTGACGGATCGCCTCACGTCCGTTCGCCGCGG
Source organism: uncultured Alphaproteobacteria bacterium (assembly GCA_963738825.1). GTDB lineage: Bacteria > Pseudomonadota > Alphaproteobacteria > Sphingomonadales > Sphingomonadaceae > Sphingomicrobium. Next base: position 178,532 of record CAVTYB010000008.1, on the reverse strand, counting down.
TCGCGACCACTTCGACGTCCTCATGGGCTTGCAGCCTCAACTGCAGGCCCTGCGTCGCCAGTGGTTCGTCGTCGACCAAAATGGTCCGGATGGTCATCAGCTATTGTCTCCGGTTTCAAAGGGAATTTCGAGAATAACGCTAAAGCCGCCCTGCTCGTTCTGTCTCGTCTCGAAACGATGCGTCGCGCCATAGGCCTGCGACAGCCGGTCTCGAATGTTCGCCAGGCCGACTCCGGTGGACGGGCTGGCGGCAATTTCCGCGCCATCGCCGTTGCCGTTGTCGGCGACTTCGATCCGTACCGCCTGCCCCTCGCGAACCGCGGTAATCCAGATGTCGGCGCCGCTTTCCGCAGGGGTGACCGCATATTTGATCGCATTTTCGATGAGCGGTTGAAGGAGAAGCGAGGGCAGTCGCGCTCCAATCGTTTCGGATTCGATCCTGAAGTGCGGCCGCAGTCGGTCCTCGAAGCGCATTTTCTCGATCTCGAGGTAAAGCTTCAGTGTCTCGACCTCCTGCGCGAGCGTGACCTTGGCGGTCGGTTCGTTGGCCAGCGTATAGCGCAGGAAGGAAGACAGGCGCGCAAGCATCGCGTTCGCCCGCTCTGTCTGTTTGAGCAGCACGAGCGTCGAGATCGAATTGAGCGTGTTGAACAGGAAGTGAGGATTGAGCTGATAGCGAAGCATCGCGAGCTGCGCTGAGGACGCCGCGTTTTCGAGCTTCTCGCGCTGCCGAATCTGTTCCTCGAGAAGCAAGAAATAGTTGATCCCGTAGTAAAGGGCCGTCCACGCGGCGAGCAGCGCGAAATCGAGCAGGATGGCACCGAGATATTCTACACCGACCGGTCGCGCCCCCGGCTTCAAGAAGGTCGCATAGCTCCATGTCTCGATCGCAGAGAACATGCCCGAGGCGATGCAAACGGCGCCAAGCGAGAGCAGGAGAGTCCACATCGGAGTCATTTTGATGAGGCGGCGGAACAACGACGCCATCAGTAGCGTCAGCGAATAGCCGGTCGCCGTCAGGAGCAAGGTGTGGACGAGCAGCATCCACCCCATGCTGTTGGCGAAGCCGGACAGCGTCCTCAGCAAGAAATAGCCAGTCCAGCCGATCGACTGCAGGATCCAGAAAGCGCGGTTTTTGTCGTCGAAAAAAGGGCGGTCGAGACCCATGCCACGGGCGATGGGATCGGCCGGAGACTGGATTTTGGGACTGTCGGATGCGCGCCGGGGAGCCGTTACCCGACGATCGAGGGTCGCGCTGTCGGTCGCCATCCTCCTGCATATAGAGGCGCTTTCGCGGCATTGCGAGGCGCAGTCCGACCGAGGGGGAGCGCTAACTTAGGTCAACAACCAAGGTCGGGAAGGCGCCGGAAGTAACGTGCGGCCTTAACCGGGCCTCAACTCTCTTTGTCTAATCCGGCGACTGGACGTGGAACGGCAGACGGGATGTACGAAGCACCAGATCGCTATAAGCGCTTGATTTCGGCTCGACTTCCCGGCGGCGAATCCGCCGGGCTCGCGGCTCGCGAGGTTGAATCGGGAACCTCGCCGCTGCGCGACGGTCAGCTGATCTCGCGCGCGCATCTCGCGCCTTTCTTCGCTGCCGCAAATATCGTCGCCGCACTGATGATGGCGGCGAACCTTTGGGGCGACGTCGCTCCGGTATGGATCCTGCCGTGGGTAGGGGCGGTCGTGATCGTGAACGTCGGCGCGATGCAACTCGCCCGGATTCAGTCGATCACGTGCGTTGGGCGCTCGGGGCGCCGGGTTCCAATGTGGACGATGGTCGGCGAGGTCGCTTGCCGGGCCGTCGTCTGGCTCAGCCTCCCTCTTTATCTGTTCCCATCGCTCGATCCCGCAAGTCAGGTGATCGCCGCATCGGTCATGGCCGGGCTCGGTGTCGGCGCCCTCGGCCTGGTCGTCATTCCCCCGTGCGCCAATGCATGGATGACCTCGTTCACGGTCGGTGTCGGCGGTGCACTGCTGCTTGGCCGGCATACGGTCCCGTTCCAACACATGCTTTCGATCGTATTCACGCTTGGAGTTTCGATCTTCGGCGTCCTTACCGTTGCCCGCTGGGCGTTCCGCCAGCTTCAGACCAATGCCGACGTTGGAAGCCAGAGCGAAAGCGCGAGCCTCCTGCTCCAGGAATATGAACAGCGCGGCGTGGGCTGGCTGTGGCAGGTCGACGCGGAGAACCGAGTGACCTACATCAGCTCGCGAATGAGTGCGCTTCTCGGCAAGCCGGCGACGCAGTTGCTCGGACATTCACTGCCGGCGCTGCTCGGAGGCCACGCCGACCTCGGCCGGGTCCTACTCGAGAAGCAGCCATTCAATGCGCTGGAGATGGAGCTCAAGACCCCGCGCGGAGAGCGCTGGATTTCCATCGCGGGCGACCCGATTGTCGATACTGCGGGTCGCTTCGAGGGATTCCGCGGAGTCGGCTCGGACGTCACCGAGATCCGCCACACGCAGGAGCGCCTAACGCACCTCGCCAATGTCGACGTCCTTTCCGGGCTGCCCAATCGCGGCCGCGTGCGCCAGCTTCTTGGAGAAGCCCTCCGAGCGGCGACAACGGGCAATGTACCGTGCGCCATCATGTTCCTCGACCTCGACGGGTTCAAACCCGTCAACGACACGTTCGGCCACCCAAAGGGCGACGCGGTGCTTCGCGCGGTTGCCAAGCGGCTGGTCGACGAGGTCGGCGCCGACGGCCATGTCGGGCGCATGGGCGGTGATGAGTTCGCGATCGTGATTCCTGACGCTCAGGGCCGCAAGGTCGTCGAGAAGACGGCGGACCGGATCATCGCTGCGATCAAGGAGCCCTACTTGATCGACCAAATGGAGATCCGGATCGGAGTGTCGATCGGCTGCGCCTTCGGCCCGATCGACGGCGCAACCGTGGACGACCTCATCTTGAAGGCGGATCTTGCTCTTTACCAGGCGAAGGACGCAGGACGCGGCTGCGCGCGCTATTTCTCGTCCGAACTTCAGTCGGAGCAGGAGGACCGAGTGAGGCTCGAGGGAGACCTCAGGAGCGCGATCGCGTCCAAGCAGTTCCACCTCGTCTTTCAGCCGCTGATCAACGCAAAGACGCAGAAGCTGATTGGCTTCGAAGCGCTCATTCGCTGGAACCATCCGAAGCGCGGCTTCGTCCCTCCGAACGTCTTCATCGCGGTCGCTGAGGATACTGGCCTCATGCCAGTCATTGGCGATTGGGTTATCGACGAGGCTTGCCGCGCTGCGGCCACTTGGCCCGAAGCGATTTCCGTGGCGCTGAACATCAGCCCAAAGCAGATCCTCCCGGGATTGCCGAATGTCGTCAGCGAGGCTCTTCGCCGGCACAAGGTAGCTGCGAACCGGATCGAGCTTGAGGTTACCGAAGGCGTGTTCCTGGGAGACAACGGGTCCACGCTCGACGTCCTGAAGCGCCTTCGCGCGCTCGGAGTCGGCATCGCTCTCGACGATTTCGGCACCGGCTACTCATCTATCGGCTATCTGAACAAGGCGATTTTCCACAAGCTCAAGATCGACGGCAGCTTTGTTCGCGAAGCGGGCTCGCGGCCGGAGAATGTCGCGATCATCCAGTCGATCGTCCAGCTCGCCAAGAGCTTCCGAATGTCGGTTACCGCCGAAGGCGTCGAGACGGCAGAGGATTTCGAGCGCATGCGCGACCTCGGCTGTGACACGATCCAGGGTTACCTCTTCGGCAAGCCGCTCGCGTACGAGCGCGCGAACCAGATGGTGCTCGGCCTCAGCGCCAGGAAGCTCGCGAGCTAAGCCACATCAAGGCCCGGCTTCCACACGGCCACGGTTAAGTCTAAGCTTCTCATGCCTTTCGTTGGGGGCGAGGGGGCTTGAGCTGAACTTTTCCAGTCCGGAGAGCATGTTCAAATATCAGAGTGGTCGAGTAGTCGCGCTCGGGCGGGCGATGCTTGCCATTCTTTTCCTGATTTCGATCTGGCTCGATCGGGGTCCAGCAAATCAGTCGGCGCGGGCCTCGACGCTCCTGATCCTCTATCTATTCTTCGCGATTGTCGTGGCGGTGCTGACATGGCGCAATTGGTGGCTGGACGCCCGGCTCGCCATCCCCGCGCACATCGCCGACATGGCGGTGTTCACGGCGATCGTTTTCTCCACGAACGGCTACACGAGCCCGTTCTTCCTCTTCTTCTTGATGCCGTTGCTTTCGGCCGCGCTGCGATGGGGTTGGCGTGAAACAACGCTCACGGCGACTGCGCTCATTCTGCTTTACCTGTGCGCCGGGTTGCTCGTTACCGGCAAAGAGGCGTTCGAACTCCAACGCTTCATCGTCCGCAGCGGTCACCTTCTGATCCTCTCCGCAATTCTCATCTGGTTTGGCGTGCACCAACAGTTCACCCGCCTGTTTCTTGGCCTCGACGATCTCGACCGCCGGCTCAGCCGCGACGACGATGCGCTTCCGCAGGCGCTCGAGGTGGCGATGCAGGCGGTCCGAGCTGGCGGCGGCGCCTTGCTGATAGCGTCGGACGACCAACAGCTGACCGGCGTGGCCGTCACGTCCGACGGGCTGCGGGTCTTGAACGCCGAAGGCTCGCTCATGAGCGAAGCGGAGTTGGTTGTCCTCTTCGACCTGGATCGAAATCGTGCGCTCAGCGATCCAGGGGAAGGGTGGTATCGCTTCACTCCAGCTTCGAAGCTTCTCAACCGCAGCATGCTTCGTGAGATTGGCGCCGGCGTGGGGCTTGTCGCCAAGATAAGCTCAGGGCCCGGTCATGGCTGGTTGGTTCTCTGGGACGTCAGCGATCTTTCCGTCGATTTCTTGGATCTCGGGGTGGAGCTCGGCCGCCTCGTTGCTAGAGTGCTCGAGCGATACGCCTTGATCTCCGCGATCGAGCAGGGCGCAGCGGCGCGAACGCGCCTCTCGCTTGCGCGCGATGTTCACGATAGTGTGGTCCAGTTTCTCGCCGGTGCGTCGTTCCGGGTCGAGGCCATCATGCGAGGTGCACGTGCGGGACGACAGGTGGAATCCGATCTCACCGAGCTGAAGCGGCTCCTGATCGAGGAGCAGGGCGAGATTCGAACGTTCATCGCCGCGCTCCGTCGCGACCGGGAGCTTGAGCTCGCCGAGGCCGTCGAGGATCTCAAGTCAGTTGCGAGGAGGCTCGCCCAGCAGTGGTCGGTCGACTGCAATGTCGATGCGAGCGACGACAATGCGTCCATCCCGATCCGGCTCCAGCTTGAGCTGCAGCAGTTGCTCCGCGAAGCGGTCGCCAATGCCGTCCGGCATGGCGGTGCCAGCCGTATCGATGTCGACGTCGCCGTCGCCGACGATCAGCTCCGGCTGCACGTCAAGGATAACGGATCCGGGTTCGGCCCTTCAAACGGGAGCTCGCCGGTCGAACCCTGGTCGCTGAGAGAGCGGGTCGACCGAGCGCGGGGCTCGCTCTCGCTTTATTCCGAACCTGGCAGCACCAACCTTCTCATCACCCTGCCGCTGACTGGAGTTTCCGCATGACTCGCGTTCTTTTGGCTGACGACCATCCAATGATCGCCGCGGCGCTCGACGTGTTGCTCCGTGGCAGCGACTATGAGCTTGTCGGGCGTGCTCGGAGCGGCGCTGATGCGCTCGCTCAGGTGCAACGATTAAAGCCCCACCTCCTTCTGCTCGACGTCAACATGCCCGACGGCAGCGGGATCGATGTGCTTCGCCAGCTTCGCGCCGGCCGACGCGCTCCCGCAGTGATCCTCCTCACCGCCGGGATGGATGATCACCAGCTTCTTGCCGCCGACAAGCTCGGGCCCGAGGGGATCGTTCTCAAAACGTCCGATCCAGGGCTGCTGCTCGACTGCATGGAGCAGGTTAAAAAGGGCGAAAAGTTCGTCGATCCGGAAATCGCAGAGCGGACGCGCAGCGTGAAGGAGCGGCTCGCGCGCGCGCCGTCGCTGACGCCCCGCGAGCGCGAGCTGGTCGATCTCGTTCGGCAGGGCCTTCGCAACCGCGACATTGCATCGCAGCTTGGAGTCACCGAAGGCACGGTGAAAGTCTATCTTCACGCGATTTTCGACAAACTCGGAGTTCGACAACCGTACCGAGCTCGCGATGCGCGCTCCGGACCTTCTCGGCGGCTAGATCTGGAGCTGACTGCCGAGCTCGACGACGCGGTTGGTCGGAAGCTTGAAGAATTCCATCGCGCTCTCGGAACTCTTGAGCATCCAGGCGAACAGCTTCTCGCGCCACAACGCCATGCCGGGCGCCTTCTTGGACGGCGATCAGCTTCTGGCGGCCGAGGAAGAAGCTGGTGCTCATCATGTTGAACGGCTCGCCGCACGTCTTGATCGCGGCGAGGTCGCGCGGGATGTCGACCTCCTCCATGAAGCCGTAGTGCAGGATCACCCGGTAGAAGCCCTGGCCGGCATCGTGGACTTCGACGTCGGCTTCTCGGCGAGCAACGTGCGGCACCTCCTCGACCTTCACGTTGAGGATGAGCACCCGCTCGTGAAGCACCTGATTGTGCTTGAGATTGTGGAGCAGCGCGGCGGGGACGATGTCGGCCGAGGTCGAGAGGAAGACCGAGGTGCCGCGGACTCGGTGCACCGAGGCTGCCGTCGACTTGATGAACACCGGCAAGCGGAAGCGCCGATTCCTGCAGCCGCTCGCGCATCAGCTGCGCGGCCCTTGGCCCAGGTCGTGAGGACGGTGAAGCTGATCGCCGCGACAGCAGCGGGAACCAGCCGCCGTCGGGGATCTTGGTGATGTTCGATGCGAAATAGGTGCCGTCGACGAGCAGGAACAGGCCGATCGTCGCAGCCGCCAGCAGCCGGTTCCACTTCCACACCTAAAGCATCAGCACGCCGAGCATGATCGAGGTGATCAGCATCGTGCCGGTCACCGCGATGCCGTAGGCCGACGCGAGGTTGGACGAGGCTGCGGAAGCCGAGCACGAGGATGATGACCATCGACCAGCAGGCCCCAATTGACGGCCGGAATGTAGATCTGCCCGGCGCCTTTTCGCTGGTGTGCTCGGTCCTGAGGCGCGGCAGGAAGCCGAGCTGGACCGCCTGGTGGGTGACCGAAAAGGCGCCCGAGATCACCGCCTGGCTGGCGATGATCGTCGCGACGGTCGCGAGGAACACGAGCGGCAGCCGCGCCCAGTCGGGGGCCAGCAGATAGAAGGGATTGATCGCTGCGCGCGGATTGCCGAGCAGCAGCGCGCCCTGGCCCATATAATTCAGGATCAGGCACGGATAGACGAGCGTCAAGCCAGGAGAAGTTGATCGCCTTGCGGCCGAAATGGCCCATGTCGGCGTAAAGCGCCTCCGCGCCGGTCACGCAGAGGAACACCGAGCCAAGCGCCAGGAAGGCGAGCTTCGGGTTGTAGACGAAGAAGCTGGACGCCCAGATCGGATTGACGATTCCGACGATCTCCGGATGGCGCATGATGTTGGCGACGCCCGAGCACCGCGAGCACCGCGAAATAGACGAGCATCACCGGCCCGAACATGTTGCCGACCTTCGCCGTGCCGCGCGACTGAACGAGGAACAGGCCGATCGAGGATTGCGATCGAGATCGGAATGACCAGCGGCTGCAGCTGCGCCTGGACGATCGTCAGGCCCTCGACCGCCGACAGCACCGAGATGGCCGGCGTGATCATCGCGTCGCCGTAGAACAGGCAGGTGGCGAGCACGCCGAGCATCACCAGGGTCGAGGTCCACTTCTTCTTGCCCTCGAGGTTGCGCGCGATCAGCGACAGCAAGCGCGAACGAGCCGCCTTCGCCCCGATTGTCGGCGCGCATCGCGACGCTCACATATTTGAAGGTGACGATCATCATCAGCGTCCAGAAGATGAGGCTGAGCACGCCGAAGATGTGCAGCGGGTCGACCGCGAGCGGGTGCGGGCCGAGGAAGCTTTCCTTCATCGTGTAGAGCGGCGAGGTGCCGATATCGCCGTAGACGACGCCGATCGCGCCGAGCATGAGCTTGGGAAGCGCTTCCTTCGGCCCGTGATGCGATCGGCCGTCGGCTGCTCGGCGGGCAGCAGATTGTCGGCGGTGATGTCGTTCACGGCCGACGATGTGGGCGTCCGCTGCGTAAAGATTCTATGTGGATTGCGCGCGAGGGCGTATGATTCGCATGTGGATCGGCCTCGCCGCTACTCGACGTTCGCGGCGATGAGGCGCACTTGAGCCGCATGACCGAAGCGCAGCCATCGACCTGTCGAGAGCGTCGCCCAGCACGCTTGCGAGCGCATCCAGGCCTATGCCGGTGCGTTCGCCATGGTTGCCGTCTCGACCCTGGTCGGCCTGTGGATCGCCCCGCGCTGGGGCACAGCGCCGGTCGACATGATCTATCTTCCGGCGGTGCTCGCGGCAGCGGCGCTGTGGGGCCTCGGCCCGGCGCTCGTTGCCGGCATCGCCGCGGCGCTGGCCTACAATTTCTTCTTCACCGAGCCGATCCACACCTTCCGGATGAACCGCGTCACCGACGTGGTGACGGTCGTCGTCCTGCTGATCGTCGCGCTGGTCACCAGCAGGCTCGCGGCCGGCATTCGAGCGCAGGCCCGGCTCGCGGCCGCGCACGCCGCGCGCAACGCGACCATCGCCGGTTTCGCCGGTCGGCTGTTGTCGTGCAGCGGCGAGACGGAGATAGCGCGGAGCCGCATGCATCGAGCTGCGCCGCCTCTTCGGCTGCAACGCGATGCTCGTGAGCGGCCTTCCGAGCCCCGAGATCGTCGCTGCAGTGCCTGCCGGCAATCGCCTCACCCCGAGCGATGTTGCAGCCGCCGCCCTGACGCATCGAAGACGGCGATCCGGCGGGGCGGGGAACGTCCCGAGCGCAGCCGGCCGAATGGGTCTTTCACGCCGTGAGGTCGGCGGATAGCGTGATCGCTGCAATCGGCCTTGCACGCGACGATGGCTCAGTACCGGTCGACCGAGGAACAGCTGCCGTTGCTCGGCAATCTCCTCGACCAGGTCGCCCTGGCGCTCGAGCGCGCGCGGCTCGACAAACAGGCGCGCGAGTTCGCATCGCTTCGCGAGCGCGATCGGCTCCGGTCTGCACTCCTTTCGTCAATCGGTGCGGATTTGAGGCCCCCCATCGAAGCCATTGCGAACGCCGTGCGCGAGTTGAAGCGAAGCGGCTTGGCCGACAAGACGCTCGTCTCCGCGGTGGGATCGGAAAGCGCGAAGCTGGATCGTTATCTGTCCAACCTGCTGGAGCTCGAGCCGGCGGAAGAACAGCAGCCCGTGAAGGCAGGCCATGTGACGATCGACCTGTTTCAGCGGGCCGTGTCGAAGGATGGCCGGGAAGTGCACCTGACCCCGAAGGAATATACGGTCCTCTCCGAGCTAGCGAAGCACCCGGGCCGCGTGCTGACCCACGAACACCTGCTTCGCACCGCATGGGGCCCGGCGCAGGAAACCCAGACCGAATATCTTCGCGTCGCGGTTCGCGCGCTGCGTCAGAAGCTGGAGCAGGAGCCGTCGCGACCAAGGCTCATCGTCAACGAGCCCGGCGTCGGCTACCGCCTGCTCGCCGGCTGATTGCAATAAAGTAACTCGTTTCCTTTGGCGCTGGCGTTAGTCTGCCGCGCAGTTGAAGGAGTTTTTGCAATGAAGCGGCTGTTGATGGCTGCAGCCTTGCTCGCGTCGGTCGCGCGTTCCGCGGCACCCGCGCCGGGCTACCATGTGGTCGCTCAGTTGCCCGCGAGCGACGGCGGATGGGACCTGCTGAGCGTGGCACCGGAAGACCAGCGTCTCTACATCGCGCATGGCGACGGCGTCACCGCGCTCGATCTGCGAACGGGCAGGGCGGCCGACCACATCGTCGCCGGCCAACGCGTTCACGCCGCGCTCGCGATCCCAGGAACGCATGACGTCCTCTCGACAAACGGGGAGAGCAACAACGCTATCCTGTTCGATGGCCGCACCGGCAAGATCCGCGCCACCATCCCGACAGGCACGAAGCCCGATGCCGCCGCCTACGATCCGGCGACGCGGACGGTGTGGATCATGAATCCGGGAAGCGGCGACATCACGGTCGTCGATCCGGCGAGCGCGAAAGTCCTTGCTACAGTTTCGGTCGGCGGGTCGCTCGAGATGGGCGAGGCGGACGGCGGCGGCCGCATGTACGTCAATGTCGAGGACAAGAACGAGGTCGCGGTGCTCGACACCCGCGCGCGCAAAGTTGTCAGAGAGTTCCCGCTCAACGGCTGTGACGGTCCGACCGGAATCGCGATCGAGCCTCGCACTCACGAGATCCTCTCGGCGTGCGGCGGAAATGGTGTCGCGGTCGTGTCCGCACCCGACGGTCGGCAGATTGCGAAGCTGCCGATCGGCAAAGGCGCAGACGGCGCCGCCTATGATCCGATTAGGCATATGGCGCTCGTCCCGGGCGGCCGCGACGGCACGCTGACCGTGATCCGGCTCGGGCCGAGACCCGCCATCGTGGGCACCATTTCAACAGCGGTCAGCGCGCGAACGATCGCCGTCGATCCGTCGACCGGCCGCGCCTACCTGCCTTCCGCGACGCTCGCTGCTGCGGCAACGGGTGAACGGCCCAAGCCGGTTCCGGGTTCGTTTCGAGTCCTGGTGGTCGCGCCCTAGAAGAACAGCCCCAGAGCGCCCTTGAAATGATAGCCGGTCCGGTGGTTGGTCCAGGTCGGCCCGCCGGAGAGGAGCAACGCGTAATGATCGGACAATTTTACGATGGAGCCGATTCCCGCCTTGGTCTCCGCGGTCTCGCCCGCGCTGTCGGCGCTCTGCCTTGTGACCTCGGCGCCCAATGAAAGCGCTTTGCTGAAATCGTGCGTCAGTGCGACCGCCGCCTGCCAGAAGCCCCGATTTCCCCGTCCAGGATTGAACTCGTACCCGCCGCCCCCGAACAGGCTCGTTCCACCGGGAAAATCCTTCTGAACCCAGACCGGCAGCAGAACGCGAGTGCGTTCGTCACTTTCCAGACCGGAGGTCGGCAAATCGCGCGCGGGAATATCGCCGCGGACAGACGATCCTTGTCATCGTTCAGGAAGCGATATTTCACCGCGACTTCGAGATCGCCGCTGCCGGCCTGCCAACCCTCCGCTGGGTCATGCGAAAGGCTTAGCGGGACCGTCGCCGTCAGCTGGACGTCTTTCACGGCACCGTAATTCAGGTCGAGGCCTACCGCACCGTCGAACTCCGAATGGCTCTCGCCCGCGCCGAACCGTAAATCTCCCACTGACCGGTGTCGGTCGGTGAAGGATCGTCGGTAAGATAGGGCGGGCCCGTCATGGCCGGTGTCGCCGCGCCAAGCGCAAGCGCGGCGAGCGCGCGAACCTTCATGCCTCCGCTTCCGGCTGTCCGGGATGACGACCCGGCCGCTGCGGCGGCCCCGGAACAGCGGCGAGTAACATCCGTTAAGGTATCGAAACGACGTTGCGTTAACTTGACCGGTGTTGACCCCGTCATCATGAATTGGGGTACCGGCGGGGGGTGCCACCGGTGAGTAGGATTGGTATGCGGACAGCTGTTGCGCTCGCGCTCGGTTCGACCCTGTTTTGGACTGGCCGAGCCTGGGCCGAGGAACAACCCGACCTTTCCAATCTCTCGATCGAGCAGCTTGCCGAGATCAAGGTCACCTCCGCCTCGAAGCAGGCTGAACCGCTGAGCGAAGCGCCGGCGTCGCTATACGTCATCGACCATGACCAGATCGTCCGCTCGGGAGCGCTAACGATCCCGGAGATACTGCGGCTCGCGCCCAATCTGCAGGTCTATCAGCAATCGCCGTCGAAATGGGTGGTCACCGCGCGCGGTCTCAACGGCTATCCGGTCGCCCAGAGCTTTTCGAACAAGCTCCTGGTGCTGATCGATGGCCGCACCGTTTATTCGCCTCTGTTTTCCGGCGTCTACTGGGACATGCAGGACGTCCTTCCGGACGACATCGACCGCATCGAAGTCATCAGCGGGCCGGGCGCAACTCTGTGGGGCGCCAATGCCGTCAATGGAGTCATCAACATCATCACCCGCAGCGCGGAATCATCGCGCGGCTTCTATGCGGAGGTTGACGCCGGGACTGGCGAGCAGGTCGCTGGCGCTCGGCTCTCCGGGCAGGCAGGCAAAGACGTCAGCTACCGCGGCTATCTGCGCTGGATCCACGAAGATGCGTTCGACTTGGCAAGCGGCGGTTCGGCGCATGACCCATGGCACCGGCTCGGCGGCGGATTTCAGGCTCGACTGGACGCCCACTGCCAACGACCTCGTTACGCTGCAGGGCGATATTTTCGGCGCGAAGGAGGACGAAGGAGTTGATGTCGTGGGAAGATGTTTCCGGACGCGATCTGGTTTTGCGCTGGAACCGCGACACGGGTCCCGACGGCCATTTGCAGGTGCAGGCCTATTATGACTACGCCCATCGTTCGACGCAGCCGCACCAGGGCCACTTTCTTGTCGATACATACGACCTCGACCTGCAGGACAGCCTGCCACTTGGCAGCCGCAATCAGCTCGTGTGGGGAGGCGGCGCACGGCTCGCCCACTACCGCATCGACGGCGTTCCGAACTTCTTCTTCGATCCCGCGGGCCGCAACCTCTTCCTGGCGAACGCCTTCGTGCAGGACACGCTCGATCTCTCGCATGCCGTCAGCCTAACCGGCGGATTTAAGGCCGAACATGATCCTTATGTCGGGACGAGCCTGCTTCCCGACGTCAGGATTTCCATCAAGCCCGTCGAACTCGACGATGCTTTGGGGCTCCGTCTCGCGTGCCGTGCGCTCGGCAACGCCGTTCGACGAGGACGTGCATGAGGCAGCGCCCGGCGTGACACTGACCGGCAATCGCGACTTCCGGACCGAGAAGCTCACCGCCTACGAGCTCGGTGTTCGTTCCCAGCCGCTGTCTGGCCTCTCATTCTCGATTACCGGCTTCTACCATCACTACGATGACCTGCGGACTGCGGAAATCGCGCCTGGCCCCGGACTGAACCTATTCTGGGGTAACCAGCTTGCGGGTAGCAGCCACGGGGTCGAAGCCTGGGCGAACTTGAGCCCGCTTCCATGGTGGACGCTGTCGGCGGGAGCGACGCTTCAAAAGGAGGACTTCCACTTCAAGCCGGGCGCGACTGCGCCGGTCATCGGCACGTTCCAGAACGGGATCGATCCCGGCCACTGGATCACTTTCGACTCCAGTATGAACCTCGGCCGCTCGGTCACATTCGACCTTCACTTCCGCGCGGTCGGCCGCCTCGTCGAGGCAGACGTGCCGGCTTATTCGGAGCTTGGCGGACGCCTTGCGTGGAACGTCTCCGACCACCTCCAGCTGGCGGTATCGGGGTCCAACCTGCTCCACGCCGAGCATGTCGAATATTTCGGTGGTGACGCCATCCCAAGGAAGGTCCTCGTGGGCCTTCAGTGGCGCCCCTGAAAATGAGCCTCGCGCGCGGCTTCTTGCGGAAAGCAGCAGCGCTCGCCGCAGCTGCGCTGCTAGCGAGCGCGCCGGCTTTTGCGCAGGTCAGCGACACCGATGTGAAGGCAGCCTTCATTCCCAAGTTCGCGCGCTATGTCACATGGCCGACAAGCCCGCACGGACCGATCGCGATCTGCATCATCGGCGACGATGTGTTCGGCAATTCGATCGATCGCGCGGCGCTCAGCCAGTCCGCTGATGGGCGTCCGATCATCGTCAAGCGAATCCCGTCGGCCGCCAACGCTTCCGACTGCGCGATCGCGTTTGTTAGCGGTGCTCACACCGGAGAAACGCTCGCTGCCCTCGGGCATGCACCGATCCTCACGATCACCGACTCCCGAAGCAGCCCGCCTCGTGGGATCATTCATTTCGCCATCGTTAACCGGCGTGTCCGCTTCTACATCGACAATGCGCAGGCGCAGGCGCGCGGGTTGATCATCAGTTCGCGTCTGCTGGCTCTCGCGATTGGGGTTAATCAGAAATGAGCGTTGAGAAGAAGTCGCTTCCCCACTGGCGCACGGCCCCGACGACGATTTTCGTCGTAGCAATCTTCATCCTCGTCGTCGGGCTGGGGATCATCCTTCAGAACGAAAGCACGTTCCGCGCCGCGCGAAACAGGCAGGCGATGGTCGCGGCGCAGGTTCTCGCCCAGTCGGTCACGGCAGCCGTCGATTTCGGCGATCCCGTCGCGAGCCAGCAGGCGGTCGACGCATTCCGGGTCAATCCGCAGGTCCGCTATGTCGGCGTCTACGATCGCACCGGGAGGCTCCTTGCGGTCTACGATCGCATCGCACAGCAGGCCCCGCGCGAACCTCGCGTTCCTAAAGCCCGCTCCGGACAGCAACTACCGGGTCACAGACGCCGATCACGAGCGCGCAGCAGCCGATCGGAACAATCGTCTACGAAGTCGAACGCGAAGCCGTTTCGCGGAGGCTGACCCGCTATGTCGTCGTCGGTTCGTTGGCGGTCTTGGCGGCGCTCGTCATCATCACCCTGGGAATGGCGCAGGCCGCACTTCGGCGGGCGAACGAGGAATTGAGCGAGCGCGCCGAAGCTCTGGCGCAGTCGAACGAGCTCCTGGCTGAGCAGATCGAGGAGCGCACCAAGGCCGAAGAGCAGCTGCGTCAAAGTCAAAAGATGCAGGCGCTGGGCCAGCTGACCGGCGGGATCGCGCACGACTTCAACAACCTCCTCACCGTGATCCAGGGCTCGGCGGATATTCTCAGCCGCGACGACCTCGCCGACGACCGCCGCAAGCGCTTCGCTAAGGCGATCGTCCAGGCCGCCGAAAATGCCGCTGTGCTGACCTCGCAACTGCTCGCATTCGCGCGTCGCCAGCCGCTCAAGCCCGAGCTGGTCGACCTTTCCCAGCTCGTCGTCGGAATGACCGACCTGCTGGATCGAACCATGGGCGAGCGCATCAAGATGGAGACCAGCATCGACCGGACGACCCCGCCGGTCACGGTCGATCGCAACCAGCTCCAGTCCGCCATTCTCAACGTCGCCTCTAACGCGCGCGATGCGATGTCCGGCGGCGGCACGCTCAGAATCGCGCTCTCGTCCGTAACTTCGGAAAGCGGCGATCGAACAGCGGCGATCGCGATCAGCGACAGCGGTGTCGGCATGGATCCCGGATACTGCAGGGCGCATTTTCGAACCCTTCTTCACGACGAAGAAGACGGGGAAGGGCACGGGGCTGGGACTCAGCCAGGTCTATGGGTTCGCGACGCAGTCGGGCGGCGACGTCGTCGTCGAAAGCGAGGAAGGCAAAGGGACGACCGTCACGATTCTCCTGCCGTGCAGCGCGAGCGAATTCGTCGCGACCGCGAGAGACAGACGAAGCGGATTTCCCCGAACAGCCGCCCGCCGAAATCCTCGTCGTCGAGGACAATGAGGAGGTCGGTCATTTCGCGGAGACTTTGCTCAGCGAACTCGGCCATTCGGTGACCCTGGCTACGTCCGGCGAGGAGGCGCTCGAGCTTACTCGCAAGCACGATTTCGATGTCGTTTTCAGCGATGTCGTGATGCCCGGCATGGGCGGCCTCAGGCTCGCCGAGCAGCTTGCGGAGGAGAAACCGGACCTGCCGGTGATCCTCGCCACCGGCTACAGCCAGGAAATTGCGCAATCGGGAAGCCGCGGCCGGCCCGTCCTGCTAAAGCCCTACCGGCTAGCGACTCTGTCGCAGGCGCTCGTCGACGCGATGCACGGCAGCGCGCACTAGAAGGAACGGCATATGCAGAAGCGTGAACTCGGCCGCGGCTTGTCGGTTTCGGCGATCGGACTTGGCTGCATGGGAATCAGCCAGAGCTACGGAACGCGCCTTTCCAACGAAGACGGTGTGAAGCTCATCCGCGACGCGTTCGATCGCGGAGTAACCTTCTTCGATACCGCTGAAGTCTACGGCCCGTTCGACAATGAGGAGGTCGTGGGCGAAGCGCTCCGGCCGCTTCGCGACAAGGTCGTCATCGCAACCAAGTTCGGCTTCGACATCCACGCCCAGACCCGCGAGAACCGCGGCGTCGACAGCCGTCCCGAGCACATCCGTCAGGCGGTCGAAGGCTCGCTGCGGCGTCTCGGCGTTGCGACCATCGATCTGCTCTACCAGCACCGCGTCGATCCCAACGTCCCGATCGAGGATGTCGCCGGCGCTGTCCGCGACCTCATCGCCGCGGGCAAGGTCAGGCATTTCGGAATGTCGGAGCCCAGCGTTCAGACGCTCCGCCGCGCTCACACCGTCCAGCCTGTTACCGCTGTCCAGAACGAATATTCCTTGTGGTGGCGGGAAGTCGAAAACAACGGAATCCTCGACACCTGCGACGAGCTCGGGATCGGCTTCGTCCCCTACAGCCCGCTCGGCCGGGGCTTCCTCACCGGCGCGCTGACCTCCGACCAGCTTGGCGAAGGCGACTTCCGGAAGAACAATCCGCGCTTCCAGCCTGAGGCGATGGAGAAGAACCAGCTGCTCGTCGATCTGCTCAGGCGCGTCGCCCAGCAAAAGGCCGCGACACCCGCGCAGATCGCGCTCGCCTGGCTACTCGCCCAGCGCCCGTACATCGTCCCGATCCCCGGCACGACCAAGCTCCATCGGCTGGAGGAGAATATCGGTGCGGCGAGCCTAGAGCTTACCGCCGACGATCTGCGGGACATCCACGAAGCCGCCGCGCATATCCGAATCGAAGGCGAGCGATATCCGGCGGCGCAGATGGCGATGGTCGGCCGCGACACTCCTGAAAAAGCGGAAGCCTAGATCAAGGCTCGGCCCGGCGCGTCGCCTCGAACAGGAACCAGGTCCGCCGCTCTGCCTCGTCGATCCACACCTCGAGAAGGCTCGCCGTCGCGACGTCCTTGTAATCATCGCAAAGCGCGTGCGTGCGCCGCATCTCGGCAGTCAGTTGCTTGTTGTCCTCCCGAAGCTCGGCAAGCATGTCGAGCGGAGTGACATAGTCCGCGTCGTTATCGAGAAGCCGCTTCTGCGCCGCGATCTGGCCGATCGAGCGAAGCGTCGTTCCGCCGATCTTGCGTACGCGCTCGGCGATCGGATCGGTCGTCGCGAAGATCTGGTCCGCCTGCTCGTCGAGCAGCAGATGGAAATCGCGAAAATGCGGTCCGGAGATGTGCCAGTGGAAGTTCTTGGTCTTGAGATAGAGCGCGAACATGTCGGCAAGCAGCGCGTTCAGCGCGCCTGCGATGTCGCGCGTGGCATCGGCCGAAAGGTCGGTCGGCGTGGACAATGTCTCGGTCTGGATGATCAACAGCTCCTCGGTGCTCATTCGGATCTCCTCGAGTTCAAAATGGAGTCGGATAGACGACAGCCGCTGCGCGTCGGAGGCGCAGTGGTCAAATTGATAATTGCTGTCACGTTGAGTGACTGAACGATGAGTCCGAGCGGCGCCGCTGCGCCGCTCGCACCCAAGCCGTTCTCAGCCAGTGCGCACCGACCGGAAGGTTTCGCGCAGGTCCTCGGCAAGCAATTGCGGCTGTTCCCATGCCGCAAAATGCGTTCCCTTGTCGTGCGCCCGGTAGAAGACGAGGTGAGGGTATGCGGTGCGCGCCCAGCTCTCGGGAGCCTGGTAGATCTCGTAACGGAAAGCGCTGACGCCCGTCGGGATCGGCACGCCCCTGGGATCGAAGAAACCGGCCTTGCTGTTGCGCATCTGCCAATAGAGGCGCGCGGATGACACGGCAGTGTTGGTTAGCCAGTAGAGGGTGACATTGTCGAGGATGTCGTCGCGGGTGAGGCCTTCGTTCGCTCCGTCGAAGACACGCGCAATCAACCGATAGCTCTGTATGTCGTGATCGAGCATCCACGAAGCGAGCCCGATCGGAGAGTCCGCGAGCGCGTAAAGCGTCTGCGGTCGCTGGTTCATTTCAATCGCATAGCCGAGCCCGTGAACGTAGAAGTCGGTGAGCTGGTCCCACGCGCGCTGTTCGTCGGCTGAAAGCCCGGCGGGCGGAGGGCCGGCCGGAAGGGCCTTGCGGATGGCCTCGGGAAGGGTCGCAGACATATTGGTGTGGATCGCGAGCAAGCCTGGCTGCTGCTGCAGCGCCATCGTCTCGCTGATCGCGTTGCCCCAGTCGCCGCCCTGCGCCACGTAACGGGAATAGCCGAGCCTCTTCATCAGCGTGTCCCAGGCTCGAGCGATCCTCGGGACGTCCCATCCAGCAACGGTCGGCCGCTCCGAGAAGCCGTAGCCGGGAAGCGACGGGATCACCACGTCGAAGGCGTCGGCCGCGGTTCCGCCATAGGCCGTCGGATCGGTCAGCGGTCCAATGATCTTCAGCTGCTCGATGATCGACCCCGGCCAGCCATGAGTTACGATCACCGGCAATGCATTGGAATGCTTCGACTTCACATGGATGAAGTGGATGTCGAGCCCGTCGATGTTGGTAAGGAAGTGCGGATAGGAGAAAAGGCGAGTCTCGGCGCGCCGCCAGTCATGTTGGTTCGCCCAATAGTCGGCCAGCTTGCGCATCGTCTCGGTCTGAACGCCCTGCGTGTCGTCGCTGACGGTTTCACGGTCGGGCCACTTGGTTGCCTTGATCCGTCGCTTGAGATCCGCAAGCTCTTCGTCGCTCGCGCGATAGGTGAAGGGCCGGATCGACGAGCCGCCCGTCACTTCGAAATTGGCCGCTGTGCCGATGATCGGCGCTTCGCCGACGGCTGCGGGCGAGGACGATTGCGCCGGGGCGGCCGTTTCAGCGCCTGGGGCTGGCGGCGGCGTTGTCGCCGCATGCGCGCCGCTGACTGGAATGAGCAGCCCGAACGAGCCGATTATGGTGGATGCCAGGAAATGACGGCGGGCAAGCAGCGGCCGCAGTGCGTGCATGGTCGCTCTCCTTTAGGGCGGATGATTGCAGGGTAATGCGGTGCTGGGTCGCGCGAATACGCGGGCTACGCCACCAACAAACGGCCGTAGCCGCGGTGCTCCCGCGGTTTCGAGTCGGTCAAATCGAATTTACTTGTCAGCTATATTGAACAAGCGCGTCGGTGGGCCGCAGTCACCCTCGCGAGAGGATCGCCTGTCGCGCCGCTCGATATTCGTCCGGAGTGACGCGCCCGTCGCCGTCCTTGTCGGCAAGCTTGCGGAATTCGTTGGCTGCCGCTTGCGCTTCGTCAGGCTCAAGCAGGATGTCGTGATTTCCGTCGTAGAATTTAAGCGCCCAGTTCATCAGGACCCAATCTCGCTCGAACAGGTTGAGCGCTGCTGGTGAAGACGCCTTCAGGCTCGCGGGCGTCGGCTGTGCAACCACCGGGGCAGCGCAGGCCAAAAGCAGGGACGCACAAGTTCGCCAAGCCATGTGCGCTAAACGCGCGACCGCCGTTCGCGTTCAGCCCTAGGGTGAGATTGTTCCGCGAACGGCCCGGTTCAGCGCGTCCGCGCGAAACGGCTTGGTAAGGAGCGGCGCATCGGGCGCGGTGCGCTTGACGGCGTCGGTCTCGCTGTAGCCAGAAACGAACAGGATCCGCTGGTCGGGCCATTTGGCGCGTATCTTCCGTGCGACTTCAGCGCCCGAGAGGCCGGGCATGATGAAATCGACGATGACGAGGTCGGGCCTTTCGCGCTCGATCGCTGCGAGACCCTCGCGGCCGTCACTCGCCTGTCCGACGCGATAGCCATGCTCCTCCAGCGCCGCGCCGATGAATGCAAGAACGTCCGGATCGTCGTCAATGACCAGGATCGATGCCGTCTGCCTCTCCGCGCCCACCTGTCCCGTTTCGGCTGCCACGCCACCGGCCACCGCCGCCGCTTCCTCGGCCTTGCGGAACAGAAGCTTCACCGCCGTGCCTTCGCCGAGCCTGCTCTCGATCCGCGCAGCGCCTCCGGACTGGCGCGCCATGCCGTAGACCATCGACAGGCCTAGCCCGGTTCCCTTGCCGACTTCCTTCGTCGTGAAGAAGGGCTCGAACGCGCGTTCGGTGACTTCCGGCGGCATTCCCGAGCCGGTGTCGCTGATGGTCAGCTCGATATACTCGCCCTCCTCGAGATCCGGATCGTCGGCGACCTCGATCTTCTTGCTCGAGAAGGTGAGCACGCCTCCATCGGGCATCGCGTCGCGTGCGTTGATGGCAAGGTTGAGGATGGCGACCTCGAGTTGAGTCGGGTCAGCCATCACCGGCATCATCGCCTCGTCGAGGTCGAATTCCTTGGTGATTCCCGGCCCCAGGACATTCCGCAGGAGCGGCCGCATGTTCTGGATCAGCGGAGCGACGAAAGTTGGTCGCACCTCAAGGCGCTGGACCCGGCTGAACGCGAGCAACTGCGCGGTCAGCCGTGCCCCGCGCTCGGCAGCCCCCAGCGCATTCTCCGCATAGCGCTTCAGCTTCGAGTCGTCGGCGCGCTTGGCAATGATGTCGAGGCCGCCGACCACCACAGTCAACAGGTTGTTGAAGTCGTGCGCAATTCCGCCGGTGAGCTGGCCGAGCGCCTCCATCTTCTGGCTTTGGCGAAGCTGCTCCTGCGCGGCCTTGAGGTCGGTGATGTCGCGCGCCTCGAAGAGCAGATAGATGAGCTTGCCGTCCTTCCCGTGCACGGGCTGCACCGAAACGTCGAGATAGGCGGTCGGAGCGCCCTCTCGCTCCATTCGCACTTCCTGCTCGAACAATTTCCCTTCCGCCGCCTGCTTCACCGCTTTTTTCATCAGTGGAATATGGTGCGGGTACATGACGAGAGTCGGCGCTTCCCAGATCTTCTTGCCGACCGCCTCGCGCCGGTGCTTCGCTCGCCACGGCGCGTCCTTGCGGTTCATCTCGACGATGGTCCCGTCCGGTTCCATCAGGACCAGCACTTCAAGGACCGTATCGAACACCGCGCGGAAGCGCGCTTCGCTCACCGCCAGTTCCCGCGTTCGCTCCTCGACGCTCCGGCGGAGCTCGAGCTCCGCCTCCTTGGCCAGCGTGATATCGCTCGCGACTCCGATGAAACCGATATGGTCACCGTCCGGTCCGAACCGGGGAGAGCTGGTGCTCTTGAGCCAGCGGTAGGTTCCGTCTCCGCGCCGGAACCGGCCCTCCAAGGTGAAGGGCTTGAGCGTAGCCTCACCGGCGATCGATTCCGCGACGATCCGGTCGACATCGTCGGGATGGATCCCGGCCCGCCAGTCATAGGTCCGGGCGATCTCTCGGTCGTCGATGCCGAGATATTCCATGTAGGCGTCGTTGACGAAATCGCGGGTGCGGTCGAGCCGAGTGACCCACATCAGTGCCGGCGCCTGGTTAGCGATCCGCCGGAACCGCGCCTCGCTCTCCTTCAGTGCCCGTTCGGCCACCATCTGCTCGCTGATATCGTTGACGAGCATGACGATGCCCGAGACTCTGCCATCCGGGCCGCTCCACGGCACATATTCGGCCTGAATCGCGACATTGCCCCGGCTCGGGTGGGGGAATTCGGCGACGAAGAACTGGCGTTCGCCAGCAAGCGCCGCCTCGATCAACAGCTTGCGATCGCGATAGGTGTCCTCGCCCATCATCTCGCGGACCGGGCGGTCAATAAGCGCCTTGCGTGGCTGCTCGAGATATTCGGCGAGCGGCAGGTTGAGGAAGCGTACGAATTGGTCGCGGTCGATGAATGCGGTCATGATCGGCAGCAAATCGGCGAGCGCTATCAGCCCTGGGCCGGTGAACATCTCCGCCGGCATGTGCTCCGGAAGCGGTTGCTGGAGGAGCCCATCGAGGCCGCTCTCGACATTCGCTATGGTGCGCTCTTCGATCCGGTCGGACGCGATCAGCGGCTCGCCCGCCTCGTTCCTGTTCTTGGAGTCCCCCTTCATCATGCTCAGATTATTCGCTTTTGTCCGAGAGTCGATAATATGCGTTATCGGTCACGTGATAACGACGCGCGGAGGGCTGAGGTTGTTCCTGAGGCGTCGCAAGGTGACGTTCGCCGGTCTGCGTCAGTGGGGCCCTCCGCCAGTCCCCGATTATCGGGTAGCGCGCGCTGACGCGAGTCCGCCACAGGTCGCGGCAAAAATGACTCACATTTGTTCACGCGGACTTTTCAACCGCGCGGCGAGTGCCTAACTCGCGTTTGACCAACAACAATATTGGAGTTTTCGCTATACCACCGCCCTATCCGCGCCGAGGAATGGCGCCGCCGCCACCGATGAGCGGCCCCCGCTTCAACGAATTCATCCAGTCCCCGAAAGTTCGGGTGATCGATGAAAACGGCGAAAACCTGGGCGTGATGTTTACGCGAGAGGCCTTCGAGCAGGCGCAGGAAGTCGGACTCGACCTTGTCGAGATTTCCCCCAACGCGGATCCGCCCGTCGCCAAGTTCCTCGATATCGGCCGCTACAAGTACGAAGCGCAGAAGAAGGCCGCCGAGCAGCGCAAGAAGCAGAAGACGCAGGAGATCAAGGAGATCAAGATGCGTCCGAACATCGACGACCATGACTACGACACCAAGATGAAGAAGGTGTTCGAGTTCCTCGAGGAAGGCGACAAGGTGAAGGTCACCATGCGCTTCCGGGGGCGTGAGATGGCGCATGGCGAGCTTGGGATGGCGGTGCTTCGCCGGGTCCAGGAGCAGACCGCCGAAATGGCGAAGGTCGAGGCGCATCCGCGCATGGAAGGCCGCCAGATGCTGATGGTGCTCGCGCCTAAGTAAGGGCGGCCAGCCGTCGTCCTGCCCGCGCTACAGCGGATCGGTGGAGAAGGGCTACCTTCTCGACGAAAGTTACGGCAATCGCGGTCCCATCAAGTGGATCGAGAGCACTCCCGAGTTCAGCATGTTGACAGGATTGAAGCTTCGCTGCCGCCAGAACAATCGATTAGCAATCTATCGCCGTCGCCAGTGCCACTATCTCGAAAGCTACACGAGCGTCGACGACTGAGCGTCGTTACTTACACCGCTGTTGCCAAATTGCTGCAGCGACGACTCATGTCGTCGTTCCGGGGCCGCAATCGCTTTCTTTGACCGCCGTTCCGGATTAGCTTTCCTCGACCGGACGCTTGGCGCCCGAGGGGGAGAGACAGACATGATCCGCAAGTCCCAGTGGCTTATTTCTTCGGGTTTGCTTGCCGTCGCCGCTCCGGCGTTCGCACAGACAGCGAATTCGAACACGGATACGGACAAGCAGGCCGCACGTCCGACTCCGGGCGCCACGGAAGGCGCAGCCACCCAGGACCAGGCGCGCCAGCAGCAGCCGGTGGACACCGGCGACATTGTCATCACGGCAACGCGGCGTAACGAAGCGCTGTCGGACGTTCCGATGGCGGTCAGCGCAGTGACCGCGCAGACGCTTCGCTACACGGGCGCGACCGACATTCGCCAGCTGAACCAGGTGGCGCCGTCCCTGCTGGTTTCCTCGACCTCTTCGGAAGCCGGCGCTGCGGTTGCACGCATTCGCGGTATTGGAACGGTAGGTGACAACCCGGGTCTCGAAGCCTCGGTCGGTGTATTTATCGATGGCGTGTATCGCTCGCGCACGGGCATCGGGCTTACCGACCTCGGTCCGATCGATCGCATCGAAGTTCTGCGCGGCCCGCAGGGGACTTTGTTCGGGCGCAACACCTCCGCTGGCCTCATTTCCATCATCACCGCCAAGCCACGCTTCACTCCTGAAGTCAGCGGCCAGATCGATCTCGGCAACTACGGCTACCGGCGCTTCCTCGCGAGCGTGACCGGGCCCGTTAGCGACACGATTGCCCTCCGGCTCGATGGTGTCTGGGATAAGCGCGACGGCTTCCTGAAGGACGTCGTTTCCGGCCGTGACGTGAACGATCGCAACCGCTGGATGCTGCGCGGCCAGGCGCTGTTCCAGCCAACCGACAATTTCTCGTTCCGGCTGATCGCCGATTATTCGAAGCAGAACGAGGAATGCTGCGCCGCTCCATTCCTACCGGCGCACAACACCGTTGCAGCTGGCGGCGGCAATGTCGTTGAGCAACCGTCGACCATCGCGTTCATCGAGCGCTCGATGATCGGAGCCAACGGCATGCACGGAATTATCGAGGATGATCCGTTTCAGCGCGACGTCTCGATCACACCCGGGCGAAGCTACCGGTCGGATGTGACGGACTGGGGCATCTCGGGCGAGCTTGTGAACGATTTCGGCTGGGGCGAGCTCACCTCGATCACAGCCTACCGCTATAACAAATATACGCGCGGCCAGGACGCCGATTTCAACAATCTCGACATCCTTTTCCGCGACGACGACGGCGGGTCGTTCAACCGTTTCAAGACCTTCACGCAGGAGCTGCGGCTGCAGGGTAATGCCTGGAACAACCGCCTCGACTGGCTGATCGGCGGCTATTACGCGAACGAGAAGCTGACTCTCCGCGACAACCTCGCCTACGGCGCGGATTACGCAGCCTATTCCAACTGCCTCGTCGCGCTGAACTTCGTGGCCAACGGAGCTCCGTCGAGCCTGCTTGCTCCGGGCGCTTCGCCGACATGCTTCAACCCCGGGGTGGCCGGCGCCATCTTGCCGGCATTACCTCCGGCCAGTCAGTCGGTGCTTGCCGCATTCGCGCGGCTCGGCATTTTCGCCGGAGCGCCGTTTACGAACGACGGGTTCAGCAATCTCGCGATTGCCGCGGGTGGGCCGGCCTTCGTCGGATCCACGCTCAATGGCTCGGCGCTCGATGATCTCTACAATCAGAAAAGCGACAATTACGCGATTTTCACGCACAACATCATTTCGATCACCGACCAGCTGAAGCTGACTCTCGGCGCCCGCTATACGCACGAGAAGAAGTCGCTCAATGCGTCGCTGACCGACAACAACGTCCTTTGCACGTTCTATGCGGCGGCTATCCCGACGCTCCAGACGCTGCCATGCGTTAGTCCGAGCGTTCCTGGAGGAAGCTTCGGTCTCGACGACAGCTTCAGCGAGAACAAGCTCTCGGGCACGGCCGTGCTGAGCTATAAGCCGACCGACCGGCTGCTCACCTACGCGAGCTACTCGCATGGCTACAAGGCCGGCGGCTACAATCTCGACCGTTCGGCACTCTTCCGCAGCAGCGCGGCGCTTTCACCGCTCTCGGGCAACGGCGCGGTCTGCGTGTCGACGCTGCAGCCGGGTTGCAGCAGGGTCGCATCCGCTGCCGACGACCTTCAGTTCAAGCCGGAGATCAACGACGCGTTCGAGCTCGGCGCGAAGTACAACGGCACCTGGATCGACCTGAACTTCGCCCTGTTCCGCGAAGTCTTCCGCAACTTCCAGCTCAATACCTTTAACGGCCTCAACTTCGTCGTCGAGAACATCAATAGCTGCAGCAATGACCTAAACGGCGCCGACACCGACAATCGCGATGACACCGGCGCCTGCACCGGCAACCTTCGCGGCGGCGTCGTCAGCAAGGGCTTCGAGCTCGAAGCGTTCACGCATCCGCTTCCCGACGTGCAATGGAATGCCGGCCTCGTCATGGCCGACACTCGCTATCGCAACAATCTCGTCGGCGGCGACGGCGAGCCTTTGACCAGCGCTCTTTTCCAGCTGCCGGGCCGGCAGATCTCCAACGCTCCGAAGTGGACCGCAACCACATCGATCGCATGGACCCCGCCAATCGGCGGATCGGGGATGCATGCCCTAATCTACGCCGACGCGCGCTACATGAGTAAGTTCGACACCGGATCGGATCTCGACATCGAGAAGATGCAGAACGCCTTCACGCTCGTGAACGCGCGCATCGGGATCGAGGGGCCCGACGGCATGTGGGCGGTCGAGTTCTGGGGCCAGAACATCTTCGACAAGAACTTCATCCAGGTCGGGTTCGACGCGCCGCTGCAGGGCACGGGCACAACGCGCGGCGTCGAAGCCGGCTTCTATCCGGTCGCGACGCAGCTCTACGGCGCCTTCCTCGGCGAGCCGCGAACCTTCGGCTTAACGTTGCGCGGTAAGCTCGGTTTGAACCGGCCGGCCCCGGTCCCCTACACGCCGCCTCCGCCGCCTCCACCTCCTCCGGTAGCGGAGCAGCCCGCCCCGCCGCCGCCACCTCCCCCGCCGCCTCCGCCCGCACCGACGGAGCGGGGAGAGCGCGGCTGATCTAGGCGGCCTTCGCCCTCGTAGGCTCGCGCGCGGCCTCCAACAGCCGGGCGCGCAATTCGTCAATCTGCTCGCCGCTGAGCTTCGTGCCGCCCGGCGCTGTCACATAGAAAACGTCGACGGCGCGCTCGCCGTAGGTCGCAATGTGGGCGGAATGGATTGTATCGCCGCAGTCGTGAATGGCAGCTGCGAGCGCTGCGAGAAGCGCCGGTCGGTCGCGCGCATTCACTTCCACCACCGTCGTACGGGTGGAGGCCCGCTCGGCGATCGCCACCGACGGCGCGACCTCGAACGCAGTCGTTCGCCGCGCGGCCTCCCCTGACGGCAACGGCGGTGCTTCGGCACTCGCGAGGGCAGACTCCACCGACTTTGCGAGGCGCCCCCGCTGGCGGCGGTCGCGATAGGGCTGTGAGCGCCCGTCGAGCACCAGCAGATTGTCGAGGGCCATGCCGTCTCGAGTGGTGTGGATTTGCGCGTCGATGATGTTCGCGCCCGCCGACGCAAGCCCCGCGCAAATCCGATAGAAAAGCCCTTCACGATCGGGCGTGAAGACGCTGACCCGGGTTGCTCCGCTCTCGGGATCTTCCTCGACCACGACGTTCGGCGTCGCGTCGCCGATGCGCGCTTCGGCTTCCGCGACCTGCTTCGCGTTGGCGACCTGCCAGGCAAGCGGCTCGGCGACCCAATAGCCGTCAGTCAGCCGCCGCGCATGCGCTGCGATCGCGCTCGCCTTCCATCCCAGCGCGAGCGCCAGATCCTTCTGCCGCGCATTCACGATCTCCGTGCGGCCATGCTGCTTGTGACCAAGCCGCAGGCGTTCCTCGGCGGCTTCGAACAAGGTCCGAAGAAGCGTCCGCTTCCATTCGTTCCAGATGCCGGGGCCGACGGCGCGAATATCGACGACCGTCAGGATGAGGAGCAGCCTGAGCCGCTCCGGGCTCTGTACCTGGCGCGCGAAGTCGTCGATGGTCTTCGGGTCGGCAAGGTCACGCTTGAACGCAGTCGACGACATCAGCAGGTGATGCCGCACCAGCCACGAGACCGTCTCGGTTTCCGCCGGATCGAGCCCGAACCGCGGACATAGCTCAAGCGCAATTTCCGCGCCGATGACGCTGTGGTCGCCGCCACGGCCCTTCGCGATGTCATGCAGCAGCACGGCGACATAAAGCACTCGGCGGGATGCGATCTGCCGGAAGATCGCTGTCGAGATGGGGTGGTCGTTCTTCAGGTCCCCGCGCTCGATCGCAGCGACCAAGCCGATCGCGCGGATCGAGTGCTCGTCGACGGTATAATGATGGTACATGTCGAACTGCATCTGCGCGACGACACGGCCGAAGTCGGGAACGAAGCGGCCGAACACGCCCGCCTCGTTCATCCAGCGCAGCACCAGCTCCGGACGATTCACCGAGGTGAGCACTTCCATGAACAAGGCGTTGGCGGTTGCCTCGTGGCGAATCGAGCGATCAATCAGCACGGCGTCGCGCGTTGCCGCGCGCATTGCCGTCGGGTGGATTTCGAGCCGCTCCCGCACGGCTATGGCGAATAACTCGAGAAGCCGAACCGGCTCGACGCGGAAGAAGTCGTCGCTTGGGATCGAGATCCGACCGCGGTCGAGAACGAACCCGCCGAGCCTCTTTGGCCGTCGCCGGATCGTCGGAAGCGCGAAGCGGAAGCCTTTCTTCCCGAGCTGCTCGTCGAGCTGCGCGAGGAACAAGCCGGTGAGGTCGCCGACCGTCTTTGCGTTGAGGAAGTAGAATTGCATGAACCGCTCGACCGCGGATTTCCCGGGCCGGTCGGCGTAGTTCATGATCTGGGCGATCTGCGGCTGATATTCGAAGCTTAGCCGCTCCTCGGCGCGGCCGGCTAACAAGTGGAGATGGCATCGCACCGACCAGAAGAAGCGCTCGGCGCGATCGAAGCGCCGGAATTCGGCGGCCGTTAAGAGGCCAGCGCCGACGAGATCCGCGGGCTTTTCGACGCGGTGGACATACTTGCCGATCCAGTAGAGGGTGTGGAGATCGCGAAGTCCGCCTTTCCCGTCCTTGACGTTCGGCTCTACGACGTATCGGCTGTCGCCCATCTTCACATGGCGCTCATCGCGCTCGGCGAGCTTGGCGGCGACGAACTCCGCGGCCGTGCCGGCGACGACGTGCTTGCGGAAGCGTCGCATCGCCGTGTCGAACATTTTCTCGTCGCCCCACAGCCAGCGCGCTTCGAGGAAGGCAGTGCGGACGGTCATGTCTTTCTTGGCGAGGGCAATCAGCTGGGGGATGGATCGGACCGAATGGCCGACCTTCAGCTTCAGGTCCCAAAGCAGGTGAAGCATCGCCTCTGCCGCCCGCTCCTGGCCGGCGGTGGGCGCCTTGTCGGTCAGGAACATGAGGTCGAGATCGCTAAAGGGCGCCATCTCGCCTCGGCCCGTTCCGCCAAGCCCGACGAGCGAAAGACCTTCTACTGGCTCGTCGAGCAAGCACTCGGTCACGAAATCGTAGGCGAGCCTCACCAGCTGGTCGTGGAGGAAGGCGGTCGCTCGCGCAGCGGCGCGCCCATTGCCGGGCTCTACCGTCAGCCGCCTCGCAATCTCGGCGCGTCCATATTCGAGCGCGCCGCGAAGGATCGTCATCGCTTCGCCGCTGAGCTTCTTGCCGGGCTTGAGCGTCGACAGGCGATCGGCAACCGCGCGCCGATCGATCAGCGCGCGCTGGTTGTCGATCTCATGAAAACTCATCGGCCCTGCTCTGATGCCAGTCTCTTGAGCCGATATAGATGTTCGAGCGCCTCGCGCGGAGTCAGGCTGTCGGGATCGATCTCTCCGAGCGCTTCACTCAAGGGATCCGGACCGGCCTCCGCCTCGGCAGCGGATGCGAACAGCGGCAGATCGTCCAGCCCGGCGGCGATTCCCCCGGTGGCATCGCGGCCCGCTTCCAGCTTCCCGAGCACCGACTTCGCGCGCGCGACGGTGGCCGGAGGAAGGCCGGCGAGCTTGGCGACGGCGATTCCGTAGCTGCGGTCGGCAGCGCCGTCCGCGACTTCGTGGAGAAGGACGAGGTCGCCCTTCCATTCGCGTGCCCGCACGTGGTGAAGCGAGAGCGCATCAAGGCGCCCGGCGAGACGGGTCAGCTCGTGGTAGTGCGTGGCGAACAAAGTCCGGCACTTCACCTGGTCGTGCATCGCCTCGACCACCGCCCAGGCGATCGCGAGACCGTCGTAGGTCGAGGTTCCACGACCGATCTCGTCGAGGATCACGAGGCTTTGCGGCGTCGCCTGCGCGAGGATCGCAGCGGTCTCAACCATCTCGACCATGAAGGTCGAGCGGCCGCGCGCGAGATTGTCGGATGCCCCGACGCGGCTGAAGAGGCGATCGACGATTCCGATCTTCGCTCGGGCTGCAGGGACGAAGCTGCCGGCTTGAGCAAGCACCGCGATCAGCGCCGCCTGCCGCAGGAAGGTCGACTTGCCGCCCATGTTGGGCCCAGTGATCAGCCACAGACGATCGTTGCGGCCCATCGAGAGATCGTTGGCGACGAAGCGGTCGCCGCTTTGACGAAGCGCCGTTTCGACGACTGGGTGGCGCCCGGCGTCGACTTCGAGGCAGGCTTCGTCGGTCAGGTGCGGCAGCGTCCAGCCACCTTCGACGGCGCGATGAGCATGGCCTGCCGCGACATCGATCCGAGCGATGCCTTCGGCCGTGGCCGTGATCTGCGGTGCCGCTGTCACCGCCAGGCGCGTCAGTTCCTCGGCGTGCGCAGCCTCCGCTGCAAGCGCGTGCGCTCCGGCTTCGACGACTCGGCTCGCCTCTTCATGAAGCTCTGGCGAATTGAAACGGACGACTCCCGCAAGCGTCTGGCGGTGCGTAAAGCCGCTGTCGGGCTTCATCAGTCGGTCGGCATGCTTTGCCGAAACCTCGACATGGTAGCCGAGGACTGCGTTGTGGCGGATCTTGAGCGAACTGATGCCGGTTGAATCCCGATAGCGCGCTTCGAGGGCTGCGATCGCCCGGCGCCCGTTGGAGGCTGCCTCGCGAAGCGCGTCGAGCGCGGGGTCGTAACCTTCCGCAATATAGCCGCCCTTCGATGCATCGATGGGCGGCGACTTGACGATCGCTACGCTAAGCCGGTCGACAAGCGCTGCGTGACCGCCGAGTTGCGGAATCAAGGTATCAAGGAGGCGTGGCGGATCCGTCGCGATTTCCAGCTCGTTTCTAAGGATTGCGGCGCCGGCAAGCCCGTCTCTGAGCAGTGCCAGATCGCGCGGCGAGCCGCGCCCCGCGGCCAGCCGAGCGAGCGCGCGCGCGAAATCGGGTAGCGCCTTCAACGCCGACCGCACCCGCTCGCGCCTTATCGTGTCCTCGTGAAGCCATGCGACGAGCTCGAGCCGCAGCTCGGTCGCACTGCGATCGGTCAGAGGCGAGGAGAGATCCTCGCACAGAAGTCGCCGGCCCGCGGCGGTCTGGCAGCGGTCGATCTCGCTAAGCAGGCTTCCGGCGATCCCGCCGCCGACCGAGCGCGTGAGCTCGAGGCTGTCGCGGGTGGCGGCGTCGATCGCCATGTGCGCCGCTCGGCCAATGCGGCGCGGCGCTTCGAGCAGGATACCGGCGCCCTTCTGCGTCGCATCGAGATAGGCGAGGAGCCCGCCCGCGGCGGCAAGCTCCGCCCGTGACGGCGCGCCAAGGCCGTCGAGCGTTGCGAGACCGAATCTCGACTTGAGTGAGCGCTCGCCCTCAAGGCTGTCGAAACCGCCTTTCCCTGCCGACGTGCGAATCCCTGGGACTGGCGCTTCTGCGATCGTTTCCGCTGGCGACAGCCGCGCGAGCTCAGCAGCGAGCTCGCCGGTACCGCAGGCGACGAGCTCGAACCGGCCGGTCGAGATGTCGGCTGCGGCGATCGCCCATTCTTCGCCAGCGCGTCCGATGGCCGCAAGCCAGTTGGCCGAGGCAGATTCGAGAAGCGTGTCCTCGGTCAGCGTCCCCGGCGTCACGAGGCGGATGATCGCGCGCTCGACCAGCGCCTTCGAGCCGCGCGCCTTGCGCGCTTCGGCAGGGCTTTCCGTCTGTTCGGCAATCGCGACTCGATTACCCGCCTTGATGAGTCTCTGCGAGATACGCTTCTGCCGAGTGGACGGGCACGCCGCACATCGGAATTGGCTCGCCGGCATCCTCGCCGCGCTTGGTCAGCGCAATATCGAGGCACGCCGAGGCGACCTTCGCATCGTCGAAGAACAGCTCGAAAAAGTCGCCCATCCGATAGAAGAGCAAGGCATCGCCCGCCTCTTCCTTAAGGCGCCGGTACTGGGCCATCATCGGAGTTGGTGCGTCGGCTCGGGCCATTGAGCAGCGGTAACCAGAAAGGCCGACCGGAGCGAGCGATTCGTTAGCTTTTTGGAGCGCCTCGAGGTCGCTCATCCGGATGCTCTCCGAACTTCGTCCAATCGGGCGGACAGACCTTCACTTCGTCCGGCTGTCCCTTGCTGCTGTCGAACACCCAACAATCATCGAAGATCGAGCAATAACAAGTTCGAACCCGCGACCTTCCATCGCTCGTCGTTCAACTAGTTCCAGAGGGCGGTATCGTATTCGGTCTTCGCGAGCCGGATGAAATTCCGCTTCTCACCGGGCCGAAGCACGCCGTCGACCCGATCCGTCGTGTAGACGAGATTGCTGCCTACGGCCTTAGCCGCCGGACCGCAGCAGGCGATGAGGAATTCCAACGGGGAACGCATTGACCTGCCGGCGTAGATGAATTCCATTTCCTGAAGGCGCGCGGGGCCAACTTCGTCGTTGGACAGGCTGAAGGAGATTTCGTCCTTCACCTGAGGCGACGAATAGTCGGTTCCATAGGAGACGTAGGGCCAAGTCTCCGTCCGCTGCATTTTCCGGCTCGCGTCGGCCTGCACAAAGCTGAAGTAAGCCAGCGCAATGGAGATCATGAGCGTCGGCAGGGTGATGAAAATCTCGGTCCGCAAAAGCGATCGCGCGACCAGCTTGTCGACGACCGGTTGGGGAGGCTCAGGAACGTCGTCCATGCATCAGCAGTAGCAGCCTTGAATGGACGCTGTCAGGGCTTGTGCGTGACTCACTGGCGAACTCTCCGCTAAGGCCGTCCGCCATGTCGGAATCCAACGTCAAATATACCGAAGCGGAAGCGCTCGACTTCCACTCGCACGGGCGACCGGGGAAGCTCGAGATCATCGCGTCGAAGCCAATGGCAACGCAGCGCGACCTAAGCCTAGCCTATTCTCCGGGCGTTGCAGTGCCGGTGCGTGCGATCGCGGAAAATCCGACCTGCGCCTACGATTTCACGACCAAAGGCAACCTCGTCGCCGTCATCTCGAACGGCACCGCAATCCTTGGACTCGGTAATCTCGGCGCGCTCGCATCGAAACCGGTGATGGAAGGCAAGGCGGTGCTGTTCAAGCGCTTCGCCGACGTCGACGCCATCGACATCGAGGTGAAAACACAAGACGCGCAGCGCTTCATCGACGCGGTCGAGCTGCTCGAGCCGAGCTTCGGCGGGATTAACCTCGAGGACATCGCTGCGCCCGACTGCTTCATCATCGAGCAGACGCTGCGCGAGCGGATGAACATTCCGGTCTTCCACGACGACCAGCACGGGACGGCGATCATCACCGCGGCAGGACTGATCAACGCCTGCCTCCTCACCAACCGCAAGCTCGGCGACATCAAGGTCGTGGTGAACGGCGCCGGCGCCGCCGCGATCGCCTGCACCGAGCTGATCAAGGCAATGGGCGTCAAAGGCGATCACGTCATCATGTGTGATCGCAAGGGCGTGATCAGCAAGGACCGCACCGACCTCGACCAGTGGAAGTCGGCGCACGCGGTCGAGACCGACAAGAAGAATCTCGCGGAGGCACTCGAGGGAGCCGATGTGTTCCTGGGCTTGTCGGCGGCGGGCGCGCTCAAGCCCGAAATGGTGAAGACGATGGCGAAGGAGCCGATCATCTTCGCCATGGCCAATCCTGACCCGGAAATCTGGCCGCCGGACGCGACCGAGGTGCGGCCGGATGCGATCATCGCGACGGGGCGCTCGGATTTCCCCAACCAGGTCAACAACGTCCTCGGCTTCCCATTCATCTTCCGCGGCGCGCTTGATGTTCGGGCGACCGCCATCAATGAAGCGATGAAGATTGCGGCTGCGGAAGCGCTGGCGGAGCTTGCGCGCGAGCCGGTGCCGGAGGAGGTGGCCGCAGCTTACGGAGGCAGGGCGCAGAGCTTCGGTCGCGATTACATCATCCCGGCCCCGTTCGATCCACGGCTGATGGAAGTGGTCGCTTCGGCGGTTGCCGAAGCCGCGGTGCAGAGCGGCGTAGCCCAAAAGCCGATCGCAAACATGGAGGCGTATCGCCAGCAGCTTCGAGCGCGGTTGAATCCCACTGTATCGGTCATGAGCCTCGCCTATGAGAATGCGCGGCAGAACCCGAAGCGTGTGCTGTTCGCGGAAGGCGAGGAGCCGAACGTGCTTCGCGCCGCAATCGCCTTCAAGGAAGCGGGGTACGGCACGCCGGTGCTGGTCGCCCGTGAGGAAGTCTACGACCTGCTCAAGGAAATGGGGGTCGACAACCCCAAGGATTATGAGGTCCTGAACAGCCGCAACTCGCCGCTGGTCGGCCGCGCCGTCGACTACATCTACACGAAGCACCAGCGCCACGGCATGCTCCGCCGCGAGATTGAGCGGATGGTCAACCAGGATCGCAATTACTTCGCCGCCGCGATGCTATCGCTGGGCGAAGCCGATGCGATGATCACCGGCACGACCCGGCCCTTCAGCCAGTCGCTACGGCAAGTCCGGACGGTCATCGACGATGAGCCCGATGCGACTCCGTTCGGCATCAACGTCATCATCAGCCGAAGCCACACGGTGCTGATCGCCGATACGGCCGTCACCGAGCGTCCGACTGCTGAACAATATGCGGCGATAGCGATGCGCGCGTCCTCGTTCGCGCGGCGCATGGGACTAGACCCGCGCGTTGCCTTCATCAGCTACACGACCTTCGGTAACCCGCCCGGAATGCATATCGAAGGCTTGCGCGAGGCGGTGAAGCTTCTCGACGGCTTCCACGTCGATTTCGAATATGAAGGCGAAATGGCGCCGGATGTGGCGCTGAACTACGACTATCAGTGCCAATATTATCCGTTCAGCCGGCTTTCCGGCCCCGCCAACATTCTCGTCATGCCAGGCCTTCAGTCCGCCAGCCTATCGGCCAAGCTGCTTCGCGCCGTCGGCGGTGAAAGCGTGCTCGGGCCCTACATCCTCGGGCTTGAGCATCCGGTGCAGATCGCACCGATGACGGCGAGCGCGTCGGATCTGGTGATGTTGGCGGTGCTCGCCGGCGGCGATGCGCATGCACGTGCCCAACGAGAGGCCGCGCGCGTTTAGATTCGCTCGACCGAGCTCACCGGATCTACCTCGCGAAGGGCCGCGATGATTGCGTGCAAGTGCGCAAGGTCGTGAACCTCGATGTCGAGATGGAAGGTCTGGAAGCTTCCGTCGCGATGCACCAGCTGCAGGTTGATGATGTTGGCGTGCTTCGCGCCGAGGATACCCGACATCGTCCCAAGCGCTCCGGGGATGTCGCGGAGGATCACAGCGAGGCGGGCAGCGCCGCCGTCCGAACCCTCGCCCCAGGCGAGGTCGAGCCAGTCGGCGTCGATCCCGCTCGCGAGCGTGTCGCAGCCGATGACATGAACTTCGATCTCCTCGTCCTCGCGGCGCAACCCGACGATCCGGTCGCCCGGAATCGGGTGGCAGCATTGGGCGAGATGGTAAGCGACACCGGGTGTCAGCCCCTTGATCGAGATGGCCTTGCGCTGGCCGAGCGGGCGCGGAGATGCGACGTCGCCGCCCGCTGAGCCCGGCATCAGCGCTTCCATCAGCGCCTCGTCGCTCACCCGCTTGCGGGCGATCGCGATCATCAGTTCGTCTTGGTTCTCGATCTTGAGCTTCTTGAGCGCGCGCTTCTGCGCCTCCTTGTCGAGATCGGCAGGCAGGCGCTGGACGATCTCGTCGTAAATCTTGCGGCCGAGCTCGATCGTCTCCTCGCGCTCCTTGTGGCGGACGAAGCGGCGCACCCCGGCGCGTGCCTTACCGGTCGCAACGAAACGGAGCCAGCTCGGCTGCGGATGCTGGGCTTCCGAGGCAAGGATTTCGACCTGGTCGCCATTTTCGAGCATCGTCCGTAGCGGAACGACGCGCCCGTTGACCTTGGCGCCGACTGTGCGATCGCCGAGGTCCGTGTGCACCGCATAAGCGAAGTCGACCGGAGTCGCGCCCTTCGGAAGCTGGATCAGCTCCCCCTTCGGCGTGAAGGCGAAGATCCGATCCTGATACATTGCCATCCGGGTATGCTCGAGCAGCTCCTCGGGACTCTCGGCATGGTCGAGAATCTCGACGAGGTCGTCGACCCAAGGAATGGTCACGTCGCCCTTGGGCTTGCCTTCCTTGTAGGCCCAGTGGGCGGCGAGGCCTCGCTCGGCCTGCTCGTGCATTTCGCGACTTCGGATCTGGATCTCGATCCGCATCTTCGAAATCGTGGATGACCGAGGTGTGCAGCGACCGGTAGCCGTTGCGCTTCGGCGTTGAGATGTAATCCTTGAAGCGCCCCGGGACCATCGGCCAGCGGCTGTGGATCAGGCCCAGCGCCCGGTAGCATCCGGCGACATCGTCAACGATGATCCGGAAGGCCATGACGTCGGACAATTGTTCGAAGCTGATGTGCCGCTCGGCCATCTTCTTCCAGATCGAAAAGGGATGCTTCTGCCGGCCGGTCACCTCGGCTTCGAGCCCGTTGTCGGCGAGATAGAGCTGCAGGCCGAGGCCGATCCGGCTGACGAGATCGCCGCCCGATTCAGTCAACTGCTGGAGCCGGCGGGTAATCGACGCGTAAGCATCCGGTTCGAGTTCCCGAAACGCGAGCGTCTGCATCTCGGTCATCATCTCGTACATGCCGATCCGCTCCGCGAGCGGGGCGTAGATCTCCATCGTCTCGCGCGCGATCCGGCGGCGCTTTTCCTCCGAGGGGATATGATGGAGCGTGCGCATGTTGTGCAGCCGGTCGGCCAGCTTCACCAGCAACACGCGGATGTCGTCGCTGAGCGCGAGGAGGAACTTGCGGAGGTTCTCTGCGGCCCGCTCGCTTTCAGACTGCGCCTCGATCTTGCTGAGCTTGGTGACGCCGTCGACGAGCCTGGCGACATCCTTGCCGAACAGCTTCTCGATCTCGTCCGGAGTCGCGACCGTGTCCTCGATCGTGTCGTGGAGGATGGCGGTGACAATCGTCTGGTCGTCGAGCTTTAGGTCGGTGAGGATGCCCGCGACTTCGATCGGGTGGCTGAAATAGGGGTCGCCGGAAGCGCGTTGCTGGTCGCCGTGCGCCTTCATCGAGAAGACGTAGGCGCGGTTGATCAGCCCCTCATCCGCGTCGGGATCGTAGGAGCGAACCTTCTCGACGAGTTCGTACTGACGCAGCACCCCTCTAAAATGGGCAGACGGGGCGCGATTGTGCAAGTGCGAAAGAAAAAGGGCCGCTCGGAGGGAGTAGCGAGCGGCCCAAGGGAAAGCTTTTATTCGGCGGCGAGGGCCTGCGTGGATTGCGCCTTCGCCGACGCGTTGCAGCGCTCTAAATCACCCTGCGGAATGGCTCGGCCGTCGACGACGAAGCTCTCGATGCGCCCGGCTTGCTTCGCCAGCGACTGGCACAGCACGACCGGCCGGCTCTCTTCAGTCGCGCCCTGGCAGTCGGCGGCGCCGCAATTCCATGTGATGTCACGGGCGATGAAGCGGCCGGTCGTCGGAGTGGTCAGCGTCGCAGAATAATTCGCAGCCGCTGCCGGTGCTGCGACAATGGCGAGACCGAAGAGAAGAGAAATCGAACGGGACATCGCTTTACCCCTGTGATAAAGTTGCGATTCGAAACTTATATCGATTCCAGTTGCGCATAGCAACTATTTTTTGGAACCGTTGTATGCTTTCATGAGATTCAGCAGGGGAGAGAGTTCGGCAATGGCCGGAGACAGAGTGACGTCGCAGATCGACAGGTTCAAGGAAGCGGCGCTTGCATGCCCGCTGCCTCCGGCCGTCGAACTGATCGGAGAAAAGTGGGCGTTCCTGATCTTGCGTGGGGCCTTCAATGGGCTCCAGCATTTTGAGGAGTTCCAGGCGGGTCTTGGGATCGCCAGAAACATCCTGTCGGATCGCCTATCGAAGTTGGTGGCGGGTGGGATTCTCGAGCGTTGGCCAGACCCTCAAGACAAGCGGCGCGTCATTTACTCGCTTAGCGAAAAAGGAGCGGAGTTGCTGCCGGTGCTGCTCGCCCTTCGCCAGTGGGGCGAGGAATGGGGCTACGGAAAGATGGAAATCGTGCTTGCTGACCGGCGTGACATGAAGCCGGTTCGAAAGATCTGCGTGCAGTCGCACGACGGCCGCGAGTTGCGGCTCGGCGATCTCACCTGGATTGACCGCGACGGCGAGAGTGCTGAGCTCAGGGCCGCGGCCGAGTAGCTTTCATTCCATCGCAAGGATGTGATCGCGAAGGGCGCGCGCGTCGTGAAGCGCGTTGTGCGGCACCTTGCTGTTCGCTGCGGTGCTGAAATTGCTCATCGGAGCGAGGCGGAACATCACGTGACGAACATCCACCATGTTACCGGGTCCAGTGACCATTAGGTTGCAGAATTGCGCAATGTCCTCTGGCCAGTCCGCGAAAATCAGCGGCTCGTCGTCGTGCCGCAAATATCTCTCCAGCGCGTGCGCAGCATGCTCTCTCGTCAGTCGCGGACAGGACAGCTGCTCCGGCACTAAATCGAGATAGGGGACGACATGCCGCTCGACCCACTCGAGCAGCAGACCCGAAGTCTTGAGCGTCAAATAAAGCTCGTCGCCATCGTCGGGCACCAGCGCGATGCTAAGCAACTCGCCGCCAACTCCATTATATTCCGTGTCGAGGAAGTATCTCATGGCCGCCCGTTAGCGGTCATTCGCAACGGAGCAATCAACCTCGACCGTCGTAGCGGGGCTGCTGCGTGAACAGCGCGCAATTGTCGCTCGGAAGCGGCTTGCCCTTGCGGCAACGCTCGTAGGCGAGCCGCCACTGCTTTTTGCGCTCCTCGTCCTGCTTGCGCATTTCTCGGCCGAGCTTCTCGTCGCGTTCCGACTTGCTGGTGGTCACTGCGTCGACGCCGGCTGAGACCAGTTTCACGGGAAGGGTGACGACATCCACGGCGGTGCTGGCGAGGGTGCCCACGACGCAGCCGCCGAGTGCGAGCGGCAGTAGGAAAACAAGCGAGCGCATCGGCCGGAGACTCGCAGAAGACGGACGATCCCGCAATGAACAACTATTCACAAGTGCATCGCTTCCTCGGCGAGCGCTTCTGCCTGCGTGAGCAGCGCCTCATCGGCTTCCGCGCCGGGCGGCAATGCCTCGCGGCCGACGATCACCATGAGTGGGACCGCCATCGGCGTGATGCGTCCCGGTTGGACATGCAGCATGGTCGCCGATGCTCGGTCCACGAGCCTCACCAGTCGGCCGAGCTCCGTCATCCGCCGCCGCGCATCGTCCCACGCCGCGCGTAGCAGCAGGTGCTTCGGTTCGTAGCGACGCAGGACGTCGTAGATGAGGTCGGTGGAGAAGCTCACCTGGCGCCCCGATTTCTTCTTGCCCGGATGATGGCGTTCGACCAGCCCGCCGATCACTGCGACCTCGCGAAACGCGGTCTTGAGCAAGTACGAGCTTTCGACCCAGTCGATGAACTCCTGTTCGAGGATGTCGGCGGAGAAGAGTGCTTTCGGGTCGGTGATCGGCTCGAGCGCGTAGCAGGCCAGGGCATAATCGTTGGCGACGAAGCCGAGCGGCTTTAGGCCTGCTTTCTCCATTCGCTTGGTGAGAAGCATTCCCAGCGACTGGTGCGCATTCCAGCCTTCGAAGCTGTAGGCGACCATGAAATGCTGGTCCTCGTGCGGAAAGGTCTCGACGAGCAGCTGGTGCGGCTCCGGAAGCACCGACCGCTCGGACTGCACCTCGAGCCATTCGCGCACGTCATCCGGAAAGCGATGCCAGTCGTTGCGGTCGCACAGCATCTGCCGGACTCGATTCGCGAGATGCGTCGACATCGACATGCGCTGCCCGCCGTAGGTGACGACCTGGCCGCGCTTGGACGAAGCATGGACGATGATGTCGGTGTCCTTGAACTGCTCGACCTCAAGGCTGAGGCCCGCGAAGAAGAACCGATCCCCGGGCGCGAGTGCTGAGGCGAATCCTTCTTCAACGGTGCCGAGCTTTCGGCCGTTCTTGAAGCGGACGCTCAGCAACGGCTGCTCGACGATGACTCCTGCGTTGAGGCGATGCTGCTGAGCGACGCTCGGCTTCGCGATTCGCCACACGCCGTCTGCCTCGGGCACCAGCCGGCGGAAGCGATCATAAGCCTTCAACGCATAGCCACCCGTCGCGATGAAATTGAGTATCTCTTCGAATGTCTCCTCCTTGAGGCCCGAATAAGGCGCCGCCGAGCGGATTTCGGAGAGCAGGTGGTCGCGCTGGAACGGTGCGGCGACGGCCATCGCGAGAATGTGCTGGGCGAGCACGTCGAGCGCCCCCGGGCGAAAGACCTCGGGGTCGAGTTCGCCGTCGTCGATTGCGTCGAGCGCCGCGCGCGCCTCGAGATATTCGAAGCGATTGCCGGGGACGATCGTCCCTTTGCTCGGCTCGTCGAGCCGGTGGTTGGCGCGCCCGATCCGTTGCAGCAATCGTGAGCTGCCTTTGGGCGCGCCCATCTGGATGACGAGATCAACGTCGCCCCAGTCGATTCCGAGGTCGAGGCTGGCGGTCGCGACCAGCCCCCGCAGCTTGCCTGCAGCCATCGCGGCTTCGACCTTCCGGCGCGCCTCGACCGATAGGCTGCCGTGGTGGATTCCGATCGGAAGCCCCTGGTCGTTCTCGTCCCACAGCTTCTGGAAGATCAACTCAGCAAGACCGCGGGTGTTGGAGAAGATGAGCGTCGTTTTGTGCTGCTCGATCAGCCGCATGACATCGGCGATCGCATGATATCCGGAGTGCCCGCCCCAGGGGATCTTGTTCTGGGGAATCAGGATGGAGAGGTCCGGCTCCGCGCCGGGATCGCCGAGAACCAGATCGACCAGTTCCATATCGGCATCCGGCGCTAGCCAGGAGCGATAGGCGTCGGGGTCGCTGATCGTCGCCGACAGGCCGACTCGGCGCATCTCCGGCGCCAGTTTCTGCAACCGGGACATCGACAGCGAGAGAAGATCGCCGCGCTTTTCCTTCGCGAAGCCGTGAAGCTCATCGACGACGATCGAGCGAAGTCCTTCGAACATCTGCGCAGAATCGGGATAGCTCAGCAGCAGGCTGAGCGACTCCGGAGTCGTCAAAAGAACCTGCGGCGGCTTCACGCGCTGGCGAGCTTTGCGGTCGGATGGCGTGTCGCCCGTTCGGGTCTCGACGCGTATCGGAAGACCCATTTCCTCGACCGGACCGATCAGGTTACGCTGGACGTCGACCGCGAGCGCCTTGAGCGGCGATACGTAGAGTGTGTGCAGCCCTTCCACGGGGTTATCAGCCAGCTCGCAAATGGTTGGGAGGAAGCCGGCCAGCGTCTTTCCGGCTCCAGTCGCCGCGACAAGCAGGGCGCTGTGACCTCGCCTCGCCAGCTGAAGCATCTCCAGCTGGTGCCGGCGCAATCGCCAGCCCTTGGATTCAAACCAGTGTTGGACGACTGGCGGCAGGTCGGTCAGAGTTCGTCGGTCCCCTCGCGGCGGCGCTCCTCTTCCTCGCGATAAACTTCGCGCGTGCCCGCCTCGGTTCGGCTGTTTGTCCGGTTCGATCGCGTCCGCAAGACGAGCCAGATCAGGACGATGAGGAGGATCGCCGGCAGGATAATGTCCATCACCCACCAATAAGCGTGTCCCATGTCTTTCTCCCGCCCGGCTCAAGGGAACTCCCGGGTCTTTCACCCTATATAGCTCCAATGGCGCGATTGGGTTCCTGGATCGAAGTCCCACCCGGAGGGCATTTATGTGCGTCCCGCGGACGCCTGGATCGATCCATCGCAACCGAAGAAGCGCGCGTGGATTACCCACGGCCATGGCGATCACGCGCGTGGCGGACATGAGGCAGTCCTTTCGACCGTGGAGACGCTGGCGATCATGGACGTGCGCTATGGTCCCCAGAAGGGCCAGCCGATCGGCTATGACGAGACCATCCGTATCGGCGACGTCGATGTCCGGTACGTGCCTGCAGGCCATGTCCTGGGGTCGGCGCAGATCGTGATGGAGTATAAGGGCGAACGGATCGTCGTCTCTGGCGATTACAAGCGCCGTCCTGACCCAACATGCGCCTGCTTCGTGCCGGTGCCATGTGACGTCTTCATCACCGAGGCGACCTTCGGCCTCCCCGTCTTCCGCCATCCCGAGACCGGAAGCGAGATCGATCGGCTGCTTCATCGTCTCCACGCCGATCCGACCCGCTGCGTCCTGGTTGGGGCTTATGCACTGGGAAAGGCGCAGCGGATCATCACCGAGCTGCGGCTCCGCGGCCACCACGACCCCATCTATTTTCATGGCGCGATCGAGCGGCTGAATCAGCTCTACGAAAGCTTCGGCGTAAAGCTCGGCGAGCTTCGTCACACCGCGAGTGCGACCAAGCAGGAAATGGCCGGCCACATCGTGATCGCCCCGCCGGGCGCCCTCAACGACCGCTGGTCGCGGCGGCTGCCCGATCCGGTCACGGCGATGGCATCAGGCTGGATGCGAATCCGTCAGCGAGCCCGCCAGCGCAATGTCGAGCTTCCGCTCGTCGTCTCCGATCACGCCGACTGGGACGAGCTGACGATGACCATCCGCGAACTTGAACCAACCGAAGTTTGGATCACGCACGGCCGCGAGGAGGCGTTGAAGCACTGGTGCATGACGCACCAGATCAAGGCGTGCGAGCTGAACCTCGTCGGTTACGAGGACGAAGACGACTGAAAATCCTTCGGGCTGTCGATCATCCTGGCGATGTTCAGCAGCGCCATTTTTGCCTGCTCGCGATCGATCACCAAGGCTGCGGTTTGCGTGATTAGGTCGACCAGCAACAGGTCGCGGACAGTCGGTTCGCGCGGCTCGCGGTGATACATCGCAAAGGTGCCCAAGACCTTTCTTCCACGAGTCAGGATCGGGATCGACCAGCAGGCGCGCAGACCGTTCGGAAGGGCGACTTCCCGATAATCGGCCCAAAGTGGATCATTCTCGATATCGGAGACGAATACGGCCGCCCCGAGGTAGGCAGCGGTGCCGCAGGAGCCCGCGCAGGGACCGATCTCCAATCCATCGATAGCCGCGTTATACGCCGGCGGCAGGCTCGGTGCCGCACCGATATGCACGTGCTTACCATCGGGATCCAAGAGAAGGATCGAACCGAGCACGCCGGTCTGCGAGGTCGATTCGACGATTCGGATCAATTCGGCCAACGTCGTCTCCAGCGGCGCGTCGCCGATGGCCAGCTCGAGCACCTTGTTGTGCGCTGTCCGTATCGCCTCCGTCCTCTTGTCCTCGGTGACGTTGTTGCCCTGGACGAAGATTGCGGCGGGCTCGCCATCCAACGGCGGAATTGGCTGGAAGACGAGGTCGACCAGCGCTTCCTCATTCGATCCGTCGGGCCTCGAAATCAGAAGCGACAAGCCCTTCCCGACGAATGGCTGGCCGGAGCGAGCGACACCATCGAGAATCTCGTCAACGCCCTGCTTGGTGAATTCGGGAAGCGAGTCGGATAGGGATTGGCCGAGAGCTACTGGCTTGCCGACGAATTCAGCGAACGCCTTGTTCGCGAGCACGATATTATGTTCGGGTCCTTCGAGCAGCGCCATGAACCCCGGCGCCCGCTCGAACATGAGCTGAAGGCGTTCGTGCTCGTTTCGACACGCGGACATCTGGTCCAGCATAAGTCGTTCATACAGCAACCGAGTGTCTGCGTCACCGACTGAGGAAAGCGGCGCTGCGCTGAGACCCTCAAAACCTGCTCATTCGACCCCGTTCGTCAGTGGGCCGCTTCGGTGCGCTTCACCCCTGACTTGGCCAATTGATCGTCGATTTGCGCGACAAGCCGGTCCAACCCTGCGGCGTCGTTTGCCTCCGCGCGGCCGACCAGCACGTCCTGCGTGTTGGAGGCGCGCAGCAGCCACCACCCGTCCTCTGTGCTAACCCTAACGCCGTCGGTCGCATCGACTTTGGCGCGATCGGCCGACAATCGGTCGCGGACCTCATCGACGATCGCAAACTTGCGCACCTCGTCGACCTGGAAGCGCATTTCGGGAGTTGCCGTCGTCTTCGGCATTGCGTCCATGATCTCGGTCAGGCTGCGGCCCGCTGAGACACCGCTTCGATCAGGCGCACGGCCGCATAAAGCGCGTCATCGAAGCCGTACCAGCGGTGCTTGAAGAAGATGTGCCCGCTCATCTCGCCCGCTAGCGGCGCGCCGGTCTCCTTCATCTTCGATTTG
Source organism: uncultured Alphaproteobacteria bacterium (assembly GCA_963738825.1). Classification (GTDB taxonomy): domain Bacteria; phylum Pseudomonadota; class Alphaproteobacteria; order Sphingomonadales; family Sphingomonadaceae; genus Sphingomicrobium. The sequence continues at coordinate 135,132 of CAVTYB010000008.1, read as the reverse complement.
ATGAGGCTGTGACCGGTCTTCCACATCAGCGGCTTGCCGCCGAGCTCGGCGACGCGGTCGAACAGGACCTGGCTCGCCTTCACGTCGGCGATGATCGTCGCGCCGGGCTGCTCCTCGAGAACCGGCTCGGCAAGGATCATCAGAAGCTGGTCGCCCCAGATCACTCGTCCCTTGCCGTCGACCGCACCGATGCGATCCCCGTCGCCGTCGAAGGCAATCCCGAAGTCGAGCTGCTCGCGAGCGACCAGCGCCTTTAGATCTGCGAGGTTCTTTTCGACAGTCGGGTCGGGGTGGTGATTGGGGAAAGTCCCGTCGACTTGGCTGAAGATGACATGCTGGTGCCCGGGCAGGCGCTCGACCATCATGTCGAGGATTGGGCCCGCCGCGCCGTTGCCCGCATCCCAGCCGATCCGGAACGCGCTGCCTGAGAAGCCTTCGAGCAGCCGATCGACATAGACTTCGCGGATGTCGACCTCCTCGACCGTGCCATTGCCGCTGGTCCAGTCGCCGCGGGCCGCCTTCTGGCCAAGCGCCTGGATCTCCGCGCCGAAGACCGAGCGGCCTTTGAGCAGCATCTTGAAACCGTTGTAGTCGGAGGGATTGTGGCTGCCGGTCACCTGGATTCCGCCATCGACATCAAGATAATGGGTAGCGAAATAAAGCATCGGCGAGGGGCCCATGCCGGTCTGCACGACGTCGGCGCCGCCTTCGGTGAGGCCGCGGATCAGCGCCGCTTCGAGCATTCCGCTGTGGGTGCGGCCGTCGCGGCCGACAGCGATCCGCCGCGCGCCTTCGCTGTTCGCGAGCGCGGCATAGCTGCGGCCGAGCGCATAGGCGTCTGATTCGGTTAGGGTGTCGCCGACAATTCCGCGGATGTCATATTCGCGAAGGATGGTTGGGTTGAACTGATGTGCCATATGGCGGCGCTTCTACCGCCGGCGGGGCAGTGGTCCAATCCAAGAAGAGAGAAAAGTCCGGGGTTTAGCCGTTTGCGGCCAGCTTTTGTTCTTCGTGCCCGGGAATGCAGAGACCCGCGATCATTTCGCGCAGCTCCTGCCGGGCGGTGATGTGGGCGATGCCAACTTCTCCTAGATACGGAAGGTCAAGTAGCGTGAGGCCCTTCGGGAACAGCTCGCGGTAGATCACTCGCTCGCCGAGTCCCGGAATGACCCGGAAGCCGACTCGGCGAGCGAGTTCATCCAGCGCCGCGCCCACGCGCTTCAAATTGTGCGATTCGATATGCTGGAGGCGGTTCCTAAGGACCACCCAGTCTACGCCCTTGCCAGTTTGCTTCGCGCGCGCGGTGCGGCTGTTCCAGATCAGCTCGGCGTAGAAGCTCGGCCGCGTGATCTTGTAATTTTCCGGATGCACCTGCCCGATGAGGTCGAGGTCGACGAAGCTGTCGTTCATCGGAGTGACGAGCGTGTCGGCCCGCAGAATAGCTGCTTTGGCAATGACATCGTCGCGGCCGGGCGTATCGATGACGATCACGTCCGCGGCTTGCGACAGCCGTTCGATCGCGGCGGAGAATCCGGTCTCGCTGTGGTCCTCCAAGACCTCGAACGCGGCCTGCGGAAGTTCCTTCTCAAGCCTCCGCATCGTCGCGGCGCGGTTCTCGAGATAGCGGGTCATCGTCCGCTGGCGGCTGTCGAGGTCGAGCGCGCCGACGCGATGCCCCGACGCCGCGAGCGCCACCGCCGTGTGGACGGCCGTTGTTGATTTTCCGGTCCCGCCCTTTTCGTTGGCGAAGACAATGAAATGCGGCTCACTCATGCTTGATCTTTCCCCCGGCGCGTGCGCAACGCCGCCCGAACCGAAGATTAACTGAGGCGCTCACGGGGTGCAAATCGTTCGTAGCAGTGAAGAATTGGCGCGAGCGAGGGCTGCGTTCGACGGTTCGCTGGCGCTGGTGCCGACGATGGGCGCCCTCCATGCCGGCCATATCGCTCTGATCGAGGAGGCGAAGCGACGCGCGGACAAGGCGGCTGCTTCGATTTTCGTCAATCCGACGCAGTTCGGCGCGAACGAAGACTTCGGACGCTATCCCCGACGCGAAGGCGAGGATGCGCGGATGCTCGAGAACGCCGGATGTGACATGCTGTGGATTCCGTCGGTGGATGACATGTACCCGCGGGGCTTTTCCACCTCGATCCATATCGCGGGCGTGTCCGAGCGTTGGGAAGGCGAAGCTCGGCCCGGCCATTTCGATGGCGTGGCGACCATTGTGGCAGTCTTGCTGCTGTCGGTTCGGCCCGATGTCGCGCTGTTCGGCGAGAAGGATTTCCAGCAGCTGGCGGTGATTCGCCGATTGGTCGAGGATCTGAACATCCCGACCCGCATCGTTGCGGTCCCGACTGTCCGCGAAGAAGACGGTCTCGCGCTTTCGTCGCGCAATGCATATCTCTCGCAGGAGGAGCGCGGCCGCGCACTCGCTCTGCCTCGGGCGCTGCAATATGCCCGGCAGGCGATCCTCGACGGCACGGATGTGAGCCTCGCGCTCGATACCGCTCGGAAATTGCTTATCGAGGCAGGCTTTTCGCGAATTGATTATCTCGCGTTGGTCGATGCCGCAACGCTGGAGCCGCTCAAGGCTCCTGCCGGCCAGATGAGAATGATCGCGGCAGCGGCGATCGGCACTACCCGGCTCATCGACAATCTAGCCATCTGAAACCGTGGTTGAGTCGCGTTAACCATTTTTTTGCCTTCGGCGCCGAATTCTTGTCCCCAACAGGGAAGAGGGGACTTTTCATGGGTGCCATCAGTCAGAAGAGCGCGGAGTTCCTGCTCAGGAGCCGAATCGCCGAGGCGGAAGCAGGCGACGTCGACGCTCTGTTCGAGCTTGGACTAACCTATTCGACGGGGCGCGGCGGGATTTCCGTCGACCTCATCGAAGCACATAAATGGTTCAACCTTGCCGCGCTGTCGGGCAGCACTCGAGGCCAGGAATGCCGGGCCGAGATCGCGCTCGAGATGACCGCGCGCGAGATCGCCGAGGCTCAGCGTCAGGCTCGCTCCTGGCTAGCCAGCTGTGGGTACAACCGGCGGGCCGCTTAAGTTCAAATTGATCGTCGTCGTAGCGCTCGGCGTTCCCGGGCGCTCCTTGCCCCAGGTCATGGCGCTGATCTGCGCCGCGGGCAGACCAAGCAAAATCAGATATTCGCGCGCACCTTCGGCGCGCTCGGCACCCAGAGCCAGCGCATGATCGCGGGTATCGGTCGGGTCTCCGCGCCCTTCTATCCGAACGGCGACTTCCGGGTGCTGCCTCAGCCACATCGCCTGCGCTTCCAGAACCGCTCTCGCCTGGGCAGTCAAGAACGCGCTCCCCGGCGTGAAATAGACGATTATGCTGCCCGATTGCGTGGCGAAATCCGCGCGAAGCGCTTCGACGGGGCTGAGGACCGGTACGGGTGGCGCGGGCGCGCGGCGCCTCAGACCTGGAAGCTGCGCGGATGCGGGCACGGCAATGAGGAGGGCGAGAAGGAGAAGCTTGCGCATCGGGTCTAGTCCATCGTGCCCGACCAATTGGGGTCGGATCCGTCCTGGGGAATGGTCATTTTGCGCGGCGCGCTTCCGTCGAGGCTGACGCGGTAGATGCCGGCCCGGCCGGCCGCGTCGGTGCGCTGGAAGACCAGCTCATGGCTGCTCGCAGCCCAGCTCGGGCTCTCGTCAGCGGGGCCGGCAGTCAGGATTTTTCGCCCGTGCCGTCGGGGCTGATGATGCCGATCCTTCGAGTGTCGCCCACACGCCAGGTGAAGGCGATATATTTGCCGTCAGGGCTCCATTCGGGGGCGCCGTAGGACGCCGTCGTGAAGGTGAGGCGGCGCTCGTCCGAACCGTCGGCGTTCATCACGTAGAGCTGCTGCGTTCCCGCGCGGTCGCTCTCGAACACGATCTTGCTTCCATCGGGAGAGTAGCTCGGGTCGGTGTCAATGCCGGGTGCGGTCGTCAGCCGTCGAGGCACTCCGCCATTCTCACCGACAACGTAGATGTCGCTGTTCGCCCCGAGCATCATCGAGAAGACGATCTGCCTTCCGTCCGGCGAGTAGCGGGGCGCGAACGACATTGCCGGGCCCTGAAGCAGCGGCTGCTGATGGCCCGAGTCCATGTCGACGATGCGCACCTGCGGAATGCCGTCCTCAAAGCTCGTGTAAGCAAGGTGATGCGCCTTGGGCGAGAGGCGCGGAGTTAGCACCATCGTTCCGCCCGGGGTGACATAGCTGTGGTTATACCCGTCGCTGTCCATGACCGCGATCCGCTTGACCCGCGCGTCCGCGGCGCCCGTTTCGGCGACGTAAGCAATGCGCGTGTCGAACATGCCGGGGGAACCGGTGATTTCCTTGTAGGCGAGGCCGGAGCATTTGTGCGCGGCGCGCCTTAGGTCATCGGGAGCGACGACAAAGCCGATTCGGCCCAGCTCGCGGCCCTTGTCGACGTCGTAGACATAGCAGCCGACCGTGTAGCGCCCGTCCGATCGCGCCTGGACGAATCCGGTCACCAATGCCTTCGCACCCCTGTCGCGCCATTTGGCGAAAGTGGGCGCAGTGACTTCGGGGAAGGAGTAATAATCCTTCTGGTTGGGCTCCAGTGCCATCACCTCGGACGTCTGGCTTAGGTCGGCTTGGATGAGGCGGGTTGCCTGCCAGGCGACGGCGAGCATCTCATTGCCCTTCGTGCCCGAATCCGGGGTGGTCATCGGCGGAATGGCGATGACCGTCGCCGCCGGCGTTCCCGGCTGCGCGGCTTCGGCTGTACCGGCGGCACAGAAGGCAGCCAGCAGCGCGACATATCCAAATCCTATTGCTTTCATTGCTCCGTTGCGACGATCTCGCTGAATTTCCCTACCCACTCTTTCGGCTGGCGCCGCGGCCGGCCCTCCCGGTCGAGAAACGCGGCAGTGACTGATGCGTCGGCCAACAGTTCGTCCCCTCGCATGACTCGCTGATGAATATGGACCGACGATGCGCGGACTTGTTCGACCGTACTGACGACCTGAATGTCCTCCCCGAGCCGTGCCGGGCTGCGATAGCGGATGTCAACGTGGACGACATAATAAGCGCTTCCGTCGCCGTGGAGCATGTCGGCCTGGTCGATTCCGACGGCGCGGATCATGTCCGAACGTGCCCGCTCCATGAACTTCAAATAGTTGGCGTAATAGACGACGCCTGCAGTGTCGGTGTCCTCGAAATAGACGGTGAGGGCGAAGCGGTGCGTCTTGCCGACGAAGCCGCCGCGATAGGGCGTGTCGAGTTCGGATGACGCCATCGCCGAGCCTGTAGCGACCGCCGAGTCCAGACGTAAACCCCCGCTTTACTCCCGTGTAACGCCAAGGTTACATGTAACCTATGTGTTACACAGGGGAAGCAGTCATGAACCAGCGTACCGTTTCCGAAAGAGCGGATTTCCTGAGCCGGCGCAGGGCGCGGATACTTCCGGTCCTCGCGATCATCTATCTAACCCAGCAGGCGAGCTACATCACCATGCGCTCGGGTCCCGCGGCCCGGCCAGTCGACGCGATGAAGATTTCGGCATGGCTCGTGCTGTCGGCGGTGCTGCTCGCGGCGATTGCGACCAAGGGGTTTTGGCTTCAGCCGCGCGAAGTCAGGTCGATGATCGACGACGAGGTGACCCGCGCGAACCGAAGCGACGCAATGCGCTTCGGCTTCGTCTTCGCGATGCTCACCTGCATCGTCGTCTATTTCATCACGATGTTCGAGCCTGTGAACGGACGGGACGCCGTCCATATCGTCATGTCGGACGGTCTCGGCGCCGCTCTTATCCGCTGGGGCTGGCTCGAGCGGCGCGCGCACAAGGATGCCTGAGCGGCTAGCCAATCGATTGAAGGAGCAGCGCGGCCAGCTCGGCCTGACCCAGGCCGAGCTGGCCGAGCGGGTCGGGGTTACGCGCAAGACAGTGAATACCGTGGAGAACGGGGTCTTCACACCGTCGGCGATGCTGGCGCTGAAGCTCGCCGAGGCGCTCAATGTGCCGGTCGAGGCGCTGTTCTGGATCGAGCGCTGATTTCTCCGACCTCGCGGATGAGGTCGCCCTCTGCTTCGGCCATGTCGGCAAGGTGCATGCCCCAGCCGGGTAGGAACATGCCGAAGACCGAGACTTCACCGCCGATGCGGTCAGTCCACTTCTCGCCAGCCGAGTGATTCGTTCGTATCGAGAGATAGCCGAGCGGACCGTCATTGACGCATTTGGCCGACGCCAGCCCTTCGGTGCGGACATAGGGGGTGGAGGGTTGCCCTTCGGTCGACCATTGGATCGGCCCTCCGGGTACGGAAAGCGTCGAGCGGGTGAACCAGTAGCTGTCGAGCTTCACCCAGTGGCGTGAGCCGGGGAGCGCGGGATTGACGCAGCCGACCGTCATTCCGGGCCGGTCCGAATAGCCGAACATCGCGCCCTGGGGCGGATCGTTCTTCTCGCGGAAGCTGCTCCACGCCATCACGCAGCCGGTCTCGCCGGGACGGCTGCAGAGCGGAATCTTCTTGAAGGTGCCGCCGACGAGCTTGCCTTGCGGGACTAGCACGTTGAAGCCGGGGATGATCGCCAGCTTCATCCGCGCCGCGAGCGCCGGATCCTTCTCGATCTCACCGGCGATCAGCTGCTGAATCATTAGGCTGCCTTGGCTGTGCCCGACGAGGACGAAGGGACGTCCACCGTTGCGGATGCGGATGAAGTTGCGCCAGGCTTCGAGCACGTCGCGATAGGCGAGGCCGGCGGCAGCACTGATGTCCGCGCCAGCCGAATAAGCAGCGACGGCGCCGAGCGTCATCTGGCGATAGACCGGAGCGAAGGGGCGGCACACCGAGGCGAAGCGAGCAAACTGCGTTTCAGTCGCAAGTTGCTCTTCACGGCCGATGCTCATGTCGCTGTTCATTCCAGCGTCGCTGGAGACGGTCGGGTAGACGTAGAAGCAGTCGATCGGCGGGTCCTTGGCGACCTCGCTGAGGCCGATCGAGCCATATCCGTTGGGGTTGAGCGCGGTTGTTGGAAGCGGCGTCGAGCAGACGTCCTTCCGGCCCGGCAGGCAGAGCCAGGACGAATCCTTGGAATAGTCCGGCGCAGCGGCAGGCGCTTGAGCATTTGCCGGTCGCGCGCAAATCATTGTCATTCCCGCGAAAAAGGGAATCCAACTTTTCTTGAGAAGCGAGCGAAAGGTGGATCCCGGATCAAGTCCGGAATGAGGCAAGAAAGACATTATTTGGAAGACGCTCCGCCATCGAACAGCCCGCTCTGATTCCCCTGTGGCAGCGGCAATCCGAGATGGGCGTAGCCGCGGCCATTGAGGCAGCGCCCACGTGCCGTGCGAGCGATGAGGCCGAGCTGAATGAGATAGGGCTCGATCACGTCCTCGATCGTGTCGCGCGGCTCGGAAAGACCGGCTGCGAGGGTCTCCACGCCAACCGGGCCGCCGCCATAGAGGTCAGCGATCATGGTCAGGTAGCGGCGGTCCATTGCATCGAGGCCAAGACTGTCGATCTCGAGCCGCGACAGCGCTGCGTCGGCGACTTTCGAATCGATGAGGTCGGAGCCTGAAGCGTGCGCGAAATCGCGAACCCTTCGAAGCAGTCGGCCCGAAATGCGCGGCGTCCCGCGCGAGCGCCGGGCGATCTCGCGGCCACCGTCTTCGGTCAGCTCCATCCGTAACAGCCGAGCCGCTCGGCGAACGACCTGCTCGAGCTCCTCGACCGTATAGAAATTGAGCCGGACAGGGATTCCGAAGCGATCGCGAAGGGGCGTCGTAAGAAGCCCTTGCCGGGTAGTTGCGCCGACCAAAGTGAAGCGTGGAAGCTCGATTCGGACAGAGCGCGCGGACGGCCCCTCTCCAACCATCAGGTCGAGCGCGCGATCTTCCATCGCCGGATAGAGTATCTCTTCGACAGCTGGATTGAGCCGGTGGATCTCGTCGATGAAGAGGACATCGCCATCTTCGAGATTGGTGAGCAGCGCCGCGAGGTCACCCGATTTGGCGATCACCGGCCCCGAGGTGGCGCGAAAGCCCACCCCCATCTCGCGGGCGAGAATGCCCGCCAGCGTCGTCTTGCCGAGACCGGGTGGCCCGTGAAGCAGCACGTGGTCGAGCGCCTCGCCACGGCTCCTCGCTGCCTGGACGAACACGCGGAGGTTCTCGCGTGCTGCCTGCTGCCCGATGAACTCGTCGAGGCTCTTTGGCCGAAGCGCGGCGTCGGCATCCTCTGTGGTGCGCTCCGGCGTAGTGATTTGGGCGGGATCAGTGGCCAAGGAACTCTCGAATCTTCCCAATGTTCGGACTGACTAGCGTGCGTGCCTGACGGTCAAGTGGGGGCAAATCCGCTGAATGCCGATGATGGATGTCATGCGATCGCACGGAGCGGACAATGCACAATCCCGCCGCTGTAGGACAGAGATTTTGCGCCGCTCGGTACGGCTGCTAACCGTCTAGCTTCCGGGGAGAGGCAAGATGAAGGTCGATCGGCGCACTGTGCTTGGGGGGATGGCCGCGGCCGCGGTTGCAGCGAGCGCAAGAGCGAAGAATGCGGCGATTCCGTCCTGGTACGCCAACGCTATCGTCATCGATGGGCTTGGTGGCATCAACGATCCCTACGGCGCCGAGGACGATCTTCGCCTGAGCGACCGCGCCTGGGCGGAAATGCGTCAGACCGGTCTCACGGCATTCCGCGACACGATGCTTCCGGTGGGCAACCAGATCGACGGCTGGGAGGAATTCCAGAAAGTCGTCAGCGACTACCACAACTACTTCCGCGCCAATCCCGACCGGCTGGTGCTCGTCGAGAAGTCGGCCGACATTAGGTCGTGCAAGCACTCGGGCAAGTTGGGCGTGATCCTCGGCACGCAGGACACGGCTATGGTCGGACCTGCGCTCGACCGCCTTACAGAGATGAAGAAACAGGGCATCCGGGCGGTCCAGCTCACCTACAATTTGGCGAACCTCAGCGGCGACGGCTCGATCGAGCCACGGAATGCGGGGCTCACCAACCTTGGCCGCGACACGATCCGGCGGATCGAGACCGAGAAGCTGCTGCTCGACCTTGCACACGGCGGGGCGAAGACCATCGAGGAGGCGGCGGCTTTCGCTAAACGGCCGCTCACCATCAGCCACACCGGAGCGAGAGCAGTCTACGATCATCCCCGCAACGCGACCGATGCCGCAATCCGCGCGGTTGCCGACAAGGGCGGCGTCGTCGGCGTCTATTTCATGCCCTATCTCGCCGCCGACATGAAACCGACGGGCGCGATGCTGCTCGATCATATCGACCATATCGCCAGGGTCGCTGGCGAAGATCACCTGTCGATCGGCACGGACGGCGGCGTCCTTCCGCTGGTGATCGACCAGCGGGCAATCGAAAATGCGCGCAAGGACTATGAAGAGCGCAAGGCGGCCGGGATCGCTGCGCCGGGCGAAGGGCCCGACGTGTTCACCGTGGTCCGCGATTACAATTCAATCGACAAGCTGGAGCGGCTCGGCACCGATCTGATGAAGCGCGGCTGGACGACCGCTCGGGTCGAGAAGCTGCTCGGCCAGAATTTGATGCGGCTCTACGGGGAGGTTTGGGGCGGCTAGTGAGCCGCCCCGGAATTGAGAATAGTTCCGATAGGTGAACGATCGCCAGCTAAAAGGAGTGCTCGACGCCTTCGCCCGAGATTTCGACCCAGTCGTGCTTGCGCTCTTCCCACACCGAAAAGCCCGGTGAGATAAAATATGGATCGTCGAACGCTCCGAGGGGAATTGCGACGAGATCGTTGAACTTGTCGTCGAATTTGCCGTCGATCTCGTAATAGACGTCGGAGCCGCACTCCGGGCAGAAGTGGAAGGTGGCGCGGTTGCCGCTGTCGGCGACCTTCACGAAGGACTTCGACTGGCCTTCGAGCCGGACATGTTCCTTCGGCCAGCGCGCCTGCACCGCGAAGGAGCTACCCGAACGCTTCTTGCAATTGAGGCAGTGGCAGACGGAAACTCGTACAGGGTCTCCGCCCGTGACCGAGACGCGGAGCTGACCGCAGCGGCAGGAAGCGGTGCGCTCAGTCACTTCGCCGCCTTGCGAAGCGCCAGTCGAACCAGCGCATCGAGCGAAGCGTCGGCACCAAGCTCATCCTGCGCCGCGTTGACTGCGGCGCTTGCTTCGGCGGGCTTGAACCCGAGATTGGCGAGTGCTGAGAGCGCGTCCGCAGCTGCTCCTCCGCGGGGCGCCGGTGGCGTGCCGCTTATGTCCGTCACGCCGAGCTTGCCCCGAAGCTCATTGGCAATTCGGGCCGCGAGTTTGGGGCCAACGCCATTGGCACGGCCGATCATCGCCCTGTCGTCCTGCGCCACCGCGCGAGCCAGTTCGTCCGGCGAGAGCACCGAAAGGATGGCGAGCGCGAGGCGTCCGCCGACCCCCTGGATCGAGGTGAGGGCGCGGAAAGCATCTCGCTCTGCGGGCGAGCCGAAGCCGAACAGGGTCCATGCATCCTCGCGGACCTGCAGTTCGGTCGGGATCACGACTTCGCCGCCGATGGGACCGATTGCGCTCAGCGTCTTGCCACTTAAGTGGACCAGATAGCCGACTCCGGCGACGTCGATCACCGCGCTGTCGGCGGTCGTTTCGGCAAGGATCCCGGAAAGGCGCGCAATCATCAGCTGTAAGGCTTAAGCGATGCGGTGCGCCGTCGCCAGATGATGCGCGTGGGTGATCGCGACGGCGAGCGCGTCTGCAGCGTCTGGGCCGGCGATCTTCACTCCGGGAAGGAGGCGCGAGACCATTGCATGGACCTGAACCTTCTCGGCATTGCCGTTTCCAACCACGGCCTTCTTCACGAGCCGTGCCGCATATTCGCCGACCTCGATGCCGGCCCGCGCCGCACACATCAGCACCACGCCGCGCGCCTGGCCGAGCTTGAGCGTCGACTGTGGGTTCTTGTTCACGAAGACTTCCTCGGCAGCAGCAGCGTCCGGACGACGCTCGGTCATGAGCAATTCGAGCTGATCCGCCAGAGCTGCCAGTCGCTGCGGCAGAGGCGCGGCGGTGTCGGTCTTGATCTGCCCGTTGGCGATGTGAGCGAGGCGATTGCCTTCTGCTTCGATCAGGCCCCAGCCGGTGGTCCCGAGACCGGGATCCAGGCCGAGGACCCTCATTTTCCCCTCCCGCTTGCGCAAGGGGTCAGGGGAAGGAATGTGATCGAGCGCACGATGGCGCAGGACATGCCCTCCCCCAGCCCCTCCCGCAAGCGGGAGAGGAGTTACGCCAGCTTCTCCAGCTCTTCATCGGGCACGTCGTAATTGCCCCAGACGGTTTGGACGTCGTCATCTTCTTCGAGCGCATCGATGAGCTTCATCAGCTGCTGCGCGTCGTCCCCACGGACTTCGACTTCTGTCGAAGGTTTCCAAGCGAGCTTCGCACCTTCGCTTTCGCCGAGCATCGGTTCGAGCGCGCGTGCGACCTCGTGCAGATTCTCGATGCTGGTCCAGATGCGGTGGCCGTCCTCGTCGCTTTCAACATCCTCCGCACCCGCTTCGATCGCCGCTTCGAGCACCTTTTCGTCATCGCCCACGCTCGCCGGATATTCGATCAGCCCAAGCCGTGAGAAACCATGGCTGACGCTGCCGCCTGCGCCTAGATTGCCGCCATTCTTCGAAAAGATCGTGCGGACGTTGGTTGCTGTCCGGTTCCGGTTGTCCGAGAGGGCCTCGACGATGATCGCAACACCGCCAGGGCCGAAACCTTCGTAGCGGATCTCCTCGTAATTTTCGCCGTCGGAAGCAGACGCTTTGTCGATCGACCGCTGGATATTGTCCTTGGGCATCGATTGGGCGCGCGCGGCGATGATGGCGGCGCGGAGGCGTGCATTCGCGTCGGGATCCGGAAGGCCCATCTTCGCTGCGACCGTGATCTCACGGCTGAGCTTCGAGAAAAGGGCGGAGCGCTTCTTATCCTGCGCCCCCTTCCGGTACATGATGTTCTTGAATTTGGAATGGCCTGCCATGGCGTTCTCTTATTCCAGCCCGAGTGCCTGGCGATAGGTCTCCAGGATGGCGTCCTGCTCCTGGCGGGTGTGCGTTTCCATTTTCCGAAGGCGGACGATCATCCGCATGATTTTGGGGTCGTAGCCGTTGGCCTTCGCCTCGGCATAGACATCGCGGACATCGTCCGAGATTCCCTTCTTTTCTTCTTCCAGGCGCTCGATGCGCTCGATGAATAGACGCAGCTGATCGGCCGCGACGGTGCCCTCCGCCATGCTTTGAAAACTCCGATTTTTAACGTGTGAAGCCCGGCTCTAGCGGGTTGAACGGTCATATCAAGCGGCTAAGCAGGGCGCGTGACCGAAACCCTCGCACCCCGCAACCGCAAGGTGAAGATCCTGGCCACGCTCGGCCCGGCGTCGAGCGATGCCAAGATGATCCGCCGCCTGATGCTCGCCGGCGCCGACGCCTTCCGAATCAACATGAGCCATGGCGACCAGAAGCAGAAGGCGAAGCTGGTCGAGCATATCCGTGCGCTCGAGAAGGAATTTCATCGCCCCACGACGATCCTTTTCGACCTTCAGGGGCCGAAGCTCCGAGTGGGTCATTTCGAAGGGGGACGGACGGTCCTCAAGAAGGGGCAGCGCTTCATCTTCGACCGCGAGGAGACGGCAGGCGACAGCAACCGTGTCTTGTTGCCACATGCCGAGCTCTTCGAATCGGTCAAGGCAGGAACGAAGATCCTGATCGACGACGGCAAGATCCGACTGAATGTTCTCGAAGTCGACGGCGACCAGATCATCAGCGAGGTGAAGGTCGGCGGCGCCGTCTCTGACAACAAGGGCGTCAACGTTCCCGACGTGGTCGTTCCAATCCCCGCGCTCACCGACAAGGACCGCGACGATTTGCAGTTCGCTCTGGATCAGCGGACCGACTGGATCGCACTGTCCTTCGTGCAGCGGCCCGAGGACGTCGCCGAAGCGCGGCAGTTGATCGGAGACCGCGCGGCATTGCTTGCGAAAATCGAGAAACCGGCGGCGATCGATCGTCTGAACGACATCATCGCCCTTTCGGACGCAGTGATGGTCGCGCGCGGCGATCTTGGAGTCGAGCTGCCGCCGGAACAGGTGCCGCCGCTTCAGAACAAGATCGTCGCGACGGCCCGTCAGTTCGGAAAGCCGGTCGTGGTCGCGACTCAAATGCTCGAATCAATGATCACGTCTCCAACTCCGACCCGGGCCGAGGTCAGCGATGTCGCGACGGCCATCTACGACGGCGCCGATGCGGTGATGCTGTCAGCCGAAAGCGCTGCGGGCCAATATCCGTGCGAAGCGGTGCAAATGATGGATCGCATCGCCAACAGCGTCGAGCGCGATCCGTCCTACCAGGCGCGGATCCATTTCACGCAGACTCGGCTCGAGCCGACCACCGCCGATGCCCTTGCCGGGTCGGCACGGCAGATCGCCCAGACCGTCTCGGCCACCGCGATGGTCTGCTACAGCAGCTCGGGCGCGACTGCGCGAAGGATCGCGCGCGAGCGGCCTCCAGTCCCACTGTTGGCAATGAGCGCTTCGCTGCATACCTCACGTCGCCTCGGCCTGCTGTGGGGCGTGCACGCAGTGCACACGCGCGACGTGTCGAGCTTTGAGGAGATGGTCGAGAAGGGCAAGCGCATGACGCTCCGTCATCAGATCGCGAAGGGCGGCGACCGCATCGTGCTGATGGCCGGAATCCCGTTCGGGACGGCTGGCTCGACCAACGTCCTCCACGTCGTCCGCCTGATCGGTGACGAGCTCGAGCGCTATCACTCGAGCAAATCGTCAGCGAGTAAGTAGAGCGGGTATCTCTTCGGCGATCTCGCGGGCGAGGAAGCCGATCGGTCCTACCTTCTTCGCTAGCGAAGCGCCGGCTTGGCCGTGCAGCCACACCGACCAGAGTAATGCATTAAGCGGTTCCGCGCCGCGCGCGAGCAGGCCGCCGACGATCCCGGCGAGTACGTCGCCGCTTCCGGACACGCCCAGGCCGGGCGCGCCGCCGTTATAGGTCCAGCAGCCCCCTTCGGGTGTCACGACGTGGCTGGTCACGCCTTTGACGAGAACGATCGAGCGGTAAAGCTTCGCAGCGCGCCGCCCGCCCGCGATCGGGTCCTGCTCGATCTCCTCCTCCTTGCAGTCGAGCAGCGAAGCCAGCTCCCCTGAGTGCGGCAGAAGGATCGGAAGAGTCGGGCGATCTGTGTTGATCGGCTGAAGCGCGTGCAGAAGAGCCGCGTCGAGCGCGATGGCGGCATCGCTCGCGATCAGAGTCTCGGCGATGGCGGCGCATTCGTCTCCGTTCGCCATTCCGGGCCCGGCGACGACGGCGTCGACCTTGGATGCGACCTCTTGCAGGGTCTCGGCCGCTTCGCCCTCGGGAAGGTAAACGACCATGGCTTCGGGCAAAGCGATGCCGATCCACGGGGCGATACTCGCCGCCGTCGCGACTGTGAGCTTGCCTGCGCCAGCGCGCATCGCAGCCGTCGCTGTCAGCAAAGCCGCGCCGGGTACCTCGCGGCTTCCGGCGACGACCAGGATCCGGCCCTTCGTTTCCTTACCGCCGTCGACGACCGGTGGAAGCGGATGCTGGTCGAGCGCCTTTCGATCCAGCGCGGTCATCGGGTGCCGGTGACCTCGTCGGGCGCGGACGTCTTTGGTGCGCCCTCCTCTCGAGCGGGGCGCCATAATTCCACCGGCAAAGGTCGGGCACGCACAAGCCGTGGGCATCCGGATCGAACCGATATTCGGCGATCCCGCAATTGAGCACCTCTGCCTGCTTGTCGATGCCGAGAATCGATCCCTCGTCGAGCTCTTCGAGGATGTAGCGGAAGCATAGCACCACGACCTGGTGGCAGACGATCAGAACGCGCCGGTCGCAGTAATGGAGGTTGATCGTGTTGAGCATGGAACGGAGCCGCAGGATCACGTCCGCCCAGCTCTCGCCGCCGGGAGGCCGGTGGTAGAATTTGCCGAGCAGGCGTCGGTGCGCGGCTTCTTCGGGAAAGCGGTGGCGGATCCCCGCCGTCGTCAGTCGGTCGAAGATGCCGAACTCGCGTTCGCGAAGGCGCTCGTCGACGATGGTGTGAGCCGGGCCACCGGACAGCGCACCTTCGCGGCAGATGATCTCGGCCGATTCCCTGGCGCGGATGTATGGCGAGGCAAGGATCACCTCGGGCCGTTCGTCGCGGGGCAGGGCGCCGAACCACCGCCCCGTGGCCCGCGCCTGGTCACGACCCAGCTCGGATAGGGGCACGTCCACGTCGCGGACATGGATGGCGATCTCGTGCGCGCCGGTTTCGTCGGCCGCATCCCGCGCGACATTGCCTTCGCTCTGCCCATGCCGGACCAGCCACAGGCGTTCGGGCCAATTCTGCCGATCAAGTCCTCCTCGATGCCGCAGAAAGCATCAGCGGTCAGATTGTGCCAGTCCGGCGGTTATTCCGCGGCGATAGCGATTTTTGCTACCTCACCGGAACGCTCCTTGCGTTCGTCGATTCGCCGGAAGGTCGCCAGTGCCTGACCGACGATCTGGTCCATATTATAATAGCGGTAGGTTGCCAGGCGTCCGACGAAGGTGACGCCCTCAGTCTCGTCCGCGAGCGCTTCATACTTCTTGAAGAGCTCCTGATTCTCCGGGCGGGGGATTGGGTAGTAAGGATCGCCTTCGGCCGATGGATATTCGTAGGTGATCGTCGTCACTGGCAAATCCTGGCCAGTCAAATGCTTGTACTCGCTGATCCGCGTGAAGGGCACGTCTGGTGACGGGTAATTGACCGTTCCGACCGGCTGATGACGCTCTTCCTGAAGCGTCTGATGATCGAATTTCAGACTGCGATAGGGCAGCTTACCGAAGCGGAAATCGAAATATTCGTCGATCGGGCCGGTGTAGATGATGTGATCGGCGTGGACCTCCTCGCGAATGTCTCGAAAGTCGACACCGGTGCGGATCTCGATCAGTGGATTATCGAGCATCCGCCTAAACATCGCAGTGTACCCGTCCTTGGGCATGGCCTGAAAGCTATCAGTGAAATAGCGGTCGTCGGTATTCGTCCGCGTCGGGATCCGCGCGGTGACCGACTTGTCGAGCTGCGACGGGTCGAGACCCCATTGCTTGCGCGTGTAGCCCTGGAAGAAGAGTTCGTAGAGCTCTCGGCCGACGGCGTTGATGACGACGTCTTCCGAGGTTTGGATGTCTTCGACTTGCTCGGCACGTGAGGCGAGATATTCGGCGGCCTCCTCGTCGGTCTGGAGCGCGAGATCGAACAGCCTGTTGAGTGTCGTACGGTTAATCGGGATCGGCACTTGCTGTCCGCGAACGACTGCGAGCACGCGATGCTCATACGGCCGCCACTCCGTGAACTGGGAAAGATAGTCGGAGACCTGCTCGCTGTTCGTGTGAAAGATGTGGGGCCCGTATTTGTGGTAGAGAATCCCGGCCTCGTTGGGCTCGTCATAGGCATTTCCGCCGATGTGGGGGCGCCGATCGATCAGCAGGACCCGAGCGCCGTGCTGCGATGCAAGGCGCTCAGCGAGAACGGAGCCGGCAAAGCCGGCCCCGACGATCAAATAGTCGTAGCGGCCGCCGTCGGCGGCCTTGATCCCATGAAGCGAGCTCATTCTGCAGCTACCAGAAGTGCAGGCGACGTTGCGCCCGTACGAGTACCAAGAATGTCGTCGATCAGCCCGGCCATTCGTCCTTGGGTGGTGTCCCAGCTGGACGAAGAAAGCATGAGGTCGGCTTCGGCCAGCCAGTCGCCGTTCGGATTGCGCGAAAGTTCGAGCGCTTCCTCGCAGGCGGCGACGAACTCTTCGGGGGTCGAGGCGATCTTCACGCCCTCCAACTCGCCGTAATGGCGGACCACGTCCGTGATCGGGGTCGAAACCACCGGCGTTCCGCCGGCCAGATATTCCGGAGTCTTCGTCGGCGAGATGAACTGCGTCGAATTCGTTCATCGCGAACGGCATCAGCGCCACATCCCACCCGGACAGATAGGCCGGAAGCTGATCATAGCGCTTGCCGCCGAGATAATGGATGTTCGGCTGCTTCGGCAGGTCCTCTTCGCTGATCTTCACGACCGGCCCGACCATGACGAACGACCAGTCGGGACGAATCTCGGCTGCCTTGGCCAGAAGCTCCGTATCGAAACGCTCGTCGATGACGCCGTAGAAGCCGAGGCGCGGCTTGGGCAAGTCTTCCTGGTCCGCCGGGTCGAACTGGTGAGCGCGCGCTTTGAGGAAATGGACGCGGTCGACCGACGAGGGGAAGCAGTGGATGTTGGAATGGCGATCCTTCTTCGCTTCGAACAGGCTTGATCCGCCGGTGAAGACGACATCCGCGCGGTCGATCAGTTCCTGCTCGAGCTCGAGCAGCTTCACGGGGGCGAACTTGAACTTGGAAAGCTCGTCCATCGCGTCGAAGACAGTGACCGTCGGTTCGATGTGCCGCGAGAAAGGCAGCATCATCGGCGTGTAATACCAGGCGACCAATGGCCCATGAAGCGATGCGAGATGCGCGTCGAGGAGACGCTTGAGCGTCGCTCCGCGCGCATCCTCCGGCATGCCCTGCGGCAGATGCGGGACGACGATGCGAACATTCTCGGCATTATCGGCTTCTCGCACCTGCAAAAAAGCGGTGTCGTTCGGAGCGATGTCAACCGGCTCCTCCCAGAAGAGGACGTTCATTTCCCGGGCGAAGCGGCTCATCAGGTGCTGCGGCCGCTGGAACACGAAGTTCCACCGCAGGTGCGAAAAGCAGATCAATGTTGTGGGTTCGGAATCCGGCGCCGAATGCTCGGCTTCGAACTCCACTGGCACCCCGACGCTAGTCAGCATTTCTGGTTTATCCTCCGTATCTTGAATTAGCCCTTAGACTGTTGAACGGGCCGGGAGGCGTTGCGGTTCCGTACCTCGAAGCAATGTTAGCGCTAAAATAATGCGATTGTGCACTGCACAACGACAGTCCGGTTTAAGCCAGCGCCGGACTGCTCATCGCCCTTGGTCATTTCGTGTGCGAACCGGCGCGTTTCAAGTCGGTCGGTTGACCAATCCGCCATCACCGTGGAAGGAGCCCTTCTAAGGAGTGGAAGCTTGGCGACGACCATCGAAGAGCTTGAGAAGCGGCGGGAACTGGCACGGCTCGGCGGCGGGGAGAAGCGTATCGAGGCGCAGCATGCCAAGGGCCGACTGACCGCCCGCGAACGGCTCTCCGTGCTGCTCGATCCGGGCAGCTTCGAAGAATATGACATGTTCGTCGAGCACAATGCGACCGACTTCGGGATGGACAAGCAGAAGGTCCCAGGAGACGGCGTTGTTACGGGCTCCGGAACGATTAACGGCCGTCTCGTCTACGTCTTCGCGCAGGACTTCACCGTATTCGGCGGATCGCTCTCCGAGCGCCACGCGCAGAAGATCTGCAAGATCATGGACATGGCGATGAAGGTCGGCGCACCGGTCATCGGACTCAATGATTCAGGCGGCGCGCGAATCCAGGAGGGGGTCGCCAGCCTCGCCGGCTATGCCGAGGTCTTCCAGCGCAATGTCCTCGCATCCGGAGTCATCCCGCAGGTCAGCCTGATCATGGGACCGTGCGCAGGCGGCGCGGTCTATTCGCCGGCGATGACCGACTTCATCTTCATGGTGAAAGACTCGTCTTACATGTTCGTCACTGGGCCGGACGTGGTGAAGACCGTGACCAATGAGGTAGTGACGCAGGAGGAGCTGGGCGGCGCGGTTACCCACACCACAAAGTCAGGTGTCGCGGACGTCGCATTCGAAAACGACATCGATGCTCTTCTCGCCGCGCGCGAGTTCGTCGACTTCCTGCCGCTCTCGAACCGCCACGACTTGCCGGAGCGGCCATCCGAGGACCCGATCGACCGGGTAGAAGAGAGCCTCGACACGCTCGTACCGCCGAGCGCGGCGACGCCCTACGACATGCACGAGCTGATCCGGAAGGTCGCCGACGAGGGCGACTTTTTCGAGCTTCAGCCGGGCCATGCGGCGAACATCATCGTCGGCTTCTGCAGGATCGAAGGCCGCACTGTGGGTATCGTCGCCAACCAGCCGACGGTGCTGGCGGGGGTCCTGGACATCAACTCTTCCAAGAAGGCGGCGCGGTTCGTGCGCTTCTGCGACGCGTTCGACATCCCGATCCTGACCTTCGTCGACGTACCCGGCTTTCTCCCCGGCGTCGGCCAGGAGCATCACGGGATTATCAAGCACGGCGCCAAGCTGCTCTTCGCTTATGCCGAGGCGACGGTCCCGAAGATCACGGTGATCACCCGCAAGGCCTATGGCGGCGCCTATGACGTCATGGCCTCCAAGCACCTGCGCGGCGACTTGAACTACGCCTGGCCGACCGCGGAAATCGCAGTGATGGGCGCCAGGGGCGCGGTCGAGATCATCTTCCGCAAGGATGCCGGCAAGCCGGACGAAATCGCCAAGCGCACCGCGGAATATGAAGAGCGCTTCGCCAACCCCTTTGTGGCGGCGAGCAAGGGCTTCATTGACGAGGTGATCATGCCGCACTCGACGCGCCGACGCGTGGCGATGGGTTTAAGGAAGCTCAGGAACAAGCAGCTCGAGAATCCGTGGAAGAAGCACGACAACATCCCGCTGTGATTTAGTCCGTCGCCTTCATAGCGGTTGGCGTCTTCATCTATTGGCTAGCCGGTTGGCTCGCTCGATTCTATTCTGATCGGGCTGACAAGTGGGAACGAGATGGGGTCATCCGTTATGGCGGATTTGGTTCCAAGGTCTGGAGCGAGGACGATCTGCAGATATTTGCGGCGAGGATCGACGACGAGCGATTTGGTGCCGCGGCCATGCGCTGGTTCCTGAGGGTCATTGGCTCGGTTTTCGCGATCGGAGGGGCTGCGGAGCTAATCGGGTCGCTTCTGAAATGAGCATTTATACCGCCACAATCAGATGGAGCCGCACCGGCGACGGCGACTTCTCCAAGGGCCAGTACAGCCGCGCGCACGTTTGGGACTTCGACGGTGGCGTCTCGGTGCCGGCCAGCCCAAGCCCACACATTGTCCCGGCTCCGTGGAACAACCCAAAGGCGGTCGACCCTGAGGAGGCGTTCGTCGCCTCGCTCTCCTCCTGCCACATGCTGTTCTTCGTCGACCTTGCGCGGCGGGCCGGGTTCGTCGTCGATAGCTACATCGACGAGGCCGAGGGCATGCTCGAGAAGCGCGGGGACGGGAAGATGGCGATGACCCGTGTGACCCTGCATCCTCGCGTCACGTGGGGCGGCAATCCGCCCGACGAGGCCGCCATCGACGACCTCCACCACCGCGCGCACGAAGCCTGCTTCATCGCCAACAGTGTGACGAGCGACGTTCGCGTCGAGTATTGAGCGACTCAACGCCTGGCGGCCTATCAACCTTGGTTTATTGCAAAATCTATCAATGCGGATGTAACCGTCGCGCCCTGACGACTCGCTCCCGGCCCAACAGGGGAGGCCGATATGAAACGTCTGGTGCTTGCATTGCTGTTGGCTTCCGCGGCCGTGTCCGCGGGAGGGAAGCCCAAGCCCGCTGCTGAGAAGCCTACGGCCGGACCCGAGAAGCCGCTCGCCGCCGCCTTCCGGGCAGCCTTCGGAAGCAAGGACGCGATTGTCCTCAAAAAGCAGGGACAGCTGAAGGAAGACATCAAATATACGCCCGGCGAGCTGATCGACGCGCCGTTCGGACCGGTCCTGCTCAGCCCCGGCGAAGTCGAGAACCCGTCGCACGTCAATTCGGGAAAGCTCGCGATCGTCTATCTGAAGCAATCGGAAAAGGGATTCGAGGTCGTGAAGAAGTTCGTTCCCGCGACTGAGACGGGCTCGTTTGGCAAGATCGTCGACTGGAGCGTCAACCGCAGCTTTGGCAACCTTCCGATCATCACCGTCAACGGCGCCGGCAACTGGCAGGGCTATTCCTGCAGCACTGCAACGCTCCTCGAGCTCACTCCGGAGGGGCCCAAGAAGCTCGTCACCTTGCCGATGACCTACGATAATTCGGGCGCCGCCGAGGGGAAGAATCCGACGCAGATCAGCGGCCGCATCGACAATATCCAGCCCGGCAAGGGCTTCGACATGGTCTATTTCGCGGGCTCCAAGGAGTTCAAGGAGCATTATGTCCGCAGCGGCGACGCCTACGCACTAGCCGGAGGCGCGAAGAGCAAGATGCAGACCTGCTGAGCTGACCGTCACCCCGGACTTGATCCGGGGCCTTCCTTCCTCTCTTACGGCGCCACGGAAAGCGGATCCCGGCTTATGGCTGGGATGACGGAGAGAATGATGCAGCTGGGCAGATTGAATCACGTCGGCGTGGCGACGCCGTCGATCGAGCGGAGCCTCGAAACCTACCGCACCTTGTTCGGCGCCGAGCCTCATGGCGAGCCCTTCGATCTTCCCGCGCAGGGCGTGCGCGTCTGCTTCGTGGACACAGCCAACAGCCAGATCGAGTTGATCGAGCCGCTCGGCGAAACCTCGCCGATCGTGAAGTTCCTCGAGAAGAACCCGGCCGGCGGGCAGCATCACCTATGCTTCGAGGCGCCGGACATCGAGGAAGCGCGCGCCTGGTTCGAAGCCAAGGGCGCCCGCATTCTTGGCCCCACCCGCATCGGCGCGCACGGCACGCCGGTTTTCTTCATCCACCCGAAGGACATGGGCGGCGTGCTGACCGAGATCATGGAAACTCTGAAGCGCTGACCTCTTCCCCGGCGAAGCCCGGGGCCCAGCCGACGCTGCTGCGCCGTTCTTCGTTTAGGACTGGACCCCGGCCTTCGCCGGGGTACAGAGGCGCGCATGGCTGATAAGCCCACCAAATCCGACTGGGATGCGCTCGCTGCGAAGGAGTTGCGGGGCAAAGACCTCTCACTCGAGACGTTCGAGGGGATCAAGCTCAACACCGTCTACGGTCCCGACGACGATGTCGGGATCGAAAGCGGTTTTCCCGGCGTCGCGCCGTTCACGCGCGGACCCTATGCGACGATGTACGCCGGTCGGCCGTGGACGATCCGCCAGTATGCGGGTTTCTCGACTGCAGAAGAGTCAAACGCCTTCTACCGCCGCAACCTCGCTGCCGGGCAAAAGGGACTGAGCGTCGCCTTCGACCTAGCCACCCACCGCGGCTACGACAGTGACAACCCTCGCGTCGCCGGCGACGTCGGAATGGCGGGCGTTGCGATCGACACTGTCGAGGACATGAAATTGCTCTTCGACGGAATCCCGCTTGGCGAGATGTCCGTCAGCATGACCATGAACGGCGCGGTGCTTCCGGTCATGGCCTTCTTCATCATCGCCGGAGAGGAGCAGGGCGTCCCGCACGACAGGCTCACGGGCACGATCCAGAACGACATCCTGAAGGAGTTCGCGGTCCGCAATACCTACATCTACCCGCCCGAACCCTCGATGCGGATTGTCTCCGACATCATCGCTTACTGCGCGGCGGAGATGCCGAAGTTCAACTCGATCTCGATCAGCGGCTATCACATGCACGAAGCGGGGGCGACGGCGGTTCAAGAGCTCGCCTACACGCTCGCCGACGGGATGGAATATGTCCGCGCAGCGCAGGCCGACGGCCTCGACATTGACCATTTTGCAGGCCGCCTCAGCTTCTTCTGGGGCATCGGCATGAACCTGTTCATGGAGGTCGCCAAGCTGCGTGCTGGGCGCACCCTGTGGCACCGGATCATGACGCACCTCGGCGCGAAGAAGGACGAGTTCCAAGCGGCTTCGCACACATTGCCAGACGAGCGGCGTTAGCCTCACCGAGCAGGACCCGTACAACAATATCATCCGCACGACGATCGAGGCGCTCGCGGCAGTGCTCGGCGGCACGCAGTCGCTGCACACCAACAGCTTTGACGAGGCGATTGCGCTTCCGACTGATTTCTCCGCACGAATCGCCCGCAACACCCAGCTGATCCTTGCCGAGGAAAGCGGCGTGACCGCGGTCGCCGACCCGCTCGGCGGCAGCTGGTACGTTGAGAAATTGACGCGCGAGCTCGAGGAGAAGGCCTGGGCGCTCATCGAGGAAGTCGAGGCGCATGGCGGAATGACCAAAGCGGTCGCCGAGGGATTGCCGAAGCATCGGATCGAGGAAGCTGCGGCCGCTCGAGCGGCGAAGGTCGACACCGGCGAAACGACCATCGTCGGAGTCAATCGCTACCGCCTTGCCGAGGAAGAGGAACATGACATCCTCGAAGTCGACAATGCCAAGGTCCGCGCATCGCAAATTGCGAAGATCGAGAAGGTGCGTTCGTTACGCGATGAAGCGAAAGTGCGAGCGGCGCTCGACACGCTGGAGAACGGCGCGCGCGGCGAGGAAAACTTGCTTCGTTTGAGCGTCGAGGCGGCCCGGGTGCGCTGCACTCTGGGCGAGATTTCCGATGCGCTGGAGCGCGCGTTCGGGCGCTACGGCACCAAGCCGGAGCCCGTACGCGGAATTTATGGGAAGGCGCGCACTGACGGTCGCTGGAAGATGGTGGTCGAGGGCACGCGATCGGTCGCAAATCGTCTCGGCCGCAAGCCCAGGATCATGGTCGCGAAGATGGGTCAGGACGGGCACGACCGCGGCGCGAACCTGGTGTCGTCAGCGTTCACCGATCTGGGCTTCGAGGTGATCCCCGGGCCGCTGTTCCAAACGCCGCGCGAGACCGCGCAAATGGCGATCGACAATGACGTCGACGTGGTCGGCGCAAGCTCGCTCGCCGCGGGCCACCGCACGCTCATCCCGGAGATGATCGAGGCCTTGAAGGACATGGGCCGAGCGGACATCAAAGTGGTCGCTGGCGGAGTCATCCCGCCGCAGGATTACGCCGCGCTCCGCGCTGCCGGAGTGCAGGCGATCTTCGGCCCCGGCACCAACCTCGCCGACGCCGCCGACGAGGTGCTGCGCCTGCTCGGCCACAACCGCCCGCCACTCGACGAGGCGGCGGAGTGACATGGCGATCGCGGCTGGGTGCACCGCTTTCGCGATCATTGCCTTCAGTTTCGCTCTTTATTTGATGATGATTGGAGCGACTGCAGACTGCGTTTCCGACAATCCTTGCTGCCTGACTGGCAGCGCGCTTTACTGTTCTTCGGCTCACCAATTGTTGCGATTCTAGCGGTGTCGTGGGTGGGCAATCGATTGGGGGAGAGAGATTTCTGAAATGGTCGAGAAAGTGCTCATCGACGTTGGCGAGGATGCGCAGTGACCGCGCACTCGGGCGGCAATTTCACCGCCATCGCTTTGATGATGCTCGTCGTGGGGATGGGAATTCCCGTGACCGCTGCGCTCAACGCCGCCGCAGGCACTCATCTCGAGAGTCCCGTCGCAGCGAGTACCATTTTGTTCGGTTTGGGATTCGTGCTGACAGCGCTGGTTCTCGCCGTCGTCGGTCCGCCGCCGCTAACCGCATTTCCGAAGGTGCCGCTATGGTCCTATGCGGCCGTGCTCGGCGTGTTCTTCTACGTCCTTTCGGTGACTTGGTCGGCTCCTCGGATCGGCGTCGGCAACGCGATCTTTTTCGTGCTTCTGGGACAGCTGATTGCAGCTGCGACAATCGATCATTTCGGGCTGTTCGGCGCGATCAAGACGACGCTCACCATCAAACGCGCGATCGGCTTGCTCGTCATGGCGGTCGGCGTCTACCTCGCGAAGAAACCGAGGTGAGCTCAGTGTTCAAGAAAATCCTGATCGCCAATCGCGGGGAGATTGCGTGCCGGGTGATCCGCACCGCGCGGCGCATGGGAATCCAGACCGTTGCGGTCTATTCCGACGCCGACGCCCGAGCGCCGCACGTGAAGCTGGCCGACGAAAGCGTCCGCCTTGGCCCTCCGCCCGCGAACGAATCCTACCTCAAGGCCGAGCTGATCATCGACGCGTGCAAGGCGACCGGCGCCGAAGCGGTTCACCCAGGCTACGGTTTCCTCTCCGAGCGCGAGAGCTTCGCCAAGGCGCTCGACAAAGCAGACATCGCCTTCATCGGCCCGCCGCCCAAGGCAATCCGCGCAATGGGCGACAAGATCGAGTCCAAGAAGCTTGCGGCCAAAGCGGGCGTCAATGTCGTCCCGGGCCATCTCGAGGACATCGCGACGACCGACGAGGCCGTGAAGATCGCCAAGAACATCGGCTTCCCGGTGATGATGAAGGCGTCGGCCGGCGGCGGCGGCAAGGGCATGCGCCTCGCCTGGAACGAGAAGGATGTACGCGAGGGCTTCGACAGCGTGAAGCGCGAAGGTCTCAACAGCTTCGGCGACGACCGTGTCTTCATCGAGAAGTTCATCGAGGCGCCGCGCCACATCGAGATCCAGGTGCTTGGCGACCAGCACGGCAACATCCTCTACCTGAACGAGCGTGAATGCTCGATCCAGCGCCGTAACCAGAAGGTGGTGGAAGAAGCGCCGTCGCCCTTCGTCTCGCCAGAAATGCGCAAGGCGATGGGCGAGCAAGCGGTCGCGCTGGCGCGGGCCGTTGGATATTATTCGGCGGGCACCGTCGAGCTGATCGTCAACGGCGCCGATCCGTCAGGAAAGAGCTTCTACTTCCTCGAGATGAACACCCGGCTCCAGGTCGAGCATCCGGTGACCGAGGAGATCACCGGCCTCGATCTCGTCGAGCAGATGATTCGTGTCGCTGCGGGCGAGAAGCTGAAGTTCAAGCAGGACGACATCGGAATCAACGGCTGGTCGGTCGAAACCCGCGTCTACGCCGAGGATCCGTACCGCAGCTTCCTGCCGAGCACTGGGCGGTTGGTCCGCTACTGGCCATCAATCCAGAAGCGCGACGACGACCTCCTGGTTCGAGTCGATGACGGGGTCGTCGATGGCGGCGAAGTCAGCATGTTCTACGATCCGATGATCGCCAAGCTCGTCACTTGGGCGCCGACGCGCGAGGCGGCGATCGACGCGCAGGTCGACGCGCTCGACCAGTTCGTGATCGACGGCATTTCCGACAATGTCGATTTCCTGTCCGCGCTGATGCAGCACCCGCGTTTTCGCAAGGGGAATCTCGCGACCGACTTCATCGCCGACGAATATCCAGAAGGGTTCGAAGGCGCGCCGGCGGACGAGCAGCTCCTCGCCGATGTCGCAGTGGTCGCGGGCATGGTTTCCGTCATCACCGATGAGCGCGCGCTCGAGATCAGCGACCAGCTCGGCGGGCGTATTTACATGCCGTGCGAGCGGGTGGTGCGGATCGACGGCGGCCTCGAGCACAAGGTACGAATCAAGCCGTACACGGGCGGCACGCTTGCCGTTCTGGACGATGGCGACCTTATCGACATCGTTGGGCGCTGGGTCCCGGGCCAGCGGCTGCTCACTGTTCTCGTCGATGGACGCAAGCGCACTGTCCAGGTCCGCAGAGCCGGCCGCAATTGGGAGCTTCAGACCCGCGGCGCGAGCCACAAGGTGCAGGTTCTAAATCCGCACGTCGCTGACCTGTCGAAGCACATGATCGAGAAAGAGCCGCCGGATCTTTCGCGGATGCTCCTTGCGCCGATGCCGGGGCTCCTGACCAAGCTGGACGTGAAGGTCGGGGACAAGGTCGAACCGGGCCAGCCGGTCGCGGTCATGGAAGCGATGAAGATGGAGAATATCCTGCGCGCGCCCAAGGCCGCGACGGTCAAGGCGACGCCGGCCAAGGCAGGCGACAGCGTGGCGGTCGATCAGGTGATCGTGGAGTTCGAGTAAGCGCTACCGCGCCGGCGGCAGCTTCTCGAGCAGATACGGATCAAGCGCCCGCCACACCTTCACCCACTCGGCATGGCGGATGAAGTCGTGCGCCTCGCCGGGAAAGATGAGCGTCCGCACCTCGACTCCGTGCTCGCGCAGGCGCTGGGCGAGGTCGACGGTTTCGACCACGTCGACATTCATGTCCTGGTCGCCGTGGATGAGCAGCACCGGTGAGCGCCAGGTGTCGAGGTGGCCCACTGGCGATGACGCGCGGGCCTGGTCGCGGTCTTTCTCGTCGACGCCGAAAAAGCTGCTCGGACTAAGGTGCCCCTTTACGGGTGACGGCCAACTCCAGTCATAGACTCCGTGAATCCCCACCCCGGCCTTGAACAGGTCGGAGTT
The DNA here is from genome assembly GCA_963738825.1 of uncultured Alphaproteobacteria bacterium. GTDB lineage: Bacteria > Pseudomonadota > Alphaproteobacteria > Sphingomonadales > Sphingomonadaceae > Sphingomicrobium. The sequence goes on along the minus strand of CAVTYB010000008.1, from coordinate 108,104 downwards.
GCGCGCGAGCGCCTGGCCGGTGAGCAGGCCGCCGTATGAGCCGCCCCAGATGCCGATCTCATTCGGGTTCATGCCGGGCTGTGAGGCTAGCCAGCGGCCCGCGGCAAGCACGTCCTGATATTCGCTGGCGCTCCGCCAGGCGCGGCCGGGCGCATCGCGGAAGTTGCGGCCATAGCCGATGCCGGAGCGGTAGTTGATCGCGAGAACCTCATAACCCTGCTCGGCAAGGCGCCGGTTCACCGCATAGTCGCTCGAATAATAGCCCATGTAGTGGAACGACGGGAACATCTGCCGCTGTGGGCCGCCGTGGACATAGATGAGCCCGGGGTGCGGCCCCGGTCCGGCGGGCGTGAAGAGCTGGCCGGTGAAGGTTAGGCCGTCGAGCGAGGTCAGATGCACCTCGGTCGGCGCCGATCCGGTCAGCACCGATTTGTATCCATAATCGGCGTAGGTCTCGTTGAGCTTCGCCGTTCCGGTCTTGAGGTCGAGGATCCGGACGAGGGGTGCCTGGTTTGGGTTGGCCGCAACGATGGCCACATAATCGCCGGCGGCGCGCGCATCGGCGAGCACCGGATCGGATTGCGGCAAGCCGCGCACCGCGCCTGTTGCAGCATCGAACAGGGAGATCTGGCGCGAGTCGAGATTCGCGCAATTGTGGACGACGAGCAGGCCTGCGTCGGTCCTCTCGCTCTCGGCGACCTCGCAATTGGGCGGCGTGATCGGGCGCGGCGCGCCGCCGTTTCGCGACAGCGCGTAGAGGCGGCCCCAGCCGTCATCCTCCGAATAGAAGACGAGCGTGTCGTTCGAGGCCCAGCGCAGCGCGCCTTCGGGATCGTCGTCGCCGAGCGTGACCGCCGGCCCACGCGTGCTCCAGATCGTACGGACTGCGCCTGTCCCAAGATCGACGAGGTCGATCGAGAAGGGCTCGGCTTCGGTTTGATCCGGCGTAACATTGTGCTTCCGGCCAGGGAGGCGAAGCACCGCCACCGCGTCGCCGTTCGGGCTGAGCACCGGAACCGCGAGCCGGTCGACGCCGGTCTCGAGCCAGTCGACATGATCGGCACCGGGATGGAAGCGTCCGAGGAAGGAATAGCCGCGTCGATCGTCGATGAAGATCAGGTCGCCGTTCTTCGCCCACACGAACTGCGACCAGTCGCCGCCTCCTTTCGCAAATAGCTTCGGCTTGGCGCCCGCTGAATGCATGTCGACGACCCACAGGTCGCCATCACGCTTGATCAGCAGCTTGCGCCCGTCCGGAGAAAAGCTCGGCTCTGACGCATCGCCGAGGTCGACCGGCTTGGCGCCTGCAGTCGTGGGCATCAGCCACAACTTCACCGACGGAGCGGGCACCCTGCTGCCCGGATTGAACGCTTCGCCGGGCCGCGGAACGCCTGTCACGTAAGCGATGTGCGTGCCGTCGGGCGAAAGCTCGACCGCGCTGATCGGCTGGCCCCCGTCATCGGTGCGCGATGCCAGTTCGATCCGCCGGAACTCGGGTGAACGCGCGAAGAAGATGGTCGACTTGTCGGCCTGCCGAGTCAGCCACGCGAAGGCAGGCACCTTCGCCGCACTGATCGAATCCACGTAAGGAAAGTCGAGGAACGGCGTATCGGACGATGGCTCGGAAAGCGCCGGAGCGGCGATCAGCAAAGCGGCTGCGATGAGAAGCGGGCGGATGCACATTCGCGAAGGCTATTCGGCGCAAGGAACAGGTACAAGCGGCGGTTTGTCGAAATTTGAGGCCCGCCAGCCGATGTCAGTTGCCTGTGGCTCAACCGCCGTTAAGCTGCCGCTCCAGCCGAATTAGTTTAGCTGGAGATTCAAGCTGATGCGTCACCTCAGCACATTGGCGCTGCTCGCCGCCGCGACCATCTTCACCCCGCCCGTCATCGCAGCCGACCTTCCGCAGGGCGTTCCGGTGTCCCAGCTCGTTAAGGACGTGTCGATCCCATATTCGAGCTTCACACTGAAAAACGGGCTTCGCGTCGTCGTCCACGAGGACCACAAGGCGCCGGTCGTGGCCTTCTCAGTCTGGTACCACGTCGGCTCAAAGGACGAACCGGCGGGACGCACGGGCTTTGCGCATCTGTTCGAGCATCTGATGTTCGGTGGCTCGCAGCACAGCGACACCAGCTGGTTCGGCCCGATGCAGTCGGTCGGCGCGACCGACCTCAATGGAACGACCAATTACGACCGCACCAATTATTTCGAAACTGTGCCGAAGGCAGCGCTCGAGCGCACCCTGTTCCTCGAAAGCGACCGCATGGGCTACCTGCTTCCGGCGGTCACCCAGCAGAAGCTCGATATCCAGCGCGGAGTCGTCCAGAACGAGAAGCGCGGCGATGATAATGAGCCGGGCGGGCTGCTCCAATATTCGATTCAGCAGACGCTCTATCCCGCCGGCAATCCCTATCACCACACGGTGATCGGCTCGATGGGCGACCTCGACCAGGCCAGCCTGGAGGTCGTGAAGAACTGGTTCCGCTCGCACTACGGCCCGAACAACGCCGTCGTCGTCCTCGCCGGCGACGTGACCGATGCCGAAGCGAAGAGCCTGATGGAGAAATATTTCGGCGGCATTCCGGCCGGTCCGAAGTCGACCCCGGCCGCGGCGGCGGTACCCACGCTGAAGGCGCCGGTTCAAAAGGTCTTCCACGATGAGGTCGCGAACACGACCATTTACCGGATGTGGGCGGTACCGGGGGTGACGGGCAAGGACGAGACCGCCCTCGAAATGGCGGCGAGCGTGCTCGGCGGACTTGCCAGCTCGCGCCTCGACAATGCGTTGGTGCGTGACAAGAAGACCGCGGTCAGCGTGTCCGCTTATGTCGATCCGCACGAACGTGTGGGCGAGTTCACGGTTCAGGCGACCGTCAAGCCGGGTGTCGATCCGGCCTTGGTTGGCAAGCAGGTCGATGCGATCCTTGCCGACTTCATCAAGCATGGGCCGACGGCCGAAGAGCTGAAGCAGGCGAAGACTGTCGACGTCGCCTCGACCATCAAGGGGTTGGAATCGGTCGGCGGCTTCGACGGCAAGGCCGTCACGCTCGCTCGCGGCGCGGTGTTCGCGAATGATCCGGGCTTCTACAAGAAGGAGCTGGAGGAAGAGGCTGCGCTCTCTCCGGCACAGGTTCAGGCGGCGGCGAAGAAGTGGCTGTCGCGGCCGGTCTTCTCGTTCATGCTCGAGCCGGGCAAGCGCGACCCGTATCAGGAATCCAAGCTGGCGAATGACACGGCAGGCGGGGGCGCCGGAGCGAAGGTGACCGCAGCACCGAAGGTCGCCGCGGCCGTGAGCGACGGCGTCGATCGCTCGCAAATGCCGCCGGTCGGCCAGATCGCGGACCTGACGTTCCCAGCAGTCGAGCACGCCACCCTGTCGAACGGCATTCCGGTGCTGTTCGCGCAGCGATCGAGCGTTCCGGTCGTCCGCGTCGCGGTGGATTTCGACGCGGGCAACGCCTCCGATCCGCGGAGCGCGCTCGGAACGCAGGCCTTCATGCTTGGAATGCTCGACGAGGGCACAGACAAATATAATTCGGTGCAAATCGCGGAGGCCAAGGAGAATCTCGGCGCATCCATTTCCGCTTCGCCGAGCATGGATCGGTCAGGGATCTATCTGTCGGCGCTGAAGCCGAACCTCGCACAGTCGCTCGATCTCATGTCCGACATCGTGCGCCATCCCGCATTCGCTCCGGCTGAAGTCGACCGAGTTCGGCAGCAGCAGCTTGCATCGATCGCCGAGGAAGCAAAGCAGCCGGTCGGAATCGCTCTTAGGACCTTGCCGCCGATCCTCTACGGGAAGGCACATCCCTACGGCGTGCCGTTCAGCGGAAGCGGCGACCCGGCGGCCGTCGCCAAGCTCACGCCCGCCGACCTTACGGGTTTCCACGACACTTGGCTGCGCCCAGACAATGCGACGATCTTCGTCGTCGGCGACACCACTCTTGCGGAGGCCATGCCGCTGCTCGAAAAGAGCTTTGGCGATTGGCGTGCGAGCGGACCCAAGCCCGCCAAGGATTTCTCCGTGCCGACCGCTCCGCAGACCGGTAAAATCATGCTGATCGACCGGCCGAACACGCCGCAGTCGCTGATCTTCGGCGGCCAGATCCTTCCTGTGAACGGGACCGACGACATCCTCGCCCTGCAGGAGGCCAATGATGTCCTCGGCGGCTCGTTCCTATCGCGGCTTAACAGCGACCTTCGCGAGACACGCCATTGGTCGTACGAAGTCGCGAGCTTCATCAGCCGCCCGCAACATCAAATCCCGTACCTGATCTACGCTCCGGTGCAGACCGATCAGACCGGCCCGTCGATCGCGGCGATGCGCAACGACATGAATGCTTTCCTCACGACCAAGGGCGTTGCTCCCGACGAGCTCACGCGGACCATCGACGGCGCGATTCGCGAGCTTCCGGGCGACTTCGAGACGGCGTCGGCGGTGATGGGCGGAATGGAATCCAACGTCCTCTTCCACCGGCCCGACAATTATTACGACACGCTAGCCAGCCGGTACCGGGCAATGACGGGACCTCAGCTCGATTCGGCTGCCAAAGCGGCGATCGACCCGTCGAAGCTGACCTGGGTCGTGATCGGCGATGCTTCGAAGGTGAAGGCGCAGCTCGATGCCCTGGGAATTCCGGTCGAGATAGTGAAGGCGCAATAACCTAACGCTTCACTCGAGTGACATGGCCCATTTTGCGGCCGGGGCGAGCTTCGCCCTTGCCGTAGATGTGCAGGTGAAGCCCTTGATCAGCGACGAGCTCGGGCCAGCGGCTGACATCGTGGCCGATAAGATTGTCCATGACTGCGCCCCGACCCGCGAGCTCTGTCGGCCCGGGCGGAAGGTCACAGATTGCCCGAACATGCTGCTCGAACTGTGACGTGATGGCGCCCTCGATTGTCCAGTGGCCGCTATTGTGAACGCGCGGTGCGATTTCGTTGACGAGCGGGCCCTCGCGGCTGGCGAAGAACTCGACGGTGAGCACTCCAATATGGCCGAGCGCCTCGGCAATCCCGATCGTGGCCTTTCTTGCCTCATCGACCTGAGCCGCGATGAGGTCGCCCGATGGAACGGTCGATCGACGAAGGATGCCTTCGCCATGCTCGTTTCGCGGAGAATCCCAGAAGGCATGGCGTCCATCCGCCCATCGGGCAACGATTACCGAGAATTCCGCTGCGAAATCGATCGCGGCCTCCGCAATGGCAGGACTCTCGCCGATCGAGGCCCATGCATCTTCGGCTTCGTCGGCCGATTGGATCCACGCCTGTCCCTTGCCGTCATAGCCATAACGCCGGGTCTTCAGCACGACCGGTAGTCCGAGCTGGCCGAAGGCAGCGCGCACATCGTCGACGCCATCGACCGTTCGCCACGGTGCCACCCGAGCTCCGCAATTCTCGATGAATTGCTTTTCCACTGCTCGGTCCTGAGCGACTGCTAGCGAACGCGTGCCGGGCCTCAGCTTCTCGCCGATCGCCTCCAGCGGGTGAACTGGAAGATTCTCGAATTCGTAGGTGGCGACGTCCACCTTATCGCCGAACGCGCGCAATGCGTCGGAATCGTCGAAAGCGGCGCGGGTGAATCGCGCTGCAACGTCGGCGGCGCAGGGGCACTCGTTGGGATCGAAGATGTGGCATTTGTAACCGAGCCGCGCCGCTGCGATTGCCAGCATCCGGCCGAGCTGGCCGCCACCGACGATCCCGATCACGCTACCCGGTGGAATGGTCATTCGGGCGCTTCAGCCACCGATCCAGTCTGCTTTTCGCGCCAGGCTTCGAGCCGGGCCGCAAGCCCCAAATCGCTCGTCGCAAGCATGGCCGCAGCAAGCAGCGCCGCATTGACCGCGCCCGCCTTGCCGATCGCCAGCGTTCCGACCGGCACGCCAGCCGGCATCTGCACGATCGAGAGCAGGCTATCCATTCCTTTCAGGGCCTGGCTTTCTATGGGAACGCCGAGGACGGGCAGTCTCGTCATCGAAGCGGTCATGCCGGGCAGGTGCGCAGCGCCGCCGGCGCCTGCGATCACGACCTTGAGGCCGCGCTCGCTCGCGGAATGCGCATAATCGTAGAGTCGCTTCGGGGTGCGGTGCGCCGAAACGACCTTTGTCTCGTGCGGAACCCCGAGCTGCTCGAGCATGTCGGCGGCGTGGCGCATCGTCTCCCAGTCGGAGCTGCTGCCCATAATGATGCCGACCAGCGGCTCAGCCATTGTCCCGCCTTGAACCAAGTGAATTGAGCCGGCTCGTTTAGGGTGCCGATTCAGGCTAGGCAATCACCGCTTGGTCACGGCGACTCATGCGTCGGAGTGGTCGCGGCCAAGTTCCTGCATTTTCAAGGCTTTGGATTCGCGCTATGACGGGCACCGCAGACAAGACGAAGGTCTCGGGGGCAATGTCTGATCAGGTAACCGACGTCTCCGACGTCGACGATTTAATCGCGGAAATCAGCGCTCTGCGCGGCAAGGTCGCGCAGCTTCAGGAGCGCGTCGAGCAGCTCGACCTGCTCGCGCACGAGGACAGTCTCGTTGGACTTCCGAATCGGCGCGGGTTCGTGCGCGCGCTGGAGCGGCTGATCGACCGAATGGAGCGTTATGACGAGCAGGGAGCAGTTCTGTTCGTCGACCTCGACGGGCTGAAGGTGATCAACGACACCTTCGGTCACCAGGCCGGCGACGAAGCGCTGATCCAGGTCTCGCGGCTGCTCGTCGGCGGAGTTCGCAAGAGCGATCTGGTCGCCCGCATCGGAGGAGACGAATTCGCGATCCTGCTTGGGCATTCGACCGAGGATTCGGCGCGGGATGCAGCGGGTCGCCTCATCGAGGCCATTGCGGCCTGCGAATTCACGCATTGCGGGCAGTCTTTGCCGCTTAGCGTCGCGATCGGCGCCTCGGCGGTGCACGCCGACGACACTCCGGAAGCCGCGCTCGCTCGGGCCGATGAGGAAATGTACCGGCGCAAAGCTGCCGCTTAGGCCGCTTCTCCGAGATAAAAACGGCGCACGACCGACAGGTCGTCGGCAAGCTCATAGACAATCGGCTTGCCCGTCGGGATCTCCAGCCCGACGATTTCTTCGTCGCTGATATCGGACAGATATTTGATGATTCCGCGCAGCGAGTTGCCGTGAGCGGAGACGAGGACTCGCCTGCCGGCAGCAAGCGCGGGCACGATCTCGGCTTCATAATAAGGAACCGCTCGAGCGATCGTATCCTTGAGACTCTCGGTCTGCGGCACGTCCACGCCCGCGTACCGGCGATCGCCGCTTACCTTGTAGGGGCTGTCCTCCGGCAGCGGCGGCGGCGGGATGTCGTACGAGCGCCTCCAGATCTTGACCTGCTCGGCGCCGACCCTGTTGATCATCTCCTGCTTGTTGAGCCCGGTCAGACCGCCATAGTGACGCTCGTTGAGCCGCCAGTCCTTCGTCACTGGGAGCCACAACCGATCCATCTCGTGCAGCACAAGATGGAGCGTCCGGATTGCCCTAGTCAGCACGCTGGTGAAACAGCAGTCGAAGTCGAAGCCACTTTTCTTCAGCAGGTGCCCAGCGGCGCGCGCTTCTTCAACTCCGGCCGACGACAGATCGACGTCCCACCAGCCTGTGAAGCGGTTTTCGAGGTTCCACTGCGACTGCCCGTGCCGCAGCAGCACGAGCGTTGGCATCAGGCGGGCTCTTTCACGCGCTTCGCGGAGTCGCGCTCCGCCACAGCCTTCTTAAGCTCGGGAAGGATCGTGTGGAGCGCGTCGAGGCACGCGTAAGCGAGATATTTCGAGCGCTTCGGCGACCAGCCATAGACTTCGTCCGGCAGGTTGAAATTGTCCTTGAACGGCATTTCGAGAGTCATCGACACGCAACCGTAGCGTTCCGCCAGCTGGGTCGTGGACATGCTCATATTGGCCTCGCCAGGCTTCGGGATTTCATAGCCCTGCTCGCGCTGGAAATCGGGCGAGATGCGCTCGAGCGTTTCGCTGAACAGTTCGAACAATTTTTGTTGGCGGTCCGTGATCGAGGGAATGCCCTCGAATCCTGCGAGGAAATTCGCGGGAATGGCTTCGTCACCGTGAACGTCCATCGCGAAATCGACGCCGGTCGCGTCCATCGCATTGCGGACAGACAGGACCTCCGGGCTTCGCTCGGCGGTCGGCGCATGCCATTCGCGGTTGAGGTTCGCGCCGACGGCATTGGTGCGAAGGTGGCCGCGCCGTGAGCCGTCCGGGTTCATGTTGGGAATGATGTGGAAGGTGCATTCCTTGCGAAGCACCCGGGCGACCGGATCGTCATCGTCGGTCAGCTTTTCGAGCGCCCCTTCCATCCACCATTCGGCCATGCTCTCACCGGGGTGCTGGCGCGCGTACAGCCACACGCTGAGCGGCCCATCGCCGATCGTCAGGCAATCGAGGTCCTGCCCGTCGAGACTCTTGCCGAGCGACTGATAGCGAACGCCTTCGAGCGCTCCGGTCTGGGTCACGAGATCGTGGTGCCGCTCCATGGAATATGGCGCGAAATAAGCGATCCACACCACGTCCTGCGGCGGCGTCAGCTTCATCGTCAGCATGCCGTCGGCGTAGGTCGTGTCCTGGATCCGGATCCACTCGTCCCGGTCCAGGCTCATCACCCCTTTATAGTCGGGCCAGCCGCGGGGATAGGCCGAGCCAGCGCAGTTCGTGATCCGCAGGGTAACCTCGCGGCCGGCCGCGCCGGAGATTCGGAAATAGAACCATTGATAGAAATCGCTCATGTGGTCCTTGGCGATCTCAAGGTCGACGCTGTCGCCGCTTTGCCTGACGACGCGGATGTTTCCGGCGTCGAACGAACTGGAAATTGTGAGGGCCATGCGCTTCCACTCAGCTGCTGGGTCGGGTCGCGGCGCCTGATAGCCGAATTCAGCCGACCCGCAACCTCGGCTGGCGGCTTGGCAGGCGGACAAGTCCTCGGCTAGCGCCTTCCCATGGAAAAAGTCCCAGTGCTCGTTACCGGCGGTGCCGGCTATATCGGCAGCCACGCCGTCCTCGCTCTTAGGGACGCGGGATGGCCGGTCGCAGTGATCGACGATCTTTCGAACGGAACGCGCGAAGTCGTTCCTGAAGATGTTCCATTTTATGAGGGGAACATCGCCGAGAGCGCACTCGTCGAACGGATCTTCGAGGAGCAGAAGATCCAGGCGATCATGCATTTCGCGGGATCGATCGTCGTTCCCGAATCCGTCGAGCAGCCGCTCAAATATTATGCGAACAATACGCTCGCCTCGCACGCACTGATCAGCGCGGCAGTGACCGCAGGCGTGAGGCACATCCTCTTTTCGTCGACCGCGGCGACTTACGGTGCGCCCAAGCGCGTTCCCATCGATGAGGAAGACCCGAAAGAGCCGATCAACCCTTATGGTGCCTCGAAGCTTATGACCGAACGGATGCTTGCGGACGCATCGGCGGCGCATCCGTTCAACTATGGAGCCTTGCGCTACTTCAATGTCGCAGGCGCCGACCCCAAAGGCCGCACCGGCCAGCTGGGCAAGGGATCAACGCACCTCATCAAGGTCGCGTGCGAAACGGCGGTCGGCAAGCGCGAGTGCATCGCCGTCTATGGTACCAACTACGAAACGACCGACGGCACCTGCATCCGCGACTATATCCATGTCAGCGACCTCGCCGATGTCCACCTCGCCGCGCTCGAATGGCTGATCGAGCATCCGGGCGAGAATCTCGTGATGAACTGCGGTTACGGCAAAGGCCTCTCGGTTCTCGAAGTGCTCGACGCCGTCGACCGAGCCAACGGCTCGCCGATCAAGCGCGTGATGGAGGGGCGCCGCGCCGGCGATCCGGCGGAGCTGGTCGCGGGCAATGCGCGGCTGCTGAGGACGCTGGATTGGCGCTCCAAATATGCCGACATCGATACGATTGTCGGCGATGCGCTCCGGTGGGAGCGCAAGCTCGTCGGCCAGGCCTAGGCCGAAATCGTCTGTCGCTCGTCCAGTGCCCTCCGGACTCGCGCCGCTAGGACCTGACGCGAATAAGGCTTGGTCAAGAGGTTCACGCCAGCATCGAGGCGGCCGCCGTGGACGATGGCATTCTCCGTATATCCGGAGGTGAACAGCACGCCGATCGAGGGAAGCCGCTCCTTCGCCTTCCGAGCGAGCTCGGGACTCCGCAGCGGCCCGGGCATCACGACATCGGTGAAAAGCAGGTCGACCCTGACCCCGCTTTCGAGGATCGGAAGTGCACTTCCCGCATCCTTGGCGGTCAGAACCTTGTAGCCCAGTTCTCGAAGCAGGTCGCTGACAGTCGCGCGAACCTCCTCGTCGTCCTCGACGACAAGGATCGTTTCCGAACCACCGCCTGCCTCGACTAGCGCAGGCCCTGCGAGCTGGTCCTCGTCTTCATGGACTCGCGGAAGATAGATCTTGATCGAGGTCCCCTGGCCGACCTCGCTGTAGATTTTCACATGGCCGCCGGACTGCTTGACGAAGCCGTAGACCATCGAGAGACCGAGCCCGGACCCCTTGCCCTCGGGCTTGGTCGTGAAGAAGGGCTCGAACACCTGGCCGAGGATCTCCGGCGAAATACCGGCTCCAGTGTCGGTCACTGCGATCATCACATATTGCCCGGGCCTGACCTCGGAATTCTCAGCCGCATATTCGGGATCGAGATGCGCGTTCCGGACTTCGATGGTCAGCTTGCCGACCCCGTCCATCGCATCCCGGGCATTGATCGCGAGGTTGAGCACGGCGTTCTCGATTTGCGTCGAATCGATGAAGGCGTTCCACAAGCCGCCCGAGACGACCGTTTCGATCTCGATCGCTTCGCCGATACTTCGGCGGAGCAGATCTTCCATCCCCGCCACCAGACGGCCGATGTTGACGACCTTTGGCTCGAGCGGCTGACGGCGGCCGAAGGCGAGCAGCTGGCTTGCAAGCTTGGCGCCGCGTTGAACCCCGCCCATCGCGTTCGCAAGCCGCTGCTCCGCGCGCGGGTTATTGGGCACGTCCGACGCCAGCAGCTGGAGGTTGCCCGAGATGATCTGCAGAAGGTTGTTGAAGTCGTGCGCCACGCCGCCGGTGAGCTTGCCGATGGACTCCAACTTCTGTGCGCGCTGAAGCGCGACTTCGGCGGCGCGCCGTTCAGCAATCTCCTCGACGACGCGCGCTTCCAGAGTCTCGTTGAGCTCGCGAAGCGCCGCTTCCGCATGCTTGCGTTCGATGACCAGCGCCGCCGTCTGGGTAATCAGCTGCACCATTTGCAGATCGTCGTCGACGGGCGCACGCGGTTCGCGGTTATACATTGCGAACGTGCCGAGGATCTGGCCCGAACCCGACCGAATCGGGATCGACCAGCAGGCGCGCAAACCATGTTCGAGCGCGAGATCCTTGAAATCCGCCCACAGCGGATCGGTCGCGATGTCGGAAACGAACACCGGCTTTCCGGTCGAGGCCGCAGTTCCGCATGATCCGACGTTGGGGCCGATCTCGATACCGTTGATCGCCTGATTGTAGCCCTCTGGCAGACTAGGCGCGGCACCGTGCAGAAGACGCTTGCCGCTCTTGTCGAGCAGCAGGATCGAGCCGAGGATTCCGGACTCGGAATGCTCCTCGACCGTTCGGACTAGTCCCTCGAGCGCTTTTTCCAGCGGCTGGTCGAGGATCGCCTGCTCGAGCACCTCATTATGAGCAATCCGCAAGGATTCACTGCGCTTGTGCTCGGTGACGTCGTAGCCCTCGATGAAAATGCCGCTGACCTCGCCGTCAGGATCGATCATCGGTTGGTAGACGAAGTCGACGAAGCGCTCCTCGTCCTTGGCGCCGTTTCGATGCAGCCGGACTGGGACCGCTCGTCCGACGTAAGACTCGCGCGACGTCGCGACTTTGTCGAGCAGTTCGACGAAACCCTGATCTGCGACCTCGGGCAGCGCTTCGGCCACGGTCTTTCCGACGACCTCGCGGCCCCCGACCAAATCGAGATAAGCCCGGTTCGCCATCACGAACCTGTGGTCCGGACCTTCCAGGAGCGCTGCGAATCCAGGGGCCATGTTGAACATTTGCTTCAGACGTTCTCGCTCGCCCCTCAATTGCTGTTCAGCGCGCACCTTGGCGCTCGTCTCGACAACGATCGCGATCACTCCGGCCGGCACGCCGCCTTCGTCCACGACGCGCGAGTAATCGAGGTTCATCCAGACCGGTTCGGCGCGGCCGTGACGATCGAGTGCGAGCTCCTGGTCCTGAAAGGACAGAGTCTCGCCGAGATGTAACACCTTCTCCATCACGATCCGGTTCCAGTCCGCCGCTTCGGGCCAGCCGTCGAGCACGTCCTTGCCGAGGATCTGCGGATGCCTTCCGCCCGCGAAACGCGCGTAGGCGTCGTTGTAGATCATGACTCCCTTTTCGCCCCAGAGCGTCACGATCGGGACTGGTGATTGCAGGATCAATGCGACGGTCGTCTTCACGACCTCGGGCCAATTCTCGATGGGGCCGAGCGAAGTATTCGACCAATCGAGCTCGGCAATGAGTCCGCCAAGCTCACTCGATGCGCCGAGGAAGCCCGGGCGGATGACCAATGTCGTTACGCTTTCCAGAACTCAGCTCCGCCCAAGGGTTTGCAGGAAAAGCAATTCAAGTTCGTTTCAGTTCCATTCCAACCTTCGCGGAGCGCTTATTCCTGCCGCACGAGCATCGCTGTCGGCTTTCCAAGATGATCAGCAAGACCATCGACGCAGCAGCGATAGACCGCTCTTTGTTCGGACATGATCGATAGGTTCGCTTCGGGCCGAATATCGTAGTCGGAACTTCGCAGCGTTTCGACCGCCTGCCCCAGCTCCGCTTCATCGGGACCGACCTCGCAGGCCTTGACGCCAATGATTCGCGCCAGCTCGCGAGCCATTCGGGTTCCCTCGTCCCTCAGGAGGACGGCGGCGCCGCGGAGCGACTGATCGTCGAGGCAATGTTCGCTGAGCAAGGCGAGGTCGAGCAATGCGCCGAGCGCGGCCGGCCATCCAGCCCCGGTGCCGACCGACTGGAAATAGATCAGCGAGGGATGGTTCGAATGGCTCTGGCGCACCGCCGCGCACCAGTCTCGCCCGTCCCGAAGCACGTCGACGAGCTCTTCGCGATTGCCGATCGCGGCGAACCGCTGGAGCAGAGTCACTGCCGAAGGAGGCTCTCCGGCCGACGTGTTCAGTTTGATGATGCCGATGTCGCGTTTCGAAACGCTGCCCTGGACCTCGAGCAGATAGGTGACGGCCATGGTCATGACGGCAAGGCCGCAAAAGCCCGCGCCGAGAACGATCCAGCGCGCGAGGCCGGCCGGATTGCTCTCCGACAGTCCGACCGTCACCAGCGAGCTGCCGACGATGTAGATCGCATCGAACAGACCGTGCAGCGGCGGCTTGAAGTCGCTCCTTGCCGCATAGGCCATCAGGCCGAAGCCGAACGCCATGAGCGCCATCCAGGTGAAAAAGCAGAGGACCAGGACGAGCGGCGCGAACGAACCCGACAGTCCGTGGCGCCGGCCGCGGACGCTTTTCCAGACCGGCAGAAGCGCCCACACGAGCCGCTTCGCGACGCGCAACGACGCCCGGCTGCCGCCCGGGACTACGACCGTCTCGAACACGTCGAGAAGAGTCATCGTCGCCAGGACTAGGCCGACCAAGAACAGCAGGGCGTCGAGGCTCATCGCGCCACAACGGAAAACACGGAACGAAGTGCCCGGCAATCAGCCTATGCCTTGACTTGGCGTGGGCCTCTCTCTAGGTGGGCCGCCGGTTCGAAAGACCAATCCGAAAACAAGAGATTAGACAACGAGGCAGGCGCCCGGCCATGAAGATTTGCAATTCACTCAAGTCGCTCAAGTCGCGCCACCGGGACTGCCGAGTTATCCGTCGCCGCGGGCGCACTTACGTCATCAACAAGACGAACCGCCGGTTCAAGGCGAGGCAGGGCTAAGCTCCTGTTCTGCCGGGCGGATTGCGCTCGGCCGTACCAATCCCCAAATTGCTGGTCCGCCAATCGACCGAACGGCCCGGGTTGTGAATTGCGTCAGCCCGGGTTCACTTCACGAGTGGTACAAGGGACCATGAGGAGTTGTGTGATGAATAGGACCGTCATCAAGGTGCTGCTCGTCGGGGCCATCGCGCTTGGAGCGACGGCGGCCTATGCGGCTGCCCAGCCGGCACAGAACCAGCAGCCGTCGCAAACGCCGAAAGGCTGGAGCTACGAGATCAAGAATGGCCAGCGCGTTCCGAAGGGCAATCGTGTCACCAATCCCGACGGCAGCTGGCGCGAGGAGGTCAAGCAAGGCAATTGCATGACCGTCAAAGAGAGGTCGGCTTCGGGCGAGTACAAGGAATCTCGCCAGTGCAACCAGGGCTGAACCGAACCCAGCTTATTTCTTGAAGGTGAAGCTGCCTTTCGGCCGCTGCTTGATCGTGCAAGCCGGAAGGCCGCTTCCAGGCACGTCCTTGCAATCGCGCACCTGCGCGCTGCCATCAGGCCCGGCGAAAATTGCCCAATCGCGTGAGCTGCCATTGTCGTAGACGCAATGCGCCGTCCATTCATCGAGGTTCTGCCAGGTTCCGACGAAGCCGGCATCGGTGATCCGCTTACAGCTGTAGCCTGCGTCATAGATCGCGCGCTTGAGGCCGATCGCGAGGTTGAAGGCATCGAGCTGGTGAAGCTGCTTTTGCTCCTCGCTTACCACCCTGATCTGCGGCTGGTTCGTCGGCTGACTCTTGTCGCAACCGGCAAGGGTCAGCGACGACAGCATGATCAGGTTCAGCGGCCGGTTCATTCGCTCCTCCTTCATCAGCGATAACGAATGTGGACGCGTGCGGCTGCAGCCTTTGCGCGATCCGTCGCTTCCTCAGCTTTCTCGCCGCGGGCAAGAGCGACGCCCATTCGGCGGTTCTTGAGCGTGTTGGGTTTGGCGAAGATCCTGAGGTCGACAGGTCTGCCGGGCGCTCCGAGCGCAAGCGCTTCGGAAATTCCTTCGACGGAGAAGTCGTCGCTCTCGCGCTCGGCGAGGATCACGGCAGAGGCGGAAGGGCCACTGAATTCGATCGATGGGATCGGAAGGCCGAGGATCGCCCGCAAATGCAGTTCGAACTCGTTCGGATATTGCGAGATGAGCGTGACCATTCCGGTGTCGTGGGGGCGCGGGCTGAGCTCCGAGAAGATCGCCTGCTCTCCGCGAATGAAGAACTCCACCCCGAAAATGCCGAGTTCGCCAAGCGCAGTCACGACCTTCCGCGCCTGGTTGCGCGCCGAAAAGAGAGCGCCTTCCGATAGCGCCGCCGGCTGCCAGCTCTCGCGATAATCGCCGAGGTCCTGCCGATGCCCGACCGGCGGACAGAACAGGATGCCGTCCCTGGTCGCGACAGTAAGCATCGTGATCTCGCTGTCGAACGCGATGAATTCCTCGACAATGACGCGCGGACGGTCTCCGCGCATCTTCTCGACCGCATAGTCCCAGGCCGTTCCCACGTCCTCCTCGGTCTTGGCGGTGCTCTGGCCCTTGCCCGAGCTCGACATCACCGGCTTGATCACGCACGGCAGCCCAACCTCCTGGGCCGAAGCGATGGCCTCGTCGCGGCTTTCGGCGAAGCGATAGTTCGAGGTGACGAGGCCGAGCTCGCGCGCTGCAAAGTCGCGGATTCCGTCACGGTTCATCGTCAGCTGCACGGCCTTTGCCGACGGTGCGACGCTCCAACCTTCCTTCTCCAGTTCGGCGAGCGTCGCCGTGTCGATCGCCTCGATCTCCGGAATGATCACGTCGGGCTTATGTTTCTCGACGGCCGCCCGAAGCTTCTTGCCGTCGAGCATTGGAAAGACTTCGAAAGTATCCGCCATCTGCATCGCGGGCGCATTGGCGTAGCGGTCGCAGGCGATGATCCGACAACCGAGCCTCTTGGCGGCGATCGTAAATTCGCGGCCGAGCTCGCCCGAGCCGAGCAACATCAGTGTGGCGGTGAACATTGCCTCCGCGATAGCCGCGCCGCGATTGCTCGGCTAGACCGTCGCCGAGGGAGGGGATGTCATGCGTTCATTGCTGCTCGTCACTGCCGCTGCTTTGCTGGTCGGCGCGGCGCCCGCGAAGAAGCTTCTGACTCCGACCGATATCGTCAACAACGCTCCTGCAAGCGCGTGGACGACGATTCCCGCCGACGATCTCCTCGTCATGGATCTCGCGAGCGGCGGCCGAATTGTCGTCCAGCTCGCGCCTTCCTTCGCGCCGGTGCACGTCGCCAACATCAAAGCGCTCGCTCGCGGCCATTATTGGGACGGCGCCACCGTCTATCGCGTGCAGGACGATTACGTTGCCCAATGGGGGCTCAACGAAAGCGACAAGCCCTGGCCAGCGGGGATCACCGCCAAGCCTCCTGCCGAATACACACGCGCGTTCAAAGGACTGACGATCAAACCCCTCGGCTATGCCGACCCTTATGCGCCCGGCACCGGCTTCTCCGACGGCTGGCCGATCGCGTACAGCGCCAAGGCGAACTGGGCCGATCTCGCCCATTGCTACGCAAGCGTTGGGGTGGGCCGCGATCTTTCGCCGGACACCGGCACCGGCGGCGAGCTTTACGCGGTCATTGGTCAGGCGCCGCGGCAGTTAGATCGGGTTATCGCCGTGGTCGGACGCGTGGTCGACGGAATTGACAAGTTGAGCTCGCTCCCGCGCGGGACCGAGGCGCTCGGCTTCTACAAGGACAAGGCGCAATATGTGCCGATCGCGAGCATCCGCCTCGCGAGCGATATGCCCGCGGCGGACCGTCCCTCATACGAATATATGGACACGCAAAGCCCCGCGTTCGCGCGGTACCTCAACATTCGCGCCAACAGGCATGATGATTTTTACATCCGCCCCGCAGGGGGCGTGGACCTCTGCAACGTCCAGGTACCGGTCAGGAAGAAGGCCTAATTCAGGCCGCCCAGTCGCGGAGGTCGCGGTTCTTGTGCTGGATGACCACCGGACCGTGGTGCGACCGCATGCTCGCTTCGGCCAGCGGCAGCGCAGTCGAGCAAAAGGCGCATTCCGCCGAGACTCGGCCGATCAGCCACTGGGTTCTGCCGCAGCCGGGGCAGTGATTGATTTCATGTTCGCGATAAACGGCGTGGTAGCCCCGCTCGTAAGGCTTCCAGGCAGTGCCGGGAGAGCTCGCCATGAGTGGCTCCTTTCGCCCGGGCAAACGAGCGAGCCTGGCGCCGGTTGCACGAACCGGAGGGTGTTCCGTCCTGACTTGAGACCAAGCCGCGACGAAGCGAGGCTCGGCGCAGACCAATTGCTAGAAGCGGAGACCTTCCACCGATATCGGTTCGGCGAACTCGGCGCCGATCTTGTCGCCCGCGGTCCATTTGATCACCGCATTGGCGCGCTCGCGCCCCGGAAGCATCAGCCACACGCGCGAGCCGACCTCGAAGCGGCCCTCAGACACGGCCATGAAGCCGCGCTCCGAAATGTTGAGGACCTTCGCCTCGACGCCGTTGGCACCGAGTTCTCGCATTTTCGCGTCGAGATCGACCGGCAGGCGCGGGAGCTGACGACGGTCGCTCTCGTCTTCGGCAATGCGTGCCTTGATGGTCACGAAGCTCATCTCCATCGGCAGCTCACGCTGGCCGCGTGAAGGAAAGGCCGATCCGACCCTCTTTCACCCACCTCACCTGTGACGAGACAAGCCCGCGGTCAAGAAGCTGCAGCATCAGCCGCTCACCGATGTTGGGCATGTGCGGGAATATGACCATCGCTCCTGACGAGGAAATGTTCACGAGCCGGACCACGTGCCTTCGTCCCCGGAATTCCAGGACCGCAGTGCTTGAGACCGCGGCTTGGCGAGGTTCGTCGCGTTCGTCGATCATTCGGTTTGCGGTGCGCGGAATCATTCCGCCGTCGAGAAAGAAGCTGGACGCCACTCTTGAATGCCTCCCACACGGGCCTAGCTCAGGCATAGCCATTCGCGCTTAAGGATTGGTTTGCGATAAACGGAGGCTGATGGTCCGCGACTGTTGCCGGCAGTCACTGGCGAGGCCGTAAAGTCGGGTGTATGAATTGCTCAGAAGGTGGGGGTTATCTTTTGAAATGAACGGATTAAAACTGCGCCGACGGGCGCTTTTGAAGTCGCTGACGCTGTTCACTGGAGTGGCTGGATTGGCCCTGACGCCGCTCGCCGCGCAGGTCGCTCCGACGCGCGGTCCCGCGCCGGCTCCGGTTCCGGCGAAGCCCCGCGCGTCAGCGCCGGCCGCGCCGAAAGCAGCGCCCGACGCACCGGTCGCGGGTAATCCCGATTTCGCTCCAGACCAGCCGCAGCCAGCGGAGACCGCGCCGCCGACCCCGCCGCAGCCGCCGATGCTGTGGGACCTCGCCAACGCGCAGGCCCTGCTTCAATACATCCAGCAGGTCGGCGCCGATGGCCTCAATCCGGACGATTACGATCCCTCCGGACTCCAGACGGCCATCCAGTCGCGTGACTATTATCTGATGTCGGCCGCGGCTCGCGACCGCTTCAACTCGCTCTCATGGGATCTCGCGCTCGGCCATGTGAGGAAGCCGGCCCGGACCGATTGGTACATCGTCGACAACGACCTCAATGCCGAAAGGCAAGACTTACTCCTGCGTTCTGCGCTGATGCAGCACGATGTCGCTGGCGCCCTGAACGGCCTGCTGCCGAACCACCCGCAATATGCGGCGCTCAAAGCCGCGCTCGCCGTCACTCCGACAAGCGACACCGCCAAGCGCGACAGGATTCGCCTCAACATGGACCGCTGGCGCTGGCTGCCGCACGACCTCGGCGAAAAGTACATCATCGTGAACGTTCCGAGCTTCCACGCGACTCTCGTCCAGGACGGCGAGACTCGCTGGAAGGAACGGGCGATCGCCGGCAAGCTTTCAACTCCGACCCCGCAGCTCAATGCGATGGCAACGGGCGTGATCCTCAATCCGTGGTGGGAGGTACCCAAGAGCATCGAGCACGAGGCCGCCGGCAAGAAGGGATTCGTGCCGGTGAAGGGGCCTGACGGCGAGATCCAGCGGTGGCGGCAGCCGCCGGGCCCGACCAACGCGCTCGGCCAGCTCAAGTTCGTGATGCCCAACTCGAAGGCCATCTACCTTCACGACACCAACGCGCGAAGCCGGTTCAACGACAGCGTGCGCGCGCTGAGCCACGGCTGCGTTCGCACGCAGCATGTGGTCGACCTTGCGACCCTGCTCCTCGGCGACGACGATGGCGCTTGGACGCCTGACAAGGTGCAGGACGCGCTCGCCAGCAAGAAGACGGTGCCGGCGAAGTTCGTGAAGCCGGTGCCGGTCTTCATCGTCTATTTCGACCAGGCTGCGCTCGTGGATGGCCGGATCGTCGAGTACAAGGACATGTACGGGCGGGATTCGAAGGAAGTCGCAGCGCTCAACATGAAGGACGGCGGCGCCAGTCTCACTCCACCGAAGCCCAAGCCCGATACGCCCGATCAGGTTGCTAGCAAGCCCAAGCCGACGACCAAGGATCAGGCGACGACTAAGGCGAAGCCGTCCAACCAGGCCGCAACCAAACCGAAGCCGTCCGATCAGGTGGCTCAGCGCTAGAGCCTATTCCGAGCGGTTCAGCCGGTACGTCAGTCTCGCCGCGGCCTGCGAGAGCAGACCGGCGTAGGTCGGGAACGACAGCGGAAAATAAGCGAGCCGGTCGACGCGCATGTCGGCCGCCATCGCAACCGCGGCCACCTGTATGATATCAACCGCTCTGTCGCCGACCACGCTGCATCCCAGGATCCGGCGCGACGAGCGATCTGCGATCAGCTTGCAGAAGCCGAAGGTCCGGCCGTCGATGATCGGACGGGTCGAATCCTCGAACGGCAAGGAAACGCTCATCGTATAAGCGCTTTGGCGGGCCTGTGATTTGGTCATGCCGACGCGGGCATATTCCGGGTCCGTGAAGCTGCCGACCGGAACGATTTGCCGCGCTGTCGCAAGCTCTGGGAAGCCAAGCGCTGCCGACGCTGCAATATAGCCCTGCTGCATCGCTTGGGGCGCCAGCATCTCAACGCCGGTGACATCGCCTGCCGCGTAAATTCCCGGCGCGGACGTCTGGCCGTGCTCGTCGACACGGATATAGCCGCGCTCGTCGGTCTCGATGTTGGCAGCGGAAAGCGCGAGTTCGTCGGCGTCGACGCACCAGCCGACGGCGCCCACAGCCAACTCAGCCTCGGCCATTTGTTGGCCCGTTGCATCCGTAAAGTTCATTCGAATGCCAGTCGGAGCGGATTCGAAGCTGTCGACCGAAACTACACGTTCGCGAACGACAATCCCGCGATCGCGGAAACCCTGCGCGACTGCTGCAGCGACATCTTCATCTTCCCTCGGGAGGAGCCGGGCAGCTCGTTCGAAAAGTTCAACGCGTGCACCGAAGGCCGCGAAGATCGAGGCGACCTGCAACCCTGTCGCTCCGCCGCCGATCACAAGAAGGGATCTAGGGACCGACTTAAGCCCCCACGCATCGCTATGCGTTGCGACATTTTCGGCGCCCGGAACGCGCAGCTTTCGGGCCTTGCCGCCCACGCAGATGACGATCTTATCTGCTGACAATCTCTCGCCGGCAGCAGTCTCGACTGTATGCCGGTCGACTAACCGGCAGGGCCCGACATTCTCGTGAATGGATGTGCCGGCTCGCTTCAGCTCGCTCCTCAGCGTCGAGTGCGACTGGACGCTCGCGACAACGTCGCCGACGCGCGCCAGAAGGGCTCGGTAGTCGAGCGACGGCTCCTCGGTCCGAATGCCATATTGGCTGAGCTGGCCCACTTCGCGCATGAGTCTCTGCCGCATGCGCCAGGGTGCGCACCGGAACCGGCCCGTCGGCAGCGGCCATCCCGCCGAGTTCGCCGCTCGCCAGCAAAGTCGTGGCGCCGCCGAGGTCCGCCGCGCGAAGCGCCGCGAACACGCCGGCCGGCCCACCGCCGAGGACGAGGACCTTCGTTGCATGGCTCGCCATGATCCAAGGTCGAGCGCATTTCCCCCGCCCGATGAATCAGGACAGCCCCTGAAAATCGGAGAGTCGATCTCCGACCCATTGATCCTCACGGCCGCGCGTGAAAGGTGGCTCGATGCTCACGGGCGCCGACCTCGAACGAATCGTTTTCGGCTGCGGCAATATCGGTGGCATCGGTTCTTCGCCGAGCCTTCGAAGCGCGGGCGACAGCGAGAAACAGGGGCTTCAACTGCTCGATCATGCACGCCGCGTCGGGCTTCGGCGGTTCGACACTGCGAACACCTATGGCGGCGGAATGAGCGAGATCGTGCTCGGTAAATGGCTTCGCGAACAAGACGCCTCGTTCGTTCGGGATGCGCAGATCGCGACCAAGGTCGGCAATCCTCATGGCTGCCCGCCGGGCGACACACCGCTCAGTAGAACTCAGATCGCCTATCAGCTCGACCAGTCGCTGAAGCGCCTCGGGCTTGACCGGATCGATCTCTATTACATCCACGAGTTCGATCGGATGACTGCGCTGGGGGAAACGCTCGAAGCCATGGCGCGCGCTGTCGACGCTGGGAAGATCGATCGCTTCGGCGTCTCCAACGCGTCGCATGCGGACGTGGACGCGGTCATGGCCACAGCTCCCGAAAGCCTGGCCGCGCGATTCGAATATGTGCAGAACGAGTACAACATGCTTGCCCCCGCGGACGCTGAGCTGTTGATCCCCTACTGCGCCGCGAACGGGTTTCGCTACACGGCGTTCAGCCCGCTTGCCGGCGGCTTCCTGACCGGCAAATACCGGTTTGGAGAGGAGCCTCCCTCGGAAAGCCGCTTTGCTCACGCGCCGGAGGTCTGCGCCGGCTATTCGAACGAGCAAGCCTTCGTCGCCATTGAGGGACTGCGCCGATCGGCCGAGTCCCGTCAGGAGGCGATGGCCGAGGCTGCTTTGCGCTTCGTCCTCGACACGCCGGGTGTCGACGGCCTGATCGTCGCGCCGCGCCGAATCGAGCATTTCGCGGCCATGGGATTCGAGGCCCCATAAGAAAAGGGCCGCTCGAGGCGGCCCTTTGATGAAAATCGTAGCTTGGTCTTACGCCAGCTTGTCGGCGTAGATCATTCGGCCACCGGCGAGGCGGCGCATGACTGCGTATTGGCTCGCCTTCGGCATCGCAAAACAGCCTTCCGACCGACCGAGCTGGCCGTGGATTTGAAGCATCTCTGGCTCGGCGTACCAGGCGTTGTGAATCACGATCGCGCGCGGCTCGGCATTGTTGTTCGACCAGTCGAGGCCGCGAACGCGGAGCGAAAGGCCGTACTTGCCCTGATAGTAATCGTCCGTGACGTAGGTGCCGTTGGACGTCGCGTAGCTACCGAAGTCGTTGCTGAAGCGCTGCAGATAACCCGAATGCTCGGGATCCGACCCGCGACCGTGGCAGACGAGATGGCTCTCGACAGTGCCGTTCTGCAGGTCGACGACGTGGAATCGCGCTTCGCTCGAAGGCCGGGAGAAGTCCGCAATGCCGATCGAATCACGCGCGTAGATCTGATGCTGGTCGAGCGCAGCTTTGGCACGCGCGAACAGCGCCGAATCGATCCCGGCGGGCGCGCTCGGCGCCGCCGCAACCGCGGGAATCAGCGGGCTTGCAGGGGTCGTCCCGCCGGCCTGCGGCGCGAGAACGCCTGGAAGCACCTGCGACATAGCCGCAGAAGAGAGGATGAGCCCCCCGGCACCGGCGGCGCCAAGACGCAGCATTTCCCTTCGATTCAACGACATTCTTTCCCTCCGCTCTGTGCCATCTCTTTATCATTCAGCGGGTTAATGGCCGATAACCCATTAGTTCAGGTTCCCCCTTCCATCGTCCCTGCGAAACGGTTCGTCGCGCACCGGAGCGAAGAAGGCCGATACCTTGCGCAGAATCGTCAACACGATCCTCGCGATCTTTTTCGCGCTCAAGAGGCCGATTCCTCCCGGCGTCATGACCTCGGAGGCGGATTTTGCACTCATTTGTAAATAGATATTTAGCGCTGTTTTTCAATGGGTTGACATGATACGAAAACGAGTTGGCGCGAAACGGCAAAGGGGTGGAAGCATCGTCGAGCAGTGCGACTTGGGATCAAGCCCGCTGCTCATGCGGGTTGAATGGCCGGGCGCACCTTGCTAAGGGCGCGGCGCCGCCGAGGCATCGCCTCTGGAGGCCGCTATTCTATTGCCGATGGAACGGAGCAGCTATTCCGTCTATTGGCAACTCGGGGCGCAACCCCCTGATTTTGAAGACTTTGAGGAGTGTGACGGGACTTTATGCAAATCATCGTTCGCGACAATAATGTCGAGCAGGCGCTGCGCGCGCTGAAGAAGAAACTGCAGCGCGAGGGCGTCTACCGCGAGATGAAGCTGCGCCGTCACTATGAGAAGCCGTCGGAGAAGCGGGCCCGCGAGCGCGCCGCCGCGATCCGCCGCGCCCGCAAGCTCGAGCGCAAGCGCGCCGAGCGCGAAGGCGCGCGCTAAGCCTTTAGCGCCAGCACCCGAAACCGTGTCCGCCGCCCAAGCCGTCCATCGCCCCGACCATCGCGGGAGGGCCGTTTCGCTTTGGCTCGGCTTCATCATCGTCATTGCCGCAGGGATCGCGCTGGCCTGGTTCGGAGCGGGGTCCCTGAGGCCGATCGTCACCGCGAGTGGACTGCAATTTCGCACCATTCATGCCGGCAAGGGCGATCCGATCACGAAGACTGACGCCGCGCTCCTCGATTACGTCCTCACCGCCGATGACGGCACGGTGCTCGATAGCAGCGAGAGCCACGGCGGCGCCCAGCCCTTCACCATGGACCAGGTCTTCCCGGGCTTCGCCGAGGCGATGACCAGAATGCAGGAAGGCGGCCAGTACCGCTTCACGATGCCGCAGAGCCTCGCCTTCGGAAAAACTCCTCCCCCGCCCGGCTTCCCGAAGAAAAGCGACCTTACGTTTGAGGTCCGCGTCGAGAAGATTGCCCGCGGCGGCGCGGCGCTCCTCCAGCAGCAGATGCTCCAGCAGCAGATGCAACAGCAGCAGGCACCGCCGCAGCAGTAGCAGGCCCGGGGGCGACAACCTGCGACCCCTCATTCTCCGCTCTCGCCTGGCGGTGGCTGAGGTCGACCAGCACCACTTTCAGAGTCGCCAGTATCGGGTCGGCGAAAAGCACGCCCAGGATCCCGAAAAGCGCGGCCATCAGCAGCTGCATCGCGAGCAAGACGGCAGGCGCCAGGTCGACAGTGCGCCGAGCGACGAACGGCACAACGACATAGGCATCGATGTTGTGCACCAGGAAATAGACGATGATGCACCAGACTCCCTGACCGGAGCTGGCGCTGAATCCGACCGCGATCATCAGCAGCCCTGAGGTGATCGCCCCGATGTTGGGGATGAAGGCGAGTACGCCGGTGACTAATCCCAGCAGACCCGCCATCGGCACTCCGGCGATCCACAGCATGAACCAGGTGAACACGCCCTCGAACACCATCGCGATGAGGCGCCCGAAGAGCAAGCGGCGCAGCGTGAAGCCGACGTGCTCGGCAATTCGATAGAAGCCTGCCCGACTGTTCAGCGGCAGCATCCACGCTATTCCCCGATCATAGAGTCGTGGCTCCGATGCCAGGAAGATGCCGATCACGACCATCGCGATGACGCTCGCTACCCCACCGATAACCGTGCCCACAGCGCTGGTCAGATGCCCAACTCCGCCGAGCAGCTGGCTGCGCAAATCGCTCGGCCGGCCGGCCACGAAACCCAAGGAGGAGGCGAATGCCATCAGCCGATTGAACTGCGCTGCAACGACTGTGCGCAGGGCTTCGAACTGGGCAGCGATCGTCGTCCCGGCGAACCAGAAGACCCAGCCGAGAAAGCCGAAGCCGAGGAGAAGCACCAGCAAAAGGCGATAGCCGCGCGGGACGGGTAGGAAGCGCCCGAGAAGCCGCGCACCGCCATCCAGGAAGACGGCGAAAATCGCTCCGCCGATGATCAGCAGCAGCGGCTGGCCGAGTGTAATGACGCCGAGGATGGCGAGGCCCGTGCCGAACCACACCGCGGCCTTCTGCATCTCGCGCCGGACGAGCGGGTCGCGGAATTCCGCCGGACCGGGTCGCTCCAGATGGGGCTCCGTGGTCGGCGGCTTCGTCGACATCAATTATCCCTAAGCGACTTTCCTGCGCGCCCCGAACGAAGCGCTTCGATCCAGCTGATCGGGTTCCACCACTTGGAACTTCCGTCCAGCGAGAAGGTGATGAACTCGGCTCGCCCTCCGATATTCTCCCACGGCACCGGCCCGCCGAGGCCGCCCTGCCATTCGGGGACTCGGCTGTCGGCCGAATCGTCGCGATTGTCTCCCATCAGCCAGACATGGCCTTCGGGGATCGTGACCGGACCGAAATTGTCTTCGCTCGAGCGGCCGAGCTCGACCGTCTCGTACGAATGACCGTCGGGCAATGTCTCGCGGACGACCGGCACGCGGCAATAGGCCTTGCCGTCAGCGCCCTTGACCCGGAAATCGTAGAGCGCCGGGTCGTGGTCGGATCCGCACGGCGAATTGACGTCGATCGGGACCATGTCGGGCGGAAGGAGCTGGCGCTTCACGGCCTGACCGTTGATGGTGAGCTGGCCGTCGACCATCCGCAGCGTGTCGCCCGGAAGGCCGATGACGCGCTTGATATAATCGGTGCGCGTCCCCGGCGGCGTGACGATTACGATGTCGCCGCGCTTGGGCATTCGGCCGAACACGCGTCCCTTCATCGGGCCGATAATGTGAAAGCTCGGACTGACCCATGACCATCCATAGGGATATTTGGTCACGACCAGCCGGTCGCCCGTCAGCAGTCCCGGCATCATCGATTCCGACGGGATATAGAAAGGCTTCGCAATCAGGCTGTGGAAAGCGAGGACCGCGAGTAGGACCCAGAACAGGCCCTTGATCTCACGCCATAGTGCCGAGCCCTTGTCTTCCGATTCTTCCGACGACTCTGCCGATTTCTGCTCGGCCGGGGTCATCTCTGGAACAGTTTCATTCAACACTCAGGGCTCCAGCTTGCGGGCGGTCAGGATCACGAAAGCCTGCGCCCAGGGATAATCGTCGGTCATCGTCAGGTGAATGTCGATGGCGTGGCCTTCCGGCGCAAGTGCGTCAAGCCGCGCCTTGGCTCCTCCGGTAAGCTGTAGCGTAGGCGCCCCTGAGGCAAGATTAACGACTCCGATGTCCTTCATATGGACACCGCGCCGAAAGCCAGTGCCGACGGCTTTGGAGAAGGCCTCCTTCGCGGCAAAGCGTTTGGCGAGCGTGCCGGCACGAGTGTGCGGACGCGATGCGGCCTTCGCCTGCTCGACCTTAGTGAACACGCGCTGCAAGAATTTATCGCCCCAGCGCTCGAGCGACTGCTCGATGCGTTCGACGTTGCACAGGTCGGATCCGAGGCCGACTATCATGGGTGGGATCTTGGCAGCAGGTGAGAGAAGCCGAGCACGGCGATGAGAAGGACGAGCGCCGCCGCAGAATAAGCGGTCGAGCGCTCGTTCTGGACAGACCAGGCCCGCCAGCCGAGGACGAGCGCGATTGCGGCGGGAAGGGGCACGATGAGCAGATAATAAAGCGAATGCCGCGCGGGACCCAGCGTGCCCACTGCAAAAAACAGAATTGCAAAGGCGATGACGAGCCCCGCGAGGTAGCGATTGCCGGTGCGCTTCGAGCGTCTCATCGCGCGCTGTCCATCAAATGGCGCATGTGACGAACGCTGGCGTCGAGGCCGGTGAAGATCGCTTCGCCAATCAGGAAATGGCCGATGTTGAGCTCCACGATCTGCGGGATGGCGGCGACGGGTACGACATTGTTGAAGGTCAGCCCGTGCCCGGCGTGGGGCTCGATGCCGTTCTTTACGGCGAGTGCGGCGCAGTCGGCTATTCGCTTCAGTTCGGCGATACGCTCCTCACTCTCGACATGGGCGTAGCGCCCCGTGTGGAACTCGACGACCGGAGCGCCGAGGCGCACGGCGGCCGCGACTTGCGCTTCGGTCGGTTCGATGAAGAGGCTGACGCGGATGTTCGCCGATCCGAGCCTGTCGACGAAATAGGCGAGGTGATTGTGCTGTCCCGCTGCGTCGAGCCCGCCCTCGGTCGTGCGCTCCTCGCGCCGCTCGGGAACGATGCAGGCCGCGTTCGGCCGATGCCGAAGTGCGATCTCGAGCATCTCCTCGGTCGCTGCCATCTCGAGGTTGAGCGGAAGGTCGATCTCGGCCATCAGCCGGTCGATATCGTCATCGGTGATGTGCCGCCGGTCCTCGCGCAGGTGCGCCGTGATGCCGTCGGCTCCGGCCTTTGCCGCCATGATTGCGGCCCGAACCGGGTCGGGATGGTCGCCGCCTCGCGCGTTTCGGATCGTCGCGACGTGATCGATATTGACGCCGAGGCGAAGACGGTTCGTCAAGCGGCGGCGCGGCTCCCAGGCTTGACCGCGGGGATCGCGGCGAGCTCCGCCGGAACCGAGTCTGCTTCGTAGGTCGGCACCTCGATGCGGACGAGCGGAAAGAATGGAACGCCGAGGCCCGGCGATCCGGATGACCGGTCAACCAGGGCAGCTTCCGCGACAACCTCGGCTCCAGCAGCGCGCGCCGCCTCGATGGCCTCGCGCGAGGAGAGACCGGTCGTTACGACGTCCTCGACCATCAACACCTTGGTGCCGCGGTCGAGCCGGAATCCGCGCCGCAACTCAAACACGCCCTGCGGGCGTTCGAGGAACATCGCAGGCTTGCCGAGCGCTCGGCCCATTTCATGGCCGATGATCACCCCTCCCATCGCCGGAGAGACCACCGCTTCGATTTGATCGCGGACAAGAATGGGGATTTGCGCAAGCGAGCTCGCGGGCGAGGCGCTCGGCACGCGAAGGGTCCATCAGCACCCGCGCGCACTGGAGGTAACGCGGGCTCCTGAGGCCCGACGACAGGATGAAATGGCCTTCGAGCAGGGCGTCGGCAGCGCGGAATTCCGCCAGGATCTCGTCTTCGGTCATCATTTCGAGGACCGCATTAGGCTCCGCCGCCGCCCCCTTCAACACCCAGTCATAGAGCGCTTGAGGCTCCGGAAAGCCGCGCCTATAGAGCCGACAAATCCGGTTGTGCGGACCTGCGCTTCCGGCTTCAACCTGTTACCTGGGGTGTCGATGAAACGGACTGGATGGGCGATCGCGTTAGCCGCGGCCTGGCTTACACCTGTGGCGGCGCAGGTGCCCGCAAGGACGCCAGCCGTCAGTACGCCTGTAGCGCCAAGCCGAACGCCGCGCCGCCGGCCGGCTTCGCTCAGGACGCCAACAAACCCGATAAGGCGACCGCCGCTCCGGCCCGGGAACCCGTCGCCATTCCGACAATGGCTCCAACTCCGGGGATCGGCCAGCCAGACGGTCGCATGGGTCTTCAGGACCAGGTCAGCCCGATCGGCCGCGAGGCTTCGGGATTCCACGATTACATCCTGCTAACGCTCTGCGCGATCATCAGCGCGATCGTCCTTGCGATGCTCGTGTGGGTGATCGTTCGCTATCGCCGCGGCGCAAACCCGGTGCCGTCGCGCAACTCGCACAATACCGCGATCGAAGTGATCTGGACGCTCGTTCCGGTGCTTATCCTCGTCGCGATTGCCATCCCGTCGATCCGGCTGCTGAGGCACCAGTACACGCCGCCGCCCGCCGACGTGACGATCAAGGTAACGGGCCACCAATGGTACTGGAGCTACGAATATCCAGACCTCGGAGTTTCCTTCGACAGCTACATGCTGAAGGAGAAGAACGACCCTACACGGCAGGCCAATCAGCGCTTCCGAACTGATGCTGATGGCCCACCATTACTCGCTGTCGATCAGCGCATCGTGATCCCGCAGGGCAAGGTCGTGAAGTTCATCGTCACGGCCGATGACGTGATCCACAGTTTCGCAGTCCCAGCCTTCTGGGTGAAGCAGGACGCCAACCCCGGGCAGCTCAACGAGACCTGGGCCGGTCCGATCAACCGAGTGGGCGTCTATTTCGGGCAGTGCTCGGAGCTATGCGGCGCTCGTCACGGCTTCATGCCGATTGCCGTGGAGGTCGTCCCGCAGGCCGAGTTCGCTGCATGGGTTGCCTCGAAGGGCGGTCACATGAAGGGCTCGGCTTCGAGCGTCGTCCCCGCAGCTCAAGCCGGCGGCGGAATGACCGCTCCCGCAGTCGCCGGAACGGCGAGCGCAAACCCCACTCCAGCGCCGACGAACCCCAACGTCCCCAACCGCGCCAACCAATAAGAGACGGACCCGAGTAGATGAGCACCACTGCCGACGCACTCCATCTCCAGCCGCATGAGGCGCACGGGACGGATCATCACGCTGACCACAAGCCCGGCTTTTTCGTCCGCTGGTTCATGTCGACGAACCATAAGGACATCGGCACGCTCTACCTCATCTTCGCGATCATCGCGGGCGTGATCGGCGGCTCGATCTCCGGGATCATGCGGTGGGAGCTGATGGAGCCCGGCATCCAGGTGCTCAACCGCGCCTGGCCGATCGGCGCCGGTACCGCGAACTTCGATGAATGGACCCATCACTGGAACGTGCTGATCACCGCGCACGGCCTGATCATGGTGTTCTTCACCGTCATGCCGGCGATGATGGGCGGGTTCGGCAACTGGTTCGTACCGCTGATGATCGGCGCTCCGGACATGGCGTTCCCGCGCATGAACAACATCAGCTTCTGGCTGCTGGTGCCGTCGTTCTGCCTTCTTCTGGGCTCGACTTTCGTATCTGGAGGAACCGGCCTCGGCGCCGGTACCGGCTGGACGCTCTATGCGCCGCTATCGACTTCGGGCTCGTCAGGGCCCGCGGTCGACATGGTGATCTTCTCGCTCCACCTTGCTGGTGCAAGCTCGATCCTCGGAGCGATCAACTTCATCACGACCATCTTCAACATGCGCGCGCCGGGCATGACCCTGCACAAGATGCCCTTGTTCGTGTGGTCGGTGCTGGTCACCGCCTTCCTGCTGCTGCTGGCGCTACCGGTTCTCGCCGGCGCAATCACGATGCTTTTGACGGACCGCAACTTCCAAACGGCGTTCTTCGACGCGTCAGGCGGCGGCAACGTCGTCCTCTACCAGCACCTGTTCTGGTTCTTCGGCCACCCCGAGGTCTACATCATGATCCTGCCGGGCTTCGGCATGATCAGCCAGATCGTCGCGACCTTCAGCCGCAAACCCGTGTTCGGTTATCTCGGCATGGCCTATGCGATGGTCTCGATCGGCGTTATCGGCTTCGTCGTCTGGGCGCACCACATGTTCATCACGGGCATGAGCGTCGACGAGAAGATGTACTTCACCGCGGCGACGATGATCATCGCGGTGCCGACCGGAGTGAAGATCTTCAGCTGGATCGCGACGATGTGGGGCGGTTCGCTGACGTTCGAGACGCCGATGCTGTTCGCGATCGGCTTCATCTTCCTGTTCACGGTTGGCGGAGTGACGGGTGTCGTGCTCGCGAACGGTGGCGTCGACACCTACATGACCGACACCTACTATGTCGTGGCGCACTTCCACTACGTGCTCAGCCTCGGTGCGATCTTTTCGATCTTCGCTGGCTTCTATTATTGGTTCCCGAAGATGAGCGGCCGGATGTACAACGAGGCGCTCGGCAAGCTTCACTTCTTCGGCATGTTCGTCGGCGTGAACGTGATCTTCTTCCCGATGCATTTCCTCGGGCTCGACGGTATGCCGCGGCGAATCCCGGACTACACCCCGGCTTTTGCTCACTGGAACTACATCTCGACCGTCGGTTACATGATCACCGCCGCCAGCGTGGGCGTGTTCTTCATCAACCTGTTCTGGTCGCTCGCGGCTGGGAAGAAGGCGCCGGGCAATCCGTGGGGCGAGGGCGCGACCACCCTCGAGTGGACGCTTCCGAGCCCGCCACCCTTCCACCAATTCGAAACGCTGCCGCGGATCGACTAAGACCAGACGAACCGTAGCGGATTTCCGCCGCGGTTCGTTTGCTATGGCTTTGAGGGGGCGACCCTCTCGACTTTGACGATCTTGATCTCGGGCTCGAGCATCTGGCCCTTCATCGCGCCTTCGCCCTTCGTCGGCGACACCGGCGAGGCGAGAATCTGCTTCACCACGTCCATTCCCTCGATGACGTGGCCGAACACCGCAAAGCCCGGATCGTCGCCTTTTGAGTCAAGCGCAGGAATGTCGCTTGTGAGGATGAAGAAGTCGGCACGTGCCGTTCCCGGGCCTGCGTTAGCCATCGAGATTGCGCCCGCGACATTGTGAAGCCCGGTCTTTGACGTCGGTTCGTGAGCGATCGGCGCGTAGAGCTTGCGCGCGTCGGTAGTGATGCCGCCCTGGATCAGGCCGCCGTCGCCGACGTGCATGGCGCGATAGAAATTCTGTCCGTCGAAGTGATGCGTGTCGACATAGTGGAGAAAGTTCGCCGTGGTGACCGGAGCATGGGTCTTGTCGAGCGCAACGACGATCCGGCCGAGGCTCGTTTCGATCGCGACGGGCACGAGCTCCGCCTGCGCCGGAGGGGCCTGAACAAGAGTCGCCGGAGCGGCCTTGCTGAGGGCTGGAGCGGAGGCTGCCGCGAGCAACGCGGCGACAAAGAAGCGCATGATCATGTGCGCCGCATAGCAGAGGCTCCATGAACATCGCCACAGCGGTTTCCCTTGGGGCTTTTCCCCTAGTGCCCAAGCCCTTATAGGCGGCTGCAAATGCCCGCCATTGAGCTGACGAATCCAGCCGCCCTCCCGGCAGACTGGCGCGATATCCTCGCGCTTACCAAGCCACGAGTCATGAGCCTGGTCGTGTTTTCCGGACTGTGCGGCTTGCTGGTCGCGCCGGTGTCCCTTCCGCTGGTCCTGGGCTTCACCGCGATCCTCTGCATCGCCCTCGCGGCCGGCGCCTGCGGAGCGCTCAACCAATGGTATGAGGCAGATATCGATGCGAAGATGCGCCGGACTGCCGGTCGTCCCCTTCCGGCTGGACGCATGGATCGCCAGTCCGCGCTTCATTTCGGTGTCGGGTTGGCCTTCTTCTCGGTCCTTCTGATGGGGCTGGCGACCAATTGGCTCGCCGCAATGTTCCTAGCCTTGTCGATCCTCTTCTACGTGATCGTTTACACGGTGTGGCTTAAGCCGCGCACCGCTCAGAATATCGTCATCGGCGGTGCGGCAGGCGCCTTCCCGCCGCTCATCGGCTGGGTCGCAGCGACCGGACACATGTCGCTGCTTCCGCTGCTGTTGTTCGCGATCATCTTCCTGTGGACCCCACCGCATTTCTGGGCGCTGTCGCTCTTCGTCCGCTCCGATTACGCCGCCGCCGGCATCCCGATGTTGCCGGTCGTCGCGGGCATCCAGAACACACGTCGCCAGATCTTTTTCTACAGCCTGCCGATGGCTGCATCAGCGGTCGCACCGTGGCTGCTCGGCCTGACCGGAGTGGTTTACGGCGGAAGCGCAGCGGTGCTCAGCTTCGTGTTCGTAGTGCTTGCCGCGCGCGTATTGGCCAACAGCGGGACCGAACCCGCTCAGATGGCTCCTGAGAAGAAGCTGTTCGCTTATTCGGTTTTCTTTCTATTCGCTTTGTTCACGGTGCTCGTCGCCGATCGCTGGCTTGCAGCCTGAAGTGCCCAAGCTCGAGGAAGAAATCGTTCGGCGTCAACGTGACCGTGCACGGATCCTCGCTTTGCTGCTCGGCCTCTTCGTCGTGCTGCTCTTTTTCATCACCATCGCAAAGACGGGAATGAACTGGTGAACAGTGCGGTCGCGCCGAACAATAACCGCAAGACGCTCGGCATCCTTCTCCTCATCATTGCCGTCATGATCGCGCTCGTGGCCTTTTCGCCGATCCTGTACCGGACCTTCTGCCAGGCAACCGGCTTTGCAGGGACGCCCGAGCGGGCGGCGCGGGCCCCCGGAGCTGTGGCCGGGCAAATTGGCGTTCGCTTTGACGCCAATGTCAGTCCGACACTGCCGTGGCGCTTCGAGCCGGAACAGAATACCATTCGTGTCCAGCCCGGTGCGCAGACCAAGATTTTCTACATGGCGCACAATCTCAGCGCACGGGCGATCGCGGCGCAGGCGGTTTACAATGTATCGCCCGAGAGCGTGGGCAAATATTTCAAGAAAATCCAATGCTTCTGCTTCTCCGAGCAGACGCTGCAGCCGGGGCAGAAGGTCGATATGCCAGTCGTCTTCTTCGTCGATCCGGCGATCAAGAAGGACCCGGACACCAAGGACATCGACGAGATCACCCTGAGCTACACATTTTATCCTGTGGAAACTGTCCCGACGGCTCGCTAGAGCCTCTCGAAAGACCAAAGAGGGAAGCTGCGTACATGGCTGCGACGAAGCACCACGACTACCATCTCGTAGAGCCGGATCCGTGGCCGCTGATCGGCGCGCTGTCGGCCGGAATCATGTTCAGCGGCGTTGTCCTGTGGCTGCACGAGAACCGCTACGGGACGATCATCGGCTTCATCGGCCTGCTCGGCGTGCTCACCACTATGTTCAACTGGTGGAAGAATACGATCAAGGAGGCGCACGCCGGCGACCACACACCGGTGGTCCAGCTTCACCTGCGCTA
Organism: uncultured Alphaproteobacteria bacterium; assembly: GCA_963738825.1. GTDB lineage: Bacteria > Pseudomonadota > Alphaproteobacteria > Sphingomonadales > Sphingomonadaceae > Sphingomicrobium. Next base: position 74,575 of record CAVTYB010000008.1, on the reverse strand, counting down.
CGGCATGATCCTGTTCATCGCCTCGGAGGTGATGTTCTTCCTTGCCTGGTTCTGGGCCTTCTTCGATTCCTCGATCTTCCCGAGCGCAGTAGATGCGGTCGGCGGAACATGGCCGCCCAAGGGCGTCACGGTGATGGACCCGTGGAGTCTTCCGCTGCTCAACACCTTCATCCTGCTTTGTTCGGGAACGACGGTGACCTGGGCTCACCATTCGCTCATCCATGGCGACCGCCGCGGGCTGAAGATCGGCCTCCTGCTGACGATCCTGCTCGGCCTAAGCTTTACCTTCTGTCAGGGCTGGGAATACGCTCACGCGCCGTTCCCCTTCAAGAACAGTATCTACGGCTCGACCTTTTTCATGGCGACCGGCTTCCACGGTTTCCACGTCATCGTCGGGACAATCTTCCTGACGGTTTGCCTCATCCGCTCCATCAAGGGCGACTTCACGCCCCGGCAGCATTTCGGGTTCGAGGCGGCGGCATGGTACTGGCACTTCGTCGATGTGGTGTGGCTATTCCTCTTCACCACGATCTACGTATGGGGCGGCTGGGGCGCGCCGCACGCGGGGTGACCCCCACCGAGAGCGCTGGCGTGCCTTCCTCGCTCTCAGTGGCGATCAAAGGCGATTGCCCGCGCTGCGGCCAGCACACGCTTTTCGCGAACTGGGTGCGCTTCTCATCCAAATGCAGCAGTTGCGGGCTGGACTTCGACAGTTTCAATGTCGGTGACGGGCCGGCGGCGTTCCTGATCTTCATCGTCGGTACCATCGTCGTCGTTGCTGCGCTGGTGGTCGACGGTAGCTTCTCGCCGCCATGGTGGGTCCATCTCGTCTGGATTCCGGTTGCGAGCGCACTGACCGTTGGCGGGCTCCGGATTTCGAAAGCGTGGCTGCTCGCGCAGGAGTATAAGCACCGCGCGAGCGAAGGGCGGATCCTCAAATGAGGCGCCGAGTGCCGATCGTCGCAACGATTGTCGTCGTCGCGGCTGTTGCGATCATGGTCAGGCTCGGCATCTGGCAGCTGCACCGAGCGCATGAAAACGAGCAATTGATGCGGCAATATGCCGCCGCTTCTAAGTTGCCGCCGACGGCCTATCCGGTGGCGCCTTACAAAGGACCCTTGCCGTTGTTCCGGTGGGCGACGGGCCTATGCCAGAAAGTCGTAGGCCAGCGGGAGTCCGGCGGCCGCAACCGCAAGGGCGACGTCGGCTGGGCGCACATCGTCGATTGCGCCACCGGAGCAGAAGGACCCGGGATGAGCGTTGAGCTAGGCTGGTCCAACGATCCCAACGCAAAGGTCGATTGGAAGGGAGGCCTCGTCAGCGGCGTCATCGTGCCGGACCGACTCCATGTGATTCGTCTGGTGGCCGCGACAGCTCCGCCCGGACTTCAGCCTGCCGGACTTCCATCGGCGGAGACCGCGGTGCAAGTCACGCCCGGCCGCAATCGAATGTATGCGCTACAATGGTTCAGCTTCGCTGCAATCGCGCTCATTATCTATGGGGTTGCGTTGAATCGAAGGTGGAAGGAGCAGTCGAAAAGGTGAGCGGTGAGATGCACGTCCTCTCGAACGGCCTCACCGTCGCCATCGATCCGTTGCCGAGCGCGGAGTCTGTCGCACTCGGTCTCTATGCCATGATCGGCTCGCGCTCCGAGCCCGAGCATCTCAACGGGCTCGCTCATGTCGTCGAGCACATGGTCTTCAAAGGTGCCGGCTCGCGCGACACGCGCCAGATCGCCGAGGCCATCGAAGACGTCGGCGGAATCATCAACGCCTGGACTGCGCGCGATCAGACCGTCTTCTACGGCCGAACGCTGGCCAAGGATGCGACGCTTCTCGCGGAGCTGATCGCGGACTTCCTGCGCGTGCCGCACATGGACCCCGACCATCTCGAGCGCGAGAAGACCGTCATCCTCTCCGAACTGGGCGAGGTGACGGATTCGCCCGACGATCTCGTCCATGATCATCTGTTCGAAGCGGCCTTCGACGGGCAACCCCTGGGACGCTCGGTCCTAGGAAGCGAAGAGACTCTTCGGAGCATCGTTGCGGACGATTGCCGGAACTGGATCCGCGACGAGCTCGTACCCTCAAGGCTAATCCTGTCGGCTAGCGGCAAGGTGAGGCCCGCCGAAATCGTCAAGCTCGCGGAGCGGCTTTTTGGCGACATGGAGAACTGGCCGGGCGTTCCTATCGGCGCTGCCGAGTTCACCGGCGGAGTCCGCAATGACCGGCGCGAGTTCGAACAGGCACATTGGTCCCTCGCATTGCCTGGTTTTGCAGCGTCCGATCCACGGCTGCCCGCGCTTTCGGTATTCGTCCAGGCGCTCGGCGGTGGAATGTCTTCGCGACTGTTCCAGGAGCTGCGCGAAGACCGCGGCCTCGCTTATTCGGTGAGTGCCTGGCAGCAGGCTTATGCGGACACCGGCCTGGTCGCAATGAGCTGCGCTGCGGATCGCACCAAGGCCGTTGAATCGATGAACCTCGCCCGCACCGTGCTTTCCGACGCCGTCGAGACTTTGAACGACAGCGAAGTGAACCGCGCCCGTGCGCAGCTCGAGGCAGGGCTGCTGATGAGCATGGAGAGCGCGCAGGGCCGCGCCGACCAGATGGCGCGGTCAATCGAGGTTTTCGGACGGGTTCTGTCGGTCGAGGAATTGCAGAGCCAGCTGGCCGCGGTGGATGCGGCATCGGCGAGAGCCGCCGGCGCTGCCTTGCTCGACGGACGCGCCGCGGTGGCATCAGTCGGCGCGCAGCTCGCTCTCGCTGCGTGAGCGAACTTGAAACGATCATCGCCGAACCCTGGGATGACTGGGGGCTGATCGATTGCGGCAACGGTCAAAAGCTCGAGCGCTATGGCAGTATCCAGGTGGTTCGGCCCGAGCCGCAGGCGATGTGGGCACCCGCGCGCGATGGGTGGGACCCGGATGCAACCTTCGTTCCCGGCTCCGACGAGGAAGGTGGAGGCCGCTGGGTCCAGCATCGCCCGGTCCCGAGCCAATGGGAGCTGTCGCGCGGCGACGTGCGGTTCGCGGCTTCGCTCACCCCGTTCCGGCACCTCGGATTCTTTCCCGACATGGCGGCGCAATGGGACTGGATGCAGGAACGGGCAGCCGAGGCGGATGTGCTGAACCTGTTCGGCTACACCGGCGTCGGGACGCTGCTGCTCAGCAACGCCGGAGCGAGCCTCGTCCACGTCGACGCCTCCAAGAAATCGGTGGAGCAGGGCAAGGAAAATGCGCGCTTGTCCGGGTTGGACGAGAGTCCGATCCGCTGGATTGTGGACGACGCGGGGAAGTTCACAGCGCGCGAGGTTCGCCGCGGCCGCCGCTACGACGGAATTCTGCTCGATCCGCCAAAGTTCGGCCGCGGCCCGACCGGCGAGGTTTGGCGACTGGAGGAGAATCTCGCGCCGCTACTCGCCGATTGTCGCCGGCTGCTCGATGAGAACAGCCGGTTCCTCGTACTCACGGTTTATGCTGTCCGGATGTCGGCGCTTGCGATCGGGGAACTCGTGAAACAGACGCTCGCCGATCTCGGCGGCATGGTCGTAATGGGCGAGATGTCGGTTCGTGAAGAGGCAAGGGGCCTCCTCCTTCCTACCGCGATCTTCGCGAGATGGTCTAAGTCCTAGCTGCGCGGATCGCGGCGCCTGCAACAAAGGGCGCGCCGGCGGTCAGCAGCAGCGATACCGCTGCCTCAAGCGACAACGAATAGGCGGCTCCGAAGATCAGCAGCGGCACTGCAAGCGGCAGCAGCAACAGGCCCGCGAGGGATCCCGCGCGAGGCAAGCCGGCAGTGACGGCAGCGACAGCAACTGCCAGCGCGGCCAGGCCCGCACTCCCCACCAGCAAGGCCAGTTCGGTGCGCGCGAGCGATGCCGCGTCCATCGCCAGAAGCGCCGAGGCGGGCACAGCCGCCACCAGGAGCAATGGTGCGAATGTCGTCCAGTGCGCCGTAATCTTCGCGAACGCGATGCTCTCTTCCGCAACGCCATGAAGCGCGAGCTGGTCAAGAACGCCGTCGGCGCGATCGGGTTCGATCAGCCGTTCAATCGGAAGCAACGCAGCCGTCAAAGCAGCGATCCATAAGGCGCCGGGACCGATCCTCGACAGCAGGCGCGCATCGGGACCTATCGCGAACGGGACGAGCGCGGCGACGAGCAGGAAGAAAGCGATCGGTAGCCAGGCTGCGCCAGTGAGGCCACGGCGAATGTCGCGGGCGATCAGCGCTGCGATCATGCGCCGAGTTCCACGGCCCGCCAGCCGCCGGGTAGCGCCTGGTGCGATGCCGCGAGGACCGCGCCGCCCGTCGACAGATGCTGCTTGATAAGTTGCCCGAGCCGAAGCGCACCGTCAGCGTCCAGCGCATTCAACGGCTCGTCGAGCAGCCAAAGCGCAACGCCCGACGCAGCGACCCGCGCCAACGTCGCGCGCTTCGACTGGCCGGACGACAGCAGCCTCACTGGAACCTCTGCAAGGCGGGTCAGGCCGAGCGCTTCCATCGCAGGATCTACCGAGCCGCCCCAGAAGTGCAGCGCTCGTCGCAGGGGCATCTCGCGGTCGAGCGCGAGATAGTCGTCGGCCATTGCGAGCGGAGCCCGTTCGACATGGCCGCGTTCAGCCTCAAGCAGGCCGGCCGCGAGGCGGATCAAGCTCGACTTGCCGCTTCCATTCGGCCCTGCGACCTGCACGGCCTCTCCGGAGCTGAGCGTCAGGTCGAGATCTTCGAAAAGCATCCGGCCGCCACGCCTCAGCGCCACTTGCTGGAAGCGAAGAAAAATCGTCACTCGGCGTCGTCCTCGAGGGCGTGCATGTCGTCGTCGGAAAAGCCGAAGTGATGCCCAACCTCGTGGATGACGATGTGCGAAACGAGCTGCTCGAGGCTAAACCGCGCCGACTGCCACTCCGCGATGATCGGACGCCTGTAGAGCGTGATGCGCTCGGGCAGCGTGCCCGACTGCTGGACGCTCTGGTGATTGAGCGGAATGCCTTCGTAAAGTCCGCTGAGCTGCATCGGATGCCTCAGCCCGAGCCGGCGCGCGGTGTCCGGATTGGCGACCTCCTCGATGAGCAGGACGATCTCGCCGAGGCTCTCCGCGAAGGGCGAAGGCAAACGGTCGAGCGTGCGCCGGGCGATCGCCTCGATTGCGGCGGCGCTCGGGATTCGACCGGCAAGGCGCTCGGCGGGCGTCATGCTGTTTGGACTAGGGACGGTCGTTGACCCCCGCAACCTTGCCCGGCGCGCGCTAGGCCCTTAGATGCCCGCCTTCCTGGCATGCGGAGCGGTGGCCGAGTGGTCGAAGGCGCTCGCCTGGAAAGTGAGTATACGGCAAAACCGTATCGAGGGTTCGAATCCCTCCCGCTCCGCCATATTTATCACATTGATAGCATTAGATATTTCGCCAAATCTCTAGGGCCGCGGAAGTGCGCCATTCTGACCGCGCTGGGGCGACTGGAGAGGTTTCGCCGCAGTTCGATCAAAGCCGGGAATCCTGCCAACATTCTCTGGCGCCAATTCCGACAGTACGGTTCTCGATGCAAATGGTTGGCCAGGAACGCCATGCCGGCGTCGAGGCGCATTATCCTGGAATTTAAGTCATTAAAGATCGAGCGGGACTCGGCCACCTTCTGACGGACCTGCTCCTGTGGAGTGCGCAATCGTCGAATATCGCTGGACGGCCCGAGCTATGGCCGGCGCCGGCATTCGAACCGGATTTCACATAACGCCGGTTGTCGCGGGCCCACTTCGGAAGTCCGGCAATTGCGCTGACCGGTTGCGACCTGATTGTCTCACGACAGGTGGGCTGTTGTCGGGAAACCGCAATGACCGGCGAAACCTCGGTCTTTGCCCACGCACCAGCGAGCAGCCTTGGGCACCCGGCGATTGGATGCTAGGGCGCCGACATGCTGACCATTAACGGAATTACGGTCCGCCTCGGCGGGCGGCCGATCCTTGAACGCGCAACCGCCGCGATCCCGCCGGGAAGCCGCGTCGGGCTGATCGGCCGCAACGGCGCCGGCAAGTCGACGCTGATGAAGGCGATCATCGGCGAGATCGATCCCGACGAAGGCGTCGATCGAGCTGCCGCGCCGGACGCGGCTCGGCTATATCGCCCAGGAAGCGCCCGACGGCGCCGCCAGTCCGTTCGAAACCGTGCTCGCCGCCGACACCGAGCGGGCGCGCCTGATCGAGGAGAGCGAAACCTGCGCCGATCCGCACCGGCTCGGCGAGGTCCATGAGCGGCTGCTGGCGATCGACGCCTACAGCGCCCCGGCGCGAGCGGCGCGGATCCTGCTCGGGCTGGGCTTCGACGAGGAGATGCAGGCGCGGTCCGCTCGACAGTTATTCGGGCGGGTGGAAGATGCGCGTCGCGCTTGCGGCCCTGCTGTTCTCCGAGCCGGACCTGCTGCTTCTCGACGAGCCGTCGAACCACCTCGACCTCGAAGCGACGCTGTGGCTCGAGAATTTCCTCAAGGGCTATCCCGGGACGCTGCTGGTCATCAGCCACGAGCGCGACCTGCTCAACAACGTCGTCGACAGCATCCTGCACCTCGAGCGCGGCAAGATCACGCTCTACAGCGGCGGCTACGACAGCTTCGAACGGCAGCGCGCCGAGCGAGCGGCGCAGCTCGCCGCCGCTCAGGCAGCGCAGGACGCGCAGCGCGCACGCTTGCAGGACTATATCGCGCGCAACAGCGCTCGCGCCTCAACCGCCAAGCAGGCGCAGTCGCGCGCCAAGATGCTGGCCAAGATGCAGCCGATCGCGGCGATGGCCGACGACCCGAGCCTGTCGCTTCGACTTCCCGAGCCCATCGGAGCTGAAGCCGCCGCTGATCACGCTCGACATGGCCGCGGTCGGCTACTCCGATACGCCGGTGCTGCAGCGTCTCAACCTGCGCATCGACCCCGATGACCGGATCGCGCTGCTCGGCCGCAACGGCAACGGCAAGACCACGCTGGCGCGCCTGCTCGCTGCGCAGCTGGCGCCGATGGAAGGGAGCATCAACGCCTCGAGCAAGATGCGCGTCGGCTATTTCACCCAATACCAGGTCGAGGAGCTGCGGGGCGATGACACGCCGCTGCAGCACATGACCCGCGCGATGACCGGCAGCACGCCTGGGGCAGTGCGCGCGCAGCTCGGGCGTTTCGGCTTCTCGGGCGACAAGGCAACGACGCATGGTCGCCAAGCTGTCGGGCGGAGAGCGTGCGCGGCTGGCGCTGGCGCTGATCACGCGCGAGGCGCCGCATCTGCTGATCCTCGACGAGCCGACCAACCACCTCGACGTCGATAGCCGCGAGGCGCTGGTTCAGGCGCTGAACGGATATGACGGCGCGGTGATTATCGTCAGCCACGACCGCCACATGATCGAACTCACCGCCGACCGGCTGGTGCTCGTCGAGAATGGCGGCGCTGTCGAATACGGCGGCAGCGTTGACGATTATATCGACCTGGTGCTCGGCCGAAGCCAACCGCCCGCACATGCCAAGCTGAGGCAACCCAAGCCGGATCGGAAGTCGGCAGCGAAGGCTCGCGAAGAGGCGCGCGCGCTCAGGAAAGCGGCCGCGGAGGCGGAGGCGGCGAGCGCGCAGCTGATGGCACAATGCTCGGCAATCGACCGCGCCATGTTTGATCCTGCAAGCGCACCTCCCGAACTTACGAAGCTGCCGATCAGCGAGTTGAGCCGTCGGCGGGCGAAGATTGCCGCGGAGCTCGAGGCGGCCGAGGCGCGCTGGCTTGAGGCCAGTGAGCGGCTCGAGAAGGCGGCCTAGCCTGGCTTCGATCGTCGCGGCTTCTTCTTGGGCCTGGGTCTTTCATGCGCGAGTTCCGGCCGGTAGCTCTGTTCGCGTGGCGGGGCGGGTTCGATAACCAGCCCCTGGTCCTCGGGCGCGATTGTCGCTCGGCGCAGCGCCTTCATGAAGCCAGGTGTGGCTCGCTCGCTGACCTGAAAGTAGCTCTCATTGGCGGCGATCCGGATCGCACCGACGTCCGCCCGGCCGACGTGACCGTAACGGCAGATGAGTGGAAGCAGCCATCGCGGATCAGCATTGTGGCGGCGGCCGGCATTGAGTCGGAACCAACTGGCTCCTTCGAACCCGGGGCGTGAACCGGCATCTCGCCGCGCGCTCCGGCCGCTCGCCTGGTGCGAGCACATCCTCCGGTGCAGGCATGTCCCTGCGCAGCGACTTCACGAGCGCGGCAGCAATCACGTCTGGCTCCAGAGTTTTTGCGAGTTCCAGCGCGAGTGCGCGATCATCCTCGTCGAGATCGACTGGAGCTGACACGTCGACCAGGAGCCGCTCGCGATCCTTGGCGCGGATATCGGCGGGTGTCGGGGGTGAGATCCACTCCGCATTGATGCGTGCGGCGCGCAGCATGCCTTCGACCCGCTTCCGCCGTTGGTACGGTACGATCAGGATAGCCGTTCCCTTTCGCCCAGCGCGGCCGGTGCGACCTGACCGATGTTGCAGTCCTTCGGCGTCGCGCGGCAGCTCGACGTGAATCACGAGCGAGACCGATGGCAGGTCTATTCCGCGCGCTGCAACATCCGTCGCCACGCAGACCCGCGCTCGCTGGTCACGCAATGCCTGCAGCGCGTGATTGCGCTCATTCTGGCTGTGCTCGCCCGAGAGCGCCACCGCATCGAAGCCCCGTTCGGTAAGGCTCGCGTGGAGCCGGCGCACAGCCTCCCGCGTGGCGCAGAACAGGATCGTCGTTTCTGCTTCGTGGAAACGAAGCAGGTTGACTACGGCGTGCTCGATGTCCGTTGGCGACACCGCCACGGCCTGGTAGGCAATGTCCTGATGGCCCTGACTGTCGCCAAGGGTCTCGATGCGCAACGCGTGCTTCTGGTAGCGCTTCGCGAGCGCCACGATCGGCCGCGGCATGGTTGCCGAGAACAGCAGGGTGCGCCGTTCCTGCGGCGTGGCATCGAGGATCTCTTCAAGCTCCTCGCGGAAGCCCATGTCGAGCATCTCGTCGGCCTCGTCGAGCACCGCTACACGCAGCGACGACAGGTCGAGCGCGCCGCGTTCCAGATGATCGCGAAGCCGCCCGGGGGTGCCGACAACGATGTGCACACCGCCTGCCAATGCCCGGCGCTCCTTCATCGGGTCCATTCCACCGACGCAGGTGACGACGCGCGCGCCGGCGTTCGCGTATAGCCAGTCGAGCTCGCGACTGACCTGGATCGCGAGCTCGCGCGTCGGAGCGATAACCAATGCCAGCGGCCCACGCGAGAAGGGCAGCCGCCCCGCCTCAAACAGCTGCTCCGCCATTGCCATGCCGAAGGCGACGGTTTTTCCTGATCCGGTCTTGGCGGACACGATCAGGTCGCGGCCGTCAGCCTCCTCCGCGATGACCGCGGACTGGACCGGGGTCAGCTGCTTATAACCGCGGGAACTGAGCGCTGTGGCGAGCGCCTCATGGAGTTCTGGCGTGTTGCATGCTGGCTCACTACCTGCGCTGGTCAGCCTTAGCGACCCGCCTAGGCAGACTCGAACCGGATTTCACATTGGATCGCTTGTCGCACCCGCCCGGCCGAGACTCTGCGCTGGGGCCATGTGCTCGGAGCCGGCCACTGCCGGCACCCCAATGTCTGCTAAGCGCCCATCCACGCCATTGCCATGCACCTCGGCCCAGCCCGTAAGCGGACGTTGGTTCAGTCCGTCGCTAGTGGGCAGCTTTCGACCCATTGCGGACGTAAGCAGTCAGCACAAAAGCGGCTGGCTCCCGATTTATTTCGGTCGACAGTCGCGGTTCAGGACTTTCGTGTCACAAGGTCACCGGATTTGCTCCACCGGCAAGACCGAGGCCGATGAGAAGCAGGCCGAACGCAGCAGCGAGCATTGAAATCAGCCTCTGATTGGCGACGAGCCGGCGCGAGAAAGCGAATAGCGGGCCTGGCGCGATCATGATCAGGAGGCCCTCGGTAGCGGCGACGCAGCCGATCGCGGAGACGATGATTGCGAGCGGGTCTGTCCAGATGAAATGGACGAGCACGACGACAGCGCCGAGCACATAGACCACAAAGCCCATCATGAACGTCAGTGCAGGCGAGCGGTCGAACTGGTCCAGCAATTTACTCCAGGTGACTTGGCCAGTCAGACCGGCGATTCCAGCGGCTAACTCGTAGAGGCCCATCAATAGCAGCAAGTTCAACGTCAACGGAATCGCCGTTATCATCGCCTCTCTCCCCTGATTTGCGATCTCACCGCCACCATCGCAGCCAGCTGGATATTGGCGCGATGTCTGCTTTTGACCCAAATCGGACGTTAACTGCTTGCTCGCCTGGCACGAACGGAAGAAGGCTCACGGATAGCTAAGTCTAGCCAAAACCGTTTTGAACCGGGCATCGTTGCGGATCGGATCCATGAATGGGTCCGTCAACAAACCGATCAGACCGGCGTCGGTAACCTCGAACGAGCGATCCAGGGCGGTAAAGACGTGATCTGCCTCTCCGAGCTGCGCGTATATTTGAGCGATTGAATAGTTTGCGTTGTCTCGAATCACCTCCTGCAATCGGGCGATCTTCTGCAGCGCACCCTGTCTGTCGCCAGTGCGCGCCATTAGAACTGCTTCACCCGTCATTCGTCCGGGGTCGTCAGGAGTCCCGTTTTCGAATGAGGCTTTCGCCGCGGCGCCCTGACCGAGCATGATCAGACAGTAGCCGTACTCGATGGGTGGGTGAAATAAGCTGGGCGAATGTAGCCGTAATTCTCGCCCGCTGCTTACTGCGTCGGCGTACCGCCGAGCGTGGTACAATACGAATGTCCGAAAACTGTAGGATTCAGCACTAAGAGGTTCGAGCGCAATGGCTTGGTCCGCAAGCGCCAACGCTTCTTGCTTCCTGCCGATGAAGGCAAGGAAGCGAGCGTAAAGGCGCTGGGTATTGGCATCGCTCGGGCCGAGCTGCAGCGCTCGGCGGTAGCCCGTCCAGGCCGAAGCGATTTGAAGCTGTCCGAACTTTACTTGCGCAACCGCGAGGTGAGCCCACCCGAGCCTCGGTGCAAGCGCGACCGCTTTGTTTGCTGACTGGAGCGCGAGGAATTGCCCCGCCTTAAGCTCGCTTGATCCATGAGAAAAGAAGAGTGAGATTGTGTTCAGCAGCAGTCCCCGTCTCGCGTATGCTCCCGCGTAACTGGGGTCGAGCGCGATTGCGGCATCGACAAGCTCCAGCCCCCTCCGGGCTCTTTGCTCATTGAAGATACTCTGTAGCAGCGCGTCGGCTTGGAGGACGAGGTTCTGCGCATCGACGTTTTGGGTGCCCCCGACGGTCAGCACGGCTCGCCCTGCCGTTCCCAACGCGATCTTAAGCGCCTGTGCCACCTTTTCCGCGATGTCCGTCTGGATTTTGATGGTGTCCCCTGGTGCCCGATCATAATCTTGCGACCACCACTCAAGGCCCGTCTTGCCGTCGATCAATTGCGCGGTCACCCGGACCGTCGAGGGCGAGCGGCGCACGCTGCCGGTCAGCACATTCGCCACATTAAGTTTTTTCGCGGCCGTCTCCGCATCGTCGTTGCGGACGACTTCGGACGACGTACGCCCGATGACCTTCAGGCCTCCCAACCGCGACAGGGATGTGCGCAGCTCCTCTGCCATTCCGTCTGAGAAATAAGCTTGGGCCGGATCGGCGCTCAGGTTGGCAAAGGGAAGGACGGCGATGCTGTTCGAGGACGAGACCGTCCAAGAGTCGTAAAAGTACCATGCTCCGCTTGCTGCCGCTGCCACGGCAATAGCGGCGGATCCACCGATCATTGCCGCTCGGCGGGACATCGGCGGCGTTACATAGGGGTGAGCCGGTAACGGACGGTGCCCGATGATGGACCGCGCGGATGCCAACAGCGATTGATAGCGAACATCCGATCGATCACCCGTCCACCGCGCAAGAGGCAAGGCTTGTGTCTCGCCGAATCCCAGCGGCGGGCGACTGCCGTCGAGCTTGACAGGCAAGTAGATGCCTCGTTCCAAGGCCCGCGACGCTTCGTCACGGACGAAGTTTGCGTCTGGCTTCAACGAACGCTTGCTCCAGACAACGATGACACATTTGGCAGCATCGAGCTGATCCTCGATGCACTTGCGCCACGCGGCACCACCACTGATCTGGGTGTCCCACCACACCGAGAGGCCATCCGCCTCAAGTGCCGCCACCAAAGGTCGGACGCGCCGGCGATCCTCGGACTTGTACGAGACGAATACGTCCGTCATTCGTCCGTTCCCTTCAGCTCACGTGTAAGAGCCAATGGTGGGATTGGAAACCGCCTCACGAAAGGGGGCACCGACAATGTCGCTCTCGAGCCAAAGCAGATATTAGCAAACCGCGCAGTTCTCGCGTAAGCCGAGTTCGGGGCTTCATGCGTTTCCACCTGCCCAAGCCGCTGCACGGCTGGCGCCAGCTCGCCGGCGAAATCGGGATAATCGTCGTCGGCGTGTTGATTGCCCTCGGCGCGCAGCAAGTGGTGGAAAGCTGGCAATGGCATCAGAAAGCTGCGCAGACGCAGGGGATACTTGACGCTGAGCTTCACCGGGACGCGGTAAGCGCTTACGACTGGTTGACGGTGGCCCCGTGCGTGGACCAGCAACTCAATTCGATAGACAAGGCACTTGCGTCCGCTCGCCAGACCGGGAATGTTCAAGCGACCCGCCAGCTGACTCCACCATTGGAAGTGTTTACCGAGGATGCTTGGCTTGATGCCAGAGCGATGCAGGTCGCCGATCACATGCGCCCACAAATGGTTGCTCTCTATTCAGGGCTTTTCTTTCTCTCCCAAGACCTCGCCGGGGCGATACCTAGGTTGCACGAGGAGGCTGCGGAGCTGCGGTCGCTCAGCAACGGCGTTTCGCCAATCACAACCGCAGAGATCGGTGCTTACCAAAGACAGGCAGGCCGAGTTCATGAATTGCTCGACCGCGTAGAACTTGGAGAGACACTGTTGCTCGGTCAGCTGAAAGAGCATGGCATCGAACCTTCGCGAGAAGAGAAGACGCGGCTACTGAAGGTCAGTCGCTCGTGGGCCGGAGAATGCGCCGGACCGCCAAATCCACAGCGCCATTTTGCACCCAGCGACGTGAATTAGCTCCGCGAGTCTGCTTTCGACCCAAAGAAGACACTATGAACCAGCGGGGAAGGTCCACCGAAAGAATGCCTCCATTGCAGGTTGAAAGCCAAACCATGCCAGAGCGAGTGTCAGCGCAAGAAGAAGCAGAATGACGACCCGCTCACCAAGCACCGGCTGAAGAACCGCTCGCGTAGCACTAGCGAGCAACCACACACCCGCCCCCATAAGCGCGGCCATTGGCAAAGCGACTGCCAAGTCCTCAATTATGTGAAGAGCGTCGTGGTCATGGCACCCGGGGCCGGGAGTGCAGTCTCCCATGATGTTTCCGAGGAAGATGACAAAGGACATGGCCCCGCCCAGCAGGATGGCAAACAGGCAGCCATAGGCGCGTGTGCCCTTGAGAGCTCGGCGAAGAATACGGCCCGCCAACTGATCGTCCGCATCCACGTCGTGTCGGTAACCCGCCATCAATCAACGGTAATGCGGTGCTATGTGAGCTTTCCACCCAAACCGGACTCTATTGGCTCAGGCCTGTCTCGACCCATCCTGCCATTCGTGCCGACTTCCCATTGCCCCGATAACAACATCTGTTAGCCTTCATTTGCCGGGGGCCAGTCAAATGCACTTCCATCTACCAAAGCCGCTGCACGGCTGGCGCGAGTTCGCAGGCGAAGTGGGCATCATCGTAGTCGGCGTCCTGATCGCACTCGCGGCGGAACAGGTCGTAGAGGACGTTCACTGGCGACAACGCTTGCACGAAAGCAACAGGGCACTCGAACTCGAGCTAGGGGAGTCTGTTGGCCAAGCGATCGTTCGGGTGGATGAAAGTCCATGCGTTGAGCAGCGTCTCGACTGGCTGGCCGGGGTTGTCGATGGAGCGGCTGCATCGAAACGTCTGCCACCAATCGGGCGCGTGCCCACACCGCAGTATTTCACCTGGCCGAGCGGTGCCTGGCAGAGCATGGTCAATGGCGACATCGCCAACCACCAGGATCGCGAGAAGCTGCAAGCGCTTTCCGGTACTTACGATTTCATCACCGACCTCAATCAGTACCAGCTGCGCGAGATCGACACCTGGACCAACCTGTACCAGCTAGTTGGCCCAGGGCGCGAATTCAGCGGCGAGGACGCTGCTTCAGCTCGAGCGGCGATCAGTCAAGCACGGTCAATCAACCGAATGATTTCGCTGGGCGCGCTCAGGATGACCCAACTCCTGAAGATTTACGGCATCGCCTACGACCCTGCGTCAGTCCGCCTTTACACCGACGATGAGACCCGAGAGCGCCCGGGCCATTGCAAACCGATGGGCGCCTTCGAAGCCCACTACGGCGAAGCGCCGAGCAAGGGCGCTATCCAGCGGGTCCTTGCAAATCCGCTGACGAAACCGAAGGCAAAATAGAGTCGGCCCGTCGGCTCCTGGAAGTGCCGATGTCTGCGTCCGACCCATTGCGGACGTGAGCCGCTTGGCGGCCACATTCATTGGAGCGTTCCTCATTGTCCGGTATCAAACGGCAGTGACGGACGACCAGGTCATCAAATGGCTCCCCATCGGCTTCCCGTTCATCTTTGCGGGAATGTGGTTGCTCGTCACGACGTTAATGGGCGTCATGTCGGGCTGGTTCAGCCTCCAACAGTGGTACGCGGACGATGGAGATGAGGAGCCACTGCTGAAGCTCGGCTGGCAATCCGGAGTGATGGGCTTAGGCGTCAACCTCAACGGAGTGCTCACGCTGGCTGCCTTGCGATCCGGACTTTCCATTCGAATGTGGCGCGTTTTCGGGCCATTCCAGAAGCCGCTGCTAATCCCATGGACGGAGATCACGGCGGAGCCCTCCCGCAGCTTCTTCACGAAAATGGTAAAGCTTGGTCTGGGCAACCAGACGAACGGAAGACTGAAAATCAACGCAGCGAGCTGGGCCAAGCTGGTTGCGGCTGCTGGGCCAGTGGTGAACTTCCCTCTGCCGGCTGCTCCCGCGGTCTCTCAGAAGTCAATCGCCGCGCGGCTGTTCCTGGAATGGGTAGTCATCACCGCCGGCGCTGCCACGTTCTTCTACCTGGCTCCACGGCTCATCAGTCCACCGGGGCAAACAATCAGCTTTCCGATCGCTGTCTGCATCATGTTTCCGGCGATCCTGTTCGGGATCGGTCAGCTGCTCCGCTTCGGCCGGGAGAGCTGAGCGAGGTTCAGTGTCAGTTTTCGACCCAAAGCTGACATTGCAAAGCAAGCCTCCGCGGCGGAAAGCGCCCGGCGCGCAAAGCCCCGGGCGTCTCCATGCCTGCCTAGCGCGTGAACTCCAGCACTTCGGTGGGCGCGCCCTTCATGCTGACGTAGGTCCGCTTCAGCGTCAGGTGCTTGCCATCTGCAGATACGGTCGCGGTGGATTGCACGGTCACCTTGCCCTTCATGCGCGACGTCGCTTTGATCTCGCTGCCACTGACGCAAGTCAGCGAGATGCTGTCTGCGTTGGGATTTCCGGTCATCGGAGCGGATTTCCCGTCGCATCCCGCCGAATAGCTAAAGTTGGTCTCCTTGCCCGCCGAATCCTTGGCGCTCGACTTCATGCTGAGCTTGCCGCCGGAATAGTCATAGCTCCGCGTTTCGCTCTGTTCCTTGCCGGCCGCGCCCCATTTCGAAGCGGTGGCATTCAGGTGCCAGGTGCCACTCCACGTCTTCGCGTCAGGCGCGGCTGCGGCTGCGGCCTGCGCGGACAAGGTGATCGTTGCGAGGATTAGTGCGAGTTTCAAATGTCTCATGGTCTTTCCCCCGATTAGAGATACGGCCGCCGAACGAATCAGATGGGCGGCGAGCGCGCTATACGCCTCGCCGGATACAGCAGTAAGTGCCCAGGGCCGGGGCATAAGCTGGTGAGTTCGATATGGGCGAAACGCCGCAAGAGGAAATGTCAGCTTTCGACCCATTGCTGCCGTTAGCGTGATAGCTACAATCGGCGCTCCTTTACGATTGATCGGAGCGTAGATGAGCGCCGTCGCAACTCCGTCCCAGGCTCAGCCGGTGCCAGCACGACCACCGGCGCCCATTGTCTACCTCGATATTGCGGGGCCTTCCGAGGCCATCCAACTGGGTTTCTATCAGAAGGTGTTCGGATGGGCACCAGGACCGGGCGGCACTGTATCCGTTCCGGTATCCGGCCCTCATCTAAGTGGCACACTTCGAACCCATCCAGCAGCCAAGGTGATCTACCTTGGAGTGCCGGACATAAGCGCAACATTGCGGGAGATCGCCGCAAATGGCGGCAAGATCATTGCTCCGCGCTTCGAGGTTAAGGGCGTCGCCGCGCTCGCATTGTTTACTGACCCCGCCGGCAATGTGATGGGATTGGTGGAGCTTACGCCGGACGGAGAAACGAACACCCCTTAGCGTAATCATTGAGCTCGCTGACGGTGGCTCTGTGCCGAGCCTCCGCTTCTGACATGTTAGCTGCCGACCCATTGCGGTCGTCTGCCGAAGGTTCCATGCCGACGCTTCAACGACAGAGAAGGCTAGGCAATGAGCTTTGAGATGTGGAACGCGTCAGTGCCGGTGTTCGTCAACTCGCTCACGAACATGCGCGAATGGCTCGACAAGGCTGCGCAAGAGAAGGATGCGACGGCTCTCATGGAAGCCCGGCTTGCTCCCGATATGAGGCCTTTGCCGGCGCAGTATCAGATGGCTTCAGATTCGGCGAAGAACGCGCTCGCCCGGCTCACCGGCACAGAGGCCCCGTCGATGCCTGACACCGAGACGAGCTTCGCCGAGCTTAGGGATCGGTGCGATCGGACGATGGATTACGTTAAGGGCTTCGATGCGCGCTCGCTCGAAGGCAGCGAAGATCGGGAGGTTGTCATCAAGTTCCCGAACGGGACGGGCTATCGTTTCCGCGGTGCTGAGTATCTTACCGGCTTTGCGCTTCCCAACTTCTTTTTTCACAACACGGCCGCCTACGCGATTCTCCGCAATGCGGGCGTATCGCTCGGCAAGCCAGACTTCCTGCGGCACCTAGGGCCACCTAACCTTGCCGCCTGAGTCCGCAATGGACCGAAAACGGACCTGGACGCGCTTGGCCCAACGCTCTCCTACGTCTGGCCAGTCGAAGAAGCGCCAACCTTTACTGAACTTCTCCGCGCGATCGATGACGCTGAGCTGAGGCGAGCCCAGGAGCAGGTTCCGCTGGACGATTGACCCGCATCCGCGGCTCGCTTTCCTCAATCGCATCCGCAATTTCGGTGTATCGCTGCGCCAGCTCGAGGTGTGCTTTGCGAGCCGAGGTCGATTGCGCCGACATCGATGCGTCAATCTCTTCCTGAGCCCTAATGCGGAAATACTGCAAGTCGCTCTGCACTGGCCGACCTCCGGTTGAGTGGCGGTGCATAGCGGTCGTCAATGAATTCCTGATGGCGGTGCTCGACAGGAAACAGACAGGCTTGCTCGCGCAGGTTCCCTGGTGGCAGCCCTGAAGGGGCACGGCATGTTCGCGCATTACAAGACCGTAATGTTCGGCAACAAATCTTTGGTCGGGAGCTTTGTTCATCCTGGGCTTTGAAAACAGGAGGAACCCCATGAAAATTGTTCGATCGCTTATCGCCGGCGCTACCCTGATTTCCTCACCTGCCCTTGCGCAAAGCAATACGTCCGCCACGAATACGCATGTACACACCACGACGCGTGAGATTCATGAAACGAACGTGCCCGTTCATCACACGACGCATCATCGCGCGCATCACCATGCCGTGCATTGCGACCACTACATCACAAAGCACGGGAAGAAGCGGTGCGAGATGACGCATCACGTCGTGGTGAAGAAAACCGTGACCACCACGACGCACAGCTAAAGTTGGGACGGAGAATTAAGACGGCGCGGCAAAGCCCCAACGGAGTTTGCGCGATCCGCTAGCGGCAGGAATGGGTCGAAAGCAGACACTTGCGCGTTAGCGGGGGGGGGCCGCAGGCACGAGAATCAGTCGGGGTTTAAGCTTTGAGCGCTACGCACAGCAAGAGCCGCACTCGAACCGCAGAACGACCTCCTTTGAAGCGAGATAGACGCGGTCGACGCCAACGACGGCCGACATGGCCAGTGACGAGTGAAAGGCCGAGCCCCAATTCCCGGCCGCCGCGGTCGGAAGATCGGGTGGGAAGAGCCGGAACGATCATCCCTCGATGCGATAGGGCTCCCTTGTCGAGCCAGCGGATAGCGCCCGTGATAGAATCACTGTTTTTCAACAGCTTACGGCGAGGCCTCGGAAGCCTCCCGCTCCGCCACCTGCGCGAATTTGAATGGCGGCTCGGTAGAACACCCCATTGAGACCGCCGCTCGCGGCCGGCATTCACAGGCGGCGGGGTTTGAGCCATCGACATCTTCTGGGAAGCCATTGCACTCACGATCGGCAGCCTACTGCCGATCATAAATCCGTTCAGCACGGCTCCGCTATTCGTTTCGCTGACCGCGGGCACGAGCAAGGATGTCCAAAAGCGACAGGCCTTGCTCGCGTGTATCTACGCGTTTGGGATCCTCGCGACCTTCCTTCTGATCGGCGCAGCGATCATCGACTTCTTCGGCATATCGGTGCCGGGACTGCGCGTAGCGGGCGGCTTGATCATTTCGGTAATCGGATTTCGGATGCTGTTCCCCGCTCCGCCGAGCGGAGGATCGAGCGAGGAACACCCAAAGGAACTCGAGATCGCCTTTACGCCGCTTGCAATGCCAAGCCTTGCAGGACCTGGATCGATCTCGGTTGTCCTCACCGCCGCTGCCCAGATCAGGAGTATCAGGCCTAACGACTTCGGCCTGATCTATGCCGCAGTGCTCATCGGAATGGCGCTGACGTTGGTGTTCTCATATTTCGTGCTGCGCGCGGCGAGCACGATGGTGCGGTTCATGGGCAAGTCCGGGATCGATGCGATGACCCGGATCTTTGGATTCCTGCTGATCGCGATCGGCATGCAGTTCCTCCTGACAGGGATCAGCGACTTCTACGGAATCGCCCATCCCTGATTGAGCTATCGCGGTTCGAAACCGCTGAGGCGCAAGTGAACGAGCTGGTCGGCGGACAAAACTCGAAACTTCTTTGCCTTCTTACTCATATCTCAACGCGTGGATGGGATTGGCCCGAGCGACCTTCACCGCGTGGCCGACGACCGTGGCGATCGCGATCCCGAGCGCGATCGCCGCGGCGATCACGAACGGGATCGGAGTCAGCGCAATCCGCTGGTCGAAGCCGTTCAGCCAGTCGCGCATCATCCACCAGGCGACCGGCCAGGCGATGACGTTGGCGATGATCACCGGGCCGGCTGAACTGCCACACGAGCAGCTGAACGATGTCGCGAGTCCGCGCGCCGAGCACCTTGCGGATGCCGATTTCCTTGGTCCGCCGCTCCGCGGTGAACGCGGCGAGTCCGAACAGGCCGAGGCAGCCGATGATCACCGCGAGCAGCGAGAAGGCCGCGAAGATCTGCGCCCGCGCATCCTCCTTCTTGTACAGCTCGCCGATGATGTCCTCGCTGAACTTGGCGTTGAACGGCACTTCGTTGGTGATCTGCTTCCACTGCCGCTCGACCGCCGCCCTTCACCGTCGCCGGGATCGCCGCTGATAGCGGATGATCATCCAGCCGGGCCCGGCGTGACCTTGTGGAACATCATCGGCTCGATCGGCGTGCGCACCGATGCGGAAGCGCGTGTCGCCGACGACGCCGATGATGGTGATGTTCATGATCCCGGCGTCGTCCGAGAGCAGCTTGCCCCTGACGACCTTGCCGACCGCATCCTGCGGCGATTTGAAGCCCAGCTTGCTGCGCCGCATATTCGTTGATGACGACGTTGACGCCGCGCTGCGCGAGCGCCTTCTCGACGTTCGGGTCGGGCGGATAGGGCGTGCGTCATGTCGTCGATCGGCCGGTTCGGCATCGAACCAGCGGCCGGCGAGCAGCTTCAGGCCCATCGCGTTCGAAGATAGTCCGCGCCGACATTGTACTGGCCGATCAGCGACCTGCTGGTTGCTCCCGGGCGGGATGATGTAGGTGTTGCTCTGGTTGTCGGTGTTGACGCCGATGTCGGTCAGCGACGCAGCGACGACGCCGGGGATGCGCTTCATCTGGCTCGACGATCATCTCGGCCTTCGGCCGACAGCTGCGCGCGGCCGAGCTCCTCGACCTGGAGGATGTGGTCGCGCTTGTAGCCGGGATCGACCGAGCGCGCGAAGACCGTCTGGCCGTAGATCACCGCGGTGCAGATGATGAGGCCGATCGAGACCGCGAACTGGAACACGACCAGCGACGGTCGCGAATGCGCCCCGAGCCCGGCGTCTCGGCGGCCGAGCGGTTGGCCTTCAACACCTGCGCCGGCTGGAAGCGCGAGAGGAAGAAGGCGGGATAGAGGCCGCTGAGGATCCCGACCAGCAAGGTCAGGCCGATCGCCGGCAGCAGGATGCCGCCGCTTCCCGAAATAGGTGAGCGCGATGTCGGCATCGAGGAACGCGGCGAACGGCCTCACCAGCAGTTCGACCAGCGCAAGCGCGAGCAGCATCGCCGACCGCCGAAATCAGGACGGATTCCGCGACGAACTGCACGATCAACTGCCTGCGCGTCGCGCCAAGCACCTTGCGCAGCGCCACTTCGCGCGCGCGCTGGCTGGCCCGCGCGGTCGCGAGGTTGGTGAAGTTCACGACCGCCATGCCGAGGATCAGCACGGCGATGATCGCGAACGTCGTGATCGTGCGCCGGTCATTGCCCGGAGTCATCGAGCTCGTCCTGGGCCTTGCCGAGATGGACGTCGGCGCAGGTTGACGAAGTGCCAGTCCTGCTCGTCGCCCGGCGTTGGAGCGCATGATTGCCGTTCGATCTCGTCGGGGATGTTGCGCTTCTCCCAGGCCGGCATCTGCGCCTCGAGCTGGCGGACGTCCGTTCCCGGCCGCAGCTTCACATAGACCCAGCCCGACTGGCAGCCCCAGCATGTCAGGAACTGCGGATTGTCGGCATAGAAGCTGTTGAAGTCGAGCCGCAGGATCGCGTCGATCTTCATGCTCGAGTTCTTCGGCACGTCCTTGAGCACGCCGGTGATCTTGAAATCGCGCTTGACGCCCGCGCGAGATGATCGGTCAGCGTGCGGCCGACGACCTGGTCGGTACCGAAGCGCTTGATCGCCTCGCGCTGCGTAATGACCGCGGTTTGCGGCGCGGTGAGTGCTCGTGCCGGCGACAAGCGGCAGGTTGACGACCTTCGAGGAAATCGTCGTCGGCGAACAGCTAGTCCTTGGTCGCCGACGCCTGGCCGTCCTTGATGAAGACGGGATCGTTGTCCTGGCACGTAGACCGCGTGCTCGACCTGCGGGAAATCCTTCTTGATCGCCGTCCTTCGTCACATAGGCCGACATCTGCAGGATAGGCCGGCTCGCCGTCCTTGGGATGCGGGTACCAGGCCTGGAGCTGGTAGGTGTTCTCAACGTCCGGAAGCCATTTGTCGTAGCTCTGCTCGTAGCGGATGTAGAGCAGGATCATGATGCACGCGGCCATGCCGATGGCGAGGCCCGCGATGTTGATGATCGAATAGGTCTTGCTCTTCGCGAGCGCCCGAACTGCGACGGTCCAGTAGTTCCGCCACATGGTGACTTCCTGTCCCTCGTCCTTCGAGTTCGAACGGCCTCGATGCTTACTCGTACCGCAGGGCGTGGATCGGATTGGCCCGCGCGACCTTCACCGCGTGGCCGACGACCGTCGCGATCGCGATCCCGAGCGCGATCGCGGCCGCGATGAGGAAGGGCACCGGCGTCAGCGCGATCCGCTGGTCGAAGCCGTTCAGCCAGTCGCGCATCATCCACCAGGCGACCGGCCAGGCGATGACATTGGCGATGATCACCGGCCGGCTGAACTGCCACACCAGCAGCCGGACGATGTCGCGCGTGCGCGCGCCAAGCACCTTGCGGATGCCGATCTCCTTGGTCCGCCGCTCGGCGGTGAAGGCGGCGAGGCCGAACAGGCCGAGGCAGCCGATGATCGACCGCGAGCAGCGAGAAGGCGGCGAAGATCTGCGCCCGCGCATCCTCCGCCTTGTACAGCTCGCGCACGATGTCCTCGCTGAACTTGGCTTCGAACGGCACGTCGTTGGTGAGCTGCTTCCACTGCCGCTCGACCGCCGCTTCGAACTGGTCGCCGGATCGCCGCGGTAGCGGATCATCATCCAGCTCGGCCCGGCCCTCGACTTCTGGAACATGATCGGCTCGATCGGCGTGCGCACCGAGCGGAAGCGGGTGTCGCCGACCACGCCGATGATGGTGATGTCGTCACCGGTGCCGGGTCTCGGAGCAGAGCTCGCTCGTGACGACCTTGCCGACCGCATCCTGCGGCGATTTGAAGCCGAGCTTCTTCGCCGCATAGCTCGTTGATCACGACGTTGACGCCGCGCGCGGCGAGCGCGATCTCCGGCGTTCTGGATCGGGCGGAAAGGGAGCGTCATGTCGTCCATCGGCCGGTTCGCGATCGAACCAGCGGCCGGCGATCAGCTTCAGGCCCATCGCGTCGAAGAAATCCGGCGTCGACATTATAGTTGCCGATCGTCGACCTGCTTGGTTGCTCCCGGGCGGGATGACGCCGGTGTTGCTACTGATTGTCGGTGGCGACGCCGATGTCGGTCAGCGCCGACCGCAACGACGCCGGGAACCCGCTTCATCTGCTCGACGATCATCTCGGCCTTCGACGAGCAGCTGCGCGCGGTCCGATATTCTCGACCTGGAGGATGTGGTCGCGCTTGTAGCCCGGATCGACCGAGCGCGCGTAGACCGTCTGCCCGTAGATCACGGCGGTGCAGATGATGAGGCCGATCGAGACCGCGAACTGCAGCGACGACCAGCGCTGCCGCAGCCGGCCCGAGCCCGGCGTCTCGGCTGCCGACCGGTTGGCCTTGAGCACCTGCGCCGGCTGGAAGCGCGACAGGAAGAAGGCGGGATAGAGGCCGCTGACGATCCCGACGAGCAAGGTCAGCCCGATCGCCGGCAGCAGAATCCCGTCGCTGCCGAAATAGTTCAGCGCGAGGTCGGCATCGAGGAAGGCGGCGAACGGCCTCACGAGCAGTTCGACGAGGGCCAGCGCGAGCAGCATCGCGACCGCCGAAATCAGGATCGATTCCGCGACGAACTGGACGATCAGCTGCCTGCGCGTCGCGCCGAGCACCTTGCGCAGCGCGACTTCGCGCGCCCGCTGGCTGGCGCGGGCGGTCGCGAGGTTGGTGAAGTTCACGACCGCCATGCCGAGGATCAGCACGGCGATGATCGCGAAGGTCGCGATCGTCCGCCGGTCGTTGCCCGGCGTCATCGCGCCGTCCTGCGCCTTGCCGAGATGGACGTCGCGCACGTTGACGAAGTGCCAGTCCTGGTCGTCGCCCTGGTTGTAGCGGATGTCGCCGTTCGATCTCGTCGGGGATGTTGCGCTTCTCCCAGGCCGGCTCCTGCGCCTGATCTGCCTTGACGTCGGTGCCGGGCCGAAGCTTCAGATAGACCCAGCCCGACTGGCAGCCCCAGCAGGTCAGGAACTCCGGCTGTCTGCGCCAAGAAGCTGTTGAAGTCGATCCGCAGGATGCGCGTTGAGCTTGAGGCTGCGAGTTCTTCGGAATGTCCTTGAACACGCCGGTGATCTTGAAGTCGCGCGTGACGCCCTTGGAGATGATCGTCAGCGTGCGGCCGACGACCTGGTCGGTGCCGAAGCGCTTGATCGCTTCGCTCTGGTGACAGCACGGCCGTGTCCGCGCGCGGTCAGGCGTCGTGCCGGCGAGCAGCGGCAGGTTGACGACCTTCAGGAAGTCGTCGTCGGTGATAGCATAGTCCTTGCGTCGGCGACGCCTGGCCGTCCTTGAGGATCACCGGCTCGTGTCCTGAGCACGTAGACCGGCGCGCTCGACCTGCGGGAAATCCTTCTTGACCGCGTCCTTCGACGACATAGGCCGACATCTGCAGAGAAGATCGGCTCGCCGTCCTGCGGATGGGGGTACCAGGCCTGGAGCTGGTAGGTGTTCTCGACATCGGGAAGCCAGTTGTCGTAGCTCTGCTCGTAGCGGACGTAGAGCAGGATCATGATGCAGGCGGCCATGCCGATCGCGAGGCCGGCGATGTTGATGATCGAATAGGTCTGGTTCTTCGCAAGAGCCCGAACCGCGACCGTCCAATAATTCCGCCACATGGTGACTGTCCTCTCCGCAAGCAGTGGATTCACGATTCGTTCAGGCGGCGCGCCGCCGCTCCTGGAGGATCCGGCCGTCGAGCATGTTGACGACCCGGCTCGCGAAGTCGGCGTGCGCCGGCGAGTGGGTGACCATGACGATGGTCGAGCCTTCCTGGTTGAGCTGGCGAAGCATGCGCATCACCTCCTCGCCATGCGCGGTGTCGAGGTTGCCGGTCGGCTCGTCGGCGAGGATCAGCTTGGGCTCGCCGACCAGCGCGCGGGCGACCGCGACGCGCTGCTGCTGGCCGCCCGACAGCTGCGTCGGGCGATGCTTGGCGCGGTGCGCGATGCCGACCTTGTCGAGCACCCGGTCGACCCGCGCCCTGCGCTCGGACGCCGGGAAGTTGTGGTAGAGCAAGCGCGAGCTCGACATTCTCGCGAACGGTCAGCTCGTCGACCAGATTGAAGCTCTGGAAGATGAAGCCGATGTTGCTCTTGCGCGTGTCGGCGAGCTGCGATTCGCTGAGGCCCGCGACCTCCTGGCCGTTGAAGACGTAGGAGCCGCCGGTCGGGCTATCGAGCATGCCCATCACGTTGAGCAGGGTCGACTTGCCGCAGCCCGAAGGGCCCATGATCGCGACGAACTCGCCGTCGGCGATGTCGAGATCGACGCTGTCGAGCGCGGTCGTCTCGACCGTATCGGTGCGGTAGGTCTTGGTCAGGCCGGTCATGGTCAGCACGAGTCGGTTTCCTTTCTTAATCGCCGGAGCTGAAGGTCAGGTGGTCCTTGTCGGTCAGCCCGCTGTAGGAAGAGGTGATCACGCGCTCGCCGGGCTTGAGCCCGCTCGAGCACCTCGATGAAATCGGCTGTTGCGGCGGCCGAGCTGGACCTGGCGCTTGGTCGCGCCGTTGCCGCTCCTGTCGAC
Organism: uncultured Alphaproteobacteria bacterium; assembly: GCA_963738825.1. Lineage (GTDB taxonomy): Bacteria > Pseudomonadota > Alphaproteobacteria > Sphingomonadales > Sphingomonadaceae > Sphingomicrobium. The sequence goes on along the minus strand of CAVTYB010000008.1, from coordinate 49,452 downwards.
GACGAACACCCAGTTGCCGCCGGTGTCGTTGAAGAAGGCGCCGTTGGGGATCAGCAGCGCCTTCGACGAATCGCCGAGCGGTCAGCTTGGCCTGGATGCGTCTGGCCGCGCTGCATCGACGCGGGCTCCGGCGCCGTCGAACACGCAGGTCGATCTGGAACTGGCCGTTGCGGACCTGCGGATAGACCTTGGCGACCTTCAGCCGGTAGGTCTTGCCGTCGACGTCGGCGGTCGCGGTCTGCCCGACGCGCGACGCGGCCGAGATAGATATTCGTCGACGTCCGCCTGCAGCTTGTTGCCGCCGGCGCTGTCGATCTGGCCGATCCGCTCGCCCTGCTGGAGCGACTGGCCGAGCTGGATGTCGAAGCCGCTGAGCTGGCCCGTCACCGGCGCGCGGATGTTGAGCTGGCCAAGGTTGCTCCGGGCGATCGCCCATGCTGCTGTTGAGCGAGCGCCGCGGCCGAGCGCAGCTGCGCCAGCTGGCTCGTCTGCAGCGCCTCGGTCTGGGCGATGCTCTGCTTCAGGATCTGCGAGGCGCTTGGTCTGGTAATCGAGGTCGTCCTTGGTGTCGTTGAAGGTCTTCATCGCGACGAAGCCCTTGCTCGGCGAGCGGCTTGTAGAGGTCGTACTGCCGCCGCGCCTTGGCGAGGTCGGTCTCGGCCTGGTTGAGGTCGCGCAGGTTGGCGTTGCGGGTCTTGGTGAGCGCCAGCTCCTGGCTGCGCATGTTGTTGAGCTGCTGCTCGACCTCGGCCTGCTTCTCGAGCGTCGAGAGCTGCAGCTCGGCGTTGGACAGGACGGCGAGCAGCTGGCCCTGCGTCGACCTGGGCGCCGTCCTCGACCAGCTTCTTGTCGACCCGGCCGCCCTCGACCGCGTCGAGGTAGACGGTGACGAGCGGAGTGACCCGCGCGCGCAGCGGCAGGAAGTCGTCGAACGTGCCGGACTGGACTGTCGGAGATCGTCAGCCGGTCGCGCGCTGACCGATCATCGAATCCGCGCGCGGCGCGAACAGCCAGAACAGGACGATCAGGAGCAGCGACGGCCGCGACGGCCGCCGCCGATCAGGATCCGCTGGTCGAGCCGCTTGCGCTCGACGACGCGGTCCATCGCGCCGCCGCTGACGGCTTCGGAGCGGTTGGACTGGCGCAGCTCGACCAGGCTCACTGTCCACCTCCGAACAGTGATTGTCCGGAAACGGACAGCGCACGCGGCTCGATCGCGACGCCTGCTCTCTGACAAGATCGTGAGTGCGATCGATCGTTCATGTCCTCAATCGCTGCAAGCGCCGTGCCAATCGAGCTGAGTCATTATTTGCAGAAGGCACTGTTCATTTCCGGACAGCTGCGCTACAGAAGTAGCGTGGCCGACACCGTTCAGCCTTGCCGTCGTCGTCGACGACGATCCCGACATCGCGCTCGCGGCGCGGCTTGCGCTGCGCGACCTGTTCGAGCGCGTCGAGACGCTTGAGCTCGCCCGCCGAGCTGCTGCCGCTGCTCAAGAAGGAAAGTCCGGACGCGATCCTGCTCGACCTCAATTTCGAGCGCGGCGCGACCGACGGGCGCGAGGGCCTCGACTTCCTCGGCAAGATCATGGAGCATCGATCCCGACGCGGCGGTGGTGATCATCACCGCCCACGGCGCGGTCTCGATCGCGGTCGAGGCGATCAAGGCCGGCGCAAGCGACTTCGTCGCCAAGCCGTGGAGCAACGAGCGGCTCGCAGCGACGGTGCGCAGCGCCGCGGCGCTTCGCCGCAGCCGGATCGACGCGCGGACCGAGCGCGGGCCGCGCGTCCGAGCTCGCGCCGATCGACCGAAACGCCGCTGCTCGGCACAGTCGCCGGCGATGGAGCGCGTGCGCATGCTGATCGAGCGGGCGGCGCCGACCGACGCCAACGTCCTGATCCTCGGCGAGAACGGCACCGGCAAGGAAATCGTCGCGCGCGAGATCCACCGCCTGTCGCGCCGCAGCGGACAGCCGATGGTCTCGGTCGACCTTGGCGCGACGAGCGAGACCCTGTTCGAGTCCGAGCTGTTCGGCCATGTGAAGGGCGCGTTCACCGGCGCCGACGGCGACCGGATCGGGCCGCCTCAAGGCCGCCGACCACAGCACCCTGTTCCTCGACGAGATCGGCAATCTGCCGCTTCATCTGCAGCCCAAGCTGCTGACCGCGCTCGAGCAGCGCGAGGTGGTGCCGGTCGGCGCGAACAAGCCGATCCCGATCGACGTGCGGGTCGTCGCCGCGACCAACGTCGTCGCCCGACCAGCTCGCCGACGAGAAGCGCTTCCGCCAGGACCTGCTGTTCCGGCTGAACACGATCGAGATCGAGCTGCCGCCGCTGCGCGAGCGGCGCGAGGACATCCCGGTCCTGCTCGACCATTATCTGCGCCTCTACGCGCGCAAGTACGACAAGCCGCAGCGCGAGCTTCCGCCCGCACGTGCTCGAAGTGCTGATCCGGCACGACTGGCCCGGCAACGTCCGCGCGCTTCGCCATGCCGCCGAGCGCGCGGTGATCATGGCCGAAGGCGAGCGCTATCGGCATCGACGATTTCCCGCTGCCGCAGCGGCTCGGAAGCCGGCGTCGCTGTCGGTGCGTCGGCGACAGCCTCAACCTCGACCAGCTCGAAAAGCAGATGATCGAGCGGGCGCTGCGGATGCACCATTTCAACATCTCGCTCGCCGCCGTCCGAGCTCGGCCTCAGTCGCGCGGCGCGCTTTACCGGCGCATGGAGAAGCATGGACTTTAGGCGCAAGTTCGAGTTCGGGCTCGCCTGGCGCACGATCCTCCTCATCGGCGCGATCCTGCTCGTCGTCAAGGCCGCGGCGACGCCGGGCGTGCGCGCCGGCCTCGTCGTCGCCGCACTCGTCGGCGTCGCCGCGCTCGCGAGCCTGTGGAACTTCATCCGCCGCACCAACTTCCTCGTCTCGCGGTTCATCGAGATGCGTGCGCTTCGAGGATTATTCGCAGCGCTTTTCCGATCCCAGCGGCGGCGGGTTCGACGTGCTTGGGCAGACGCTCGATCAGGCGCTGAAGACGCCTGCAGGCGCGGCACACGCAGGAAAGCGCCGAGGCGCGCTATCTCGTCGGCGATCGTCGACGATGCGCCGAGCGCGCTGCTCACCGTCGATCAGGACGGGCGCGATCGAGGTCCTCAACAAGGCCGCGCGCCAGCTGTTCGCGCGCCATCCGCTCAACCGGATCGAGCGACCTCGATGCGCTCGGGCCCGAGCTTGCCGCCGCAGTTCGCCTGCCGCCGGGCACGCGCAAGATCACTCGGCTGGTCCTCGACGGCGTGCCGCAGAAGGCGATCTTCGCTTCCGCCCAGGTCGCGCGCCTCGACCAGCCGGTGACCGTCCTCTCGATCCTGCCGGTGCAGAGCGAGCTCGGCGCGCTCGAGGTCGCGGCGCAGGCCGACCTCGTGCGCGTGCTCACGCACGAGATCATGAATTCGCTGACTCCGGTCACCTCGCTCGCGCGGACCGGGCGCCGAGCTCGTCGCGGCGGCGGCCAAGCGCGACGATGCGCTCGGCGACGCGAAGAGCGCGACCGAGACGGTCGCCCGGCGCGCCGAAGGCATCCTGCGCTTCGTCGAAAGCTATCGCGAATTTGCGCAGGCGCCCGACGTCCACCGCCGCCAGTTCAAGGCGAAGCCCTGGGCCGAGGAGATCATGCGCCTTGCGCTCGCCAATGCGGCCGACCGCAAGATCGACGCGCGGGTCGAGGTCGAGCCCAAGACGATGAGCCTCAACGCCGACCCCGAACTGCTCGCCCAGGCCGCTGCTCAACCTGCTGCGCAACTCGATCCGGGCGACCGCCGAGCTCGAGCCAGCCGATCGTCGTGCTCGGCGCTCGCGCGCGAAGCCGACGGGCCATTTCCGGATCGAAGTGCGCGACAACGGCCGCGGCATCCCCGAGGACCGCCGCGAGGACATCTTCCTGCCCTTCTACACGACGCACAAGGGCGGCAGCGGCGTCGGCCTCAGCTTCGCCAGGCAGGTCGCGCTGGCGCATGGCGGGTCGATCTGCGCGCTCGACGGCGCCCGGAAGGCGGCGCGAACATCCGCATGGTGATCTGAAGCCTCAGCCGAAGGTGAAGGAGAAGGCCTCCACACCCGGATCGAGGAATGTGATCGTGAAACTGTGGTCGCGAACGGCGCCTTTCTGCCGAACCAGCTGGTAGAGGCGCTGCCCGGTCACGACGCCGCTGCCGTCCGGCTTCACATCCACGCCCGCGTCGGCTCCGGGCGCTTTCCCGTCCACAGTGACCGTGAACCGCACCGGCTTGCCGTTGGAGGAACCGAGCACGAGATGCAGGTCGCGCGCGTGGAAGCGGAACGATATCGCCGCAGCGGGCGCCAGCGAACGGGCGCTCTGGCGATTGTCGATCCAGTCGCCCGCTAGCGCCCAGTCATTCAGCGCAAGCGAGGATGGCGCATAGGTCTTCGGCTTGTCGTGAACGAGGCCGCCCGGCGAGACGAAACGCTCGGCGCGATAATAGCCGATATAGGTCTCCGGCGAGCCGATCTCGCCGAATTCCGCTGCCGCCTCGGCGCCGCTCGCGCTCTCCTGTGACATGCCTTCCGAGGGCGCGCGGCCGGCTTCGGCGAGAAGCTGCCGGATCACGCGTTCCGACATCGCATACTCGCCTTCGCCATGATGGACATAGCGAATGCGGCCCTGCGCATCGACGAAGTAATGCGCCGGCCAATATTGGTTGTGCAGCGCGTTCCACAGCACATATTCGTTGTCGAGCGCGACGGGGTAGCGAACCCCCAGATCCTGGATAGCCTTTGCGACGTTCGAAGGCTCGCGCTCGAATGCGAATTCGGGTGCGTGGACTCCGATGATGACGAGCCCATCCTTGCGATACTTCGCGTCCCAAGCCTTCAAATAGGGAAGCGTCCGCAGGCAGTTGATGCAGCTGTAGGTCCAGAAGTCGATCAGCACGACCTTGCCCCTGAGTTGCGCGTTGGTCAGCGGCGGGCTGTTGAACCACGGCCCGATTCCGTCGAGCGGCGGCAGGGTTCCCAGAACCGGAAGCACGAGCTCGCCGGCCGCGTTGGTGAGCGTCGAGCTCTGATCCATCGACTGGCTTGCGCCAAGTTTCCGCGCGAGGCCAGATTCGATGCCCGCGGTTTGCGCACTCGAGATCCTGGAGAGCACCTTAGTGTCGAACCCGAAGGCGATCGCCGCTACTCCGACGAGGACGAGCACGCCGAGGACCTGGCGGATGCGCTCGCTCGCCCCGAGTGACTTTTTCATCCGGGCAAAGACCTTGCCGCCGACCAGCAGCGCAAGCGCCAACGACGTCGCCGCGCCGAGCGCATAAGCGAGAAGCAGCAGCGTTGTATTGAAGCTTGCACCCTGGAGCGCCGCAGCGGTGAAGATGATGCCGAGGATCGGTCCAGCGCACGGCGCCCATAGCAGACCGGTCGCCACACCCAGGATCACCGACGACCAGACGCTGTCCTGCTGTCCTTCCTTTTCCGTCAGGCGGGAGCCGAGCGCCACGAGTGGACGCGTCAATCGGTCCGAGACGCTCGGGAAGACGAGCGCGATTCCGAACATCGCAAGGAGCGCCAGCGCGGCCCAGCGGCCGATTGCATTGGCACGCACCGCCCATCCGCCGCCGACTGCAGCGAGCGTGGCGACGATTGCAAAGGTTGCCGCCATTCCGGCGAGCATCGGCAAAGTGCTTCGCACGAAGGGCCGATCTGCGCGCGCGAATACGAACGGAAGCACCGGGAGGATGCACGGGCTGAGGATCGTGAGGATTCCGCCGATATAGGCGAGCAGGATCAATAGCATGGAGGAGTTCGGGCTCGGTTCAGCTTAAGTCGGGTAGGGGACTCAGCGCAATTGGTTACGGAGCTATAACCAAGTATGAACGACCGTCGCGCATTTCTCGGCCTCGCCGGTACCGCCGCACGTCAGCCTGCTCATATTCGGACGCAGTGGCGGCTCCGCTGCGAGCATGAATTTTACCGTCAGTCGCGCGCCCGCGCAGTGGAAGCAATTGCTCGGAACCCAGCGCTATGCGATTCTGCGCGAAGCCGCGACCGAACGGGCCTTCTCGAGCCCGCTCCTCAACGAACATCGCAAGGGCACGTTCGTCTGCGCCGGCTGCGCGCTCCCGCTGTTCAGCTCGGCAACGAAGTTCGAAAGCGGGACCGGATGGCCGAGCTTCTGGAAGCCGCTTCCGAATGCGGTCGTGACGCGAGCCGATAACAGCCTGATGATGGAGACGAACGGAAGTCCTGTGCGCGCGCTGCGGCGGGCATCTCGGGCACGTTTTCGACGACGGTCCGAAACCGACCGGACTGCGCTATTGCATGAACGGGCTGGCCCTGAACTTCAGGCCAGCCTGAGCGGTCGCCTAGGCGACGATCCTCAATTTCCCGCGCTTGCCGGGCGCGGAATAGCAAACGACGCCAAGTTCGGCCTGGAGCCGCTCGAGCTCGCGCTCCTTCGCCTCTTTCGCGGCTTCGGCGTAGCGCTTCTCGATCTCGGCTTCCTCCTCGGTCTGCTCGCGGAAGAAGGAGATGGTGATCCGGTGCCCGAAGACCTCGTCGCCGCGAAGTCTCAGCTCGGCATCGGATCCGTCAGGAAGGCTGTCACGCACCTCAGCCAGTTTGTCGATGAGTTCGTCGAGCGACACATGGTCGGCAATATCGACGAAATCCTTTGACGCGTCGTTTCATCAGTGACCCTCCCCGGCCCCCGGGGCGTTAAATACATTTGGCGCGATTCAGCGCGCAACGCATAATCGACCTTTATCCCCAGCGAAGTTGCCAGCCTGTGAATAGTTTTGAAATGAAACCTTCAGAAGTCGGGTCGCTGACACTCGAAAGCGGACGCTTGAGATTGAGGCTAAGTCCTTCAATCGGCGGCGCAATTTCAGCCTTCGAATGGCTCGGACGACAATGGCCCGAGAGCAATATTGCGCAAATGCCACACTCCTCTCGAAAAGGTTCTCGACGCCCCCTGCTTTCCGCTCGTGCCCTACGTCAACCGCATCCGCGGGGGGCGACTTCACCTTCCGCGGGCGCGGATGTCCGGCTCGAGCCGAACATGGCCGGCGACCCGAGCCCGCTTGCACGGACAGGGCTGGCTCAACCCGTGGACCGTCGAACGCGCACGATGCGAACGAGCGCCGTCCTGCACTTACCGCCACGAGCCGGGCGAATGGCCCTGGTCGTACGAGGCGCGGCAGGAATTCGCGCTCGACGAACGCGGCTTCTCGGTTCGCCTGATCTGCCGCAACACGCAGCGACGAGCCGATGCCCTGCGGCCTTGGCCAGCATCCCTATTTCGACTGCGGACCGCGAGACCCGGATCGACACGCACGTCGATTGCGCGTGGACGATCGACGAGAATGTGCTGCCGGTCGAGAAGGTCCGCGCCGAAGGACGCTATGATCTTCGCGAATCGGCTCGTTTGCGGCCAGGATCTCGACAACGGCTTCGGCGGCTGGGGCGGCGAGGCGCGGATGACCGATCCAGACTGGCCGTACGAGCTCCGCCTGTCGTCGCCCGAAGCGCAAGTTCTTCCAGCTCTATTCGCCGCGCGCAGGGCGGCATCTTCGTCGCCGAGCCGGTCACGCACGCCAATGCGGCGCTGAACGCAGCCGGAGAGCGAGTGGCCGGAGCTGGGCATGCGCGTGCTCGATCCGGGGCAGTCGATGAGCCTCGACATGCGGCTGGACGTCATTCCGAAATAGCCGCGGCGTTTCAGGTTGAACAGCGGCGAAGCCGCCTTATATAGCCGCCCGCTCCTGGCCGCTGCTCGGAGACGTGGGTGAGTGGCTGAAACCAGCGGTTTGCTAAATTCCGATGGGCTTTGAAATCAAAGCGGAATCTCACGGCGTATAAAGCCGATTATAATGTTCTCGGCATGAGCGAGAGCGTTGATCCCTTGGCTACGGCACTTGAAAGCCGGCCATCCACTGGGCCCCACTGGAAGGCGCTCCCTTCGCAATCTTCTATCGACGAAAGCTGCTTGCGAATCGTCTTGGGCGTTCGCTTGGCACCTTGGTCTCGCGAACGGTCGTTCCCCGTTCGTCGACGATGCACACACTCGTCAGTTCCAGCGACACGTCTAATCCGGCATAATGCTCCGCGGCTGTCCTCCATCAGGCTAGCGGGGCTTCGAGGCACCACAATCACCTGAGACCCCGTCACTCCATCATGATCGGGGGACAGCCACTCCTCCAGTCAATCTGAAGGCGCGGCCCATTACCGTATCTTTCCACACGAAGCAGACATACCTCAGGAGGCTCCGAGTTGGCGGTGGCGTGGATCGAGGACGCTGCTAGAGCTGGAATTCAGACATGAAGATATTCGGTGCCTGGCAATTCTGGGCGTTGCTTTCAGCCGCTTTCGCGGCCCTTACGGCGATCTTCGCGAAGGTCGGTATCGAGAAAGTGAACTCAGACTTCGCGACGTTGCTTCGGACCGTCGTAATTCTAATCGTGCTGAGCGGCATTGTTGCTGCGACAGGCGAATGGCAACCGCCGCATACGCTGGCTCGCCGGACCGTGGTGTTTCTGGTTCTCTCTGGTCTAGCGACCGGCGCGTCTTGGATTTGCTATTTCAGAGCACTCAAGATCGGTGAAGCTGCTCGTGTCGCACCAATCGATAAGCTGAGCGTCGTTCTGGTCGCGATCTTCGGAGTTTTGTTTCTTGGCGAACGGCTGACCCTATTGAATACGATTGGCGTCGGTCTGATTGCCCTTGGCGCAGTGATGGTTGCCATCAGCGCCTAATTCTCCGCAATGTCGAACGCCGGGATCTCAGCTTTCGACCCAAGCGGACATTGGCTATTTTTCACGCACCAACGGTGCCGAGGCCGTTATTGAAGACGCGGTGAATCCGCGAAAGCGGAGCCAGATGTCAGAGCAACGCGAGGTACGAAGTGCTCACCTGGATCCCCGCAGTCACGCTGGGCTTCTGGATCATCAAGATCTTGGCGACGACGCTCGGCGAAACCTGAATTAACGACTTGAGGCGAACTGCGCTCACGCCGTGCTGCGCGAGCCATTGCATTCAGCAGGAGACAAGAGTGGTCATTTTGTTCCGAGTAGCGGCGGTGGCAGCATTAGGCATGCTGGTCTTCTTCGAACCTGCAGCGGCGAGGGCAAGCGATTTGCAACTCTGGACCGGCGGCAGCGTGACGGTAAAGCTCTCGGATAAGTGGAACGTCTCGCAGGATATGACCGCCCGCTTCAGCGACAACAAGCACGGGCTATATGAGCTGGAGGCGAACACCCTAGTTGGATACCAACTAAGCAAGACCGTGAGCATCTGGGCCGGATACGATCACGACCCGCAATACGCCGCGGGCGATTTTTCCGTCATGGAACATCGCTTGGTCGAGCACCTGGTGTCGAGCAATTTAGGGAAGCTGGCCAGTGGGCAGTTAAGCGGTCGCGTCCGCCTCGAGCAACGCTGGCGGGATGGCCAGAACGGCACCGGGTGGAGGTTACGGCCCTATCTTCGCTACACAGTGCCCTTCAGTAGCCGGAGCAAGGTTGGATTAACGCTTAGCGAGGAACCCTTCTTCGATCTCAACACCACGACTTTCCAGAGCGTTCACGGTCTGGAGCGGCTTAGAAGCCTGGTCGCTATTACAACACCTATCAGCAAGCACTTCAGTGCAGACATTGGCTACATGAACCAGCACGGTTTCGTTCCGCACGGGAAAGACACGAACGATAACATTGCTTACGTCTCCGTCGGGTTGAAACTTTGAGAATTCGACGCTCCGTCTACTTTTCCTCAGTGCTTTCGTCTGCGCCGAGCAATGTCTGCTTTTCATCGACCAATTGAGCGCGTCAGCAGTCCGCGTTCCGCCCCACATCTACAGTCAGCCGTGCGGACGATAGTCCGAGGAGTTGTGCCTGTAGTTGCCGTTGTTCGTCGAGTGGCCGCGATACCTGGAATGGTGATAGCTCGAGCGTTCGCACCTCTGCCGGTCGCGGTACGAGCTTCGATGATACGAACTGTACCGTTCCCGGCAGGCGTACCGGTCATTGTAGGAGTGGCCGTAGCGGTCGCTGCGATACGCTAAGTGGCGATCGCTGTCGCTCCGATAGCTTGAGTGGTCGTAGGCGCTGTCGGGCGAATGCGTTCTATTCTGCGCGACGGCAGGTGCGGCAATAAGTCCCAGTGCAGCGATTGTCAGTAGCAGTTTCATGTTGGTCTCCGGCAGACGAGGCGCCCACGTGGAGGACTCCCGACGACGCTCTGTGTTGCATTGAAACTCTGTGAACAGTTGCCAATCGTCGCTCAACGAGGCTGTCGCTCGCGTCTGGTTTCAATGCGCGCCGGGATCCGTCGACCCATTGCGGGCATTAGCTTTCCTCAAAAGCAGCGAATTGCGGCAGCGCATTGGGCTTTTGTCACTTCTAAGAAACAGTGACGCAACGCGCACGCGCACATTCGGTGACCGAACAATTCAATCCGGCCACACGAAACCATTATGCGCCCTGGAAGGACACGAACTTCTCCGCCGAAGTGGTATTTGTCCGTCGTCGCGATTTTCAAAAACGAAGCGCGCTATCTCGACGAATGGCTGGCATTCTGCGTAGCGGAGGGTGTCGAGCACGTTCTGCTTTACGACCATTCCAGCACCGATAACGCGAATGAGGTATTGCAGCCCTGGATTGACGCGGGGATCGTCGAACTCATTGATTGGCCAGTTCCCTGGAAGTCGGGGGCGCAGACGAAAGCATATCTTCATGCTCTGGGCCGATTGCGAGGCAGAACGAGATGGGCGGCATTCATCGACATCGACGAATTCCTCTTCTCGCCGACTGGTGCACCTCTTCCGCAGGTTCTTAAGCAATACGAAGGCCACGGCGGCGTCGTGGTGAATTGGCAGTGCTACGGATCCTCCGGGCACCAGAAGAGACCGTCGGGACTGACAATCGAAAGGTTTACGCGCCGGGCAAGGACCGAGTGGGCGAGGAATTGGCGGGTGAAAACCATCGTCGACCCGTTGCTTGCAGTAACGCCCGAGGGCCCCCACCTTTTCGCGCTTCAGCGGGCTCAGTCACTCGTCACTGAGAATTTCACACCCGTGCGGTTCGTTCGGACGACAAAATGGCGTCGTCGACTTCGGTTCGTGACTTACTGGCTGCCGTACCTGCCCTTTGACCCCTATTCGATGACGGTGCCGTCGATGAAGGATGTCTCGATCTCAACCCTGCGCATCAATCACTATGCCACCCGATCGAGCGAGGACTTGCAACTCAAGTACAAGGATCGCAGCGCTATGCGCGACTGGGATCGGCGCTTCTATTCACGGTACCATGATCGAAACGAGGTCGAGGATCCAATACTGGTGCCGAAGGCGCGGCAAATTCGCGAGATTATGGCTAGAGTGCGTGAGGTGGCTGCGCCGTTCCAGAGAATGAATGGCTAACTCGCGGACCTCTGAAGCGTCTGCTTCGGGCGCGCTCGACGCTTCAAACCGCGTGGCCAATCACCAACGGCCGGCTGTAACCCCGAGGGGCTATGATTTCGCGACGGGCAAAGCCTGCTTCTTTGAGCACTTCAACTGCAAACTCGATCGTCGCCTTGCGGTATGTCTCCTCGCTCGCACGGCGAATGAGACGATCGGTATTGCATTGCAGTACGAGCACGTCTGAAATCGTGCGGATGTATTTGACGATGTCGCGCATCTCTCGGTCGTTGAGATAGTAAAGCGCGCATAGCGCGGTCGCTACGTCGAAGCGGCCCAATTCAAGGCTTGGCAACTCCGCGAAGGAGCCTTGGATGCAACGGAAGTCATAGGGTCGATTGTCGAGCCATTCGTAAGCGGCCTTGAGCACGCGTGACTGGCGGACCGGCAGCTCGGCCATCTCGATGCCAACTGCGGAACCGGCCCCATGTCTCAGCATCTGAAGAGGATTCAGTCCTAGATTGCTTCCGAGGTCGAGAACCCTTCCGCCCTGCGGAATTGGCAGATGGTCCTTCAGTATGTAATCCCACCGGGCAATGCCGAGATCGGTATTCCAGATCTGGCCCCAGTGGATATCGTCGCGGATCGCCACGGCGGCATAAGCGCGATCGGCGCGATTTTCAGCGCCAGGAAGTGAATCCTTTCTTCGGAGTTGAGGCGCCGTCAGAAGACGCGTTCCGAAAAGCTCGTTGAACCTGTGCCGATCGGCGTCGCGCAGATAAATCGAAGCATCCCTCGATAGTCCCGCAAGCGGTCGCAGATGGTGCAGACCGAGAACGATCACGCGATTGTCGCCGGTGACGAGAATGTCCTCCTCGCCGATGTTGTCTACGATGTATCCGGCCTGATGGATCGCGATGAGAGCATCCTCAATTCGGGCCAGGACCTCGTAGTTGGATCCGTTCTCGCGCACGTACTGGGGAAAGCGCTTTCCGATCACGAACTCTGAAATGATGACGTTCGCATTCCAATCTACAGCAGCGACATGAGGGATCGGACACCCGGCTCGAGCAAGGTCCAGCATGCCCTCCAACACCTGCACGAAGCGTCTTCGGTCATCTCCGAAGCCCATGGTTTGCGGGGCATCCAAGCCGGCGCTCGGCGAGCTTGGCTGGCGCAGTTCTAATCGTAGCCTGAGGCCCTCCATAGATGACTTGGGGCTACCCGCGAAGATGGGGCCAAAGTCGGCGCGCCGCGCAACAGCTCTTGCGAAGTCCGCGAATGCATAGGCGGTCCGGCCGAGCAGGAGGATGTAGGCAGTCCTAACAAGGCCAACGGGGCCGAGACGAAGAATCTGACCGATCCGCTTGCGTATCTTGGCAGGAAGCTCACGGGCGAGGACTGCGGCGCGCATTCCACTTTCTCTTTCAACCTTAGCGTTTGTTAACTCGTGGAGCGAACTCAGCGCGGAGTGATCCATCGGGGCAGGTGCGTCGGAACAACCGTTGCGTAGAACCGAGAAAGTGGCAGCCGACGAAAGGTCGAGACCGACACTGCGCTGATTTCTCGTGAGTTCTGCGAAAAGCTGCTTATCGAAGAGAGACACTACTATTCTCCCGTATCTACGTATTTCGAGGCAGCGGCTTGCTCCGGCCTCCTATTAACAAAACTATTATGCGGATGGGCCGGCGGCTATATTAACGATTCCCAATGTGTCCCGCTCTGAACCAACGGCACCGCTTGGGAGCACCTAAGCCATGGGTGCAGAACCATCTTGATTGAGAGTTTCGCGGACCCGCCCCTGCCGGTTTGGGGAGCGTGGCATCCGGATTCGCGCGCCACAGCCTCTTCCCCCCAACCAATAGCCGCCGCCCGATAATGTTATCTGACATTTCGTCAGCTCTTGGTCGTGACATTCAAAAGTTCAGTCCAAGCGCCGCATAAAAGTGATAGCCGGTCCTGTGAGCCGCCCAGGTAGGGCCACCCGACAGCAGCAATGAACTGGGCCCCCCGAGCTTGACAATGCCTCCTAATCCTGCGGCAGTTTCGGACGTTCCTGCAACTGTGTCGGATCCGTGCCGGGTTAGCTCCCCGCCGACCGAAACCTCCTGAGAGAGATCCTGTGTGAACGTGATTCCCGCCTCCCAAAAGTTGCGGTTGGCGCTGCCCGGATTGACCTCATAGCCACCGCCTCCAAACAGGCTCGTTCCCCCACCGAAATCCTTCTCGAGCCACAACGGCAACAGGAGCCGGGTCTTTTCACCTTCCGCGATACTTGATGTTGCAAGAATGACTCTGCGGAAAGATCGCCGCCGAAATCGCGCTTCGTTGATCGTTGATGAAGCGGTATTTGACCCCGAGCTCGACGTCGCCGGTTCCGGTACGCCAATTGCGCTCTAAATCCTTGCTGAACGCGAACGGGAGGGTCGCTGTCAGCTGGACATTTTCGACAGGGCCATAATTGAGGTCGAGCCCGCTTTCATCGTCGGAGGTCGAATGCAATCCCTCACCGGCAGTGAAGGCATAAATCTCCCAATGACCCAAGTCCGTCGGCACAGGATCGTCAGTGAGGTACGGCGGCCCGGCGAAAGCCGGAGCTGCCGCGGCCGCCAATGCGAAGGCGACCAGCTCGCGATACTTCCTCACTACTAAGCTTCGTCCTGTCCGGGGTGCCTCCCAGGCCGTTGCGGAAGGACCATAATCAGCACGATGATGACCACTGCAAGCACGGCCGAAGCAAGCGGCCGACTAAGTTCGAGACCGCCTTTGCCAAGCGGCTTGTCTAGAAAGTCACCGACAGTTGCGCCAAGCGGGCGGGTGAGGATGAACGCGGCCCAGAAGAGGAAGACCCGACTAACTTTGGTAGTGAAGTAGAGCACCGCAAGAATCAGCAATCCTGCGCCGAACACCAGAGCGCCGCCTGAATATCCGAGTCCCGCGTCAGCGATCCAATCGCCAAGAGCGGTACCGAGTGTCTGCGAGAAAGTGATCGTGATCCAGTAGAAGGTCTCCTCGCGGGGCTCGGTGACCGTGTTAACGTCGACTGTGCCGAGCGTCTTGTACCAAGTGAATAGTGACAGCAGGACGCATGCCAAGAGCAGGAGCGACCCACCGGGATAACCTATGCCGAGCGAGCGGTCAGCGAAGTCTGCAAGCGTGGTGCCGCAGGTGGTCGAAGCAACGATCGTCGCCCAGTATAGCCACGGATTGAATTTACTTGCTCTGATCTGCGCCCACACCAGGACGACGAGCAGGATTCCAAAAATGGCTGTGCCGATGAGATAACCGTTGGGAACCGGGTGAGGCGTCGTCTCTCCGAGCCAAGTCATCGTTACAGTGTCGCCACCGGTTTCGCCCAAGGTGGTGGCCAATATTTTGATGATCCAGAAGCCCAGCGTGACCGCGGGAACCTTGGTAAGAATGTCGTCTTTGAACTCGCGATCCGTCATTCGCCGATCCTGGTTGGTTGCGGCCCCCTCGCAGTGGAGTGGTCATGGAAAAATGGTCGAACGCCTCGCGTCAGGTGGAGGGCTCAAAAATCATTAGGCGCAGTGTTCCGGGCCTCACATGCGGACGCTCTGCCGGGTTCGGGTTCGGATCCGTGTCAGCGCCAGCAACAAACAGCCTTCCTGTCTTGGGATCGACGGTCATGGTGCGAGCGCTGACGACCGTCTGGATGATCGGTAGCGCAACGTAACGATCGGGTGAGACTTGCTGGTAAGCCGTCATCGTCCCGTCCTTGCCGTTTGAACTGAACACGCGTTTGCGGACTGGATCAAACGCAACGGCGTCATTCCCCTGGCCAATAGGAAGCTCGGCAACGACCCGGCCGCTAATCGTATCGACGACCATCATCAACTTATTGAGGCAGCCCATGAAAACACGGTGGGCGCGCGTGTCGATCGCCATACCGTGCGGACTGGTGCAATTCGGTGTGGGCCAACGGTTCACGATAGAATTGGAGCGCGCATCCACCTTGATCACGTCTCGATTGCCCTCGCCGGAGACATAAATTGAGCCGTGCCCGTCAGCGACTCCATACTCCAGCTTCTCGCCGGCCTTGATTGTCGCGATCGGAGCGTCTGTTTTCGAATCAATTACGGTAAGCGCCGCCGGGTCGCCTTCAATAATGAAAACGCGCCCTGTAACGCGATCCAAAGCGATCGCGTCAGCATCAACGTCCGCCGGAATCTCTCGAGTCACCCTCAACGTATGCAGATCGAACGCGACTGCCTTTCCATTGCGACCGTCATCGGTGAATCCCTGTCCCGTTGTCAGTGACACTGCAGTCCCGTGAGTGCCCCCAGTGACGCCCTCAACCTGGCCAATCAGGGTTCCACTTGCAGCATCGACCACTGCTACCCTGTCGCCATGTGCCACGAAGACTCGGTTGGATTGATCGTCGTACGTGACATAGTCCCAACGATCGGGTGCGCCGAGCTGCACGCTCTTAACTAGCCTGTAGGTCGCCGGGGCAGAATTTGACGTCGTCGCGAACAGCAGAGGGGCGAGGATAAGAGGAACAAGTTTCACGCAGCTTTCTCCGTAGCTCGATACAGTTACAGCTTGTGCTGCGTTCGCTCTTTCATTTCGACCAAGAGCAGGATCAAGAAGAATGCGGCGACTAAGATGCCTGCATCGAACAGAATTGCCGCAGCGACGCGGGCCAAATGCGCGAAGAGGAAAGGAATGGTCATCATAGCAATGCCCGAGGCGACGCCAATGGAACCGCGCGGTGTCAAGCTTCTGTCCCTTGTCTTCACAGCCAATCCGTGAACTCGAACGCTAGAACGGCGAGCGCTCCGGAAAGCGCGATCCACAGCAGCACCAAAGCTGCGGCAGTCGCAATCTCCTTGGCGATAGTATGGTGCTCCATTGCCCTTCCCGAACGGTGGCTGGAGTAAGCCGAGCCGCCAACGCCCGTTGAGGCCCCCGCCCAGCACTCTGAGCGGATACTCCGAGCCTCGCGCTTATTCGCGGCGCGCTCCAGCTGTTTCCAGTTACATTAACCCAATCATCTTTAGGTGCGGTTGTCAGTGCACGTTTAGTTCGTCGGCACCTGGTGAGGGGCCGCGGTGGGCGCTCTCGTCCAGCGAGGCTTGGCAACATACATCTCATGCAGCATTTGCGCTTGAAGCATATACATGATGACCTTGTTGGCGTTGCGCCGCACGCGCTTCAGAAAGCCAATTCGCCTTGAAAATGGAAGCCGAGCGAGCGTTCGTACGAACTTATACGCGCGCCATGAGAAAATCTGCGTCCGCTCCAACGCCTCCTTTGTGAGATAACGTTGGAAATTCCTGGTTAGTGTTCGATCAGCGCCAAAGAAGTCGATCTTGTCGCTGGTCATCATGAAGCCCAGCTTTCGGCGGGTCCGAATGTCGTCCGGCAAGACATTTCGAGCTGCGTCTCGGAGAACTGCCTTCTCGATACCGTCACGGAGCTTGAAATCGACCGGAATGGACCGTGCGGCGTCGTAGAGTTTATGGTCGAGAAACGGCACGCGCACTTCGAGCGAATGGGCCATCTCAACGCGATCCCCAAGAAACCCCAGGATGTCGATTGGCATCTCCGCAATCCGATCTTCTTGAACAACGTTGACGACCGGCCGTACCGATGTGCGATCGGCGCGCGACTCTTCCCGCGCCTTGGCTAGTCGGCTGCGCTGATTCTTATGGAACAGCGAAAGTGACAGTCTCTGCACGAGGCCATCAGGCAGTCCTGCTAGCTTCAGTCGCCTGATTCGCAAGTCGACATTGGATCCTTCGGAAGAAGGGTTGCGGGATTCGTCGATCGCACGTTGGAAGAAGCTTCGATAACCGAGGAAGACTTCGTCAGCGCCCTGCCCGTTGAGCACTACCGTCACGTGCTTCCTGGCCTCCTTTGAGAGGATGAATTTGCCGACGGGCGCAAGTGAGCCGAACGGCAATTCCGTGAACCAGATTGTCTCCTCCAGATTGTCCCACAGCATTTCCCTGGTCACCACGAGCTCATGATGCTCACTTCCGAGAAACTGGGCGGCTTGGCGCGTGTACTTTTCCTCATTCTTTTCGCTCCCGGCGAACGAGATGGAAAAGGAATGAAGCTGCGAATTGAGATTTCGAACCATCAGTGCACCAACGAACGCTGAATTGATGCCGCCGCTCAAGTAGAGACCGACTGGCACGTCCGCGCGCAATCGCAGCCGAACCGCCTCATTGAGCTCCCGTAAGACGCTTTCTGCACAGCTTTCGGGAGCTTCGCCGTACGGCTTTGCAACGGGCCTCGCCGTCTCTCGGGGGATCTCGGAAGTCCAGTAGCGAGTGATCTGCGATTTCCATCGTAAAAAGATCGACCGTCATATAGGACGCCGGGGGCACTTGCTCGATGCCCAGGAACGGAAATTGCACATCGGCGGGATCGAAAGCGAGCAGCGGGTCAAGGCCGGCAATATTGATTTCCGGTTCGACGATGCCGCTGGCGAAAATTGCCTTCATCTCCGAGGCGAAGACGAACGAGTTGGCGAGCTGACAGAAATAGAGTGGCTTGATTCCAAACCGGTCGCGCCCTGCGACCAGCAGGCGCTTCGACTTATCGTAGAGTAGAAACGCGAATTCGCCGCGCAGGTGCTCGAAGCACCCGAGTCCAAATTCCCTATAAAGATAGATGATGACTTCGGAATTGCTCTTGGTGGCGAAGTGATAGCCCTTCGCCTCAAGCGAACTCCTAATCCGTTCGAAGTCGTAGACTTCGCCATTGCAGACGAGGACGATCTCTCCATTTTCACTTTCAAGGGGTTGGGCGCCAGTCACCAGGTCGATGACCGTTAGCCTCGTATGGGCAAACGTCAGTTGGACCGATGGGTCGCGGAACACTCCGCGGCCATCCGGACCGCGGTGATCAAGGTTTGAAAGCACATTTTCGACTGCGGCGTCAGAAATGCTCTGCCCCACAGCTCCAAAAATCCCGCACATTACGCTTGCTCCAATTTGCACGAACGACCGTCGGTAACTCGCGCGGATTGCGCAATCGGAACCGCGAACATTGGGCATTTTTCATGCTCTTGGCGCGACTGCTCTGTCTTCATTGGGCACCATAGTCGATGGCTGGCCCACCTGGAGCCACGCCCGGAATTTCTGTTCTCTGATCCCGAAAAGATTGGGCGTTTGTAACGCTTGAGGGAGCGGGCGTCATTTACGCTTGCAAGGACAATTCCATTTGGAGCGGCGGCGCGCAACTCGCTACCGTGTTGGCATGCCCTTTCGACGTATTGCCGGCAGCGCGGAGCGGGTGGTCTACCGGATTGCCGGACTGCCACCTGCGATTGGTGCTGTTCTCGAGTCTCGAACCTATGAAAAATTGGATCCGTTACGAACCGCATTCGCTCGGCGCTTCTGGCATCCAGATGGTGTCGGCGAGTGGCTTGAGCTGATTGTGGGCCTGCTTGCGTGGCCAATAGCAGTGCCACTTTCCTCGGCATGGTTCACCATTCGCAACGGAGCGGTGATTGAGCGGCGACATGGCAAGTCCTTGGCGGCTCAATTCATCGAGCAACTGAAATTGTACCTGACCACGGGGACCCTTCCACCGTGGTACTACGTGTTCGAGCTCCACGAAGATGGGACAAACCGAGCGCCAACTTTCATTCAGCGATTTGAGACTAAGCGCTGCATATTTCCCCTACTCAAACCCAAAAAGGGCTCGCCTCTGAACGACAAGGCGCGTTTTGCCAAATATTGTGCAGAGCGCGGGCTTCGCAGCGTCAAGACGCTTATTTACCTCGACGGCAAGACTCCGGAGCAACCGTTCCCTGACGAAGATCTGTTCATAAAACACGCAGCTGGACGTGGTGGTCGCGGGGCTCAACGATGGGATCGTGTTGCCCCTTCGACGTTTGCGGGTCCTCAAGGCGAACAGCTGTCCGGAAGCGACTTGCTCGCGCGCCTCGTCCGCGGATCGCGTCGAGTTCCAACAATTGTCCAACCGCGGCTTCGTCCACACCATTCGCTTGTTGATGTGACGGCTGGAGCCCTTCCGACGTTGCGACTTCTTACTTGCCTCAACCAGGGGGGTGAAAGCGAGCTAATCGACGCAGTTTTTCGAATGTCGATCGGCATGAATAAGACAGTGGACAATTTGCATGCAGGCGGAATAGCTGCGGCCGTCGATCTCGCGTCTGGCCGGCTATCGCGAGCAACTAACCTCGGCACTGACGCGCGTCTCGGTTGGCTATCATTTCACCCCGACACAAAAGCGCCGATTGAATCTCGAACATTGCCGCTGTGGGATGAAGCGAAGCGCCTAGTCACCTTCGCTCACCAAGAGTTCGCCGATCGGGTGATAATTGGATGGGACGTAGCCATTCTCGACGACGGACCTGTAATTGTCGAAGGAAATGGCAATCCCGACCTGGATATCCATCAACGATTCATGCGAACTGGATTGCGCCGCCATAGGTTCGCCGAACTAATCGCCTATCACTTGCAAAAGGCTAAAGACTAAAGACCGGCGTCACGCATGTGCAAGCGTATCGAGGAGGTCTTCCCGCCGCTCATGGTCTCGATGCGATTCGCATGGCGGCAGCTGTAATACGGCTAAGAACTCCGCCGTCAACAAGCATCAATTTCCAGATTTTAAATGGAAAAAAAGAAATCGGTGAAGACCGGAAGTACTTCGTGATCGTCGCCCGAGACTATAATGCTCTTTATAATAAGCTCTTTAAGGAGAGATTTGCCACCCGAATGAGCGGCACCTTTAGGTTGAAGGATGGTCAACCTTAGGTCCAGTAATCTCTTCGTATTCAAAGAGATGCCGTTGATTGCTCGAAAGAGCGCCTATATAGCCGCCCGCTCGAATGCCGTTCCCGGAGACGTGGGTGAGTGGCTGAAACCAGCGGTTTGCTAAACCGCCGTACGGGGAATTCCCGTACCGAGGGTTCGAATCCCTCCGTCTCCGCCAACGCTTTTCCAAGCTGCTAATTTAGCAGAAAACATTGGAAATAGGCCGTTTCCGCCGATAGCGTGCTCCATATGAGTGATACAAAACGGCGTTCGCGCCCGGTCGTGCAACGGGTTGCAAAAAACCTTCGTCTGCGCGGAGGCAGCTTCGAGTTTCGTAGGTGGATACCGCCCGAAGCGCGTGGGAACTTTGGCGGGCTTACCGAGAAGGTGGAGAGCTTTGGCCGAGTAACGCGTCGAGAGGCAGAGCAACTCGCAACGTTCCTTAACGCCTATTGCGACCGGCTGATCGACGAGGCCCGCCAAAGGTCGAGGCAAAAGAGGAGCGTCGTAGAGCTTGCGCGGCTGAAGAGAGTGCCAGACCGCGAAGAGATCGAGCGGGCCGTCAGAAGTTGGCTTCTCGACCGGGAGGCTGATCTCGGCACCTCCCTTTACGCATGACAGACGATTTGTTCTGACGCTGGACGACCTGCTCGGCGTTTTATCCGGCAATGATGAACGCGCCGCCGAGCTTCTGGACATCGACCGTGAACTCTCCTCATCATTGCGTGATTTCGCCGAGCCGCCGCGCAGGCTTCCAGACCGCGAGGCATTTGATCTAACCCGGTTTTACAATCGGCCTTCTGGAGCGCACCGCGACGACCGCGCCCTACTCCTGGTGGCGATCTTTGTGCTCGGTTGCGGGAAATCCCGCCCGGAAAACAAACATTCACGTCCTCGGACGGCATCGAGCAATCTTCTTGGCGCCATTTTGAGGATGTCGGCGTCGAGGTTGTCCGGTTTCTCTTTCAAGACCAGTTCAAGGACTGGCTAACGCAAAAACCCGTTGGTGACAGCGGACGGTTCGATCTGATGGCAAAAGTCGTCGGTGTGGATGTCTTTAGCAGGACACTGATCGAGGATTTCAGAAGCCGCTTCGTTCTCTTCGAGTTCAAGAACTACGGAGCGAGGATCAAACCCAACCTCGTCCACATCACAGAGAAATATCTTTACCCCACCGCGTTGCGTGGCACGGCGATAATCATCTCGCCAACGGGGCCGAGCAAGGAGGCGCATGAAGCGAGCCGGGGCGCGTTACGCGACGCAGGAAAACTTGTTCTGCATCTAACCGTAGACGAGTTGTGCGACATGCTTCACGGCTACGACGACGGAAATGCTCCAAGCCTCTACATCGAAGCTCATTTGGACGCGTTTCTTCGCTCCATAGATCGATAGCTATCTAAGAGACATGACAGAAGGATCTGACGATGCGCCGCTCCGCGATTGGGCGGCAGGCGGGCAACTTCCTTTCCGAGAGCAATCGTGTCTTCTCGGAAGTGGTTCGTGGGCAGACCGGGACCTGTAGGCGCATACCCGCAATCAAGCTGCGTCCAGTAACCGGCTGGCGGTCGCGGTATGTCGAACTCGCGACAAGCGCGGGCAATCTCCCCACGAGAAACTTGAAGCTCCTCCGCCACCTTGTGGAGAGGCTTCCTCCAGACGTTCTCAAACAACTCTTTTTTTTGAGACCGAACGCAACTCGATACCCCTGTCTCCGGCTTAACAGCGGCGACGCATGCCACGCAAAGGACGGATGATAGAAGAGGAAATCTGGTGATCCTCCGTCGCCCTGAGAACAAAAACTTTTCATTCACGCATACGATCTAAGGAAAGCGTCGCCGACGAGGGAGTATGACGGTGAGTAGCGTTTTGTCCTTTCTGATTGTCGCGTGTTTCGTGTCGTTCCTAGCAGCAGCATGGGGTGTCATCCGGCCATATCGCGGGGTCCGCCGACGTTGGTTCGCCGTCGCGGCGGTGGGCGTCTTCTTTGCCATGTTAGTGATTGCACCTGACGCGCCGCAGAACGCGGCGAGCGCCAAGAATGGCAGTCAGCCAAGTTCTGGTGTTCGCAACGATCAAGCTGCCATCTTGGCGAAGGTCGAAGAGGCGTCTCATAGCTGGGCCGAATACACTCGCGGCGAAAGTCCAGATGTCTTCAAGGCGGTCGGAGCCAGCGCTTTCAGTAGGCTTGGGAAGCTAGAACCGGGCGCGTTTTACGCGGCTGCGGAGAGCGCGAACTGTGACAAGGTCACGTCTGGCGCGGTGTCGCCCGATAAGAGCACTAAGGGTGCGCCCGTGTGGCTCGTGGACTGCGACAATGGCAATCGGTTCGTGATCACGGCAGGCGAGGCGACAGATGCTCTTAAACTGAAGAACACGGGCGCGTTGGCGCTCAACGACGTTTCAGCAAGCTGCACGGAGGAGAACCTCGAAGCCTGCACAGCATCTGACGCGCAGAAATCAGCGAGCCAAGCGGAAGTCGTCTCGAACTGCGACACGGCTGTCCAGCAGGCGCTCATCGGCGACAGCAGCATGGACTGGCATTGGGACTATGCCTTCGGGAAGGGTGACACCGTTCAAGTGGTGCGCGGCTTCAAGGCCACCAACGCTTTCGGTGCGAAGCTGAAGCACCGCTATTTTTGTGATTTCGATACAGCGAAAAATGAGATCACACGCCTGACCATAGAGGGGCCGTTCGGGAACAAGCGTCTCATTTGATGCCGCCGTCGCTGACGAGCAGACGGCAAGCAATTCCTTCTTATTCAGGGGGCACCTGATGTTTGGTTATCTGTTCGTGGCGTCACTCTTGGGGTTTTTGGCGGCGACATGGGGTCTAATCAGACCTTATCTCAACGTGCAGAGGAAATGGTTCTTTGTCTTGGGTGCCCTCTTCTTTTTGGGTATGCCCGTTGCGGGAAGCTACGGACAAGCCGCCTATGAAGCATCCCCAGAGGCACAACGCGCAAGCGCACAGCAGCAGGCCGACGCGGATCGAGACGCGACGCTCGACATCGCGAAAGTGATGGTCAA
The DNA here is from genome assembly GCA_963738825.1 of uncultured Alphaproteobacteria bacterium. Classification (GTDB taxonomy): domain Bacteria; phylum Pseudomonadota; class Alphaproteobacteria; order Sphingomonadales; family Sphingomonadaceae; genus Sphingomicrobium. The sequence continues at coordinate 26,265 of CAVTYB010000008.1, read as the reverse complement.
AGCCGAATTGCGCGATCCGGATAGCGCGGAGTTCACGGGTCTGCGTATCGTGATGGTGGATCGCCAGCAGGCTGTTTGCGGCTTGGTCAATTCTAGAAATGGGTTTGGAGGAATGGCTGGGCCGACCCTCTTCGTCGATCTACCTCAAGAAGGTGTTGGAGCGGTTTCTTTCGCGGGAATGAGCACGAGAGCCGACAAGAATATTCAGCACTTCTGCGGCGAGCGTCGTTGATTGCCGTCCGAGGAGTGCTACAAAATGTTGCTACAAAAATCGGAGACAATGTCTGTCTAAGCCATTGAAATGTTGAGACTTTGCTCTGCGGGGTTAGTTTCCCTCCGTCTCCGCCACCGGTTCGTCCAAAATCCTTATCTGGTCAGCTGATCTGTTCGGGCAAGAGGACGACTGCACTTGCGACTGCTCCATCGTCCACGGCTGGCGCTGTTCGCCTTCGGCGACTTTGCCTTCAATCTCTACTGGCAGAGCATCATGCTCTTCCTGCTTTTCTACTACACGGACACGCTCAACATTCCGATCGGCATCGCGGCGACGACCTATCTGGTCGCGTCGGTTTGGGACGGCATCGCCAATTTCACCGCCGGTGTGCTCGTCGATCGGGGGCACGACCGCTTTCGTTACGGGGCGCTGCTGGTCGCGGGTTCGGTCCCCCTCGGCCTGACCTTCATTTTGACCTATCTCCCGCCGCTGGCGAGCGGCGCCTGGGCAGCCATCTGGGTGCTCGGCGCCCACCTGCTCTTCCGCACTGCCTATGCCGGAGTGAACGTTCCCTATCTTGCCATGTCCGCAAGGATAAGCGCCGAGCCCAGCGACCGCGCCTTCATCGCCGGCCTGCGCATGCTGTTCGGGACTGCGGCCGTCGTCGTCGTCGCGCTTTGTACGGTGCCGGTTGGCCGCTGGCTGACGGGCACCGATGCGGCGCGGGCCTATTTCGGCGCCGCCGCACTGTTCGCGACGATCGGGACGGTGATTCTCATCGTCGTCGGAATGACCTACGATGAGAGCGCCGAGATCCACCGGCCGACCCCGGCAAGCCTCAAGGCCGCGCTGCTGAGCCTCGCTGGCAACCGTGCTTTCGTCGCGCTCAATGCGGCGATGATGGCGATGATCGTTGCCGTCACGGTGCTCAACAAGTCCGTCCTTTATTACTTCAAATATCTGCTGGGCGACCCTGATGCGGGCCAGCTTGCGCTGGCGGCCATCGGACTGGTGAGCGCAATTGCAATTCCATGCTGGATGCTGATCGGCCGCCGCGTCGGGCTTGCGGGCACTGTGGCTCCTATCCGCAAGCCTCGGCATGGCCGGATTGCTTTTCTTCACGCTCGTTCCCTTCGGCGGGGTTCGAGCGATGCAGCTGTTCCTCGTGGGGATGCAGGTCATGAGCGTCGGCCTGAACTTCGTCTTCTGGGCGATGCTTCCGAACACGATCGAATATGGCGAGCGGGCGACCGGGCTCCACGTCGAAGGAACGGTGTTCGGTGTGGCAGCGCTGCTGCAACGGATCGCAATTGGAATTGCTACGGCGATCCTTGGCTGGGGATTTGAAACTGCGGGCTATGTGCCGAACGCCGTGCAGTCGGTGGCAACGCTGACGGTCATGCGGATGACGGTCGCAATTACGCCGCTCGCCTTCCTCGCGCTATCTTGCATCGCGATGGTGATGAACCCGCTCGGGCGACGGTCGACCGAAGCGCCGGAGATTGCGGGCGCCACTGCCTAGGCGACCAGGTCGAAAGTTCCGTAGGTTCCCTCGGCTTGCGCCGACGGAGCGATCCAAACGTCGAATCTGCCAGGCTCGATAGTCGGCCGGTCCTGAACGCCATAGAAGGCGAGATCGGCCGCGCTCAGCGTGAAACGCACGGTTTCGGACTGGCCGGGCCCGAGCGCAACTTTGCGGAACGCCTTGAGTTCGCGGACGGGCCTGGTGACGCTCGCAACCTGGTCGTGGATGTAAAGCTGCACGACTTCCTCCGCTGCGCGCGAACCGGAGTTGGTGATTGTGGCGGAAACCTCGATGCTTCCGTTCATCGGCATTGTCGGCGCGCTCAGCGCCAGGCCGGAATATGCGATCTTCCCGTAGGTGAGGCCGTGTCCAAAGGGGAAGCGCGCGCTGTTCGGGATCCCGCGGAAGTGCGCCTTGTACGGCTGCAGCTCGCCTGGTGGGTTCGGCCGCCCCGTCGGCTTATGAGCGTAGTAATAAGGCTCCTGGCCGGATTTCCACGGGAAGCTGGCGGGAAGGCGAGCCGAGGGGCTGTATTTGCCGAACAGCACGTCGGCGATCGCATTGCCGGTCTCGGTTCCGAGAAACCAGGTGGCAAGGATTGCGGGAGCGTTGGCAACCGCGCCCTCCAGCGCCAATGCTCGGCCGTGTTTCAGAACGACGACCACGGGCTTGCCGACGGCGGCAACGGCTTCGGCAAGCTCTTGCTGCGGTTCCGGGACCACGATTTCGGTCCGGGATTGCGCCTCGCCTGACATCTCGAAGGATTCGCCGATCGCAAGCACGACCAGATCGGCCTGTTGCGCCGCGGCGACCGCTTTCTCGATGCCGCCAGCAAGCGGCTTTTCAACGCCCGAGCCCTCAGCGACGATGATGCTGGACGGGTCCGCGACAGCAGCGCGAACGCCGCTCGCGAGATCGACCGCTTTGGCATCGTCGCCGTAGACGACCCATGGACCGACGAGATCATGTGGCCCTTCGGCGAACGGACCGATCAGGGCGATGCGCTTGCCGGAACGGGGCAGAGGCAGAAGATCGCCATCGTTCTTGAGCATCACGATGGCCTTGCGTCCCGCCTCTCGAGCCAACGCCCGAGCCTTCGGAAGCATCGATCGCGCGGCCTCGCGCTTTTCTGAGATCCGCCGGAATGGATCTTCGAAGAGGCCCAGCATCGCCTTGAGCGCGAGCACGCGCCGGACGGATTCGTTCAGCTTCGCTTCGGGCACTTCGCCGCTGCGGACGAGCCCGGGCAAATGCTGACGGTAGAGGCCGCTCTGCATGCTCATGTCGACGCCGGCGAGGAAGGCGAGCCGAGCCGCGTCGCGCTCGTCCTTCGCGAAGCCGGCAGCGATCATCTCCTGATCCCCGGTGTAATCGGAAACGACGAATCCCTGGAAGCCCCATTCGCCGCGAAGCAAATCGGTCATCAGCCAGTGGTTGCCGGTCGATGGCACGCCGTTGATCTCGTTGAACGAGGCCATTGCAGACAGCGCTCCTGCATCGAATCCGGCTTTGTAGGGGCGGAGATAGATTTCGAGCAGCCGCTGCTGGGAAATGTCGACCACGCTGTAATCGAGGCCGGACTCCGCGCCGCCATAAGCTGCGAAATGCTTGATGCAGGCGAGCAGTTGCTCGTTCGACTTGAGATCGGATCCCTGGAAACCGTGCACTCGCGCGGCCGCGAACAGGCTGCCGAGCAGCGGGTCTTCGCCGCCACCCTCGACGCCGCGACCCCAACGCTGGTCGCGCGCGACGTCGACCATGGGTGAGAAGGTCCAGTCGATGCCCGCCCCCGATGCCTCGAATGCTGCTGCTTCGGCAGTTCGGCGGGAAAGGTCAGGCTCGAAGCTCGCGACTTCAGCCAGCGGTACGGGGAAGATCGTCCGATGGCCGTGAATGATATCGGCCCCAAAAATCAGCGGAATCTTCATTCGCGACTGCTTGACCGCCGCGGACTGAAGGATCCCCGCGGCCTTCGCTCCACTGCCATTGAAGACGCCGGTCAGCTGGCCCTCGGCGGCTTCGCGAACCTGTTGCTGAAAATCCGATCCGTTGCCTGGCGGATTGAGGCTCAGCGCCGCGCCGCCGCCCCAAGCAGATGCCATCAATTGCAGCTGCCCCGCTTTCTCCTCGATCGACATGCGCGCGATAAGAGGGGCGACGAAGGCCGGGACATCGAGCTTCCCGGCAGCCTGCATGAGCGCCCGCGCGGGACTCGCAAGCCATGCGCCAACCGCTCCTGCGCCCATGACCATCGCTCTGCGCGAGATGCGCGTGTCCAGCATGCACTACCTCTCCATACGGGACCGAGCGCAACAGCCGTTAAACAGCAGGATTTCGATCGTCCACTCGACGGGTTATGTAACCGGTTACATGACCCAGCCATCAAGTAATTGCAATCGTCGCGGGCGTGACTTTCACGCCTTTTGCGGTCGATAAGCGCCGGCCAAACCGCAACTTCGAGGAAGCGCATGCCCGAAGCCACGATCCGCGATGTCGCTCGCCGCGCGCAACTCTCGGTTGCGACCGTCTCACGCGCGCTGAACGGCTTCGACAATGTCAGCGAGAAGGCAAAAGAGCAGGTCGCCCAGGCGGTTCGCGAGCTCGGTTACATTCCGCATGCAGGAGCGCGAAGCCTGAGCCTCGCCAGGACCAACGCGATCGGGGTCGTTCTTCCGGACCTGCACGGCGAATTCTTTTCCGAGATCGTACGCGGCATGGACCGGGAGGCGAGCCGCCGAGGCTATTTGCTCCTGCTGTCGAACCTGCATGGCAGTCCGGAGCAGGCATCGCTCGCGCTTCGCGCGATGCGCGGCCGAGTCGATGGCCTGATCGTCATGGCGCCCCAACTGGGCGCGGACGACCTTGCTGCTTCGCTTCCTTCGGGCCTTCCCTCCATCCTGATCAACACGCGCGACGGCAGCGGCCCGCATGCGGCGATCCATGTCGACAACGCAGCAGGCGTTCGAGCAGTGGTCGACCATTTGGTCGCGCTTGGACGCAAACGGCTCGTGCATGTCGCCGGACCCGAAGGGAATATCGACGCCGACGAGCGCGCCATGGCATTTCGCAGTGCCTGTGCCGATCGCAGCGTCAACTGTGAAGTGCTTCGGGGCGATTTCGAGGAAGGGTCGGGCGAACGCCTCGTCGAGGAGCTTATTCGGAGAGGTCATCGGTTCGACGCCGTCTTCGCCGGGAACGATAATATGGCGATCGGTGCGCTTCAGGCGCTCCGTTCAGCGGGGCTAAAGGTGCCGGCGGAGGTTGCGGTCGCGGGGTTTGATGACATTCCGCTCGCGAGACACCTGGGTCTAACAACCGTGCGCGTACGTATCGCAGAGCTGGGTGAGCGCGCGCTGACTCGACTACTGGACTCGGTTGGAAAGGACGGCTCGGGGGGCGACGAGCTTCACACGCCGGAGCTGGTCATCCGAACGACGACCGGCGCGCACGACTGATGCAAATCGCCCGTCGCGAACTTTTGCAGGCTTCGTCGCTTCTGATCGGCAACTCGATGCTGCCGGCTCCGCTAGGGGCAAGGCAGGTACGTCCCCGATCGCTTCCTCCGTTCTATGAGGAAATCGAGCATCGCACGTTCCTCTGGTTCTGGGACCATGTGAACGCTCGCAATGGCCTCGTGCCCGACCGATGGCCCAGCCCCTCTTTCTCGAGCATCGCGGCGGTAGGCTTCGCGCTTCCCGTTTATGCGATTGGTGCTGCCCGTGGCTGGTGTTCGCGGGTGGAAGCGCGCGACCTTACGCTCACGACTCTGCGCTTCTTCTGGAATGCGCCGCAGGGTCCAGAGGCCGCCGGAACGACCGGGAACAAGGGCTTCTTCTACCACTTCCTCGACATGAACAGCGGAGTCCGCTTTCGGCAGACGGAGCTTTCGAGCGTCGATTCCACGATCCTGTTGATGGGGGCTCTCTTCGCCGCCCAATTTTACGATCGCGACGATTCGGGCGAACTCGAAATCCGAAGGCTCGCGAGCGCACTTTACGAGCGCGCCGACTGGAATTTCTTCCGAAGCGACGGCCGAAAACCGATCTCGATGGGTTGGCATCCGGAGTCCGGCCTCATTCCCGCAAACTGGGTCGGCTTCAACGAGGGCATGTTCGTCAACATCCTCGCGCTCGGATCCACGACGCACCCGGGGCCGGCCGACCTGTGGCAGCAATGGACAGCGCCCTATGCGCGCTTCTGGCGCGGCGAAGGCCCGACCCGGCGGATCGCTTTCGCGCCTCTGTTCCCCGGTCAGTACAGCCAGATCTTCATCGATTTCGGCGGCATTCGTGACGCGGTGATGCGCAAGGCCGGGTTCGACTATTTCGAGAATAGTCGGCGCGAGACTTATGCGAACCGCGCCTGGTGCATTGCCAACCCGATGGGCTGGGACGGCTATTCGCGCGATGTCTGGGGGCTCAGCGCCTGCGATGGGCCGGGTGACCTGCCGCTCCCGTTCAAAGGCCGGACGGCGCTGTTCCACAGCTATAGCGCGCGCGGGCCAGCGAATGAGCCGGACGGGATGGACGACGGCACGATCTCGCCAGTTTCGGCGCTAGGCTGCCTGCCCTTCGCGCCGGAAATCGTGATTCCGTGCGCCGAGGCGCTGCGGAGGCAACCGGGCGTCTTCGACCGCTACGGCTTCAAGGATAGCTTCAATCCAAGCTTCACCTTTGGTGACCCGAAGGTCGACACCGGATCAGTCGACCCGCGGTACGGATGGGTCGCCAAGGACTATCTCGGCATCGACCAGGGACCGATCCTGCTCCAGGCGGCCAACTATCGCGACGACTTCATCTGGCGGCACATGCGACGCGTGCCGGCGATCCGCCGCGGCCTGGTCCGAGCCGGGTTCACCGGAGGCTGGCTAGGCTGAAGCCGCTCTAATGGCCGCGAATGAAGAGGTTGGCCGTGAGGCGACCTTTACGGGGGTCGGCACTGAAATTCATGTCCGGCGGGATGATGCCTGAGTGAAGCAGGCTCCCCTGATAGATGATCAGGCGATCGGGAACCGCTTCGACTGCACAGATCTGAGCGAAGAAATCGTCGGAGCCTTGGATATACCCTGAGCTGGGTGGAAGCCGGGCCGAATCGGCCTTTGCGGAACGAATGAATCGTTCGAAATTTGCTTCATTCACGCGTTCGATTCCGCTTGCGCGCTGCCTGTAGAAGGCCGTGCCGGAACCGGTTGGAACGCGCAGATAGTGAAGAAGTGCGAGGTGCTTCTGGTCGGTCGTATCGAAGTGCGGCGCCCGCTGTGGCGGCGACAGCTCTGAGGGCTGCGTTGTTACCATCGAAAAGCTTGCCTCGAGAAGGTCGAAGCTATCGACGTCGAACGCTCCGGCGATGAACTGGCCCGCCCGCTCACAAGTCTCGACGACATAGGCATCGGCCGCTTTGTCGGCGAGCGTGATGATGCGCCTTAGGCCCGGATAAAGGGTCGTGTCGGCCGGATAGGGCGCGAGCGCGTCCGCGATCTCCATGATGCGGCCGAGATCGCCGCTGAACTCATCGATCACGACGACAGGGCTTTGGCTATTACCGACCCGGCGTAGCTCGGGCTTCACTTGGCGCACCCAAGAAAAAGGGAGGGAGACGATGCCGCCTCCCTCCCGATCAGTGCAGGAAATCTTAGAACGTGAACCTGGCTCCGATCTTGAAGTTGCGGCCCTGGCTCGCGACCGTTCCCGCGTCTGGCGAGAAGGTCGGTCCGGGCCCGCCGACGTTCTGGAATCCGCCGGTCCATTGCGAATAAGTGCGATTGACGAAGTCGAACAAATTCAGCGCCTGGCCATAGATGGTCAGCTCTTGCCCGTGATTCCACGGCATCTTGAACGACTTCGAGATGTTCAAATCGACATTCTTGTAGCCAATGCCATTGGGCCGATAGACGCCGAAGTTGGTCAGGTAGCATCCACCGCCGCCCGGCGCGGTGGAAGGAACATTGCACAACACGCCGCCGTATGACGCGCCGGACGACAGGGTCACGATCGTCGAAAGCCTGATATCCCACGGAAGCCCGACCGTTCCGCTTCCGACGAACCGCCAGCGCTCGAGACCGATGACTGGACCCCAGCCTTGCTGGCCGATCTCGGGTTCGTCGAACATGAACGGATCGCCGATCGAGTTGGTATCCCTCGGATCGTTCGAGCGAGAGCTCGAAATCGTCAGTGTGCCGCTGAAGCCGTAGTGGTCCTCCGCCGAATAGGGTTTGTCGGCCGTGAGATAGATTGCCTTGTACCTTGCCTCGCCATCGCTGTTGCCGATGAAAATGCTTCCATGTCCCGGCAACGGCGCGTTGAAGATTGCCGACCCGGGGAAGAAGATTCCGTCCGAATAGGTAATGCCCTTGTAGGTGAAGATCGGTGCGCCACCCGGGTTGTAGGTTCCATCGGGGAGGCGGTTCCCGACCACTTCCTGATAGATGTTGTGCGACCAGATGTACGAGAAAGTGATTCCGGTATTGATCTTGCCGAATCTCTTCCGGACGCCGAGTTGGATTTCATCCGAATAGGGGATCTTGGTCTTGTTGTTCAGCAAGTGGACTTCACCACCCTGCTGCGCGCCCAATGCCCTCAGCGCGTCGGGATCAGTCGGTAGAACCGCAACGCAGTGCGGGTCAGCCGGACCTATCGTGCAGCCAGCTGCAGGCGTTCTCAGAGTCGCGATGGACTCGAAATAGTCCTTGATCGTCTCAAGAGCGGAATCGATGAACAGCGAGCGGTCGTAATAGCGTCCGGCGCCGCCGATGAAGACGAGATCGCGATCGCCATGCACGTCGTAGGACACGCCGAGGCGCGGCTGGAACTCACCAAGGAACGGCTTACGATTGCTCCCCGTCGAAATGTAATCATCGGGATTGATGCCGGCTGCCGCCCAGCCCGGATAGGCTCGAAGGGCCGCTGCAACATCGGGCGGCGTCACGAATTTCTCGTTCGTCGCATTTGATTCAAAGTCCCAGCGGAGGCCGTAGCTGACCAGCCAGTGGTCGTCAGGGCGCCAATCGTCCTGCGCGAACAGGCTAACCCGCGTATTTTTCGCGGTCACAGGCTGTACCGCGGCGGTATTGATCGTCGCTGCAAATGGAACCGACGAACCGACACCCGTGAAGGTGGTGGCATCGAAGAAATAGGTGCCGTTGCCGTTATTGTCCTCGAGCCGCTGCAACTTGGTGAAGTTGATGAGGCCGCCGATTTTGACGGTGTGTGTTCCTGCGGTGATCGTCACATTGTCTTTGAGTAACGTCTGGTACTGATGATCGTCTTGCGCGAAGTTCGTTCCGCCAAGAATGATCTGATTTGAGGCGAACTGGTTCGGTGGATTAGGAACGCCATTGGTGGCGCCGTTGTAGGTGACGACAAAGGACGAACCCCCGACATTCGGGATCGCGCCATTGGCGGCGACGTCACGTGCGATCCACAGCTCGTTCAGCCAGTTGGAGCCGCGGTGATTCCACCAAGCTTCGTACCGATGTTCGTCATTCCGATTGAGTGTGGACGCGTCGGCCGTCTTAACGCCGCCATCGATTGCCAGATTTGACTCGTGCCGGATGAACGCGCTGACATTGATCGTATCGTCCGGGGTCGCGAAATAGGTCAGCTTGCCAAAGTAAAGCTGCTCCTTGAATCACTCCGGGAAACTGCCGTTGAACTGCGACTGAGCGTTCTGCGCATATGACTGCGCCGCAGGGGTAAAGCCGCTTAGCGGATTCTGGAATGGGATGGGGTAGACGATGATGTCGTTCGATCCGAAGGTCTTGTCCGTGCCTTCGAAGTCGACGAAGAACGACAGCTTGTCCTTGATGATCGGACCGCCGAGGTCGCCACCGAAATATTTGCTGTTGAAATCAGGCTTCGGCTTGTAAGGGGGGTGGGGTTGTTGGTCTTGCCGGGCCGGTCGAAATAATTCTCGCTGATGAACCCTTTGGGCTGCCACTCTCCGAAGATCTCGCCGTGGAACTGATTGCCGCCGGTCTTCGTGACCGTCGAAATCACTGCCGATGCGGCATCACCATATTCAGCTGCGAAGTTCTGCGTCTGGACGTTGAACTGATCGACGGCGGAAGCGGGGAAGGGATTACCGGACGAATAGTTCTGGCCGAGCGTGCCGCCGTGATTGACGAGGTTCTTGATGCTGAGGCCGTCGATGATCGTGTTCGTGTTGTCGGAGTTGATCGCGCCGGCCTGAACCTGGCGCGCCTTGCCGCCGAGGGTCGGAGGTGAAACGGTGACGCCCGGAGCAAGTGCCGCGAAATTCAGGAAGTTGCGGTCTCCGTTCGGCAGGTTCGCAATCTGGAACTGCGAGACGCTGGTCGTCGTCGCTGGAGTTTTGACGTCCTTCGTTCGGGCTCCGACGATGACGATCGCCGATCCGGCCGCCCCGGTCGCAGCCGCAGCTGCAGGAGTGAGGTCGACGGTGACAGTCTGGCCCAGCGGCACCACGACATTCTGCGAAGTGCTGCCCGACTTCACGCTGTAGGTGCTCGGCGGCAGGCCGACGATCAGGTAATTGCCATTCGAGTCGGTCTTGGCAGTGTCGGTATGGCCCGTGTTGAGGTCAGTGAAGGTCACCGTCGAACCGGCGGCGGCGCCGGTGACATGTCCCTGAATGCCTGAAGTCACCTGAGCCATTGCGGGTGTCGCGAAAGCGAGTGATGCGGCAACGGCAACCGTCGAAATGCCAGACGCCATCCGGCGCCGGTTGGAAATGTTACTCACTTAGCCAATCTCCCCAGTTCGGCATGTAACCGGTTACATACAAACACGGCCTTCGGCCTCGGCGCGACGAAACGACCTCGCGCGCATAAAGTCAATTCAACCTCATCAATGCGGGATAAAGCTTTGTAGCTGCTGTGGCTTTCAGGTCACGCTGAGCCACGCTCATATTTGAGCGCGAAACTGACGTTCGGAGCGATGATCGCGGACGCTTCCGCGTTACTTGGTGGAAGTCGGCGAACGAAATCGCCATGATCGGGCATCTTGTCCGCGACGTCCTCGATCACCTCCTCGATGTCATCCAGAAAGCCGGTCAGGTCCTCGTCGGAAACGAAGTTGGTCACCGGGTCAGCATGCATTTCCAGCCCTTGGCCGATGAGAACCTGGACCCAGCTTTCCTCGGCGAAAAGCTCCTGAGCATTATGCTTGAAGAAGCGTCCCGAGGAGCGGAACAGTTCCAGCCGCTCTTCGAGGCTCGGGGGCACGTCCATCGTTCGAACATGATCCCAGAACGGATCGCCTGTCCGCTTCGTCACCTTGTAATGAGCGATAATGAAGTCGCGGACGTCCTCATATTCGGTGCGAGCCTGCAGATTATACTCGTCCATGTCCGGCGCAGAGAAACGGTCCGCCGGGAACATCGCGAGCAGGCGGTGAATGCCCGTCTGGATCAAGTGTATGCTCGTTGACTCCAGCGGCTCGAGAAAGCCGGAGGAGAGGCCGATCGCGATCACGTTCTTTTCCCATGACTTGAGCCTTCGCCCCGGCCGGAACCGAACGAGCCGCGGCTCGGCGAGTGGCTCCGCATCAAGGTTTGAAAGCAGGATGGCTCCCGCTTCCTCGTCGCCGAGAAACTTCGACGAATAGACGTATCCATTCCCAACCCTGTGCTGCAGTGGAATTCGCCACTGCCAGCCCCCTTTGTTGGCCGTGCAGCGAACATAAGGCGTAAGCGGCGACACGCTGGCGCTCGGAACCGCCTGCGCGCGATCGCAGAGCAGCCAGTGATCCCAGTCTTCGTAGCCGATGCCGAGCGCGTCGCCGATCAATAGCCCGCGCATTCCGGAGCAGTCGACGAACAGGTCCCCCTCAACCTCTCGGCCGTCGTTCAGCCGGACACGCTCGACGAAGCCGCTTTCGCCGTCCTTGAGCACCTCGACGATGCGGCCCTCGATGCGGGTAACTCCTCGCGTTTCGCTTTCCTGACGGAGGAAACGCGCGAACAGCGATGCATCGAAATGGTAGGCGTAATCGAGATCGGCGAGCGGCGAATGGGGATTGCGCCCGTCCGGAAAAGCAAAGCGGTTCTTGAGAGAAGCAACGCAGTTTAGCGAGTAATGATCGAAATGCCTGACCCTCTCGGGAGTGCGTGCGCTCGCGGCGAGCCAAAGCTGGTGAGGATGAAGCCAGAGCATGTCGCGGCCAATCTTGCCGAAGCCATGCACATAGCGTTCGCCGGGTATCCCCCAGTCGACGAACTCGATACCAAGCTTGAACGTCGCCTTGGTCTCGCTGATCATCTTCAGCTCATCAATGCCGGCGAGGGCGAGGAAATTGCGGAGATGCGGGATTGTTGCTTCGCCGACTCCGACCGTGCCGATCTCCTCCGACTCGATCAGGCGAATCTCGATCTTTGTCATCCATTTGGAGAGGACGGCCGCGGTCATCCACCCGGCGGTTCCACCTCCCACGATCGTCACTTTGCGAACCGGTTGATCGGCGGCCGCCACAATTCCCTCCGAGCCTAAGTTTGAAACCGTTTACACCAAGAGCGGCACTAACAGACAAGCGCGAGTTCCAGCCGCCCGTTGATCGAGGTAAGCTACCGTCATGCGTTTCGCCGTGATCCTGCTCGCTTTCGCCCTCGCTGCATTCGCCGCCCCTCAACCGGCCAACGAACTCGCCGGCCGAACGGCGGGAGCTCCTCAGCGCTGCACGCTCATCCAGGCCGGAGAGGCGTTGCGCGTTTCCGATACAGATCGGCGCATCCTGCTTTACGGCAAGGGGCGGACTATCTGGGCAAATCGCGTAGCGCCTACCTGCGAGATCAACGTCAGTGACATCCTCGTGACGGACCCGATCGGCCCATATTATTGCCGCGGCGACCTCGTTCGGTCGTTCGACAGGATCAACAGGGTTCCAGGTGCGGCGTGCAAGCTCGGCGAGTTCGTGCCTTACACGCGCTGAGGGTCGGCTTCGCCCCCCCAATTTTGCGGGTTTTCACCGATTCCGGGTAGCTGAGCCTGCCCTAAACAGCTGCCTGAAAACTCACGATGGAGAGGTTCAGATGGCAGGGCCAATTTCGCGCACGACGTTCATCGCTCTTAGCGCAGCGTCGCTATTTGCTGCGCCGGTCAGCGCCCAGGAATCGCGCATGGAAGGCATCATCGTCACTCACAAGGACAGCCAACTGACGATCAAGACGCCGTCGGGCAATCAGACCATTTCTTACGCGCCGAATGTTCGTGTGCGCTCGATCGCCGGCGCCTTTGGCGGGCAGAAGCAGGTTATGCCGGTGTCCTCGTTGATACCGGGCTTGCCGATCGTTGTTGATTACGTTCCGTCCCCCGGCGGCCACGTCGTAGCCCACGAGATCGACTACAAGGCGAAAGACTATAAGGTTGCTGCCCAGGTCAATGCCGGCGTCGAGGAAACCGCTCGCCGCGAAGCCGAGTTGCGCAATGCCTATTCGAAGCTCGGCGAGTGGAATCTGATCACGGAGAAGAACGTCTTCTTCAAGACCGGAAGCGCGGCGATCTCAGCGGATGGCAAGGCAACTCTCAGCGAAGTCGCTCGTGAAGCGCCCAGGACCAAGGGCTATGCGGTGTCGGTGCTTGGCTATGCCGATTCCAGAGGGTCGACGAAGGCCAATCAGTCGCTCAGCAATCGCCGCGCACAGGCGGTCATCAACTATCTGAAGCAGAGTGGCCATTTGCAGCCGGGCCGAGTGCTCGCAGCTTCGGCGATGGGCGAAGAATATCTTCACGCAGCCAGGGCCGCCGACGCCGAGGCCCAGGCGAACTCGCGCCGTGTGACCGTTCGAGTGGTCCAGAGCGCTGCGCATCTGAACCCATAGCGCGAAGCCGGCGGCCGGCCCCTCCCTTCCCGGCCGCCAACTCACGCAAAAAGGCCCGCCTGTGGGGGCACAGGCGGGCCTTCATTACTCGGATGGATTTATCCTACCCGTCGACCAGCCCAGGGGAGCAGGCCGAACGCCGCCCCTTTAGCTGCGGATCGGAATCCGAGCTTAGCGGATCGCGACCAGAATTTTCCATTTCCCGCAGGAATTGCTGACGCCCAGCTCCGTATTGATGCCGATGGGAAACATCCTTCGACGAGGTCAAGAAGCCTGTCGCAGGAGATCCGCACTTGGTTCCACGCGTTCGGGCAGTCGCGCTGACGAGCTATCTGGAGGTCGCCTCTTTCGCGGGGCTCGATCCCTATGAGATGCTTCGCAGGGTCCACATTAGCCCCGGGATGATCAGCGATCCTGAGAGCCACATTGCGGCGACATCGCTTTGCAAATTGCTCGAGGAATCCGCGCAGAACTCCGAGTGCGCGACCTTCGGGCTCGCCATGGCCGAGAGCCGCACCTTCGCAAGCCTTGGCCCCGTGGCGCTGCTGCTTGAGCACCTTGGCAGCGTCCGCGACGTTGTCGACGCACTGACCGAATTTCGAAGGCACCTCAATGATGTCGTCATACTCGGAGTGGAGGAAGGCGAGGGGGATCAGATCTTGCGGGTCGAGTTGCTGGCGAAATTCGCGACACCGCAAACGGCCGATCTCGCGATCGGCGTAGCCTATATCGCTCTCAGGGGCGCTTCGCGATTCCGCTGGCAACCCCTCGAAGTTCATTTCTCACACTCAGAGCCAGAAGATGGCGCTCGCTTTGGCCGCTTTTTCTCGGTGCCCGTCCGTTTCGGAAGCTCCTTTAACGGTTTCACCTGTTCGCCGGATTCAATAGCAAGCGAATGGCCGTGGGCGAACGAGACCATGGCATCGCACGCGCGACGATTACTTGGCCTGGTCGCGTTGGCACCCGAAAAGGCACCCGTAAGTCAAAGCGTGATGCGGATGATCAGCCTGTCGCTGCCGTCAGGTCACGCGACGCTTTCGGACATCGCGGCGCGGATGGGCAAGAGCTCGCGGTCTTTGCAGCGGAGCCTCGCGCACGAAGGCCGCCGTTTTGCGGATCTTCTGAACGAAGTGCGCCGATCGCTTGTCGTGCAGCACCTCAGCGCGAGTAGTTGCTCGATGACGTCGATCGCGGCGATGCTGGGCTTCTTCAGCTCGAGCTCGTTCAGCCGCTGGTTCCTTCTGGAATTCGGCGTGCCCCCGCGCGTCTGGCGCGGGGAGCATATCCGAACCGCCGGAATGAACCTGATCTAGCCGGCCTAGTGCTGGACGACCGTGGTCGAGCCGGCCGCAGGATCGGGGACCGTCACGTAAACGACCGTGTCGCCTTCATACTGCGGCTGATAATAAGCGCCGCCGCACGAATAATAGCTGTAGCCGCCATAGGGATAGGGGTTGCAGCCGTACGGGAGCGAGTAATAGGACGAGCCGATTGCCGCGGCGGTAACTGCGCCGGCAACGAAGCCTGCGCCAACGCCCCAACCGGGATAATCGTCCCAGCCGCCCCAGCCGTCGTAATCGCCGTTGATATTGACGTCGCCGGTATTGATGTTGCCGTTGTTGACACGGTTGCCGTTGCCGACATTGTTGCCGCCGCCAGGCCGAGCACCGCCGACACCACCTACGCCGCCAACACCGCCAACGCCGCCAACACCGCCAACGCCGCCAACACCGCCAACGCCAGCCTGGCTTGCCGGGGCGTCCCGCGCCGCCAACACCACCGACGCCACCGGGCTTCCCTACGCCGCCCGCGCCACCCGGGCGTCCGGCGCCGCCGACGCCTCCAACGCCGCCGGGCTTGCCTGCACCGCCGACGCCTCCGGGCCTGCCTGCGCCACCAACGCCGCCTGGGCGTCCGGCGCCGCCGGCGCCTCCAGGCCTCGCAACGCCGGGACCGCGGCCGCCGGGTGACGACGCCATTCCGCCGCCAACTCCGCCGGGCCTGCTATAGTTGCCGCCGCGGGTGAACGTGCCGCCGCGATTGAAATCGCCGCCGCCTCGGGCTCCGGCGCCGCCCCAGGAGCTGCCGCCGCCGCGGCCGAAACTTGGTGAGCCTCCGCCCCTGATTCCGCCTCCCATGCCGCTGGACCGGCTGAAGCCGCCACCGCCGCCACCGCCGCCGCCTCGACTGAAGCCGCCGCCGCCACCACCGCGGCCGCCGCCGCCGCCACCACCGCGGCCGCCGCGCGTGATGCCTTCATCGGCAACGAACATGAGAAGGGCGAGAAACGCGCCAGCGCGCGCGATTTTGAACCAGGTGCGCTCGGCCATGATTATTGTCCCTTATATTCTGCCATTTGGATCTTCATCGTGTCCGCTCCGGGCACGAAGGTGACGTCGCTGGCGCTGACCGCCGCGTTAGGCTGCCACTTGAGGCGCGTCGTGAAGGCAGGCCGCGCCGGGTCCGTTCTGTCGACGATCGACAATTTGCGAGGAAGCGGTTTGTCGCCCTGGTCGATCCACACTTCCCAATCAACGTCCGGCTCGCGGAACGCGTAATGGGTCGTCTTGACGCCATCGAGCGTGACGGTGCCTAGGTTGTAGGCTGCCCTGAAATGCTCGTCCCGGTGCTGGTCGGCGTCGTTCCACCGGAACAGGTCCTCGAGCGGCAATCGAACGCCGTACTTGTCGTAGACGGTGTCGAGCACCTCTCGGTTGGTCGTCGGCGCCGCAACGCTCGCATAATATCCAAGGTTGGGCGAGTAGACCGTGAATTGCTTGCCGTCATAGAAGAAATCGCGGTTCTTCTTGTCGCTCGTATATTTGATCGAGAAGCCCGGCTTCTTCACTGCATAGGCGGTCGACCCATCGAGCTGGATGCGCTGCCCATCAGCAGTCACTGTGTCGATCGTGCCGTCGGTGGTCAGCCTGAAGCTGTTCAGCGACGTCAGATATTTGCTCATGTCCTGAATCGCCTGGATGGCGGTCGGATCGACTTTCGCCTGAGGCGCGGGGGCGTCGCCGTCGAAATCAGGGAAAGCGGCCTCGGTCAATTCGACCTGCCCCTGGCCTTGCTCTTGCCCCGCCGGGGCCTTCTTCTGGCAGGACGACATTGCCAGCGCCGCCGGTAGGAGCAGCGCCAACAGCGGAAGGAACGAACGATTGATCGTCATGCGTAGCACTCCCCGTGCCAGCCGCGCGATGGCGGCGTTCAGTCCTTCGACTATGGGAGCGTTTGGCGCGTCACTATCGGGGCAATTCCCTATCTTTGCGCGGCGTTACGCTGAGTTGAATGGTGGAGCGCACCATAAGCGCTTCCCGAACTCCCGACGGGCCGGCCATAAGAAATCCCGGCAGAATTGCTTCCGCCGGGACTTCTCCGACATGTCCGGGCTGCAGCGGAGGAACTCCGCTAAGCCTTTGTAGCCGACCTAATTTCCGCCGCGTTCGCCCTGCGGCGCAGGCGCCGGAGGCGGAGGCGGTGGCGGTGCCGGGCACGTATCCGTCGCCGGGATCACCGATCCGTCCGGGCACGTCTGGGTCGCCGGAGGCGGCGGCGGAGGCGGCGGCGGCGGAGGTGGAGGCGGAGGCGGCGGCGGAGGCGCTGCAAAGTTATAGACCAGGCTCAGCAACAGGCTGTTCGACACGAACCTCGCATTGTCGCCCAGGGTCGCCACGCCGCCGGAACAAACACTCGGAACCGGCAATGTGCAGACGGTGGGGTTGGCAAACGCGAAAGTGTCCTCGCCATTGTTCTTGCCGGCATGGAAGTAGCGATACTTCAGGCCGATATCGAACTGGTCGCTAACCGGATAGTAAGCCTGGGCAAGCAACTGCCAGGCAAAGGTGCTGTGGCTGCTGTTGAATTCGTGAACGCCGGCATAGCCGACGCCCGCGCCAACACCCCCGCCGATCTGACCGGGGCCATTGCCGCCGAAGTCGAGCCAGCCATTGATCATCCCCGACCAGGCGTTCGTCTTATTGTCGATGTTGAACGCAGTGTCAGTGATATTGAGCTCGGCCTCCCTGTTGATGGCGTCGAGGAAGGCGCTCTCCAGGCTGATGCTTTTCGCACTGCCGTGCTTGTAGCCGAGCTCTCCTTCGAGCCGGAACATGCCGAAATCGTAGCCGCCTATGATGTCTGCATCGATTCCGGCCTTGTAATTAAGGCTGCCGATGCTGTGGAAAGGAATGTCGGCAACCGCCGGATTGGTGAAGTCTATCCCACCTTCGATGTCATGGCTCTTCGGCCATACTGCGCCAATGTCGAGACCGACATAGCCGCTATTGTCCTTTGCGACAGCCGGCGACGCGACGGTCAGGCAGGCTACCGTTGCAAGTAAATACTTTCGCATGAGCCAATCCCCTGGTTCTTATCAAACGATGCTTACGCACTCGGTTCGACACGCCCGCGAGGGATATCCCTCATCGAAGGCGCGCCCTCTTTAGAGCATTTTGGGTGGCTTTGGCAGAGGCCTGTTCCCATCGGGGGTTCACCCGATTCCGCACGGTGCATTGACCGGAGTTAACGATATTATCGACCGAGTGTTGCAAATGGGCCGCCCGGCGGGGAGATGATGCCGGGCGGCCCGTTGAACTGGGCAACTCATGGCTCGAGCGCTCGAAGGGAAAGAGCGAGTCGCGAACCACGGCCGAATTCAACTCCGTTCGGCGTGCGTTGGAATCGGGGAAAACCCTCTTACCTCGACAGCCTAGCGCCGATCTTGGCGAATTGGTGTTGAGCGATATTGGCGTAATGGTCGAAGGGGAGTAATAATGGCCTGTGCCGAATAATCCTCGGCTTCCGGGTCAGTGATTTGCTGTGGCGTGTCTTTAGATACTGCTCGGGGCCGGTCGTAGGTACTGGCCAATGGATATTCCGGAAGAGGCTAAAGAGAAGTCGCCAGATCTCTTTGTCCGCCGTGACCCGGGCGACGTGAAGCCGTTCATAGCGGGAAGCCGCAGCCGTCAGAAATCTGCGACGAGATCCTCCAACGTCGTCGGTCAGAATCATGCGGATCGGGACAACGAACTGCGCATTCGCCGCGACGAACGCGGCCGTCTCGCTCGCGAGCTTCACGACTCCACCTCGCAGCTGCTTGTGACGCTCGAGCTGCAGCTCATCCGTCTTAAACAGACGACCTCTGTGGCGGACTCGAAGCTGTTTGGTGAAATCCTGAACGCCCTTGGAACCACGATCTCTGAGCTGCACGATGAGGTCCGTTCGCTTGGAGACCCGGGCCATTTGCACGCAGGCAGGCTGGGCTCTGAACTGGGAGCCATGGCGACGGAGTTCGCTGCTCGGACGGGACTTCCGGTCCGCACACACTTCGATGAGCTGCCTGACAGCGTCACTCCGGCGATCGCGCGCACCATCTACCGAATCGCGCAGGAAGCACTTGCGAACGCTTCACGACACGCACGTCCGAGCAACGTGTCACTAGACCTCGCCATTGCGAACGAAACCGTGACGCTTCGAACTGTTGACGATGGCGTCGGCTTTCGAACTCCACCCGGCGCGTCGGGGGCCGGCCGTGGC
The DNA here is from genome assembly GCA_963738825.1 of uncultured Alphaproteobacteria bacterium. GTDB lineage: Bacteria > Pseudomonadota > Alphaproteobacteria > Sphingomonadales > Sphingomonadaceae > Sphingomicrobium. Next base: position 7,198 of record CAVTYB010000008.1, on the reverse strand, counting down.
TTGGCGAACATGCAAAGCCGCCTCGATCAGGTTGGCGGCAAATTGACGATCCAGAATCTCGATCGGGGCGCAATGGTTGAGGCGGCCATTCCGCTCATCTTCTAATGACCCTTCGCTAAAGCAGGATTAGGGCTCGATAAGGCTGTTGCGTACCGCATAGCGGACGAGGTCCGCAGTCGTCCGGAGGTTCAGTTTTCGCATCGCGCTGGCGCGGTGGGTCTCGACCGTCTTGACGCTGATATCGAGCGTGTTCGCGATCTGCTTGTTGATCTTGCCTTCGGCAATCAGCTGGACGACCTCCCGCTCGCGGTGAGTCAGAACGTCGGTATTGATGTGCCGATTCGACTGCAGGAATTGCTCGAGCAGGGCCTCGGAAACCGCACCCGAGAAATAGGGCCGTTTCACCGCAAGCGCATCGAGCGCCGCGAGCAGATGATCCTCTGAGTTCCGACTTCATCACATAGGCGCGCGCTCCCGCCCTGAGGATTCCGGTGATGATCTCGTCGCGGCTGTGCATGGTGTAGATCATGATCTCGAGACGAGGCAGCTCGCGCTTGAGCGCATAGGTCAGATCGAGACCGTTGAGTTGGGGAAGCGAGTAATCGACGATCGCAATGTCAGGAGTGGTCCGTCTCGCTTCTTCAATCGCTGCATGGCCGGTCGCGGCCTCCGCGACGACGACGAAATTCTGGCGGGTCTCGATGAGCGCGCGAATTCCGCGACGCAGGGCGTCGTGATCGTCAACGATCATCACGCGCTTGATTGGGCTGCTCATCTTGCCAGCGCCGATTCTAGCGCTGTTTGGACCGCGCGTCCCTGATAGCTGTCCTTCATCGACAATACCCCCGTTGCTCCGAGGATCGCGCCTCGAAGCTACGCTGTGATTACAAACAAAAAGTTCCCCGAATATCGGGACTTTCCCGAATAGAGCGCTTTATCGAAGCTTGGATAAGCGCGAGCAGTGGAGGCACGAGCTGTACGCTCGGCGCCGCACGACGCTGAAAGGAACTGGCACATGCTTGCTTCTCGGCTGGTTGGGCGGGTTCTCACCGCTGCTGCGCTCTTCGTCCTCGCTCCCAGCCCATTGCCGGCAAAACCTCCGGCGAACTGGGATGGTCTGGCCAAAGTGCCGGCCAAGAATGTCGATTATCTCTATCTTCGCCCGGGCGCCGATTTCCGGCAGTACAAGGCGATCATCCTGGAGCCCACGCAAGTCGCCTTCAAAAAGAATTGGCAAAGGGACATGAACCGCTCGCGCAGCGGGCTTTCGAAGGTTTCCGATTCGAAACTGCGCAAGGCCATCGACGAATTGCAGGAAAAAGCCCGAAGCGCCTTCGAAAGAAGATTCCGCGACGCAGGATTCCAAATCGTCACGACTCCCGCTGAAGATGCGCTGAAGGTCGCGGTGGGGATCGCCAATGTCGATGTTTCCGCGCCCGAAATGAACTCCGCGGGGAGCAGGACATTCTCCGAGCAGGCTGGATACGGAACGCTGGTGATCGAAGTCCGCGATTTGGTGAGCGGCGAGCTTCTCGGCCGCGCGGTCGATCATGGCGCCGCTGGCGATCATTTCGTGATGATGCGCAATTCAGTGAGCAACTGGGCGGACTTCGAACGATTGTTCGACGACTGGGCGGCGATCAGCGCGAAGGGCTTGCGCAAGATCATCGCGTCATCGCCGACCGGCGCGCGTTAAGGCCGTTCCGGGGCAACCCCAAACTTCACCCTTCTAAACTAGGTTCGTCTCGCGGGGTTTTGCGGGCAGACCCTGAGTTACTGCTGTCAGCCGCGCCCCCATAGTCGACCACGAACTGCGACTGGGGGTGGTCATGACGAAAGCGCTTCTTCTCGCAACGGCTCTCGTCGCGAGTGGTCCTGCTTGGGCGGCGGCCGATTTAGCCGCTTCGGGATCAAGCGGTGCGTCGGCGCAGGACACAGCGGCGCGCCCGCTCACACCTGAAGAACGCGCCCAGGCTATCCAGGAGCTTCAGGATCTCCGCTCCAGGATGACCCGGCTTGAAAATGTACTCGGTATTCCGAGCACAGCGGTCGTCTCACCAGTACCGGTTCCCCCCGCACCTCGGAAGCAGGGCGATAACAATCTCACGCTCTACGGCTTCATCCAGGCTGACGCGATCCAGGACTTCAACCGTGTCAATCCCAACTGGGATGCGACGCTTCGGCCTTCACGAATTCCGACGGTCAAAGGCCAGTTCGGAAGCGACGGCCAGTCGGTTTTCAGCGCTCGGCAGTCGCGCCTGGGCGCCAAGGCGGATGGAACTCTCGCTGGCAAGCCGTACGAAGCAAAGTTCGAATTCGACCTGTTTGGGGTGGGCGTCGACGAGGGGCAGACGACGTTTCGGCTACGCCACGCATACGCCAGCTGGGGGCCATTCCTCGCCGGACAGACAAACAGCCTGTTCATGGATGGAGACCTCTTCCCAAACACGGTCGATTATTGGGGGCCGGCAGGCATGGTGTTCCTGCGCAATCCGCAGTTTCGGTGGACTTTCTGGAATCGGAACGGGTGGAAAGCAGCGGTCGCGCTCGAGCATCCCGGTAACGACATCGACACAGGCAATCTCCGCCTGATCGACGAGGCCATCGCATCGAATATCCGCAACGACGAGAAGGTCCCTGACGCAACCGCTCAGGTTCGCTACGAAGGCAAGTGGGGCCATGTTCAGCTTTCCGGAATCCTGCGCCGGGTCGGCTATGAGACGATCGGCACAACCGATAACGAGCCAAGGGGTCACAAGACTGGCTGGGGCGTAAACCTCGGCAGCTCCTTCAATGTCTCGCTCGCGACGGCTGCGGATTGGCGCGGTCTATGGCCGCGGCATCGCCAGCTACATGAACGACGGCGGCATGGACTTGGCCCCGAATATCGCCGTGATCCCCGCGCCACCGCCGGACATCGGGCTCATCCTCGTGCCCAGCGCGGAAGCAGTGAAGCTCTTCGGCTGGACTAGCTACGTCGACTTCAACTGGTCGAAGCAGTGGACCTCGTCGATCGGTTACAGCTTCGACAAGGTCGACAACACCAATTTCCAGGCCGCCACCGCGTTCCACAAAGGCCAATACGCCTCGGTGAACCTGCTCTGGCATCCCGAAAGCAACGTTTTCACCGGCGGCGAGCTGCTGTGGGGCAAGCGCACCGACAATGACGGCAACTCCGGGAAGGACGTGCGCTTCCAGTACAGCCTGCACTGGGATTTCTCGAGCAAGAACATCTGGGACCTATTCGAATGAGACGAACACTGGCGGGAGATTTCGCCATGAATGACCTGACCTTTTCACGTCGCGGAATGATGGGGGCGCTCGCCGCCGGTGCCGCGATCGGCGCAATCGATCTTGGAACCCCGGGCGCGGCCTTTGCCCAAGCCAGGCTTTCCGGCTCGAAGATCGATGCCGCGCTCAAGGACGCGTACGACAAGTACAAGGCGCTGAACGAGGGCAAGAACGCGGACTACATCCCGGCGCTCGCGGAGGTCCCGTCGAACTATTTCGGAATCGCGCTCGTCAGCGCCGACGGCAAAGCTGCACGAGGTCGGCGATACCAAGCAGCTGTTCTCGATCCAGTCGATCTGCAAGGTCTTCACCGCCGCGCTGGTGATGCAGCAATCGGGCAACCAGAAGCTCGAGGAAACCGTCGGCGTCGACTCGACCGGGCAGGTGTTCAACTCGATCACCGCGATCGAGCAGTACAAAGGCGCGGAGATGAACCCGTTCGTCAATCCGGGCGCCATCGCCACGGTCGGCAACGTCAAGGGATCCACGCTCCGACGACGTCTGGAACAAGATCATCCAATTCCATTCCGATTTCGCTGGCCGCCAGCTCGAGGTGAACCAGCCGGTCTACAAGTCGGAGAGCGACACCAACCAGCGCAACCGCGCCATCTCGATGCTGATGTCCGCCTATCAGAAATTCCCGATGGACCCGGCGCCGCGGTCGACCTCTACACGCGCGCCTGCTCGATCAACGTGTCGGCGCGCGACCTCGCGGTGATGGGCGCCACCCTTGCCTACGGCGGCCGCAACCCGGTCACCGGCAAGCAGGTGATCGATGCCAAGCCACGTTCCCGGCGTGCTCGCGATCATGTCGACCGCCGGCATGTACGACGACAGCGGCAAATGGCTGTACCGTACGGGCCTGCCGACAAAGAGCGGCGTCGGCGGCGGGCTGATCGCCGTCTCGCCCGGCAAAGCCGGAGTCGGCACGTTCGCGCCGCCGCTGGATGCCGCAGGCAACAGCGTTCGCGGCCAGAAGGCGATCACGGATATCGCGGCAGCGCTGGATTGAATCCCTACGCGCAATTCGGCTGAGCGAACAGCGCGTGCGTGGGATCGGGTACCTCACTGCGTGTCTGGCTGCTCTCTGCGTTCCTAGTCCCCTTCAGGCAGCAGACCAGCCAGTACCGCAGTGGGGGAAAATACCTCTTCGACGATGCTCACTTCCACCTGACGAACTACGTTCAGAAGGGGCTGACCGCGAAACAGTATGTCGCGATGATGGGGCAATGTCGTGAAGCGTTCGACGACTGTTCGGGATCCCGCTGCAGCAGACGTGGTGCTACGGCAATTCCGGCGACTTCGCGCCGACCTATTACCTGCAGACCGACGCGCCGCTCTATTATTACTCGTTCACCGACGCGATCATCGCGCACGAATATCTGTCGCTTCCACGCGAAGGATCGCGCGCGGCTCGATCCGATGATCACGGGCTTCAACCCGAGCGACATGTACGCGGCCGACCACATCGAGCGCGTGCTCCAAATGTACCCCGGCGTGTTCAGCGGCATCGGCGAGTTCTCGATCCACAAGGAATTCGTCTCGAGCAAGGTCGCGGGCGAAGGCGCGACATTCTTCAATCCGGCACTCGACCGGATCCTCGATTTCGCGGGCGAGGCGGGCTCGCGGTCATCTTCCACAACGACATCGACGCGCCCTTCCGAAGGGCAGGCGCGCTGCCGGTCTATTACCGCAGATGCTGCGACGTCCTCGCACGCCATCCCGAAGACGACGATCATCTGGGCGCACACCGGTCTCGGCCGGTGTCGTCCAGCCCGCGCCGACCGACGCTAGTCCGGAGGCCGACGCAGCGTTCGCCGCGGCACATCGAGCTCATCGAGCGGATTCTGTCCGATCCGCAAATACAGTCAACGTCTATTTCGACATCAGCTGGGACGAGCTCGCGAAATATGCGCGTGTCGAGCCAGGACGTGATGGCGCGCGTAGCGGCGATGTTCGACAAATATCCGGATCGTTTCCTCTTCGGCACCGACAATGTCGCGCCGAGCAGCATCGACGCGAACGTGCGCGTGTTCCACCTGTGGGACCCGATCTTCGCGAAGGTCAGGCCTGCAGACGAAGCAGGCAATCTTATTCGGCAATTACGAACGAATTTTCGACGCCGCGCGGACGAGGGTGCGGGAGTGGGAGCGACGCCCATGTTCAACAATAAATGGTCATTGCTTGCGTCAGTCGCGTGCGTCCTATTGACGCCGCGTCGGGCACTTGCGCAGGACGCTGGAACGCTTCCAACGCCGTCGGAACAGAAAGCGGAGGTCAAGGACCAATCGGAGCAGCCTCAAGGGAATATGTCTCCGGCGGATCAGCTCAAGCTTCTGCAGCTCGAGCGCCGCGACATGCAGCAGCGGATGAACGATTTCGACGCGCGCATCAGACGCGCTCGAGACGGAGCCTTGGAGTAGCCATTCGCCGCATGTCTGGCTTCGGCAGCGCCGCCGCAAAGGCCGCTTCCGGCCGCAACCCAATTGACGCTTGAAGCGACCCCTCCTGCGGAGACCTAGACAGCTGAAGCAGAGCAGTCGAGCAGCCGCCGCCGCAACCGCAGCCGGAGAATGCAGACGACGGGTTCCTCGATCGCCTCAGAAGCTCGGCACGTTCAAACGTGATACCGGCTGGGTGCTGTCAATTCCAGCCACGCCACGGAATATCTCGGGCTGATGGCCTATGCGCGCTACCTGAATCAGAACGCGCTTGACCCGACCTATATCGACAGCTTCGGAAGACGTGATCCCGATCGACCGCCGCAACGAGGTCCAGCTCTACAAGGTGAGCCTTCAGTTCAAAGGCTGGCTGTTCACGCCCAAGCTTCAGCCATCTGATCTTCATCTGGACCAACAATGCGAACCAGGGCGAGGGCGCCCAGGTCGTGGTTGCGGGCTTCCTTCGGTATCAATTTGCGGACTGGCTGTCGGTCAGCGCCGGGATCATGCCGCTCCCGACGACCCGAAGCACCAACTACAGCTTTCCCAAATGGCTTCGGCATGACAATCGCGTGATGGCCGACGAATTCTTCCGCGGCTCTTACACGAGCGGAATCGATGCGCTCGGGCACCTCGCCAAGGGGCTCGAATATCGAGTGATGATCGGCAACAATCTGTCGACTCTCGGCGTCAGCTCGAAGCAGCTCGACAACAAGTTCGACACGATCTCTGGCTCGATCTGGTGTGGATGCCGACTACCGGGCGAATTCGGACTTGCAGAATGGCTTTGGCGATTATGATTACCATCAAAAGCTCGCGACGCTCTTTCGCCATTCACCTTAACCGCAGCACCGAGACGGCGCAGGGCCAACCTCGCGGAACGATTTCGAGAATTCCCAGATCAGGCTGACCGATGGCACCTTGCTGTTCAGTCCTGACCCGTTCGGCACCGGCGGCAAGATCGAGCAAGCACGTTGGGACGATGGCAAGCATCGATCTTGGCATCAAGTACAAGGGCCTCTCGCTGGAAGGCCAATGGTATCTGGCGCCAGGTCGACCATTTTAACACAATCGGATACGTGCCGGTCACCGAAATAAAGGACAGTGGATACGCGATCCAGGCCGTCTGCCATGCCGATCAAGGATTTCCTACAAACCTACGTCACCGACTCGAAGATATGGGGCGCAGAACGGAGACCCGGACGAGTGGGCGTTCGGCGTGAATTACTACCCTTTCGGCCGCCGCGAGATGCATGTGAATCTCGAAGCGATTTGGCTCGATCGCTCGCCGGTCGGGCGGATACCATATGCCGATTCCAGTAGGCGGGAAGCGGCTGGGTCTTCCTGAGCGACTGGGTCCTGATGTTCTGATCATTTGAAATGCTTGGCCTGCTGGAAAACCATGTCGCAGGCCTGCGATTTCAAATAGCCGTTCGAGTGACTGAGCGAGAAATTGGCCGATGCGT